>NZ_JAFCTA010000023.1:0-503 GCF_049895785.1 Pseudomonas sp. DC3200b2 | reverse complement strand
CCCGGCGGCAAATTCCAGCGACACCATCAACCTGGTGGTAACCGGCACCTCGACCGAGGCCGCCAACGGCAGTACTGCCACGACGTCGAACACCATAACCATCAATGTCACGCCAGTGGCAGACGCTCCGGTCGTGGACAGCACCCGTGCCGTATCGGGCGACGAAGACACCTCCATCGCTTTGGGCACCGTGGCCAGCTACGCCGACAACGACGGCTCGGAAACCCACACCACGGTCATCAGCGGCATCCCGGCCGGCGCGACCATCACCGACGGCACCAATAGCTTCACCGCTACCGCGACCAACGGCAGCGTGGACGTGAGCGGCTGGAACCTCTCGGGCATCAGCTTCAACGCCGGCAGCAACGTCAGCGGCGACTGGAACCTGACCGTTACCGGTACTTCCACCGAGACGGCCAACAACAACACCAGCACCACCGTGGGCACCATTGCTGTATCGGTGACGCCGGTGGCTGATGCCGCCGTGGTTCCGGCCCAGACCC
>NZ_JAFCTA010000022.1:0-577 GCF_049895785.1 Pseudomonas sp. DC3200b2 | reverse complement strand
TGACCTCGCGCACCTTGTACTTCTCACCTTCGTTGATATTGATGGTGATGTAGACGTGCTTCTTGTCCGGGGTGATGGACACCTGGGTGGAGGCGATGTCCATGTTGATGTAGCCGCGGTCCAGGTAATAGGAACGCAGCCGCTCCAGGTCGCCGGACAGCTTCTCGCGGGCGTACTTGTCGTCGTTCTTGAAGAACGACAGCCAGTTGGTGGTCTTGAGTTCGAACAGGTCGACCAGATCCTGCTCGGGGAACACGGTGTTGCCCACCACGTTGATGTGCTGGATGGCCGCCACCGTGCCTTCGTTGATCTTGATCTTCAGGCCCACGCGGTTGCGCGGCTGGGTGACCACCTCGGTGTCCACCGTGGCCGAATAGCGGCCCTGGGCCACGTACTGGCGCTGCAGCTCGTTGCGCACGCCTTCGAGGGTGGCGCGCTGGAAGATCTCGCCCTCGGCCAGGCCCGACTGTTTCAGGCCCTTGAGCAGGTCGTCGCTGGAGATGGCCTTGTTGCCTTCGATTTCGATGCTGGCGATCGAAGGCCGCTCCACCACGTTGATCACCAGGACGTTACCGTC
>NZ_JAFCTA010000021.1:0-583 GCF_049895785.1 Pseudomonas sp. DC3200b2 | reverse complement strand
TGGTTCTCCTCGAAAGCTATTTAGGTAGCGCCTCATGTATCACTGCTGGGGGTAGAGCACTGTTTCGGCTAGGGGGTCATCCCGACTTACCAAACCGATGCAAACTCCGAATACCAGCAAGTGCCGAGCATGGGAGACACACGGCGGGTGCTAACGTCCGTCGTGAAAAGGGAAACAACCCAGACCGTCAGCTAAGGTCCCAAAGTTATGGTTAAGTGGGAAACGATGTGGGAAGGCTTAGACAGCTAGGAGGTTGGCTTAGAAGCAGCCACCCTTTAAAGAAAGCGTAATAGCTCACTAGTCGAGTCGGCCTGCGCGGAAGATGTAACGGGGCTCAAACCATACACCGAAGCTACGGGTGTCACGCAAGTGACGCGGTAGAGGAGCGTTCTGTAAGCCTGTGAAGGTCAGTTGAGAAGCTGGCTGGAGGTATCAGAAGTGCGAATGCTGACATGAGTAACGACAATGCGAGTGAAAAACTCGCACGCCGAAAAACCAAGGTTTCCTGCGCAACGTTAATCGACGCAGGGTTAGTCGGTCCCTAAGGCGAGGCTGAAAAGCGTAGTCGATGGAAAACAGGTTA
>NZ_JAFCTA010000020.1:0-796 GCF_049895785.1 Pseudomonas sp. DC3200b2 | reverse complement strand
GCCCTTAGCCTGACCCTACCAGCAGTGAAACTGGTCGATCAGTCTATCTTTCTATCACATACCCAAATTTTTAAAGAACGATTCTGGAAAAGACCAGAAATCAACATTCCACTTCAGTGTGAAGGAATGCTCATTTCTAAGCTTTCATACAGAGGATGGTGGTGGAGCCAAGCGGGATCGAACCGCTGACCTCCTGCGTGCAAGGCAGGCGCTCTCCCAGCTGAGCTATGGCCCCGTATTCTACTACCGGCCGTTACCACTGGAAATTGGTGGGTCTGGGCAGATTCGAACTGCCGACCTCACCCTTATCAGGGGTGCGCTCTAACCAACTGAGCTACAGACCCAATTTCGAGCTTGTAGCTTTCGGCTTGTAGCTTACAGCTGCATCAATCGTCTTTACAGTGAATCAAGCAATTCGTGTGGGAGCTTATGGGCGGCTGTGTCGTCGATTAAGGAGGTGATCCAGCCGCAGGTTCCCCTACGGCTACCTTGTTACGACTTCACCCCAGTCATGAATCACACCGTGGTAACCGTCCTCCCGAAGGTTAGACTAGCTACTTCTGGTGCAACCCACTCCCATGGTGTGACGGGCGGTGTGTACAAGGCCCGGGAACGTATTCACCGCGACGTTCTGATTCGCGATTACTAGCGATTCCGACTTCACGCAGTCGAGTTGCAGACTGCGATCCGGACTACGATCGGTTTTGTGAGATTAGCTCCACCTCGCGGCTTGGCAACCCTCTGTACCGACCATTGTAGCACGTGTGTAGCCCAGGCCGTAAGGGCCATGATGACT
>NZ_JAFCTA010000019.1:0-1720 GCF_049895785.1 Pseudomonas sp. DC3200b2 | reverse complement strand
GTGACCGGACAGGAGACATTACATCCCACATTTCCCAAGTAAGGCGCTGATTTCGCTGTCCTGACCATTATATTTCCTATATAAAACATGGTGTTGAAGGCTGCGAGGGGCGCGTTTCATGGATCACCCAGAGGGTGCGGGCTTGCAACGGGCAGATCGGGTGGATTTCGACCCTCGCGTGCGGCTGGAATTTCGCGGCACGCAGCTCAGTTCCGACGGCGGCCTTCTGGTGATGCGCGAGCTTGATGACGCGCTCGGGTTGTCCGATTTGGCGTCAGCGGCGCTGCGCGATACTCGCTCTGGCAAGAACACGGTCCATCGGCTCGACGGCCTGTTCCGGCAATCAGTCTTTGGGCGGCTGGCCGGATACGAGGATGTCAACGACGCCAACCGTCTCGCCTGCGATCCGGTCATGCGCCAAGTTGTCGGCGGCAGAGCGGTCGATGCACAAGCGGCCTCGGCATCGCAGATGGGACGGTTCGAGACCGAGACGCTGGCTCTGGCCGGGAACCGTGCCGCGCTGGCCGACCTGAACGGGCAATGGATCGACCGGTTCCATGACCGTAACGGGCTGAAGTACATCGTTCTGGACATGGACAGCTCGGTCAGCCCGACCCATGGCGACCAGGAAGGGTCCGCCTGGAATGGCCATTTCGACTGTAGCTGCTATCACCCCAACTTTCTGTTCAACCAGTTCGGGATGCTGGAACGCTGCGCCCTGCGCCATGGCAACGTCCACAGCGCCGATGGCTGGCGTGATGTTCTCGACCCCGTCATTGCGCGCTACGCGGAGCGCGACCTTGGTGGCAGGTTCTTCCGGGCCGATGCTGCCTACGCGATCCCGGCGATCTATGAGCGATTGGAAGAAGCGCGGTTCTTCTACGCCATCCGGCTGCCCGCAAACGCGGTCCTCAAGGACAAGATCGCGCATCGGCTAACGCGCCCTGTCGGGCGGCCGTCACTGACCAAGGTCAAGCGGTTCTTCGAGGAATTCGAGTATCAGGCGGCGTCCTGGGACAAGGAACGCCGGGTGATCGCCAAGATCGAATGGCATCCGGGCGAACTGTTCCCGCGTGTCGGCTTCATCGTCACCAACCTGCCGATGGAGCCGGACTGGGTGGTGCGGTTCTACAACCAGCGCGGCACCGCCGAGCAGCACATCAAAGAGGGCAAATACGCCTTTCGCTGGACGCGGCTGTCGTGCCGGAAGTTCCGCGACAATGAGGTGCGGCTGCAACTGCACGCCCTGGCGTACAACCTGGCCACCTTCTTGCGCTGCATCGAGCTGCCCGAGGCCATGGCCGACTGGTCGTTGACCAGCCTGCAACTGAAGCTGATCAAGATCGGGGCACGTGTGGTCCGTCACGCCCGCACCATCACCTTCCAGCTGGCCGAGGTCGCTGTCACCGGCACGATGGTACGCGCCATCCTCGCCGCTATCCGCCGATTGCGAGCGCCACCGCTATGCGCATGATCGCGATCCACGCTCAAACTGAACGAAAGCGGCTGGACAGATCTGTCCGCTGCGCTGAAAAACGCCGCCCCTGGGCAAGGAAACAGCGGCTTCGCGGTCTGATCCGTCCAGATCCAGCAGTCTGCGCGACCGCAGGTGCCGCTTGCGGCAGAAAATCCTTGTCTAGCGCTCGGATACAGGCGATCTTCACCTCAAACGCCACGCCACTTGGGGAATGCAGGCTACATGGACTATGAGTCGGGATCG
>NZ_JAFCTA010000018.1:0-2057 GCF_049895785.1 Pseudomonas sp. DC3200b2 | reverse complement strand
AAGCTCTGCTTCATCGACCCCTGTATGCGCCCTGTCCGCCAAGAGAGACGCGCATACGGGGGTTTTCTTTTTGGCCATACCGGCTCCTTTCCCGTGCCGTCAGCATACCTGCTGCGTGCACTTTGTTTCTATGTATCAAGTAAAGAAGCCCGCCAAGCGCATCGAAGGCTCGTGCCTTCGCTTTCCGATGCGCCTAGCGGGCCCCACTGGGATAATCAGGAATCGCTGCGAGTGAGCGGCCTAGCGCCTCTCGGGATGAAGTAGCCAACGGTTTTGCCAATGGAATAAAACCCAACTGGAACCCGAACGACCTTGTTAACCAGACCTTGAAAAACGGTGGCGTCTTCAACATTGAGGGTGACCAGTTCGAGCTTCTGCCCCCCCTCTGGAAGCGGTATCGATCCGAGGATCTGCACCTTGTCACGAGGGTCGAAAACCTCTCCGGTTTTCTTGGAAGTGCCACCTGGTTGAACGAAGACGTTGGCGACCTGGCCGCACATCGTGAACATCGGATCGGCCATTACTCGCCCTCCACCGGAGCGTCTTTGGAAAGCATCAGCTCGCGATAGACCTCGGCTGCATTTTCACCGTGGCTGTCGGCATAGGCCTGCGCCACTTGGTAAAGCCCATCAGTGACGATCTCCAAAAGCAGAGACTGGCGGCTCTCATCGAGGCGCGTAGCGAGGGCATCAGCAAGACGCACAATTGGAGGATTGAGGCGAAGGGTGACACCTTGTTTCATGCTGTTCTCCTGAGCTTCGGCATCGGCATGAGCCATTACCTCAAGGCGATGCTGGACGTATTTCTGGAAGGGATTCGAGGATTCTGTCATGGCGATTCTCATCTGATTTTTTAGAGATTCATTATTGAATCACGAAAGAATCATATCGCGTTTCACGCGAAGAACAAGGACTAGCTTCGCTAGTAAATCAAAAGCCCCTCGCCGGGGGCATCTGCTCTGGGCCGGTTGGCCCAGAGCAGAAGCCGGAGGGTGTTTGGTGGGGGTACCGTCAAGGGTTCGCTTCGCCCGGCGCTCCGTTCGCCGGGCAAGCCCGACGAGCCGGTGCGGCGGCCCCTGACGGGCAGAAATCTGTGTGGGGGTTAAGGCTGGTCAGGAGCCTTGGGAGATTCGCCTGTAAACCGATATTCACCGCCTAGGAAGCGGTAAAAACGATCCCAGTAAGGAAGCTGATCGAGGGGTTCATCCAGAAGCGATTCAGGGATCTCGACGCCCCGGAATAGTCCAAAACTATTCAGCAGGCGTTTGCCCTTGAGGCGCTGAGCGGCAAACCAGTTGTCTTCGAGTGACAGATCCGAAAACTTAACCGCGTACTTGAAGACCTCCATGAACCCCTCGCTGGGGTCGCCTGTAATCGGCCTACAGTCAACGATCATGCTATCGCCCGTAACGGATAACCATTCATGGCTAAGCACGCTCTGAGAGGGCTTGGAGGCGCACAAGGCGATCATGTGGCAATGCGGATGCCAGCCATTGCCCTTGTTGGTCAACTCAAGCGTATAAACCGCACCTTCCGCCTTACACAGCTCTGTCCAAGGCCTTGCACGCCCTGGGAGGCCGTAGTTGCGACGACGGTCGAGCAATCGACGCAAAGAACGCGTTAGATGAGCTTGCCGCTCCTCTAGGTCATCACCATTTTTAACGGTTAGGGTGATGAGATAGGGAAGCAAATCAGGGCGTTCAGCCTGGATGACCTCCCAGCGTGCCAAATAGGCCCCAAGAGCCTTGGCACCGCGCCGAATTGCGCAAAGCGGGCATACAAGATGCTGCTTGCAGAAAGTGGCGTTGTGAAGCCGAACCTTGCCCACCGTGAAATACTCCCGGAAATGCAAGTAATTGCCACAGGAGGCGAGCCCTGCAGCGGTCTTTATGGCCTCTGGCGACGGAGCACCACGAAGGTGATCCAGCATCTCTAACGACCTTGCATGAGCTTGGCCATAGCGTGCTATTCTTTCGCCCAGAAGCTCTGCTTCATCGACCCCTGTATGCGCCCTGTCCGCCAAGAGAGACGCGCATACGGGGGTTTTCTTTTTGGCCA
>NZ_JAFCTA010000017.1:0-3021 GCF_049895785.1 Pseudomonas sp. DC3200b2 | reverse complement strand
GAACCGAAGACTTCGGAGCAGACGCGGGTCAGAGCAGCGGTCAGAGTGGTTTTACCGTGGTCAACGTGACCGATGGTGCCGACGTTGACGTGCGGCTTGTTCCGTTCGAACTTTTCCTTTGCCATCTAACCATCCCCCGCAGAAGAATTAAGCAAGACACATGATCTATAAAACAAAGGCAGATATTTTCATATCTGCCTCTAAAATGGAGCTCTTGAGCGGATTTGAACCGCTGACCTCACCCTTACCAAGGGTGTGCTCTACCAACTGAGCTACAAGAGCGTAACACTATGCAACAGCAGCAAACTTGGAGCGGGTAGCGGGAATCGAACCCGCATCATCAGCTTGGAAGGCTGAGGTTCTACCACTAAACTATACCCGCGGAGCGTGCAGCTCTCGCTAAACTGGTGGAGGGGGAAGGATTCGAACCTTCGAAGTCGTAGACGTCAGATTTACAGTCTGATCCCTTTGGCCGCTCGGGAACCCCTCCTGAACGTGGGCGGCATTTTCAACTCTGCCTCCCTTGCTGTCAAGCTTTTTCTCATTAAAATCTTGAGGTTAGCTACTTTGACAGCACTCTGCAGGTCGTCAACCTTGCGGAGCGGGCGCCATTCTATTCAAACTATTCAGGCGTTGCAATGCCTTCGCATGGATTTATTTCACTCTTTAAGCCATTGATATTCTTGGACACTTCAAGGGCCTCTGGATGCCGAGCCAGGCGCTCGCCTGCGGGAAGGCGAAGCCAGTGCGAGCTCCCTCCCTCTTCCGAGATGACATACCGCTGCGCCCGGACCTGCGCGAGCTGGAGGGCCTGATCCAGGGTTTCCAGTCCAGCCCGGTCCCCTAGCCCCCCTAGGAACTGACACTCGACACTTTTACCTGAGGCAGATTTACCGCCAGCTTCGCTCAGCAACTGTAGACCAGAGTCTTCCGAGCGCGTGCGCGTATCTGCACTGACCTGCTTTGCCCGGACTGGAGCATCTTGAAGGTTCCACACCAGGTAACAGCCATTGAGCACCAGCAAGAGCAGGAACAACCAACGCATCCGATGACCTCAAGTAAGGGGGCAGGCCATGGCCAGCCCTTGGAAAACCAGATCCGGCACTACCCTGGCTTCAGGATAGGCATCAGCGATGTAGACTGCGTCTCCCCCTGTAAGAAACAGCGCGAAATCATCCCCCCAATAGGCGCGTGCGTGATCCAGCTGCGTCTGCACGAAACCTCGCAGCATTAATACACACCCCCGCTCCACCGCCTCCACAGTCGAACGACCAGGTGTCAGGGTCGCCTTGGCCTGTTCGGCAGAGTAATCGTCGTAGCGGATGCGTCGGGTATGTGTACGCAGTTGGTTACGCATCAGACTCAAGCCCGGGCATATAAAGCCGCCGAGGTGCGAGCCCTGGGCACTGACGAAGTCGGAGGTCACCGCGGTACCCAAGTCTATGACGACGCATGCCCCATCGGCCATCCGGAAGGCGCCCAGCACCGCAACCCAACGATCCAGCCCGAGACGCTGGTAGTCTTCGTACCCATTGCTGACGCCTGCCTGCTTGACTGCAGGCTGCGCTACCAGGCTATCTATCCCGAAACGCTTTTTTAACGCATCCGTCAGGGCGAGGGTTTCTTCCTCGGATCTTACGCTGACCAGACGGCAACGGCTTGGTCGCAGGCTTGGGCTCGCTGCCAGATGCGCCAGTAATTCCTCGTCCGAGCCTGCAACACCTCCGCTCTTGACTTCGGCTCCCGACAGCAAGCGCCATTTTATGAATGTGTTTCCGCAATCGAGCTCAAGTATCATGATTCAACCTCAGACTGAGCTCACCGCCACTGAAGACCTGCTCCTGCCCTTCTATGTTCAATCGCAGCGCACCCTGGTCAGTGACACCCAGTACCATGCCTATGATCGTCTGATGGGCCGAAATCAGTTTCACGAATTTGTCCTGCCAGAGATGCAGGGACTCCCACTCGTCTCGCAAGCCAGCGAACCCGCAGCGCTCCAAGCGCGCTACATAGCCAGCGAGGGATTCACTCAAATGGCCGGCTAGCCTGCTACGGTCGGCCTGGCGTTGCGTTTCCAAGTAAAGCGAGGTCCATTGTTGATCAATGGCCTCGCTGGTGCGCATGTTTACATTGATCCCAATGCCGAGCACCACATGGCAGTGGTCCGAAGGATCACCTACAAGTTCAAGCAGAATGCCAGCTATCTTTCGACCGTTGACCAGTACGTCGTTGGGCCACTTCACCCCGGCGTCCTTGATGCCATGTGCCCGAAGAGTATCGACCACAGCCATTGCCGCGACCAGGCTTAGTCCTTCATAGATTTTGATTCCCCCCTGTATGGGAAGAACCAGGCTGTAATAGAGGTTGGCGGCATAAGGGCTTGCCCAGGTTCTACCTCGCCGACCGCGGCCGGCGTCCTGTCGCTCCGCCGAGACAAGCAATGGGCGAGATATGCCCTGAGCCACCCTGCGCAAGGCTTGAGCATTGGTCGAGTCCAATACTTCGTGGAGCTCCAGGTCCCAGCCGAGCCTTTCAGTACTGGCTCTGAGCGAGTCTGCGTCGAGCAGTGAGACAGGGGTTTCCAGCCGATAACCCTGTCCTCGAACTTTATGGACAACTAGGCCCAAGTCGGCCTCCAAGAGTTGGAGCTGCTTCCATATGGCGCTGCGGCTAATACCCAGTGCCTTACCCAAGGCCTCGCCAGAATGGAAGCGACCATCCTTTAATAGATCTAACAACTTGGACATCGAGTCGCTCGCCCCATTGTAAGGCCCGCATCATAGCGACGACCGCCCACCTTGCATAGAACACCGCCCCCCCCCGCCGACGACTCCTGAGCAATAGCTGCAGGCAGCGTTTCTGGTGCCCTGGATCTGTTCCTTGAAGCCTGCGGCTCGACGCGTGGCGTTTCAGACCCGCAAAAGACAAAACCCCTGATCGCGAGGCGACCAGGGGTTTTGGGAATGAATCTTGACGATGACCTACTCTCACATGGGGAAGCCCCACACTACCATCGGCGAT
>NZ_JAFCTA010000016.1:0-3373 GCF_049895785.1 Pseudomonas sp. DC3200b2 | reverse complement strand
CGGTCACGCAAACTCGCAATATTCTGTACCGTGTCGTAAACATCGGACCATTCTCCCAAAGGAAGTACCTTGTTCACGGACGGGTTATCCAGGAAGGCCCCTAGCTTGTCGTTGCCGGTGATGATGCTTTTGTAATTGTTGTATTGCTGCTCGACCTGGCGGATACCGTCCTTAGCGGTGTTGAGGGCATCCAGGGCCTGCTTGGCCTGGGCCACGGCGTTGCTTTCCAGGATGGCGGCGGTCATGGCGTCCAGGGTGGGGATGCCGGTGGCCAAGGCAGGCACTGCGCTGGCCATCAGGACAGCGCTGAGCGCGCAGGCGATTGCGTTCTTCTTCATGACAGGGCCTCGATCTGTTCCTGGGTGGCTTTCCAGGCCATCTGGAAGGCGGGCATCCAGCGTTCAACGTCCCGCGTGTTCAAGGTCTTGCATAGCCGCTCGGCCTGCTCGAAGGCCGGTATCCATACGGCAGGATCTTCAGTGTTGAGCCAGTGGCGCACCGCTTCGGCCACCAGGAACGCCGCGACCCATACCTGGGGGTCCGTGGTGTTCAGGTGCTTGCGCACGCGCTCGGCCACGGCCAGGTTCTTTTGCGTAGCGGACAGCAGCGGCAACCAGTATTTGAGTTTGCCGCTCAGCTCCATCTTGAGCTTCACCGTCTGATGGCCTTGCTGCACAACCATTTCCCGGTTCAAGGGCTGCATGTCCTTGACGGCCTCGAACACCTTGCCGGTGACGCCGAATTTCGCGTAGCTCTCAGCCTGAGCTTTTTGATTGGGCAGCCACACCGGAGTGACGACTTGCTGAATGATCGCCGGCGCGTAGGGCGTGCTCAGTGCCTGCTCCGGGTACTGCGTATCCATCATCAGGATCTCGCCACGCATCCGGCCACTTTGAAGCACTTCCTGGATGGCATCCGCGGTGCTCTTGAACGACAACGGCACCCAATATTCCGCCATGACGTTGACCAGCAACGAGCCTGGCCGGGCCTGGTGCATTTCCCGCTTCATGTAGAACAGGGTGTTAAGCAGAACCTCCATGACTTCGGGGTGCTTCTCGGCGTATTCCTTCTTCAGCAGCTGCGTGCAATCGAAGGCCAGGCGCCGGTAGCTGTGCGCGTCGAAGCGGTTGATGGGCGAGTCCAGTACCCAGGCGTATTGCCCTTCGCGTCCTCCGGCCAGGCGGCACCACTTCGAAAGCCGCGTGTGCAGGCAGTTGCCACCTCGGAAGGTGATGTTTTGCAGCAGCAGCGACATGCTGCGAAGGTTGACGTTGCCGTGCTGCATGACAGCCTCAACCGAGTCTTTGATTTCGTCCTGCTCCTCGTCGCTGGTCTTGTCCTTGCCTCCCGCGCAGGCCAGCACGAGGTCGAACAGCATCTGGCGAAGCCCTACGCTATCGCGGAACTGGAACGGGTTCACGCCGGTGAAGTGGCCAGGCTGCAAGGTGTAGTACTGGGTATCCAGCGCGCCCAGCAGGTTTTTCAGCGACTCGTTGTAGTCGATGCAAAAAATCATCGGGTCGAAGCGGCTGAGGAAGGTCAGCACCGTGGCTTCTGCCGTGGTCTTGCCGACGCCGGTTTGGCCAGTGAAGGCCGCATGGCCTGGCAGCAGTTCGCCCAGGTTGTTTTGGCCGGGCGGGCTGTCGTGCAGGTTTAGCAGGTACAGCGCCTTGTTGACCGTCAGCAGGGGCATCAGCCCCGTGCCGTCGCCAATCGGGTTGCCCTTGGCCTTGCCGGTCGGCGTAGCGTGCAAGGAAAAACCGCAGGCCAGGTTCTCGGTGGACTTCATCATCGGGTACAGCGCTTCGGTCGCGCCGGGAAACTGCGTGTACCAGGTATCGATGTTGCTCATGGTGGAGCGCACGAACGTGGCGTCATGGACCGCAAACACCGAGGCCATTTTCGAGCCATTCTCGATAGCCTCGTCTGGGGTTTTGCCAAACACGACCAGGGAGGCGTAATAGCGACCGAACGCCTTTTCCCCCAGGGTGATCGCCTCGATGGCGTTGTTCAGTTCCTCGGTTTGCTTCGAATCGCGCTCTACCGATCCCAGGTCCGCGATGTGCCGTTTGAATTTGCCCTTGGCCGCGTTGCGGTCCTCGAACAAAAACGACTGCACCAGGGTGAATTCGAATTGCTGCTCGATGGCCTCATCCCACATGCCCGGATAGCTGGTACCGGGGTAGTCGCGTAGGTCGTAGGTCGTGGCGAAGCGCTGGCCGCCACGGTTGGGCCGGTTTTCGATAAAGTCGTACTGCGCAAAGCTGGTCACGCTGTCGATCACCGCATCACCCAGCCGGGTGTCGCTGACCAGGACGTCTTTTTCGTGACCGTTGAACAGCAGGCTGTAGTAGCGGCCTACTTGCGAATAAAGCGCGCCGTGCGCGTTTTCCTCGATCCCCATGATGGCCGGGTCATAGTCGGCCAGCATGGTTTCAGAAAGGGTCAGCAGTTCGCTCATGCGCTGGATGCCTTCGTCTACTTCGCGGTATTTCAGGATCAGGGCAATGCTGTAGCCGACCTGGTAGAAGGTGCCGTCCCGGAACGGGGCGGTATAGGCGTCTACAAAGTCCTGCAGAACGGGAAGCGGTAGCCTGTACTGCGTATCCAGCTCGATGCCGGTCTTGGTGATGTAGGTTTGCAGCATCAGGTTCTTGCCTTCCTTCTTGCCCATGGCCAGAAAGAAGCGGTTGAGCTTTTCAAACAGCGAAATGAGCTCGTCATCACTGCGCGTTTCGTGGGACACGCCCTTGAGCCGGATCAGGCTGACCAGGCGGTTACCGGGCAGCGTTACCATGTGTTCGTGAACCGGGTACCGCATCAGCGGCACTTTCACCTCGGGGGGCATAACGCTTCTGTGAAAATCGCGCGCCATAGAATCCACTCCATTGCGGGTTGAACGGGGTTAGCAACAACGGCTTGCCATAGTTCAGGCCCAGCTTCAGGCGCCGTAGGCCAAAGCGGATACGGCGCAGGTACTGGGGATCGATGAGGCCGACGACCCTCAAGGCGATGAGGGCGGACAGGAAGGGCGCGACGGCGATCAGCCCCCACACCCAGGACAGCAGGGTGGTCGCGGCAATGCCGCACACCAGCCCTCCCATCAGCAGGCCCACCATTGGCATGATGGGAATGCTCCAGAACATCGCGGGCCGGCTCATCCCGTTGTAGCTTTCGAAGGTGAGTTTCTTCAGTGCTTCGTTACCGGCCATAAGCGCTCCTGGTCAGGCCGGCTCGCCGGTGCCATAGACCTGCCAGACCGCTGCGCCAATGGCCATCGTGCCGCCCACAACCAACAGCACACCCATTTGTTGCAGGTAGTCCATGAAGGTGTGGGACCGATCGCCGGTGGAACGGGCGATCATCCACTGGA
>NZ_JAFCTA010000015.1:0-2500 GCF_049895785.1 Pseudomonas sp. DC3200b2 | reverse complement strand
GCCATAGTTTGATGTATTAGACCCGAAACCCGGCGATCTAGGCATGACCAGGATGAAGGTGCGGTAACACGCACTGGAGGTCCGAACCGATTAACGTTGAAAAGTTACCGGATGAGTTGTGTTTAGGGGTGAAAGGCCAATCAAGCCGGGAAATAGCTGGTTCTCCGCGAAAACTATTGAGGTAGTGCCTCGAGCGGACACCCTAGGGGGTAGAGCACTGGATGGATGCGGGGGTCGCGAGATCTACCAACTCTAACCAAACTCCGAATACCTAGGAGTGATACTCGGGAGACAGACGGCGGGTGCTAAGGTCCGTCGTCAAAAGGGAAACAGCCCTGACCTACAGCTAAGGTCCCCAAGTCGTGTCTAAGTGGGAAAGCATGTGGAAATCCCAAAACAACCAGGAGGTTGGCTTAGAAGCAGCCATCCTTTAAAGAAAGCGTAACAGCTCACTGGTCTAAACAAGGGTTTCTGCGGCGAAGATGTAACGGGGCTCAAGACACGCACCGAAGCTTAGGGTGTGATCTTACGATCACGCGGTAGCGGAGCGTTCCGTACGCCTGTGAAGCGATCTGGTAATGGGTCGTGGAGGTATCGGAAGTGCGAATGCAGACATGAGTAGCGATAAAGAGGGTGAGATGCCCTCTCGCCGAAAGACCAAGGGTTCCTGCGCAAGGCTAATCCGCGCAGGGTGAGCCGGCCCCTAAGACGAGCCCGAAGGGGGTAGTCGATGGGAACCACGTTAATATTCGTGGGCCTGGTGGTGTGTGACGGATGGTGTGTGTTGTCTGACCTTATCGGATTGGTCAGGCTTCGAAACTGTCCCAGGAAATAGCCCCACCGTATAGACCGTACCCGAAACCGACACAGGTGGTCTGGTAGAGTATACCAAGGCGCTTGAGAGAAGTGTCCTGAAGGAACTCGGCAAATTGCCTCCGTACCTTCGGAAGAAGGAGGCCCCACGTAAGCGCAAGCTCTCGTGGGGGGCACAGGCCAGGGGGTAGCGACTGTTTAGCAAAAACACAGGGCTCTGCTAAGTCGGCTTCAAGACGACGTATAGGGCCTGACGCCTGCCCGGTGCCTGAAGGTTAAGTGGAGGGGTGCAAGCTCTGAAATGAAGCCCAGGTAAACGGCGGCCGTAACTATAACGGTCCTAAGGTAGCGAAATTCCTTGTCGGGTAAGTTCCGACCTGCACGAATGGCGTAACGACTTCCCCACTGTCTCCAGGACATGCTCAGCGAAATTGAATTCTCCGTGAAGATGCGGAGTACCCGCGGTTAGACGGAAAGACCCCGTGCACCTTTACTGCAGCTTCAGAGTGGCATTAGGAAAGAACTGTGTAGCATAGGTGGGAGGCTTTGAAGCATTGGCGCCAGCCGGTGTGGAGCCATAGGTGAAATACCACCCTGTTGTTTTCTGATGTCTAACCTCGCACCGTTAGCCGGTGCAGGGACCCTCTGTGGCGGGTAGTTTGACTGGGGCGGTCGCCTCCTAAAGAGTAACGGAGGCGCGCGATGGTGGGCTCAGGCCGGTTGGAAACCGGCTGTTAGAGTGCAATGGCATAAGCCCGCCTGACTGCGAGACTGACAAGTCGAGCAGAGACGAAAGTCGGTCATAGTGATCCGGTGGTCCCTCGTGGAAGGGCCATCGCTCAACGGATAAAAGGTACGCCGGGGATAACAGGCTGATAACCCCCAAGAGCTCATATCGACGGGGTTGTTTGGCACCTCGATGTCGGCTCATCACATCCTGGGGCTGGAGCAGGTCCCAAGGGTTTGGCTGTTCGCCAATTAAAGTGGTACGTGAGCTGGGTTCAGAACGTCGCGAGACAGTTTGGTCCCTATCTGCCGTGGGCGTCGAAATTTGAGAGGAGTTGACCCTAGTACGAGAGGACCGGGTTGAACGTACCTCTGGTGTACCTGTCGTCGTGCCAACGGCGCAGCAGGGTAGCTATGTACGGACGGGATAACCGCTGAAAGCATCTAAGCGGGAAGCCTCCCTCGAGATAAGATTTCATAGGACGGTCGGAGACCACGACCTTGATAGATCGGATGTGGAAGTGCGGTAACGCATGGAGCTAACCGATACTAATTGTCCTATTCGCGCTTGAGAGGACACACCATCAATGACAACCCTGGGTTGTCGACGATAGGCGTGGATGTCAGCGTCGAACGCCAGATACATATTCCAGTAACAGTGCACGCATCGATTTGAACCATAGCTCAGCCGCAAGGTCAGCACGCATGAAGCGTGCCGACCGAGCGGCTCAGCTCCCGCACACGCTTCATTGCCTGGTGGCTATAGCGTCGGTGTCCCACCCGATCCCATCCCGAACTCGGCCGTGAAACCCGACTGCGCCAATGGTACTACTGCCTAAGCAGTGGAAGAGTAGGTCGTCGCCAGGCATTGAAGCCTGTGTGGGAAGAAGAACCCATTCATGATTTCGTCCCAACGGGACACGCAACCCTCGCCATAAGCGGGGGTTCTCGCGTCTCCAAC
>NZ_JAFCTA010000014.1:0-5731 GCF_049895785.1 Pseudomonas sp. DC3200b2 | reverse complement strand
GTCCATACCTGCCGTTCTCCTTACGGCCAATCGCGGTCATTTACATGCGAGATACCCATTCAAGCTGCTGGTCGCAGGCGGGCCGTTGATTGAGGGAATTCTTCGTCGAGTGATGGGCCCAACCAAAATCCATCAAGCGTTGTGCAGGGGAGGATCAGTGCTGCGCAAGCGGGGAGGGTTTTACACTGAACCTGCCTTCAATGCGTAGCCCGCCCGTGGCGGTCTCGCGTCGCCATGTAGCGTAGAGCGAATTGAGCGTGCAACGTGGCGTCGATTGTAATGTCCTCAGGACTTGCTCGCATCATGAGTCGGCCGGCCGTGGTTTTGGCAGCATTGAGCGCAATTGCCGGAGTTCCGCGTCTTTGGCTTCCAACGCAGCCTCCAGCATGATGATACGATTGAGCAACTGGTTGATCACGTTTCGCAGCTCGGCCTTGCCGCTCGTGCTTTGTGGTTTAGCCTTCGGCGGCTTCGGAGCTTCATCGAACAAAGCGAGAAGTTTGGAGCATCGATAGGCCGTCGCTCGACTGACCCCCGCCTCGCGCGCAACATTGGTTATGCTCAGCTTGCCATTCGTCGCGGTGCCTTTGCCGTCGCGCAAGCGGTTATAGGCGTCAAGCAGCGCGACGGTGGCTTGCGATTTCCGGGGAGGGTTCGCTTTCGTCGTCATCGTTCGACCTGTTCCAGCAACTGCCTGTAAATATCGATCTGTGCCTCAATGGCGTGTTTCTGGATCGGGCTGATGTTCTTGCCATTTTTCATGGTCTCGGCATCTGCGATGCATGATTGCAGAGCCAGCACATGCCGCCTCGCCACCACGCTGTTCGGACAACGAGCAGGCTGGCACCTCGTAAATGCCGGCTGCGCCTCAGCTCCTTTCACCTTCAAGCAGAGGGCGTGGTCGGCATAGAAGAAGCAGTCGTTGATATAACCCGGATGAAGCGTGACGGCGGTGTTCGAGAGCATTTTTGCGCGGCGCCGATCATCAACGACCGTGCCGGGCAGATCTCCGATCTTGTTTCTGATGCTTGTAAATTCGGCGACGAGTTTCGATCGCATGGGGCCGCCTGGATTGATCCCTGCCTTCCAGTCCTCGTACATCTCGACGATATCGCTGAGCTGAGCGAGGCGACGTTCCTCTTCGATCTCCGAACGGAAGCCGGATTGGGAAGTGCCCGCATAGCCTTCGAACATCATGGCGCTCGCGTGCCCATATTGTATCATGCCCGCGATCACGCCGAAGGGCTGACTGGCGATGTACCATGCAAGGGTGCGGCGGAGCTGACGCGTGCGCCACCGCCAGGGTTCATCACCCTCGTCCGGGATATGATAAAGTGCCAGTATGCGGTCGGCTTCGGCGGGCGCCGCCGCTGCCATTTCTTCGGCGAGCCGGCGACACTCTTTGGCAAAGTAATTCAGGTATACGGTCGATTGATGCGCCGTAAGCTGGACATTGCCCACCCCCCGAATCAAGGCCGGTTTGAACAGGGGCTCATCATCTCGCGGCGCTTCCGTTCGATCGGCGCTGTTGTGTAGATAGTCCTGCAACCGTATTGCTGCCAATACGGCCCTGGCAACAGGCTCTATCACGGTCCAGCGATGTTCAGCGCCGTCGACGTTTTTACGGGTTTTGAAGATTCTTCCGACGAGTTCGTAGCCCTTAACCTTCCCATGTTCGTCGCGCATGAGTCTGAGGCAACCACGCTTGAGCGCGGCCGCTTCCTCGCCGCGCATTCCTGATAATAGGCCGATTACGAGATAGCACGCGGCTATCGCCGGTATGAAGGTATAACGGCTGCTGAAGCTGGGAAGATGCGACCGCCACGCAATGTTTGTTCCTGGCATGCTGGCCCAACCACTGCTTGCGCCTGGGCGCTCGGTTCCGAGTTGCGAGATTGCCTTCTCGAGCATAGCTGAGCGTGCCTTCAGCACTGCCACGCCGAGGCCGCTGGCCTTGCAGATTTCTGGCCACGCGGGTCGACCATCTTGGGTCGCCGGTACTCCAGAGCCCGATGCTTCAAGCGCATCCAAATAAGCGCGCAGGCGCTGGTCGCTTAGTTTCGGTGACACTCTCTGCCGACGCGCGGCGATGTTGATGCCAGCTATACGATGTCGGGCGATAAGATCGTCGATCCCATGATGGACGTAGAACATGGCCCACCGCAACGCCGGCGCGCTAATGGCTTCCGGTATTCGCGGTGTGACATTTTCTCGGCCACCCCGGTATCCCGCGATCCTAGTCGCTGAACGGTTACCCCAAGGAGCTATCTCGATTCCCCGGAACGACAGGGAGGGCGTATAGAGCGCAAGTCGCCGTACGCAGAGGATCTTGTAGACAAGAGTTGCCGGTGCGAGGTGCCGCTTCGCGGACAGCCACTGATCCAGCCAAGGCTGATCGATCTCGTGGAGTCGAAGTCCGGCTTCCCGCACTTCTTGTAGAAAATGCCGGATTATATTGCCGACCTGCATCAGCGAACCAGGTTTCAGGACGCCGAGGCGGCCGCGCACATTGTCTCGGGAGTCGTAGTTTAAAGACAGGAACAGGTATTCTCGTATGAGCTCCCGCTCATCAGCATCGGCGATCCGACCGAAGCAGATACAGGCTTCATGGGCCTTTGTCGGCCGCGCGATGGCACATTCGAGCAGCCACTTATCGTCCCCGACCAGAGAGATATTCTGCTGCTCACGGCCACTCACGACCATCTGGGGCGGAATCACCAATGCCGAACGGTCAATCCGCCAAGATGCTTCGGCACGTTCCAGAACCCGACGCATGTTCAGCCCCGCTGAAGATGTGGCGGCAGCGCTGGCGCCACAGCGGCATTTTCCGCCGTGGACCGAGCCTGTTCGATATCGCCAGCGTCGAACACGGGGAGTATCTGTACCATAATTCGATTATGGTCGGCGCTGTAGCGCTCGTGCCACTCCGCTTCCGTCATGACGGCGCGCCGTTCAGCTAGCCATGTCAGATAGGTCAGCAATGCAGGCAGTTTTCGTGCGGTGAACACTGCATTCGAGCAATGGAGGCAGCCGGTGAACGCGGTGGCGCAGGAGCCGTTGTCGTTCCGCCCAAGAGGGCTCGACCAAAAGCCGGAACACATGCCAAGGAACGTATCGGCATCGCCTGAGACCAACGACGCGACCGCGCCTGCGTCGAGCTTTTGGTTTCCGATCGAGAGGCCGGATGCGAGCGCGCTGACTTCCTCCTTCGGTGGCAGGACCAACGGCATCATCGCCATGTCGAACAGTTGACCTTCAGCGACCGCTACCGAGCGTGCATGCTCTTCTCGAAGCCCGTCCACCGCGGCATAATGCCGAGCGGCAACTGGCTTCGAGTGATCGCTCGCGAAGCGCCGAAGGTGGCCTGTGTGGCGCAAGTAATTGTCCCGCTTCACCGTCTTCCTTAGCCGGGCGGGAACGATCTTGGTTATCGGCTTGCCCGCTTCGTCGACGAGCCCAAGGCTCCTGATCGCGGCATAGAAGTTGTGGGTAGAAAGGCTGAACCGCCGCCAGCTCGGCAGTCCGGCTGCAACGAAGCCCACCCACAGGTAATCCGCATTCGGGTCCCCTCGATCGGCCATTCGCTCGGCGGCGGGTCGGGATAGTTCGAGGGCAAGGCGAACGAGTCCGCCGGGCGTATTAATTCCACCATCACGCACGCGTTCGCGCTTGATCTTCGCGCGGGGGCCGCCTCGTCCCTTTGTGTATTCAATGGAGACGTACCCTCTCGCGGGGTTCTTCAGGCAGTCGCGCCGCAGGGTCCGCAGGCATTCTATCGGCATTTCGACCCGGAGCGCGATGGCGATGATGAAGCAGATCGCATCAGGCAGGGTCAGAACGAGAAGATCGCTGGCCGCGGCGATGGCAACCTTGCGATATTTGAACATGTCGAACTCGCTTCGAGCGGGGCGCGTGCCGTCGGCGACCCTCAGGAACACATTCTCAAAGCGGCTCCTCTCCGGCTTGTTTCGCAAAGCTTCGATCTGCTCGCGGCCCGACAAGATCCTTTCGCGTGTAGCTACCACGCTGCGATCAGCGGCGTCTTTCAGGACGCGAGCGACGAACGGTGTCAACGGTTCGCGGGGCCGTAATGCCGTTCCGTTGTGCCGGCTCGTGAAGTTGATCCGCGCCTTCAGATCCGGACGAAGCAGATCAGGGTTTCGTTCGTCTATCGCGCGAAGGCCGTGAACAAGGCAACGGAACCGGGAGTATTGACCCCGAACGTCGCAGGCATCGATGTCAGCGGCCGTGATCACGCGAAGCCCCCCGTTGAGGCGCCCGCTGGAGGACAGATGTTTCCCGAGCGGGATCCAGCTCTGTCGATACTGTTCGACACTCGGGACGGCCAGGCCGGCGAACAGCTCGTTCATCATCGGCCCAAGGTACAAGGCAAGATCGCGACCCAGGCCTTCGTTCCCCACCTCGTGCAGCAACCAGGTCATTTCGCGCCCGACACCGTCACGATGATGATAGGCTACGATCGCGTCGGCTCGCGGCTCCTCATCCTGCTGCGGAGGTAAATCGCGGAACGAGAGGCGAGGGCGACCCACTGCTAGAAGAAGCCCATCAGACGAGAGTCCAGCGCCTCGGCCGCCTGATCTACGATTTCGAAGGCTTCATCGAGGTAGGTGAGATATTTTTCAGTGGTCAGGACGCTGGCGTGACCCAGCCATCGCTGGACCCGGCGCAAGGGGTCGCTGACAACCTTCATGTAGATTTCCTCGGTTCGATCCGGGACAGATCGATCGTCGAGCCTCATCACTTCCGCTTTGACGAGGTGTGTAAGCCAGTAGACGGCAAAGGTATGCCGGAGGGTATGGGGCGATACGTGTAGGTCCCAGCCCATGTCCTCCGACAACTTCTTGCTGGTACGCCGGAATATCGACTGCCATGCCGCGGGGGTGAGGGCTTGGCCGTCCTGCGCCAGCCACAATGCTGCCGGCTGCGCACTTTCCAATGGTGCGCCCGATCCGGGCAGCAATAGGAGGTTGCGTCGTTCGTCGATGCGCAGAGTCGCCAGTGATCGAGGGCGCCGCTCGCCCTTGATCAAAACGCGTTGCCCGCCTGCAAGCGTGCCGATGAGCGGCTGCCGCATGGTCCGGACCCCACCCGCGCGTCGCCAGCGATTGACCAACTGGCTCCGCTCCTCGCGAATATAAGCGTCGATGAAGTTACTGGCTACCCGCCTCGGGAACGGCACTGATCGAGGTTTGCGCCCTTTGGTGATTCTGGCGGGCAGGTCGATCATGGTGCTGCGACAGCCGTGAAAGACGCGGGCGTTCGTCGTCGGAAGCTCACCGATCAGAAGGCTTGCGCCTTCTTCGAGCCTAACCCCTGTCGTCACAAGCAGCTCGGCGAACGCGGCATCGCGCATCGGATTCCGCCGGTGAGTGATGCCGTTCGCGTAACCCCCACCGAGCAGGCCTTGGTCTCGGAACAGAACGTAATCCTCGAGCGGGATCATGCGGATCGTATCTTCGGCAACCGCGCCATCACGGCGGAATCTGGTTTTCGGCGCAACTGATATCAGTCCTGCGTCCTCGCTGGCGGCCCATTGATAGAACCGCGTTAGCGCCGCAGAGGTGCGCTTCCAAGACGATCCCGATAGTCGGAGCTCGCCCGGCCCTTCGAGCCGAAGGCTGCGATATTTCCCTACGTCGGCACTCGATGCGTCGAGTAACGACTTTGAACGCGCATCCCGCAGGTAACGGGCAAAGACCTGAAGATCTCG
>NZ_JAFCTA010000013.1:0-12501 GCF_049895785.1 Pseudomonas sp. DC3200b2 | reverse complement strand
CCCCATGTGAGAGTAGGTCATCGTCAAGATTTATTCCCAAAACCCCTGGTCGCATCGCGATCAGGGGTTTTGTCTTTAGTAGAAGTACCAAGATTCCGCCGGGGCGCCATAGGCGAAACGGCCACCGAATTTCTTGACGACCATAGAGCATTGGAACCACCTGATCCCATCCCGAACTCAGTAGTGAAACGATGCATCGCCGATGGTAGTGTGGGGCTTCCCCATGTGAGAGTAGGTCATCGTCAAGATTCAATCCCAAAACCCCTGATCGCGTCGTGGTCAGGGGTTTTGTCTTTTTCGGGTCAGGATACATATCGGTTATCCTCGACGAACGGGCATAAGAAAGCCCTGACTCTCAGCGAGAGTCTGGGCTCTGACCAGCAGCGTCAAATGTCTTGGGTAAGGACTACCTTGGCCTTGGCCATGGCGCTATCAGCGAAGCCCTGTAGAAAGCCTTGGAATGCCTCCAGCGATTGAAGTGGCTCTGCTACGACAGGCTCCGCCTGTATGGTCCAGGTGGCCCAAGAGCCGCCATCAGTCAGCGGACTGACCTCCATGGCCGCCCAAAGATTGCCTACAGGCAACGACGTATGGATCAATGACCAAGTCATGAGCCTGGCACCGGCGTCATAACGATTGAGTTGCTCGATAGCGAAGTTGCCGTCCTTGAAGGTCTTGTGCCGGACGCTACCTGGACCCTGGCCAGTCACTACAGTGGTTTCAAGCGCGTCGATGAAACGCTGGAAACCACCAAAGTCCCCCACCAGCGCCCATGTTGTGTTCGCATTGGCGGGCACATCCACCGCGGCAACCACCCTTGCGCCGACAGGATTGTGGATGCGAGTATCCGGTTGTAGGTCATTCATGGTATCGCTCCTGTATCGGAAGTTAGAGGAAAGCAATGGAGTGAAGGTATGCGCAGCCTTGGGCTAGCAGGGCGGCATCTTTTTCTGGGTAGTCCGCTCCCATGCGACGCACCGCGTTGGCTGCGTTTTCATGGTCAATGCGCGAAATGTCCCCAATGTCTTCTTCAAAGCCCTTGAGGTAGAAGCCCAGTACGCCATAGAGCGCGTTGCGGTGATCGACTTCTTCAAGGCGCGTCTGCCAGACGTCGACCGGAACCAGATCGAATCCATGACCACAGGCCGCAAAGGAATCGACGTATTGCTTCCAGGTGAGAGACTGCGGATTGTGCAGGTTGAACACTGCCGCTTCAGGGTCATGGCGGCTAGCCTGGAAGGCGATCAATTTGGCCAGGAAGTCCACAGGCATCAGGTCGAAGTTCAGATCAAGCGCCGGTACGGCACCAAGTTGTAGCGAGCCCTTGAGCATCAAGAGCAGGCGGTTCTTCTGCGGCTGACAGACACCTGTTTCACTGTTGAAGCTGATATTTCCTGGACGGAAGAGATTGATAAAGCAACCTGCATGGCGAGCCCGCCATAGGATGCGTTCGCCTACCCATTTGGAAAGGTTATAACCGCTGCGTATGTAGATAGGGGGTGTCGCCGAAGGGCCGGCTTCCAGCACCGTACCGTTTTTATCCACAGTGCTGCAGGCCGACAGGGTTGAACTTTGGCTGAAAGTTTCATTGAGCGTAGGCGTACTCATTTCGATCAACTTTGATCAAAATAAAGTAGTGCACAATATGGGCGCGGCACGCTGATAGTCGAGTTAGAACAGATGGTTTCATGTAAAAGGTCTTACATGCTGGCCTGGTGCATGCATTCCTCCTTCCATGGCGTCCGCCGGATTGGCAGGCAAACACAACCAACACAGAGAGTGTGGGTTTTATAACCGCAATGCCACGGACACGCGCCGTCAAACGGAACCGCGAGCGCGCGAGGAGAGGAGATGTCGGCCCTAGGCGGGCCGAAACGGGGCGGGAAGACGAAGCAATTGCCTGAAGGGCACCAGGGGCGTAGATGCCCGGTTATGTAGCCTGGCCTTGCGCCAGGAAGCGAGTGATGGCTTCGATACCGCGTTGCAGGTGCTCGGTCAGCGCGCTGACACAGCGCTCGGTATCCCCGGCCCGCGCTGCGGCGGCCAGGGCTCGGTGATCGTCCTGCGACACCTTACCCAACCCCATGGCCTTGAGATTGAAGCGCAGGAAGCGCTCTTCTTCGTCCAGCCCGGTTTCCACCAAGGTCATCAGGCGGCGGTTGGGTGCTCTACGATAGAGCACCAGGTGAAACTGTTTATTTAGCTCGCCCATCGCGGAGTAATCCGTTTCAGCTTCCATGCGTTCGATCAAGGCATCGGCTTCGTCAAGGTCACTTTCAGTGAGCCTTGGTACAGACTGTCGCAGGGCTTCGGATTCAAGAAGTATCCGCAGCTCATAGGTTTCGGTTGCGTCCCACGTGATCAACGGGGCAACGACCGCGCCCTTGTGTTGTTCAACCGCCAGAAGGCCCTGGGCTTCAAGTTGGCGTAGCGCTTCGCGCACCGGCATGCGACTGACGCCGAACATGGTGGCCAGCTCCTGCTGCCGCACTGCCGTGCCGGTTGGCAGGCGACCTTCGAGAATAGCGATGCGCAGGCGTTCTTGGATGATGGAGCGAGCAAGGTGGGCAGGCAACTGTTCGGCCGCCAGCACAACGCTCAAGGCGCTGGGTTTTCTAGGCACTTTGACTACCTTGATAGATGTGAAACCGCATATTGTTGTCACCCAAATCTCGGTGCGAGGCGTGTCCTGCCACCTGAACGCCGGAATTCCTTTCGGTGGGCTGAGCCACACCGGCGTTTCGGCATGGAGCTTACGTCCTTTGATCGTCGTTTTCAGCACTTATCCGCTGCGGGGCGGTACCTTCCTCGATCTTGTGCTGAGTTGTTTCGTGAGAGCCGACGCACTGATTGCAGGTTGCCATTGTTTTTTACCGGCGCTACCCGCACCATGCTGCGCCTCACACCGCGCCCCGAGCTTGCCAACGTGCTGAAGGTGACCTTAGCGAAGATCAGGCTGCGCCGCTTCCTGCTTGCGCTGACGCTGAGCCTTGGCTTGATCGGCGTGTTGCAGGCGGACTGGGATTTTACTCTTATCGGTCGACGGGCCCAGGCCTTGTACGGCCCGCTGGGTGCAGGCCAACAACGGATCGATGCTTGGCAAAAGCTGTTGGCGACGCAGCAGCAGGCGCCTGAAGCGCAGCGGTTGAAGGTGGTAAACCTGTTCTTCAACCACCAGATGCAGTACCGCGAAGATATCGACCTCTGGAGAGAGGTGGATTACTGGGCCACGCCTGTGCAGTCTCTCTGGAAAGGCGCCGGCGATTGCGAAGACTACGCCATCGCCAAGTACTTCAGCCTGCGCCATCTGGGCGTATCCGGCGATAAATTGCGCATCACTTACGTCAAGGCCTTGCGACAGAATCGCGCCCACATGGTGTTGACCTACTACGCCAGCCCGGACGCCATGCCGCTGGTTCTGGACAGCCTGATGGATGACATCCTGCCTGCCAGCCAGCGCAGCGACTTGCTTCCTGTCTATGCCTTCAATGCCGAAGGGCTTTGGCTGACCGGCCAGGCGGGCAACAAGCGGGTAGGTGACACCAAGCGCCTGTCGCGCTGGCAGGACGTACTCAAGAAAATGACCGCCGAAGGCTTTCCGGCTGACCCCACTGACTAATCAGGAGCCCTGATGTCTCTGTTCAAGCAATTACTGTTGGCCATCTGCCTGTTCCTGGTGGTGGCATTCGGCGGGAGCTTCATGGTCAGCCTGGAGAGTTCCCGGGCTCAGTACGTCAATCAGCTGCGTTCCCACGCACAGGATGCCGCCACGGCCCTGGCGCTGTCCCTGACGCCCAATATCGATGACCCGGCGATGGTCGAGCTGATGGTGACGTCCATCTTCGACAGCGGCTACTACGCCAGCATCCGCGTGATCGATCTGGCGGACAACAAGGTGATGGTAGAGCGCAGCGCGGAGCCCGACAGCAGTGGCGTTCCGCATTGGTTCATTCGCCTGATCGGGCTGGAAGCCGCGGGCGGGGACGCTATCGTCAGCCGGGGCTGGCAGCAGGCGGCACGGGTGGAGGTGGTCAGCCATCCGATGTTCGCTCTGGCCAAACTATGGGAGAGCGCCCTAGGCAGTCTGGGATGGCTGCTGCTGTGTGGCGCTATCAGTGCCTTGCTGGGGGCCTTGCTGCTCAAGCGGCAGTTGCGCCCGCTGGACTATATGGTCGAGCAATCCCATGCCATTGCCCGGCGTGAATTCCTCAGCCTGCCGGAGCTGCCGCGCACGCCCGAGTTGCGGCGTGTGGTACAGGCCATGAACCAGATGGTGGAAAAACTCAAGACGCTGTTCATGGAGCAGGCTGAGCGCAGTGAGCGGTTAAGGGAAGCGTCCTATCAGGACAGCCTTACCGGGCTGGCCAACCGGCGCTATTTCGACATGCAGCTCCAGGCGCGCGTCAGCCATGCGGAAGAAAACAGGCCTGGTTACCTGTTGCTGCTGCGGGTCAATGACCTGGCCGGCTTGAACCTGCGCCTGGGCGCCGCCGCCGCCGATACGCTGCTCAAGGAAGTCGCGGCCATGCTGTCGCGCCTGTGCGCGCGGCATCCAGAAACCACCAACCTGATCTGCCGCAGCCGAGGGGGCGAGTTTTCGGTACTGGCGCCTGGGCTGACGCTCGATGAGGCTCACCAATTGGCGCAAGCATTGGATACGGCCTTGCACAGCCTCTATGAAACAGGCGCGTCGGACATGTATCCGGTGGCCTGGATGGGGCTGGCACCCTATGCAGCGGGCGAAGCGCCTCAGGATCTGCTCAAGCTCGCCGACCAGGCCCTGGCCCAGGCCGAAGGCTCGGGAGACGGGCACTGGGTGTGCCTTGACCAGCCCAGCGTTCGGCAGATCGGCGATGATCACCATGCCTGGCATCAATTGCTGGACCAGGCGCTGGAGGGGCATGGCCTACAGCTGTTCTTCCAGCCCGTTATCCATGCCCAAACAGGTAATACCCTGCACCATAAGGTGCTTTCCAGAGTATTGGACGCCCACGGCGAGGCGATTCCGGCGGGGCGCTTCCTGCCCTGGATCGAACGCTTCGGCTGGTCCGCTCGCCTGGATATCACGGTGCTCCGGCTAGTACTGACGCATTTGCAAGCCCGCCCGGGCGTGCTGGCGCTCAACCTTTCGGCAGCTACCCTGGATGACCCCCAGGCGCTGAATCGCATTTTCGATCTGCTGACCGCCCACTCCGCTCTTGGGCCGCGGTTGATCTTCGAAATCGGCGAAGAGCAATTACCTCAGCAACAAGTGCTAGAGCAGGTCACCCGTCGTTTGCATGCGCTGGGCTTTGGCCTGGCACTGCAGCATTTTGGCGGGCGCTTTAGCATGATCGGCAACCTGTCCCGGTTGGGCTTGGCGTACCTGAAGGTCGATGGCAGCTATATCAGGGCCATCGATCAGGAAAACCACAAGCGGCTGTTCATCGAGGCGATTCAACGGGCGGCTCATAGTATCGACCTGCCGTTGATCGCCGAACGTGTAGAAACCGAAGGCGAGCTGGCGGTCATCCGGCATATGGGCCTGGAAGGCGTCCAGGGGCGGCTGGTGGGCGAGCCAGGTCCATGGCAAGAGGCTTGAGCTCAGGGCCCAAGCATCGAAGGCCCTGCCTGCGAGGTGGACTGGCTCCCGAGGGAGCCAGCTTGGCTAGTAAACGCTTCCATAGCTGGGCGCGCTGGCTTTACCGCTCTTGCAGCGCCTCGGCCTTGGCCCGCAGGATAGGCTTGAGCAAGTAACTGAGGATGCTCTTGTGGCCGGTGATGATATCCACCGAGGCCACCATGCCCGGAATGATCAGCAGGGGCTTGTCGTCCGTGCCCAGATGATTGCGATCAGTACGCAGGCGGATCAGGTAGTAGGTCTGTTTCTTGTCTTCATCGGTGATGGTGTCGGCGCCAATCTGAACCAGTTCGCCCTTGAGCCCGCCATAGATGGTGTAGTCATAAGCGGTGAACTTGATCATGGCCTCCTGGCCGGGATGCAGGAAGGCAATGTCCTGCGGACGTATCTTCGCTTCCACCACCAAGGTATCGTCCAGAGGCACGATCTCCACAATATCGCTACCGGGCTGGATCACGCCGCCTACAGTATTGACCAGCACCTGTTTGATCACCCCACGCACTGGCGAAGACACCATGGTCCGGCTGACACGGTCTTCCAACCCTTTGGCCGTGGCGGTGTACTTGTTGAGATCTGTGCGCGCTTCGTTGAGCTGGGTAAGGGCGTCGCTACGGAATTTGCCCCGGGTTTCATCGATCTTTCGCTGTACTTCCGAGATAGCCGCCTGGGCGCGGGGGATGGCCAGGGAAGTGGCATCCAATTGCCCGCGGGTTTCGACCTCGGAACGCTTCAGGCGCAGCACCTCCACAGGCGAAACCGCGCCTTGTTTGACCAGGGGTTCGGACATGCCGATCTCCTGACGCAGCAATGCCAGGCTGTTGCGGTATTGTTCCTGTTTGGACGCGAACTCGCGCAGTTCCTGTTGCTTCTGGGTCAGTTGGGCCTGCAGTCCACCGATTTCATCGGCCAGCTGCTGTCGCCGGCTGCGATACAGTTGTTCTTCATCCGCCGCCTGGCGGGGGGCGGACTTGCGCAACGTGTCGGAGATATTGAGCGGTCGATCTTCCACTTCGGCGCTCAGGCGCTCTACCCGCAAGGCCATGCCGATGCGGTCGGCCTCGGTTTCCCCCACATTGGAGGCGAAGCGGGTATCGTCCAGGCGGATAAGTGGCGTGCCGGCTTCCACGATCTGCCCTTCCTTGACGTAGATTTCAGCGACGATGCCCCCTTCCAGGTTCTGCACCTTCTGGATCTTCGAGGAAGGAATCGCCTTGCCCTCGCCCTTGGTCACTTCGTCGACGATCGCGAAATGAGCCCAGCCTAATAGAAACGCGAAGAACAGGATCACGCCCCAAATGGTCAGGCGCACAATTCGAGGCGCATCGTCGATCAGTGCCTTGTTCACTTCTGGAAGCGGCTGGCCTGAAAGGTTGTCCCGGCCTTTGAAGTAGGCGCCGATACCGCCCTTGTCTATCTTAAGCGACATTGACTTGCCCCTTTTTCAACGCTTCAAGCACGGCGGCCTTCGGGCCGTCGGCAACAATCTGGCCCCGGTCGATGACGATCAGGCGGTCTACCAGGGACAGCAGGGAGGCACGGTGGGTAACCAGGACCACGGTCTTGTCCCCGATCACCGGCTGCAGGCGTTGCTTGAGCCGTTCTTCGCCGCTGTTGTCCATGGCGCTGGTAGGTTCGTCGAGCAGGAGAATCTTTGGGTTGAGCAACAAAGCCCGGGCCAATGCCACGTTCTGGCGCTGTCCCCCGGAGAGGTTCTGGCCGCGTTCACCGACCTGCATCTCATAGCCTTGGGGGTGCAACCTGGCGAATTCATGCACACCGCTGAGTTCGGCGGCCTGCAGCACCATTTCGTCCTCGACGTAGCGCGCGCCGGATACCAGGTTGTCCCGCAAGGTACCAGCCAGCAGCTGGATGTCCTGTGCCACGTAGCCAATGTTGTGGCGCAGTTCGCTCACGTCGATCTGGCGAATGTCCATGCCATCGATCAACAGCGCGCCTTCATCGGCCTCGTAGAGGCCCACGATCAGCTTGGCCAGGGAGCTCTTGCCCGAGCCGCTACGGCCAATGATGCCGATCTTCTCGCCTGGGCGAATGCTCAGGTTGATATTGCGCAGGGCCACGTTCTGCTGGTTGGGGTAGGTGAAGCCTAGGTTGCGAAACTCTACGGCCCCTTGCAGTACCGGACGGCTCAGGGGCCGTTCCTCGAAGTTGCGCTCCTGCGGCAGGTCCATCATCTGGTTGACCGAGACCATGGTCACCTTGGTTTGCTGGTAGCGGGTCAGCAGGCCCGAGAGCTGCGTGAGGGGGCCCAGGGCGCGGGTGTTGAGCATGTAGCAGGCAATCAGGCCGCCCATGCTCAGGTTGCCATCTATGATCTGATAAACCCCGAAGATGATCATGGCCACGCCGGCCAGTTGCTGGATCATCAAGGTCAGGTTCATCGCCAGGCTGGACAGCACCTTCACCCGCAGTTCCAGGCGGCTGAGGGTGCCGATGGTTTGTTCCCATTGGTACTGCCGCTCGCTCTCGGCATTGTTCACCTTGATGCCGTCGAGGCCGGCCAGGGTTTCGATCAGCGCCGACTGTCGTTCCGACGCCAGGGCCATGGTGCGCTCCAGGGTAGCGGTCAAGGGCTTCTGCAGTACATGACCCAGGCCCAGCGCCAGTGGGAAGGCAACGATGGGAATCCACACCAGGTGCCCGCCGAGAATGGCGATCACGAGAAGAATGAGTACCGTGAAGGGCAAGTCGATCAGGCTGGTGAGGGTCAGCGAGGTCAAGAAGTCCCGCATACCCTGGAATTCATGGATGTTCTGGGCATAGCTACCCACCCGGGCGGGGCGCATCTTCATGGCCATGCCCACGACACGTTCGAACAGCGTGGCGGAAATGATCAGGTCGGTCTTTTTTCCCGCCAGGTCCAGGCACAGGCCACGCAGGCCCTTGAGCAGCAGGTCGAACAGGTAGGCGCCAGTAATACCCGCGGCCAGCACCCAAAGGGTCGCCGTGGCCTGATTGGGAACCACACGGTCGTAGACGTTCATCACGAACAGGGGCGCGGCCATGGCGATCAGGTTGATCACCAGGCTGGCGGCGATGGCGTCCATGTACAGCCAGCGCGAACGCTTGAGCGTGTCCTTGAACCACGACTTGGCCCTGGGGATGAGCGAACCGTGGTTGACGTCGAACTTGTGTTGCGGCTGGGCGAAAAAGACCCGGCCGCTGTAGTCTTCTTCTAGCAGCTCGCGACTCACCCGGGTTTCGCCACCATCGCTTTCGCTCAGCAGCACCCGTGCTTGCTCGCCTTCCCAGCCTAACAGCACGGCGCTACGGTTGTCTTTCAACAACAGCAGCACGGGCATGGCGATGGCGGGAATCTGTTCCAGCTTGCGGGTCAGCAGGCGGCCCTGGAGGCCAGCGCGGGCCGCCGCCCGGGCCAGCAAGGCAGGTGAAAGACGCTGATCCGGCAAAGGCAGGCCCGTGGTGAGCATGGCCCGGCTGGCCGGCTTCTGATGCAGATAGCAAAGCGACAACAGCCCATCGAGCAGCGGGTCGTCATGCAGGCTGCGTGGATCATGAGTGGGTAGGTTTCGACCGGCTTCTGATTCCACGCTGCGCTCTCTGCTTTTTTAAATTACGGGATTGGTCAAGAATCAATTCATGCCGGGCAGTTTAACCTCCGGCTTGAGGTCCTGTTGTACAGCCGATGCCAGCGGGGCGAGCACGCCCTGGCTGAACCGCGCCGGGTGCGCTATGCATACTCGACCGCTTCGCTTCGCATGCGGCTGGGCGATCGGCCTTTGGCTCTAGGCATTGTTGCAAATACCTGGCGCCTGCTCCGCCAGGCAAGGCTCGGATTGCAGGTCCGCCTGGGCCCCTCCAGCGTACAGGTTGGAGGTCATGCGTGCTACGGCCGAGCAAGCGTTGTGATGGCCTTCTCCAGCGCTGATGTTGTTGTCGGCATTGCGTGACAGTTCTACATCGAATTTCGCATGGAGCGACGAACGGGTCACCGAATACCGCTTCGCGGTCAGTTTGGTCCGAGCGCCGCGCCGGCCCGTCAGCCACCGGTCCCTCCCGGTCTTGAGCCAGACACGGTTGCGCTTGATTCAATTCCGCGTTGCGGCCTGGCACGCGGGCCGTGCGCAGCTTGCTCTGAGCGAAATTTCGCTGGCGGCTCTTAAGATTCCCCTCCAGCAGCCGAACATATTCGCAACGGATAAGCCCATCTGGGTAAACCTGGACAACGATCACTGCGGTGCGCTCGACGGCATCGAGCAGCAATAGGCGCTCCTCCCTGCCTGAGTCTGAGCACAAGCCTCAAGTACATGCTTAATGGCACGGGCAAAGTGCCTGTATGAGCGAAGCTGATACCGAAGGCCACGGGAAGTGAGGCGGGGAAGTACGAGCGCATCGTAAGAGATACCGAAAGTCCTTTGAAAACAATAACTCTGACAAGCGCATAAGGCTGTGGAAGTCGCAGCCGAAGCGCGCAAGCGTCTGCTGATGCAAGGGGGAAAAGGAAGTGCGCGCAATAAAGGCGGTTTGCCATGAAATATCAATGTGACATTACGTAGCGGATTGTTTAGGATGCCGCACAATAGGTCAATAGTTTGTCGGTTAGTTAGCTACCTATAAGTAGCGTCATAAAACCGGCGCAGATTGGAAATTCTTTTTAATACCCACGCTCCCCTCTGAAATGTAGGGCTTTTTTTGCCCGCACGTCGTACGGAAGCGACCAGATCGGTACCCCCGGAGAAGCTTCATGAGCAGTGTCGTCGCCATCGTAAAAAGCATTGTTGGCCAGGTCGTCGCGGTTTCACCGGAGGGCATCCGTCGGGTGCTTGTAGAGGGCGATCGGCTGTTCGCAGGGGAGGTGGTGGAAACCGGCGCGTCTGGTGCGGTAACGCTGTCTTTGAACGATGGCCGTACACTGGATGTGGGACGTGAAAGCCAGTGGAGCGCCAACGCGCCGGACACGATGCGCGCCGCGGAAGATGTTGTACAGCAAGCACCCTCGGTCGCTGAGCTACAGAAAGCCATCGCCGCGGGCGCGGACCCTACCACCGAACTGGAAGCTACCGCGGCGGGCGAAACCGGCGTGGATACTGGCGGCTCAGGTGGTGGCAGCCACAGCTTCGTTTTGCTGGAAGAGACCGCAGGCGAGGTAGACCCAACGGTGGGCTTTGAGACCGCGGGGCTGTCGTCCGCTGACAGCATTGCTGCTGAACAGACCAGCCCGACTGACAGTCTGACCATCGTGGCGGGTGATACCGCGACGCTGAACGAAGATGATGTCGCTACCGGTAATGTGCTGGCCAATGACAGCGATGCCGATAATGCATTGAGCGTTACCAGTTATACCGTGGCAGGGGTCACGGGTACGTTCGTGGCAGGACAGAGCGTAACGATCGCTGGCGTGGGTACGCTCGTTATCGCCGCCAATGGGGACTACAGCTTCACGCCCGCGGCTAACTACAGCGGTGCGGTGCCCTCTATCACTTACACCACTGACACTGGCGCAAGCAGCACGCTGGACTTGACCATCACCCCCGTGGCTGATGCGCCCGCCATCGAGGGCGTGGCGGTTACAGGCAATGAGGATACGTCCATTGCCTTGGGCACTGTCGTCACCTATGCCGATAACGACGGCTCCGAGACGCACACCACCGTGATCAGCGGCATCCCGGCTGGCGCCACCCTCAGCGACGGCACCAACAGCTTCACCGCCACCGCGACCAACGGCAGCGTGGACGTCAGCGGCTGGAACCTTTCCGGCATCAGCTTCAACGCGGGTAGCAACGTCAGCGGTAGCTGGACCTTGACCGTTACCGGTACGTCCATCGAGGCCGCCAACGGCAGTACTGCCACGACGTCGAACACCATCACAGTCAACGTGACGCCGGTGGCCGACGCACCAGCTGTAGACAGCGCTCGCGCCGTATCGGGTGACGAAGATACCTCCATCGCACTGGGCACCGTGGCGACCTACACCGACAACGACGGCTCGGAAACCCACACTACCGTCATCAGCGGCATCCCGGCTGGCGCCACCCTCAGCGATGGCACCAACAGCTTCACCGCCACCGCGACCAACGGCAGCGTGGACGTCAGCACCTGGAACCTCTCGGGCATCAGCTTCAACGCCGGCAGCAACGTCAGCGGCAACTGGAACCTGACCGTTACTGGCACTTCCACCGAGACGGCCAATAACGCCACCAGCACCACCGTGGGCACCATTGCTGTATCGGTGACGCCGGTGGCTGATGCCGCCGTGGTTCCGGCCCAGACCCTGACCACCAGCGAAGACACCAGCATCGCTCTGGGCACCGTGGCCACCTATGCAGACAACGACGGCTCCGAGACCCATACCACCGTTATCAGCGGCATCCCAGTGGGCGCGACTATCAGCGATGGCACCCACAGCTACACCTCCCAGGTGGGCGGCGACGGGACTGTCGATGTGAGCGGCTGGAACCTGTCCGGCATCAGCCTGACCCCAGCGGCCAACTCCAGCGACACCATTACCTTGGTGGTAACCGGTACCTCGACCGAGGCCGCCAACGGCAGTACTGCCACAACGTCGAATACCATCACCGTCAATGTCACGCCAGTGGCAGACGCCCCGACCATCACTGAATCGCGTGAAGTCAGCGGCGACGAAGACACCAATATCAGCCTGGGCACTGTGGCCAGCTACGCCGACAACGACGGCTCGGAAACCCACACCACGGTCATCAGCGGCATTCCGGCCGGCGCTACCCTCAGCGATGGCACCAACAGCTTCACCGCTACCGCGACCAACGGCAGCGTGGACGTGAGCGGCTGGAACCTCTCCGGCATCAGCTTCAACGCTGGCAGCAACGTCAGCGGTAATTGGAACCTGACCGTTACTGGCACTTCCACCGAGACGGCCAATAACG
>NZ_JAFCTA010000012.1:0-49198 GCF_049895785.1 Pseudomonas sp. DC3200b2 | reverse complement strand
GTGAACAAGGTACTTCCTTTGGGAGAATGGTCCGATGTTTACGACACGGTACAGAATATTGCGAGTTTGCGTGACCGCTACGGTTTGAAGTCCGATAATGCGACCGTTCAAGCCAAGTTTGATCGGATGCTAGCTGCCATGGATGCACTGGAGCGCAATTATAAGGCCACTACGGAGCGGGTCAGCAACGCTGAGCAGCTGCGCGCTAAGCTCAATGAAGTCCAAACCCCCCAGCAGAAAGAGGACCTCCAGTTGCGCTACCAGCAAGAGTTGCTGGAGCAGCAGAACCAGCAAATGCGATTGGCGAACATGCAAATGCTTCAGCAGCAGCAGGAAAAGCTTCAAAGTAAAAAGCTAGAGCAAGATATTAGCGACTACTACTTTGGAAAAACCACTACTAGACCTCAATAGCGAATTAAAGGTTTGATGTATGAATAAGGTTATATTAGCTGGGCTGGTAATTGTTTTCATGGGTACGCTAAGTGCTTGCCGGGACGATGAAGACAAATTGGCCAAGGAGCGCGAGGCTAAAGCCCTTGAGAGTCAAAGGCGCGCTCAGGCGGCTGAAGATTACTACTTTGGAAAAACCAAGGAGCGACCGCAATACAGTGAGGATAAAAAACAGAATTAATTACTGCTAAAAGGAGGAGGTGTGAATGGAAATCCATATCACCCAGCTGATGTATGATTTTTTTGACGCCTCGCTCGAAAGTACTTTGTTAAACGGCATGGCTAAGGTAATGCTTGTGCTTTCTGCGCTAATAGGTACTTTTTGGCTATTGCACATGACCTTAAGGAGTATCTATTGGCTTTTCCAAGGCATGAATACTATCTTTCAAGAGGTCGTTTTTGAGATCGCGAAAGTAGCATTCATATGTTCTTGCGCTTTTAATTTGCAATGGTATTGGACTACCATCGTGCCGTTTGTTACCGGTTTCCCATCATGGATGGGTGGAGTGCTTTCAGGTCAGGAAGGCAGTCAAATGAATCAAATAGATTCTATGGTTGCTACATATCTTGATAATTTGATGCAGTTATACGATGTTTGGAAGATAAACATATGGGATGTAGATCTAAAGACTTTATATCTTGGCGCGCAAGCCATAGTTATTTATCTTGTGGCTGGGGTTCCTTTCATGCTAACGGTATCAGGAACACTCATAGTCCTTAAGGCTGCATCCACCGCCATATTAGCGGTTGGTCCTTTGCTGATTGCCTTTTCATTGTTTTCTCAGACCCGGCATTGGTTTTGGGGATGGGTATCCCTGTTGGCAGGGTTCATGCTGACACAGGTACTGTTTTCGATGGTCATGGCGTTAGAGATGAGCTTTATCAACGGGAATATAATTAAAAACGGCGTGATTGATACCAGTTTGGCGGGTAATTTCACGATGTTTCTGTGTTTTTCTGCTTTTACAGTTTTGGCCGTTGAGCTTCCTAATTATGGAGCGTCTATTATGGGGGGTTCTCCTGTTGCGGCTACGGGAATATCTGGCTTGCTAAGTAAAGGAACTGGGATACATGCCGCAATGAATGGAGCCCGAGGAGCAAAACAATTGATTGATAAAGCTAAAGTTTGGCGGAGAAACAGAATAAACTAGTAAATAGTAGAGTTTTTAGCCCTTCTTACTTTCGCTTCATCCCCTCGCTTCTATCAGGTACTCAACCATGAACTTCAAACTTGCTTTGAGCGGGCTGCTTTCGGCTGCCTTGCTGACAGGCTGTGGCTCCGCGCCCAAGCTTTCTGAGCCTTCGGGAAGCTGGGAGGACATGCCCTTTACCCATGCACCCACGCCCCGGCAGGCCGTGATTGCAGCCCCTGTGCCGCCACCCCTGGCCGAACTAGAGCAGCCGGTGGCCAGCGCCGCGCCTGAAGCGCCGCCCATCACCGTGCGCAAGATCGTCAAGCGCAAACCGCGCCCGGTCGCCGCTTCGCCGGTCCCCGAGGCCCCCGCAGCCACCCCACCCAGCGATTCCAAATGCTCCACGAACTGAACCCCACGCAGCGCGTGTTCGAGCCCAGGTTTTAGGTGATTTTTATGATGAAGCTACGCAAGTCAAAGCAGGACGTGATCGAGCAGGAGCGGCAGCTGGCCGCCCGTACCAGCCTCGATGCTGCGACCGCACAGGACATCAGCCTGGCCGAACAGGCGTACATCCACGCGGCCCGGTATTTCGAAAAGAACATTGCCGCTGATGAGCGCGCCAAGGCCAAGCGAGCCACCCGCCTGAACTATGTGTTCGGTGCCCTGGCGTTCATGTCGGTCGGTGCCGTGATCGGCCTGACCCCGCTCAAGACCGTGGAAACCTACCTGGTGCGGGTAGACAACAACTCCGGTTTCACTGACGTGGTGAAGCCTGTCAGCAAGGAAAAGTCGCCCGAGCAGATCGACGACGAATTCTGGCTGGCCAGCTATGTGCGTTTCCGCGAGAGCTACAACTTTTCCAGCAACGACGCCAATTTCAACATGGTCAAGCTGATGTCCTACGACGCGACCTTTGCGGATTACCGCAATTTCCAGCTGTCGTCCAAGGGCTACCTGTCCGTGCTTGGCCTGAACCGCCAGATCCGCACGGACGTGACCAACATCAGTTTCCTGGACCGCAAGGACGGCAAGGGCACCGCCCAGGTGCGCATGACCAAGACCGTCCTGGACCGCAACGGCCTACCTGATCCCCAGCTGGACCCGGCGACCTGGATTGCGACCGTCACCTATGACTACAAGAACCCGGCCAAAAAGGCCGGCGATCAGTGGCTCAACGCCCGAGGCTTCGGCGTGAAGGCGTACACGATGACCCAGGAAGTCGGGGTGCCGCATGAGTAGCACATTCAAAACCGCTAGCAGCGCCGCCGTCCTGTTGCTCATGGCATGCGCTCCTTTGGCCCAGGCCGAAATCATGGGCAGCGGCTCAGCGCTGGATAAGCGCGTACAGACCGCCGTGTACAGCCCCGACAACGTATACCGCGTCCAGACCGCCATTGGCCGCACCACGCTGGTTCAGTTTCCGCCCAATGAAACGATCAACGAGGACTCCGGCCTGATGGCCTCGGGCGACCCCAAAGCCTGGACCATCGGCCCCAACAAGGCAGGCAACCTGGTTTCGATCAAGCCCATCACGGACCTGGAGCCCGACACCAACATGGTGATCAACACCAACCGGCACACCTACTTGCTGGAGTTGAAGCTGGTCAAGCGCACAGAGGATATGACCTACGCGCTGCGCTTCACCTACCCCGAGGCGCCCAAGAAGCCCGCAGCGGTGCGCCGTGACCCCGGCAACCCTTGCGCCGGCCCCGTGCAGAACGGCCCTTACCAGCGCCGTTCGGACGACACCAGCCGCTCCATTGCCCCGGCTGAAGGCTGGGACAACGGCATGCTGACCTGCTTCCGCTTCACCGGCAGTGGCCCGCGCCCGGTGCTGTACCAGGTGCTACCCGATGGCACCGAAACCCTGGCCAACACCCACAACGAGCAAAACGTGGTCGTGGTGCATGGCGTCAGCCAGCTGTTCCGGTTCCGGCTGAACAAGATGGTCGTGGAGGCCCGGCCCAAGACCCAGATCGACACCGGGTACAACTTCAACGGGACCACCACCGGCGAGATTCGGGAGCTTAAACATGCAGAACAATGACAACACCCAAGCCCCGGAGCATTCGTCAGTGCCTGACAGCATCGGTCCTGCTGAGCCTAACGGCACGACTGAAGCCACACCGGGCGCAGCCAGCACCCAGGTCCGAGGCGCCTTCGACGTGCGCACCAAGCGCAAGGCCGTGACCACGGACAAGAAGCGGCTTTACCTGGGCATCGCTGCCATCATCGTGGTGTTCCTGGTCGTGGTGATCGGCGGCTGGTCGATGCTGATTTCGAAGATGAAGCACGGCAGCACCAAGGTTGATGAAACCCACGTCAAGAAGGACGCCACCCTGGACGTGAATCAAGGCGAAGACGACAGCATGCGGCAAGCCAAGATGGCCAAGCTGCGCGCCGAGGCGGCCGAGGAGGAGCGCAGAGCCCGCGCTGAAAAAGAGCGTCAGGCCCGCGAGCAGCAAGCCAAGGCGAACCCGGAGCAACCGCCCCAGGCGCCGACCGCTCAGGCCGCACCTGGAGCCAGCAACAAGGCACAGCCACCGGTGATCACGGCCAGGCAACGCAAGCTGGACCCGGCCATGTTCGTGCAGTCGGACGAAGGCCCCGCCAACGGCGCCGTGGGCAGCGCGCATTCGTCACAGGGCGGCGAACAGTCGCCTAGACCGCCATCGCTCTTAGCCGATGGACAAGGCGGCTCAGGCGGCCCTCTAGGCGGCGGTGATGCGTCATCAAGGACACGCGGCAGCTTGAGCGACCTTGGCGGTACAGGGTTCGCCCCGGCCAAGGCGTACCTGGCCCCGCCGCGCAAGTACTTGGTCACGCACAACACCTACACCCGTTGCGCGCTGTACACGGAAATCATTTCCACTCATCCGGGGATGGTCGATTGCCGCCTGACCGAGCCGCTGTTATCGGCCGATGGCAGCACGGTCATTGCCGACGCCGGCGACAAGCTCACCGGCGAGCAGCGGGTACAGGTCGGTCGCGGTGAATCCAGCGTGTTCACCACCTGGACCGAGCTTGAAACCCAATCCGGTACGCGTGCTCAGATCAACAGCCTGGGCGCCGGCCCGATGGGCGCCAGTGGCACCGAAGCCTGGATCGATCACCACTACCTACAGCGCTACGGCGGTGCGGTGATGTTGTCGTTCATCCAGGACGCGCTTCAGGCCGCCGCCAATAGCACGCAGCAAAGCTCAAGCGGCTACACGGTGAACAACAGCGAGCAGAACGTGGAAAGCATGGCCAACAAGGCGTTGGACAGCACCATCAACATTCCCGACACCGCGCACGTTCTGCCCGGCACCGTGATTACTGTCATCGTCGCTCGCGACATCGACTTTTCGCCCGTTTTCGAGAACCGCTAAGGAGGCTGCATGACAACGCTAGTGCTACCTGACGAACCCCAGGGATTGACCGAAGACACCCTGGTTCAAGACTTCCTGGACCAGTCAGGTGTGACCGAGCGGCTGAACCGCCCGGGCACTACGGACGTGGCGATCAACCGGCCTTATGAAATCTGGGTAGACGGCTCCGAAGGCTGGCAGCGCGAGGAGGCGCCCTGGCTAACCGCGACCCTGTGCTGGAGGCTGGCCAACGCGCTGTGCGCGTTGAATTTCCGTGTGCTATCAGCGCACTCACCGATTCACACGGTCGAGCTTCCTGGAGGCGAACGCGGCCAGATCGTGATGGCCCCGGCCTGCGAGAAGGGGACGTTGTCTATGACGTTTCGTAAGCCGTCGCTGGAGCGCTTCACGCTTCAGGATTACATCGACAGTGGCCGCTTTGACCGTGCCCAGGCTATCGCCGCGCCTCGGACTCACCTGGCCCCCTGGCAAGTGCAGATGAAGACGGCGCACAAGGCGCGGGAGTGGGGACGGTTCTTCCCCCAGGCCGTAGCCTACCGTCAGAACATCATCATTTTTGGCGGTCCAGGCTCCGGCAAGACCACCTTTGGCAAATCGCTGATGGACCTGTTTCCCGAGCAGCGCCGGATGATCACCATCCAGGGAGTGAAAGAGCTTCAGCTTCCGTATCACCCTAATCATGTGCATCTGTTCTACGGCCATGTGGTGGCCCCCAAGGCCCTGGTGGCCAGTTCGCTACGGATGAAGCCTGACCACCTGTTCCTGGCCGAGCTGACCGGCGACGAGGTATGGCATTTCATCGAGATTCTGAACACCGGCACTAGGGGCACCGTGACCACCGCACACGCCAATGACAGCGAATCGGGTTATGCCCGCGTGTGCGGCCTGGTGAAGCAATCGGAGGTAGGCAAGGGCTTGGAATATGACTACATCGAGCGCCTGGTACGCACCTCGTTTGATGTCGTGGTGTACATGGAAGGGACTCACATCCTGGAGGTGCATTACGAGCCCGATCACAAGCTGGCCCTGCTCAGCGGCAAGCAAGCCCTAGCAGCCTAGGAGGCGCCTATGTGGTGGAAAGTCTCGTTATCGATTCTGGTCCTGATGGCCGTGTGTTTCGTGGTCGGCCTGTACGCCGGCGGCGCGCTGTTCCTGCACCTGAACCATATGCCCCTGGCTGGCCTGTCCTGGGACACGCTCTGGGAGGCTCGCAAGCTGCCCTGGAATGACAGGCGTGTGCTGTACCTGCCGTGGTCCTGGTGCGTTACAGCCGGCCTGACCTTCCTGCCAGCCGGCGCCGCGCTGCTGGCCGTATTCTTCCGGCTCAAGCCCAGGACCACGCTGCACGGCGATGCCCGCTTTGCCAACAACCGCGAGCTTCGCCAGTTCGAGTACGCCGGCGAGTATAAAAAAACCTAACGGGCACCTCACACCGCCGCTTGCTTCACTGCGTTGTATGCAACACCCCAAACCGTCCCGCCAGCTTCCCCAAACGCTTATCCAGCGTCCACAGGGTAGCCTTTGACATCAATGTGGAGGCGAGCAGAAACATGTCGACAAGCCCGCAGCCAAGACCATAAAGCTGGTGACGTTCAACAAACTCCAGCGCCTCGCTTAACGAGGCTTGTTGGCCATAGCGAAGGCTTGATAGGTCAGCCAATGTTCTGACCCGGTCAGGTGGTGTCCCGCAGGCCAACTCGCCAAGAATCATCGGGTGTATCAACACCTGGTCCCGGCTAAGCAGATCCACCAGTGCCTCATTACGGCTACGAAAGTGCGCTATCCACACTGAGCTATCGACCAGCACATCCATCAGCTGAGTTCACCCTGCCGGCGGGGAACGTCTTCCATCGACGGCGCTGCAGAACCCAGTGAGGCAAGGCGTTTGGCCGCTTGAATGCGCACAAACGTCTGTACGGCCTCACGAAACAGGTCGGCCTTGTCCATGTTGGGGTCGGCCAGTTCAAGAGCGCGCTCATACAACGCGTCGTCAATCGTTACCGTGGTTCTCATCATATGCCCTCATCAAAATTGATGTTCTAACGCATCAAAATAGATGATTGCATGTGTTTGTTTGTGCATCAACCTGTGGAGAGTCAGATGGCCAAACCATTGGCTTATAGCCCAGAAAATCCGCAAAAGCGGATCGAAGAGTACCCAGCGTTTTTGCTGGGCAAGCACCCGACCAAAGACACCTTCCTGGCCAGCTACGGGCAACAGTTCGTAATGCTGGCCGCGCCACCGGGGACGGGTAAAGGCGTCGGAGCCGTGATCCCCAACCTGCTGAGCTACCCCGATTCAATGGTCGTGAACGACCCCAAGTTCGAGAACTGGGAGATCACCTCGGGCTTTCGCGCCTCGGCAGGCCATAAGGTATTCCGGTTTTCGCCGGAGCGCCTGGAGACGCACCGCTGGAATCCCATTAGCGCCATCAGCCGCGATCCGCTGTACCGGTTAGGCGAGATCCGCACCCTGGCCCGCGTGCTGTTCGTGTCGGACAACCCGAAGAACCAGGAGTGGTACAACAAGGCCGGCAACGTCTTCACCGCCATCCTGCTGTACCTGATGGAAACCCCGAAAATGCCGTGCTCGCTGCCCCAGGCGTATGAAATCGGCGCACTGGGTACTGGCATCGGCGTATGGGCTCACCAGGTCATCGAGCAGCGAAGCAGTGGACCCAACCCGCTGAGTGTTGAAACCCTGCGCGAGCTTAACGGCGTGCTGGAGGCCTCAAAGAACAAGAGCAGCGGCTGGTCTACAACCGTCGATATTGTGCGCGACGTGCTGTCGGTCTACGCCGAGAAGACTGTGGCCTGGGCCGTGTCGGGTGATGACATCGACTTTGCCAAGGCCCGCGAGGAAAAGACCACCATCTACTTCAGCGTGACGGAGGGTTCGCTGAAAAAATACGGCCCGCTGATGAACCTGTTTTTCACCCAGGCCATCCGGCTCAACTCCAAGGTATTGCCCGAGCAGGGCGGTCACTGCGCCGATGGCACCCTTCGGCTCAAGTACCAGCTGGCCTTGATGATGGATGAATTCGCGATCATGGGCCGCATGGAAATCATGGAAACCGCGCCGGCACTGACCCGAGGCGCCGGCTTGCGGTTCTTCCTGATCTTCCAGGGCAAGGACCAGATCCGGGCCACCTACGGCGAGGAAGCAGCCAACGGCATCATGAAGGCGATTCACAACGAAATCGTATTTGCCCCTGGGGACATCAAGCTGGCCGAGGAATACAGCAAGCGCCTGGGCAACACCACCGTGCGCGTACAGAACCAGTCGTTCAACAAGCGGGACATGAACCACCGGGGCCAGACGGACAGCTACAGCGAGCAGGCACGGCCCCTGATGCTGCCCCAGGAGGTCAACGAACTCCCCTATGAGAAGCAGCTGATTTTCATCCAGGGCACCAAGCAAACCGAGCCTATCAAAGTGCTGTCTCGCAAGATCTTCTTTTACGAGGAGGAAGTGTTTCGGTCGCGGGCCAACATGACGCCCCCGCCGTTGCCGATCGGAGACGCCTCGAAGATCGATGCGCTGACCGTGCCGGTACGCACCACCGAGGCCAAGGTAGCCTTGTCGGACGAGCAGCCGCTACGCGCCGAGCAAGAGCAGCGCTGGAGCCCCCGGAATGCCGAGGCTCCAGCGACTCATGCTGAAAAGCTAGGTTGTGCAGCGCCGGATTCAAACTTTGTAGAAGAAGGAAGCAAGCACTTGTAAGGCTAGCGAATAAGAAAGGTATCAGCTGGAGACAAGCCCCAGCTGAGCAACGATGCTACTGACCTGATCGAGCGTCCAGGGCTTAGGTAGTAGATGTACGTTTGGAGGAACGTTAGGGTGCTCATAGTGGTTGTACCCACTAGTCACAATGACAGGCATAGAGGGGTGGGTCTTGTGGACTTCTTTCACAAAATCAAACCCGTTGAGCCAGCCTGGCGTCACCACATCAGTGATTATCAAGGATATGCCTGGGTTGTCTTTGAATACCTTAAGACCTGCATCAACGGAGTCAACGACTCTTACGCTTGCGCCGGCTTCTGATACAACGCTGGCGAGGATTTCGCTCAAAGCAAGGTCGTCCTCGATGATTAAAACTTTAAACATGTGACTAGCAAAAGGGCAGATGAAGGAAGTTTGCCATTATGGCATCAGCAAAAGAATCATGCCTCTTCATGACCTTACCTTTCGGCGGGAGAGGAAAATTCCGTCATATGCCTAATCGATCAAACACAGAAACGCCCTCTGAGTGACCGGCGCGCCTGCGCCTTTCAGGAAATACCACCATGAAAACATCCGTACACACGGCTGACCGCCCAGGTCAGGCCGAGGGCAACGCCGTGCCTGGACGCGGCAAAAAACTGGTTTGTGCGCTGTTCGCGGTGTGCCTGTTCGGCAGCCCCCAAGCCTTCGCCGGCGACGCCTGCAAATCGGTGCTGTGCATGTTCGGCAAGCTCACCGGCAACAGCGGCGGCAACGCATGCAGCAGCGCCGAGCGGGACTATTTCAGCATCGTGGTGAAGAAGCACGGAAACATCAAATGGGGCAAGACGGCCACGGCGCGCCTGAATTACCTCAATGGCTGTTCCGAAGCGGATCGCAGCTACACCCAAAAAATCAACGACAAGTTCGGCATGGTCCGGGGCTGAGCGCCCTGGTCAGGACAAGGAGACAACCATGCGAGTATTCATCGCTGAAAAGCCTGCGCTGGGCCAGGTCATTGCCGAAGCGCTGGGGACGGTCATCCGCAAGGACGGCTATTTCGAATGCGGCAGCAACGACATCGTGACCTGGTGCGTAGGCCACTTGCTCGAACTGGCCCCGCCCGAGGCGCACAACCCCGCGTATAAAGCCTGGAACCTGGCCGACCTGCCGTTGAAGCTGCGCCCGGCCAAGTACCAGCCCATTGCGCGTACCCAGGCCCAACTCAAGACGGTTCAGCAGCTGATCGGTCGTGCCTCGGAAATCGTCCATGCCGGCGACCCGGACGACGAAGGCCAGCTACTGGTCGATGAAGTCCTAGAGCATTTCGGCAACACCGCGCCGGTCAAGCGCATCCTGATTAACGACCTCAACGCCAACGCCGCCCGCAAGGCTCTGGAAGGCCTGCGCGACAACCGCGAGTTCTTCGGCCTGTACCAAAAGGCGCTGGCCCGCAGTATTGGCGACCAGCTGTACGGCTTCAACATGACCCGCGCCTGTACCCTGGCTGGCCAGGCTAAAGGCGTCAAAGGCGTGCTATCGGTAGGTCGCGTGCAAACCCCGATCCTGGGGCTGATCGTGAACCGCTACCTGGCCAACAAGAACCACGCCAGCGCCTTTTACTACACCGTCGCGGCGAGCCTCGCCTTTGATGGCCAGCGCGCCCAGGCGCGCCTTGTGGTGGCCGAGGATGCGCCGGTGGACGACAAACGCCGGATCATCGAGGAGGGGTACGCCAATCAGCTGGCTGACGCCTGCCGGCTCAAGCCCGCCAGCGTGATCGAGGCTCGCGTGGACGAGAAGCAGACGCCAGCACCGTTGCCGTTCGCCCTGCTGGACCTTCAGGTGTACATGAGCAAGGCCCATGGCATCGACGCCGAAAAAACCCTGGCACTGACCCAGGCGCTGCGCGAGAAGTACAAGGCCATTACCTATAACCGCTCCGATTGCAGCTACCTGTCCAGCGACCAGTTTGCCGAGGCACCGCACACCCTGGACCTGCTGAGCCAGGCCCTGCCGGACCTGGCCGGGATGTTCACCGAGGTCAAACCCGAGCGTAAAAGCCGCGCCTTTGATGACAGCAAGGTATCGGCCCATACCGCGATCATTCCCACAGCGGTGAAGCTCAACCTGGAGCAGCTGAGCGCCGACGAGCGCGCCGTGTACCTGGCCATCGTGAAACGCTACGTCGCTCAGTTCCTGCCGGAAAAACGCTACCTAAGCGCCGAAGCGCGGTTTGACGTGAGCGGGCACACCTTTGTGGCACGGTCCACCCAAGTGACCCAGCCCGGCTGGACCGCCCAGCTGGCCGAGGAGCGCGAGGAGGACGACGACCAGGACGCCCAGGCCGTAAGCCCGTTCGATGCCCTGGCCAGCCTCAAGGCCGGCGACAGCGGCCTGTGCGACGGCATCACCGTGGCCAAGGAAAAAACCAAGCCGCTACCGCTCTACACCGAAGCAACCTTGCTCAAGGATCTTCAGCGCGTGGCCAAGTACGTCAAAGATCCGCGCATCAAGCAGCTGCTGATCGACCGCGACCAGGGCAAGAAAGGCGAAAACGGCGGGATCGGCACTCCGGCCACCCGCGCCGCCATGCTGGCCAAGCTCCAGGAGCGCGGTTTCTATCAGGTTGAGAAGAAAAAGCTGATCCCGACCCCGCTGGGTCTGGAGTTCATCGCCGCGCTACCGGCCATTGCCACCACACCGGATATGACGGCGCTCTGGCATGAGCAGCAACAGATGATCGAAGCCGGCGAACTGACCGTAGATGCCTTCCTGGACGAGCTCGAGCGCTTCATTGCCGACCAGGTGAAAGGCGTAGACCTGGGCAACGTGCAAGGCACCCCCAAACCGGCCCCGATCGCGTTGAACGCCAAGTGCCCCATGTGCGGCCACGAACTGGCCGTGACGCCGCGTGTGATCGGTTGCCGCGCCTGCGCCTTCAAGCTGTACCCGGAAGTCAGCGGCAAGATGCTGACCCCTGGCCAGATCGAAACCCTGCTGACCAAGGGCAAGACCGGCGTGCTCAAGGGCTTTCACAGCAAGAAAACGGGCAAGTCCTTTGACGCGGCCTTGAAGCTGAACCACGAAGCCAAGCTTGAGTTTGTGTTCAGCCGCTAACCATCGCCGCACAACCTGACAGACACACGGAGGGCTTAGGCATGAGCCAGGCTTTAGACGTGCGCTGTGACTATGAAAAGGCGCTGATCCAGGACGACGCAGAAGCCGCGGCATTTGCCTGCTACGACGCGGGCTGTCTTGGGCACCGAGCTTACGGAGAGGGGCAGAACATGCCCCCTGCGCTGTTCAGGAGCGCCCTGGACCTGCACAACGCCTGGACCGCTGGCTGGAAAGCCGCGCAACGCGCCCAGGCCCTGGATGACTAGCCCCAGCGGCCAACAACCCAACGACCCAACCTGACCCGTCAGGTGCCGCGCTCCCGGCTCGTCGTGACGGCTCCACCGTCGCGACGAACGGAAGCAAGGGCGAAGCGAACACTTGACGGCACCCCGACCAGAAAAGGCTTACCGACGGAGTGTGGGGTGGCTTCATCACCCCGCGCTCCCGAGGTCAACGCGGCCGTTGCGGGATGACAAGGGCAGCGCCCTTGGTCTTGATCCTTCCTCACCCTATCACCTACTACCAAGGATTAATCAGCATGAAAGTTGTCACCATTAACTACACCGGCACTGTTGGCAAAACCACCCTGGCCGCTAACTTCCTTTCGCCGCGTATGAGCGGCGCACCGATTTACGCCATTGAATCCATCAATGAAACCGCCGAAACCCTCGGGCTGGACGTAGAGAAGCTGCGCGGGAACAAATTCCGCGAGCTGTTCAAGAAATTGATGCTGGAGGACCATGCCATTATCGACGTTGGGGCTTCCAACGTTGAAGACTTCATGGCCAACCTGGAAGGCTTCGACGAAGCCCACGAAGAAATTGATTTCTACATGGTTCCGGTGACTTCAGGCACCAAAGAGCAGAAGGAAACGATGACGCTGATTAGCAGCCTTTCCGCTATTGGCGTTCCGCCAGAGAAAATCAGGGTGATCTTCAACCGTGTTGAACGCGATGTCCGGGCAGAATTTCCAATTATTTTTGCCTACCACAACACTTCTAAGTCGTTCTGGCTCAACGAGCGCTGCGCCGTATTTGAAACTGAGCTTTTTGATGCCCTTTCGGTTAACCGAACTTCCATGCAAGCGCTGATGGAAGACGAAACGGATTATAAGCAACTGCTCAAAAACAAAGAGGCGAGCCCAGAGGACCGCAATCGCTGGTCTGATATGTATGGGTTGCGCGCACTTTGCCGTGGGGTCAACCGTAAACTTGACGTGGTATTTGCTGAGTTGTTCGCTGAGGAGACTGTCCAATGAATGAGCACGTCGCCATGCCAGCAACGGCCAGGGATGCATTAATCACGGAATTACTAAGCGATGTTGGTCGTCTGCATGACGATATCAAGAGCATTCCCAAGGTACTTGAACTGTCCATGCGAGATTCGCTCAACATCGTGGCCGACGCGGTTGAAGACGCCGAGGACACTGCGCTATCTCTGCAAAAAAGCACCAAGGAGTTCATCCAGGCGGCCACGGCTCAAGCTGGCATGGAGGTTGGCATTCAGCTAACCCAAGCGATCCACCAAAGCCTAGGCCGCGCTTTTGAACCTGCTCTGACCAGTGCAGCCGTACAGATCGAGCAGTTGGAAAGCAGGGTTAAAGCGCTTTCTGGCAGTGTGCGTGACACGCAAGCCACCCGGTTAAATTACATCCTATTGGCCGGCTTTGTCGCCGTAGCGCTAACGATGATTGGTGCCATGGGATGGCTTGCAATCAAGGCCCAGGATGCTAGCGAGACGAATAAATGGTTCTTTGATGAATACCAGACCCAGCGAAAAGCGATTGACGCGTTACCGCAGAGCATCCGGGATCGCTACAAGCTTCAGCCGTAAGCCTCACTTGTCTGCGTACACGATCCCTTTGCCTGAAATGAGCGCGTTTAGGTCCATTTTGTTCACGTCCTCCCTGATCTTCCTGAAGTCCGCTTGTGTAAGCGGGGCTTTAGGAGCCGGGGGAGCCTCTACCGCGCTTTCAGCGGCCTGTTGGGGACGTTCACCAGGCTGTTCGGTCACCGGTGCTGTGCGATTGCTTCTATGAGCGCGTGCCGGCATCTGGACGCTGGCTGTAAGGCCGAACGTCTTGATGTAGCGGCTGAATTGCGCAGCGCTCATCTCGAAATCCCCGCCCTGGCTCAATGCCTGGAGAATCGTGGTTTGAGTTTCGCCGGCATTTAGTCGTGCTTGGATCACCGCCAGGTGCCTCACAAACAGGGCTTTGCCGGTGCGGGGTTTGCTTCTCCAATCGGCCATTTTGCCGTCCTCATTGGTCGTTCGAGCCTCAAACCTACCAGCGCACGCCTATTAGTGCAACGCAGTGCAAGCTAGTGCATCTGTGTGCGTGTTAGTGAAATCTAGTGCAACGCAGTGCATTGTAATGCACGCCAGTGCATGGCTGTGCAACGTAGTGAAATCGTCCTCAATTTCCCGGGCCAACCCCCACCCTCGGGGGCGATAAGCAGGCACGTTACCGATGTATACGGGGGCAAGCCCCCTCCTACATCGACGTGCCAAAGGGGACACCCCTTTGAAACCCCGCAGAGCGTCAGGCGCTTCGCTTGTCGTTTGTCATCAGTCGTCGTCATTGGAGGCCCCCATGGCTGAGCAGCCCAAGAAAACCCGTGTCCTGACCCTACGCGTGACCGACGAGGACTTTGCCGAGATTGATAAAAAGCTCAAGGCCGCAGGCATGACCACCTCCGAGTTTCTGCGCGATGTGTTTATCAATTCCAAAGTCACGTTCAACGTCAAACAAGCCAGGCCGGTTGATTATCAGCGACTGCTGTTCTACTACAACAAGGCCAGTAACAACATTAACCAGCTGGCCCATAGCGTTAACGCCGCTCACCGACGCGGTTTGATTTCCGAATCAGTGTATCTCAAATGGCTCAACAAACTGGCTTCGATAGAGTCCCGTTTTCTGACAGGTATATCCAATGCTGATTAGGGCAAGTGGATACAATACCGACGCCAAAGAGTACCTGGAGGAAGGCAATAAATCGGGACGCGAATTCACCCGCGACGAACTAGACCATCGCATGGTGATTTCGGGCGACCTTGATTTGACCCGCGCCATTTATGAAAGCATTCCCGACCGAGGACAGGACCGGTATCTAACCTTCACGCTCAGTTTCTACGAAGATATTGTACCAGAGGAAAAACTTCGAGCGGTGACTACTGAATTCAAACAGTTTCTCATGTACGCCTATCAGGAGGATGAATTCAATTTTTACGCCGAAGCACATTTGCCAAAAATAAGATGGGTCAATGACAAGAAGACCGGAGAAGCCATCGAGCGTAAACCGCATATTCACGTCATCGTGCCGCGTATCAATTTGCTCAGTGGCAACGAAGCTAACCCGGTGGGTTTCTATAAAAACCATGAAAAGCACTTTGAAGCGTTTCAAGAGTATCTCAACCAGAAGTACAACCTTGTCTCACCCAGAGAGCGTGTTCGGGCTGACATCAGCGACGTGGCCAGCGTGCTGTCCCGATACAAGGGCGATGACTTCTATGGAAAGAACCGCGAATTCAAGCAATCCCTGGTCAAGCAGGTAATTGAAAAGAACGTAAAGAGCCGCGCCGATTTTTACGCTTTGGCGGCTAACTATGGCGAAACGCGGATTCGAAATCAGGGGAAGGAAAACGAGTACCTGGCAGTCAAGCGACCCGGCGATGCGAAGTTCACCAATCTGAAAGAGACCATCTTTCAAGACACGTTCATCGTCCGGCGGGAGTTGAAAAAGCCACCCTTGGACCAAGCCGTTATTGCCCAGCGGCTCACGGAATGGCCGCAGCGTTCCAAAGAAATCAAGTATGTGGAGAAGGCTTCGCCGTCCTTTCGCAAGCGCTATGTGGCGGCGAGCCCCGAGGTAAAACAGCAATTACTTGCTGAGCGTGAACAGACCTTCTACCGAATCCATGGAGAACATCATGACAGCCTACAGCCCAGCCAACGGTCGCGAGATTACCAGCGAAGTGCTGCTGAAACTTCGGGGCGACGCACTGCCCAGCCTGCCGATGGCCTGCAAAACCTGTCCGTCAGCCATGTGGCAGATCACCGGCAAGCCGGATCGACCAGAAGCCGTGACGGTGCGGTGCTACTGCCCAGTGATGCATACCTTCACCTGGGACAGCCGCAACCAGGAGGAGATTCTGGACTGCGATCATCTATACGAGGAGGAGGACGAGGAGGGCGCCGGCCCGCAGCTGAGCGAGGAGGAAGAGGAAGCCAGCCTACCGCCGTTCCTAAGACAGCAGCGGGCGCAGCAGCGCCAGCAGGCACCACAAGCCGGCGAGGAGTCCGAGTTGCCCGAACCCCTCGAACTGCCCGAGTACAACGAACTGGACGCCTAGTCCCGCCCTACGCGAAGAACCCGCACCGGGTAGCGACGATTGCCGACATCGAGGAGCGCGGGCGGCGTCTGTTCGACCCGCTCAAGCGGCCCGCGCAGAACGAGTTGGTGTTTCTCCGCGAGCCGTTCGGCAAGTCATCCAGCCCGCTGGCCAGCGAGCCACTGACCACGAAGCCCGCGCCGAAAGCAGTCCCAGGCGCTGGCCAAGCCCGCGCTTCACACAAACCCCGTAAGGGCCGGCCTGGAGCGGTCATCCCGCCCTATGCCAGAAACCGTCACCGGGTGGCCAGCGTGAACGACATCGAGCAGCGCGCCCGGATGTTGTTCGATCCGCTCAAGCGTCCTGCAGAACAGCCACTGGTGTTCAAGAGAGCGCCGATCACGGCGCTGACCGCCAACAAACACGCCTCAACGGTTGCCGCGTATTTCACGCGGGAGGCCCAGTACAACCAGATTTTGCCCGCGCACCGTCACGCGCTGCGCCGCCTCGACCAGCAGTTCTACTCGACTCGAAGAGCGGTGTTCGCTGACGAGCGTTTGACCCGCCAGGACAAGGCTCAGCTGATCTCCGTGCTGACCTTCGAGCGGCTGCGAGCGCGTGAACAGCTTCGATCCCCCCAACCCAGCAAAGAGGTAGACCTAATGGGCAGCGCCGCCATACGCGAGCTTATCGAGGACGAGAAGGACGAACCGGGCTTCACCATCACCGGCGCCAAGGGGCCTAGCCCTGAAGGCGTGCGCGACCGGGTGAAGCGCATCATGGATCGGTTCGCCAAGCAGGTAGACCCGCAGGCCGCCGAGGAACGCGCCCGCGACCTCAGCGCCAAGGATCTTTACACCAAGAAGGCCAAATTCAGCCAGAACGTTCACTACCTGGACAAAGCCACCGACAAGACCCTGTTTGTGGATACCGGCAAGGCCATTTCGATGCGCCGTACCGGCATCACCGAATCAGGCGTGGCCGTGGCCCTGGAGCTGGCCAAGGAGCGTTTTGGTAGCACCTTGACCATCAACGGCACCGCCGATTTCAAAAAGCTGGTGATCGAGGCCGCCGCCAAGAATGGTCTGGACATCCACTTTACCGACAAGGCCATGAACCAGGGCCTGGCCGCCAGACGCGCCGAGCTTGCAATTGAGAAGGAAGGCCAAAGCATCGAGCCCGGCGTTGCGCCGGCACCGGATGCCGAGAAGCCCGTCGCTGAACGTGCCGCAGAGTCCGAAACAACCGCCACGGCACCAACAGCCGAAGCCGCGGCGCCTGCTAAGGCCGGCCCGGATCCTGACTTGCAAAGCCCCAGCGAACTGGTCAGGCGCGAAGCCCTATACCGCCAGAACATGGGCATGAAAGAGGCTGACGTTCACGCCTCCGACACGATCATGAGCCTTCGCGGTGAAGATCATGCCATGTGGCTGATCGGCACCGGGGATAGCACACCTGAAGCGGCAGCGATGCTGACCGCCTACATGGAGCGTGACCACTATCGCGAGGCGTTCAAAGAAACGATAGAAGCAGCTTACCGGCAGGTAGGCGGCTCGCCCGAGGCGTTGAAGGCGTTGGACGAGGTGACCGGCCTGGCTGAGAAGATCGTCAACGAAGTGGAGGGGCGCCTTCGCATGGCAGACGCACCGGCAACCGCACCAGCGGCTACGACAGCAGCGGCGCCGACCGCCAACGCTCCTGAAGGCCGCTCCAGGGTGATCGAGGGCGAACTGGTGGACCATGGCGCAGCGCGCTACCAGCACCAGGATGACAAGCAGATGAGCTATTTCGTCACGCTCAAAACCGACGCCGGAGAACGAACCGTCTGGGGGGTTGGGCTGGAGGAGGCCATGAATGCCTCAGACCTGGCCCGTGGCGACCAGGTGCGCCTGGAAGACCACGGCACGCGGCCTGTCATCGTCCAAGAGGTCGCCGAAGACGGTACGGTGAAGGAGAAGATGACCAACCGCCGCGAGTGGTCAGCCGAACCGGCCTTGCCCGAACGCGAGGTGGCCGATACCACGCCCAAAGGGCTGGCCGTGGCGGCAGGCACGCCGGAATTGCCAGAGCCGGAGCCAGAGTCCGGCATGAGTACCGATTAACCCCAGCGAGCCGCCTCCTCAAGCGGGAGGCGGTGACGGTCATTGAGCAACCGCCGTCTGGATAGGCCAAGCAGGTTAGTTAACTGCACCGAGTTTTGAAGCGTTCTATCAAGCAGCTACACGCGCAGAAGCTCGGAAACCTTAGATCGCTTGCTTGGCCTCAAATGCCGCTTTAACTAGCCCATCCAGCCAATCTTGATGGCCGTTGATCATTGGATTGGGTTTAGCATTGGCCAATTCCACCGCAGGTTTGCCCTTTTGCGTCTCTTGCGTGAGGATGCGCACTCGGCCATGAGGCAAATCCTCAACTAGCCATGCGTGATGCACGTCCAGTCGTGTTTCGCCTTCACCCGTCCAACCGTGCCATGCAATGCGGCCTGGATTGGTTGTGGAAGGCGGCAGATATTCGTTGCACTGGGCTTCGACGGGAAAACCGAACGTCTCGAAGTAGAAGCGCACGCCGTCTTGCAGATCTGGACCGTCATGGTCGTGGAAAACCACATTCGCCGAGTTGCTGTAGTAAGAGGGCCATTTAGCGGCTTGACTGAGTAACGGCCAGATGTCCGCTGCAGAGAGGCCAGCGACAATTACCTCGTTGGAAACAAAGTTTTCAGTGAAACCAGGCAGATAATCTTCGGGCCAAATGATGTGATTCATGGTGCTTGCTACCTGATGCAATGGATTTACATCAGCATGCTTGCTAGCCTGAAATAACTCCAATCGTGAAAAATTATTAAATTCATCATGTCAGCTGATATCAGGAAGCTGGATCTTAATCTGCTCAAGACCTTGGATGCTCTGCTTGATGAGCGCAGCGTGACGCGAGCGGCTGAACGTCTTTCCCTCACGCAGCCGGCTGTGACCGGAATGCTCAATAGATTACGGGAAAGCTTTCATGACCCTCTCTTCGTACGAGCTCAACGAGGTATTGTGCCGACGCTTAGGGCTGAAGCGCTTGCTCGGCCCGTCAAGCAATGGCTCGCGGACGTTGAAAGCATGCTGCAACCTGATGCCTTCGACCCTCAGACAGCAGGGCTGACGATCAAAGTGGCCTCAACCGACTACGCGTTGCGGGCAATCGTGGTCCCTTTCCTGAGCACCCTTCGTCAGCAAGCGCCAAATATAAAAGTCTCAGTAGTGCCAATTGACGACAAGCTGCTCCAGGTGCAGATGGATCGAGGCGACGTTGATTTAGCCCTGATTTCAGCGAATCCGGGTGTAGCGGGTCTTCACAGCCAATTGCTGTTCGTCGAGCGCTATGTGTGTGTTATGCGGGCCAATCATCCTGATGCCAAAGTAGGCACGTTGTCCCTGGATCGGTTCTGCGCGCTGGATCATGCTTTGGTGTCCCCATCAGGTGGCGGATTCAGTGGCGTGACCGATGAGGCCTTACGAAGCATTGGCCGAGCGAGGCGAGTCGCGATTTCTGTTACGAGCTTCCTGGTACTGCCAGAAATTCTGTCAAGCAGCGATTTGATCGCTGTTGTGCCTCACCGACTGGCAGTTCGTCAGGCCGGGCTGGCGATCATTGAACCACCGGTTGAGATCCCGGGCTTCAGCAAATTGCTTGCTTGGCACGAGAGAACACACCGAGATGCAGCTCATCGCTGGCTTCGTTCTCTGATGGCAGAAACAGCAGCAGCGCTCTGAAGGCATTCATAGGGTCAGTATAAGGCTGTAAGGGAAAAGCTTACAAATACCTCGCAGCCTGTATGGCCTTGCCTTACACTTTAGGCATGATAAAAAGCTTCCGACATAAAGGCATCAAGGCCCTGTATCTGACGGGCAACGCCAAGGGCGTTCGAGCTGATCACGTTGCCCGGTTACGCCGCGTACTGGCTTCGCTGGACGTGGCCAAGGTGCCGGATGACATGGACGAACCAGGTATGCGCCTGTATCCGCTTAAAGGCGAGCTAGCAGGCTTCTGGTCAGTGAGTGTGTCGGGCAACTGGCGGGTGATTTTCCGCTTTATCGATACTGATGTAGAACTGGTGGATTACCTGGACTACCACTGACAGGAGAACGTCAAATGACCATGCACAACCCGCCCCACCCAGGCGAGGCACTACGCGAAGACGTATTGCCTGAAATGAAGCTGTCCGTGACGGCGCTGGCCAAGCATTTGGGGTATTCCAGAGGGCAGCTGTCCACGATCCTCAATGGCCGAGCGGCCATTACGGCTGACCTGGCTTGGCGCCTGGAGCTAGCCGGTTTGGGCAAGGCCCACATGTGGCTTGCTAGGCAATCAGCCTATGATTTGTGGCAGGCTAAGCACAAAGAGGTACCTGCGATCACTCGACTACATGCGGCCTAGTAAGCGGTTCCTTCGAGTCGTCGTTTAAGGCTCGAAGGAGCCTAAATATCCAGGTTCAGATGTAAGCATAAGCTGTTGCTCCAACAGTCCCAACGGCGCGCCGGCGGCTGAGTAAAGCAGCTCTGATGCTGCTAAGTCACAATACACCACATCGCTTAGGCTGAAATGCGCATAGCCATAGTCTTGGTTAGCGAGATCCATGGCCGCCGCCTCGCCATAGGCGGCGTACACCGCTTCCCTTCCTACGCGATAGGCCTGGAACGGGTGTGATCTGTCGTACTTCGCGTCGTTAGCTGCCTTCATATAGGTCTCCGTAGACCCTGTCAGGTTGTCTGAATGGGAATATCCGGCCCGCTTCGGCCAGCGTGGACCTGAGAGTCAGGCTCCAGGACCATGCAGAGAATCATAGCGAAGCGACAGAAACTTATGTAAGTTACGTAACTTATTCGAATGAGGCCGCACGTTTTTATGATCCTGTTACTAGGCGGTGAAAAGGGAGGTAGCGGCAAAAGCTGTCTCGCTCAAAACCTCGCCGTATGGCTCCAAGCTCGAGGGGGTGATGTCCTTCTCCTCGATGCAGACCCTCAGGGCACGACTGCAGATTGGGCAGCGGAACGTTCCGCCCAGGGAGATCTTCCGGCAATCCCGGTCGTACAGGCCCACGGTAATATCAGGCAGACGCTAGCGGACCTACGAGGTCGGTACAGGCAAATCGTAGTCGATGCTGGAGGGTCGGACTCTGAAGCCTTACGCTCGGCAATGACTGTCGCAACGCACATGCTGATTCCCTTCCGGCCAAAGCGGCGTGACTTGAAGACCTTACCTAAGGTAGACAATCTGGCCAGGCTGGCTACCGCTGTGAATCCTGCACTGACCATCCGTGCTGTGATTACGCAATGTCCCGCATTGCCCAGCCAGGTACAGCGAATTTTGGATGCCAAAGAGGCATGCCGGTCCTTTGGCATTCCGCCCCTGGACGCGATCACCACCGCCCGTAACGTCTACGACGATGCCGATGAAGACGGCTGCTCCGTTCTCGAAAGCACGAATGATCCGCGGGCTAAGGAAGAAATCGAGACGTTGGCCACCGAGCTCTGGGGGAACAGATCATGGGCCTGAAGGATTTGGTACGAAAACCTGATCAGGCTGTAATGCCCACCGACGCCAATGAGGAAGCTGCACTGGCCTTCATTGCTGGAGCGCCTCTAAGCGCGACTCCCAAGGCCAAGCGTAACCGGAAAAAGGCCCCTACCTTCGTAAGAACAACATTCTCTCTGTCTAAAGACATCAATCTGAAAATCGACAAAATGGCTCTCATGCCACGCGATTTCAAAGCCACGCGTTCGGACGTAGTTCGTGCAGCGATTCTTGCCATGCGCAAGCTTGGTAAAGCCGAGATCATCGCTTTGCTCGAAGCTACTTCTCAAGCCGAACCCCTTACCAGCCGGGGCTCAGAGGACGAAGACGAATAACTTACGTAAGTTACGTAACTTACGTAAGTTACGTAAGTTTCGAGCCCTAGGGGTCGAGATTACGGGGGGTATGGAGCAAGTGTTCGGCATACCTTCAAAGTAAAATCACATCTTAGGCGTGACATTTTTGCATTGCAGAGAAAATTCTGGGGTGATAGTGTTCACGCACTTTGCGTTCCTGAACGCCGCTGGGGTTGCCCTGCGCAATCGTTTGGGACCCAACGTGAACCAGATTGAAAGGGATTCTGAGTGAGATAACCGAATCGCAGAAACCAAAAAGCCCCGGTTGGCGCCGGGGCTTTTTGGAAATCATGAACAGGCCGTTGTCTAGGCGGATTACCTGTTCACCACACACGTGAGCCAATTATGGCGATCACTATGGCTTCGTGCAAGCCCAAAAAAGTGATCCTAAATGGCTCACCGCTCAATGGCGGACTTATGGAAAAGATTCCTCCGCAGGCGGTGCCGTTTGCCGGCCTCAGCCTGTACACCACGCGACACCCGAGCTTGACCGGCTTCACCGCAGCGCATGGCCCCCAGGCCCTAGGCGGTGAAGCATGAGCCACCTCAAGGCCGTCAGGCTCGCCCCCTCCGATCCCCACTCCGCGCTGCGCCGTCCTGGTCGGCAGATGCCTGCCCGCTATGCAGCCCCGCGTCACCTCACCGAACAGCAGCTCAAAAACCCCCTGATCCGCACCGCGTATCACCGCCTGGGCAACATCGTCAGCTACCGTGGCCAGTACCTGCGTCGCCTGGACGGCGTACACGGCGACCGCCGTACCCGCCTGGAGAAGTTCACCGCCATCGAGCGCGTGGCTGAGCAAGTCCTGGTGCGCCTGGACCTGGCCACCGGCGTGCTGGGCTACATCGATCCGCAGAACGGACGCTATGTGCTCAACACCCAGCGCGGTATTGCCGAAGACGCGGGTATCTCCGCGCCGGCGCTGTGCCGCCTGCTGAAAACCCTGGACGATGCCGGCTATGTTTATCGCCGGATCGAACGCGTTCGCCTGGACGGAAAGGACGAAAACGGTTTGCACCTGGTGCGTACCCGCGTCCTGGTGCGCTTCACCAAACTGTTCTGGAAAGACCTAGGCCTGGCCTACGTGTTCGAACGGGTGCAGAAAGCGGCCAAAAAGCGCCGCGCCGTGACCCTGGAGAAGATTGGCCAACAGCGCCTGTCCGAGCTGGAGCAGCATTCCCTGGAACTACAGCGCCGTGAAAGGTCGCGGCAGCGTTGGCAGGCCAAGGAAGCACGCGAAGCCGGCGGTGATACCGCAGGCGGCCAGGCTCAGCCACAGGCCCGAGAGAACGCGCCGTCACGCCCAGGCAATGCGTTGCAGAGCGCGCTGGAGAAGCTAATGGCGTCGGTGGCCAACAAGACCAAATAACACCCCTGCTTTGCCTCAAAACCGTATCCGCTCACGCGGAGGCCCTGTCACGCCCGCAATTTAGAGGGCTTTTGGTCGTTTCGCTGGCCAGCCCGCAACGGGCCCAAAAACGGCGAATTTTCAGCCCCAACCACCCCTAAAACAGATGGTTCCAGGCCCTGCCGTTGGGGGCGTTGAAATAAATGAAATCTTATACCCCCTTCAGTTTCCCCGTCCCGGAAAAACAGGGCTTTTCGAGGTGTGAACCCCACCTCAGCAGTAATGCCCGCGCATTTCGTGCCGATGGCACGGCGCGGACGCGTGAACTTCAGACCGTGCCCAAGCCTGTCTAAGCGGCCCAGGGCGGCACAGCCGCCCTGCCCTGGCCTACGGCCACCCTTCGGGCGCTAAGACCCCGGATAAATCGCCCCAGGGCGGCTACGCCACCCTGCGCCTCAACCGGGCGCGTGTGCGCTCAGGCTTTTCGGATTCGATAGCGCTTTATCGGCCGCATTGTGCCTTCGGTGAAGGCATGCGTTTTGGGCTGACACCGGGGTAACCCGTGGCACAATGTGAACAGCCTGCGCACTCACAGAATGGAACAATGGGAAAACCTACAACGGGTCTTGCCTGGACCCCGAAAATCATCGGGGGCATCACCTACGACCTTAGCCACCTTCATCCTCGCCTCTGGGACGTGGTCATCCCTGGCAAGGATGGGAAACCTGACCTCGCCCTGAAGGTGAACATTTCCTATGGCCTGCACTGCTTCGCCAGGGATCGCTTGCCAGGCGAGACGGTCATAGAAGAGCAGTGGTACCAGGACAACCGGGAAAGAAGAGTGTTTTGTCTGGTCCGCTGGGCGCTGTCCAAGCACCTTCCCGAGATCATCACGACCTTATGGGATCGGCGGTGTATGCATACCGGGCGAGAAGAGTTCGTGACCATTGAGGTCGTGCATGAAGGCAGGCGTTTTGACTACGCGGTCTTTTTCACAGTCAGCAAAGCCAGAAAAGCGGAGGGAGTACACCTCAACCTGTTTGTGAACAGCGCGCATGAGCGGGTAGACCCCCTGCCCTACACAAAACCCATCAAATTCAGGTTCATTCTGCTCAACAGGTACCAGGGAAAGGACATCAACCCCCCGCGCTAGAGAGCCAGATAAGAAAAAGCCCCGCATGCGCGGGGCCTTTCTTTAATCCGGAGTCTCTTGATTATCCCACTCTATGGTGCGGACCTCTTTCGAGGTGGACGGGCGCTTTCACCGGTCGGCGTTACCTGTAGCTCAATCTTATACAAGCTGACACTTGTGTCAACCGCGACGCCATGCCTTACGTCGCCGCTTACGTCAGGCCCTTCGCGCTGGAAAGATCCGCTCTGCTATCCCAACTGATGGCAGCGGCGCTGGGACCATTGATCGGACGTAAGCGGTCATGCCTCACTGTCTGAGGAACCTCAAGAAAGGCGGTCGGGTCCTCAGTAGTCCTGTATCTATGAGTCCTTCCCCTGTGCCAGCGTCAACGTTGCAACCGCCTACTCCAAGCTGCGTTGTGCTTGTGGAAGACGATGACCTTCTGAGGTTTCTCATGAGCGAGCTCATGGACGACCTTGGGTATGCATTTGTTGAGTTCAACAATGCCGATGACGCCTTGCTCCATGTGATGCAGCATGCCAGCAGCGTAGGGCTGGTGGTCACTGACAAGAATATGCCGGGCCAGATCGATGGAGGGGAGCTGTGCCTGTTGCTGCATGCGCGCTGGCCCTCGCTCCCGGTCATTCTGACGTCAGGCCGCCAGCTGAATGCATTGGATTTCCCAGGCGTAGAGCTGCTACCCAAACCGTGGTCCCTTGAGCGCCTGGCCGCGTCGGTGAGGCAGGCGCTGAGCCACTAGACTGAGGGTACTTTGCATTTTTTAGCGCATTGGTATCATAGCGCCGCTACCGACATCACCCATCATCGGAAGCCTGTCGTAGTGATGTGTCAACCTCTCCATCTGTATGACTACTTGGCACCGTAAGCGCGTTGGACATGGCCCGGCTGTGTTCCAAGAGTTGCGCGAGTTGCGCATGCTTCGCCTTGAGCACGACCGCGAATTTGGCCCTTCTTCGTTGTTTATTCTGGCGCTTGAGGTGGCTTCCGGGGAGCTATACGTCTACCTGCCGCCTGGCAATGGGAATTTCGCCAAGCTCTACGGTGCGCAGCCTTGCAATGCACCGGTGTTGCGCCCGATACGCTTCGCCTGATGAGTGAGGAAGCCCATCCTGCACAACCTCCGCAGCGAGTGATGGCAGCCGATGGGAAGGCCATCGAACATCATCGGTTTGATGCACCTTGTATCGAAAGACTTGAGCGTGGGCTAAATACCGAGCCGTAGTCATCCATACGGGTAATGCTTCCCCTGGATGCACTTGTGGGCGCACCCAGCCATCCTCCCACAAGGTTACCGGGATGATGGGGCCTTAATGGCGTAGGTCAGTCCGCCTAGCCGTGGCCGTATAGGCTTTTCTCCTGGTCAATCATCCGATTGGCCAGGTACCAATAGGCTTCGCCCCAGGCGTTCAAAACCTCGTCCGTTGCCGCCTCTCCCAAGACGTCCTTGATGGCTGGAAGCAACGCATTAGCCACTGCAGGGTAGTGCTCGGCTTTGACATGGGTTGCCACATGCCGGGCACAGATGCTGTCGATCGCACTCTGAATCGCCTCAAGCCGATCCACATTGTTGGCAAAGGCCAAGATAGCCGCCGCTAGACGCTTGGGTTGTTCACCAGACTTTTGTTTGGCCTCATCGAACAGTGATTTGATGTCAGGATCGACGAACAGACGCTCGTACATGCGCGTGGTGATCTCAACCCCGTGTTTTTGCAACACCGGAGCCGTGGACTTGATGGTCGTGATGGTTTCAGGAGAAAGGGTGGTCATCAAGGTTTCCTTTATAATTCCACATCAGGCGTAAGTAATTATAGACCATCTATAGGCTGCATTAGATCAGGCCAACTAGGCGGCTTGTCCTTGACAGAGGGACAAGCTTACCGCTTATGCGAAGCCGCGATTTTCAAAGGGGCCTGGTAAACGCTTGGTCACGTTGGTGTCAAGCCAGTGGGGCCCAAACGGCGATAGGCACCAAACCGTTTGCAGTAATGCTCTTCAAGCTGACGACGTAGACTGGCGTATTGATAGATACCTACCAACCCTACGTCGACCAGGCACTTGAGATACCCCTCGGCTCGGTAAAACGCTTGCATGGCTTCCTGCTCAGTCGCCGCTTGGTCAATTGTCTTGACCATAGCGCTCCAGTTCAGCACGTCAGTTGAAAGCGCTGAGGTGATATAGGGATCATCAAGCATAAGCACCCATCTCCGAGTTCTTTCGTTGTACGCTCGGCGTTAACGTCGATAGGCGTTTTTATGCTTGTTGATGCCTAATAGCAGTTTCACGCACGCGGGTAGCTTCTAAAGCCCCCGTCAATGCCATGGTCACAGACTGCATGCAGAATTGACCGAGGCTCGGACAAAATGTGACCTCGGGGTAGCCGAATGGATCCAGCCCTACCCTAGGACAACCGGCACCTTGGGGCAACAGCAGCCTGTACAGCTCTTCACCCTAGTTAAACTGGCGATGCATGGTCTTATCAGTTGCTTATAGCTGAAGCGGTGCAGCCTTTCGTCAGTCAGCGTGTGCTGCGGCTTTAGATATCCTGTACAGAGTCGATACAGCCTAAAAACCTTAGGGCGATTGGCTATGATCCGCACGATACCGATCGCAGACCTTACCGTTGGTATGTATCTGCATGAAGCTACTGGCAGCGCCATTACCCAGACGTTGTGGAAGGTCGGCTTCAAGATTCAGCATCCAGCCGACCTGGAGCGGATTCGCACGGCCGGGATGACCCAGGTATCCATTGATACCAGCAAGGGGTTGGATGTGGCGGTGCCTGCTCCAATGGCTGTGGAGACCCAACCTCGGGCTTTGCAAGAAGAGCTTAGAGACGCGATGGCCGCGTGTGCGCGTGCCAAACAGGCCGTGGCCAGGATGTTCAATGATGCACGGCTAGGCCACGCCATTAGCAACGAAGCCTCGATCGAAGCGGTTGAAGAGGTCACGGCCTCGATCATGCGCCACCCTCACGCACTGATCAGTCTTGCCCGTTTGAAGTCGGCAGACGAGTACACCTACATGCACTCGGTAGCCGTGTGCGGATTGATGGTTTCGCTTGCACGACAGCTTGAGCAGCCTGAGGCCGTCATACGGGAAGCCGGTAAGGCCGGGCTGCTTCATTATATTGGCAAGATGGCCATTCCTGCGCACATTTTGAATAAGCCAAGTCGCCTTACCGATGAGGAATTGGCCATTGTGCGGGCCCATCCTGTGGGTGGGTTGGAGATTCTGCGCCGTAGCGGCTTCATGGACGTCGCGGCCATTGATGTGTGCTTGCATCATCATGAGAAATTCGACGGTACCGGCTACCCACATGGCCTATCAGGCGAAGCCATCAGTCCCCTGGCCCGTATGGGGGCCATCTGCGATGTCTATGATGCCATTACGTCGGCCAGGCCCTACAAGCAGCCGTGGGGGCCAGCTCATTCATTGGCGAAGATGGCCACGTGGAAGGGCCATTTTGACGAACACATGTTTCAGGCCTTCGTACGCACCATAGGGATTTATCCAATAGGCACCTTGGTCCGCTTGGCGAGCGATCGCTTGGCCATTGTGGTTGAGCAGAACGAGCAGACCTTGCTCACCCCCAAGGTCCTGGTCGTGTTGGACTGCAAACACCGCTACCGCCTCACGCCGACCCCCTTGGATCTGGCTGAAAGTGGCGATCAAATCATACAGGCGGAGCTTGCTGATGCCTGGGGGCTACGTGATCTCGACCGCCTATGGTCTGGCCCTGCGGAGGCGCCCTAGCCGCTCTTTGGCTAGAATGATGCCAGCGTAGACCAAGCGGCAAGGAGCCTCCTGGGTAGGGGCTTCTGACCTTTCATTCCTCTATTCCAGATGAACCCTTCAGCTGACTAGACTTCGTAAGTCCATCATTCTCTCTGGAGTACTTTGGATTCATGCCCTACCGCAAAACCAGCCTTTTAGTCGCTGCGACCCTTGCCACGGCCGTAACAGCCCTCACGGCAACCATAGGGCCGGTCACGCTGCTATGGACCAACCAGACACGGCTTGAGCGCAATAGGGTTGAGCACGAGATTGAGAGCGTACGCACGGTTCAAGGCTTGTTGGTCGATGCCGAAACCGGCCAGCGGGGCTATGCCCTGACGGGCAAAGAGCTGTTTTTGCAGCCCTATTACGTCGCCACCTCGTTGCTGCCCGGCGCCTTGGGTGACTTACGCAAAGCGTATCAAGGCGATAGCCAGGAAGACCTTGAGCGGGTTGAAGAGGTCATCAAGCACGCCGGGCTGCGAATGGCTCATCTGGAACAGGTGATTGCGCTCAGACGAGACTCAGGGTTTGAGGCGGCGGAAGTTGAGGTGGCCACGGGACGTGGAAAGGCGCTGATGGATCACGTCCGTGGTGTGTGCGCGGAGCTTCTGACCGACGCTCACCAGGAGCAGGTGTCGCTGGATGACCGACTGGAAAAAAACCTGCGTTGGGCCGTGGGGTTAGCGGCAGCCTCATTCCTCCTGACGCTGGCCCTGGCGCGCTTTATCTTTGTGTCCATGCGCCGAACCATACAGCGGCAAGCCGATCTGGTCGCCGAACAGAAATCGTCCGCCGCTGCGGCCAATGCCGCGTCAGCTGAGCTCAACAGCAGCCTGGCCCGCCTGGAGCTGCGCAACCGCCAGATAGGGATGATCGCGGAATTGGCGCAGCTGCTCCAAAGCGAGCTGAATCAGGAGGAAACGCTCAAACTCGCTAGCTCTTACTGCCGACGTTCCTTGGAAGGCAGCAGTGGAACCATTTATCTCTACAGAAATTCGGCAGATGTCCTGCAACCGGCGGCTCACTGGGGGAACGAGGCTTTGGTCGAGGACGCACTGTTGAGCCCGCAACAGTGCTGGGCGGTGCGCCGCGGCCGCCGCTACATCGCCGGCCCAACCGATGACGTGCGCTGTAATCATTACCCCTCAGAGGGTGAAGAGGGACACAGCTGTCATATCTGTCTTCCCTTGAACGCCTACGGTGAGATTTTGGGATTGCTGCATATTAACTTCCAGGGCGTACACGAAATCTCCGAAGCCAGCCTGCAGTGCTCGGAAGCCATCGCCGAGCAAACCGCCTTGGCGTTGGCCAACGGCAGGATGCGTCAGGTGTTGCAGAACCAGTCGATCAAGGATCCGCTGACAGGCCTTTACAACCGTCGATTCATGGAAGAGACGCTGGAGCGCGAACTGGCCCGCGCCCGGCGCAGCGATTCCGCACTGAGCGTATTCATGCTCGATCTGGACAATTTCAAAGCCCTGAATGACACCCACGGCCATCCGGTGGGGGATGCGGTGCTGCAGGCCTGTGCTTCACTTTTGAAAAATGCCCTGAGGGCCTCGGACATCGCCTGCCGCTATGGAGGGGAAGAACTGCTGGTCATCCTTCCGGACTGCGGTTTGGACGATGCCCGAGCAAGAGCGGAAGCGATCAGAAGCTCGCTCGAAGCCATGACGCACCATGAGATAGACGGGGCCTTTCGCGTGACGGGCTCGTTCGGCGTTGCCTCTACCGTTGAATGTGGGCTTAGTCAGAACGCCCTGCTCAAGGCGGCGGACGCTGCGTTGTACAAGGCCAAGAAAGCCGGGAAAAACCGGGTAGAGCCCTGGTCAACCTTCATTCCAGTGGGGAAGCTGTCCTAGGCCTACAACATCATTCCGTCACCGCAGACGGCCCTGATGCGCGCACATGGCCTACTGTTAGGCCTATTCAAGGAGGCTACGGATGAAAGCGGCGAACGAACTCTGGAACCTGACCAAGCCCTTGCACGCGTTTTGGATCGATGACGACACGGTGTACGCGGCCTTCGATGCACAAGGTGCCTTGCAGCTGGCCAACGAGGAATACGGCTATGAGTGCTTCAGCCTGGGGCAGGTAGTCCGCTGTGACGGTGCTGCACTGGAAGGACCGGCGTATTCACCGACAGGCCGGCGACTGGGTACCCTGTGGCAACAGTTGGCCCTGATGCAAGGTCCCGGCTACCTATGTGCGAGGCGGCCATGAGGCCGGAAGGGTGAGCGTAGTGAGACTGAAGATGCCCGACTTTTACGGATGAAGTGCCAAGGCCATTGAACAACCTTAACGCGTCGAGCGCGTGAACGTTGCGCGGCTGATCGAGCAGCGCCGGTGGGCTTCACCGAAGCGCTCCAATGGGGCGAGCGATGATACAATGCCAGAGACCCTGCGCCTGTTTCGAAAGCGCACTCCAACCGGCTCTGCCGGGGTGTGGCACGGTATCGTGATGACGGTATGCTCAAGCCCATTCTATTAGTCGAAGATGACCCCCATGAGCTCGAACTGACCCTGGTGGCCCTGGAGCGCATCCAGCTGGCCAACGAGGTCACCGTGGTTCGCGATGGGGCCGAAGCGCTGGACTATTTGCTGCGCCGCAACGCCTTTGCCCATCGGGCCGTAGGGAATCCCGCCGTGATCCTGCTCGACCTCAAGTTGCCCAAGGTCAGCGGCCTGGGAGTGCTCGAAACCCTACGGGCCACGCCTTACCTGGCACAGATCCCCGTCGCGATGCTGACCAATTCAACGATGCCCTCGGACCTGGACCTGGCCTATACGCTGGGGGTGAATGCCTACGTGGTCAAGCCAGCGGCGTTCAAGGACTTTGTTGACGCCGTTTCCCAGCTGGGTAAGTTCTGGGTCACCCTCAACGAACCTCCACCCGGATCGGTAGACAGGTTGCCACGCCCCGTCTAGTACAACCCTGCCGCTTGCCTACCGCTCTAACCAGTCCAGCAGGTCCTGGCCAAGGGGTGTCAGCGATGCCCTGAAGGTGGCCACGTCCGGCCCGAGCGTGGTGGCCAAAGTGATATGGCCTGACTGGGAAAGCTTCTCCGCCCAGAGGCGGGTATCCAGATCCAGCGGAAGGGGTATGCCACGGGCCGCTGCTACCAGGATGCGTGAGGTGGTCGTAGAAGGAAGGGGCATGCTCGACTCATCTTTAGCCCGAAACGGCCCTGTTTAGCGTTTAGTCCGTACTGGCCGTTGGATGCGGGTCGGTTTCAAGACCTATTGGCACACGCGCCTGGCAACAGCGTCACCCGCAAACGGCCGGCCTAAAACAACGCCATTATTTTGCCATTTTTTCTGGCCAATATGCCGTCCGCTCGGCTGTTGCCCTCCAGCAACAGCCTTCCTCGTTAATCTTGTGATTCGATAGCCCTTTGTCTGACGTGTGCCCTCGGTGAAGGCAGGTTCTGGACCTTCCTGGCTGAAAAACCAGCGTGGTGCCAGCCTTAAGGCAAACCAGGTCTAGTCGCTCAGATGCACTGACAGTGTTTGAATAGGGTGCAATATCGAGACTGCGCGCTAATCTTCATCGAACTGTCTAGCACCGGATTTTCTAGCCCCAGGCTTGGGCAGATTAAAGTGCCCTTACTCAAACGGAGCCGCCTATGAACGATCAGGAATTCATGGACCACCACAACCGAGTGATGGAATCCCTGCGTGACGACGAGCTGAAAATGATCGAGGACCGCAAGCGCGAGCGCGAATGGAACCGTTCGCGCCTGGGCCGCCTAATGAATTCCCACTGGTTTCCGACCTTGATTGGCGCAGGGTTGGGCATCTTCGTAGGGCTGGCCTTCGCTCTGATCATCCTTTACCCAGAAAAGCTCTTTAACTGCGTTCCGTGACGTCTCGACGCACCTCTAGGCTGATAGTCGGCGGAAAAATCTTGAAGCCCGCGCCGGGGGTGTAATACTGTAAATACATACAGTTTCGAGCTAACCCCTATGGCCCTGCCACAACCCACCTCCTATGAATTGCTCGCTCTGCGTTTACAGCGAGCCATCAACAACCCACTCGCGCAGCGCGCCAAATCGGCCTTGCTCGAACGACTGGACGGGGATTGTGAGGACGCCTGGGCTCAGGTCCTGGAGGAACTAGGGGAAAACGACAACGTGACGGTGGCCTACCGCGACGATGGTCACGTTCAGATTTTCTGGACCGTTCTGCAGGACGACTGACCATGAGCATTGTTGTCCTGGGGCCGCTGGAGCCTTCCGTCTACCCGTTGCCGTTTTTCGCCTACCGGGTGCCCGCGGGCTTTCCGTCGCCGGCAGCGGACCACCTGGAAAAACACATTTCACTCGATGAGTTGTTCGACCTGCGCGCACCGCATGTCTACCTGGTGAAGATCGATGGCGACAGCATGAGGGGCGCTGGCCTGTTTTCCGGCGACCTTTTGATTGTCGATCGAAGCCGCGAAGCCCGGCATGGCGACATCGTGATTGCCGCGCTCAATGGCGAGCCCGTGTGCAAGCGCCTGCACTGCAAAGGCGCTGAGGTCATCCTTCAATCCGAAAATCCGGCCTACCCCCAGCGCTTCGTCCTGGAAAGCGATGAGCTGGCCATCTGGGGTGTGGTGCGCTACAGCGTGCGCGATCATGCCTACGCCTGAGCCCACCTTTGCGCTGGTCGATTGCAACAGCTTTTATGCGTCCTGTGAGCGTGTGTTTCGGCCCGACCTGGCCAAGACGCCGATTGTGGTCCTTTCGAACAACGATGGCTGCGTGATTGCGCGCAGCTATGACGCTAAGCCCTTCGTGAAGATGGGCGCGCCTTATTTTCAGATCAAGGACACGCTACGCCGACACGGCATCGTGGCGTTCAGCAGCAATTACGCGCTCTATGGCGAAATTTCAGAGCGCGTCATGACGCTGATCGAAAGCATGGTCCCCAGGTCCGAGGTCTACAGCATCGACGAGATTTTTTGTGACCTGACCGGCCAACTCGGCGACCTGACGGCCTTGGGCCGTTCGATCCGGCAACGGGTGATGAAATGCACCGGCATCCCGGTCGGTGTGGGGATCGCCCGGACCAAGACCCTGGCCAAGCTGGCCAACCACACCGCCAAGCGCTTGCAGCAGCACACAGGAGGCGTCGTAGACATTTGCGACCCGTTCAAGCGTGACTGGGTACTGCGCAACACCGCCGTGTCCGAGGTTTGGGGCGTGGGCCGGCGCCTGACCGCCCACTTGCAGGCCATGGGCATTCAGTCGGCCATGGACCTGGCCAACGCCAACCCGGCGACCCTGCGTGCAAAATTCAGTGTGGTCCTGGAGCGCACCGCTCGAGAGCTCGCCGGCGTGTCCTGCCTGGAGCTTGAAGACCCGGACCCGCCAAAACAGGAAATCTGTTGCAGCCGAATGTTTGGCAAACGGCTGACCGAGCTAGCGCCGATTAAGGAAGCGGTGGCCACCTACACCGCCCGAGCGGCGGAGAAGCTGCGCGCCCAGGGCTCAATGTGCAAAAAAATGCGCATCAGCGTGCGCACCGGCATGTTCAACCCGGACGAGGCCAAGTACGCGAACGGCATCCTGGTCGAACTGCCCTACCCCACCCATGACACGTTGCTGATGACCAACGCGGCCACCCAGGCCGTGGAGCGGATCTACCGGCCAGGCTACCGCTACAGCAAGGCTGAGGTGCTTTTGCTGGACCTACGGCAACCCGGTGAATACACCGACGACCTGTTTGCCGTGACCCAGCCAAAGAAATGCGAGCAGCTGATGCGCACCCTGGACACTATCAACGCCCGTTGGGGACGCGGTACGCTGCGCTCAGCCACGGTGCCAACAACTCCGGACTGGGGCATGCGCCGCGAGCTGATGAGCCAGAGTTATACCACGCGCATTGACCAGCTTTGGACAGTGAAGGCGTAAGGTCGCATTTTCCGTGAGCAAAGCTTTGCCAGCCATGGAGAGGCACACGATGCCTGAGCGGTCGCGGTTTGGAAGACCGCTATCGACCTAAGCGGACGTTCGTGGAAATGACAGGTTGACCTGGCAATCGCCGAGGGCATGAAGGTGCATTTAATGCACCTAAATAGGAGAGCCTACAAACCTCGGTAAAAGCATGCGTTGAGACCGGGTCTGCTTGGCTTATTTGCTGCCGTAAACAGTCCTGCGGGGTGTGCATAGTCTACAGTTACGGTGACATACATGCGTTGGTCGGATAATCATTAGGAACAAAACGGTATCGCTGGCGATCTGCTTATACCCGAATACAATAGCGCCCTGCGCATCGAATCGGAGTACAGCGTGGAACAATGGTATCGCTTTCCCCTCGGGCATGGCTGTGCGGAATATCAGGCACTGCGCGACGTGCGTCGATTGCGATTGCAATACGATGAGGGTACGGGCCCGCAAACGGTTTTCCCGGTAATGCTCGACCGGGATGACATTAGCCTCTGGCTTTACCTGCCCCCGGGCAATGACGACCTGGCTCGGCGCCTGGCAGCGCTGCCCTGTCCTTGCCTCGAACAGCAGCCGGACAGGCTGGTCAAGCTGAGCGAGGAGTACCACCCGGCACATCCGCTGCTACGACATCCCGTTCCCAGCAGCGGCGAACTCGAGCTGCCGCTCGAGGACGTACAGTTTCCAGTCTGTACGCCCCCATGCAGCGGGGCGCTTTGGGGCCCTGTCGGGTTCAATCGCTCACGGGAAGGATGACGCCTGACCCAGGCCAATGATCCTGCGCCGTTTTGCGTGCTCTACCGTTCAAGCCAATCCAGCAATTCCTGGCCCAGCGGGGTCAGCGTTGCCCTGAAACAGGGCGTGTTCGCATCAAGCGCTGCGGCCAGGACGATGTGGCCTGACTGTAAAAGCTTCTCAGCCCAACGGCGGGTTTCTTCATCCAGATGAACCGGTATCCCGCGGGCGGCTGCGACCAGTATTCGCGAGGTAACCGTGCTGGGAAGCGGCATTTTCAACTCCTCTCGCGGGAAAGCATTCTTTAACGCCTGAAGACCATCGGATCGTTTGGGTCAGAGCCTGGGGTCAGGATCTTCTTCGGAGAACCATCCTGCCAGCAAGAGCAGAAAGCACACCGTGAGCCACAAGGCCGCAATGGCCAGCCAGCCTTTGAGCTGTACCGTGGGAAGCGCTTGCTGGCCGCTCAGGTACCGCGATTCGACCAGCGAAACCTTGAGCTAGGCGTCGAACACCGCTGCCTTGGCCAACCGACGACCAGGGCCTTCGCCTGGAGGCGCTGAAATGGGGCTGGGCGCCCTTCTGGGCCAAGGGCAAACGGCCCGACCCGATCAATGCGCGGATCGAGACGGTGGCTACCGGCAAATTCTTCAAGCAGCTATGGCCCCCGGGCCGCGTCCTGGTACCGGCCAACAACTGGTTCGAGTGGGTGGAAGGATCCTGACGACCCGAAGAAAAAGCAGCCTTACTGCATCCATCTCAAGACCCAGGCGCCAATGTTCTTCGCGGGACTGGCCCAGGTGGATCCAGGGTTCGAGCCGCACGATAAAGATGGCTTTGTCATCATCACCGACGCCAGTGATGCCGGCATGGTGGACATCCATGATCGCCGGCCCGTGGTCCTGGATCCTGACGCTGCAAGGGCCTGGCTTGAGCTTGACCTGGAGGGCGATGCAGCCCTGCAGATCGTGCAACAGCAGAGCCGCCCAGTGGCCGATTTTGAGTGGTACGAGGTGGACAGAGCCGTGGACAACGTCAGGAACCAAGGCAGCAGGTTGGTTGAGCCACTGTCCCTATAAGGACACGAGTCAGTTGTGCAAGTGATTGGCAAACTGGCCCACGGCATCCACGACCTTCTTGGCCCCCTCGCGGATCTCGACGATCACAGCGCCTGCCTGATTGGCCAGGTTAAGGCCCTCACGGGTTTCTTCCCGGCTGCTCGAAATGCTAGCAATCGCTTCATTTACCAGCGCCTGGTTCTGTTGCACCACGTTCACGATTTCCTCGGTAGCCGTACTGGTACGGTTGGCCAATTGTCTGACCTCATCCGCTACAACCGCAAAACCGCGACCCTGCTCACCTGCCCGTGCGGCTTCGATCGCAGCGTTCAAGGCCAGCAAGTTCGTCTGGCTCGCGATACCCCCGATAGTCTGGACCATGGTGCTGATCAGCAGAGACTGTTTGCCCAAGGCTTCAATACCAGTGGAGGCAGCCGCCATTTCGGTAGCGATCTTGCTCATTGTTTTCACAGTCTGCGCAATGACCTCTGTACCGCTTTTGGCCTTCTCGTCCGTTTCCCTTGACACCTCGTAAGCGGTCACGGCAGCCTCGTTGACTTGCGCTTCACGGTTCACCTGGTCCGTGATGACCGTTGCAAATTTGACGACCTTGTATAAAACATTTCGCGTATCTCGTACGGGATTGTACGTTGCCTCAAGCCATACATCGTTGCCGCGTGCATCTTTTCGCTTGAATCGGCCACCCATGATCTCCCCCTGATTAAGACGACGCCAGAAATCTTCATATTCTGCCGATGCCGCCACGGCCGGCATGCAGAACATCGAATGATGCTTGCCTTTCAACTGGGACAGGTCATACCCCATGGCTGCACTAAACGGCGCGTTGGCAGTAATAATGTGGCCTTTCAAGTCGAATTCGATTACAGCGGTAGACCGTTGCAAGGCTGCAATCAAATCCTCGTTCTCGCGCGCGATCTCAGTGGCCTGCGTAACATCAGTGCCAATGCACATGACCCGGATGACCTTGCCATCTGCATCCTTGATAGGCTGCCAATAGGCTTGGATCCACACCAGTGAGTCGTCCGGCCGAAGGAAACGATAGTAGTCCGAAACCGCAGCACCGGAATCGACGGTCTGGCGTAGGTTATGAAAGCAGGGCAACGTCTTTGCATAAGCGGGTACGAAATCGCTCATGGGGCTGCCGCTTACCTGCTCGACGGATCGGCCCAGAAAGTCGGCAAAGCGTTGGTTGCATTCGATAATCCTGTAGTCCAGATCAACTGAAAACGTGATCATCTGGGCTTCCAAGCCTGCTTGAATTTGCCGCAGGAACGCTAATTCACTCGCGTTACGACGCAGTTCCTCTTTTAGAGCGGTGTTGAACATTGCGACCACCTAGGCTGATTATGGCCACTCTATCGGCTCAGTCCTACGTTTCTTTAACGAATTTATTATATTTTATAGAAAACATGTGGTTGGCGATTATTGAAATATTTATTAGGGCGGTTAAAAATTACGGTTTATCAAATATTCAAGGGGCAGGCGAAAATATTATCGTCTGTAATCGGATGGAGGGACCGTCTTCCTACAATCATAAAATTTCTTAATTACACTTAGACTATTTTGCTTGCAGGGCCACCGATGAGTGCGTATGGACTGATTTAGCCTGGCATTGAAAACGCCGCGATGCTTTTAAAGTGGGCATCTTAAGCGCTGACGTTTCACAAGAAATGGCGATTCTGAATTCTTCACGGAAAGCAGCGCAAGCTATAACACGTAAGTGCACGCTTATGTCGTTGGCAGAATTTATTTGAGTTGACTCGCCATCCTATTGCGCTGTGTGGAAGCTAACGGTGATTAGCTCGTGCAAATAACACAGGTAATTTTCTGCTGCATGTGATTGGGCAGAACACCCGATCTCCTGAATACGTGGATCACGAGAGCCTGATCGTTTCCCCCCACCCTTCACCAAAACGAGGGATCGTCATCTCGCAACCTAGCAAGTAAAGTACGGACCCATCGTGATCAGGTTGGGCAGCGCTCAAAGGTATCACCGCAACCAGCTTCCAACCCGTTGCTAAAAGCGCATTGGCCCTGTCTAAAACAGCGGTCTGTTCCAGCCTATCAACATCGAACAAATGCATTTGAATTTCACTCAAGATAATGCTGAGGTACGTACGTATAGCTAAGCACAAAGCCATATAGTAGACGTAGACAGACATTGCGCCAGGTGCATGACAAGGTTGTGCTGAATTGGAATGGTTATCAGCATATCCGTAACCGCTTTTTAACCGGCGCTCAAGCGCGTGTTGTGCCGGGGCCAATGGCATCATGACCGGGTTGTGACAGCGATTCCAAGAGCTCACTTAGACATGTTTCCGAAAGCGGCTCACTGAACAGGAACCCCTGTGCCAGGGGACAGCCCGCTTCACTCAGCCATTGCGCCTGTTCGTGCGTTTCAACACCCTCTGCCACGGCAGACAGACCCAACCCCTCACTCAGGTGAATGACAGCCCGGACAATGCGGGCATTCTTGCCGTTTTCGAGAGCTGTGCTGATGAAGGTGCGATCTATTTTTAGCTTGTCAAAGTGGAAGCGGCTCAGCTGCGCCAGGCTGGAGTAGCCTGTTCCGAAATCGTCCATCGCGATCCGGATGCCCAAGGTTCGCAGCGCTTCGATATGTTTGCCGGCCAATTTGACATCGCCCACCACAGCTGTTTCGGTCACCTCCAGCTCCAATCTGTCCGGTGGTAATCCGCTTCGCTGCAACGCCCCTTGTACCCGGTCGACGAGACATTCATCACGAAGGTCCAACGCGCTCAGGTTGAATGCAAGGTAGAGGTGTTCAGGCCAGGCTTTCGCTTCCCGGCAGGCTCGCTCCAGCAATAGCGTAGTCAGTTCGCGTATTAGACCTGATCGCTCCGCCGCCGGGATGAAATGCATAGGTGAAATCGTCCCATGCACTGGATGATTCAGTCGGGCCAAGGCTTCGAAACCAACAATGTGCTCATTTTCCAAGGCGACAATCGGCTGATAAGCCAAGCTCAGGTAGCCATAATCGAGCGCTTCGCGTAGCAACTGTGCTACCTGGGATTGCTCTTCCAGGTGCAGGTCACGCTGTGGATCGAAAAACCGGATCGCATTCTTTCCATCATGCTTGCCCTGATACAGCGCAAGATCGGCCCGACGAAGCAAACTGCTAAGGTCCATCCCGTCTTTGGGGTACTGCGCCACGCCATAGGTGCATGCAGCGCCAAGGCGTACGGAATCAAATACCATTGGGCTTGAAAGCAATAAGGCCAATTGATCGAGCAATAGCCCGGCCGATTCGGCCGTTTTTGCTGACCGAATGATCAGCGCAAACTCGTCTCCCCCCAACCGACAGGCGAAATCACCGCTGGGTAAGCCCGTGCGAAGACGGATGGCCAGCTCCTGCAAAAGCCGATCGCCGTTGGCATGGCCATAGACATCGTTTACGGATTTGAAACCGTCAAGATCAAACAGTACAAGAAAGAAAGGTTCTTCAGGGCACAATCTGTGCGAATGAAACTCAAGGTCCAGTCCTCTGCGATTGGGCAGTCGAGTCAAAGTGTCATGGATGGCCATATCCATGGCCGCTTTTTCAGCCAGGCGTCTGCTAAAGACTTCCTTACGAAGCTCGTAGAGCCTTCGGAGGCCGAAGACAAATCCACACCAGCCCATGACCATGAAGCCCAAGAAGAATTCATCCAGCTGCCAGGGTTCGTGTCGGGCACTGAATCGAATGAATGCTTCAAAAAGGTCGTAGTGAATACCGTTCCAAAGCACAAAAATGCCCAGACAGACGATTCCAAGGAGGTCAAACCATGCTGGGGGAAGCGTAAGGAAACGGCGTAATATGCGGTTGGCCATAGGAATGCCATCATTTTGGACGTATGCGGTACTATCGACTGAATAAAGACTTCCTTGAGACCATTGGTCATCAGATGAACGGTGAAGGCCAATGTTAGAGGTCAGTAGCAAAGGGCCGTGACCGGCCCAAAGCTAACTTGGATGTACATAATCCTGAATTCAGTGTGCAATTAGACTCTGAATTGACCCACCAGGCGGCTCAGGTCGGTAGCCAGCTTCGACAACTCAGCTGTTGCAACTGTTGTTTGCCGTGAACCTTCTGATGTCTGCTCGGAAAGATTCCGGATGCTTACAAGACTTTGATCAACCTCTCGGGCAACTTGCGCCTGCTCTTCGGCTGCGGTGGCAATCAAAAGATTTCGCTCGTTTATCTGGGCTATAGACTCGGTAATGGTCATCAGCGCTTGGCCTGCCCCCTCCGCTTTTTGCAAGGTGTCGTTCGCCTGAACGCTTGTGGCCTGCATCGAATCGACTGCTTCGTGCGTCCCGTTCTGGATGGCGCTCACCATCTGGGCGATTTCCTGCGTAGAGGCCTGGGTACGGTGAGCCAGGGCTCGTACTTCATCAGCGACTACCGCAAACCCTCGTCCAGCCTCCCCTGCCCGAGCGGCTTCGATGGCCGCATTGAGCGCCAACAAATTGGTTTGTTCAGCGATGGCACGGATCACTTCAAGGACCTTGTTGATGGCACCGGCGTTTTCCGCAAGGGTTTTCACGCTACCGGATGTAGCTTGAACGGTGGAAACCATGCGGCTAATTGCACGAACCGTTTCTTCAACTTGATTTCGGCCATCCAGTGCGGCGACACTCGAATGGTTGGCCGCGTCTGAAGCCGCCGCTGCGTTTCCGGCGACTTCATCCACCGCAGCACTCATCTCTGTCACCGCCGTTGCGGCCATCTCGATTTCGCTATTTTGCCGAGAAAGACCACGTCCGGCATCTTCTGTCACGGCGTGCATCTCCTCGGCAGTGGCAGCAAGGCGCGTGGCAGAGTCGCCAATCAAACCAATGGCTTCTCGTAGTTTCTTCTGCATATTTTGCATCGCCATCATCATACGTGCCGGCTCATCGGTGCCCTCAACCATAATGACCTGTCGCAAGTCGTTGGCAGCAATACCTTGTGCCGCTTGCAGCGCTTGAGAGATCGGGCGGGTGAGGCTCCGAGTGAATACCGTTGCCATCACAATGGAGAGTAGTACGCCGATGATAATTAGGCTGACTACCCAAAAGAAAGCGGACCTATAGGCAGCCCGTGCAGCCTCACCTGCGTTGCCAGCCTTGGTTACGTTGATCTCAATCAGCCTATTAAGCGTTGCTTCAATCTCATTGGCATTGGAACGCATGTCGCCGCTGGAAAAAGCAACCGCTTTGCTGAAATCTCCTTGATTTAGGATAGATTGGTAACTATCCAGCTGAGTATTGTATCTTTGGAGCTGTTTTTGCACCGATTCAAGCGCCTTTCGACCCTCAGGAGTTATGATAAGACGATCAATCTGTGTGAAGGCCTCGTCGATGCGAGTGCGGCTCTGTTGCACGGCCTGGCTTGCCAGGGCCCGTACGTCTGCGGACTCCGCTGCATTTCGTAAGCGTGCATTATTAGCTCGAATATTTACAAATTCCCGATCAAGAATTCCGAGAAGCCGAATGCTTGGCACCACATTCTTTTCGACAAACTGTTCAGTTTCGTCCAGTTTGTTTGCTTGAACAAGGGAGACGAGGCCTAATATGATAAGCATCATACATATCAAGCCGAATCACAGTGTAGTACGTGGACCTATATCAATTCGGCGTAACGTCATCGTAAATCCTCTTTGCCTCTGATTCTGACAGTTAAGCGCTTGCAAAAGGTGATGACAATATTCCTTGTAACCAAGTGTTTCAGATCTTGGCCCTTCCAGGCCGCGCATCACGCCTTGGCACAGCTTCCCTAGCTTATCGACCAAGCATCGGATATGTTTAGATTAAACGCTCGAGTCGAAGATTAAAAATTTGGCACGGATCAGCGCCAATCGTACGTGGTCTCGTAAATAGCACGTCATTCCTACTTGTCGTGCCAATACGAAGCAAGTACTCGATAAGGTGACCAGAAACACTAGATTTATAGGCGGAGCTTGAATTTTATCCAGCACCTATCTATAGGTTCAACTGCATTAATATCTTACTTTATAGGTCGGAGAGTCCTCAGGCCGATTCTGCCGGCGATCATAGATCCGCGTTGTACTGATGTTGGCATGCCCCAGCCAGGCCTGTACCTTGGCAATGTCCGCCTCATGCTCCAGGGCATTGGTAGCTGCCGTTGCACGCAGCCCATGCACGCCCAGGCCAGCGACCTCGATGCCGGCTTTCTTCGTATATACTTCCACTAGGGTATAAATGCCATTGGCGGTGACGCCGGCGCCGGTCTGACGACCGCGCAGGGGCATGAACAGCGGGGCCTTGGAGTTCGCCAGGTGATGCGCTGAGCGCTCCAGGTAGGCATGGATGCGCTCGGCCGCAACGGCGTGCAGGGGCAAGTAGCGCACCTTGCCGCCCTTCCCTTGCACCAACAAATGCTTTACGCCGCGCCGTTCGAGCATGTCACCCACCCGCAGCTGAGCCGCTTCCTCTCGGCGCAGGCCGTGGTACAGCAATACCGCTAGGATTGCCCGGTCGCGTAGCCCTTTGAGCGTAGTCTGATCGGGGGCTTCAAGCAGGGCCTTGGCCTGATGGTCGCCCAAGGCCGGGGTCTTGCCTTCGTTGGTTTCGATCCGGGGCCGTTTGACCCCGTGCACCGGATTGCCGCCGGCAACTGCATTGTTTTCCAGCAAGTGATCAAACAGGCTGGCCAACGCGGCCAGCTTGCGACGGATCGTGGCCCCGGCCAGTCCACGCCGTTCCAGGTCAGTGCGCCAGGCCAAGACATGTGCTCGCGTGACCAGGCGAAAATCTTCCGCTCCGACCAACCCTATAAAGGAAGAGAAATCGGTCAGGTCATTTTGGTAGGCACGGCGTGTGCGCGGGTTGTCGATGTTGGCAAACCATTCAACCGCGGCCGGCACCGCAGCCAGCTGCTGAAATTCGACCGCTGTTAGCCGCCGCTCCCCTTCCCGCTCCTGGATGGCCAGTTCTTGCACGTCTGTCGGTCCTCGGGTCAGTTCAGGGAGAATCACTGCTCAGCAGTCATAGATAGCACAGATCAAGGCTGCGTGTACTCAACTGACCGAAGCCGCCGATAATTAGTGATAACGTATTTTATCAATAGTTTTAGGGCCACGCCTATGGATGGGCATTTTTTGAGCAGCAAAGACCAAGAATCATGCACTAGGCGCATTGTGCCTAGAAAAGCCTTGACCGCTAGGCGCAATGCGCCTAGTATGGATCCTGTTGGTGGCGAGCAGAAAGCCACTCGACTCTGAGGGGGCTAGTCACGCCGCCAGCGGAGAACGAGATGAAACTAGCTGCGGTGGCGACCATCCAGACGAACTTTCCAGAGGCACATTTTTGGTTAGTTCGTCGGGGCTCAGCAGAACGGTGTGGCGAGGTAAGCCGAGTGTTCAACCCTGAACACATCGGAATCCGAGTTGATCGAACCGACCTGTTGTTACCTGACTACCTGTTTTATGCCCTGGCTCATGTACATCAGACAGGGCATTGGAAACAGCTAGCCACAGGGACGTTGAGTCTGGTCAATATCCGTGTTTCAGACGTTCGAAGCATCGAGCTGTCACCACGGTGAAGAAGGGGCCGAAAGGCCCCAGCTTCTTAGGTACCACCGAAGGAATCAGATATGAAGCTAGAGATACCCCTGCCTTCTATAGAGGAGCAGCAAAGAATAGTTTTCGAGGCCGCTACAACGGCGGCTATCGAACAGCTGAAAGCAAACCTGGATGCCCCCCGGTGTCAGGGCCAAACGGAGGTGGACGAGAGCACGCTGGGTCGTGCTCATCTTTTGCGTGAGCATGAAGGCTGGGAGGCGCCTTCCCCGGACATAGTGGGGGCGTATTTCCGGCATTTCCAAGGCCACTTTCCCGAATACGGCACAGATGGAAGGCTGGCAACGCTGCTAGGCGTGTCGTCAGATCGTCGCGTGCGTGACTATAAACAGGGCGTCAGGAAAGTCCCCTACGGTGTCTGGAGGCGCTTTCTGGTGCTTACGGGACGTGTGCCCCAGGACATCCTCCCAGTGCTTGCCTTTATGGCATAAGTCGAACAGACGAGGTGCTGAGGCGTGGCTGCAACCACCCCCAGCGCGGAACACACTCATCCCGATCAGGTACAAATATGCTCGACCGTGACTATACCACGCCCGCCGAATCGCTCTTGGCTTTGCCCTTAAATGACCTAGGTAATCCTCATTACCTGGCATCGCTAATCGCATTTGCAGGCAGTGATGCGCCGCCCTGCGTGGCCGAGGCTTTAGCCCGGTTTACTGGGTGGAAATGCTTAGTGTCCCTGCTAACCATAGCCAAGATATCGTGCGATATCGGTTGCTATTGGATGCTATCGTATTGTTGCGCAGCTATTGATATCATACGATATCGCACGCTATCATAATTATCATATCTAGCGATATCGATTGATATCATTTTCAATCTGCTCTAAGCTCGTCTGGCGATAGGACGCGCTATCGCACGATAACTTTTTGCGATATCGAACGATAGCGCATGCTATCGTACCTGTTCGGTCCTATCGTCGCTGCTTTGAATTGAGGTGCCTATGCCTACAGTCCCGTTCATTTGCCCTAAAGGGGGGGTGGGCAAAACAACCACCTGCCTTACTGTTGCTCTGCAATTTGCCAAAAACGGTGCAGATGTCACTATCATTGATGCCGACCCAAATACACCAATGATGAAATGGGCAAAAGGGGGGTACTGCCCGGCGAATTTGCATATTATTTCGGATGTCACCGAAAACAATATAGCAAGCAAAATTAGAGAAGCAGCAAAAAATGATCCTTTTGTCTTTGTCGATCTAGAAGGAACGGCAGCTAAAATAGTCGTTCATGCGCTGCAAGAATCAGACTTTGTAATAGTACCAATGCGCGGCTCATACCTCGATGCTGAAGAAGCGTCCAAAGCCATAGAGTTAATCCATGACCAAGAGCTTTCTGTAAGACGCCACGCACCTGGATATAGACTGCCACACGCAATACTTTTTACAGGAACACCAGCCGCTTACACTACGCGGACTACCGCAAGCTTAAGGGGAAGTCTTTTAGACCAGGGCGTAACCGTATTTGCTTCTGAAATGTGCGAGCGAGATGCATTCAGGGCAATGTTTACGTTTAAACGGCCTTTGGAAGACCTCGATAGTAGCCAAGTACCTGGTTTAGACACAGCATTGATCAATGCTCAAGCCGTATCTGGGGAAGTGCTAGCCCTGCTAGAAAGAGAGTTGAAGCTATGACAGAGTCAAACAGGCCCGATCCGTTTGCTAATTTGAAAAAATTCAAACCCAAAGATGAAGATGCTAACGTAACGATAGCGAGCGATATCGACGCGATAGCGCAAGCTAACAACTGGCCGTCGCGTGAGCCAGTAAGGCCCCAGGAGCCCGAAGGTGCTAGGCGACGTCCTTTTGGGAAGTCAGCGGAGCCCCCGAAGGTACAGTTCAATATCCGTGTGGACGAAGACGATAAGGAACGGTTCTACCGCATTGCCGAACAGAAGGGAATCAACAAGCTAGGTGTACTGTTCAAACAATGTTTGGATGCGTTAGAAGCTTCTGAAGGAAAAAAATAATTATTCTGGTAGCGCCTACGTATATTCTCGAAGGCGCTCTAGGGAATTTTACAAATGCTTATAAGCGGTGAACTCGTAAGCATCTTTTTGTAATTTTCCCCTGGCATAAAGACCTATAATGGTATGTTTAGAGTTTTCGTTTGGTGGTGAAATTAAAATTTCTCCCGGAAATTTTAAATCTTCGATCCTTGACTCTATTTCAGCTTTTTTCGTGCTGAACTCATCTTTTCCGACGAATACAGATATTACGTTATGGAACGCTACCATGTAATCTCCATCTTTTAGTGGAATTACTTGGAAATCAACGATGAAACGGGCTTCGTTCATGACTTTTTTTGCCAGTTCGATCGCGTCTGGCCTTTGTGGAATGGCGATCAGCGTTGCATTTCCGAGAATGAGGACACCTCCCCGGTTGTCGGTAAATTCACGTAATTTTCTTTCGATTTCCTCTATGGGTGTGCCGTTGGTTGGTTCCCATCCAAGCCGAAGCTCGTTCATTGTTATGTCACCCGAGGCTGAAAGTACAAGGTTGTATCTTGTGCAAGCGCTAAACTAGGGGCACTGCCCTAAGCCGGCGTTTTAAAAAAAAGATAGTCTTGACTAGGTTAGACACTTTTATCCATCAAGGATATTAAGATATTACTTATTAACATTTCCTTGTTATATTGAATGTCCAACATTGCTTCGGGGTGTAAACAAGAATCTAGTTGGTAAACATCCCATCCATATAGTTCTGTAGGAAACAAATCCAGCTGCGACTTGGTGAACATAGGAGCCCCCAACTCCTTATGAACTTCAGTCTGACTCTCTATGCGATTAAGTGGTTTGGGTAAAAAAGCTTTGAAATCGTCTGTCACATTCTTTGAGATTCTTGTGAATGATAGTGTAATCATTTCGAAGCGTTGCGTTTCTGAGTAAAAGACAAGTTCAACGCCTGGCGCTATTTCTAGCTCCAATGTGTCGTCATCTTCATAAAGGTGTACCAACTCCGTATCGGGAATCAAACCTTTCTCTATCAAGGCGCTGTGGGAGCTACCCATATTGCTAATAAGGTTGGCGAAATAATTATTATTCATATTTACCCTGACCTATGTGTGGCTGCATAAAGTCAAAAGCTCCGGTTGAAAAGCAACCTTTTACCAGAAAATTCTAGACTTTTCCTTAACGTCCTTTACGATCCGGCGTTGTAAATTCCTGAGCTACGCTAATTAACCGTTCCAGCTGCCTGGGATCGTTGATTTGGAAAATGAGGTCTGTCAGCTCCGAACGCATATCCAGGACTGTCTGGCGGGTCACGTCGGTTTTTACAGGGAGGAAATCCATTGGCGATATGCCGAAGTATTCCGCCATTCTAATTAACTGCTCCCCATCTGGGGCGGTTTCTGCCCTCTCGTACCTACCGATTGATGTCACTTCGCAATCAATAGCCTCAGCCAAAGCAGATTGCGTTACCCCTTTGATTTTACGGTGCGCCTTGATGCGAGAGCCGATGATCTTTTTTATAGAACTCATTTTTTGGCGCCCAAAAGACTTTGATTTTCAAGGGTTTATGTGGTTTTAACAGTGCAAAATCGCATTTTAAGCGAAAATGCTTGTTAAAGAGCTATGAAGAGCCTATTATTGCGGTGAGGAAATGTGTTGTGGCAATTTTTTGTACTGTACGTATAATCAGCCCCCGCAATAGGATCCACGGATTCGGCCAAGGTTACTGCTGCATGGCCAGGAAGAAATACAGACGGCGCGTTTGTGGCGGAGCGTGCCCAGTTGTAGGAGGTAAAAGGATGTCCAGATGGTATCTCATCACTCATAACCCTAAAGCTGCTCAGCTACTCGTACACCGCATCAGGGCTCTAGGAGCCGAGGTTTTTTCTCCGACCAAGCTGAAAGTGACTAAACGAGCCGACTGTAACGGCGTCCGCACCTCAGAAACTCAGCTTTTCCCGGGTTACCTTTTTGTACGGCTGGACCCTGAAATGGTACACACCTCAGCGGTGTTGCAGCTTTCAGGCGTCAATGAGTTCGTTAGCTTCGGTGGTGTCTTGGCGACCATTTCTGATTCCTTGATCGAAGCAATCAAGGGCTCGTTGTTGGTCAGAACTGACAAGAAAATCGCTAAAATCGAACATCGCAATGTCTCCCCTGAGCTTCTTGCCAGGCTTGAAGCCATTACCCTGATAAAGTCGGTGCCGGATAGACAAGTGGCCCTCTTTGAGATTTTGCAGAAAGAGAAAAGCCTCTTGAATCGCCTTCCTGCTAGCTCGCAGATTTACTCTGCAATTGAGCAGCCATTCGTGAATGACCTTATTAGCTAATTCTAGCTAATTCCTTACCTGTCAAATCAAATCTAAAAACACTGCATACGCGGTGTTTTTTTCGTGTCTGGAGATTTTATGTCCCTGAAAGATCGTGGAAAAATTGGCGCTAAAGCGGATGTTCGAGTCATCTATATCGGCGCTGAGCGTTTCAATACACTTTCCGAATCGGCTATTGATGTGAGCTACAGGGGCAAGCGTCAAATCACGGCTTCGCAGATGGCCCAATATGTAGTCGATAACTACCTGGAGGAAGCCATGGAAAAGCTACTGAAAGAAATTCAGGAGTCTTAAATTCCGCTATCCCTCATGGAGTTTTAAATGCTCACCACCAGTGCCTTCTTGGCCCTGGCTATGCAATGCGCCCCCTCGATACACCCCGCCACGCTTACCCCTATCGTCAAAACAGAATCCTCCTTCAATCCCTGGGCCATTGGGGTCGTGGGCGGAGCCTTGCCGCGTCAGCCACAAAGCCTGGATGAAGCGGTGTTGACGGTGAAAAAGCTGGTAGGGCAGGGCGCCAACTTCAGCATCGGCCTGGGCCAGATCAACCGGCAGCATTTCGATGTCAGCCACCCCGAAACCATGTTCGAGCCCTGCACCAACCTGCGCATGACCGCGCAGCTTTTGCAGGACTGTTACACCGCTGCGGCTGAAGCCGACCCCGACCCGCAAGGCGCCTTGCGCAAGGCCATCTCCTGCTACTACAGCGGCAACCTCACACGCGGCTTCCAGGCCGAAGCCGACTTTGGCGGCAGTAGTCACGTTCAACGTGTGCTGGCCAACGCAGACATCAGCGTGCCAGCCCTGGAAGGCGGCGCTCAGCCAGCGCAAAGCCGGCTACAGCGCGCAACCGCCGAACCCGTAACCACCGTGCAGCCGGTGTACGAAAGCTGGGACGTGCTTCGGCAATACCCACGCTATCCACCGCCCGCCCCGGTTTCTGCTCCACCCGCTCCACCTGCTGTTTCCGCCGTTCCCGCATCAACCCCGCAAGAAACCTCCCCGACCGTTAAGGAAGATCAATGATGACCAAGCGAAGCCTTGTCCCCAACAAAACCGAACTGTGCATTCTGCTGGTAGCTGTGGCCTGCATGCCGGGCTTTGCCTCGGCTGACTGGCAGGAGACGTTGCAGACCTGGGGCACCAACATCCGTCTGGCCCTGTATGCCCTGGGCGGCACCCTGGGCCTGTGTTGCCTGATGTGGTCGGGTATCCAGTGGATGATCGCCCGTTCCACCGGCGATCGGTCCCACACCTTCATGGACTACCTGCAACAAATGGGTGTGCTG
>NZ_JAFCTA010000011.1:0-52421 GCF_049895785.1 Pseudomonas sp. DC3200b2 | reverse complement strand
AGATTCCTGAGTTTTTCGGGGGAGCGGGGGAGGGAGGTAGCGATGACACGGGCGTGGTCAGTCCTCGGTGCCGAGGACTGACCACGCACTGAATCAATAAGCGCGAGGCTGGCCTACGCGGCGATACTGACGGGCAGGAGGCCTGTCATGCTTGGTGGGAGTGCAACGCACCAGGTGAGACAAAAACGTCTCACAGTCACTGCTGTGAAGCGCATTAAGCTCAACGGCCTGTGAAAGCACCAGTTTAAGGCTGTCGTGCCATTCCTGCTTTACAAGCAAGGCCGCTGCCAGAACTTGGTCAAGACGTTTTACGACTCCTACCCTGTACTGTCCTGATACCTGTTCTTTGCAGGTGTAGAAGAAATATCGAATTCGTTGTGGGTACTGGATAGTAGGATCATTCATGTACTGATCCAGGCTATTGAGTTGCTCGACGGACAGGACAGCCATTTTAATCTCCCTTATCAAATTTGGCGTTAGCCGTGGTTTATCATTTTTAAAACATCTATAGCCTGCTTTACATCATAGCCGCCTGAAGTCCGATATTCTTGATTGTCTCCTTTTAGCTGAAAATCTTCACAATAATTTTTCAAAGCCATCCGAACGGCCATCGACTGCTTTTCGCTTAATTTTATGCCTTCAACAATAATTGCAGCCTCTATCTTTACAGGACCGCTTTTAATCATCATGATAAGTAGTTCGCATATAACTGAGAATACAATTGTTCCAATGATAAAAGGACCATATATATCAAGATACTTTTGAGAGTCGAATTGCGGATCAGATGCGGACGCTATTTCAATGCTTATTACGTATAAGACAATCAGAACAAAAGCGAGAAAGAAGGTTATCGTGCGCAGTTTCTTGAGCAGTGGTGTAGTATGAAATAAAAAAGACTTTAGCATTAGTTCCTCCTTAAGACGATTTTCTCACCAGCTTATTTCAATCGCTGGAATATCTCTGGCTTGTTACGCATGTAGCTTTTTGCGCTACCGTCAGGCAATAGCTCCCAACGATTTTCGCGGGTTTCACGATCAATGAGTAGCTGATCAGAAACTCGAATTAAATCCATAGAAAATGGACCCCACACGTCTAAAGCCTTGGGCTCAGTGGTGCTTGTAGCAGAGTATCCGTCTTTATCAGGCTGGATTACCACAGACTCAGTAGTCTTACCGTCTTTGTGTATCCACGTCCCGGTAAATGAATTAGCTTGTGCTGAGCAGCTAAGGGCCAAAAGCAAAGCTGCTACGGTAAACCTAATTTTAAAACGCATTGTGTTATTCCTGCTGTTGATCTATTAGTTTTTTTCAGCTAGCTCAGCGGCAAGCCAAGAAACTTGTGACTTGGCCGTCCTTCCAACAGTTAATGAGAATTTTTGTCCATTCAAGCCCTGTGAAGAAAAGTCAATAATACCGTCTTTTGGTGTATAACATCTATCTACTGGTTTACTAGCGCGGAACGCTGAGAGGCGATAACGGTTTCCATCATTTAACGATGTAAAGTAGCAGACCAAATGACCAGCAGCTGTGTTATTAGACCAGACCTTAAAATCTAAGCGCGCATCCCACTTGCCTTCTGGAACGTCTGCCCAAGCATAAGATTGAAGCTCTAAACCAGCTTCAACAGCAGCTTTATAGCTTAGAGCACGCCGAGAATCTTCAAGTACCATATTTTGACTCCAACCTTATAGCTGACTATACAAAGTGCGCACTAACAGACTATAGAACTATATGGCAAACTTAGCAATATAAATTGTTTAAACGGCACTTGATCAACTGTAGTTTATAGACTACAATGGTATGCATGAAAACGATTAAACAAACTTCAACGTATATGGCATGGGAGCGTAAGCTCAAGGACAAACGCGCCAAAGCGGCAATCGCTGCTAGAGTTTACAGGGCAGCGCACGGGCTTATGGGTGATGTTTCACCAGTAGGTCAAGGTATAAGCGAATTAAGGATTCACTATGGTCCTGGTTATCGGGTTTACTTTCAGCAGCGCGGCGATGAATTAGTAATATTGCTATGCGGGGGAGACAAGAGCAGTCAATCCCGTGACATTGAAATGGCAAAAAAATTAGCGGCTACTTGGAGCTGAAAATGAGCGAAGTACTCTACGATTATGATCCGGCCGAAGCGTTAGACGGCCCTGAAGCGATTGCAATATTTCTTTCTGACGCCTTTGAAACTGGGGATGCTGAATACATTGCCAAGGCACTTGGAGTCGTTGCGCGCGCCAAGGGCATGACTGAGCTTTCCCGTGAAACTGGCCTGTCCCGAGAGCAACTTTATCGTTCATTCAGCCCTCAAGGTAATCCTACGTTGAAAACTCTGCTAGCAGTAACCAAGGCCCTTGGTGTGGATATGACTGCTCGCCTACACTCTCCGACACAGCAATGCTGATTGATTTTTCCCTCTAAGAAGAGTCTAGCGCTCATCGGTTTCCTAACGACTGAGCGCAGATGCTCACATACCAAGTTTATTTATTTTCTTCTGTAATCATATTCAATATATTAGTAGCTGCGTTTCGGCCGCCAACTCCAAAACTATTATAGAGCATTCTTAAAAAACTTACTGTATTCTCGGCTGCCTCGTTGAAATCTATAGAAACCCCTTCTTCAAAATGACAGTAATACATCCCTCTAGGAAGACCTCCTGAAAAAACTAGCTTTGTATTTTTAAATCTACAAGCTACGAATTGTTTGTCATCCAGGTCAACCACTTCATCTTCAAAATCTTTAGCAAACTCAGTCTGCGGGTCTGCTTCTAACTTATCCCTTTCGTAAAGGTGACGTAAAAGCAAGTCCTTAAAATAATCTTTATCGGCATTTTCAATCAATCCATAGATAACAGCTCTATCAATTGGCCCATTATAGTTTATTCCAACTCCATTGTTACCTCCACGCATCCCACTTATGGTAGAGCCATTGTATAGATTGACTACCGCATCCTTTCTAACTTCTACCGTAACTTGCCCTAAGCAAATTACTCCTCTTGTAACCTGTATCTTATTCGGCGGAGACAGTTCTATCTCAAATAGTATTTTTCTAAAGCCTTGCCGTATGGTAAGTGTTGTGCCAGTAAATTCAACATCCCACGCCGCTACCGAATACTCCAGGCTATTTTCGTGAATTTCAAGCACACACTTTCCTGACTCATCAAAAACGACCGCACTCAACAAAAGCTGCCCATCTTGTATGGAAAAATCTAGAAGAGAAATTCCGTCTATCACGATTGCCGAAAATGTTGGATACATGGTGAAATCATTTTCAAATGAATTACCTCCAATCACTATTTCTGCCACGGTCCCCGAATACCAGAGTTTGAAAGGGTTGGATCTCCCAATTTGCAGATTATAAGGATTTTTATCTGCTTCTCGCACTTTCTCTATCGGCAATAGTTTATTTGTTTTTTCTCGATGATGACTATCACAGAGTAGAGTAATTTCTGAAGCCACGTGCCTTCTGACCTTTGCCCATTCCTCCATATGTTCGTACTCATATAGAGGCATGCCGCAAATTACACAACCAAACCCACACCTTTGACGCACCTCCTGTCTTATTGCCGACGGTGGTCTTCTTGAGGGGTCTGACTTATCTTTTGACATTATGTTATCCTTTTAGAATATTTTTATCTGGTTTAACACATATTTTTTATTTACTGTATTATTTCAGGCATTAAAAGACGCAGGCCTTATTTAATAAATATTATGATTCAGCTTTGTAGCGAATCACAACATGTCCGCAGGCTTATAGTCGCACGCTGTTCACGAAAAATGGAACACTGCCTAACGTGCATGGACCGTCCATAGCTCATCTATGCGTGTTGTATAGCTCTGGCTCATTAGCTCACGGCGCATGCCCCAGTCTGGCTCTATCGGCACCGTAGCGGCGCGCAGCGTGCCCCGGCCCCACCGGGCGTTAATACTGTCCAAGGTTTTCATCAGCTGCTCACACTTCTTCGGCTGGGTGAGTGCAAATAAATCCCCCGTGTACTCCCCAGGTTGCCGCAGGTCTAGCAACAACACCTCGGCCTTACTGTAGCGATACCCTTCCCTGAAAATGCGCTCTACGGCCTGTGTGGCCGCATTGGTCATCAGCAAGGTGTCATGGGTAGGGTAGGGCAACTCGACCAGGACGCCGTTTGCGTATTTGGCCTCGTCTGGGTTGAACATGGGGCGAATAGAGAAAACGGAAAAAATCGTACGCTAAGGTTTTCCGGGCAGCCTTAGCGGCCGAAACTTCCCGTCCTCCAGCCTGCGGCTCTGCCGCCAGACATAATCGCCGGTCAGGTTGATGTGCTCCCACCCCAGCGGCGACAGGTACTGCAGCAGCTCGCCATCCACCGACTTCCCCGCTTCGCCCATCGCCTGGGTGGCGCGTTCCAAGTACACCGTGTTCCACAGCACGATGGCGGCCGTCACCAGGTTGAGACCGCTGGCCCGGTAGCGCTGCTGCTCGAAGCTCCGATCCCTGATTTCGCCGAGGCGGTTGAAGAACACCGCCCTGGCCAGGGAGTTGCGCGCCTCGCCCTTGTTCAGTCCGGCATGCACGCGGCGACGTAGCTCTACGCTTTGCAGCCAGTCGAGGATGAACAGTGTGCGCTCAATCCGGCCCAGTTCGCGCAAGGCCACGGCCAGACCGTTCTGGCGCGGGTAGCTGCCGAGCTTGCGCAGCATCAGCGAGGCAGTGACGGTGCCCTGCTTGATCGAGCTGGCCAGGCGCAGGATGTCGTCCCAGTGGGCGCGGACATGCTTGATGTTCAGGGTACCGCCAACCATTGGGCGCAATGTCGGGTAGTCCTGGACGCTATTCGGAACATACAGCTTGGTTTCGCCGAGGTCGCGGATGCGCGGTGCGAAGCGGAAGCCCAGCAGGTGCATCAAGGCGAAGACGTGATCGGTGAAGCCAGCCGTGTCGGTGTAGTGCTCCTCAATCCGTAGGTCGGACTCGTGGTACAGCAAGCCGTCGAGCACATAGGTGGAATCGCGCACGCCGACATTCACCACGCGGGTGCTGAACGGTGCGTACTGGTCGGAGATATGGGTGTAGAACAGCCGCCCCGGCTCGCTGCCGTACTTCGGGTTGACGTGCCCGGTGCTTTCGCCCCGACCGCCCGCCCGGAAGCGCTGGCCATCGGAAGAAGAGGTCGTGCCGTCGCCCCAGTGAGCGGCGAAGGTATGACGGTACTGGTGGTTGACCAGCTCGGCTAGGGCCGCCGAGTAGGTTTCGTCTCGGATGTGCCAGGCTTGCAGCCAGGACAGCTTGGCGTAGGTCAGGCCGGGGCTCGACTCGGCCATCTTGGTCAGCCCGAGGTTGATCGCATCGCCCAGGATCGCTGACAGCAGCAATGTCCGGTCTTTGGCCTCGGCACCGTCCTTCAGGTGGGTGAAGTGGCGACTGAAGCCCGTCCAGTCGTCCACGTCCATCAGCAGTTCGGTGATCTTGATGCGCGGCAGCAACTGGCTGGTCTGGTCGATCAGCGCCTGCGCGGTATTGGGCACCGCGGAATCCAGTGGGGTGATCTTCAGCCCTGACTCGGTGAGGATGGCATCGGGCAGCTCGTTGTCCTTGGCCAGGCGGGTGACGGTGGCCAGCTGCTCGTCCAGCAGCTGCAAGCGTTCTTCCAGGTACTGGTTGCTGTTCGGGTTGATCGCCAGGGGCAGAGCCTGCGCATGCTTGAGCGCGGCGAACCTCTCTGCCGGCAGCAGGTAGTCGTCGAAGTCGCGGAACTGCCGCGAGCCCTTGACCCAGATGTCGCCGGAGCGCAGCGCGTTCTTCAGCTCTGACAGGGCGCAGATTTCGTAGAAGCGCCGGTCGAGGCCTTCCGGGGTTATCACTAGCGGCCTCCAGCGCGGCTTGATGAAGGCGGTGGGCGCATCGGCCGGCACCTTGCGCAGGTTGTCGGCGTTCATCTCGCGCAGGGTCTGCACGGCCGCCAGCACGCCTTGCGCAGCCGGGGCGGCGCGCAGTTCCAGCACCTCCAACAAGGCCGGCGTATAGCGGCGCAGGGTGGCGAAGTTCTCGCCAACCAGGTGCAGATGGTCGAAGCCCTCCGGCCGGGCCAGCAGCTCGGCCTCGCTGACGCTCTCGGTGAACTCGTCCAAGGGAATCACCGCCTCGATGGCGGCGTAGGGATCGCTGCCGCTTTCCTTGGCCTCCAGCAGGGCCTGGCCGATCTTGGAGTACAGGCGCACCTTGTCGTTGATCGCCTTGCCTTGCTTCTGGAACTGCTGCTGATGCTTGTGCTTCGCGCCGCTGAACAGCTTGACCAGGATGCGGTCGTGCAGATCGACCAGCTCATCAATCACGGTCGCCGTACTCTCCAGCACCACGGCGGCCAGGGTCGCGTAGCGCCGCTGCGGCTCGAACTTACCGAGGTCTTTGGGCGTCATCTGCCCACCCTCGCGGGCCAGCTTGAGCAGGCGGTTCTGGTGGATGTGCCGGCCCAGAGCTTCGGGCAAATCCACCAGCTGAAATGTCTTCAGCCGCTCGATGTGTTCGAGCATGTGCCGGGAGTTCGGTTTTAGTGGGGCCTGCCGCAACCAGGTCAACCAGGTGATGCTGCTGCCGGCCTTGAGCTTCAACAGCTCGTCCAGCTTGGCCCGATGCGAGTCCGTGAGTGGTTCGACCAGGGCGCGGTAGACCCGGCGATTGGCCCGCGCAATGGCTTCCGAGCAGGCCCGGTCAATCACGCTCAGCGCCGGCAGGATGCGCCGCTTCTGCCACAGACTCTCCAGCGCCTGGCCGGCCAGCAGCAACCCCTTGTCGGTCTGCTGGGCCAACTCGGTCAGCTCGCGCACCAGGGCGCGGAAGTCGGACAGGCCGAACGGGGCCAGTTGTAGGTAGGTGCGCAGTTCCTGGGCGTGCTCGCGGCGAGTCACGTCGCGTTCGCCGTATTTCGCCCAACTCGTTGGGTCGACCTGAACTTGCTTGGCCACCCACTGGATGACCGGCTCGGGCAACTCGCTGTCGCTGCCCAGCGCATAGCCTGGATATCGCAGCAGGCTGAGCTGCACCGCGAAGCCCAGGCGGTTGGCGTCGCCGCGCCGCTGGCGGATCAGCGACAGGTCGGAGTCGTTGAAGGTGTAGTAGCGGATCAGGTCATCCTGGCTTTCCGGCAACGCGAGCAGGGTATCCCGCTCCGTAGCCGAGAGGATCAAGCGACGCGGCATGTATCAATCGTCCGTGCGTAGGTACTGGTAGAGAGTTTCCCGGCTGATGTTGAACTCGCGGGCAAGCTGCGCTTTGGGCTCTCCGACTGACGCCCGCTGACGCAGGGTAGCAGCCTGCTCGTCGGACAGGGCCTTCTTGCGGCCCCGGTACGCGCCGCGCTGCTTGGCCAGGGCGATGCCCTCCCGTTGCCGCTCACGGATCAGGGCGCGCTCGAACTCGGCGAAGGCCCCCATCACCGACAGCATCAGGTTGGCCATCGGCGAGTCATCGCCGGTGAACACCAGGCCCTCTTTCAGGAACTCGATACGCACGCCGCGCTGGGTCAGCTTCTGCACCAGGCGTCGCAAGTCATCGAGGTTACGGGCCAGGCGATCCATGCTGTGCACCACAACGGTGTCGCCCTCGCGGACGAAGCCGAGCATGGCCTCCAGCTGGGGACGCTGGGTGTCCTTGCCCGAGGCTTTGTCGGTGAACAGCTTGCCGACCTCGACTTGCTCAAGTTGCCGCTCCGGATTCTGATCGTAACTGCTGACCCGGACATAACCGATGCGTTGTCCCTGCAAGATGCCTCCATGGGCTGTAGGGCTTACGTTGGTTTTTGGTTCCATTGCGCCCGAAGCCTTGAATTTGTCAGGCTGAAATCTATGACCTTGGCAAGCATGTGTCAAAGAATGTGAAAGCGGACTCTATTCTGACGGCGCGGTGCGGCCTTGCCTGACATCCAGTTAGGGTATAGCTCAGGCTGACATCCAAGCTGGACGCCCTAGTCGGGGTTGACTCGCAGAAATTGCCCTCTTCCTGTAGACTGTCGCGGCCATTGAGTTACCAAAGACATTCGATAAGACCTCATGCTTACCCTGCAAAACATGATCTGGCTGCCTACGCCGCCATAGCGCTTCGCCCCCCGCATCATCTGTGACTGCTTGCTCCGCCAGCAGTCACGCTCTGCTGTGCCTTCGGTTTTAACACCCTCCACAGCCCCCCTACATCCGACAATTTGACCTCGTATCGACCAGCTGCACATGGCTTGCGCCGTGCTGTGCTGCGCGATCCATTGCCTTGGGAATTCTGATGCTCCACTCGTTAAAACAAACCTGGTTTTCCAACATCCGTGGCGACATCCTCGCCGGTCTTGTGGTCGCCCTGGCCCTCATCCCTGAAGCCATCGCCTTCTCGATCATTGCCGGGGTTGACCCCAAGGTCGGCCTGTACGCCTCTTTCTGTATCGCCGTGGTGATCGCCTTTGTCGGTGGCCGACCCGGCATGATCTCGGCCGCAACTGGGGCCATGGCACTGCTGATGGTGACCCTGGTCAAGAATCATGGTCTCGAATACCTGCTGGCTGCCACGCTGCTGTGTGGTGTGTTGCAGATCGCCGCCGGTTACCTGAAGCTCGGCTCGCTGATGCGCTTTGTCTCGCGCTCGGTGGTGACCGGCTTCGTCAATGCGCTGGCAATCCTGATCTTCATGGCTCAGCTGCCCGAGCTGACCAATGTCACCTGGCACGTCTACGCCATGACAGCCGCGGGCCTCGGCATCATCTATCTGTTCCCCTATGTCCCCAAGATCGGCAAGCTCATCCCATCGCCGCTGGTGTGCATCATCGTGCTGACCGCCGTCGCCATGTCGGTTGGGCTGGATATCCGCACGGTCGGTGATATGGGTCAACTGCCAGATACGTTGCCAATCTTCCTCTGGCCTGACGTGCCGCTGACGTTCGAGACGTTGGCCATCATCTTCCCTTACTCGGCAGCGCTGGCCGTGGTCGGTCTGTTGGAATCGATGATGACCGCGACCATTGTCGACGACCTGACCGACACCTCCAGTGACAAGAACCGCGAGTGCAAGGGTCAAGGCGTGGCCAACATTGCTTCGGGCCTAATCGGCGGTATGGCAGGTTGCGCGATGATTGGTCAGTCGATCATCAACGTTAAATCCGGCGGTCGTTCTCGTCTGTCCTCCCTGGCCGCAGGCGTATTCCTGCTACTGATGGTGGTATTCCTCGGCGACTGGCTGAAGCAGATCCCGATGGCTGCGCTGGTGGCAGTGATGATCATGGTGTCCATCGGCACCTTCAGTTGGGATTCGCTGCGCAACCTGAAGAAGCACCCACTGTCGACCAACATTGTCATGGTCGTCACCGTGGTGGTCGTGGTGGCCACCCACAACCTGGCCTTCGGCGTCTTGGCCGGCGTGCTGCTGGCCGCGATGTTCTTCGCCAACAAGGTTGGCCATTACATGGCGATCAGCTCTTCGCTGGACGAAACCAGCGAACACCGCCTCTACGCGGTCACCGGCCAGGTGTTCTTCAGCTCGGCCGACAAGTTCGTCGCAGCCTTCGACTTCAAGGAAGCCTTGGACAAGGTAACCATCGACCTGAACCGTGCCCACTTCTGGGATATAACCGCCGTTGCCGCCCTGGACAAGGTGGTCATCAAGTTCCGCCGCGAAGGCACCGAAGTCGAAGTGCTGGGCCTCAACGAAGCGAGCGCCACTATCGTGGATCGCTTCGGCGTTCACGATAAACCCGACGCCATTGATCAACTCATGGGCCACTGAGAAGGAGAACAACAATGACCCACGTAATTGCCTGTATCGACGGTTCCGCCTCGTCCCCAGCCGTTTGCGACTACGCAGCCTGGGCCAGTCTGAGCCTGGAAGCACCACTGACCTTTCTGCATGTGCTGGATCAGCGCCAGTACCCGGTTGCAGCGAATCTGAGTGGCAATATCGGGCTTGGCAGCCGCGAGCACCTACTCGATGAGCTTGCTTCCCTGGATGAACAGCGCGGCAAGTTGGCCCTTGAACAAGGGCGGATCATGCTTGCGGCCGCGAAAGAGCGTGCCATGAAGGATGGTGTGGCCGCACCGGAGTCCAAGCAACGCCAAGGCGATCTGCTGGAAAGCCTGCAAGAGCTACAAAGCGAAACGCGCCTGCTGGTCATCGGTCGCCAGGGCGAGTCTAGCGGCGGTCTGAGTCAGCATGTCGGAAGCCAGCTGGAGAGCGTGATTCGTATCATGCACCGACCAATCCTGGTCACCCCGGCCAACTTCCAAAAGCCCGAGCGCGCGATGCTGGCATTCGATGGCGGCGCTACTACCCGCAAGGGTGTGGAGATGCTGGCAGCCAGCCCGCTGCTGAAGGGACTGCCGATCCACCTGGTCATGGTTGGGCCCGTGAGCGATGAAGCGTCCGCGCAGCTGGACTGGGCGCAGAAAGTGCTGATCAACGCCGGGTTCACTGTTCGTGCGGAGACTCGGAGCGGCGAGATAGAACCTGCCTTGCACGCCTATCAGAAAGAGCATGGCATCGATCTGCTGGTGATGGGGGCCTATGGCCATTCCCGTATCCGGCAATTCCTGGTCGGTAGCACCACGACCAGCATGCTCCGCACCACAACCAGTCCGCTGTTACTGCTGCGCTAATGGCCTTGGAGGACGCCCTCGATCTTGCCCATTTCAAGACCCTGCTGGAACAGCGGGCTGCCGAGCTGGATCGATTGCTGGAAGACGCTGAGTCTCGCTCGCAATCGGTAGAGCTGGATCAAAGCAAGGTAGGGCGTTTGTCGAGGATGGATGCACTCCAGCAGCAAGCAATGAACGATGCCATCCGCAGTCGGGCGCAGCATGAACGCGTCCGCCTCCAACTGGCCCTCAAGCGTTGGCACGAGGGTGAGTATGGCTGGTGTAACCAATGCGGCGAGTTGATCGCCTCGGGCCGCTTGGAATTCGATCCGGCCACGCCGTTTTGCGTCACCTGTGCCAGCCGCACCGAGTCGGGTTGAAACCATCACGGCTGGTGGCGTCAGTCCCATTTAACGAGACTTCTAATGTATTTGATGGCTAAAAACTGGCTGGGCAGAACACGGAAAGTAAGTGTTTGGATGTGGGCGCTTCTGTGCCTTGTGTTGCTCACCGTATTCCAAGTACGTACTCATCACCTTGATGATCGTCTGTACTTCTGGATCAAGACCCACTGGCACACAGACGATTGGCAGGAACGTTCTGTTTGGCTGCCTGGCTATCGGGTTGAACTGGATGCTAGACCGGTTCCCGGTGTGGACAATAACCTTTCGGGCCTGACCTTCGACCCTGATCTAAAACTGCTGTGGGCGGTTACCAATGGCCCGAACGAACTGCTGGCCCTAAGCCGTGACGGTGACGTGGAGCGACGTTACAGCCTGGATGGCTTCCACGATGTGGAAGCGGTGTCTTATGCCGGCAACGGTCAATTGGTAATTGCCGAGGAGCGTCGGCAGAGCCTGGTTATCGTGGATGTCCCCATCGACGAAAACGGCAAGCTTTCTTCTGACCGCTCATTGAGCCGAAACCAGTATCCAGCTCTGACCTTGGCACTTGGCAAAGAGGGCAACAAAGGCCTTGAAGGGCTCGCCTACGACCTGGAAGGTGACCGCCTGTTTGTGACCAAGGAGCGTGACCCTCGCCAATTGCTTGAGGTGAGCGGCCTTCGTGCCAGTCTGACAGGAGGTTTTTCCCTGCACGTCCGCGACCTGTCCAGCTTAGTAAAAGACAAGGTATTTGCCACTGACTTGTCTTCGGTCGTCTTCGATCAACAGAGCGGTCATCTGATATTGCTGAGCGACGAGTCGAAACTGCTGATTGAAATGACCGATGAGGGCACGGTGGTGAGTTTCCGCTCCTTGGCGAGGGGGTTTGCTGGTTTGCTGAAAGGCATACCCCAAGCCGAAGGCGTAACCATCGACGATGAAGGGTATTTGTACGTGGTCAGCGAGCCGAACTTGTTCTATCGCTTTACCCGCGAGACAGATTGACCAGTCAACAAGCTACAGTCAGGCGTGGCCGGGACGCTTGAACTGTTAGCGTACGATTTTTTCCGAATTCTGCGGGCTCCCCAACATGCCCGTACGCACGCTGATGCGCATTTTCTTGCACATCGAACCCTGGGCGCGCAGCTTCTCGGCGGCCCGCGCCGTGTACGTGGCCACAGCCTCCTTGATCGGGGCCAGCTCGGTCAGCCGCTTGCCGAACATGCGGCTACAGCAAATCTCCTGTTTCGGTGGGTCAGGGTCTTCCAGCTCCAGGCACGGCACGCCGGCCAGCTCGCGGGCCGTGCGCTCCAGGACAACGCTGAACTTGGCGCGCAGCGTCACGGGATCGGCTTTGGCCAGGTCCATGGCTGACTGGATGCCCATCGCCTGCAAGTGACCATTCAGGCGCCGGCCTACCCCCCACACCTCGGCCACGGCAGTATTGCGCAGCACCCAGTCACGCTTGAACGGGTCGCAAATGTCCACCACGCCTCCGGTTTGCTGCTGCAAACGCTTGGCGGTATGGTTGGCCAACTTGGCCAGCGTCTTGGTTCGGGCGATGCCGATACCGACCGGAATGCCGGTGCAGCGCAACACCTTCTCCCGGATCAACCGGCCCAGAGCCGTCAGGTCGCCCGGCTGGCCGGTAAGGTCACAGAAAATCTCGTCGATGCTGTACACCTCGGAGTCCGCGACCATGCTTTCGATAATCGTCATGACGCGCTCTGAGATTTGGCCGTAAAGCGCGTAATTACTGCTGAAGGCGACGATGCCGTGCCGGCGTAATGTGTCTTTGATCTGGAAGTACGGCGCGCCCATTTTCACGAAAGGCTTGGCGTCGTAGCTACGGGCGATTACACAGCCGTCGTTGTTCGAGAGAACGACAATGGGGGTCTTGGCCAGGTCTGGCCGAAACACCCGTTCACACGACGCATAGAAGCTGTTGCAGTCCACCAGGGCAAAGATGGGCTCATGCGTAGGCATGATCGCGCACGCTGTAGCGCACCACACCCCAAATGGCCATCTCATCGCTTTCCAGGATGAACCGCTGGGGGTAGGCGGGGTTTTCGGACTGAAGAATGACCTCGGTGCCTTTGCAGTGCAGCCGCTTGCACACCGGCTCGCCGTTAAGCGCGGCAATCACGATATCGCCATGCCGGGCCTCGCGACCTCGATCCACAATCACCAGGTCCCCAGAGAACAGGCCGGCGCCCATCATGCTGTCGCCATCGATCTTCACCAGGTAGATATGCGGTGCGCGAAGGTCGAACAGCTCGTCCAGAGAGATGTGTTTTTCCAAGTGATCCGCTGCCGGCGACGGAAAGCCCGCAGGCACCCGGTAGGCGAAAAACGGCAAGGGATAGACGGAAGGCTCCAGCGGCCCCAGGACAACAATACTCATGGTCAATCGTCCTGCAGAACGGTCCAAAAAATCTGGACGTGGCCATCGTCGCGATAGGCCAGCGTCACGTTATCCGTGTCGCCCAGCTCCTCCATGATCTGCTGCCAGGCATCCCCACAATCACCCTCAAACCGTTCCAGCAAGGCCGCCTTGTTCTTCTGAGCGATTGGGTTGTTGATTGCGCGCTGCAATCGGATCGCTAAAAGGTCATAAGGCTTCGGTGGTGGTGGGGTTGAGGGTTTCTTGGCCATGGAAGGTAACTCGAACTGTATGCATTTACAGTATTACACCCAAATCGCAGCCGGCAAGATTTTTCGTACCCCGAATCCGCATAAGTACCCCCAAAGGTGCGTTAAATGCACCGTTATGCCCTCAGCGACTGCCACGTCACCTTTTCATTCCTGCCAGGCCGAAACCTCAAAACGCATGCCTTCACTGAAGGCACCGTTCGGGCGTTCAGGCGCTATTGAATATGAGAGCCAGCGCGCACACGCGCCCGGTTGAGGCGGCAGGTGGCAAAGCCGCCTGGGGCCGATGTATCCGGGTCTTAGCGCCCGAAGGGTGGCCGTTAGGCCAGGGCAGGGCGGGTACCGCCCTGGGCCGCTTAGACTGGTTCTGGTGAGGTCTTCAGTTCACCGCTCCACGCCGTGCCGTCGGCACGAAATGCGTGGGCATTAACGCTCTATGAGGTGGGGTTCTCACCTCGTAAAGCACTGTTTTTCCGGGACGGGGTTACTGAAGGGGGTATAAAATTCCATTTATTCAAAGCTACCCACAGAAACAGCCCTTTGGGGTGACTTGGGAACGGTTTTTGGGGTGAGATTTCGCCGGTTTTTGCCTGGCTCCAAGCCCAACGGCGGGGTGTCGATCGGAGCCGGAAAAGACCTCAAATCGCAGGCGTGACGAAGCCTCCGCGTGAGCGGATACGGTTTTAAGGCATAGAAGGGGTGTTACTTGCTCCTGTTGGCCACCGACGCTAACAGCTGCTCCAGCCTGTTCAGCGGATCAGTAGATGGCTTTGAAGCCCCCTGCCTCGGCGTCACAGACGGTGCGGCGTGACCACGGGCTTCTCTGGCTTCTCGGGCCTCCTTGGCCTCCCAGCGTGCACGTGATTTGTCACGGCGCATCAGCTCCAGCGAGTGCTTTTCCATCTCGCCCAAGCGGCGTTGCTCGATGTCACGCAACTGGGCATCGCGGCGCTTCTTGGCCGATTTCTGCACGCGCTCGTAGACGTAGGCCAGGCCCAAGTCTTTCCAGAACAGTTTGGTGAAGCGCACCAGGACACGGGTACGCACCAGGTGCAAACCGTTGTCGTCCTTTTCGTCCAGGCGAATGCGCTCGATCCGGCGATACACATAGCCGGCATCGTCGAGGGTTTTCAGCAGGCGGCACAGCGCCGGCGCGGAGATACCCGCGTCCTCGGCAATGCCGCACTGCGTGTTAAGCACATAGCGGCCATTGGCGGGGTCGATGTAACCCAGCACGCTGGTGGCCAGGTCCAGGCGCACCAGGAGCTGTTCGGCTACGCGCTCGATGGCCAGGAATTTCTCACGGCGGGTACGGCGGTCGCCGTGGACGCTATCCAAACGGCGCAGGTAGCGGCCACGATAGCTGTCCATGTGGCTTAGGCGCTCGTAGGCGCTGCGGATCAGGGGGTTTTTGAGCTGCTGTTCAGAGAGATGGCGCGGGATTGCACGGCGGGCAGGGAGTTGCCGTGCCGATCTGCGCAAAGCGGAGTGGGGATCAGAGGGGGCGAGCTTGACGGCCTTGAGGTGGCTCATGCTTCACCGCCTGGGGCACTGGGGCCATAGGCTGGGGTGAAGCGCGTCAGGGTCGGGTGTTTCTTGTTGTACCGGCTTAAGCCAAGGGATGGCATAGCCTGAGTGGAAATCTTTTCCATATGTCCGCCGTTCAGCGGTGAGTCGCTAGCTATCACATTTTTGTGGCTTGCACAAAGCCGCAGTGATTGCCATAATCGACTCACGTTCGTTGGTGAACAGGTTTTCCGCCTATCAAAACGGCCTGTTCATGATTTTCCAAAAAGCCCCGCCTGCAAGCGGGGCTTTTTGGTTTCTGCTATTAGGATTTACGCGCTACTGCGATCTCCAGTTGTGGCTTTTGCCCAGATTCGACCGCCACTACAAAGCGCTCTATTGCCATGCGAATTTCTTCAGAAGCCGTCTTGCCACGCATCTGTTTCAGAGCGATATCAAAACGGATTTTCAGGTCTTCATCGCATCGGTAGGTGAAGGCTTTGAAGGCTTCAGACATGCTCAAATCCAAAAGTGTCACGGTAATACGCAGAGACTAGCTATCTGCGTAGCCTCTGTCAACGAACAAATAGGCAAGCCCTAGCAGTGGCGCCTATGAAGGCCTTTTAAACCATTCTGCTAACCACCCGCCGCTATGGATCCCATAAAGTACAGGATTCGACTTCTGAAGTCCCGTTGCGCTTCTGCGCACCTCAAGGATGCATGTTGGTGCTCTATAGCTTTTAAGAAGCTTGAGAGATTGTCGGCTTCCCAGGCCTCATCTCTCGAAACCACTACGTGAGACGTGTACCTATCAGCAACCAGGTAGCCTTGGATTTCCAAGGCCCTGAGCGCTTCTCGAACAGGCATCCGGCTCACGTCGAATGCCTCTGCAATCACCTGTTGGGTAATGCGGTATCCAGGCGGTAAGCGGCCATCAATGATGGCCGTACGCAGTGTGGCCACAATGATTTTGTGTTGGTTCTCTGGGGAAGGACCGGGGGAAGGATGGGATGCCAGGCCTCTGAGCATGTCTGAGGATACTTTTAGGCGGCGCTGGGTCGTGTCCATGGGAAGCTCCGAAACGGGTTTACGTGTGGACGGGTTCAGTAACCGAGCCAGCGCAAAACATCTTGTGATTGATACTCGGGATGGTCGCCCAGTGCGGCAACCATTTCCTCTACGCTGCACGCGTGCAAGCGACATTCGCGCTCAGCAGCTTGCCGATTAATAACGGTGTCTTCGTCCATTGCCTCATCGTAGGTCATGGGTCTTCCTTCGAAACTTCAGGGTGATACAGGCTGCATCGGTTTGTATAGCCATCTAGCAGCCGCACGAGCTACCGAAACTCGTCCTCGAAGCGCGGCGGCTGGCTCAAGTCACTACCGTGCAAAAACGCGTCATCGAAACGGGGCGATTGTTGATCACCGGCACCTAGCATGACGGGTGCTGCCTGGGGGGTGGGCGCCTTAGTTCTGGCCTGCGCCTTCGGCTCAATGGCAAAATCGGCATGCTGCGCTTTGTAGTCATTCAAGCGCTGGGTGCTGACGGCCAGTGCTTGCGCCGTGGACGACTGCGCGGTGTAGCCGTGGCCACGTTTGGGCATCCGCTGCAACGCCGTGTGCCATAACAACGTGCTGCGCACCGCTGCACCAGGCCGGCGCCGCCAGATAAGCGCCCATTCCTCGTTCAGTCCGTTCAAGGCCGCTAGTGCTGGATCGATCAGCACCAGGTTCTCCAGGTCAGCGCGGCCAGGTTTCATCGCCAAGTGGTAGAGGATCTGCTGAACCCGATCTGCACGCGGGTAGCTGCGTCGGATCTTCGCCGGCGCGCTGGCCAGCAACGTATCAAGCGCTGGGGGGGCCACCTCGACAAAGCGATTGATCTGGATCGCTTCCCTGGACAGTTTGTCCACGTCATCGATATACAACGAGCTGCCGCGAATCACTTCACCCTTGAACAGAGTGATGTTTTCGCCTTCCTGCAATTGCTGCACTTCCTCGACGCTGACTTTCTTTTGCTCTTTCAAGCTCAAGGTATCGGAGTCCTCCCAACTGCCCCCCAGCATGCCCGCCTGGCGGACCATGTTGTTCATCTCCGGCAGGTACTCGGTACCGGCCATCAGCTGCAAGATTTCAAGGGTGTCCTTGGGGTCCATTATTTTGCCGGTGATACGGGTACCCATGTTCGCAATCAGCGTCCACACCTTGTCACCTGCCGCCGATTTGAGCCGTTGGGCCTCCTGGCTGGCCAACAGCAAGCAAATGCCCAAGGACCGCACCTGCGTGGCTAACTCGCCCAGCTTTTCGGTGTAGTAGGCCCCTACCTCGTCGCAAATCCATAGGAACGGGAAACGGTCCTTGTACTTACGAATGACCAGCGTATCTTCCGGCTTGCCCTCAAGCTTCTCGCCCAGGTCCTGGCTCAACGTCATGGCGGCCTGCGACACGTACAAGCGGCCCAGCGTCGAAGCCTCGGACGACGAGATTTCCAGCGCTGGAATCAGGACCACCAAAATGCGGTCGTTGTGTATGGCGTCCTTAAGGTCAATGTCACCGGCATCGCGGGCGAACACATGGCCATAGGTGTCGTTGAACAAGGCCAGCATGCGCGTGAACTGGTTTATCAGGTAACCATGTTGGTTGATCGCTTCAGGCGCCCATTCCGACGGATTATCCACCTTGGCAAGGTCAAAGCCTGCGAGCGTCCCAAGGTAGTTTTCCAACGGTAAACGGGCCTCCTCGTGCCACTGTTCTTCAACCGACTGGATGTAAAGCTTGGCAATACGGCGCAACGGTAAATGCGCCTGGATCGTGCGCTGGGACATGACCGTGCCTTCGCGGCGGCACTTGTACACCAGGGAAAACACCAGGGCCTGGATCATGGCCTTGGCTTTATCTTGCCAGGAGGAATCATTGCCAGCGGGCGGCAACATCGAGTCCATCAGGTTGATGATGTAGGTTTCCTGCGCGATGCCAAACGCATTTATCGTGTTGGTCTGCCCCCTGTTTTTAACGTCATCAATCAGTTCCTGTGCCCTGGAACGGCCTCCGGTGATGAAGTTCATGACGCGAACGTCATCCTCACGACCATAGCGCCTGGCCAGGGACACAATCGCGGCGGCCACGTCGTTTTGCGCCTTGCCGTCTGAATAGATCAGCCCCTTTCCATAGCTGAGCTGGCCCAGCACATACCCCAACAAGGCCTCGGTTTTACCGGCGCCGGTGGTACCGAACATCAGGATATGGCGCGTCATATCGTCCATGGACAGCCATAGCTCGCGGCCTGCATCGCGGCCGCGCAAATACCCCATGTACAGAATGCCGGCTGCCTTGCTCATGGCCGTGCGCATGACCGTGATTGGCAGGAAGCCCAGCAGCTTGCCGGGCACCTGGCGTTTGGTCGAGGGGTCAGGAAGCGCCATGTCTGTTGGCATGCGCATGGGCATCTGCCAGGACGCAAACAGCATACTGGGCGCCCACACCGACAGCACCGGCAAGGTAACCCACAAGCTGACGGGGTAGACAAAGCCCCCTATCACGGACCCGGCCAGGCCCAGGGCAAGGGTGCCAGGTCCAGTGAACCAATCCCCTAGCGCCGAGTGATGCACCCGGCGATTAAGGCGTGCGCGATCAACAGCAAAGTCATTTGGCCGCATCTGGTACCCCCGGCCCATCGACGGGCTTTTTCTTGTCCAGGAAGGTTTGGAGCTGGGCCGAGTCCTTCAGCAAGGCTTGAGGAACGTAACGGCCATCGTCTGCGATCACCCACGGGGTACCTGGAATGCGGTACGCCTGGTAGGCCACCTCGTTTACACCCAAGGCTTTCTGCGCCATGTCGCAGTTGGCACCCACGCCCTTCGACGCCGCTTCTGTCTGCCCTGCTTGGGCCTCTCGGCCCAGGTTCAACCCGTCGCGGGTCGGGTCGAACAGCGCGTTCCAGGCGGCCTTCCGCTGATCCGGGGGCAGGCATAGCACCGGGGTGATATCGGCCACCGATTTTTCCTTGCCGATCACTGAAACCGGGAAGACCACCACGTTGAAGGCGTCAGACAAGGCATTCAGTGCAGGGTCCAGCCGTGTGCAGTTGGGGCAATGCGGATCTGCAAACACGTACAGCGTGCGGGCACGGCCCGTGGAGTAGTTGACGGTAAACAGATTTCGCTCAGCGGCTTTGTGCAGCTTGGCTGGGAGCGTTTCACGGACGTTCTCTGGCAATGCCCAACCGTCCGTGGCCGGCAGGGTCGTAGGCTGCTGTGCTGGTTCAGACGGTTGTTCTGCAGGGGCAAGAACTGGGGTAGGCGTGGGGGCCGCTATGGCCGCTTTTGGAGTGGCACTTTCAACATTGGCGGGCATTGGCACGCCTTGATCCAGGTCAGGCAATAGCGTGCCCTGGATTGCCCAATACACGGCCAGCGTCAGCGCGGCCACGCCCAGGCAGCCTGCTTTCAACCAGGTCTTGCGCTGGCTATGACGCATCTGCGCTGCGGTCAATTGGTTAAGAAGGTCATTCGCCTCTACTGCATTGGCAGTGTGGAGCATGAACGCCGGGGCGGTAGCGCTCTGGCAGGCCACTTGGCCATCGACCAGGTAGAAGGACAGGTGCTGACGATGATCGAGGCTGCAATACGTGTAGTGGCGCTGCTCCAGGACTCGGCTAACCACCAGGTGATGGCCTTTGATGAACGCTGAAAAAGGGGCAAGCGAATACGCGGAGGTCATGGGAATCCCTCTGAACAAAATTAGGAATGGGCAGCGTGAACACTGCTGGTGGCGAAGCCGCACGGTTGAAAGCGTTGTAAAGGCGTTACGCTGCAAAGCAGGCGTGGTTATGCCGGTGCCGGCGTATCGTCGTCTTGGGCGACTTGGGGGGCATACACCGCGGTCATTACCGGGATATCCGAAACCTTACGAGGCGTGGCCACTTCGACTTCGCGGGCGAAGACCAGGCCCACGCTCTCCAATTCGGTCTGAAGGCCTTCGATTGCCTGGGTCACCATCAACCCCGGACGCGGCAACCCTAGTTTGTGGGCATAAACTTCTGCCCGCGCCTGGGCCTGTACGCCTGCACCCTCTACAAACACCTTGGCGGTGTCTGCGCTGTGCAGGGCATACCACAAGGTACGATCAACGCCTTTGAGCCATCTGAACCGCGCTGGGGGCAACCGAAGATCGCGCCCGTACAAGCCCACCAACGCGCTGCGCACTGAGCCGTGGCTTTGCAGCCACTCATCGACGCCCGGTGCCTGCGTCACACGCTCGAACGCCTGATCGGCCAGCCGGTAGAGCGGGGCCATGGATTCGTTTCTGCGCTTGCGCAAGCCCGTTACCAGGCAAGACCTGTTCAAGTCATCGAGCAGCTGGGTGGCGGCTTTGCGGTCATCCAAAAAGACCTGTAGGCCGAACACCCCCAACAAGGCTTGCTCGTAGGGGGACCAGTCCAGGAAACCGTTATGAGGCCGCCCAATTTGCGCTTCAAACACCCGGCGTGCCGCGTCCCTATCCAGCACCTTGTGCTTCACCAGGTTGTGGTTCATGGCGAATGTCTCAGGCTTGAGTGCCCATGCGTTGCTGGCCGACGTGTCATTCATCAAACCATCCGGCCCCGACGCGGCTACGACCGGGATAACCGAGGGTGCGAACTTGCTTACCAGGGCTGGCAAGCTGCGAATGTTCACCAGGCGTTTGCTACGAAACGGCAGTATCGGGTGCCCGGCGAGGGCTAGACCGCTGAGGATCACCAGCGGTAGGAGGAACACCAGCAGAATGCCGCTGGTTGCATTCATCACGTCTAGCCATTCCTGCCAGCCAACCTGTTTGGCGTGGTTGGCCACGTCGGCCAGCAGGTTGATCTTGCTCCCGGCCCACTGATGGATCAGCGGGAAGTCCGCCATTTTCCAAAGCCAGTAGAGCAGCCAGGTACTCCAGTACACGAAAGAATCGAAGAACAACCAGCACAAGATGAAAGTGCCACCCAGCACCAACAGCATCATGCCTTGTTCGCCTTCCATTCCCCCTTGGGGTGGTCGATTTTGCATTTTGGTTACCCACAAATAGGCACACCGCCCGGATGGGGCGGTGTGGTGTAGGGGAAAGAAAGAAAAGCGCGTCGGGATGAAGCGGGGCAGGATCTACAACGTCATGCCAGGCGTGGGATCTGCACGTTCAGGTCACGTTCCAGTGCTTCAAGGCGTTGGTGCACATGCTGCTTGAATGCCTGGGTATTGGTGTACTGCTTTTGCCGCATCACGCCGATGGTGTCATACCAGCGCTCGGCCCAGGGGCTGAAGATTTCAAGGCGCGGTAGTTCTACAAATTTCGTGTAGAGACGGAAGACATTTGTGCCCTCGACTTCGCATTTTGTCCAGTCATTCATGGTCAAGGCAACCACGTCTACCTGTCCCTTCCGAATCCTATGTACATATAAAACAGTACCGTTCCTGGTATCAATACCGAGGTACTTGCCGGCCCCTTGCTGGTAGATTTCATACCCTTCATCAGGGGAAAAATAAGCCGGATCGCGCATGGCAGCTGTGACACTTTTTAGGGTCCGTATGCGGCTGCGTCTGCCGTAGAAGAACACCCCTACCGATAGGAGTATTGCGGCCCAAATAATGGCAGTGCCCAAGGAGTCACCTGGTGCCCTAAAATCGGTTCTGTGCGTCACCGAAGCCAGCATTACTACCCCGATGAAGACTAAAAAAGGGAAAGCAAACAACATGTATAGGGTACGCACGATCCCAAACCATGCCTCTCCCGCCGTTTTCAGACGCTGAATTGGCTTACCGAATGCCATCACCACTACCTCCATCACTCGGCTTGTTAGTCTGCATTTTGATTCCTGGAGCGCGCTGCGCCCCGGTCCCAGCTGCACCAAACATGCCTTTCATATTGTCTACCATACCGCCCATAAGGTTAGCACCTTCACGGCCGCCCAGGAACGAAATCACATAATCAGCCAGAGACGCCTGAAGACCAAATAAACGCGTAACGCCAAAGGTCGCAATCCGGGCATATATCATCAGCCAGCCAATCATCTTGAAAATCCCTACGATTGAATCAGCATTGGCATTGGCAAGCGCTGAAGCGAACAGAATGTTCAGAATTGTCCCACCAGCCACGACTGTCACAGATGCAAAGAAGAATCCTAATACCATCAGCGGTGGTCGAAGCATCATGTCAATCAGGAAGATATATCCATAGGCACTACGACTGCCCTTGTCTTCTTCTGCGCCTAAGTGCGTTGCAGCCCACATAGGGCCCGCGGCGCACCCTACCAATACGCTAACCAGCCAATTGAATACGCCTATCATCCAGAACAAGAAGGGTACCGCTGGCAGGAAAACGGCTAATGAAAACCCGATGGCCATCAGCGCAAACATCAAGAAAAAGAAGATAGGCGCAAGGGAATTCAGTACATCTTTTGCCACAGCACCGCCATTAATGGCAAAGATCCCTCCAAGCTTTCCTAATATTGAATTGCTGGATGCTGAGGCTGCACCTACGGCCACTGCATAGACGGTCGTTAGCGTGGCGGTGGCATCCAATGTGACATCGCCTACCTGCTGCATTTTTATGAGTGGGTTTATTTGGTTAGAAGAGTCGGCTTCTGTTCCGATCCTCGATGTTGCAAGCAAACTGGTAACCATCTGCATGGGTTTGTTGAAAAAACTAACGAACACAGAGTTTGGGTCTACCGCCGTAGCAGCCGCTCCATCATCTTTGGCAATCTGTGTCCCCAGTGGGGGCGTGTAGTTGCTGTTCTGCACCTGCGCTTTGTAGGCTGCAAAAACCTCATTATAGAGTTCACCAACGCCAGGCTCGCCCATATTGCTCATACCGGTCACCACCGGTGTTACGCTGGCCACGTCGTTGGTTTTGCTGTTGGCCGTCGCGAAGGTGTGGTACCAGCTGCCCAAGGCGACCCAACCGCTGCTTTTGATCTGGGTTGATAGCTGGCTTTGTAGTGAGTCCTTGAAGTCGATCTTGTTAATGGCAAGGTTCACCGTATTTTCATACGCTGCCGCTGCATTCTGAATCTGCGTTTCGATGTTCTGGAAGCTGCCTGTGTCCTGGTCGCGCTTGCTCAGGTAGGTGCTGACAAATGCCTGTGCCGCCTGGTCCAGCGTGCTTTGCATGGTATCAAGCGCTTTCTGCTGCGCTACGACAATGCCTTGGGTATCCACGTCGCTGTCGAATAAAAGATTCCAAGTGCCTGTACGGCCCGTGTTGGGCGTTTTAACGGCTCCGCAGACGGCGCTTCCATTACCTGTTTCGTATTGGCCATCCCCGCCCTTGGTCGTCATCAACGGCGTGTTGGCTTCGCCGTACTCATAAAGCGCGGTCAACTCGCTGTTGATCACGTACTTGCACAGGTTCATTTCGAAGATACCCCGAGCAGCGCTGCGCGTGACTGGGGCCGTGGGCTGCGTCACCATCGAATAGCCGTCGCCCATCATGTCCACGGCTTTGTCGGTCAGCAGGTTTGCGCTGCCGATTCCCATCACCGAGGTGGCCCACAACATCGTGAGCTGGGCCAATGACCAGCCTGACTGAGTGGGCACGATCGTGATAAAGCCTGCAAAGGTCATGATCGGGTACAAGGCTGAACGACCGCCGTTGAACACCTGTCCCTGATGCCCAGCCTTTACGATGGTTTTCACCGTGATGGTCAGGAACCAGAACATGGCCAGCACGCCCAAAAAACCATTGATGATCGCGAACAGCGACCCAATCAACGTGGGTTCTGAAGATGCGAAGGGATCGACGACGACCTGTCCGAAGATCATCACCAGCGCCTGACGTGAAAGGTCGTTGGTTTTTTGGGCCGCAGCGCTGATAGTCTGATAGTCCACACTGTCGGCCAGTGCCGGCAGGGAGACGAACAGCAACAGTCCCACCCACCAGAGTCTATTGGTAAGTTTCATAGAGTTTTACCGTGTGATATTCCGGACCAGTGAGGGGCCGTACTGATGAAACAGAAGAAAAGCCGCACGCCAAAACGCAAGCCGACCCAAAGCAAGAAGGTTGTAATCCCCCTTATCTATGGTTGTGAATCACGTCCTCGCCCTAAGAGTCAGGACTTGTCGTACCCACTCGTTCTGAGCCAGGAAGTCCCTGAACGTGCCCCCTTCGCTCTCGCTGACGCGCCGGGTTTGCAGCTGCCATAGGCGGTAGGTAGCAATCAAGGCTTTGACGAACCCTACCCCGCTCAAGCCCGCCAGTAGCACGGTTGCCATCACCGCACGCAATAGGGTGCTGCCGGGAAGCCCTTGGGCAATCAAGACCATGGCAAGCAGCATAATTGACAGGCCGCCCGCGCTCATCATCAGGAACCACCAGCCGACCTGGATACGCCTGAAGTTGGTGTGCAGCTGCTCCGGCGTCTTGCCGGACAGCGCTACGGCACGGCTCCAGTCCAACGACTCAGCCGGCGTTTTCTCCTGGTGGAGTAGAGCCCACGCCTGCTGAAGCCGGCCTGCACTGGGCTTAACCCCTCGGCGGTAAAGCACTGCCAGGTCCGAAAATGGGTTGAGAATGGATAGGCCGATACTGCCTGCATGCCTTAATGGCGTGCGGGCCGTTTTACCGGCCTCTGAAGTACCTGGTTCATCTTGCGCTCGATCAGTTGTCATTGGCCGTTACTCCCGAACTCATTTTCGCCCCAAGCTCTTGAAGCTCGGGCACGTATTTGGCGTAGGCTGCCAGGGCCAGTTGCTGGCCAGCGATGATGTTGGCCTGGCGTTGGTCGTTTTTAAGGCCCAGCTGCAACCAGTTGCCCAGGCTTTGCACGCGGATCAACTCCCGCGTCAGGTTCTCCCCGGTCATGGCTTGCAGGTCGGTTTCATAGGCCGTATTGGCATAGCGCCGGCCCACCTCGAACGCTTCGAATTCACGCTCACTCATCACGCCGGTGCTTTGCGCCTGCTGGCTGCCTGTCGAGGCGAAGTATTCAGCCGCAGATGAACTCTGTAGCGCTTCCTTCAAGGCTTCCTGGGTGGCCGGGTTGGGCTGGCTGGCCGCGATCATGTCCAACTGGGGCTGTGTCGCCGCGCTTTGAATCGCCTTGTACTGAGTCATCAGGCCCTGGTACTCACGTCCGCTGGCCGACTGGATATCGCCCTTGCCGGGTGCCCTGCCGGCGTCGTGCCGGGCCGAATTCTTCATGTACGCCATGCCAGCATCCACCTGGTCCTGGTTAAAGGTCAGGTCAGGCGTTTTGCCCACGGCGCCGGCGCCGTCAGTGAGTGAGCGCATTTCGGTGTCGCCGCCTGGCAACGCTGATACCTGCGGGCACAGGTCGGTGCCGCCATATTGGGCAGACTCGCTCGCGGTGCAGTAGCCTGCATGCATCGCCGCACTGCGGTAGCCGGCCTGGCGCGACCCCACCGGCTCTGACGCGATAGTCCTCTGAACCACCGTACTTTTGACGCCTGAGCCACCCGCCAGCACCGCTGCCTGTGCCCGGCTGACCTTTCCAACGGTGGCAGCCACGCCCGATGCCGACTCGCTGCAGATGCTGTCCGCGACCGTGTATTGCGCTCGAGCGCGTTCCAGTCGATCTGTCTGACGCCCGAAAATATCGGTTTCGCGCTGGGCCCGCGCGGCCTCGGAGATAACAGCCACCTGCTTGTCACTGGCCTGCACAATGGCCGTGCCGATCTGCATATCGGTGGTGAGGATTTCGGCCAAGGTGGCTTGGATTCCAGCCAGGGCCGGCGTCACTTGCAGGGTGATAGGCGCACTGGCTGTAACCGCCACGGGTACAACAGAGGCAAAGGCTTGGTGAGCCTGCAATAGACTCACGGCCAGCACCGTTAAGGCATAACGTCGTTTCACAGGCTGTTCCTCAAATGTTGTAGCCGCGCCGAGCAATCAACTCGTTGGCCAAGGTCTGAATGACGTTGCTGTCGTCCGCGTCCCCTGCCTGTTTACGGCGCAGTTCTATGACCTTTGCTGCCGACCCCTGGGGGAAGGCTTCGGCCAGAATGGAACGGGCCGTAGCGCCGCCTACCGCGTCGTACAGCAAGCGGCGCAGCGCACTGTCACCGGGTGATGAGTTCAAGGCCCACAACTCCAGCGGCCCCATGGCGTTTTTCAATATGCGCGCCAGGGTGCTACCGCCCTTGATTCTGAAAACACCGACAAAGGGCACACCGCTGCCATCCTGGGCTGGGCCTGAACCTAACCGCTGGAACCGCTTCAAGGTCACCTTGGGCACCTTGAAGGACTCGATCAGGTTTTTTTCGTCCCTGGGATCGACTTCCATCATGAACAGGGAGTTAGCCGAATTCAGAATGGCGGCGGGGAAGTCGCTCACGTACTGCGAACTCAATACGGTGCGCACGCCGAACTTGCGCTGCTCACGGTCCTGGGTTTCCAGCATGGGGAAGATAAAGGGCACGTTGCGGGCGTTGTGCAGCTCGTCATAAATCTTGCTTTTGACCTCCTGGTCCAGCTGCTCCAGGCGCTCCAGGTGCATGGGGCGATACTGCTCCGCCACCGTGTTCAGCAACTCGTCCTTGTATTGCGGCAGTACAAAGTCGCCACCCCCAACCTGGCCTGCGAACAGGTACATAAGCCCGGTCTGCAAATGGCCGGCGTTGGTGTTGTCGCCCATGACGTTGTTGAGGTCGATGGCGATCACCCGTGTGTTAGGGCTGATCAAAAACCGCGTACGCCCGGCAAACATCAGGTAGTCGCCACAGGCACTGGTCATGCAGCGGTTCAGGTACTCCAGCAGCAATTCATCGCTGCCATCGCGCCGTACACGACCAAAGGCTGCCTGGATTTCATCGCCATTCAACACCTTGGTCATGTCGTTGAGTTCAGGCATGGCCTCGAATTGGGCCAGCTGTGCCTCCTGGACGCACCCTGCCTCAAACAGCATGTCGCGTACTTCATACCAGGTCGCCGTTTCCCACCACGGCTCAGGGTGGCGATTGATCACCCCGCTTCTATCCAGGGCGGCATCAACCTTGGGGACAACACCGCGTGTCCAGGCCCTGGGGCTGCCTTCAGCGTTGACCCTGTAGGCAATGTTGACGGCGCGCTTCAGGATCTGCCGGGTATCGCGTTCATTGGGCGGCTCACCCGTTGAAGGGTTGATGCACAGCGCCGTGAGCATGCTGATAATCCAGTTAAGCTCCGGCGCAATGGGGTATTTGGCCCCCAGCTGGATATCGAACAGGTTGCGGCAATGCTCGACACTGTTCTGTAGCACGATGCCCAGCACTTCGTCTCGACGCTCAGGCGGTAGGCTGTCGCGCAGCAAAGCTACCTGCCCCTGCATGGAGAACCCCTTGTCCACGCCTGCCATAAAGGGCAATCGTTGCTGCGCGCTGGATACCATGATGTTGCCCAGTTTGTTCAGCAGCACCGACTTACCCAGGCCCGGCGAGCCCGTCACGATACTGGTCAACTTGTTCTGCTTGCTCGTGGCCAACCCTACGGGATAGAGCTTGCCGTCCAGCGTGGGAAACAGCGCGTTGCCGTCTTCGGCCCAGGCCGAGGCTGGCCGGGTCAGCGGCAACAGGTTGAACGCCTGGGAAAGCGGCGGGTACAGCAGGTTTGGCCCGCTGCCCTTGCTGGACGCGACCAGCGTTGAAGCCCAGGCGCGGACGGGGTTGCCAAAGGTCTGCGTCACTTCGCACACGCCCCAGGCCTGAAACGCTTGCGTCAGCAAGGTGAGGTTGCGCGTAACCGTGGCTTTGGAGTCTCCCCAGGTCGAAGCCATGATCGTCATGACGCACACCGGTTCTTCCTGCTCGATCTGCGTCAGGGTTTCGATGGAGCGCCATATGGGCCGAAGTCCTGGCAAAAATGCCATAAAGTCCAGGGTAGCCTTCTTGGCCCCAAGGGACTTCATGCCTCCCGGCATAATGTCCATGCGCACGCGCCACGGCACGCCACGGGGTACCAACGCCTTGAGCTTGGCAAACGTCTGCGGCGTCTGAGGCCCCAGCACAACCGACAAGCTGCCGTGCCACATCCCATTGATACACAGCTTGTTGCCCTCGGGCTCCATGCTTTGGTTCATCAATTGAAACTTAAGCTGCGGGGCCAGAAACGGGGTGTGATCGTCTCCCTGACGCACACCGTGGGGGGTAATGGGGTCATCCGGCAACAGGGGGTGCCACGTCTCATGGGTGCCTGCCCGGTCCACTTGGGAGCGCAGCGCATGGCCTACGGCGTGGGCATCAAGCAGTTCCAGCATCACGCCTTGACCGTCATCCCCAAAAGCGCCTTCTACCGCGCTCATGAAGGCGTCATGGCGGATCTTCTGGCCTGCCATTTCGGCCAGCACCGGGTTTTGCCCGAACCGGGCCACCGGGCTTTGGCTAACCAGCTCCTTCAGACGCTTGTTTTCATCGGCCAATTCATGGGCCGAGATTGCCTTACGCCCGGTGTAGCACACCAGGTAGCAGCGCTCACGCGATACCCACGGAGACAGCTTCTCCACGTTCTCATCGAGGATGGGCGTCAGGTCGATGCCGGTACGCTTCACGGAGGCGTATTGCGGAGCCAGCAGGCGTTCAACTTCCTCGCGGCCTCGATCCGGGTCATCGTCGAACACCAGGCTGATTTTGTGACCATGTCGGCGGTAGCTGGCGGTGAGCGCGTGGGTCATGCGCTCCAGGCGGCCACTCCAGGAATAGTTTGCTTCAAGCGGCGCGCCTTCGTCGGTGTCGCAAAAGCTGCCGGCGACCGCGTACACCGAACAGTAATCGCCATCGTCGTTGACCAGCACATACGGGGCTTTCAAGCTCGGATGGCGTACCCGGTCGTCGTCAGTCAGGCGCAGCACCGTGTTCAGGTCACAATAGTCAGGCAAGTCCTGGGACACGGCGAACCGGGAGGTTTCAGTGATCAGGTTTTCAACCCAACGGGTGAGGCTCGGCATAAAAATCACTCCGGGTGTAGGTGTCCCAGCTACGGGAAGTCAGTACGGCGGCGGCGGTTTTGCCGCTGGGCAGCAACAGCGTCAGGTCTTCAAACCTGTCCGCTGGCAAGATCAAGACACAGCCCGTCAGCCGGGCTTGAAGGGTTGAACGTTTTTGAGGGGACAACCGTTGCAGCGCTAGGGCGAATTCGCCGGCGCGGGCGGTGCCCCAGGCTTGCTCGACTTCGCGGCTATGGCGGGCAAGCCAAAGCATCACCCGTTGCCCTTCACGACGCTGGGTCCGTGTGCCGCCCAACACCGCGATGAGGGCGCGCCGTTGTAGGTGATGCACGTCGGTCATGGCCAGGCCGGGCAAAAAGGCCAGCAGGCCATGTGCCGCTGTGGGGCTGTCCAGGTGTCCTGCGAGGTAACACAGGGTGCAAACGGCATGCTCTGCGGTAAAGCCTGACCGGGCGCCCTGCCAGAGCTTGGCGGTCCAAATCCCACAGCAGGCGCATTTTTCACCCCTGACGGCTTCGGGGATTGGTGTTTCAGGGTGGCCGCTAACGTCCAGCGTTAAGGGGGCCTGCGATAAATCAACGTCCATAGCTTCGCCTTCTGGTGCATGTCAGAAATTCGATAAAGGGTGGGTTTGGGTAGGTCTTGCGGGGAAACCCTGCGATGACCGCGGCCATCGCAGGAAGGGGTTTTTAGCCTACATCTACAGGGGTAAGACCGGCCTGCGCCTGGGTGCGCTTGATGAGTTCGGGAACGACGATCAGGCACGCGCCGACAAAGATGGAAATCGCAATGTGCCAGACCTTGACCTGCGGGTTATCTTTCTTGGTTTTTGCCGCGACAAAACCGCCAACGACAGCAATCACGCCTAGGAACTGGGCCACCGTCAGCCAGTTTTTCTGTGTCGCGCTCGCGCCCTCGGCTATCGAGTCACCCATTGCAGCAAGGTCGTCTCCAGCGGCAAACGCCAGGACCGGGTTAGCAGCCGCCGCCAACATCAGCCCTTTCATCACACGCCGACGCAGACCGTCTTTGAATACAGACAGGCGAACAGCCGCGCACAGCAATACGTCTTTGGACATAGCCAACTCCTAGGTTTTATCAGTGAGGTGTAACAAGTGAAGGTGCGCCTAAGCGCGTTGAATTCCCTGCCCGCTTAGTGCGCGCTGAGAGAGTTTTGCAGGGCAGCCAGTAGGTACGGGCTGCACACACATAAAACGCCTAACGAAAACTTGAGGGTGCCGCTTGAAACGTCCTGGCTAGCTGTCAGGCCGGTGTGGCCATCCTTGAGCGAGCGCTTCCAGGCCATCATGCCTTGCAGTGCGAAAAAGACGCCCAGCATCCGTACCAGGCTCAGTACGGCATTGGCAGCATCTGCCCCCACGCCGAACACACCCACGTCCACATAGCTGATGGCGTCAAAGCTCGCCCCTTGCCAGCCAAGCTGACGTGAAGCGGCTGCAATCATCTGGTCAAGGCCTGCCAGCCCGCCGCAAATCAACAGGACTGCGATCACCTTAAGGCTGCCTTCCGGCTGCCCAGGCGCTCGGCGTGCCGCACTGGCATGTGCGATCAGGTAGCCCACGGCGCCTGTTACAGCGAAGAAGCTACCCAGTGTGAAGGCCAGGTTTACGAAAGATCCCAAAACGCTGTGAGATAGGTTGACCAGCATTTGAATCGCGTCGGTACCGCCCATGGCCTACCTCACTTGAGCGTACCCGCGCTGGTTTGCACCTGACGGGCTGAGGCATCGATTCTGGTGATCGTTATCGGTCCCAAGGGATCGCCTTCTTTAACCGCCCAGGTCTGGTTCTGCCAGTACACCCAAGCCATGCCGTTTTGCACGGCTTGTACGTGCATGCCAGTCAGCGGCGAGCGCTTTTTGGCGGCCGGCTGAGCGACAGGTTGCGCGGTGGCCAGCGCACCAGGTCGCCCTTCCAGGAAGGAAATGCGAGCCGAGAACAGGCTGTTTTGGGCCTGAGCCTCGGCCAATTGCTGCTGCAACGTCTGCACCGCCGCGCCCTGCGCCTTGACCGTTTCGGACAACCGCTCAATGGCTTTACGGTTGACCTCGGCATAGGTGCGTACCCCGCCGATCATGGACGCGGCTTCGTTCTTGAACTGGGTTATATCCGCTGCGCCAGGCCTAGGCGTCACAGGCGCCGCGTTTGTTCCTGGTGCCGCCAGTGGCTGTTGCTCGAAGTCCTCTTTAAACGCCAGCCGATTCACCTGGGAGGTTTGCTGCGGGGCAAACAAGTACCACGCCGCCAGCCCAAGGATCAGCACCGCGCCGACCAGCCAAGGCAGTGACAGCCCCAGCACCAATGGGCGCTGCCAGATACTGGGGGTTACCGTCCGCTTAGGGGGCCTTGGGGGCGCGCTTATCTTCGATTCCGCGGTGGGATTGAACTCACTCATGGTTGGCTCTCCTGCAACTTACGCTGCGCCTCGATGCGCGATTGCGCCTGCGCACGCCATTGATTCGGGGTAACCGGCTGCACGGGGGCCTGGGGTTGTTCAGTGTCAGACCTGAGCGCCTGAGCCGGCGCAGCGGACTGGACGGAATCACCCGTGCGTTTTGGTGCGACGGCATCACCGGCGTACACGCCCCGCATGAACTGGATGGACACGACCTGGCCGGCTGTGACGGTGACCTGTGTAGCCGGCGTACGCGCCGCATCCTGTGTTAGCACCTGTGCCGCTTGCTCTGCGGCCCCACCGGCGATGGAGCCGGCGACAGCTGCGCCATCGGGCATGCCAGGGCGCACGGTTTGCGTGGAGAAGCCATTGGTCAGCACCTCGGTATTGGCCTGGGAGTACATTTCGCCAATGTTGCCGATGCCGGCCAGGATCGCAGGCAGCACGATGCGCTCCATGTAGCGGTGGTTCACGTCAGTGGCGACGTTGGCCATCAGGGTTTGCTCGTGCAGGGCATAGGCGTCGATTTTGTAGTTGATGCCCTTGAACGCCATTTCAGTGAAGTGAATCACTACGCCTTCACCCGCCAACCTGGCGCCTTCAGGCGCTTTCAGTACCGCACCGGCATAGGCACCTGACAGCTTGCCCAGCACCGGCGTGGTGTTGTTGTCAGAATCAACGCCCATGGAGATTTCGCCAGCCCCGCGCCAGTACGGCGGCACGATTTCGACTGCCGAGTAACTGTCACCGCCACCCGAGGCGCTCTGCTGCTTGGCTCCACCGGGCAGCGTTTCACTCCAATGGTCGTAACCGCCAACCGAACCCGCCGCCGAGCCGCCCGCGCGGTCCAGGCCACCAGCATCGCCCATGACCTTGCCAAGCGTGAGGCCCGTGCTGGTCTTGGCCTCGGCTGTCTGAGAATTGATCCGCCCCATCAACGCCTTTAACGCGTCCTGTCGCGGGTCTTTCTTTTGATTTCCCTCGGAGGCTGTCGCCTGTCGCGTGTGACTGGGCCGAGGGGTAGGCGGTGTCTGCTGGACCGGCTGGAAGGCTGGTTCAGGCTGCATGACGGTGTTCTGTTCCATCGGGATACTGGCGATAAAGCTGCCGTTCTCCTGCTTCGCCGCGTGCGCGCCCTGCTCATTGGAAAGCCTCAACAGGTCGCGGTATTCCTGGCTTTCGGACGCCTCGTTTTGCGCAGCGCCTGAGACACGATAGAGGTTCACTTTCGAAGGCGCCGGAGGCGGCGTGGCCATCCAGTTCCAGAGGATGTAACCGCCTCCTATCAGCACGACCAGCACCCCGCCAACCAGCAAGGCGGTCATCTTCAGGTCACGCTTGGCATCGTTTTCGTTCGCCATGATGGTTACTCCAGGGCAACGTTAAGGGCGGCTGTTTGGCCCATTACCGAGAACGACACGTAAGGCGTCACAGGTAATTTCCATAAGTGCGTGCCATCTGCCGACGATAAGGTGGCCTCAAATTCGTCACGTATTTCAGCCCGCGTGCGGATATAGAGGTCATCGCCTAGCTGCCACACGGTGGTGTCCGGTACGTTGCCCGTGGTCTTGAGTTGCTTGGCTTCCTGGGGCGGAACGCCGTCCAGAAAGCCCTGCAGCACGCGGTCATGCAAACCGATACGCACCTCGGGCGCGGCACCTGGCTGAGCCGCTGGCCCACGCCTGGGCACACGCATGTCCAGGCGGCTGTCCACGGTCCAGGTGTTGGCCTGGCTGTCCGTCTCACCGCTGGTAACGTTGAGTACGATCGGCACGGCGAGCCCTTCCAGGTAGACGGTCACGTTGCCGTTGGCAAAGGGCTTGGTGGCATACAGCGTCATGAGCGGGCTATTGGGGATGTAATAGGCCGTGATATCAGGGTTGCCGCTGACCGGCGCCGCACCGATTTTCCAAGGTGCCCCGGTGCTGTCGATAAAGGTCAACGAGCTGGGGTAGTTCACCGCCGTGCGTACCAGGGGCAGGCTGGCACCGGGCGCCAGGTTGATCGTCTGCGCGCTGATCCTCGGCACGATGGTGACTTGGGGGGCCACCACGGCCTTTTCGATATCCTGAGCCTGTCCCTTCAGTAGTCGAATCTCCCTAGCCGTCAGGGGGGAAATACTGTCCTGGGCTTGCTGGAACAATTCTGAAGACGGCGGTGGGAGTGGATCATTGCCCGATGGCGCGGCTTGGGTCGCTTGGGCCGATCTTGCCGTGCCTGCGCCAGTGCTTGGCATCTGTGTACCCGATGCGCCCGCTTGCTGGGTTGAAGGATTCATGTCTACACCTTTGGACCAACCCGAAGGGGCATTGGGATTAGCTGCCGGTGCAGGTGCAGGTGCTGTAGAAGGTGCCGGTGCTGTTTGCGGGCTGGCGGTTTCATCCGCCCAGGCGTAGCCGCCTGCCGCTAGCCATAAGGCAAGCGCAATCGAAGTTTTCATGGGGATTCCTGTCTAGCGGAGCCGATGGAAGCGCTGGGATGGACTAGTTAGCGTTGCTGGTAATCACCTGGGTGACTTCCAAACCGGTGTGTTTCAAGCGCACGTCAGCTTGTTGAATGCGTTGAGTAACGATGAAGCGCTGGGGCGGGCTACTTGATTGCTGACCATCAAGCTTCAACGTGACCGGGTATTGGAATTCCCATGCGTAGGTGTCGCCCAGCAGGCCTTTGCTGCGGATCACGCCTGGCCCTACATCAACCGATAGGTTCATGCGTTGGTCCTTGATGGCCCTCAGCACGTTCGAAGATACGAGCGCCTTGTAATAGCCTGCATAGCCCTGTTCGTCGTAGTAGGTGCCGGCCCTGGTCATCTGGTCGCGGTAGTGCACAAAGTCCAGGGTGAAGCTGTTGCGAATGGTGTCAGCACCAAAGGCTGATACGTCGGATTGGCTGTGGCTTGGCTTGTCCGTGGGAATGAGTTTGACGACCCTGCCATCCTCGGCCGCGAAGTACTTCACGTCTGGATGGGCCACCTTCCAGCCCAGGTAGCCATTCGCACCGATTGACAGCACCAGGGCCGGCGCCATCCAAAGGACAACAGTGAGACACCGATGAGCAAAGGCCGCCCCCAATGCCCGTTCGTTTTGTAGCGCTACCGCATGTTCGAACGATGCTTCCAATTGCGCCTGGGCAGCGGCGTCCGAAGGCGCCACCACTTGCCCAATCCCTTCATCCACCATACTCATTTGCTCATTTGAGCTTTGCATCATCCCACCTCAATAGTTCTGATACTGCTGCCAGGGGTCGAAGCTGCTGGGAATGTGGCTGTTCACCTTGTCCACTACTGCCTGGCAGATTTGGTCAGCTATCTGATCCATGATGCCCTGCAGGCTCGGGAACGATGGAAGGCTGATATTTGTGGTGCGGATCCGGGCCAAGCAGTCCTCTAGCTCGTCAGAAACGCTGCGTTCACGCTCCGCCCACACGTCCGATGCCTGCTTGGCCTGCTCATATCCCGCTTGGCTACCCACACTGGCCGCCTGGCCCGAACGGCAAATTGCAGCGGTTCCCACAACCGGCAGGCAGCACACAACCGCCAGCAGTGCACTGCACATGCTTTTCTTCATGATGAGTTCCTTCGCTGTTTGTGCTTTACACCGGGCGGGGTTCGCTCGGTTGTGCCGATGGAGCCGGTGTGGGTGCGGACTTTGGGAGGGCGTTGTCTTCTTTCCAACGCTCATCAAAGCCCAACCGGGCATGTAACGCGGGAGGGACTTCGGCAGGGGCATCAAGCTTGCCGATACGCACTGCGCTGTCACCTTCGAGCTTGAACGCGATGTTTTCCCGCGACACCGGCTGGCCACCCGAACGATTGATCGCGTTGCCCGTACCAATCGGTGCCAGGCCTTCCGGTGTAATGGCGTTGAAGACCATCGGCGGCGCGTCGTTACGTCCCGGTAAGCTGACCAACACATGCTGGTACTGGTTGTCCTGACGCGCTATGCCTTGCAGGTAGGGGCCATCACCGCGGACCAGGTACATATCCAGGTTGCCATCCTGCGTCCAGCTACTGATGACAGGTTTGCCCGCCGTATTGTTGGGGTCTATGGCAGGCCGGGGCGCCGACAGCTCATTACCGGCTTTAGCGCTTCCCTGGCCATTTGGCGTAAGCCAGTACAAGCCGTCCTTGGGTGAATTCAAAGTAGGCACCTCGACGCCCAGTTGGGCTATCAGTGCGTTTTGAACAAGGGCAAAACGGCCTGCGTCATAGGCGTGGAGTTGAACGCCTTCGTCCTGGCCCGTCCGCACGGCTGGATTGCCGCCCACCTTGAGCGACCACTGGTTGCGGTGCGCCTCCTTGTCTACAAAGCTTACTGTCACGCCCTGCTCATTTTTCACAGGCGCCTTAACGGTGACCTGCTCCTTACCCAACCATTGCAACGTCACCATGCTTCCGGGCTGTACACGGGTTTCGCGCAGCAACCCCGCCAGTTCCTTGCCCCAAAATGTCTCGATACCGGCTTTGGTCCGCAACTTGATGAAGGTGCTTTCCGCGTTCTCTTGCTCGAACCGGAAGGGGGCTTGGCCACTGTCTAGAACCTTGCCGGTAACCCCCTCCTTGGCCGCTTGGAAAGGCTGGTGGATGGCCGGTGATATCTTGGGGCTGGTCGGCGCTTGCTGGGCGGTGTCAGGCGCTGGTATTGGCTGCGGTGCCTGCGAGTAGTGAACCTGGTTAGCGGGATTCACCGGCGCGCTTTGCTGGCCCGCTGTAGTCGCCGGGGCAACCGCTGGTTGCCGTGCCGGTTGAGCGATATCTGGCACCTCCAACGGCTGATAGTTTGCTCTGACCTGGGCCGGCTGGTTCGGTACTTGCGACGCGCTTTGAACAGGCTGTGGTGAATGCATTTGCTGCGTGGGCACCTGTGAAGGCTCTGGCACCCGTTGCGCCGGTGTAAGGTCGCCCGTGACAGCGTTGCGTTCTTCAGGTGCGGTGTTCAGCGCCTTACGGGCATCCGTCAACATGGCTTGCTGAGCCGGGTTTTTCATCTCCACATTGATCTGGTGTTGCGCGATCAGGCCAATGGCCTTTTCCTTGAACTCATCACTGCCCGTTAGCTCAATGCGCCCCCGGTAATACTGGGCAGCGGTCAACAGCGCCGCGACCACCATTTCTTCGTTTTGGCTGGCACCGTTGGCCATCTCCAGGCGTGAGCCCCGGTCCACAAAAGCGGCTTCGCCATCAAGCTTGTAGAGAACCGCACTATCACCCTGTCGCTCATAGGACAACCGGCCCAATAACGCGTCTTTGTCGATGTTACTGGCCTGGGGCTCGACCTCAGCACCGCTTGGCCGAGGTGGCCCAACCACGATTGCATCGGGCTCAGCCTCGGCCAAAGGGGCTTCAGTGGTCTTTTTGGGGACAGCTATCGGCTCAGGCGCTTCGGTAGCAGGCGTGCCCACTTCCTCTTTGGCAGTAGCTGCCTGATCCTTCATTGGCAGCGGTGCAGCGGGTGTCTCGTCCGCCGCCCCCTTATCAGCAACAGCCGAGGCCGTTGGGACAGTGGGTGCAGTTGGTGTCTGTACCGGGTCAGCGATGGCCAGGCTTGCCTCGGTCCCACTGCTTGCCGGCTGTGCTGCCGGTACCGGTGTCGCCACTGGCTCAGCGATATCTAGGTTTGGTACACGACCACTGGCCGGCTGCGCTGCCGATGCAGTCTCGACACTGGCCAGAGGCGGCGGTGCGTTATCAGGCACAGGAACCGCTGGGCCAGTCTCAGTAGTCATCGGCTGGGTAACAGGCCCTGGCACCATGGGTTCCAAGGCAAGGTTGGCTTGCTGCTCGTTGGCCACAGGCTCAGCTGGCCGGTTCAGGCCCGCTGACGTATCAGGATCTGGTGCCTTCGGGGCCTCGGGAGAGTGATTGTCCGGCATGGGTGACACCTCATTTCTAATCAGTTCGGGTGGGAATTGGCCTCGCAGCGCCTCCAAACCCCGCGCCTGGTGAAGGTCGTTGTAATCGGTAAAGCCCTGGGCCTTTTCGGCGTCGGTAAACGTCGGGTAATGCACCTGGCCGCCCACCAATTCAGCCGCTGCCGTGGCCATCAACAGCCCTTTGTTGTCGTCCTTGGCATGGTCGAAGTCCGCCATGAACACATGCGGGCTATCGGGAAAGCGCTCATGCAGCACCTTGGCGACGGCCAGCATGTTGCCGGCGTCAATCGTCATGACGACGGGGTTGCCGGTTGCCATGTTCAAGCTACGGGCCGTGGCATAGCCTTCGGCATAGAGCACTGGTTGACCGGGCTCTAGCGCGCCGCCGACCACCAGGTAATTGCCCTGCTTGGGGGCATCCTTAAACAGGAATTTTTCACCCTCTGGCGGGATGTATTGCAGCGTCCTGAACTCGCCTGCCGTATTGAAAAACGGCACCACCAGGGCGCCGTTTCTCGTTTCACGAAGTTCAGGCGTCGGGGTTATGCCCTTTCGCACCAGGTACGGGTGCGCAGGATCAGCAGCGGGTAATCGGTCATAGAGGCTTTTAGCCGCAAGCGTCTTTTCAGCATGGGTCGCTGCCCGCGACCGGATAGCGTCGTCTTGGGCTTGCCGTGCGCCTGCGCGAATGTGCAACCGCGTGGTGGGATCTGACTCGCCACCCGTTGCAGCCCAGTTTGTAACGGCCTTGTCGGAAACGGCACGGTGATAGTTGATAAACCAGCCACCAGGACGACGATCCAGAAAGCCTCGATATACCCCGCTTTGCTTGCCGTTCTTGTCCTCAACGGTTGCCACTCGGTGACGCTGGCCATCCATGATTGGCATTCCAGGTATAACCAGGCCGGCTTGGGTCAAAGCATCCAGGAATTGGGATTCAGGATCACCACCACCGGCACGGCGGGTGGCATCGGGTAGCCAGTCGCTGACGCGGTTCAGGTCACAACCTGGACGGGCAAACCACAAACTGGCCTCTTTATCCCACTCGATGGCCGACCGGCCATCTTCCAGCCGCCCCGCAGCCTCCCGCACAGCCTCTCGGGCTTCATGGGGCACGGCCAGCCACACAGGATGTTCGGAGACGCGGGGGGCGTGCTTAGGTACATTCATTCGATATCACCTCTATGAATGAGCGATTCATCTACCTGGGCACCGCTACTCCCCTTCGGTGAAGCGCCGATACCACCAAGGCCGCCCAGATAGGCGTTTACCGCGCACCAGGTAGCCCAGACGCACCACCAGGACTTTCAACGTCCAGCCGAAAGCCGACATCAGCCGAAAGCCTGCTATGACGCCGGTAATGACGTAGATCGTCATGAACGATGGGAAGCGGAACCAGAACAGGTACAGCAGAAACAGCGGGGCCGGTATGCCGTACACATTGAGAAGCCGTGACGCATTGCGCCAGTAGCCCGGTTGCAGTGGCGTTTCAGACATGGGCTGTTTCTCCAGCTTGCTCCAGTTCCCGTAGCTGGGAAGGCGTCATGGCCACCATCAGTTCGCTGCGCTCGATGCGGCCCTCTTGATAAAGCCGCCAGGCCTGATCGGCAAAGCGCCGTTTCTGCCGACGAATAATCCCGTCGATATGCCGAGCCCACTCGGTGTAGGGCATGTGCGCAAGCTCATCGCGCAACGCATCGTCGAAGATGATGTATTCCCTGATCGCCTGCCGCTTACCGTCCGTGGTACGCAGCAGCTTTTGCACGACGACGTACTGCAGGACGCCCCATAGGTCATGGGCGGTGGCCTCACGCATTTCAGCAGGCACAGCGTTCAGGCAGCGCGGGATGGCTTCACCTGGCGAATGGATGTGCAAGGTGCTGAGGTTGAAGTGCCCGACCTGGCCGGCCAGGATGCCGGCCTGGATGGTTTCCATATCCCGCATTTCACCAACGCCGATGACCGAAGGTGCCCGGCGCAGGTCGGCCCGGATGCCTTCGGCGTAGCTCGAAACATCCCGGCCAATCTGTAGCTGTGTGGGCCGCAAGATATCGTCTGGATTAGCCAGGACGAACTCAATGGGGTCTTCAATCGTGGTCACCTTGCGGTGCGGATCTGTCATCTGGCAGTACGCATAGATCGCCGCCGCCGTGGTGCTTTTTCCTGATCCGGTAATGCCGCCGAGCAATCCGAGGCCCCTGGAAGGCAACAGCACCTCGAACAGTTCGGGCTCCAGGCCCAATGTCTCTAGCGGCGGAATTTCCCAAGGGATGATCCGCATCGTCAGGGCAATGGTGGTATCCAGCCGTCCAGCAGTGGCTTGTACAAAGTTGCACCGAAACCGCAGACGCTCGCCGCGCTCCAGGCCATAGCGCTCGTTCACGTCTCCATCAAGCTGAAAGGCTCGGTCTACTGGGCGGCCACCGCCTACCATGGCCCGAATTTCAGGGTTGAACACCTCATCAATCAGTTTCGACCAGGTGTCATCGGGCAAGACAAACGCGCTGGCCTTGCGCAGCCGCCCTTGATGGCCCACCACCAGGTGGTTGCCGCCCTGGATATGAATGTCGCTGACGCTCTGCCGCGCACACCACACGAAGAAATACCGGAGCGATTCAGCATGTACCCCTGATTCGAACGGATACGGTGCAAACTCTGTGGGTTCTGTCATGGCTGCACCTTGCGAATGACCGGCTGCCACTGTGTTTTGTCAGGGACAAACCCGGCGTTCTCTTTCAGATTGCGCACCCGGTCACCCGTGGTCAGCTTCTGCCGGTCCCCGGTGACGGTCTGTTGTTGGTCAGTGACGACCGGCGGCGTGATGAAGCCCTGCCGTAGCAGCTGGGAGTACAGCAGCATGCCTCGATAGTCACGGGTCAGACGGTTGAAGTTGGCTTCCAACGTCTGGTCGGCGCTCTGCCGTCCTTCCCCCCAGCCTCGGCGTACAGCTGCTTGCCAGAGTATCTTTTGCATACTGTTTTCAGGTCTTAAGGATATCCCTGCGTCACCACTGCCTGACGACAGTCCAGCCATCAACCAGGTCCGCCAGGAAGGGGGATTGCTCACAAACCGCTCCGGCACGATGATTTCGTAGACATGACTGGCCGTGCGGATCTGCCGAGGCGTGATGTGAGCGACGTCCACTGCCTCATCGATCACAGGCGGTAGCCACCCCTCGCGGCTGATCAGGGTTCGAAAGTCGTAAAGGCTATCAAGCCGTGTAACTTGCCCGTCCAAGGCCTGGCGTAGCTCCCAGGCCCGTTCAGCTTTACCCCCACGAAAGCCTGTGTTGCGGCCCGATTCCTCCAGCAGCTGACGGCGCGCTTCTGACACCTCTGTAGAAGGTGGGTCCGCGGGCACCAGGTAGCTGTCCAAACTGGCCGGCGTATCGGGTGCCGCAGCGGGTGGCGTATGAGCGCAACCCTGCAAACCTTGAAGCAGAGCAAGCGCCAAGATGGATTTTTTCACTGACGCCTCCCTGCCTTTTTGGCGGGTTCGGCCTGAGCGAAGGCCAAGGTGAGTTGGCCAGGAAGCTGCGTCAGCGTGGCTCGCCATGCGGTCTGCATTTCGATCAGGCGCAACAGGTTTGCATACGTGATCCGGCTGACATTCAGGTTGACGGGCAGTGGCAAGCGCACGCCGGTCCAGGCGAATGTTTGGCCGCGTTGCCGGGCCAGGTGAGACAGTAGCTCGACGGCATCACCGCTCCAGTTCACGGCCACCAGGTCGCCTTGGGCACGGATGGGATCGGCGGGTAAGACCGAACGGGTATTGACCGCCCCTTCCATCCAAAGCGTTTCTTGTTGCAGCGCTACGCGGTTCAATACTGGCTTGGGCGTGGCTACAGGCGCAGGCGTGGTCGGCGGTTTGTGACAAAAGCTCTGGCAACCGGACAGCAGCAAGGCCGCCGCCTGGGCAGCCCAAAGGGAGTATTTCATTCGATTGTCTCCTGACACCCGGGACCGGGAGCAGTGATTAGCGGATAGCGAGGTGGGCCTGTGCAGCACCCAGTGCTTTAAGGCCGTTGTAGATGTTGCGGACCTCTTGCGCGTAACCCAGCCGCCGTTGCTCTTGGCGCTCCGATGGGTGAAATCCAGCGTTGTAGGAGCCAAGGCAGCGCCAAGTGTTGCCGCACACGCGCAGATGCTGAGCAAGCACCCACGCACCCACCTGAACGTTGAAACAGGGTTTATTGAGCAGGTCTTCAGGTTGCTTGATGAGCCCCATGCTCATTAGGCGGCCAAGGTGCCGGCTATTGATCTGCATCAGGCCGTAATCGGTACTCAGCACATTGCCGGCTGCGTCCCGGTTTACGTTTACGGCGTGGGGCCTGAGCCTGCTTTCCTGAATGCTGATCGCTTCGAGTAAGACGGGATCGACCTGATAACGCTGGCCAGCTTCTTTAAAGCAGAACGCCGATGCCGGTACCGGCATGAGCAGCGCCAGAACCACGCATAGGCGGCGCATGGTCAACCTCCTGCGTTAGGCAAGCGCCCAGCGGAAGGTTTGGCGGCAGCGGGTGGCACTGGCGTGGACACCGGTGTGAATGGCAGCACCGCGCTGGTCTGGTGCAGCCGGGTTTGCGCCAAGCTGATGGACACAGCGCTTTGCTCGATCCGAGCATCAACCCAGGGTCCAGCAGGTTCCTGCGGGGCCATTGGAACTGAATGGCTGCATCCGCAAAGCCCTAGCAGCACGAAGGTAGAAAGCAGTGTGGTACGCATGACAGCCTCCTAGAGGGCTAGGTTTTCTTCGACTCCGCTAGCAACCGCTCGACAGCCTCATCCAGATAGTTATCAAGCACGTACTGGGCAAGCTGCGAAGGCTTGAGTGCTATGGATCTACCCGTCTCAAAGCTGATTCGGATGGCAGCTCTATTCAACGCTGCAACCCGCTCAGCATGAACGTGGACGCTAATTGTTTTAGGGATCGCATCATCATCCAGTGACATGAGGGCTCCTATGAAAGGTGGAAACGCAAAAAACACCGCCAGGTCATGCCTGGCGGTGGGGTTGAACAAATAGAGCGAATAGCGCCTAGACGATGTGCAATCGGGAATAGCAGAGGGCGTCAGGACGACGGCTAATCAGGCGCTCGACGGCAGCACCTTCAGCCATTAGCGCCAGGAAAGCAGCCTTACGCGCAGCATCCGATTTCATGTCCACGATAAAACGAATCGTTTTCTCAAGGTCTGAGGGCAGGTTGCGGTACTCAATGCAATCAAGCGCACGATCTGAACGAAGCAAAGGCGCTGCCTTCAACGCGTCCACGATGGAGTCCTGCAACACATACGTCCGCCCGCCGAACTGGACGAATCCGTGGGCACCGCTGAGGGCGGTAACGTCCGTGGTGTGAATGACCTCGGGGTCGAAGCGCAGCAGCAGATAGCCGGGAAACAAAGCAGTCTGAGTCTCAATGCACGAAGGGCGGTCCTTACGCTTTCGGGACGTGGTGCGGCTTGGGCTGAAGACCTCAACGCCCAGGCGCTGGATCAGGACAGTAAGAGATTTGAGAACAGCGGAATTGTGCGTCAGCACGTACCAGCTTGGCATGTTCGTACCTATCAATCAGGCGCTCTTTCGAATTCCCGAACCGCTGGGCGCAGGGGCTAGTGCGAGCTATCAAAACAAGCAGCTCAACCCAGACTCGATGGCAGAGGATGCAAATCGGAATGGGCTTCTAGGTACCCAAGGTAAATCGGATCACAAAACGAGTCAAATGTTTTCTATGTTTTACACAGTAAACATGCTTTCTCGCCGAACAAGCGTATGAAAATATTCAATTTTTTGGAGATACGGTGGACACACTCCGCAGCGTGGTGGGAGCTAAGATCAGGGCTCTGCGTAAAGGGTTGTCCATGAGCCAAGCTGATTTGGGCGAAAAAATTGGCTGTGAGGCACAGCTGATAGGTTGTTATGAGAGGGGCGTGTATCTGCCCGGCATTGAGCAATTGATCAGAATCGCTACGGTGTTCGATGTGGCACCGGGCGAACTTCTACCAGGAGGGCAGGACGTGCTGCGAACACGTCTGATAGCGCTGCGCCAGGAGGTAGCGGACCTGGTAATGAAAGTGGACTCACCAGAATCTCTTGAAAAGATCCTGGTGAACATTAGAAGCTATATTGTGGAAGAAAATACCACTAAAAATAGCAAGCCTTAAGCTATACCGTATTTCCGAGAAAGCTCATCAATCCTGATTTGCCGCTGCGAATGAAATTCTATGGCCTGCTGGTCAATAGGAAATACGCCATCAGCTACGATTGACGCATACTTTTCATTAAGCTTTACAAGCGTGATCAGCTCTTTTAGCTCAAATTTAAGTTCTTCATGTTTGATGTTCATAGCTTTCTCCTTACCATGAGCAAATGCTCATCTTTCAAAACAATATCCATAATGTTTAGCCTAATACGGTTTATAAGCCGAACTCGGCAAATTGGGTTCGTTAGAGTTGGCAGAATCGCTAATGGGTTCGTTTTTATTATGATGTTCTGTGGCAACAGAAGGCCGAGAGTTCTCAATCTGGTCATAGCGCATGAGTTGGTCCTTATCAGTCACAAGGAACACATACTTACCTGCCCTTTGATTGAGCGCTGAGCCGGCATCAAGCACCTGGTCAACGAAACCCTCATCGCCAATGACTTTCATCGCCTCCCCGCTTTTGGTCGCAGCAAGACTGGCAGCGAGCTTGAAATTCGCAGACTCATCGTAGTCCTCGAACCCAGGTTTGACCTGGACGAGTCCACCGCGATCTACCACACCAGGCACACCATCCCTGACGTACTCAACGGTACCGTTACGATACAAACGAGGGGTGTGGGTGGCTGGGTTGTAGACCGGTGAATCATCAGCTTTAGCAAACAGAATCACCCTGTCCATACCCCCTTCCAACGTCTTCCCTTTCCGCTTCTCTCGATAGGCGAAGCCACGCAGCTGACTGATAGCGGCTAGGTCACCATTCAGGGCCTCCTGCTCCACCCAGGCGCGGTATTGAAGCGGGCGCAGCTTGCCTTCAAGCGCAAGCTTTTCGCGCTCCTGGCGAAGCTCAATACGCAATGCGGCCATATCCTTCATTCGCTCGAACTCAGCTACGCGATACATGAGTTTTCGTAGCAAGGGATCATCATGCGTTCGCTTAACGTCTGCCTTCATAGCCTGATAGCGGACGGCAACCTGTTTGTAGCGCGCTTTTGTGTTGAGGTCCGGTTTTTCCCATGCACTGCGGTAGTCCTGATAGCGCTGCTTCAAGGAAGCGCGAGCATCGGCACGTTCCTGACGGCGTTCTTCACGGGCGCCCTTGTCTCTGACTTCAAAAGACGGCTGGTAGGTTCTGAATATGCCGTACTCACCTTGTAGGGGATCATCAGACTTGAATGCGGGTGGTCCTGAGTAAACACCACAAATCGGTTCGAGTCGTGTCTTGGTAAGCGAAGGATGTACGGACGAAGCTTTCACGGGTGGATCATCAGGGCGCAGGAAATTATAGATCACAAGGCCGCTGCCCTTCTCACGAAGCCCAAGGCCGTTGGAGTGCAGCAGCAGATGCAAATCCTGCCAGGCAAAGCCGGGAGACTTGAGCCGATCATTGAGCTTTTCACGCACATGCTCGACAGCGTAGTGATAAAGACTTTCCTGGTTCGAAAAAGCCTTTCGAGCGCCTGCGCCTCTAGGCGCACTCGGATAATGCACACCGGCGCGATAGAGCTGATTATCAGCGTCCATTTGCCAGGGTCCATTGTCCTGGACGAAGCCATAATGACGTTCCAAGACACGCATGCTTTTTTGCAAGGTATCAACGTCATTCCACATGTTGGCAGCAACATAGGTCAGCGGATGAACACGGTTCACAGCGATGTGGGCATGCACATTGTCTGTGTCACGGTGGATCGCGGTAACGTACTGATGACCTTCCAAACCTATGGACTTCATTGCATAAAGAGCGGACCCGAAAACCTGCTCATCGGTCGGGTGATCTTCCTCACGCCAGGATATAATAAAGTGATAAACCGGGTCCTTGATGCGGCGGTTTTGTGAGGCCACCATGTTCATCTCGGCGGCTGCGGTTTCAAGAGAGAACACGTTAGTTTCGCACGCGACCTCTCCAGCCATCACACGTTGACGACCGTCTGCGAACTGCTCAGAAACCTTCACAGGAGCATCGCTTTCACCCGTACGCTCTATGTAATCAACCAGACGTTCGAAGCTGGCTCTGCTGGACTCAGAGCGATTTGGCTGAGGAACGCTTGTTACGAGGTCATCAGGCGAAGGCTTGCCTGCGCGATCAGTGACGTAGCTCACCAGCTTGAGAAAGCTGGTGCCTTTGTCTTTGCGCTTCTCAGGAACGATCACATTCATAGGTGCGCGATCACCCTACAGGAACTTGATGAAGGTCTAGGCCTACAACAGCTTTCTTGATTTCGACAAGCACATCTGAAAATTGCTTGCTCAGCTCGGTAGTCATACCGCTCTGCATTTGCGTGTAGAGGTGCTTTTGCAGACCACCAAGACGCAGAAGCTCAGTCATCAAGCGGGTGTCAGTACGGGTCATGATTTTGCGATTCAGCGCAGCGCGTCGCAGAAGGTCGGACGTAGTAATGCCGGCAGCCAGGGCCTTGTCACGGATTAGGTCTGCATCGGCTTGAGTGCATCGGATTTCGATCCTTACCGTTGCCTGGCGCGCTTTGCTCTTTGACATAACAACAACCTTGGAAGATCAACGGGGTATCGGGGCGCAGCCCTGATTCGGGTTTTGTACGGATGGACTGCTTGCAGGCCGTCCGTACAAAACATTTCCGGTCCTAAACATAACATCGAATTTCAGATACAGAGATGTTACACCGCATTACACGCCAAAGGCCAGAGGTGGATCCGTTTCACCGACGAAGCGAACAGCGGGCGTCGGGTAGGTGCGGAGGCTCTAGCTCAGTACACCCAGGCCGACAGCTCCGACAGAGGAAGCGCATGCCCTACCCTGTAGGCGAATTAGGGCATCGTGCTGATCATTGCTAGGGCGGGCCGTGAAGGGCTTAGATTTTCCTGATACGCTAAACCGCAATGAGGCCTCGCCATCATTTCAATTCACGCCAACGCATCAGGTAGAAACCCATCATGGCTAAGAAAACGTACACACAAGAAGACATTGAAAAGGCACGTGCCGCACTGGAATCACTGCCAGATTTGAGCCGTCAAAAGCTCGGCCAGGCCGAAGCCTTGGCAGAGCTAAAGGACCAAATAATTCTGCTCTCCAGCACTAAAGGCTACTCAAACGCTGAGATAAAATCAGCGCTGGCTCAGGTGGGCATACAGGTCACGACGAAGGCCATAGCTGAGGTGATCACTACCCGAAAGCGCGGGCCTGGCCGTAAGAAATCGGATTCAGATAACGGCGACACCACGGCGGGGTGAGGTTAGCCAGACTAAAAAAAATGCCCCTTCTATAGGGGCACTTTTTTTCGTATTGGATTGCGCAGGCTAGATCAAAATTTGATGTTCCGCCAAGTCGACCTGCTGCGATTTGCCGCCGCTATCGGTGACGATGAAAACGCAAGCGGTGTCAGGCTCACCTGCTGAGATTCTAGGTTGAAAATAGCTTTCCGCTACTTCCCGTGCTGCGGCAACATGGTCGTCGGTTGTCTCAACATAAGTGGTCCATATGACGGTGTAACCTTTCATGGATAGCGCTCCTTCACGTGTCTTCGACCGCGGGCAATCCGGGCACATTCACCCGGACTGCTGATTGGAAAAAAAAAGGGTTAGGCAGCTTGCATCGCCTGAGCCAATACCCATAAAGCGCGGTTCAATTTTAGGTCCTGGTCAATGCCTGTAACCGCTCTCGTTTTGGTACGACGACCTTGCTTGTTCCTGCCTACCAGCCCGCCTTGAATTGTGTTCTCCTGGATGCGGTTGAATGTAGTCCATAGATCGTCGTTTCTGTCCTCACGACGACGCGGCATGAGCAGCTGGCTTGGCGTTACCGGCGCTGGTCCTTCTACCGGATCATACCGGTAGGCAAGCGCGGCCATGGCGAACGCTTCTTGCTCTAGTGGCTTGAGCCGGCGACCTTTCATGCCATCTAGATGCTCGTCAATCTGTTCAAACTGATTAAGCACCTCGAACGCGCCTTCAATTACATTATCAATAACGCTGGCGCCGCCGCTGTGCCGCACCTTTTGGTCGCTGGCCACGTCACCCAGCACCAAACCATTAGCGCACACGAAACGGAACTTGCCGCCGATCATTTGATAGCTGCTGCTTCCATCGTGGCTGTTCAGCAAGATGATTTCGTTCGCTTCTTCCGTGGCGATTTGGCTTGCATGACGCAAGCGCAGCATGTGCTTGGTATGCTCGCGCTTACCTTCATGGCGTACGCGTGTCTGACAGGCCATGAAAGCCTCGAAACCTTGAGCCCGAAGCCCATCCAACACCTGGACCGTAGGGATGTACAGATAGCGCTCTGAGCGGCTGTCGTGTGCTTCTTCAGCAAAGATGGAAGGTGCCACGCTGGCAATCGCTTCATTGGTCAAAGCTTCGTCGCTGCGGATCATGCAAGGGTTACGGAAATTGCTGGAAAGGCGCATGTGATTCTCCTTGGGAAGGAACCCAGCGGACCGGGCTCCTATGCTGTTGATTAACCCGCGAGGGCTACGGCGGCTTGTGGGCGGCGTACCTTGATGGTCTGGCCGATTTCTTCAACCGTTACGCCTTTGCGCTGGTATGCAGGCACAAGATCCAGCAACGCGTAGTCAACTTGCCCAAGGGCTATGGAACGGGGGGCTTTAGTGGCTTGATGTTTCATTTCGTATCTCTCCTTTGGTAGCCCTGAGCGGTGGCTGCCGCTTGTTTCAGGGCATCGAACCCGAGTGGCTTCGATGGATTTATTATACTTCACCATCCGTTATTTGTCACCACTTGTCACCACTAATAATCCGTTATTTTTACCTTCAGAACAGTGAGGTTTGCCGGTTCGCGTAAGTTGACCATCGGTTAAATGATTCCTCGCCACACCATAACCGCACGTGTTCTATGAAGCCCTCCCCTTCCGCTATCTCGATCAATTCGCCTCTAACATCCTGGGAATCGCCCATCTCGAAACAACTATCGAACTGGCGTTCGCCTGAGCCTTCATAACCATTTTCCAGAAGTTCGTAGCTAGTTCTTTCATGGACCAAGTTATGACGAAAAGCCAGCCTCAAAAAGGCTACCCTTGCCTCGTCTTTATGCAGCTTCTGGCTAAGCCTCAATAGTTCGCAGCACACCGCCCCCCTACCGCTTTCGACGCGCTTTTTCCGCTGTTGCTCTTGTGTGGCTTTTTGCTTCTTAAGTCTTCACTTCATTGTCGACTTTGCTGGGTGCTTTTGGCCGTTGCGCATTGGTCGATCAGGCAGGGCCTGGTTCAAGGGCGCAATACGAGGCCGCAGCTAAGGGAGCGAAGCGAGTCCGAACGGGAGCGTATTGCGGGCGAAGCCACATCCTTGAACCAGGCCCTGGATCAGCTACCGTAAAACGCAGGACAAATGCACTTTGCAAAGCCTACGGTAAGTTGTAGGAGCCAGCAGATAACTATCGGCGCAGGTTGCTAGGCTTGTGCGTGAGGATTGAAACCCGTAGGGGCGAGACTGGCAGGCTTCATGGCCAGGCTCGATGCGCAGCATGAAAGCCCGACCCGTAGCGAAGTGAAGGGGAACGTCCGTCAAGTGATCTGGCGCTGACGGCCTGTCCTCAACGCTGCAAAGTGATAGTGAAACTCTGCGCCTCAAGCTCGCCAGTCGCTTGCGCGGACCTCAGCGAGGTGGCCAAGGCGCGTAGCTGTTCAGCTACGGTCCCTGGGTACCATTCAGTCACTTTCACCCAGTCCGCAGGTAGTTCCTCCATACGGCGGCGAATACGTGTTATCAGTCGGTGCACCACCTGGCGAGCTAGATCCGTATCAGCAGCAGCTTCAGCTACGCTAGCTCCTTTCACGAACACCAATCGAGCTGCCGCTATCGATTTGTCAGAGAATGCGCGGCGCGTGTTTTGTCCGGCCAGCACGTTCATCACCTGCTCGAATGCTTCATTGCTCATCAAAGCAGTGCTTGGTGCAGGCTCGATCAGCCTGATGAGCTGTGAGATTTCACCAGGTGAATAGGTATCCTGGATTTCGGCAGCCAAGGCTTTTAGTCTGTCATCCAGTAACTGAGTGGTCATGAAGTCGGTTCCATGGGTTTAACGATTGCGTTTATTTCTGTCACCTGTTGTCACTACTAATTTGTATCTGGCTGTTCCCCTTCTCTTTCTGTACCATGGCCATGCTTTCTCGTATCTCTCATTACGGTAAGCATCGAACCGAAGGCCTGGCTGGGCTTTCGGTTTTTTTATGCCTGGACCTTGCTAAGCCCCTGGCCAGAGTTGCCTCGATCAGGCTCAAACGCCTGCGTCCAGCAAGCGTCTTACCGCAATCTTGATCAGAGCCGGCCTAGACAGGCCCAGTTGTTTCCGTGCAGCGTCAAATTCAGCCAGAAGCTCAGGCTCGAAACCTACCTGAAACATTTCACGCTTCCCCCGCACGTTCTTTTTAGCCTTGCTATCAGGCGCCGTAGCAGCAGCTTTAGCAGCCACTTGGGAGGATTCAGGGTCAGCAGTAGCTGATTTTGGGGCTCTTTTTATGATAGCCATTACACATCCTTAAAATACTATAAACGTATGCTAAACATACCGAAGGGATATGAAAACCATATCCTTTTCGTCTCATCTAGAAAAGGGCGGAAAGCAGTGCGTTGATCTCCTTTACGGCCTTGGGATCTCGCGGTTTCATCTCACTGACTGCTAGCCCCATGGTCGAGGCTGCGGCAATAGATTTTCGCCTGACGATGTTCAGATCGATCAGCTGCAACTGGGGGTAATTCGCTATCGACTTACGGGTATCGACGTTATCGCTTGAGAATTTCTTGGGTTCAGCCATGTTGAGGTAGGCATAAATGGGAAGGGGGTTGTCACCGCGTAATGCCTGAATCTCGGCTATCAAAGGGACCAATTCATCTTCCAAGGCATCAAGCTCAAAATTACCTGGAGCGATAGGCACTAGCATCACGTCAGCGATCATCATCGCGTGACGAAAGGCTGAGCTATCACGACCGCCTGCATCAATGATGATGTCGTCGTACTTATCCAGCTGACGGAGTACCTGGTTGCGCAGTTGTTCACCTTCAGGGTAGGCGACCAGAGTCACGCTTGGCTTAAGACCGGCCTCGTCACGCCTGTCTATCGCTTTGGATGATGAAGACTGTCTATCACTGTTCACCAAAAGCACGTCCTTACCTTGAAGGGCGCGGCCAACAGCAACCTGGACTGTATTCGTTGATTTTCCAACGCCACCTTTGGTGTTACCAATCACGATAATGGACATTCAAGCTCCCAAGGCATCTCGTTAAGATGCCAATAGGATATCCCTTTCGTATCCCTTGTCAATTAATATCATATGAAAGGGATATCCTTTTCATGCCCCGTGCGTTCAGCGAGATTCGTGTGGTTTGCACAATGCTGACGACATGAAAGGTTCCATGTGCACATGGAATGCCTACTGATTTCACACCCTGATACGCTCAACCTCGCTCAAGCTGATTTCATCAATGCGGCGGTCGTAGAGCTGCGTGGTGCGGGTGGAAGCGTGGTTGGCCATCGCGGCGGCGCTTTCCAGCGTTCCACCGTTTTTGAGATACGCGGTGATGCCAGTGGCTCGAAAGGTATGGTTGCCAATTTTGGTATCAATGCCAGCTGCAACGGCACGGCGACGAACCATGAGGTAAGCGCTGGGTTGGGGGAGGGGGGTTCTACTCAGCTTCTTGGTACCCCTGGCTAGCGTCCTGAACAGCGGACCTTTGCTGTCCAGGTCGATGCCAGTCCCCACCAGGTAGGCGTGTAAGTATTCTTCCAATGAGTGGTGGCAGGGCATGGTGTGCTGCTTGCCGCCTTTCTCACGCAGTCGAACCCATAGCCGGCGATTCTGCGTGTACACGTCCTCCACCTTCATAGCTAGCGCTGCACCGATCCGCGCAAACGAAAACACCATCAGCCCAATCAATGCTCGATCACGAAGGCCGGCAGGGGTGCTGATATCAATGCTGTCTAGCAGCTGGCGCGCCTCGCTCGGATCAAGCACCGGTGTCTTACCCGTGCGGCTGGTGTGACTAGGGCCGCGGACTGAGGCGGCTGGATTCAACGGGACGACCTGGCCCACTACTAACCAGTCGAACAAATGGCGTAGGGCGGCCAGGCGCTGCTTCACAGAGGGGACCGACAACCGCTCTAGCTGTAGCTCGATCCAGGTTGAAACGTGCAGGGAGGTGACAGCGGCCAAGCTAGGCACGCCGACCGTAGCGCACCAGGTTAGAAACTCATCCGTAGCACGGGCATAAGCGCGTCGTGTGTTGGGATTGCGGATGTTGGCCGTGAAGAACTCCAGGAAGCGCATACCTGCACGTTCGCCAGCCTGGCCGACAAGCATTGGAATGTTTGCCAGAGCCGAAGCAGGAAGCATCAAACCGTTCATGGCAGCTCAATCCCAAGACGGTCCTTGATCACCTGCTTACCGTAGACCTTGCCCAATTCCATCATCAGGCTAAGGCTAGCACCCCCAGCTTTTTCTACGCCCTTCTTCGTCAGCCCCCAGACCTCACCGTCGCGGATGGTTTCCAAAAACTCATGGCCTTTGTAGGTCAATCGCATTGGTTTCCAAATCTTAGATTTGTCTTCCAGGAACTGTTGGGACTGGCTGCAAAGAAAGCCTGCTTCCGTGAGCAGTAGGACATGGTAGGAAATGACCTCAGCTGTCCTACCCTCAAAGGAAAGATCAAGCGTGCCGTGCGCGGGATGCATGCTTGATTCAAGGGTCAAGAGAATCTCACGCACCAGGTCCTTGTCTAGCTTCATCAAGCATACTCCGGCCTATGTATGATAAAGGACATTATCATACATAGGTGCAACCCTGGAGCGAGCGCAGGAAAAAGATAGCCGCTAAGGGAAAAAGCGATTGACAGGAGAGAAGATTCCTGAGTTTTTCGGGGGAGCGGGGGAGGGAGGTAGCGATGACACGGGCGTGGGGCCGGCAGCGTGCCCGGCACGAACCCCGCCCACTCACACAAA
>NZ_JAFCTA010000010.1:0-69154 GCF_049895785.1 Pseudomonas sp. DC3200b2 | reverse complement strand
CAGCACACCCATTTGTTGCAGGTAGTCCATGAAGGTGTGGGACCGATCGCCGGTGGAACGGGCGATCATCCACTGGACACCCGACCACATCAGGGAACACAGACCCAGTGTGCCCGCCAAGGCATACATACCCAGACGGATATTGGTGCCCCATTCTTGGAGCGTGGCTAACCAGTCAGCAGAGGCAAAGCCCGGCAAAAGGGCGACGGCTACCAGGAAAATGCACAGTTCAGTTTTGTTGGGGGCAAGGCTTCGCTTGGTCATCATTGAGCTTCCTTAACAGGGGTTGGGGTTTCTTGCGGAGTTGAAGCGGGAACAGCGGTTGAAGCGGGCAGAACGGGTGGAGCAGAAACCGGGGCCGGGGGCGGATAGCGTGGGTATTGCCGGAGCACGTCCCAGCTTTCGTACACCGGTTGCACGGTGGTGACAGGCTCAGCGGTTACGCGTTGTAGCCGGCTTTGTGCGGGCTGAGCGCTGCCGCCTTCGAGGGCCGGTACCGCGACGGTGGTCGCGTCGGCGTTGGCCAGCACGCGTTGAACGTGGCTGCTGCCGCCAAAGTCGGCCTCGGTCTGGAAGCCGCGTGTGAGGTTGCCGCTGTAGTAGCAGGAGATCGCCTTGCGCAAGGCGCCTTGCGGGTCTGGATCGGCCTCACTGGCGGCTGAATAGCAGTCCTGGAGCAACTGCGCGGTCATGCGCAGATTCGTGCAGGGCTCGAACATGGTTTCGGGGTGGCTGACATCGAAGTGCTGCCGGTTGATCTGGCCCAGGCCGATGCTGAAATTGGCGCCCTCCCCTACCAGCTTTTTCACCGTCAACACTGCTTCATCCAGGCTTTGCGGCTGACGCGGCAAGACCTTGCCGACGACGCCAATGGCCCAGGGATTGAAGGAGGATTCTGTTTTGACGATGGGGGAAAGCGTGGCGGGGTGTATCGAGGGTGCGCATTGCATAGCCAGAGCCAGGAAGGCACTGGTGGTGAGCATTGCGGTTTTTCCTTTGCTGCGAGGAGAGAGATTTCCTAAATGACCTACCGGGAGGACATTTGGGAAACCCCTCTCATTGCCGAAAAGGCGAATCGAGAGGGAGTTTGATAAATGACTTCGACCGCGACCGCCTGTCCGCCGAATAACTCGTTTGGGGCTTTACGCTGCGCACCCTGGGCCAGTTGCCAACCCTCTGAGCCGTCGAGGCCGACTCATCGCTGCCTTGAAGCGAGGCCGGCGTTTATCCGGCAATCGAGGCTGCCGGTTCGCAAATACGATCCAAAGCTAGCCACGGACCAAATATAAGATACCTTATTAAACATGGCAATAATTTTCCTTATAAACAACCCTTTGATCGTGAAATTTTCTTCCGCGATGGCAATATCTATAAGCGGATCAGGTTTTTGCAGAGCATTTCGTACGCTTGGGGAGGCACAAATCGCGTGCGGTGACCTTACCACCTGTCAGTTCTTCGGCTAAGAAAGCCTTGGCCGCGCTCATCTGATGGATGCCGGATACCCAGTACGACACAGCGGCTTGAGTGACACCGAGGGCAGAGGCCGCTTTGGCCTGGCCGCCAAAAAATGCGACAAGCTGCTGGATAGGGGTCATACGGGGCAGTCCTGATAAGAATAGTTATAGCCTAATTATAAGTTTTATTTTTTGCAACGCTAATAAGCAACCTTATAAGATAGAAAAAATGACCAACCTAGCCGACAGACTCAAAGCCGCACGAGCGCACGCGGGGCTATCTCAAGGTGAGTTAGCTAAAGCTGCGGGGGTCAAGCAGCCTGTGATTTCGCAGCTGGAGACCGGAAAAAATGTAGGCAGTACCTTCGTTGTGAGCATCGCGAAGGCATGTGGAGTGAGCCCTGAATGGCTAGTGAGTGGCAAAGGGAGCATGGAGCTTGATAGCTCCGGTTTCGATGCGAACGTGGAACCTGCTCTTGCCCCCGTAAAATTTTACGAGTACCCGGAAATCAGCTGGGTGCAAGCAGGGAAAGCCATGGAGGCTTTAGTGATCGGAAACATAAAAAATTTTGAGAAACATCCGTCAGACGCTTGGGCTGGGACAAACGGTTTTTGGCTGAAGGTGAAAGGCCCTTCTATGACGTCTCAAGGCGGCGTTACATTTGCCGAAGGTATGCTGATATTGATCGCTCCCGGCTTCGACGTTGAAAGCGGTCAGTATGTGGTTGCCAAGATGGTGGATACCGAAGAGGCGACCTTCAAGCAGCTCTATAGAGACTCGGGAAAAACGTACCTTAGGCCCTTAAATCCTGCATACAGCACTATCGAAATAGATGAGCGGTGGCAGATTGTAGGCCGAGTAGTGGATGCTAAATGGCCAAGATCAGTGCTTTGACTCGGACATCCACACTCTTCAATGTTCCTTTGCCAGCTGATCCGTGGGTCACCATGCACATTGGATCTCGCCAAGTGAGCTTATCTAACTGATCAAGGGGCAGAGCTCTACACCGCTCTGGCCCCTCTGCGCTCACCCTGCCCTAGCCTTAGGTGCTTGGGCACTCAAGCTTCAGAGCTTTTCCTCGGTATGGTTCCCTGCGCTCGGTGTTGCTACTAGCAACACCCATTTGCTTTAACCAAGCTCTGTCCAGCCGGGAAACTGATGAGAGCTAGTAGGAGCGTGACGCAGGAGTTCGGGTGCTAGGCCCCTTCTTCCACAGCGCCATTTGCCAGTCGCCCATTGTTATGTTGGAAAGGCAAAGCTCGTTTAGCACCAGTAAGTGCCGTTGCCTGCGCGCCTCCTCCCTAAGGGCTACATAGAGAAATATTGATACTGGATAGACATTACTCCGGCGCAGTGTTCCCTACATCCCGGGGATCAATGCTTGCCAAAAATGCCTCTATTCGTTGCATAAATTGGGACGGGTCTATACCCTTTTCGCAACTAAACTCGATTTTCGTGCCCGTTCTCCTAACAGTCCCTAATCCCTGAAAATTTTTCGTTTCTACACGGACAGACGAAGCTGGACGTAGTTTTCTGCCAATTTCCCTCAGCGCTGCTACCTGCCCCACTCCCTTTTCTACCATAAGCGTCTTAACAACGAGTTCGACTGCTTTTCGGTCTTGTTTGGCGTACTCGACAAACTGCTTCGCATAATTGGAAGTAATTAGCTCAGGATGGTCCTTTAAAATTGATTGAATAGATCCAGGCAGCTCTATAAGTTGCAAACAGCGACTTATTGTCGATCTGTTGATCCCGAGCCGGGCGGCGATAGCTCCCTGGCTACGCTCTTCTCCAGTTTCTAGCAACCTGGCGTAGCCTAACGCGCTTTCATAGTCAGTAAGCGCTTCACCTGTGTTGTCGCTCAGCGCAATAATCATGGCGTGGGAATCAGTCATAGATTTAATGACTGCGGGTATCGTCTTCCAGCCTAGTTCCTTAACCGCTCTAAGCCGGCGCTCCCCTCCGACCAATTCGTATCCTCCAACCTTCGGACGAACAATAATCGGCTTTCCTAAACCAATAGCTTTGATAGATTCTCGCAGCTCCCTGAGCTTGCCCTGGTCGAATTTAAGCCGTGGCTGATACGGCGAAAGCACAATGTCCTCTACAGAGATATCTTTGAGGACGAGCTCAGATTCCTCTAGCGCCTCACCAATTTGCGCTAGCATCGCCGATCGGCCGGAGGGACGAGACGGGTCTGTCTGTGGGATCAGGGCTGGGCGACGAGTGCCTTTCAATGGATTACCAGGAAAATCGGTTGATTTCATGTCGTGGTCACCATGGAAAAAGGTGTTGCTAGTAGCAACAGGTAAAAATCATAGAATTCGTTGCTGATAGCAACGCTCGGAGGAACTCAGGCGTTGCTACTAGCAACACCAAAGGACCTGTAGGGATTAGCTCAATGGCTCCCGATGTCTCGGATTTTGGCAATGACTTCCTCGAAAACCTTGCGAGCTGGATCAAGGCTTTTTGTAGAGGCGCCCTTCCAAAGCAGTAATGGAACACCGTTGTTTAGCGACTTCGAGTAATCCTCACTGAAGTAGATTTTTTCCTCCGTAACGCGGTTTGGAAACAGGGAGTTCAGCCGAGCTAAATTCTCCTGTAGCGCTGTCCTGCCTTTGAAAAACATCGTTGGGATTGCAAGCATATCCGGAGCGAAGTTGTATTCCTCGGCAAAACGAGCGCACCAGTCATTTAAGCGAACCAGAGCACGACTTGAAAACTTGTCCATCCGAACAGGGCAAAGGAGCAAATCGCTCGCTGCCACAGAGTTCTTGGTCAATCTCGACCCTGCTGGGGCATTATCAAAAATTATCAGGTCATAATCAGAAAGGTTACAGCCTGAAATCTTCCCGCTAATCGCGAGCTGTATCCATTTGGCATACCTCATATCGGGATTTGGGGATACATCGAGCGCTATTACCAAATCTTCCATGTATGCATCTGCTGGGATCAGATGTGGTCCATATTCGCCAAAGGGTTTTTTAATGACCTGGTCTAAACCCTTCGCTTCGAACGAGCGCATCTGTAGGTGCGGGGCAATGAGGTTTCCCAAATGTCCATCTACTAGCCGGTCTAGGGGTATCCCAAAATTCTTGAGGTCCTCAGGAGCTAAATCCGGGTCATAACCCAGCATAGAAGATGTGTCCCCCTGGGGATCGTTGTCAATGATCAGAGTTTTTAGACCTGAAAATTGCGCAGCAATACCAAGATTGACAGCAGTGGTCGTCTTAGCAGTGCCCCCCTTCTGAACAAATATGGACACTACAACCTGCCGAGCGAGCCGTTTCGCGTGTCCCAATTCACGCCGTAATGCAGATATTCTGAAGATATCAGATGCTGTGTACATTCGGGCACTGACGGTGCCACGGGCGACCCTTCGGATCTCGATGTCATAGTCCCGCTCAATATCCATCAACCTACGAGGGGTTAAGCCAATACAGTTCGCTGCGAACTGGGGCTGGTACTCCAAGGTGCTGAAATCGATATAGCTTGGCGTGTCTTCATGCAGATCTAGATCAGTAGCCATCAGGGTTCGTCCTAATCAATGATAGGACGATTGTAATTCCGGAATCAATTGCGCGAAACCATAATTTCCGGTTTTGGATGGTTTTTTCACCAGAATCCGGAATTTCCTGTGTCGAGGGGTGTTGCTAGTAGCAACGCTAGCAAGCCAGGGCCCATTTCCCGGATACAGACCGGGCTTGCTCGATTTAAGAACTGCTGGCAATCGGAGAAAAGCGAATCAACCTAGCAGCGTGTGTGGGCGGCAAGATTTGGCTATTTCTTGATCTACTCCTGGATTTGCCAGTTAGATTGGGAAGGGGGCGACCATACAGCGCTTATCCACAGACTAATCCCCTATTTTTGTGGATAGCACGTAGAAATGCTGCGTACGGGAACCGCACCAGGATGAGAGCGGTGGTAGGCTGAGAACCCACAAGCACAGCGCCGCGCTGCGGCTAAACACATGGTATGTCGAAGAAAGAATAGATGGCGGACAAAGGATGAGAGCGATATCGGTTGAGGAAGCCGCCCAAATCTGCACAACGATGAATGCCCCCTGCGTGCGCTATGCGCAGCGAGTCAGGTTCTTCTTCTACTCGTGCAAGGAATGCCTAGCCGGAAGCGCTAGCTCTGCTATGACTCGCCGTTTAGATATGATTTTGGACTGGGCGATTCATCATCGAGAGGAATGGCACGATTGCTGTTGGCAACTGCTGGTAGAAGCCGTATTCCTAAATGTGCTGCACCGGGACGATTGCGACTTTTTCCTGGCCCAGCTGATGCTCTGCGTACCAGACAAGGAGGACAAACCTCCCGCCCCTTCGGTCAGAAGGGCAGGGCAACCCAGAGTCTATTGAGAAAGATGCCTGGATACTTCAATCGGCCGCCTGCTGCCAGCCCCCCCACATTCATACCTTGATCCATAGCTCAACCGAGCTGCTGAAACCTCACATTGTTGAAGCTCAACTTTCACAACCAAGGGAGACGATGCTACCGCATTGCGCGATGCCTGCACTCTGGTTATGCGCACGGATCAGTCTGTTGCGGGCCTGGACGTACTGGTCAACTGGCAGGCCCTGCTGGTTGAGCGATTCCATGGAAAGCTGAAACCTGACAAGGCCCGGAACTTTTCCATACTGAAGTGCACGTGCAACAGCATTTCCACCAGCGGCGGTAGCTTTTCGGTCCGCACCCGAGATGTGGATAAAGCGAGCGCTCTCAGTAGGGAGGGGCCCGGTAGCGGCGCTTGGCTGGCCCTTGGGCATACAGGCTTAAGCCGTACAGCCCGCAAGACTCGAAGGCGTCATCAAGGCCTGACTGACCCGAAGATGTAGGTCATCCGCTTCCGCATGCAGGTACCGGCTGGTCGTGTCCATCCGTGCATGCCCGGCCAACGAGCGCACCATCACCAAATCGCCAGTGGCCTGCGCGAGGTGACTGAAGCACGAGTGGCGCAGCCAGTGAGTCGTCGCCTCGGCTAGCCGTTCGGCCAACTCAGGCTGTGCCCGGGTTCGCGCCAGGTCGGCGGCGCGTCCCATGATCTCGATCATGGCCTTAAGGACGGTGCTGTTGCTGGCTCTTTTGAGCTTGCTGTTAGCCGCCATCAACAAAGGCGTGTCTTCGCCCGGCAGTATGGTCAAGGGCAGACCAAAGGCGACCCGGTACCGCCCGAGCTCTTCGTACAGGGCTTCCGAGATGGGCACTTCGCGCCGCTTGTTGCGCTTGCCATGAACCATGAGCCACAGGTTGCCACTGGCGGAGCGGCGTACGGTGCCCATGTCGACGGCGGTGGCTTCAAAGGTCCGCAGCCCGGTCAGGTAAAACAGGCTGAACATGAAATGATCCCGCGCCCGCTTCAGCGGATTTTTTGTCGCCGCGATGACCTCGAAGGCCAGCGCGATGCCCTCCGGGGGCAACAGCCGCTTGATCATCGGATCGATCGGCGCCTCGGGTTTCTTGACCAGGGCCACGGGGTTGCCCTTGAGCCAACCGCCCTTGACCATCCAGCTGTACAGGCTGCCCAGCTGGACCAGGGCGTAGCGCTGCGAGGCGGGGCTCAGCGGGCCGGCGAACGGACGCCAGTCCGGGTGCTGCCGCGGCCGCTTTATGCTTGAGACCCACACCGAGGCCGGCTGCGGGTCTTGCAGGAAGCGCAGGTACGCACGCACATCCATCACCCCGATCTGCGACAGCTGCTTGCCCCGCACATGCAGCGCCCAGAGGATGAAGCGCTCCACTTCCTTGCGCATGGCGCGCCGGGTCTTGGGATTGTCGGTGGTGACCTCCAGCCAGATGGCGGCGGCCTCGATGTCGGAGTGGGCCTGGACTAGGTCGGGTAGGACTCGCGCCTCGTCCGTCTCGTTTACCGAGACGGCCGGCCGCACACGCTCGAGCGACACCGTCTGCTGAAAATCCACCGCCTGCGGCACGCCTTCGCTATTCACAATGCTTGTCATCAAAAGCCACTCCGGGTCTTGCCGGTAGAGACAACCCAGTCATCCATCTGCGTGGGGGTGAGCCATAGCGTGGCGCCCTGCGGGGCTTCGCACAGGTATTCCTCCTGCACCGCGCCGTCTTCGTCTACGCCGACCCGCGTGTCGGTGACCACCAACACGGTACCTTCGGCGGCGAAGGTGCCGATCTCGCTGACCACGACCAGTTCTGAATTCACACCCACATAGTCCCGATAGCGAAAGCCATCCCCAGGCGGTGCAAAGGATTCGAATTCGTCGTCCTCGTCGTCCCAGGCGAACGGGCGTGGTGCAGAAGAAGAGGGCTGCGCGGGGTCAGCTTCGGCGACCGGTACAGCAACTGGCGCAGCGCGCGGCCGTGGAGGGTGGAGCTGCAGTCGAGCAGCCGTGGCCGCGGCGCGCTCACGTCGGGTCAGCAAGGGCAAGGCACGGACCAAGTCATCCCAGCGCAATTCCCGCTGGGGGTCGGCCGCCACCCGGCTGAGGGTTTCCGGACGCACGTCCCAGCGCACAGCAGCATCGGCCATCCGCCAGCCACGCTGGCGAATCAGCGCCTTGAAGTCAGCCGGGCTGAGGCGGGCAGGGCGCAGGAGCGAAAGACCGAGATCAACTTGATCCACAGCGCATGTTTCCTTACTTCAAGCTACTGAAAATAAAAAGATAACGTTATCTATACATCGGCTAACGTCAAACCGAGCTACGCCCAAGACTACCGGTTACCGGCGTACCAGGCAAAAAATTCGTGATAATGGGAGGTAATCACGAATTTTTCGTAGTTACGATATTTTTCATATCATTTGCAGTAGATATATAATTCAACCGAAACAGCCGGACTTTTGCGATTCTGGCCCGTTCGAGGCCTAAAACTGGACCCAAACCCTGCAAAATCGGGCACCGTAAAAAGCCCTTTAAACCGTGACCCTGGAGCACTTTCGTGAATACGACCTCTACCGTTCGCAGCGGCCTGCCGAAAACCCGTGACCTGGTGCGCCATTACGCCGGACAGTTGCTGGAGGCCGGCGCCGAGGTGTCGGTCACGGCCATCCGTGCGCGGATCCTCGAGGAACACGGCGTGAGCGCCTCGCCGAACGTGGTCGGGGACGAGGTGAAGCAGTTCTGGGCGCGCACCGGGCCGTTGTTGAATGCGCGGCTGAAGCGGCCGGGCATTCCCGAGGCGGTGGGCCAGGCCCTGGACGCGGTGTGGGACGTGGCGCTGAACGAGGCCACCGCGGCCTATGCGATCGAGCGCTCGCACTATCAGGAACAGGCCGAGCGAGCGCAGCGCGCCGCGATGGAGGCGCGGGCGGAGGCGGAGCAGGCGACGGGGCGCTTTGCGGACCAGGAGCGGCAGATTGCCTTGCTCACCGAGCAGGTGCAGCGACTGAATGCGCAGCTGGACCGTAGGCAGGCGGAGCACGAAGCCCTCAAAGCGGAGCTGGTCGAGCTGACCGCGCAGTATCAAACACAGGACCAGCGCCACCGCGACGCCTTGGACCGCGTCGGCACCACACACCAGGCGGAGCAGGAGCGGCTGGCGGCCACCCATGCCGCCGAGCTGGCCCGGCTGCAGGCCGTGCACCAGGAAGAAAACGCTGCGCTGCGCGCCGAAGTCAGCCGCCAGGCAGATATCTTCGAGAGCACCTCCAACCACCTGATGAAGGAAACCAGCCGGGTGCGCGATGCGGCCCGGCTGGAGACCGAACGGCTCACCCGCGAGCTGGCGCAGAGTCGCGATATGGTCGATCGGCTGCGGGTTCAGCGCTCGGACGCCAAGGAGGAAAGTGCCGGGTACCGCGCTCAGGCGGACAGTGCCGCGGCGCAGTTGCAGCAGCTGCAGAAAGCCCATGAACGGCTCGAAGCGCGCTATGAGGCGCTGCTGGTGGCGAAAGCGGAAGGGCAGGGGTGATGGGGACAATCGGTAGAGGAAGGGTATTTGTGAAGCGACTTAAACGGCAGCCGCTGACTGGCGCGCCGTTTGACCATTCGCCACAGGGGTGGTCTATGATCCGCCGCAGCCCCCGCGCGAGCGCCAGGACGTGCTGAAAACCACAACATCGAGACCCTATGAACGATCTGACTGAAGAAGAAATGCGCCGCGCACTGTTTGGCGCCGCGGAGTCGCCTGCGCCCACGCATGTCCACATCCCCGATCCCATGGAGGCCATTCCGGACGTGATCATTGTGCCGCCGGCGGCTTCGGCGGAGAAACAGAAGGTGGACAAAGCGTTTACGCCGCGGCTGAAGGTCACGCTGCGGGTGGGGAATGTCTTTGAAGGCGAGACCGAGGAGCTCGTGCATGAGGCCGATACGCTGAGCACCCTGCTGGCGGAGCAGGAAGCGGTGAAGGCGGTGCGGAAGAAATTTCGGTATGTCGAGGTGGTGTCGGTTGACCCGAAGTGAGGTGGTACCGTTCGGATCGCTCCTGAAGCGGGCATATCACCCAGGTTCTGCCCGCCACGGCCGAAAACGCTGCAGCACCGACTGCCGGATAGCGCCTGGCATCGGCATTACCGATATCCCATCGATCGCCCGATTAGCATCCCGCCGCGGCGTGGACGCAGCCTATCAACACTGCCCACAGACAGGAGAGGGTGATGCCACGGCATAACCGCCCGGAAATCATCGACAGGGACCGGCTCGCTTCACCGTTGACGGCGCTGGAGCCGCTGACGCCACGTCGGCGTTCACCGTCGCGCCTGAATCCGGCGTTATGGATCGGAGGACTGACCGCCGTCGTAGCCCTTGGCGTGAGCTGGACGCATCTCAAGACCTATTGGCAACCTGAGCTCTCCGCTCCTGCAGCGCCGGCCTTGCCCACCCGTCCCGTTACTCGCCCAGCGCTCCCCGTTAGCGTGCCTGCGACGCCGGTCGCTTCGGCCCCGGCGCGCACCGGGGCCCGGCCTCTGGCGGACTGCCTGGCGGGCAGCACCGTGATCAATGAAGAAGTGATGCGGTGCCGCTTCGGCGACGTACCTCCTCCTGGCGTGGAGGCCCAACCACGGCAGGGCCTGGTGTCGGCGGCGTATCTGGCGAACTACCGGGCCGAGCGCGCGGCACGCCCCGTAAGTGACCGTAGAGAACATGTGAGCGGAACGGAAACCCAGCTGATCCGAGGCTGGGACGGCCGCGGAAACTATTGGGCTACCTGGGACGTGGTGGACAATGAGGTAGATGCGTCGAGCGTGTGCCGTAATCACCGGCAGGGCTCGATCGACTACCGCGAATGCCGCAAGGCGGCCAAACAGTGGTTCAAGCAGCAGTGCCGAAGCATGCAGAGTAGGAGAGGTAGCGGTGACTCCGAAAAAAGGCGGTATTGCTCGGCGGCGTCATTCAGTCCGATGGGATGACAGCAGCGGCGCTCGCTGCCAGTCTGCATTGCTAAAGTGAATCATGATCCCGTCAGTTGGGAACGACCCCTACCGAACCATAGCTGCCTCTCGCGAACGACAGCAACCGGCCAAAAACGGACGTTCGACTGCATGCGCTTGCGACCCTGAGCTGACCGTGATGCTTAGGGTCGCATCTTACAAGCCGGTTCTCATACCAAAATCTTTTGCTTGGCTTAAAGACGTGCGTCGGTTAATACTCTACATACTATCATTTTTTGTAGTTTGGGGGAGTCAAGGCTGTGCTGAGTGATTGTAGAGCGACTGGTGCTTTCTTTTATAACCACTTTTATTGGGCAGGAGATAAATTTTTGCACCCACTTGCAGAGTGTTTACTAGCAGGTAAAATCGAGACAACTAAACAAACTGCAGATGCCGGCCGTCACTTCGATGCGGTTTGGAGATTAAATGAAAATTGATTTTCCTACTCAGTTAGACAAAAATTATTTAGATCCTTTCTTTGAACGGCTGCGCGCGGTCGAAACACATCCTGATAAGGTGACAATAAACTTCAGTACATTAGGATTTTCTACGCCAACGTCAATGCTGGTTTTAGGAGTGGTCTTACGCAACTGGGTTAATCATCGTAAATCTTTAGGATTGGAAACTTGGCGATCTGGATTGAGCGACACCAATCAGGCTCACTCATACCTGATGCATTTAGGTTTTTTCGATTTCATTAATATTCAAGCGGGGAAGTTGGTCGGCGAAGCAGCGGGGTCGCAAACATATTTGCCTATAACCATCATAGAGAAACCACAGGATGCCGCCAAATTCGGCGACCTCGAAGCTTGGTATGAGAGCATAATTCAGATTTCACGTAGTCTCGCCGGAGTTTTAGCCGGATCCCATGACGACAGTAAGGATCTGAGGATTTATTCTTATTCAATTAGAGAAATAATTAGGAACGTTTTTGAACACTCTGGTGCAAGCCGGTGCTTCATATGCGGTCAGCGATGGGGAAATGGTGCTGCTGAGTTTGCAGTCGTTGATGAAGGGGTGGGCGTATGCACTACATTACGGACGGCATATGATATAAAAAACGACGAGGAAGCTCTGGTTACGGCCATTAATCCGGGTGTTAGTCGCACCGCTGGACTAACGAAAGAGGAAAACATCTATGACAACTCAGGCTTTGGGCTTTACGTATTAAGTCAATTAGGAAGCAACTTTGGATGGTTCATGTTGGGAAGTGGGCAGGCTAAGGTTATCGGTTCGGAACGAAAGATTACTGCGTCGGCTTCTTCTTTTGAGGGAACCTACGTAGGCGTTCGTCTAAACAAAACACCGTCGGATGTCCATGGTCTACTGGATGACATCATCAGCGCCGGTGAAGCAGAAGCGAAGCTCTCGGGGAACGAAAGAAAAGCATCTGCTCTATCTAAGTCAGAGTGAAATCTGGCGGTTTTTTTCATAAGTATGTCCGGGATTTTGCTGGGTGTTGCAGAAGCGAAGTTCTGATATGGACACCCTGGATCATATCGAGAGCAATTAAGGATGCGATTACGCGAATACAACAGGTTTAGTGCAACGACCTGATACAGGCAGCCTTCAGTCTAAAGTTTCCGTTTTATATTTTAAAGCCGATGCTCATTGTTTGTGATTCATGATGCTAGGCAAAGAATCAATTCGGAAAATCAGTAACATGGGATCAAAATCACATACGTTATTTCATTTCACGGATAGTACTGAAACCCTAGTAAAAATTCTTCGTACAGGATTTTGGCCTCGTTATTGTTTAGAAGACTTCAGGTGGTATAACGAACAGCTAGGTTATGTTGCCTATCCTTTAGTTAGTTTTTGCGATATACCATTAACAAGAATAAAAAATCATGTGAACTTTTACGGTGGGTTCGGCTTCGGAATGTCTAGAGACTGGGCCATCCGGGCGGGCTTGAACCCTGTGATATATTTGTCTGAAAATAGCGCACTTAGATACAGTATATTGAACTTAGCTCAGCCTGAATGCTTCGTGCATCCAGCGCAGGTGCCAAAATTCATTGATCATTTATTCGAGCTGTTAGCTCTCATAAAGCCTTCAAACGGTAAAATGATGCGCTCTGGAGGGGGAGAGGCAGACAAGGATTTCTATTTGGAAAATGAATGGCGATTTACGCCAACTCTTGCTCAAGGTCGAAAATGCATACCCGTTCAAAAATTTGAAGTAGAACAGGATGCTTATAATAAACATACATTTGATAATTGTCTTCTGCGTTTTGACATTAAAGACATCAGCTACGTGATAGTGCAAGAAGAAGCGGATAGAATAGTGTTTTTGAATATATTGAATCAAATGGAGGTTGATGGAGAATATGATAGCGCTCAGCTTCAAAATTTGAGATCTAGTGTTATTTCTTTGGAACGAATTGAGAAAGACTTTTAGAGTTGATGCTGAGTATGTGAAACATCCGAGTAGCTTTACAGACATAATGAGCGTCTGTTCTGTCCGAAAGCAGCCCCTTCCGAACGGCAGCTATGGGTCGTTTGCTGCCCTCCACGAAAAGCAGCTTTGAATGGGTAGCTGCCTGCGTCAGGAAGCATCTAGCCAGACGCCTGATTGAACATAACACCCGATCTCCCAATATTCCAGGTACGTTTACGTTATGGGAAATCAAATATGCTACGCATAGCAGCCAGTCCTGTAAAACCGGAATACGTCCTAAATTATTCCAGAAAAATCATTGCTTTGGCTTCGGAGATTGAAACCCATTCTTTTTTATTAGATATAGCTCGATGAAGTAATCGATGACAGTTGGCGCAAAGCAAAGCTATGTCTCTCGCCTTAGTCTGCGTCTCGCCGATAAGGCTAAGCGGGATGATATGATGGCATTCAAAAAGAGAATCGCGTAACATTGGATTGATACTCTCACCATCGTAGCCACAAAGGTCGCAGACTAAATTCCCCTGCTTCATACGCTTAGCAATCACCTCCTTTCTCAAGCGATGGCTACGCTCTCGACGAAGATGTACTTTAGTTGCTAGTTTTCCTTCAGCAAACTCTTCTTCAACCTCAAACTGCGGAATCTCGTCAACTTTTATTATACTAGCTCGAATAATTTTAGCTAATTCACTTGTTCGCTTCGGGTTATGGCCGAGCTCCGTCCATACCTCACGATCCATTTTGAGGTATTTTTCAGGCCGGTGCCGATGTTAACGCTACGAATATTTTGTAATTTGAATGCCACCCCGTCCGGATTTCGAAATGAACTCTTACGAGCTTCTTGGCTATGGTGCGGAAAAGATCTCAATACGGTAGATAGCTCAGTCACTCTTTCATCAGCCGGACCTAGAATTTTTCCGTTACATGATTGATAAAGCTCCAGCGCCAGTATGACCTCTTCACGTGCCCAATCAGGGTTGCCGTGCCCTTTCGTGACTGCCATGCAACACGTCCTCTAAATTAATCTTCGGAATCTATATGTAGACATAGCTTATCAAAGCGAACCGACGCCGTATTCATTTTGTCTGCCTCCACACATACCGTCTCGAATGGTATCGGCAAATTCTTGACCTCTGAGTCGTCAGGCGTTTTGGCTGCCAATCGAAGCCGCTCATCGAGCAAGAATCTTGCCTCAAGATGAACCCCGCTTCGTCCGGCTGCATCACATGATAGGAAACCTCATTTTTGCTGTGGCCTTGGATAGTGAGTTTAATCCAACGATAGGGCTTCGGTCGCTGGCTTTGATGGCCAACAGAATCTCGCGGCCCAGCTCCTTGCCGAGCTTCCTCCGAAGTTCTCCGCCCTATGTATGATAAAGGACATTATCATACATAGGTGCAACCCTGGAGCGAGCGCCGAAAAGAAATAGCCGTCAAGGCCGAAGCCTATTGACAAGGTACATATTTGATGAGTGAGGGCGACAGCGAGCGAGGAGGGGAGGGGAGGGGAGGGGAGGCTTAACGAGGAACTGGTGGAGCCAGTCTCCGTCGAGGACTGGCTAAGGCACTGGATCAATAAGCGCGGGGCTGGCCAACTCGACGATACTGACGGGCAGGCGGCCTGTCGTTTTTGCCCGGCGTGCAGCGGCCTAGGTGCGACAAGAAGAACTCATGATCACTGCTATGCAGTGCGTTTAGTTCGACGGCCTGCGAAAGTACCAACTTTATGCTGTCGTGCCATTCCTGATTTTGAAGCACAGCGACGGCTAAGACTTGGTCGAGACGCTTGACAATGCCCACTCTATACTGACCGGAAAGCTGTTCTTTGCACGCATAGATAAAATAACGAATTCGTTGTTGGTACAATACGTAGGGATCACCCATATGCTGTGCAAAGCTATCACGCTGAATTGAAGTCAGAGGCAGCATCTTCTTCTCCCTAAAGTATTTATCAGTTAGCCTTGAACATACTACCTAAAACAAAACAGGCTTTCAATTAGAGCCTAACTGCACCGTACTTTATTTATCTGACTCTAGTCAACATTGCTCGCACTAGGCGTTCGTGCGACAGCATTTATTCCATACGCGTCCACTACAAAATCTTTACTAGCTTTATGGCCAACAGATGCGCAGGGTAGAAGAAATACCCCCAACGACCAACACGCCCTACTCGAAATCTTAAACTGGTATTTGCAAAATGTAAGCCAATCAGCGGGGCAAGAAAGGTAGCTACCCAGATGGCCCAGACAAACCCGCGTGCATCTCCCCGCATTACCCAGACATTACGATTGTTTGCCGCGACACACACCAACGCTGCGATAAGGGGCCAACAGGCTTTATATTTTAGGGCCATAAGTAATATTCCTGGCAACAGTACGCCATAGACGCCGTACATCAGAGAGGAATGAAGAGCCACGGCCAGCAACGTAACGCCTATGGACAGAAACAAAGAGGGCTTTGAGCGATAGTGAATCCCCCAGGCGACTAGCAGGCCGAGCATGAGTGTCGGCATGATATTCGTAGTGCTGGAGGACCAGTCAAGCCAGCGATAGGGGATTTCTGAAATGACAGTGAATGCTATCAGCCACATAAGATAGCGGCTATTGGCGTCCGTAATCATGGAATCGCTAGGTGCCCGCGCGATATTCATTGCCATTGCTAACGAAAAAAATGGAAACGCGAACCGCCCAAGAATAAAAAGACCCTCAGCTTTTGGGAAAAGATACCTGAGGTGATCAACCAGCATACTGGCCATGGCAAGCCATTTTATGAGGTCTTGAGCAGCATTGCGGCCCCCATGTTCCATGTGATCCCTTATAGCTTTATCAATTCCTGATTACCTATCTCAAGATTTCTATGAGCATCGCTTTCTTTGATTTAAAATATGAATCAATTTTGCCGTGGAAAAACAAGTGTAAACGTAGTCAGGTGTTCGTTTGATTGACAAGATATTTGACCACCGTGCGCCTGCATCAACGACCGGGCAATGGCAAGGCCCAGTCCAGAGTTTCCTGACCCTTCCCTTCTTGCTGGATCAACCCTGTAAAAACGATCAAAAATACGCTCAACATGCTCTGCAGATATTGCCGGTCCGGCATTTTGGACCGCTAGCTGAATCGTGCTCTCATCCCTCCAGATATTAACCTTTATAGTCGTTCCCGCCGGAGCATAGCGCAGGGCATTTGAAAGAAGATTCGATACAACCCGGTCCACCATGACCGCATCCGCAACTACTTTACCCTGTCCTTCCAGGACTAGATTCACACCATTATCTTCAGCTAAGAGCTCATAGTAGCCAAAGAGTTTTTTTACCGCATCGCTTAACTCGAATGACGAGGCGTTTGGCAGTACCAAACCGTTGTCTGACTTGGCCAGAAAAAGCATGCCATCGATGATTGTGGAAAGCCGGTTAAGCTCCTCTAGGTTCGAAAACAGATTTTCTTCGTACGCATCGGGCGTGCGTTTTTTGGCCAGGATCACCTCGGCGTGGGTCCTGAGATTGCTAAGCGGGGTCCGCAATTCATGGGCAATGTCCGCCGAAAAATTGGACAGCCTGACAAACGACTCTTCGAGCCTTGCGAGCATGGAGTTGAACGCAACTATCAACTCCCGTAACTCATCCGGCACCGGCTCAAGTGGTATTCTACTTTTCAGTGAGCCTGCCGACATCGAGGCCGCAACCTGCGTTACCTGGGCGACCGGTTTCAAGCCGCTTTTGGCCACCAGCCAGCCGAGGAGGGCGCTCAATACTGCGCTGCCTAGCAGAACCACACCGAACCACCATTGCAATAGTGCAAAGAAATGCATGTGGGTGGTCACGTCCAGGATTAACCAGACCGTGAAGGTTTGCCCTCGGGCTGTTTGCACCGCTTTGGCGGTCAAACCACGGTAGAGATGGTGGCCATGCCCCCACTCCCAGACGTCATCGCGCAATTTACCGTCATCCAGCGACGGAAGCTCAAGGTCAGGCGGGGCTGAGAAAACAACCGACCCGTCTGATGCCAGGACTAATGCGGATAGATCGGGGTGTGCGCTCAGTAAGGCGCGTAACTGGAGCTGAATACCTGATGGGGCTTCTGCGCTTTCGCTGCTGTTAAGGATTAGCCGTGTAGCTTCAAGCTTCTCGACCAGTGCTTGTTTATCCAGGGCTCTGAAGTGATGCCTGCTCAGCTCGTTGAAAGCGGTGCCCGCTACGACCAGCACGGCTACGACTGAAACCACGAACATGATGCTCAAGCGCAGCGTCAATGACCCACGCTTCATACGTCTTCCTGAGTATCGAGCATATAGCCCATGCCACGCGAGGTGTGAATCAGCTTGGTTTCAAAACCGTCATCGATCTTGGCGCGCAGCCTTCGGATGGCCACTTCGATCACGTTCGTGTCGCTGTCGAAATTCATGTCCCAGACCTGAGAGGCGATGAGCGACTTCGGTAGCACTTCGCCCCGTCTGCGCATAAGCAGTTCGAGGAGGGCAAATTCTTTTGCGGTAAGGTCAATTCGCTTGCTTGAGCGGGTGGCCCTACGCTTGAGCAAATCAACCTGAAGATCACCTATCTGCATGGTTGTTTGGGTCTGGGCGGTACTGCCCCGACGCAACAGGCTTCGCACGCGTGCCAACAGTTCCGAGAAGGCAAAAGGCTTTATCAGGTAGTCATCAGCCCCCAATTCAAGTCCTTTCACCCGGTCATCGACCCCGTCTCGTGCCGTGAGAAACAGCACGGGGACAGACTGGCCAGCGTCGCGCACGCTCTTGACGACTGCCCAGCCATCGAGTCCAGGCATCATCACATCGAGAATAAGCAGGTCATAGGTTTCGCTTAGTGCCTGGTTTAGCGCTTCGGTACCGGTCATTACCCGATCTACGCTAAATCCAGCTTCGATCAAGCCTTGCTGCAGATACATGCCGGTTTTAGGTTCGTCTTCAGCCACCAACAGTTTCATGACAGCAACCTCATTTACAGATGAGGTTTAGTCTGCCGACAAACCGATAGGTTTGGTGCCACCTTACACAAATGTAATCGGCCAATCAGGCGCACGTCAGCTGCCAAGGGCTAGTCTGGGCTCAGCTCCCTTCAAAGACCTCCGCTCCTTGGTCTCCGGCGCCTGTTCAGGCGCCGTTTCTTTTGCAAAGAACCGTCTTAGGAAAGCCTGAACCCAAGGGAAGGACAGGAAATCAGGAAAGCTCAGCGGGATAGCCTTTTTCCTGGATTGCTTCGAGCAGGGCCTGCGCTGGCTGGCGGCTTTGAACCTGTACGGTACGGCTTTCCAAGTCCACATCGACCATGGCCTCACTATCCAAAGCCGTGACCGCTGCGGTGATCGATTTGACACAATGACCGCAATTCATGCCTTGCACGTTGAACTGATACATAGCGTGTCTCCAAATCATGGGGGGCAGCGCTACTTTCAACGTTGACACGAGGTCAAGGTCAAGCCCCTTCTGTTCTGAAGCGTTAGGCGCGGTTGGAGGTTGACCTTTACATGAGGTCAAGGTTGATCCTCTACTCATTGGTAACGAGGAATCCGCCATGGCTGAGTTTAATCTACCTATCCAAGGGATGACCTGCGCCGCGTGTGCCGGTCGCGTCGAGCGTGCACTGAAGAAAGTGGCCGGCGTACAGGAAGCCAGTGTGAACCTGGCCAACGAGCAAGCCCGAATTCAAGCGCCGCAAGACGCCATGCCGGCTCTACGTGAGGCGATTACCCGCGCCGGCTACGTAGTCCCGGACGAAACCCTCGTATTAAGCATCACCGGCATGACCTGTGCCAGTTGCGTTAGCCGTGTCGAACGGGCCTTGCGCAAAGTGCCCGGCGTGGGCGAGGTCAGCGTCAATCTGGCCACCGAACAGGCCCATGTCACTGCCGTAGCAGGCACGTCTGTACAGGCCTTGATCGCCGCCGTAAAAGACGCGGGCTACCAGGCTCAACCTTTCACTACCAACGTCCCAGCCGCTGTAAATACTGGACTCACACAGGAGCGCTGGGCGTTGATCGCAGCCTTGCTGCTGGCCTCTCCGCTCGTGCTGCCCATGCTGCTGCAACCGTTAGGCATTCACATCATGTTGCCGGTGTGGCTTCAGTTCGCTTTGGCCACACCGGTGCAATTCCTGCTCGGTGCCCGTTTTTACCGCGCCGCCTGGAAAGCGCTACGGGCCCGCACTGGCAATATGGATTTACTCGTCGCCCTGGGGACCAGCGCTGCTTATGGCTTGAGCGTCTACCAAGCCGCGACCGCTGTGCCCGGCCATACCCCCCACCTTTACTTGGAAGCTGCAGCTGTCGTGATTGGTCTGGTCCGTCTGGGCAAATACCTTGAAAGCCGGGCCAAGCGGCAGACCGGTGAAGCCATACGTGCGCTTCAGGGGTTGCGGCCCGAGCGCGCCCTACGTCTGGAAGCTGATGGCCGTGAGCAGGAGGTTGCGGTGGCTGACTTACGCCTGAAAGAACGCGTACGGGTCAGGCCCGGCGAGCGCATCCCGGTGGATGGCGTCATTGAGACAGGCGACAGCCATGCGGACGAAGCCCTGATCAGCGGCGAGAGCCGCCCGGTGGCCAAACAAGCCGGCGACAAGGTCATTGGTGGCTCCATCAACGGTGAAGGCACGCTGATCGTCCAGGTCACAGCCCTTGGGGGAGAAAGCGTACTGGCGCGGATCATTCGTCTGGTTGAAGACGCGCAGGCGGCCAAGGCCCCCATCCAACGCCTGGTGGACAAGGTCAGCGAAGTTTTCGTGCCGGTGGTGCTCGGCATTGCCCTGTTAACGCTTGTGGGCTGGCTGCTGGCAGGGAGCGACTGGGAGACGGCGCTGATCAACGCTGTAGCCGTACTGGTCATTGCCTGCCCTTGTGCCTTGGGCTTGGCCACTCCAACTGCAATCATGGCAGGCACCGGCGTTGCCGCACGTCACGGCATCCTGATCAAGGATGCACAAACCCTGGAAGTCGCCCATGCCGTGCAAGCGGTGGCCTTTGACAAGACCGGTACCCTCACCTCAGGGGAGCCCCGCCTGGTGCATATGGCGGTAGCTTCGATCCCCGAGGCCGAGGCCTTGACGCTGGCGGGCCGCTTGCAACGAGGTAGTGAACACCCCCTGGGTAGCGCTGTTCTGGCGGCCTGTAGCGAACGCGGCCTTGATTCCCCAGCAGCTGACAGCGTCCGTGCACTGCCTGGTCGTGGCGTCCAAGGCTCTGTCGAAGGCCGGCAGCTTGCCCTGGGCAATGGCCGATTGCTAGAAGAGCTGGGGCTCGACCCAGGCGCATTAGCAGAACAAGCTCAGCAATGGGACGCCGACGGCCGGACCTTGTCCTGGTTGATCGAGCAAGGCGCTGCGCCCAGGGTGCTTGCCTTGCTTGCGTTTGGCGATGCGCTTAAGCCCGGCGCCCAGCAGGCTGTAGCGGCCTTGGCAGCACGTCAGATCAGTAGCCACCTGATTACCGGGGATACCTGGAGCAGTGCCCGGCAGGTCGCTGCTCAGACGGGCATTGAGAACATTCATGCCCAGGTACTGCCGGCCGAAAAGGCGGCCGTCGTGGCAGGCCTCAAGGCGAAGGGCACACGGGTGGCCATGGTCGGCGACGGTATCAATGATGCGCCCGCCCTGGCGGCTGCCGATGTCGGCATTGCCATGGGCAGCGGTACCGATGTGGCCATGCATGCTGCCGGAATCACCCTACTGCGCAGTGATCCACGACTTGTACCGGCAGCGCTGGATATCGCCCGGTGCACCTACCGCAAAATCCGCCAAAATCTGTTCTGGGCCTTCGTCTATAACGTGATCGGCATCCCATTGGCAGCGTTCGGTCTGCTCGATCCGGTTTTTGCCGGCGCAGCCATGGCCTTTTCAAGCGTAAGCGTGGTGAGCAATGCCCTGCTGCTCAAACGCTGGCAACCGGCATTGGAGGACACACCCTGAACATCAGCCAAGCTGCACACGCCAGTGGGCTGACGCCCAAGATGCTGCGCTATTACGAAAGCATTGGTTTGCTTGAGCCTGCCATACGAACAGCAAGCGGTTATCGCCAGTACCGGCCTGCCGATCTGGATACCCTGGCTTTTCTCAAACGTGCTCGAGACCTGGGCTTTTCCTTGGAGGAAGTCGGCACCCTGCTCGAACTGCAACGCGACCGACACCGTGCCAGTGCCGACGTAAAAGCGCTGGCCAATGCTCATGTGCAGGACTTGAACCGCAAAATCGAGGAGTTCATCAGCCTGCGCGATACGCTGCAGGCCTTGATCAATGAATGCCAGGGCAACAACGATTCTACCTGCGCCATTCTCGACTCGCTGGCCGGAGTCGAGGGCAAATAGCGCAAAGCCCTGATGTCAGGCCAGCCAGCGTGTTAAGCCAGGCGCCCTGCACTTGCGGTACCTACGAATCAGGGTACGTTCAGGTACTCAGATCTTTAATCGTCGCGCTCGAATACGGTGAGCCTGGAGTAGGAAATAGCATGTTGGAATCAGTAGCATCGATAGCAGCGGTGCGGTAAGCATACCCCCTATCATCGGTGCTGCTATTCGCTTCATGATCTCCGAACCCGCACCTGACCCCCAGAGTATGGGCAGCAGCCCCGCGATGATCACGGCCACCGTCATCGCCTTGGGCCTCACCCTGAGCACTGCGCCTTCCTTGATAGCTTCTGTCAAATCCTGCTCGGTTCCATGTCCTGCTGCGAGGCGGGGCGACCAGGCGCTGCGCAGGTACACCAGCATGATGACGCCAAACTCGGCAGAAACGCCGGCAAGGGCGATGAAGCCCACGCCTGTAGCGATGGACAGGTTATAGCCCAGGACATACAACAGCCAGATTCCGCCGGACAACGCAAAAGGCAGCGTCGCCATGATGAGTAGCGCCTCGCTGGCCGTACCGAAGGTGAAGTACAGCAACACGAAAATGATCGCCAGGGTAGCCGGTATCACCCACAGCAGGCGCTGGTTTGCCCGCTCCAGGTACTCGAACTGACCCGAGTACGAGACAGTGAGGCCGGGAGCCAGTTGGACTCTGGATGCTATCTGTGTCTGAAGCTCTTTCACTGTCGTGGCAAGGTCGCGCCCACGCACGTCCACATAGACCCAACCCGAAAGCCGGCCATTTTCGCTACGCAGCATCGGTGGGCCGTCGGTGATGCTGACATCTGCCACCATCGATAGGGTAATTTGCTGGCCGCTGCTGGTGACGACGGGGAGCCCTTTTAGCGCCTGTGCCGTATCTCGCCATTCGCGCCCGTAGCGCAGGTTTATAGGGTATCTGGCGAGCCCCTCCACGACTTCGCCGATGTTGCTTCCGCCAATGGCACCAGAAACCACTGCCTGCACCTCGCTGATATTCATGCCATAACGCGCTGCGGCCTGGCGATTGATACGTACGTCTACGTAGCGTCCTCCTGTCAGCCGTTCCGCCAGTGCGGATTGGACACCGGCGACTTGCTTGGCCACGGCCTCGATCTGTTGAGTTGCCTGGTCTATCTGCGCAAGCGAGGTGCCGGCCACCTTGATCCCCACCGGGCTTTTAACGCCCGTGGCAAGCATGTCGATGCGGTTGCGAATGGGGGGCACCCAAATGTTCGAGAGGCCTGGGACCTGTACCGCCTTGTCCAGCGCCTCGATCAGCTTTTCAGGGGTCATCCCGGCTCGCCATTGCTCCCTGGGCTTGAACCGTACAGTAGTCTCGAACATTTCCAACGGCGCAGGATCGGTAGCTGAATCCGCACGTCCCGCCTTGCCGAATACCCGCTCCACTTCAGGAACTGAGAGGATCATTCGGTCAGTAAGCTGGAGCAGCTGGCTCGCCTTGCTGGCCGATAAACCAGGCAAGGCCGATGGCATGTACAGCAAATCGCCTTCATCCATTTGAGGAAGAAACTCTCCCCCCAGTCGGCTTAAAGGCAAAAGCGTCGAGAAAAACACCAGGGCGGCGATAAGCAAGGTGAGTTTTGGCCACGCCAGAACCGTGTCGATTGCCGGGCGGTACACCGCGATCAGCCCGCGGTTGAGAGGGTTCTGATGCTCGGATGGAATCCTTCCCCGGATCCAGTAACCCATCAGCACGGGGACCAGCGTCACCGAGAGCCCTGCCGCGCCTGCCATTGCATAGGTCTTGGTGAAGGCCAGAGGCCCGAATAGCTTGCCTTCCTGGGCCTGTAGCGTAAAAACAGGCAAGAAAGACAACGTAATTACCAGCAGGCTGAAAAACACAGCCGGACCGATCTCGGCAGCGGCTTCAGCGATTACGTGCCAGTGAGCCTGGCCTTCGAGCCGCTCCCCAGGATGCTGTTGTTGCCACGCTTCGATGTGTTTGTGCGCATTTTCGATCATCACTACCGCAGCATCGACCATCGCCCCGATGGCAATCGCAATCCCCCCCAGTGACATGATGTTGGCATTGACGCCCTGGTAATGCATTACAAGAAAGGCCAGCAGGATGCCCAGGGGCAAGGTCACGATGGCCACTAGCGAGGAACGCACATGCCAGAGGAAGACCAGGCAGACCAGCGCGACCACTCCGAATTCTTCAAGCAGCTTGAAACCCAGATTGCTGACGGCGCGATCGATAAGCTGTGAGCGGTCATAGGTCGTGACTATTTCAACCCCAGCCGGCAGGCTGGTGCGCAAGTGTTCCAGCTTCTCCCTAATGGCAATCAGGGTATCGTGTGCATTTTTGCCGGAGCGCAAAAGAATGACCCCGCCCACAACCTCACCTCTGCCGTCCAGCTCAGCAACGCCGCGCCGCATTTCAGGCCCAAGCTGGATATTGGCAACTTGCCCGAGCAACACCGGGATGCCATTGCGAGAGGTCCGAAGAGGAATGTTTTTGAAGTCCTCCAGGCTTTCCAGATAGCCGGACGCCCTGACCATGTATTCCCTTTCGGCCATCTCCAATACCGCACCACCCGCTTCCTGGTTGGCGCCCTGGATGGCCTGGGTCACTTCCTGTTGGGTTACTCCGTACGCTGCCAGCTTCAGGGGATCGAGTACCACCTGGTACTGTTTGACCATGCCGCCGATTGTCGCGACTTCAGCCACGTTAGGGAGGGACTTGAGCTCGTACCGAAGGAACCAGTCCTGGATCGACCGTAACTGAGCGAGGTCGTGGCTACCCGAGCGGTCAACGAGCGCATATTGGTAAATCCAACCCACGCCCGTTGCATCAGGCCCCAGACTAGGCGTAACGCCTTTTGGCATGCGCGCCTGCGCTTGGCTGAGGTACTCCAACACCCTTGATCGCGCCCAGTACAGGTCAGTCCCGTCTTCAAAGAGCACATAGACAAACGAGTCGCCAAAGAACGAGTAACCTCGGACCGTCCTTGCGCCTGGCACCGAAAGCATCATCGTGGTCAGAGGGTAGGTCACCTGATTCTCCACAAGCTGTGGAGCCTGACCGGGATAGCTGGTTCGAATGATGACCTGGGTATCAGACAAATCAGGCAGCGCGTCCAGTGGTGTGTTGCGCACGGCCCAGAGCCCTGCGGCTACCACGACGAGCGTAGCTAGCAACACCAGGAATCGGTTGGCGATAGACCAGTAGATCAGCCGGCGAATCATTGGCCAGTCTCCTGCCTGGAGAGCTGTTCAACGATAAGCCCAGCGTCGCTTTGGGAAATTCCAATGGCGACGTGATCACCCACCTTGAGCCCTTTAGCCACGTCCGGCCTCGCCAGTGGGAAGGTCATGGTCATGCCGGGCATGCCAAGACTTTGGAACGGGCCATGGGCCAGTGTGACGGTCTCGCTGTCCAGGTCAATGATCTGACCCGTACTTGTGTGCCATTGTGCTCCCTCGGAGGGCCCCTCACGCGCGAGCAGGCCTTGGAGGCTCGCTTCCGAATCAAGCAGAAACTGCCCTGAACTCACTACTTCATCCCCTTCGGTCAGGCCCTTGATGATTTCTGCCTGCCCTCCAGACTCTTTGCCCAGCTCGACCAACTGCGGCCGATATCGCCCCTCGGGTAACGCAACCATGACGAAGGACCGCTTACCGCTGCGGATTACGGCTTCGCTCGGGGCCAGGAGTACAGAGGCCTGCTCATCACCTTGCAGACGAACCTGGGCGTACATGCCTGGACGAAGCTTGCCGTTGGCATTGGGTAGCTCAGCGCGCACCGTGACCGTCCGCGTTGCGCTGTCAGCGGAGGGCAACATGGAAATGATCTTTCCCTGTATAGCTTGGCCAGGCCAGGCGACGAAAAAGGCAGAAATGGGGTTGCCCACCGCCACACTGGATGTCAGAGCCTCAGGTACGGAGATGTCCAGCCATACCCTCGAAAGCCCATTGATCCGAGCCAGGTCCTGGCCTTTGGAGATAGCCATTCCGGCCTTGGCGTCGAGGGTCAGCAGCTCACCGGCGATGGGCATCACGATGGTTTGTACGGCAGCCGCTCGGCCGGTGCGGTCTACAGCTGCAATGGTGGATCCGGGCATTCCCAGCAAGCGAAGGCGTTCTTTCGCAGCGGCAGTGAGCTGGGTATCCCCGGTCTGTTTTACAGCCAGATATTCAAGCTGCGCCGAGGACCACTGAGGGATGAGCAGGTCTACAAGCGGTGTGCCGGCGGGTAATACGTCGCCCGGAGCCCGGCCGTAGACCTTATCAACGTAGGCGTCGGCACGGGCCTGGACCGTGGCCAGCTCCCGCTGGCTGTATCCCAGAGTGCCGGCGGCATCAATGCTTGATGGCAATGCCCCGCGTTGCACCCGCACGGTTCGAACACCCAGGCTTTGCACTGTTCCTGCCGCCAGTGCCAAGGATGTTGAGGCTTGCTCATCGGCGTATTTTGGAACCAGGTCCATGTCCATGAACGGCGATCGACCGGGCTTATCAAAATGCTGGTCTGGCTTCATGGGGTCATACCAATACAGCGCCTTGCGCGCTTGGGTCGTGGTAGTGCCAGGTTGGACGGCTGTCGACTCGCTTGCCGTGCCGAGCCAAAAGCCAAGCAGGGCCCCCACGCCTACCAGGCAGGCGGCGGCCAAGGTACCCATCACGTATGAGCCCTTCATTGCGCGCCCTCCGCATATGCAAAGAAGAGTTTTGCGGTCAGAACCGACAGTTCTTCCTCCAACCCAACCTTGCGCAGAGTCGCTTCAATCAGTTGCCGGCGCGCTGAAATGACCGTGCCGATGTCAGCGCTGCCGGCCTTGTAAGTTGCCATTTCCAAGGAGAGCTTACGCTGCGCCAGCGGTATAGCGCTCTCGGTGTTTCGCCTGAGTACCGCATGCAAGCGATCCTGTTCAGCCAGCCCCGATTCCAGTTCCACTTGGTGACCGCGTAACATCACTTCCTGTTCTTGCTCCATGCGCGAGAGGTTCTTTTCCCTCGATGTGATTCGCGGCCCTTGCCTAGCCCCGGTGAACAATGGAAGGTCGAACGTCACCTGTAGGCTGACCATATCGCCGAATCGCTTGTCGCGATTGCCATAACCAAGCTCCACGCCCCAGTCGGGCTTTTTCTCGGCGACTGCTTCGCCCAGTTCGGCCTTGGCCTCATCGACCCGAGCGGCGGCTGCCTGGATATCGGGATGATGTGCCAAGCCATGCTGGCTATGAGTAGCTGACCATTCCAATACAGGCGCCGACCCTGACAGGGGCTGGTCACCTTGCGCACCCAGGAACTGGCGCAATTGTGCCCTGGCACCGGCTACATCACTGATCAGCTGATCGCGCCTGTCTTCAAGGTCTAACGCCTCTTGTTCGAGCGCCAGAGCATCAGCAGGCTTTGCTGTCCCCCCGGAAATCAGCGCAGGTACCGTGGAGCGTTGTAGGTTGAGTTGTTTCAACAGGTCATCAAAAGCGGAAAAGCGTTGCTGAGCATAAAAGAGCCTCAGCCAACTGGCGGCAACGTCCTGCTTGACCTTGATCAGTGCCTGGCGCTGCTCGGCTTGCGCAAGGTCAGCGAAGGCTTCAGCCGAATGACGCCGTGCACGGCGCTTATCGCTATTAGGAACCTCTTGCATAACCCCGACCCGGCGCATCGTCATTGAGTCGTCGTCCAATGAGTAGCGCTGCTGCCCTTCTACGGGCAAGTTATCGATGCCCAGAAAGAGCTTGGGATCAGGTAGCGCATCAGCGGGCCGAATGGCGGCATTTGCCGACTCGACCTGAGCGGCCCTGGCTAGATTTTCAGGGGCCATTGTCTCTGCCAGCTTCAGGGCATAATCGAAAGTAAGGGCGCCAGCCAGGGCTGGCTGGGCCGCAGTTACAACCAGCAAGAGTGCAAGCGCGCTGGGTATGCCAGCGGCAAAAGCGGGACGAACAGGCATGACCTGCCTCCATGCGAAACCAATGTATACGCAGACCCGGCGGTATTGCGCCGTTGGTAATGCGTTCGGACAAAGGAATTACACGAAGCGTGGTGGACGCCAAGGCGTGGCGAACGCATCTTGAGGCGCTGGCCTAGCTACGCAGGCGTGAACCGGCAGGGGGCCAGGCTTTGGGATTTGTAGGGTGAACAGGCTTATCAGAGAACTGGTTTTGCAATCCTGTCCCCATTTGCATGGCGCTGCCTGGCTATCCTTGGCCTTTTTCTTCATATCCGCACACGGCGTCTGAGCGCGCTCTTGGAGTGCTTGCGCTGGACATGGCTCCGCTGGCAGCGGCCCGCCACTCCGACCATAAGCGGGGAGAAGAAGACTTAGAATAAGCGCAAGTACGAAAACCACGCGAGCCATAGGATTCCAGGAAGCGAGCCAACCCATTGGCTGTCACCAAGGCTCATTATAGAGCGAAACGCTTGCTGGGCCAGCTATGGCGCGCCTTGCTTACAGCATTGTAATGGGGTCGTGGCAGCTTGGAAGATATCCTTGGGCTATTCCATTCCAGGTGACTATTCGAGCAGCCTCTTGCCAAAGGGCCTGGCTTCAATCAGGAGCAACGATGAAAAGAAAGACGATCATGACCTTGGCAGCCCTGCTTATCGCAGGTACCACTCAGGCGGCGGAGACGCTTAAGGTCGATGTCCACCGTGATGCCAATTGCGGGTGCTGTAAAGGCTGGATCAAGCATCTGGAGACTGAGGGCTTTACTGTAAATGACCAGGTGGAACAAGACATGGCTGCTGTGAAGGGGCGGCTTGGTGTGCCGCAGGGGCTGCGCTCGTGCCATACCGCCGTCATCAACGGTCGCTTTGTGGAAGGGCATGTGCCGGCAGAACAGCTCAAAGCGCTGAACACGCGTTCTGACCTGGTGGGGATTGCGGTCCCTGGCATGCCGCTGGGTTCTCCAGGCATGGAGCACGGCACTGCCCGGCACGCTTATAAGGTCATTGGGGTGACTGTTGCCGGACAGCAGGAAACGGTCGCAGCGTACGACGCCAGGCCCTAAAGGCTTCCATACAAGCCGTTCCGCCGGAGGAGCCGCCTGGCTCTTCTTAGAAGCTGAGCCAGGCTTAATGCACAGTCAGTAGAGCAGCTATTGCATCGCCATCTCCACCTCAGGGCTCAGCGTACCCAGCCAGGCGATCAGCCCAAGAACAACCACCGCCGCAGCAAGCTCTGTGGCCATACTCCAACGCAAGGCCTTGGCGGCCCCGCTGTAATCCCCGTGCCCAATGGAATGCTCAAGGTGAGGGCTGAGCCGAAACCGGTTCAACGAGGCCAAACCAATCATTGCCGCAAACAGCACAAGTTTGGCCATCAGCAACCACCCGTACGTGGTGTCAGCCAAGCTGTCCAACTGGGGGCCGACGATGAACAGGTAGTTGACTATCCCTGTGACCAGGATGGTCGCGACGATGACACCGCCTGCAGATTCAAACCCGGTTAGCGTCCGCGCCAGGATCTTCACAGAGCCGTGGTTATCTACCTGTTTAGCTCGCAGCAGTAAGGCAAAGGCCACCAGGGCACCTACCCAGCCGCCGGCGGCAAACAAATGGACGATGTCGCTCGCAAAGTGCCAGAAACGGCGACTTCCTTCATCCATAGCACCGTGGCCCGTCCAGGCCAGCGTGGCCAGGGCAACCCCGCTGAGCGCTGTGACTACCCAAAGGCTGCCTGTCGGGCTGCGTCTGGTTAGCAGGCCAGCCACCGCTATAAGGGCAAGGGCCGCCATGCGTACGTCCCAGGAAAAACCCACTTCGGTTTCTACCAGCATCATCTTCAGATGAGGGACAAGCTCCTCCCACTCGGTAGCGCCACTCATGGCCTTGGTCATCTGCAACAGGGAGGTGAGGGACAGCAACGCTCCCAGCACGGCTGTCCCGGTGAGTAATAGCCTGAAGTTCAGCACTGCGCCTGACTGGCGCTCCGTTCCCCTCAGGCTGTACAGGCCGAAAAGGGCCAAGCCAAACAACACCATCAGGTCGGTATAGAGCGCAAAGCGAAGCGCGATGCTGAGTGGATCGGCCATGCTTATTTCACCTTGAAGGTGACATTGCCGGTGATGGGATGGGTATCGGACGAGACCGCACGCCATTCCACCTTATAGCTGCCTGTCGTAAGCGGCGAAGCTGGGGTAATGACCATCGTCTTGGGATCGCTGCCAGCGGCCACGCTTGCTTTTACCGGCATGGGTGAATTAGGCATGCCAGGCATGTCCGTCATGATGAGCTTGGCACCCGAAAACTGGGTGACCAGATTCTCCGAGAAATGAAGCTCGACCTTCTCCGGCGCAGCCCCATCAGCCCCTTGCGCAGGCGTGGAAGACACAAGCTTCGGATGGGCTTGAGCCAGGGCGCTTGCCAGCATGCCGGCCGCCAGAAGGGTGGCGATACCTGTGGACTTCAAAAGAGACATAAAACGCTCCTCACGGCGGATGGCTGTTCGATTGGGTAATTACTGGGTGAATGTAGCGGTTAGAACCACAGGCGCACGCCGAGGACCAGACGGGCTTCACTACGATCCTCACCCTCGTCGCGGGCATAATCGGCCGTGTTCCCATATGACCGGTTCCAGGTCACACCAATGTAGGGGGCAAACTCGCGGCGGATTTCGTAGCGCAGTCGTACGCCGACCTCACTCTCGGCCAGACCCGCACCGGTACCCCTCTGCGGGTCATTCTTGCCGTATAAATTGACCTCGGCAGTAGGTTGCAGGATGAGTCGATTGGTCAGAAGGATGTCGTAGTCACCTTCAAGGCGCATGGCTGTTTGGCCACCTTCGCCAACAAAGACCGTAGCCTCGGCTTCGAAGTTGTACAGCGCCAGGCCTTGAAGGCCAAAAGCTGCCCAGGTCTGCGGATCTCCTGGCTTGAAATCCTGGCGAACGCCTGTCACAACATCCCACCAGGGGCCAACGGCATGGCCCCACAGGGCCTGTACTTCCGCTTCTTCGGTTTTGCCATTGAGCCGCTCACCTTCCGAGCGCACCCACAGTCTGTCGATGTCGCCACCAGCCCAACCGGTGAAATCCCAGTTCAGCGCACTGCCGCTGTCAGCGTTCTGCCATTCAAGCTGATCGAACAGCAGCATGTAGTTGATCGACTCATCATGCACCGTGTGGCCGGCGTCCGATTTATAAACGGCGGCGCGGTCCGCTGCGTTAATCGCCGGGATGGGCGTACGGCTCTGAGTTGGAGCAGGCTTTTGGGGGGACGAGGCCATGCTCGTCATGGCGTCATCCATGCCCTGCATCTGGCTATGGTCCATGCCCTGCATCTGGCTGTGGTCCATGCCCTGCATGGTGTCTTCCGCTGCTGCATAGGCAAATGGGGCCAGCATCAGACTTGTCGCGACCGCCAGACGCATCCCATTACGGGTTAGTAATGTGTCCATACCTGTTATTCCTCCACCCGGACTTCACGGAACATGCCCATCTCCATGTGGAACAGGAGGTGGCAGTGATAGGCCCAACGGCCTAGCGCATCCGCGGTGACTCGATAACTGCGTTTGGAGCCAGGAGGCATGTCAATCGTGTGCTTGCGCACCATGAAATTGCCGTTCTCGTCCTCGAGGTCGCTCCACATCCCGTGCAGGTGAATGGGGTGGGTCATCATGGTGTCGTTTACCAGGACCACGCGCACTCGCTCGCCATATTTCAATCGCAGGGGCTCAGCATCGGCGAACTTGACCCCATTGAATGACCAGGCGAATTTTTCCATATGGCCTGTGAGGTGCAGCTCGATCGTTCGCCCGGGCTCTCGGCCGTCCGGGTCTTCAAAGGTGCTTCGCAGGTCGGAATAGGTAAGCACCCGACGACCGTTATTGCGCAGGCCTAATCCGGGATCATCCAATTTTGGCGTAGGACTCATGGCCTGCATGTCAACCAACGGGTTGTCCTTCTCGGTAGCCGGGTGGGCTTGCATCGGCATGTCACCCATGCCAGACATCCCCGCCATACCGGCCATGTCTCCCATGGCCCCATGGTCCATGCCTGCCATTTTGCTATGATCCATGCCCTGCATCTGCCCGCCGTCCATGCCCTGCATGGGTGTGTCAGACATACTGGCCATGCCCTGCATGTCCCCTGCGCCCATGGCGCCGTGGTCCATGCCTTCCATACTACCCATGTCGCCCATCGAACCGTGATCCATACCACCCATACCCATGTCGGCCATGGTCACCAGTGGTCGAGGATCAAGCGACGGTACGGGCGCTACGAGGCCTTCACGAACCGCCAGGGTGCCGCGCGCGAAACCAGTACGGTCCATCGACTGAGCAAACAAGGTGTAAGCCTGCTCGGTAGGCTCAACAATGACGTCATAGGTCTCGGCCACCGCGATGCGCAGCTCGTCAACGGTGACTGGCTTCACGTATTGCCCATCCGAGGCGACCACTGTCATTTTCAGCCCAGGGATACGCATGTCGAAATACGTCATGGAGGAGCCATTAATGAAGCGAAGCCGAATCTTTTCACCTGGACGGAAAACGCCCGTCCAGTTCGTGTTAGGCGCGTGGCCATTCAGAAGATAGGTGTAGGTAGCCCCGCTTACATCGGCAAGGTCAGTGGGGTTCATCTTCATTTCAGCCCACATTTTTCGGTCAGCCACGGTCGCTGACCAGCCTTGCTTGTGGACATCCTCGATAAAATCGCCAACCGTGCGCTTGTTGTAGTTGTAGTAATCCGATTGTTTCTTCAGCTTTCGCATCAGCGAAGCGGGGTCTTCGTCAGTCCAATCGGTCAGCATCACTACATAGTCGCGATCATATGTAAACGGCTCGGGATCCTTGGCTTCAATCACCAATGGCCCATAAACACCGGCCTGCTCCTGGAAACCGGAATGGCTGTGGTACCAGTAAGTGCCATTCTGCTTGACGTGGATTTTATAGACGTACATGCCGTCCGGCTCGATGCCGGCGAAGCTCAGCCCTGGTACACCGTCCATGTTGGGGGGCAAAATAATGCCGTGCCAATGGATCGATGTATGATCGCGCAGCTTGTTGCGCACCCTGAGCGTTACGGTATCACCTTCCTTCCAGCGCAACAGCGGTCCAGGAAGCCCACCGTTAATAACCATTGCCGTGCGCGGCCTGCCGGTGATGTTTACAGGCATTTCACCGATTGAAAGATCAAAGTCAGTGCCGGTAAGCGTGTTCAATTGGCCAGGCCCTGAAAGCGCCCACGACGGGTTTCGCCAGAGACCCAGGCCACCTAGAACCCCCATGGCCGTCAGGCCCTTGACGAAAGTGCGTCGTGACGTTTTCGATTGCATATATCTGCCTGATAAATTGAAAAATCTACTGCGGATGCGCTTGAAAACCATACTTGAACGAATTCGTCTCAAAGAGTGGCACAGCCTAACCAACACAGCGATTACATTTCTGTAAGCTTGCCAGAGCGGTTAGCAGTGCTTTGGCTTCGCTTCTGGCCCTTCTTGCGCCACTTCCGGAGCCTCCTGCGAAGCGGCTTTAGCGTTATGGGCGGTCATGGCCGTCTCACGGGCTTCGGCCATGCGAGCAGATACCCGCTCACTCCCGCCTTCGGCAAGTGCCAAGGAAGATGCGCCCAGCGCGAGGGTAACGAGAAGAATTTTGACAGCATTCATAGGTAAATCCTCAGTTCAAGGTACCCGGTAAGGGCTAGCCCGTTCAGGTGGAGCGCGTTTGGCGCTGAGGCAATACTAAGGGCCTGTACCTTTCAGGCAGCTGAGGGGAAGATTACAGTATGGACAGCTATAACCAGCGCTTGGCCCACTGAGATGAAATGGTCAGCTTCAACGGCTGCGCTTTTTTTCGCGTAAACCTTACAGAAATGTAATCGTGGCAAACCCTACCAGTGCCCTTTTCTTAGCTACCCTTCGGAAGACGTCGGATATTCTTACTGCCGAAATCAATCGAATAACGCTCATTAAGAGGTCTACTATGCTTAACAAGCATCTAAGCGGTGTCGCTCTTACAAGTATTCTTTTCTTAAGTTCAGTTACTTTGTCGTTCGCTGACAACAACGATTCCCATGCTGCTTTTAATGAGAAAGGCGGTGCTGTCAATATGGCTTCGGCCACGACGGGTGGAGGTGCGTCCACAGAATACAAGCAAGCGATGGAGAAGATGAACAAAGGGATGATGAGTAGTATGGCGCCTGACCCGTCGAAAAGCTGGGCTCAGATGATGGTCGAACATCATCAAGGCGCCATCGACATGTCCAGGATTGTGCTTAAAAATACTCAAGATCCTGCTATTAAACAGATGGCTGAAAAAAATATACAAGAGCAAAGCAAAAGTATTGCGGAACTAAAATCCTGGCTGGGCAAACACTGACGATGACTGGTTTTTCGCAGCATGGTGATTTTTTTAGCGGGTCAGCGCGAGCAGAGCGGCTGAAATGCATAAAAAAATCACTCGGCTTTGACACCAAGCGGCTTCCTCGACTCTCCTTACAGGAATGAATCAAGGTCGAGGTGGTGGCTTGGAACTCATACGCATTTACCAGATTTGTGTATCCACCCAATGCGCAAGACTGACCGGCTTCGAGGCAAAAACCGCCCTCCTAAGGCGGTTTTTTTGTGCCTACGATTTGCCGGTCGCGATAGCAGTACCGCGCCATAGAACTGCTGCCGCGCCGACTATTGATGCAAGCCTGTGGTGACAGAACAGCCTTCATCCTGACGCTCTACGTCCTGATCGCCCGTAATGCTGGCGCGCGCTGTCGGCTCGGCAACCCTTCCGTGGTCTTTATGCTCCTTGCCGGGACCGGAACTCAAGCCGCCATGGCCTCGCAGGCCTGGGCGCAGGCGTGGCAGGCCTTGGCGCAATTCTGGCAATGGTCAGCGTCATGCTTGCCGCACTCCTCACCACAAGCTTTGCAGGCCTTCGCGCAAAGGGCACAGAGTTCCTTCGCTAGGGGGCTCTGGCGCGCCATCAGGCTCGCCGCAAGCTTGCACATATCGGCGCAGTCCCTGTCCAATTTTATGCAGTTAGCCATCATTTGAACATCCTGCTCTTGCAAGCAGGCTGAAGCGCAGCGTTCACAGGCCAGGGCGCAGCGCAGGCATTCTTCAATGCAATCATCATAACCACCGTTCATGAGTTATCTCCGAGGTTGACGGTCGATTCTCGCGTTTACATCCAAGGCCTTTTTCCAAGGCACATGAGGTCCGACTCAGCCTGGTGGTAGGGGTTTCTAGAGTTTAATTACGTTTCTGTAAGGTTGGGCTTGAGGTCCGCGCGCGCCATCGGGTGATGGGTAACCGGCAGATCCTATTGATGCTTTTTTTACATTCACGCCGCTATAGTGGCGCCCCTTGTTGGGGAGTAGCCTGCTCTAGACCTGATCTAGAGCGTTCGTGTCAACATTCTCGGCAGCATGCCGTGGCACGAACACCCTCTGGTTGGCGAGACCGACGATGCATCCATGCCTGAAGTCGGGCGTGTGGTTGTGTCGTTGACTCAAAGCCCGACTGGACGTTAACCGTGAGCCCCATTTCCCTTCTGTTCCTTGCCCTGGCGATGTCCACGGACGCTTTCGCAGCGGCCATTGGCAAGGGCGCAAGCCTCCATAAACCACGCTTTGCCGAAGCGCTGCGCACCGGCCTTATCTTTGGCGTGATTGAATCGATCACCCCCCTGGTAGGTTGGGTCATCGGGCAAGCCGCTGCCCAATACGTTGAAAACTGGGACCACTGGATCGCCTTCTTCCTCCTGTTGGCGCTGGGCGTGCACATGATCTACAACGGCCTCAAGCACGAGGAAGCCGAGGAAGAGAAGCCCAACCAGCACTCGTTTTTCATCCTGGCCGCGACGGCCGTTGCCACGAGTATTGACGCCTTAGCCGTCGGGGTTGGCTTGGCCTTCGTCAATGTGAACGTCCTGGTTGCCGCCTCGGCTATCGGTGTGGCCACGACGGTGATGGTCACGGTCGGCATGATGCTGGGCCGCGTGCTGGGAACGGTCGTGGGTAAACGAGCTGAAATCATCGGGGGTGTAGTGCTGATGGCGGTTGGGTCGACCATCCTTTATGAGCACTTGTCCGCGGTGTGACGAATAGCCACGCACGACAGCTCATGATGGTGTGGTGCGATCCTCCCTTCGGATAGCGACATAAAGACTTATGCGACTCCATCGTGGAAAACCCTGGCTGTGTCACCTGCGCAAAGCACTACCTGCAGCCGGGTCATAGCCCGATCGTAAGCAATGCCATAGGGCGGTAACCCTGTTCCTTGGCCTCAGGCGTAACTACCCGCAAGCGGCCCTTCAACACTGAACGCGCAGCAGTGAATGCTGCGCCTGTCCCCCTTGCGCCGGAAAATGCACGTATGTCATTCTTTATATAGGTAAGGGGGGTATGGTATGGGTCACTTGGCATCAAACAAAGACGATTTACTCAAGCGCGTCAAACGGATCGCGGGACAGATTCAAGCCATTGAAAGGGCACTGGAAGCCGATCATGACTGTGCAAAGACCCTTCATTTGGTGGCCGCCACCCGCGGGGCCATCAATGGGCTGATGGACGAAATCATTGAGGATCACGCCAGGGAGCACGTGGCGAACCCTGCACTGAGTGAGCAGGAACGCAATAAAGGCGTCGAGGAACTCTTAGAAGCCATTCGGCGCTACTCCAAGTGATGAACGCAGGCCTGAATATGAACAGCAGTACCCGATTTACACACGAGCACGTCTTCCTCGGATCAACACACGATGAAAATGCAAAACGCACCCTCTGGGTCGTGATGCTCACCGTCGTCATGATGATCGGAGAGATTGCAGCCGGGTACATCACCGGCTCCATGGCCCTGCTCGCGGATGGGTTTCATATGGCAACCCATGCCGGCGCCCTGGGTATCACTGCCGGCGCATACGCGTATGCCAAGCGCCATGCATCCAGCGCGCGCTATAGCTTTGGCACGGGCAAGGTGGGTGATTTGGGAGGCTTTGCCTCGGCCCTGATTTTGGGGCTGGTCGCCTTGGGGGTAGGCATAGAGTCCGTGATTCGCTTGCTCCAGCCTGCGGATGTTCAATTTGGAACCGCCACCCTCATCGCCATTGTGGGCCTGGCCGTGAACGTCCTCAGCGCGGTGTTGCTGGGGCACGGTCACCACCATGGTCATGACCACCACCACGACCATGACCACGCTCATCACAAGGCCCACCAAGGCACTGACAACAACCTTAGGTCTGCCTACGTACACGTCATCGCCGATGCCCTAACGTCTGTCCTGGCCATCGCCGCCCTACTGGCTGGGCGCTACCTCGGGTGGGTCTGGCTTGACCCGGCCATGGGTGTCGTCGGAGCCATTGTGATCGCACGGTGGGCATGGAGCCTGATGAGGGCGACCGCCAGTGTTCTACTGGATGAGACGGACCAGCACGTTGCGGCAGAAATCCGCGAGCTGGTTGAACAGCCCGGTGATGCCAAAATTACCGATCTGCATGTCTGGCGCGTTGGCCCAGAGGCTCATGCCGCCATTGTCAGCGTGCTTGGTGAATCCACCATGGACGCGGATAGCATCCGTGAACGGTTGAAGTCTGTCCACGAAGTCGGCCACCTCACTGTTGAGTATCGAGCCGTGTCGTCTACAGCGTAATTACCTTATCCATTACGGTAGCTGACCCAAAGAGCAACTACCCCCGCTGGAACGAAACCGCCTTTTAGGGCGGTTTTTTGTTTCTGTCAGATCGCTCAAATATTCGCTATCTCATATATCTGACAATGCGTATATTTGAATTCCCATATGTGATGGAGCCTGTCATGTCTGCCCTAACCGCCATGACCCCGACGGCGTTATTCAAATGTCTTGCCGACGATACCCGTACCAAAATCACCTTGCTGATCGTGAGCCAGGGCGAGTTGTGTGTCTGTGAGCTCACCGCCGCGCTCGACCTGAACCAGCCGAAGATTTCCCGTCACTTGGCCCTGCTGCGCTCGGCCGGCTTGCTGATGGACCGCCGCCAAGGCCAGTGGGTGTACTACCGCCTGCACCCTGAGTTGCCCGCGTGGGTCACCGCCGTGCTCAAGGACGTGGTGGACGCCAATCAGCAATGGCTGGAAACCGAGGCCAAACGCCTGTGCGGCATGAACGACCGTCCCGTCAATCAGGCCGTGTGCAGCTGAATCACGTCCCAACCGAGTGACCGAAATGCTGACTGCCGTACTGATCTTTATAGCCACTATCGTGCTCGTCATCTGGCAACCCAGGGGGCTGGGTGTAGGCTGGAGCGCAACCTTTGGCGCCGTGCTGGCCTTGCTGACCGGTGTGGTCAGCGTGGGCGACATCCCCCAGGTGTGGCACATCGTCTGGAATGCTACCGCGACCTTCATCGCGGTCATCATCATCAGCCTGCTGCTGGATGAGGCCGGCTTTTTCGAATGGGCCGCGTTGCATGTCGCGCGCTGGGGAGGCGGCAGCACACGCAAGTTGTTTGCGTTCATCATTCTGCTGGGCGCCGCGGTATCGGCCCTGTTTGCCAATGACGGCGCCGCGTTGATCCTTACCCCGATCGTCATCGCGATGCTCTTGGCGTTGCGCTTTTCCCCGGCCGCTACCCTGGCCTTTGTCATGGCGGCCGGCTTTATCGCGGACACGGCGAGCTTACCGTTGGTGGTGTCCAACCTGGTTAACATCGTCTCGGCGGACTACTTCAACATCGGTTTCAGCGAGTACGCCTCGATCATGGTCCCGGTGAACCTGGTGAGCGTGGCGGCGACCTTGCTGATGCTGCTGTGGTTCTTCCGCAAGGAGTTGCCCAATACCTACGACCTGGCGCAGCTGCATCACCCTGATGAGGCGATCCGCGACCGACCAACGTTCATGGCCGGCTGGTGGGTCTTGGCGGTGCTGCTGATCGGCTTCTTCGTGATCGAGCCGCTGGGCGTGCCGATCAGTGCCATCGCAGCGGTGTGCGCCTTCGTGTTGTATGTGATCGCGGCCCGGGGTCATGCGATCAACACCGGCAAGGTGCTCAAGGGCGCACCCTGGCAGGTGGTGATTTTCTCCCTGGGCATGTACCTGGTGATCTACGGCCTGAAAAACGCGGGCCTGACCGACTACATCGCGCACCTGCTCAACGTCTTTGCCGGCTACGGCCTCTGGGGCGCGTCGCTGGGCACCGGGCTGCTGACTGCCTTCCTGTCCTCGATCATGAACAACATGCCCACGGTGCTGGTCGGCGCCTTGTCCATCCATGCCGCCGAGGTCGATGGCGTGGTCCAGCAGGCCATGGTGTACGCCAACATCATCGGCTGCGACCTGGGCCCGAAGATCACGCCGATTGGCAGCCTGGCCACGCTGTTGTGGCTGCACGTGCTGGCCAAGCGGGGGATCACCATCAGCTGGGGTTACTACTTCAAGACCGGGATCGTGCTGACCCTGCCCATCCTCGTCGCCACCCTCTGTGCTTTGGCCTTGCGCCTGAGTTTCTGAATCAAGGAATCCTCTGATGAAAGTCCTGTTCATGTGCACCCACAACAGCTGCCGCAGCATCCTCTCCGAAGCGGTGTTCAACCACCTGGCCCCGGACGGCTTCGAAGCGGTCAGTTCGGGCAGTTTTCCCAGCGGTCGGGTCAACCCGCGCGCGCTGCACACACTGGAAGCTGCCGGCATTCCTACGGCCGGCTTGAGCAGCAAGGCGTCGGACGCCTTTGAAAGCGCGCCTCCGGACATCGTGATCACCGTCTGTGACCGGGCCGCTGGCGAAGCCTGTCCCCTCTTCTTCGGCCCCGCCTTGAAAGCGCATTGGGGCCTGGCCGATCCCTCGGAAGCCACCGGCTCGGAGGCTGACATCGACGCGGCATTCGCCACCACCCTGGCCAAGATCCAGGAACGCGTGCGCGCCTTCCTGGCGCTGCCCTTCGCAACGCTGAGCGAGGAGCAGTTGAAAGCCGAGCTGGGCCGTATCGGAACGCTTTGAAGATCAACCAGGGCTGTGCCCGCAGGACGCAGCCTTAGGAGAATGCCATGCAAGATACCTTACCCAACGTGCAGGCAGACCTGCTCGACCTCCCCACGCTGGAGCAGCTGACACCGGCCACCCCGTCGCGGCACAAGCCCCGGATTCTGCTCCTGTACGGCTCGACGCGGGAACGCTCGTTCAGCCGCCTGGTGACTCAGGAGGCGGCACGCCTGCTGGAAGAATTCGGCGCCGAAACCCGCATCTTCGATCCCTCCGGCCTGCCGCTGCCGGACGATGCCCCCGACTCCCACTCGAAGGTGCAGGAGCTGCGCGAACTGATGCAGTGGTCGGAAGGGCAGGTGTGGTGCTCGCCTGAACGGCACGGCGCGATGAGCGCGGTGTTCAAGGCGCAGATCGACTGGGTACCACTGACCCTCGGCGCAGTGCGGCCGACCCAGGGAAAGACCCTGGCCGTGATGCAGGTGTGCGGCGGCTCGCAGTCGTTCAACGTGGTCAACCAGCTGCGCGTGTTGGGCCGGTGGATGCGCATGTTCACCATCCCCAACCAGTCTTCGGTGGCCAAAGCCTTCACCGAGTTTGATGAGGCCGGCCGGATGAAACCCTCCTCCTATTACGACCGCCTGGTGGACGTGATGGAGGAGCTGATGAAGTTCACGCTGCTGCTGCGTGATCGCCAGGATTACCTGGTGGACCGCTACTCCGAACGCAAGGAGTCCGCTGAAGCGCTCTCCAAGCGCGTCAACCAGCGCTCCATTTAACGCGTGTTTACTGCGAGGTCCATCCCATGAGCCAGGTCACCATCTACCACAACCCGCAATGCGGCACCTCCCGCAATACCTTGGCGCTGATCCGCAACAGCGGCGAAGAGCCCACCGTGATCGAATACCTCAAGACCCCGCCGGATCGCGCAACCCTGGTCGGGCTGATCGAGGCGATGGGGACCGGCGCGCGACCGCTGCTGCGGATCAAGGGCACCCCTTACGAGGAACTGGGGCTGGACGATCCGGCCTTGACCGATGAACAGCTCATCGAGGCCATGCTCGAGCATCCCCTCCTGATCAATCGCCCGATCGTGGTCAGCCCTCTGGGCACCCGTCTGTGCCGGCCTTCCGAAGCGGTTCTGGACCTGCTGCCGCAGCCGCAACGTGGCCGCTTCGTCAAGGAAGACGGCGAGGTGGTCATCGATGAACACGGCCGCCGGGTCTGAAGCGAAGCAGGCAAGGCCAGGGGCGGTGAACGGGGAGGGGTAGCGTGGATCAAGCCAAAACCGTGGACGTGGTGGTCATTGGCGGTGGCCAATCGGGCCTCACCGTGGCCTATTTTTTGAAGCGCACCGGTCTGTCCTATGTGGTGCTCGATGCCGAGCCGGGCCCCGGTGGGGCCTGGCGTCATGGGTGGGCGTCGCTGCGGCTGTTTTCCCCTGCGGCCTGGAGCTCGATTGCCGGCTGGCCGATGCCCGCCGTGCCCGAGGGGACGCCGGGGCGCGACGAGGTGATTGACTACCTGACCCGCTATGAGCAGCGGTACGCCTTTCCCCTCCTGCATTCCACGCGGGTGACCCGGGTGGAAAAGATCGCGGGGGGATTGCGGGTCGTTTCACAGGACCGTGTCTGGGACGCCAAGGCCGTCATCAGTGCCACCGGCACCTGGAGCCGCCCGGTCATCCCGGCCTATCCAGGGCAAGCGCTGTTCGAAGGCCAGCAGCTGCACTCGGCGCACTACGTTGAACCGCGTGCGTTCGAAGGAAAGACCGTGCTGGTCGTCGGTGGGGGCAACTCGGGTGCCCAGATTTACGCGGAAGTGTCGAAGGTCGCCCAGGCGACCTGGGTAACGCAGGCGCCGCCCAATTACCTGCCCGATGAGGTCGATGGCCGTGTGCTGTTTGAGCGAGCCACCGCGCGGTTGAAAGCCCAGCAAGCGGGCCAGGAACCGCCGCCGCTCACCGGCGGGCTGGGCGACATCGTGATGGTGCCGCCGGTCAAGGACGCCCGCGAACGCGGAGTGCTGCACGCGGTACGGCCCTTCACCCGGTTCACCTCAACCGGCGTGGTCTGGCCCTCGGGTGAGGAGACGCCGGTAGATTCGGTCATCTGGTGCACCGGCTTCTCCCCGGCGCTCGACCACCTGGCCAGCCTGGGGATCGTGGGCCCGGACGGCAAGATCGCGGTGGCCGAAAACCGGAGCGTAGCGCTACCCGCTCTGTGGCTGGTGGGCTATGGCGACTGGACAGGGCTCGCCTCCGCGACCTTGATCGGGGTGACCCGGACCGCTCGGGACGTGGTCAGGCAGGTGCAGCACGACCTTACCGGGGCCGACTGATGCCTGCCCTGTCCCTGTCAAGACGCCGTCACGCAACCTTGATAGGGGCACTGGGCTGCAACCAGATCCTGGCGTGGGGCTCGACCTTTTACCTGCCAGCTGTATTGGCGGTGCCGGTGGCCCATTCGCTGAGCGCCTCGGTGCCTGCGGTGGTGGGGGCCCTGTCCTGGGCCCTGCTGGTGGCTGGCGTGTGCGCACCGCTGGTGGGCCGGACCATTGATAGATTCGGGGGCAAGTGGGTGCTGGCCAGCAGCGCGGTCTTGCTGGCCCTGGGGCTGACGGCCCTGTCGTTTGCCTGCGGTTTGATCGCCTACTATGCCGCCTGGACCGTGCTCGGGCTGGGCATGGCCGCCGGGCTGTATGACGCGGGGTTTGCCACCCTGGGACGCCTGATGGGTTCACGGGCCAGGTCCTCGATAACCGGCCTGACCCTGATCGCCGGCTTCGCCAGTACGGTGGCCTGGCCTTTCCTCGCGGCCATGGAAGCGAACCAGGGGTGGCCGGCCACCTGCCGGGTGCTGGCCATTATCCACCTGCTGGTCGGCCTGCCGCTTCACCTGTTCACGGTGCCGTCGCCGGCGCCAAGACCACCGGCCGCGGCCACCGCGACCCATGCCACCGACGCGCAAGCCGGTCCCCAATTAGCCTGGATCGCGGTGCTGTTCACCCTGCATGCTTTCGTGATGTCGGCCCTGGCGGTCAACCTGCTAGTCATCCTGCAGGGCCAGGGTATCCCGGCAGCCTTGGCGGTAACGCTCGGCGCGCTGATGGGGCCTTCGCAGGTAGTCGCCCGAGTGCTCGAATATGTCTTTGGTCGCCAGGCGCACCCGGTCTGGATCGCGCGGTTAGGGATGCTGGCCTGTATCGCCGGCCTGCTGGGCCTGGGGCCGGGCCTGGTGACGCTGTCCCTGCTCGCCGTCGTCGCCTTCGGTGGGGGCAATGGGATCATGACGATTGCCAGGGGCACCGTGCCGCTGACCCTGCTGGGCAGCGCCAAACTGGGCAGCCACCTGGGGTTGATCGCGCGCCCGGTGCTGATCGCCCAGGCAGCGGCGCCGCTGGTCTGTGCGTACCTCCTGGAGCAACTGGGCCCGCGCGGGCTGATCGGGATTCTGGCCGGCCTTTTGGGCCTGGGCGCAGTGGTGGCGTTCGCCCGGTTACGGGCTTTCGAACCGACGCAGGTCTGACGGCCCAGGTGTGCCGGGGCGGCCTACCGGGGACTACCCTCCAGCTCAGGGAACAGCACCGGCTCCAACGGTGGGGTCAACAGGCACAGCCCGCGCCGCCAGTAGCCCACGTCGTGCCATTTGCCGAGCTTGAAGCCCACTTCCGGGTAGGTACCGATGTGCACGAAGCCCAGCGTTTCGTGCAGCCCAACGCTGCCCTCATTGGGCTGCGCAATGCCGGCGTAAGCGGCCCGAAACCGCTGCTGCTCAAGCAGGGGCAGCAACGTTTCATAGAGTTGCCGGCCGATGCCCTGACGGCGCGCCGATTCGGCGATGTACACCGTCACGTCCACGGCCCAGCGGTAGGCTGGGCGAGCGCGGTGTTGGCTGGCGTACGCGTATCCCTTGATGACCCCGTCCTCCTCGGCTACCAGGTAGGGGTAGGTCTGAAGCGTGGTCACTATCCGCTGGGCCATTTCCTCGACGGTCGGAGGGACCTCTTCAAAGGAAATCGCCGTGTCCAGAACCACCGGCGCGTAAATACGCTGGATGGCGGCCGCGTCTGTTGCTACCGCCGTACGAATGCTCAAAGCCACTGTAGGTCGTCCCTGATTGAAAACCGGAACGGTACCTTTTTTAGATCGCTTTGAGCATGAAATCCTATTGATGGGCTTCGCGGTCCACGACCTGTTAACCTTCGGAGAAGCCCACAGTCCTCCCCGGCGACTCCCAACAGGGCAATCCGAACTTCGACAGAGGTTTCTCCCGCCGTCCTGCTGATAAATGCCCTTGAATTCTTAATAGCTAGCAGCTATTACCTGCCCGGTCGGCCATTGATCTCCGTCGTAAGGGCATAGTGTGCAAAAAGAAACGCTTGAGCAGAACCAGATTCCTATCTACTTCTTGGCGGTCATTGCCGCCGCCATGGGCGGCTTACTGGCGCCTGTAGCATCACAGAGCCTGAGCGCTTGGGTTACACCGTCTATCGCAGCGTTGATGTACGCAATGTTTTTACAAATTCCGTTCCTGGAATTGCGCAACGGGCTGGGTGACAGACGCTTTATGGCAACGTTGCTCACTGCCAATTTCGTGGTCATACCCTTGCTGGTCTGGAGCTTGAGTCAGGGCTTGGCCGATCACCCTGTAATCAGGGTCGGCGCGCTGCTGGTGCTGCTCACTCCATGCATTGATTACGTTGTGGTGTTCACGCACATAGGTAAGGGAGATTCGAAGTTAACGCTCGCAGCGACGCCAATCTTGCTACTGCTCCAGCTACTACTCCTACCAGTGTATCTGGCCGTCATGATTGGAGAAAGCAGCGAGGTTGTCATCACCGTTGGGCCCTTTGCGGAGGCCTTCCTGGTGTTGATTGTGCTGCCCTTGATTCTCGCAGTGATCACCGCCGCGCTGGTGAGAAAATCCAGCGTCGTGGCGAGCTGGAACACTGCTTGGGCGTGGATGCCTGTTCCTGCCATGGTGGCGGTACTGATAGCAGTCATCGGTTCCCAGATCGCTTATGTGGTGCGTGACTTCAACAGCCTTCTTCCGGTAATCCCGGTGTATCTGGGCTTCATGCTGCTGGCCCCCGTGGTAGGCGCCGTGGTGGCTAAAGCATTTGGGCTGGGCGCCTCAAGTGCCAGGTCAGTGGTATTTAGTAGCGCTACCAGGAACTCGCTGGTAGTGCTGCCTCTGGCGTTGGCGCTGCCGGAAAATATTCGAACGCTTGCGGCAGCAGCGATCATCACGCAAACACTGATGGAGTTGATAGCTGAGCTCTTCTATATCAGACTCGTGCCTGCTTTGGTAAGGCCGCGGGCATAGGTCAGGCACACATCGACAGTACAACATTCAAGGTGATGGCCTGGCCGGTGATGCTCCAGCCAGGTGCCTTACCAAACCAGAGCAACTCGTGTTGCTGGTTATGGAGAACCTAATTCAAAGCACGTTATTGCAACCATGCTTCGACGGCTTCCGAACCGTACTCGGTTTTCCACGCCTTGAGTGTTTTATGATTGCCCCCTTTGGTCTCAACGATTTCACCGGACTCCGGGTGCCGGTAACGCTTCACTTGGCGTGCTTTGCGGGTGAACGCTTTAGTCTGAGCCGGAGCACGCTGAAACGCTTGCGGGTCGAGAATCGCAATAATGTGCTTCAGGCTAAAATTATACTCGCCTAGCAATTCCCGCAATTTTTGCTCAAATTCAACTTCACGCTGCAAACCTTCATCATTCTTCATGCTCTCGAGCTCAGCAAGCTGAGCGGCCAGCTTTTGTTCTAACGCGCGGTATTCGGCAAGACGTGACATTTTTTGCTATCCACTGGACTTCAGGAGGGTTTCAGTATAGGGACAGGAAAATGCCCTGCCAACTTGATTATAAGTCCAGGCGTATACACGGTGAACCACTCCATTTCGTGGTGAGCCAAATTCACCGCTACGTCGATCAGGGGCCCACCCAAAGAAGCCATGGTGCTTTATCCGGCACGACCAGTTTCAGATCACCCCAGACCTGTAGTGCCCCGTAGCGAATATCTTCAATAAGCGCAGGTTGAGGCCGTACGTGACCGCGTGCCGCCGTCACGCTTGCAATGGGTTCAACAGCTACGCTGCTGACCAATCCGGCGATACTGCCGGGTAGGGGGCCGGTCTTTGCTACCTGGAGTACAGCGATTTAAATGAGACAGGAATATCTCGTAGTCGCTGTTATGAAGCAGATTAAGCTCAACGGCTTGGGCCAGGACCCCTTTAAAGCTTTCGTGCCACTCCTGATTTTGAAGGAGAGCCACGGTCAAGACCCGGTCCAATAGCTTGACTGTGTTAACAGTGTGTCGACCTGAGATTTGTTCTTTGCACGTGTAGAAAAAATACCTGACGCGCTGTGGATACAGTACGTTCGGATCATTCATGTACTCAGAGAGGATATTTATCTGGTCAGGGGACAGGGTCATTAATTAAATCGCCAGGAATGCTAAGGGAGTGAGCTTCTTTTCCAAGAGTCTAGCATCACACTAAATGGGAAGTCTTCCATATCTTCAGGCTTTAGCCAATGTTCTCGTGCCGCGAATATGGCTTAATTATCTTGAGATCTTAATACCACGTATACGGGGTCATCAGTCGATATGATAGTCCATCGTATAATGAGCGCAGCAGCTGCTATGGCAGCTACCATAGCGACTACTATTCAGTTATAGCGCGGGCCTTATCCAGGTCAGGGGCTGTCAGCTTGTACTGGATGCCTGGCGGCACATTCAGGCTACCAACGTGGCCGGCTTGGCAGAAGGCATCACCGACGCAAGAGGTCGTGCCGGCGGCCCGGGTCACCTCGACCTTAGGCCCTTGATTACGGCATTGGCGTTAACAGGTGACACATTGGAATCAGCCAATGGAGCCTGTCAGCTGAGCGGTGATCCGTGTACCTGAGCAAAACTTAGTCGAAAAGCTCCTGTAAAAAGGACTTCTTGCGATAAGGCTGCTGCCCTTCATGCTTGCCTTGGCTTTGATGTCCGTGCTGATTCTGGTGACCGCTCTGGTAGCTGTCCCGCCATCCGCCCCCCTGACTGGGCTGCGGATCAGAACAGCCATGCTTATTGCCAGGTTGAGCAGCAGGCGAATGCGCATACCCCGGTTCTGATAGGGGCGCGTCTTGCCTTGATGACGCTGCGCTTTGTGGCAGAAAACGAGCCTCCAGCTGCTGACTACGCTCGATGATCTTGTCGAGCTCCCCCCGGTCAAGCCAGACGCCCCGGCATTGAGGGCAGTAGTCTATCTCAACATTCTGACGGTCTGTCATGACCAACGATACGTCTTTGCAAACAGGGCACTGCATGGTTCTCTCCTTCAGCGAATACGCTGTCTAAACCGCAGCTGTCGTGTCACCGACGCAAGAGCCGCAGACCATTGAACACGACGAGCAGGCTCGCTCCCATGTCGGCGAAGACTGCCATCCATAAGGTGGCGATGCCCGACAGAGCCAGTGCTAGAAAGACAACTTTTATCCCCAATGCCAGCGTGATGTTTTGCTTCAAAATGGAAGCGGAGCGACGACTAAGCCGAATGAAATCAGCGATCTTGCGTGGGTCATCATCCATGATTGCGACATCCGCGGTTTCAAGGGCCGTGGCTGTCCCAGCGGCTCCCATGGCGAAACCGATATCGGACTGCGCCAAAGCAGGGGCGTCGTTCACACCGTCCCCGACCATCCCAATGTGGCCATATCGACGTTTGAGCTCAGCGACTGCGGTCTGCTTGTCCTCTGGCATGAGATTTCCGCGTGCATCGGTAACACCTAACTGATCAGCGATCGACTTCGCCGTCGCGGGGTTGTCACCCGTCAGCATCACCGGGACAACGTTCAACGCCTTCAGCGCAGCGACAGCTTCGAAGCTCTCGGGCCGAACGGTATCCGCGACCCCGAATATTGCAGCGGGACCTTCAGCACCACACAGCACGATGACCGTTTTGCCCGCATTTTCGAGCCGTGAAAGCCTGGCCTCGAGCGCCGGAGAGCACACTCCCAGTTCTTCAACCAATCGGTGATTACCCAGGTGCCACAGTTGGCCATCAATGAAGCCTTTCACGCCTCGTCCATTCAGCACACTGAAGTCGCTGACAAGCAGGGTCGAAACGCCAGGTTGCTGGGTCTTCCACCCATTGACCAGTGCTTTCGCTACGGGGTGAGTACTCTGTTCGTCCAGACTGGCCGCGATCAACGTGGCCTTTTCGATCGGCAGGTCACTGAAGGTTTCCGCGTCCGTTAAAACAGGCTTGCCCTGGGTCAACGTGCCGGTCTTGTCCAAGGCAACCACTTTCAGCAGCCGACCGCTTTCAAGGTACACCCCCCCCTTGATCAGGATGCCGGAGCGGGCAGCTGCGGCAAGGCCACTTACCACGGTGATAGGCGTGGAGACGACCAGGGCACAAGGGCAAGCAATGACCAGCAGGACAAGGGCCTCATACAGCCACCCCCCCCAGGTGCCCCCCAGCAGCAACGGCCCTAAAACAGCGACCAAGAACGCTACCAACACGACCGCCGGTGTGTAGTAACGCGCGAACTGATCCACAAATCTCTGCGTAGGTGCCCGCTGGGACTGTGCGTCCTGGATCGCGGCAGCGATCCGGGCAAGGGTGCTTTGGCCTGCTACTGCGGTGACCGTAGCCTCAACGATGCCGTCGGTCACGATACTGCCCGCATAAAGCGGATCGCCAACCACCTTGTCCACGGGGAGGCTTTCACCGGTAATAGGGGCTTGGTCGAGGGCTGCACGACCAGACTCCACCGTCGCATCCAATGGCACCCGTGATCCAGTGCGAACACGGATGCGGCTGCCAAGCGCGACAGCTCCGACAAGCTGCTCTTTCCAGCCCCCTTCGCCCATGACTTCCGCAGTCTCTGGGGCCAATGCGGTCAATGATTTGATCGCGTTACGCGCTCGCTCAAGCGACAGTGCTTCGATGGCTTCGGCAATGGCGAACAGGAAAACCACCATCGCGGCTTCCGGCCATTTACCAATCACGACGGAGCCCAGGACAGCCAAAGACATCAAGAAGTAGATGTTCAGGGTGAAATTCTTCACCGCGATCCATCCCTTCCTGAGGGTAGGCACACCGGCGGCAAGAATGGACACAGCAGCCAAACCCATCACGGGCCATGAGCCTTCCTGCCCCGTTGTCCAGGCGATGGCTTCAGCGGCCACAGCCGCGACGCCGCTGACAGCCAGCAGCCCTTTCAATCTCTTCGTCAGCGCCGGCGGGGCAGCTATTGGCGGGGCTCCAGCCTCGATAAGGGTAGGGCCCATGTCCAGCGCAACCAAAGCGCTGACAATCGCTTGCGGATCATCCAGCCGATGATGCACGGTCAACTCGCGACTCAGTAGATTGAAATCGAGCCGGGCGATGCCGGGCATCGGCTCCAGCCGATTACGAATCAGCCGCTCTTCTGTCGGGCAGTCCATCTTGTCGATGCGGTACCGGACCTGAGTAGTCCCTTCAGGGCCTGGAGTCACGGAACGTGGGACGATCGCTTCCGCTGCGTGCGCTCCCTGGGAACAGCAGGTATCCGCCCCGGCGGTCCCATGTGCATCGTCATGGTCATGGTCATGGTCGTCTGTGCACTGACCGTGGCCGTGACTTGAATCGTCGGTGCACGCCCGCTCTAACGTGCTGCCCTCAGCCGGGCAGCACGGACCGGTAGGAGCTGCACCGACAGGGTCATGGAGATGCACGAAGGAGCTTTTAGCCGGCAGCTTCACCAGGGAATCGCGCTTGGAATTCGCACCACAACATTTGTCCTGCTCAGGAACGGGACGCAGCGTCGACGAAGGCTTATTTTCTTGGCTCATAAGGCGCCTGCTAACAAGGAAATAAGGCCATTCAACAGCCTGTAGTAGCTACAGGGTCAAGCAAAATCGAAGATTACCTGTCTCGCACTGCACTGATGTGAAAAAGGTACCGCGCCGCGAGTGCAAGGAAGCCACGCGCAGCGGTAGGTCAGCGATGTGCTGGAGGCAATCAACGCGCGGGGTAATCAGCTACTACCTCCTGCTCACCCGACTTTTTTAATCCGAGGACCTGGTAGGCACTTTTGCGCTCACCCGCTTCCATGCCGGGCGAGCCCATCGGCATGCCTGGGGCGGCAACACCGACGAGGTCGGTCCGACTGGCAAGTTCTGCAATTTGCTGTACCGGTACGTGCCCTTCGATAAATTTCCCCTCCGTTACGCCTGTGTGGCACGACATAAGCTTTTCAGGCACGCCAAGCTTGGCCTTCACAGCGCTCATGTTTTCCTCTAAATGGTCATTTACCGTGAAGCCATTGTCCCGGAGGTAAGCAATCCACTTGGAGCAGCAGCCACAATTGGGATCCCTGTACACATCAATCAACTGAGCAGTACTGGCCTGTGCGATTGACGCGGTAAACAGCACCGTGAGTAATGCTACACGTGGTCCAGCGCTAACAAGATCTTTGAATTTCATAGCCGCATCTCTGAAAAGAACCAGTTCAAAAACATTAGAGCACTTGCCTACGTTGACAGGGGCATGCACGCCTGGCGCCACCACCCGTCGGATCGGCCCGGAAATCTGTAAGGTGGCCTCGTTAACGTGTATTCGCCCTAAACTGCAATGTAAACGTCGTACATACGCCCGGTGCACTGCAGGCGCTCACTTCTCCCCCGTGTAGGTTCATGATACTGCGGACAATAGCAAGTCCTAGCCCAGTGCCCCCCTGCTTACGCGAGCGGCTTGAGTGCACACGATAAAAGCGTTTGAAAATGTGAGGAATATGTTCCGCTTCGATCCCGGCGCCTTTATTAGCAACCGCCAACCGGGTGGCCTCCGCATCCTGGGTAATGTCTATGGATACCACTTCACCGTGCGGACTGTGGCGTATCGCATTGGAAAGCAAATTGGATATTGCCCTCTGCACCATGAGCCGGTCGCCCTGGACCTCCGCTTCCCCGTGAAGGGTCAATGAGACAGACTTGTCTTCCGCCACATGGAGGAACATTTCTGCAATACGACCTGCCTCCTCATGTAACCTGATTGTTGTGAGCTGTAATGAGGAAGGTTGCGAAACACTGGCGAGGAACAGCATTTGCGAAACCATCTGTGACAAACGCTCCAGTTCTTCCGTACAGCTTTCCAAAGCCTGCTTGTAGCTTTCGGGTGAACGCTCCCGCGAAAGGGTGACCTGCGCCTTCCCCATCAGATTGTTTATGGGCGTACGTAACTCATGCGCCAGATCATCGCAGAAGTGGGCCATCTGGCTGACCTCGGCATCCAGCCGATCCAGCATGACGTTGATAGCCTGGGCAAGCCCTTCAAGTTCTTCCGGCAACCCTTGCGTCTGCATCCTTAAAGAGAGCTCCCGGGCGGAAACGCTTTGGCTGACTTCGCGAAAAGCCATCAACGGCTTCAGACCCCGCCGAACGAGCCACCAGCCAAACCCTCCCACCATTATCAGGATAAGCGGTAAGACCAGCAGCGCCGATTTGAGGTACGCATTCACCAGAAGCGCGTCATCCTTGCGCTCTAATACCAGAAATACTTTGACGGATTGACCTCCACGCAGATTGACCTCTTTGGATACCACCAGCATTTCATAGCCTTCAGGCGACACCAGACTGTGGTAGCTCTGGTCGCTATTAAGCTCCGCCAGAGGCAGCGCTTGGCCTGCGGTCGAACCAACACTGAGTAGCCGCTTACCATCGGTAGCGGTTTCGTCGATCATCAATGCTACATAGTCATGACCCGCGACTTGATCGCGAAGGTTATGTGAGTGCAAAACGATGTCGGCTTTGGTTGCAGCGGTTTCCTGAAGCGTGTGCTGAATCTGTTGGAGCTTCTCTGCCAAGCTTTCCCGAGCGCGAAGGTCGAGCTGATGGCTGATCTCGAACCAGGCCAGGATAACCATGGCGATCACGACAAAGGCACTCAGAGCCCCCACGCTCAACCCCAATCGCGTGGATAGCCGTCGTGGTGTCATTCGCGCAGCTCCAATACATAGCCAACACCTCGCAACGTATGGATCAGTTTTTTCTCGAAGGGGTCGTCTATCTTTGCCCGCAAGCGCCGAATGGACACCTCGACCACATTGGTGTCACAGTCAAAATTCATATCCCACACCATCGAGATAATTTGCGACCGCGTCATCACCTCGCCACTGTGGCGCATGAGCAGGTGAAGAAGGGCAAATTCCTTGGTGGTCAAATCAATGCGCTTGCCACCGCGAAAGGCACGATGCCGCCCTTGATCCAGCTCAAGATCAGCCACCGTCACCACATCGGGCGTGCTGGTTTTCTCGCTTCGGCGAAGCAACGTGCGCACCCGCGCCAATAGCTCCGGAAACTCGAAAGGCTTGACCAGGTAATCGTCGGCACCGCTCTCCAGCCCCCTTACCTTTTCGCCAAGGCGTCCACGCGCAGTCACCATCATGACCCGGGTATCGTGCGTTTTCCGGAACTCTTCCAGTACCTGCCACCCGCCCATCTCGGGAAGGTTTACGTCCAATATAATCAAATCGTAGTTTTGACTTCGCGCGAGGTACAAGCCATCTACACCCGTACCGGCAATATCGACCACATACCCACTTTCACTTAATCCCTGGTGCATGTATTCGGCAGTCTTTTGTTCATCCTCTACAACCAAAATCTTCATAGCCAATTTCCAAAATAACGTACAACTTTTAATCGAGCTTTCACCCAGCAATAGCCCTTAGCATAAAGTCTGTAGCCGCTTCAGGGTCAAGGTTTGTTTTTTAAAATCAGCGATTTCCAGCACATTTTCATGCCGATTGCAAGCAGCGGCCGCCTCGCCTTCATCAATAATTGTTTCAAAAAGTGTCCAATTCGCATTACCAGAATAAATATAGCCGAATACTCATGAGAACTAGTTAGATAACGAAATTGTAATGCTGCCGCAACGCCTTTGATAACCACTGTTTTCTAAATTGCCTTCGCCACAGTTCGGGCTGATGAGGTCTGGCTATTTCCAAACTTGTACAGAGGTCTTGTTGTGCTCAGCCATAGCAGCGCTTTCGCTTTCTGCTCAATGTCCCGATTCCCGCGCTTTCGCTGGGCGCTTTTGGCAGCCCTACTGCCGTTCAGCCCAATAAGCCTGGCCGCCCCCGCTTCGCTGTCCGAAGCGGTAAAAACCGCTTTTTCCAATAATCCGGACCTTGCCGCAGCCCAGCGCGAAATCGGTATAGCCGAAGGCGAGCGTGTGCAAGCTGGGCTGATTCCCAATCCGGTGCTGTCTTGGGAGACCGAGGACACCCGGCGCGCTACCCGCACCGAAACCATCACGCTAAGCCAGACCCTTGAGCTTGGTGGTAAACGTGGTGCACGCATAGATACCGCGCGTTTTGGCCAATCCGCTGCGGACCTGGCGCTGTCGCGCCAGGCTGATCTGCTGCGAGCCGATGTCACCCGGGCTTGGTTCGGGGCGTTACGTGCAGATACGGCACTGGCCTTAGCCAAAGAAGCTCAGGCGCTCGCGCGCAGAGGGGTTGAGGTCGCTCAAGGGCGGGTACGTGCTGGCAAAGCATCACCGGTGGAAGCTACGCGTGCGCAGGTTCAACTTGTGGAAACCGCCCTTGGCGTCAAGCGTGCGCAAACGGAACGCGCTAATCAATACCGCGCCCTGTCGCGCATATTAGGCCTTGCGGAGGGCGAGGTTACTGCATTGCCAGCCAATACCTCGCCGTCACCGGGCCTTCCTCCTGCCTCCATCGCGCTGCAGGCGATGCTTGGGCGCAGTACCGAGTTGCAACTGGCGCAGACGCGAATGGACCAAGCCGACGCCGCTTTGAGCCTGGAGCAGCGTAAGCGGATACCCGACGTCACGCTAAGCCTGGGTAGCCAGTACCAAGCGGTCGAGCGTGAGCGCGTGAATGTCATAGGCGTTTCGGTGCCATTACCACTGTTTGACCGCAATCAGGGCAATGTCTTGTCCGCCTCACGTCGAGCAGACCAGTCGCGTGACCTGCGTGTCGCGGCCGAGTTGAGTTTGCGCAGCGAAGCAGCGACCGCGCTCGACCAATGGAGCACTGCGGCAGTGCAGATACAAGGTTTCGAACGGGACGTTTTGCCCGCTGCCCGGCAGGCCGTTGATGCGGCTACCCGGGGGTTCGAGTTAGGAAAATTCGGCTATCTCGAAGTGCTCGATGCTCAGCGCACGCTGATTGGAGCACGCACCCAGTACCTCGATGCCTTGGCCACCGCTACGGAGGGCCGGGCATCCCTGGAGCGGTTGCTGGGTGACGTGGCCGCGTTGAGCCCCGCTTCGGCAGACATTCCCATTTCCCACTGACTATCTGCCGCCTCGCTGATGCCGGGGCTTCGGAGCTTTAATGAACAGAAAAAACCACGCCGCCCTGGTACTGGGCGTACTGGCGTTGCTTGCCGTCATCGGGGGCGCCGTGAGTTCGGTTGGGCCGTCCTTTGCCCGGGAAAGCTCGGCGCAACCCATATCGCCGGAAGCACACGGTGCAGCGGAAAGCCATGGCGAAGACGAGGCGGAACATGCACAAGGCGAACACGCCGAGGAGGGCGGACACGAAGAAGAAGGTGCCTTGAAACTCACTGCGGACCAGATCAATGCCGCTGGAATAGAGGTCGTGATGGCCGCCGCCCGCCCCATGCGGACCTCGGTGAGCTTTCCCGGTGAAATTCGCTTTGACGAAGACCGCACCAGTCACATTGTGCCGCAACTTGCAGGCTTCGTTGAAAAGGTCAATACCAACCTAGGCGAAACCGTCCGCAAGGGGCAGGTACTGGCAGTGATCGCAAGCCAGGATATCTCCCAGCAACGGAGTGATTTGAATGCAGCAAGCAAGCGTCTGGAGCTAGCGCGCATCACCTTAAGCCGGGAAAAAGCCCTGTGGGAAGAGAAGATTTCTCCTGAACAGGATTACCTGCAAGCCCGACAGGCGTACCAGGAGGCCGAGATTGAGGTGGCCAATGCCAAGCAGAAGGTCAGTGCATTGGGTGGAAACACTGCCACTGCCGGCGGCAACCGCTATGAACTGCGAGCGCCATTCGACGGCGTGATCGTGGAAAAACACCTGGGTCAGGGTGAACGGGTCGACAGCACTACCACAGCCTTCGTCCTGAGCGACTTAACGCAGGTATGGGCCACGTTTAACGTTCCACCGTCCGAGCTGGAAAAAGTCATCTTAGGGCGAGAAGTGACAGTCGATGCACCCGATCTGCAAACGCAGGTGCAAGGCAAGGTGGGTTACGTGGGCAGCCTTTTGGGGGAACAGAACCGCGCCGCTCAAGTACGTGTGACCCTGACCAACCCGCAAGGCGCTTGGCGTCCTGGCCTGTTTGTGAATGTTCTTGTGGCTGCGCAGGAAGCCACTGCCCCCGTCAGCGTGCCAGAAGCTGCGCTGCAAAGCGTAGAAGACCGGCCAACCCTGTTCGTACGGACCGATGAAGGCTTCACGGCCCGTACCGTCGACATCGGCCGTCGCGATGGCGGTTACCTTGAAGTGCTCAAAGGCCTGGAAGCCGGCGAGCACGTGGCCGCAAATGGCAGCTTCATCCTCAAGTCGGAGCTGGGCAAAGCCAGCGCCGAACATTCCCACTGACGCGCGCTGAGAGTGTTCCATGTTTGAAAAACTGATTCAGTTTGCTATCGAACAGCGCATCGTGGTGATGATTTGCGTACTGATCATGGCCGGCCTCGGCATTGCCAGCTACCAAAAGCTGCCGATCGACGCTGTACCGGACATCACCAACGTCCAGGTGCAAATCAACGCAGCCGCACCCGGCTTCACGCCGCTGGAAACCGAGCAGCGCATTACCTTCCCGGTCGAGACCGCTATGGCGGGGCTGCCAGGCTTGCAGCAAACCCGCTCGCTGTCGCGCTCAGGCCTTTCACAGGTCACGGTGATCTTCGAAGAGGGCACCGACCTGTATTTCGCTCGGCAACTGGTCAGTGAACGGCTCCAAAGCGCCAAAGAGCAATTGCCCGAGGATATCGAGGCCGTGATGGGGCCCATCTCCACCGGGCTCGGGGAAATTTTCCTTTGGACGGTGGAAGCCGAGGATGGCGCACTCAACGCAGAAGGGAAGCCTTATACCCCTACCGACCTGCGCGTGATTCAAGACTGGATCATCAAGCCGCAGTTACGCAATGTCCCGGGTGTGGCGGAGATCAACACGATCGGTGGATTTGCGAAGCAATACCAGGTTTCGCCAGACCCACGAAAACTGGCGGCCTATCAGCTGACCCTGGAGGACCTGATCCTTGCTTTGGAACGCAACAACGGCAACGTCGGGGCGGGGTACATCGAGCGTAATGGCGAGCAACTGCTGGTACGTGCGCCAGGACAGGTCAGCACTATCAACGATATTGCCAATATCGTCGTCACCACCGTGCAGGGCAGCCCTATCCGGGTAAGCCAGCTTGCTGAGGTGGGAATCGGGCAGGAATTGCGCTCGGGAGCCGCCACCGAGAACGGCCGGGAAGTGGTGCTGGGTACGGTGTTCATGCTTGTGGGCGAGAACAGCCGCACGGTTTCCAAAGCGGTCGCCGCAAAGCTTGCAGATATCAACAAGACCTTACCGGCCGGGGTGAAAGCCGTCACGGTCTACGACCGCACCACGCTGGTGGAAAAAGCCATCGGCACCGTGAAGAAGAACCTTATCGAGGGGGCAATCCTCGTAATCGTGATTCTCTTCCTGTTCCTGGGCAATATCCGCGCGGCCCTGATCACCGCCATGGTGATTCCACTGGCCATGTTGTTCACGTTCACCGGGATGCTCGGCAACAAGGTCAGTGCGAACCTGATGAGCCTGGGCGCCTTGGATTTTGGCATCATTGTCGACGGCGCGGTGGTAATCGTGGAGAACGCCATTCGCCGACTGGCCCACGCGCAGCACAGGCATGGTCGCAAGCTCACGCGCACCGAGCGCTTCCATGAAGTGTTCGCGGCATCCAGGGAGGCGCGCCGTGCCCTGATCTTTGGGCAGTTGATCATCATGGTCGTGTACTTGCCCATCTTCGCCCTTACTGGCGTCGAAGGTAAAATGTTCCACCCCATGGCATTGACGGTGGTCATTGCATTGCTGGGCGCAATGCTGTTGTCGGTCACTTTTGTGCCGGCGGCCGTGGCGATGTTCGTAACGGGCAGGGTCAAGGAGGAAGAAGGTCGGGTGATGCGCACCGCACGGCTGCGTTACGCGCCGGCACTGGACTGGGTACTGGCCCATCGCAACATCACCTTCAGCGGCGCAGTGACGCTAATCCTGCTTTCTGGAGTGGTGGCAAGCCGGATGGGCAGCGAATTCATTCCCAGCCTCAGTGAGGGCGACTTTTCGTTGCAGGCGATCCGGGTACCAGGTACGAGCCTGACGCAGTCGTTGGACATTCAGCAGCGGATAGAGAGTTCGATCCTTCAACATGTTCCGGAGGTGGAACGGGTATTTGCCCGCACCGGTACGGCAGAAATCGCATCTGACCCGATGCCGCCGAATATCTCGGATGCGTATGTCATGCTCAGGCCCACCGATCAATGGCCCAACCCTGAGAAAAGCCGCGAAACACTGGTCCAGGAAATCGAAGCTGCCGCAGCACTGGTGCCAGGGAGCAACTACGAGATGTCCCAGCCCATCCAATTGCGCTTCAACGAGCTGATCTCCGGGGTGCGTAGTGACGTCGGGGTGAAGGTGTTCGGTGATGATATGGCAGTCCTGAACCAAACCGCCAATCAGATCGCCGCCACCCTGCAAAAGGTGGAAGGGGCCTCGGAAGTCAAAGTGGAGCAAACCTCAGGCTTGCCCGTACTGACCATCAACGTGGATCGGGAGAAAGCGGCGCGGTTCGGTCTGAACATTGGCACGGTACAGGATGCCATCTCCATCGCCGTAGGCGGAAGACAGGCCGGCACGCTGTACGAAGGTGACCGCCGCTTCGATATCACCGTACGCCTGCCTGAGGAGCTCCGCACTGACGTTTCCACGCTGTCGCAACTACTGATCCCATTGCCAACCCAGACGGGCATCGAACCATCACGTGTCAGCTTCATCACATTGTCGCAGGTAGCATCGGTAGAGCTGGTGATGGGGCCTAACCAGATCAGCCGTGAGAATGGCAAGCGGCTGGTGATAGTCACAGCCAACGTGCGCGGCCGCGACTTGGGTTCGTTCGTGAGCGCAGCCGCGCAGGCCATCGAGTCAGGCGTGAAGGTGCCTGCAGGTTACTGGATCGACTGGGGCGGGCAATTTGAACAGCTGCAATCCGCCGCTCAGCGGCTGCAGATCGTTGTACCTGTCGCCCTGCTGCTGGTGTTCACGCTGCTCTTTATGATGTTCAACAACCTCAAAGACGGAATGCTCGTATTCACTGGCATCCCCTTTGCACTCACCGGCGGCGTGGTAGCCCTATGGCTTCGGGACATTCCCCTGTCCATTTCCGCTGGGGTGGGCTTCATTGCCCTGTCTGGAGTGGCGGTACTCAATGGCCTGGTGATGATCGCCTTTATTCGCAACCTGCGCGAAGAAGGTCGGCCTTTAACAGAGGCAATCCGTGAAGGCGCATTAACGCGCTTGCGGCCTGTGCTGATGACCGCATTAGTGGCCTCGCTGGGCTTCGTCCCAATGGCCCTGGCCACGGGGACCGGTGCTGAAGTCCAACGGCCCCTGGCCACGGTCGTCATCGGCGGAATCCTTTCGTCGACGGCGCTTACCCTACTGGTGCTGCCAGCGCTCTATCAGTGGGCGCATCGCCGCGACGAGGAGTGATCCAGACGCTGTCAGTGCTCCGGGAGACCGGGGCCCTGCCGGTGGAAATCGCCGCGTTCGACCTGAATGGTGCAATGACCGATGTGATGGGCATGGCTGACAGCCTCGATCACAGCCGCCAGTACAACGTCTGGGTCCGCCACTTCTGACTTGATCACCACATGCGCGGTCAGGAGATTGTGACCACTGCTGACGGCCCATACATGTAGGTCATGCACGGCCTCTACGCCGCCGATCTGGAGAATAGTGGCTTCCACTTCGGCAAGATTGACCCCATCCGGAACGCCTTCCAACAAGATATTCAGGCTTTCTCGCAGCAACTGCACTGTACGCGGCAGGACCCAAAGGCCGATACCGACAGCCACCAGCGTATCTACCCAGGTCCAGCCTGTGAAACGGATGACCAACGCCGCAACAATGACCCCTAGCGAGCCGAGCATATCGGCCCAGACCTCCAGATACGCCCCCTTCACGTTGAGGCTTTCACCGCTGGCGGAGGCCAGCAAGCGCATGGACGCAAGGTTTACCAGCAGGCCAGCAACGGCAATCCAAAGCATGACATTGGTGGCAATTTCCGCCGGCAGGAAGAACCGCTGCCACGCCTCGTACAAGATGTACATGGCCACCAGGAACAAGAGCATAGCGTTGAACGTTGAGGCCAATATTTCCAGGCGGGCGTACCCGTAAGTCCGCCGGCGATCAGCGGGTCGTTTGGCAATTTGCAAGGCCACTAATGACAAGGCCAGTGCTGCCGCATCCGTAAACATGTGTGCGGCATCGGAAAGCAGTGCAAGGCTTCCTGTCACCCATGCACCGATGACTTCAGCCAGCATGATGCCTGTGGTCATTGCCAAGGCAATAACCAGTTTTTTCTGATGTCCTTCGCGAACATCGCCATGGCTGTGCGAATGGCCTGCACCCATCGGTGCCTCCTTGAATCGATAATAGGAATACGAACGTTGGGTAACGCCTCACTGCGAGGGTTCCTACGATTTCACGTCAGCGGCAGGGGACAGAGAGGGGAGGACGGCAGAGAGAACAGCAAGCTGGGCGCCTGCTGTCCTAGGGGGGTCAGAGCACGGAAAGCGGGTATTCTACAATCAGGCGGATTTCATCCAGATCCGATTCAAATGCGGTGGCACGGGTGGTCGCCTGACGCAGACGGAACGAGGCATCCTTGAGCGTACCACTGCGTACGACGTACTTCGCCTCGAGGTTACGTTCCCAACGCTTCTGGTCAGAGAGCGGATTGCCATCACCATCGCGACGCATGTACACATCGTTTGCCCCTGAATAGTCGGCATCACGCCCTTGGGCGTAACGCGTCATGAGCGTCAAACCGGGCACGCCAAAATGGCCCATGTCAATTTGGTAGCTGACCATCCAGGATTTTTCTTTCGGCGAGTTGAAATCGCTGTATTGGATAGAGTTGTTAAGGTATATGGAGTCCGATTGCCGAAGATAATCGAAGTCATCGCTCCCGTTGTTCTTCTGCGCTGAAAACGCCAGGGTATGAGGGCCATAAGTAGCGCCAATACGACCACTGAAGATATTGTTGCTGAATTCACCCAGCAAGCGCTTTCCTTCATCGGTAGCATTGTAATAGTTAAAGTCCGCGAACAGCGCAAGGTTGTCGTTTATGGGGTAGCTGTAGTTGACGCCAAAGTAATGCTGGTCCCAGGCGTCCTTGAGGCGACCGGTGTATAAACCCAGCGTGAGGTTTTTATTCAGCTCGTAATTTCCCCCTACATATCCAGCCCAGGGCGAATCGACTGGCCCTGCGTAAAAGGTCGCAAAATTCTCGTTAAGACTTGTGTCCTGTGGCTGGCTCATGGCGTGGACCCGGCCGCCCATCAGTGTCAGCTTGTCGATACTGGTGTTGGTAACGGTAAACCCTTTAAAGCTTTCAGGCAGCAACCGGGAATCACCGGCGGCCAGAACCGGCGTGTAGGGGGAGACGTCTCCGACGTTGATAACGGTATCAAATAGCCGGGCTTTGAGAGCTCCACCCGCTTTGACATATTCATCATCTGCCCGTCCGTCATCATTGACGGGCATTACATTGATACTACCGCCCGGGCCATAGCGGCCTTTACCGCTATCGAGCTTCAAACCCACCATGGCGAAGGCATCAAAACCAAAGCCTACTGTGCCGGCGGTAAAGCCGGATTCGAAGCGGGCGATGGCTGCCTGGGCCCAGGCCTCGGAGTAGCTGTCGCCGGACGCATCGGACTGCCCCTTACGGTAATCCCGGTTTATATAGAAATTGCGATTAAGTATGTTCAAGCTACTGCCCTGGATAAAGCCTTCTTTGGCTTCAACGGCATCCTCGGCATTGGCCTGGCAAGCCAGCACGGCGCACAATGCGCTCAGGCTGAAAATTGGGATTTTGTACATCATCTGCTCCTGATTCCTTGGCAGTACCTGGATAATAAGGCTGGGCAACGTTATAGCGCGCTCCATTTATTGTTTACCGCAAAGCGGTACCACCATCTTCAACGGAATAGGATAACGGCAAGGTGATCGTAGAATTACAATTCTGAAATGTTCGATATAATTCTACATTCACTAAAGCTCAAAAGTCCGAGTGCAAAAACCAACCTTAATGCCTGGTGCGGCATTCACCTTGGTCGCGGTACCGAACCGATTGAGGCTCCCCTTGCGAGTCCTCAAAGCTCATGATTTTACTGACGACTCCGCAATATATTACAGGGCGGGAAGTGTAGATCAGTTTTGCTACATCCAGCTTCATACCGTAACGGTAATCCACTACCTCTGGTACGGGTTTACCCGTTTGCTGGGAATAGGCTTCCAAGGATTTCTGGTTTTGTTTCTCAATTTCCAGGTCCAGTGCTTTAGGGTTAGCTTTCGCCAATGCGACGGGAGCGAGCAAAGCCATCACCACTGTCAAAATCATGTTTTTAGGTTTCATTCTGGAGGTGCCTCGTTTCAAGTTGGAGGTATTATCCAAAACGCTTCCTAACGAGAGGGTTGCTTGAAAATGACAATCCAGAAATAAAAAAAGCGCTCGATGAGCGCTAAAAAATTCACCTCCAACCAAAGGAGCAGAAAGGTGAATAGGCCGCACGTGAGAACCGCAGGAGCAATCCACATTCATGCATTCCCTATAATAAGCTTGTATTAATAACCTAAAAATGATCGAAAAATTACAATTTTGTAATGAATGAGAAATACCATCACTCTAAATTCCCTATTTGCTCAGCGGCATCACACCAGCGGTCTAGCCAATTAGACTTACTTGGGAATAATTAGGATGGCCCTACGTAGCTACCCATCATGGCCGCCTCGCACAGAGGTAACCCGGTCCCGGCATCAGGGCCAGCTGCTGCCAGAGGGTGCCCAGCCGCGGACCGGCCGCCGAATACGCCGGACCTTGTAGCGCCGTGCTGTCGCAGGGAATCACGTCCTCCAAACTGAAACGCACATAACCGTATTCGGCGTTGGCCAGCTGCAAGGCACCCTGCGCATCAAACGCGGCATACACCGCATCTTCCCCGATCCAGAAGGCACGCAAGGGGCGGGCCAGGGTCCAGACTTCGTTAGCCGCTTTCATCTGTATCCTCCTTAGCGTCAGCCCCTAACGTTAGGCCAAGGATGGACGCCAGGGTCGTTTACAGCGACGAAATGATCAGGTAGCGCCTTCGGTTTCAAAACGCAGGGCTTCGCGGCGGATAGCGATTGCGCGCGCCGTTCTCCAGGATGGCGACAGCAGGCCCATTCCCAACCACGCGCTTAGGGTTATACTGTATATTCATACACTATAACCGGACAGCCGCCATGGACGCACAGCCTTCAAACTCACTGCCCGCGCCCGACCAGGACGCGTTCTCCCTGGGTATCCCGTCCATGCTCGCCGCGTGGAAACACCACTGCACGTTGCTCAATCATGAGCTGGACGAGGCGTGCCGCGAACTCGCCAATGGCCGGCGCCGGATCGCCCAGCTGGTGACCCAGCACGACAGCGACCAGCAGCGGCTCAAACACCAGCAGGCCCGGATCGGTGAGCTTGAAACCGAAGTGAAGCGGCTAAAGGACCGGCTTGTCGCCGCCATGGCCCGTGAAGCCGCCGGCAACAGCGCCGCGATCTACGAGAACGCGTACCACGGCACGCCGGCGGCAGCGCGGCTTACAAGCCATCCCTGAGACATTAGGCCTCCTCAATGCCAGTATGGTGGCGATACCACTCCCACCACTGGTGCAGCAGGGCCAGGCGCTCGCCATCCACTTGCGTCACCGTCGGGGGCGGGCCATCCAAAGTGCTGTCGCGGGGCTCATCGCGGCGGGTCAGGCGCCAGTGGGTCACCCCGCTGATGCCCAGTGCCTGGCGTTCGTCGTACCAGCGCGCTCCGCTCAAGCTGAACGTGCACCGGTGCAAGTCACCGCCATACGCGGGGCTGTAGACGATGTATTCGAGCTCTCCCTGATAGTCATTCCAGGGCAGGGCGTCGCTACAGGCCACCCAGCCGTGCCCCAGCGGCAGGATCAATTCACACGGCCATACCGTTGACCACAGGTCATTGCCCCCCGTTTGCCGGCCCATGGCCGGCGTAGCAGGGTCGGGGCCACCGGTAGACGTCCGGGTATCCGGGGCCTTCAGCGCGCCCGCCAACGCCTGGTGCGCGCCGGCCGGGTTGAACACCGGTCCCCAGTCGTCCAGGGTGTAGATCGGGCCGGTTTTGGTGAGGGTTACGCCGGCCTGCTCGCTCGCCTGGGCGGCCAGGTGCGTCACGGTCTTTTTATCGAGGCCGGTCCTGGCTGCGACCTTGACCAGGGTCGCGTCGGGCGTTGCCTCGATGGCGGCGAGGACCGCGAGCATTCGGCGCAGGTCGCCTTTAGGGTAGGTCGCAATCACGGTCATCACAGTTCAAAGGTGCGTTTAATGCACCTACTGTAGCCAGAGCCACACGCCTTGTCACGTTGAAAAAAAGCCGCGTACCGCCGCCGTGACGATTGCCGCGTCAGCATCATCATCCGGTCAGGCCGGGGGCTCAAAACGCATGCCTTCACCGAAGGCACCGTGCGGACGTTCAAACGCTGCCTGCTCTGAAAGCCTGCGCGCACGCGCGCCCGGTTGAGGCGCAGCCAGGCGAGGCCTGGCTGGGGCGATTTATCCGGGTCTTGGCGCCCGTAGGGTGGCCGCAGGCCAGGGCAGGGCGGGGACCGCCCTGGGCCGCCTAGACAGGCTTTAGTCGGGACTGAAGTTCACCTGTCCACGCCGTGCCATCGGCACGAAATGCGTGGGCATTATGCTTTACGAGGGGGGGCTCCACACCTCGTAATTCCCTGTTTTTCCGGGACGGGTAACTGAAGAGGGTATAAAATTCCATTTATTTCAAAGCCTCCACAAGCCGCCGCGCTGAACGCTCCCGGGGCGGGCGATTCGGGGGCAAAATCGGAGGGATTAGGGCAGTTGCCTGGCCGGGCGATACCCGCTGGAAACCTCGGTTAAAAACGCACTAAATCGCAGGCGTGACAACGCCTCCGCGTGAGCGGATACGGATTTTGGGCAGAACAGGGGGGTTATTTGGCTTTGTTGGCCACCGACGCAAAGAGCTTGTCCATCGCGCTCTGGACCTTGTTCGCGGCCTTGACGGCCGTGTTACCTCGCGTCTCGGGTTGAGGCTGGACGGGCGCCTTGCGTGGGCGCTCTACGCCGGCCTCGCGCGCTTCCTTCGCCTGCCAGCGCTCCCGGGACACCTCACGGCGCTGGAGCTCCAGGGAGTGGCGTTCCAACTCGGCCATGCGCTGTTGCCCGATGTCGCGCAGCGCGGCGTCACGGCGCTTCTTGGCCGACTTCTGCACGCGCTCGTAGACGTAGGCCAGACCCAGGTCTTTCCAGAACAGCTTGGTGAAGCGCACCAGAACACGGGTGCGCACCAGGTGCAGCCCGTTGTCGTCCCTTTCGTCCAGGCGCACGCGCTCGATGCGACGGTACACATAGCCGGCATCGTCCAGGGTCTTCAGCAAACGGCACAGCGCCGGCGCGGAAATGCCGGCATCTTCGGCAATGCCGCGCTGCGTATTGAGCACAAAGCGCCCGTTCTGCGGATCGATGTAGCCCAGCACACTGGTGGCCAGGTCCAGGCGCACCAGCAGCTGCTCGGCCACCCGCTCGATCGCGCAGAATTTCTCACGGCGGGTGCGGCGATCACCGTGAACGCCGTCCAGGCGGCGCAGGTAGCGGCCGCGGTAGCTGACCATGTTGCTCAGCCGCTCATAGGCGCTACGGATCAGGGGGTTTTTCAGCTGCTGTTCGGTGAGGTGACGCGGCGCGGCATAGCGGGCAGGCATCGGCCGGCCGGGGCGACGCAACGCGGAATGAGGGTCAGAGGGGGCGAGCCTGACGGCCTTGAGGTGGCTCATGCTTCACCGCCTGGGGCTCTCGGGCCATGCGCTGCGGTGAAGCTATTCAGGTCTGGGTGTCGCTCGGTGTACAGGCTAAAGCCGGGGTACGGCACAGCCTGCGGAGGAATCTTTTCCATAAGTCCGCCATTCAGCGGTGAGCCACTTAGGATCACTTTTTGGGGCTTGCACGAAGCCGTGGTGATCGCCATAATTGGCTCACGTTATGTGTGCTGGACAGGTACCCGATCTCAAACAGGCCTGTTCAGGATTTTCCAAAAAGCCCCGGCGCCAACCGGGGCTTTTTGGTTTCTACGATTTGGTTATCTCACTCAAAATCTCTTTCTATCTGGTTCACGTCGGCCTCTAAACGGCTGCGCAAGCACCGGCGTACAGCGTTCGGGAACGCAAAGTGCGTGAACACTATCACCACAGAAATTTCTCTGCAACGAAAACGCGTCGGCACTAAGCCACATTTTCTTTGCTATGCATAGCAAGCTAGAACGTCTGAAGCCCCCGTGGCGCCTAGGATTCACTTCAATTCGTTACGTAAGTTATGTAAGTTACATAACTTATGTAACTTATTCGCTTTCGCCGTCTGGCTCCCGGTTGGCGCGGGGTTCAGCCTGAGAAGCGTCTTCTAATAAGGCAATTATTTCAGCCTTGTGAATCGCCCCTGGTTTCATAGACACCTCCATGCCTCATAATAAGGCCCAAAAGGAGGCGCCATGAGTCGTCAGCGTTATACCGAAGAATTCAAGATCGAAGCGGTCAAGCAGGTGACCGAGAAAGGCAGACCTGTCGCCGATGTGGCCCAGCGCCTGGGCATGTCCGTTCACAGCCTCTACGCCTGGATCAAGCGCTATAGAAAGCCCCAGGAGCAGCGTCAGCAAGACGATGATCAGCAAGCCGAGCTGCGTCAGCTTCGCGCTGAACTCAAGCGCGTGACCGAAGAGCGAGATATTTTAAAAAAGGCCGCCGCGTACTTTGCCAAGGAGTGCGGCTGAAGTACGCCTTCATCAAGAAGCACTCGATTGATTACCCGGTTCGGCGCCTTTGCCAAACCCTCAGGGTGCACCCCAGCGGCTACTACGCCTGGCTGGCCGAGCCTCAATCTGCCCGAGCAAAAGAAGATCAGCGCCTGCTTGGCTTGATCAAACACGCTTGGTTGGAAAGCGGAGGCGTGTACGGCTACCGCAAAATTCACGATGACCTGCGTGAGCTGGGAGAGGCCTGTGGGCGAAATCGGGTTGGGCGCTTGATGCAGGCGCAGGGGCTGCGTTCGCAAACGGGCTATCGACGGCGCCCAGGGTTTTACGGCGGAAAACAAACAGTGGCCTCGCCCAACCACCTTGCGCGACAGTTCAAGGTCAGTGAGCCGAATAAGGTCTGGGTAACCGATATCACCTATGTCCGCACCTATGAAGGCTGGCTGTACCTGGCAGTCGTGCTGGATCTGTTCTCCCGCCAAGTGATTGGTTGGTCGATGAAGCCCAGGATGTGCAGCGACCTGGCGATCGACGCAATGTTGATGGCCGTTTGGCGACGCAAGCCTCAGCAGCAAGTGATGATTCACTCAGATAGTAAGAATGTCATGGCCAGTGTTTCCGGATGGTCTGACTCACACAGCGATGGACCAATGATGGATGATCTGGTCGTGAAGTGTCTCGGCTGGTCTGACCCACACTCTGATCGACTCTGTGTCTTTCCTTGGATCTGTCGGCCAACCGGGAACACTGCACGTTGAGGTGACCGCCTCGCCGATACGTGTGACTCAAGAAGGGCCTGACGCCACGTCACTTTACTGTCTTGTCCAGGTATTCGGTTCGAGCGAATCAGTCTGTTACTACAGAACCGGAGCGACCAACCATGGGCGACGTCAAGACCGGCAATACTTCGACGAAAATCGTAGGCGGTGTGGATACCCACAAAGATCTGCACGTGGCCGCAGTTGTGGACGAACAGGATCGTATCCTGGCCAGTGAAAGCTTTGCCACCACCCGTCAAGGTTACAAGCAAATGCTGACGTGGATGCGCTCGTTTGGTGAGCTGACGCGCGTTGGCATCGAATGTACCGGAACGTACGGTGCCGGCCTGCTGCGCTACCTGGAGCAGGCCGGCATCACTGTTCTCGAAGTGACCGCGCCTGATAAAAGCGATAGGCGTAAACGCGGCAAAGACGACACATTAGATGCCGGGAATGCTGCACATGCGGCCTTTGCAGGTATTCGTACGGTGACTCCCAAAAAGCGAGATGGAATGGTCGAATCGCTGCGTGTGCTCAAGGTTTGCCGCAAGACCGCCATACAAGCTCGCCGCGTTGCGTTGCAACTCATCCAGAACATCATTGTCAGCGCACCTGATGAGGTTCGTGAGCCGCTACGCAAACTGACGCGTATGCAATTAATCCGCACACTGGCAGCCTGGCGTCCAGATTTATCAAGCTATCGTCAGGTTGCACCTGCCTATCGGATCGCTCTAAAGACGCTGGGTCGACGTTATCTTGAACTGCATGACGAGATCGCAGACCTGGATGTGATGATTGCTGGCTTGGTTGACGAGCTCGCACCAGAGTTGGTTTCCCGCAATGCCATTGGTTACGAGACAGCTGCCCAGCTTCTGTTGACGGCGGGGGACAACAGCGATCGTTTTCGCTCAGAGTCCAGCTTCGCGGCCCTTTGTGGTGTGAGCCCGGTCCAGGCCTCTTCAGGAAAGGTAACGCGACACCGTTTGAATCGAGGTGGTGACCGTGCCGCGAACAGTGCTTTGCATATCATCGCCATAGGACGTATTCGGACAGACGCCCGTACGCAGGCTTATGTCAGTCGACGTATCGCTGAAGGGCATTCGAAGCTGGAGGTTATCCGGTGCCTTAAGCGCTACATTGCGCGCGAGGTGTACGGCATCATCCAGAGGCGCAATTGCATTATCAATCAAAGCGCGATATCCACTTGACGCTTAGAAGGGCGTCCAAGGCAGTCAGTTCAGTAGCTCAGATTGGCAAAGCTTCCTTAAGGCCAACAATGTGATCAGCAGCATGAGCCGACGCGGAAACTGTCATGACAATGCCGTAGCCGAAAGCTTTTTCCAGCTTTTGAAGCGGGAGCGAATCCGACGAAGAATCTACGCGACACGTGACGAGGCCCGAAGTGATATTTTCGATTACATCGAAATGTTCTATAACCCTAAACGCCGACACGGCAGTGCTATGCAGCTGTCACCGGTAGAGTATGAGAAACGCCATTTTCTGAGCTTGGAGACTGTCTAGGAAACCAGGGGCGATTCACCCAAAACCACTGCTTTGTTTGATCAAACAAGGCGAAGGCTATAAACACGGGGCCTAACGCCAAAATAACCGTAGTGGCTACCTTTAATATTATCAACGTCCCCACAGCCATTAACAGAAAAGGGATTCCGCCTATCAGGTACAAAACTAATGCCTGCAAACCTAAATAAGCCGCCTTCAAGGTTGTAAGCGAAAAACTTAAAGAATCATATATTTTTTGTAGATTTTCACAATAACTTATAATCAAGGCGTCGATCTGTGTAACTTGGCTTCCTTCTTGCCCTGAAAGCACTCCCCCCATCCAGGTAGGAAGCCCAGTCACAAAAGGAACAATGGTCTGTATGTACCAATCCACGTTCCATGCAACCCCAGCAATGAAAGCCATTTTAGCGATTTCCATAACTACTTCTTGAAACGCTATATTCATACCTCGATAAAGCCAGAAAATACTCTTGAGCGTAAAATTCAGTAGCCAAAAAGTCCCGAAAAGCGCTCCAACCCCAAGCATTACCTTGGCAGTACCACTGCCAAGGATGCCGGCTAGGGAGCTGTCTACTGACTCATACAGATTCTGAGCAACATGAAGCTCCATAGAGTTCACCTACTGAGATTTTTTAAACACCTTATCTTCCATAGATACTGTGTCCCCTTCTAGTCGAAGGGCAACGGTTCCAAGAGAAGCATGTACAAGCAAAACAGTATCGGACTCAGCGACCGCCTCAAGTTTATTAACCTCTAGCTTTTTACCCATTACAGGATCGGGGTAGCTGAAATCGATGTGATACGACCCATCAGTATGAGAGATATCAAGCGAAGAACGCGATGCGCTTCCTTGGCCTTGCCAATGACCAATAAAATCTTTCCCTTTCTCTTCCCCACACCCTGCCACCAGGAAGAATGCAGATAACGAAAGGACATTTAAAATCTTTGGCATGTATATCTCCATATTTATTTCTAATCATAGTCAGGTCGAGCGGAGGTTTTTCCACTCATATAGTCTTCAAAAGACTGACCTCGATTTACGTTTTCCATTTTTTCTTGTTGCTGTTGAAGCATCTGCATGTTTGCCAATCGCATCTGCTGGTTCTGCTGTTCCAACAACTCCTGCTGATAGCGCAACTGGAGGTCTTCTTTCTGCTGCGGGGTTTGGACTTCATTGAGCTTCGCGCGCAGCTGCTCAGCGTTGCTGACCCGCTCCGTAGTGGCCTTATAATTGCGCTCCAGTGCATCCATTGCTGACAACATCCGATCAAACTTGGCTTGAACGCTGGCATTATCAGAGGTCAGGCCGTATCGGTCACGCAAACTCGCAATATTCTGTACCGTGTCGTAAACATCGGACCATTCTCCCAAAGGAAGTACCTTGTTCAC
>NZ_JAFCTA010000009.1:0-117317 GCF_049895785.1 Pseudomonas sp. DC3200b2 | reverse complement strand
GAACTCAGCAGTGAAACGACGCATCGCCGATGGTAGTGTGGGGCTTCCCCATGTGAGAGTAGGTCATCGTCAAGATTTATTCCCAAAACCCCTGGTCGCATCGCGATCAGGGGTTTTGTCTTTTGCGGGTCTGAAACGGCCTGCGTCGAGCCGCAAGCTCCAAGCAAACAGATCCAAAGCTCCAGGCGCGTGCTTGAGCTTGCAGCACCCGGCTTGTAGCTTATGCCTGTTTTCCGCCAATCTGACCCAGGTAGCCCATGTCGCAGTTCGAACCTATCACGCCAGGCTTCATGGTGATCCACGGCAACCGCCCAGATGATCTACGTAGCCTGGTGGTGGAGTGGATGCGTCGCTATCCCCTGCGCCCCCTGGAGAACGAAGTTGCCCTGGTACAAAGCAACGGTATCGCCCAATGGCTGAAGATGGCCCTGGCCGCGGACCCGGAAGACGGCGGCTGTGGCGTGGCGGCTGCAATCGACGTGCAACTACCAGGCAGTTTCCTGTGGCGGCTGTACCGCTCGGTACTGGGTCGCTCGGAGATTCCGGAAAACTCGGTACTAGACAAAGGCCCCCTCACATGGCGGCTCATGCGCCTCCTGCCGGTGCTGATCGAGCAGCCCGTGTTCGCCCCGCTGGCCCGCTTCCTCAAAGAGGATCGGGACATGCGCAAACGCTACCAGTTGGCGCAACGGCTGGCTGACCTTTATGACCAGTACCAGGTCTATCGCGCCGACTGGCTTGAGGACTGGGCCGAAGGACGTTACCAACTGCGCAGCGTGCGTGGCGACGCGCGCCCCTTGAGCGACGGCAACACCTGGCAAGCCGCGCTGTGGCAGGCGCTGCTGGCTGACGTGGGCACGCAGGGCATGGCGCAGAGCCGGGCGGGGGTGCATCAGCGTTACATGCATACCATGCTGTCGGCGCAAACCCCGCCACCGGGCCTGCCTAGCCGAGTGATCGTGTTCGGTATCTCGTCGCTGCCCGCGCAGGTACTGCATGCCTTGGCTGGACTGGCCCGATTCACGCAAGTCCTGCTTTGCGTACACAACCCTTGTCGCCATCACTGGGCCGACATCGTAGCGGACAAGGACCTCCTGCGCCGCGAGTACAGGCGGCAAAGCCGCAAGCCTGGCATGCCGCTGCAGCTGGACGCCACCAGCTTGCACCAGCACGCGCAGCCGCTTTTGGCCGCCTGGGGCAAGCAAGGCCGTGACTACATAGCCTTGCTGGATGAGTTCGACCAGCCAGACAGCTACAGAGGCGCGTTCAGTGACGGCAAGATCGACCTCTACAGCGACGGCGGCACCGATACGCTGCTGAGCCAACTACAGAATGACATCCTGGAACTGCGCCCCCTGGCTGAAACCCGTGAGCTCTGGCCCCCGATAGATCCGCAGGTGGACCCTTCCATCCGTTTCCATATCGCCCATAGCGCTCAGCGTGAAGTGGAGGTGCTGCATGACCAGCTCCTGCAGCGCTTTTCCAGCAATCCGGACCTGAAGCCGAGGGACATTATCGTGATGGTCCCGGACATCAATGGCTACGCGCCCTACATCCGTGCCGTGTTCGGCCAGGTGGCGCGGGATGATAAACGCTTCATACCCTTCACCCTGAACGATCAGGCTCAGCGCGGTCGGGACCCGCTGCTTATTGCCTTGGAGCATTTGCTACAACTGCCCGATAGCCGCTTCGCCGTAGGCGAGATCCTGGACCTTCTCGACGTACCCGCCGTGCGGGCTCGTTTCGGCATCCCCGAGCAGTCCCTGGCCATCCTGCACGCCTGGATCGAGGGCGCCGGCATCCGCTGGGGGCTGGACGCCGGGCAGCGCAAGGCGTTGGGCCTGCCTGAAGGCATGGAGCAAAACAGCTGGCGATTCGGCCTGCGACGCATGCTGTTGGGCTATGCCGTAGGTAGCGGGGAAGGGTTCGCCGGGGTGGAACCCTATGATGAAGTCGGCGGCCTGGACGCTGCGCTGGTGGGCCCCTTGTTCGCCATCATCGACCGTCTGGACCACTGGTACCAGGCCCTGCTCGAGCCGGCCGCGCCAGAGGTGTGGGGCCAGCGCCTGCAAGGCTTGGTCAACGACTTCTTCAAGCCCGAGGACGAGCACGCTGAGTACTTGCTCATACAGCTCGATGAGCTTCGCGACCAATGGCTGCAAGCCTGCGAGGAAGTCGGCCTGGTGGAAACGCTGCCTCTGACAGTCGTACGCGAAGCCTGGTTGTCGGGGTTGGACCAGGGCGGATTGAACCAGCGCTTCCTGGCCGGCTCGGTGAATTTCTGTACGCTGATGCCCATGCGCGCCATTCCCTTCGAGATGGTTTGCCTGCTTGGCATGAACGATGGTGACTACCCCCGCGCGCAACCGCCGCTCGACTTCGACTTGATGGCGGCGGACTACCGCCCCGGTGACCGCTCCCGGCGTGAGGACGATCGCTACCTGCTGCTCGAAGCCGTGCTCTCGGCCCGAACGGAGCTGTACATCAGCTGGGTGGGGCGCAGTATTCGCGACAATACCGAGCGCCCACCCTCGGTGTTGGTGGGCCAATTGCGCGATCATCTGGCCGCGGGTTGGCGGCTGCAGGGTGAACCCGATCAAGGGGAGGCCCTGCTAAAGGCCTTGAGCCTGGAGCACCCCTTGCAGCCCTTCAGCATCCGTTATTTCCAGGAAGGCCAGCCGGCCTTGTTCAGTTATGCCCGTGAGTGGCAATCGGTCCATGAACCTGGCGCCCCACTGGCCGCGGTCGAGGACTTGCCACCCTTCGAGCCTGACGGGCCGTTGGGGCTGGAGGTGCTGGCCAATTTCCTGCGCAACCCGGTCAAGCACTTCTATACCCAGCGCTTGAAGGTGCATTTCGAAGCGTTGCAAGGCGCCTTGGAAGAGGCCGAGCCGTTCATCCTCGACGGCCTGCAGCATTACAGCCTGAGCACTCACTTGCTGGAAACAGCCCTGCAAGGCAGGGAAGGCGAACTCGAAGCCCTACTGCGCACCCAGGCCGGTCGATTGCAGGCGGCCGGGCATTTGCCCATGGCCGGCTTTGGTGAGCTGCTTCAGGCAGAACTGATCGCGCCTTTGCCAGACCTGCTCGCTCGTTACCAAGGATTGCTGGTGCGCTGGCCTACGCCAATGGAAAGCGCGCTGCCGTTGTATTTCCAGGCTCAGGGCCTGGAAGTGGAAGGCTGGCTGGCGGGGCTACATGAAGGCGAGGGCGGAGCCTTGTTGAGCGTCACCCTGCTGGCCAACGCAATCAACACCCGAGGCGGGCGCAAATGGTCGCGGCTGATCGCGCCCTGGGTGCAGCACCTGATGGCTTGCGCCGAAGGGCTGCCACTGCACACCGCCGTGGTTGCCACTGATACCACCCTGCTTCTGGCTCCCTTGGATGCACAGACCGCCCATGACACGCTGACAGAACTGCTAATAGCGTGGCGCAACGGCATGTCACGGCCGTTACCGGTTGCCCCGCGCACTGCCTTCGCCTTTCTTGCGGCCAAGGACCGGGACGCGGCATTCAAGGCGGCCCAGGTGGCCTACGAAGGCTCGGAATTCCCAGGCGCGGGTGCTGGCGAACGAGCGCGTGACATGGCCTTGGCACGGCAATACCCCGACTTCGCCGCGCTTACTGCCGATGAGACTTTCGAAGGTTGGGTGCAGGCACTGTACCAGCCCTTGTTCAGCGCCCCCTGGGCGGACCTTCAGGCCCAGGAGAACGCCCGATGAGCGAAGCAGTCCGGCCCCTCGCCCTCAGCTTTCCGCTGCGCGGCAGCCAATTGATCGAAGCCAGCGCAGGCACCGGCAAAACCTTCACTATCTCTGCCCTTTATCTGCGCCTGGTACTGGGCCACGGGGCAGGGGATTCAGGGTTCGGTCGCGAACTGCTGCCACCGCAAATCCTGGTGGTGACCTTCACTGACGCCGCCACCAAGGAGTTGCGAGACCGCATCCGCGCGCGCCTGGCCCAGGCGGCACAGTTCTTCCGGGACGAGATCGCCGCGCCTGATGCGCTGGTCGGCCAGCTCCGCGACGACTACCCCAACGACGCCTGGCCCCTGTGTGCCAGCAAGCTCGATGCGGCGGCCCAGTGGATGGATGAAGCAGCGGTCTCGACCATCCACGGCTGGTGCCAGCGCATGTTGCGCGAACATGCCTTCGACAGCGGCAGCCTGTTCACTCAGAGTCTGGAAACCGACCACAGCGAGTTGCTCAATGAAGTCGTACGCGACTACTGGCGTCAGTTCTGCTACGGCATGGTAGGCGACACCCTCGGCTGGGTAAGGGAAAACTGGAAGTCGCCAGCCGCCTTGCTGGCGCGGGTGAGGGGCCTGCTTGGCGGTGCCGGCCCCTTGGACGAAAACGCACATCCGGCCTTGCACATCGAAGAAGGGCTGCGTCGCCGCCTGGATGAACTGGCCCAGATCAAACAACCCTGGGGCACCTGGGTGGAGGAGCTGCGTGCCTTGCTATTGCAGGGCATCGCGGACAAGGCCGTGGACGCCCGCAAGCTGCAGCCCCGTTACTTCGAGCCCTGGCTGCAAGGGCTGGCCGAGTGGCATGGGACGCCGGATGCTCACTTACTGGATATCGGCAAGGGCTTCGAGCGGCTGACACCACAGGGCCTGGCCGAAGCCTGGAAGACCGAGCCGCCCAGCCATGCGGCCCTGGACGCCATGGTGGAGTTGCGCGAGCGCTTACGGCAGTTGCCCGACCCCGGCGCGGATGCGCTGGCCCACGCGGCCGCCTGGGTGGCGGCGCGCTTCGAAAGCGAAAAGCGTCGGCGGGCCGAAATGGGCTTCGACGATATGCTGCTGCGTCTGGACGCAGCCCTGCGCGGTGAATCCGGCGAGGCGCTGGCGCAGATCATTCGCGAGCAGTACCCGGTGGCGCTGATCGACGAATTCCAGGACACCGACCCGGTGCAATATCGCATCTTCGAGCGTATCTACCAGATCGAACAGAACCGCCAGGACCTGGGCATCTTCCTGATCGGCGACCCCAAGCAGGCCATCTATGCCTTCCGTGGCGCGGATATTCATACCTATCTGCGCGCGCGACGGGCCAGCGCCGGGCGGCTGCATAGCCTGGGCACTAACTTTCGCTCCACCGAGGCCATGGTAGCGGCGGTCAATCGCGTGTTCGAGCACGCCGAGGCCAGGCCCACCGGTCGCGGGGCCTTTCTGTTTCGCGACGGCGAAGACAACCCGGTACCCTTCCTGCCAGTGGCGGCCCAGGGCCGCAAGGATAGGCTCCAGGTAGAGGGTGAGGCGCAACCGGCCCTGACCTTCTGGGCGCTGCACAGCGACAAGCCCGTGGCCAATGGCAGCTATCGGGAGCACCTGGCCCCCGCCTGCGCCAGCGAGATCGTTCGCCTGTTGGAACTGGGCAAGGCCGGCCAGTGTGGTTTCGCCAGCCCAGACGGTCAGTTGCGGCCACTGGCCCCGGCGGATATCGCCATCCTCGTGCGCGACGGCGGTGAGGCCCAGGCTATTCGTTCCGAGCTGCGTGCTCGCGGGGTGCGCAGCGTCTACCTATCGGACAAGGAATCCGTCTTCCGCAGTCAGGAGGCGGTCGATGTGCTGGCTTGGCTGCGCGCCTGCGCCGAGCCGGACGCGGACCGTCTGCTGCGCGCGGCCCTGGCCAGCGTCACCCTGGCCCGGCCGTTGGCCGAACTGGAAGCCTTGAACCGCAACGAACTGGTGTGGGAGGCGCGTGTGATGCAGTTCCGCGAGTACCGCGCGCTCTGGCGCGGGCAGGGCGTGCTGAGCATGTTGCGCCGGCTGCTGCATGACTTCGAGTTGCCGGTACGCCTCACCGCCCGGGCCGATGGCGAGCGGGTGCTGACCAACTTGCTGCACCTGACCGAGCTGCTGCAGCAGGCCTCGGCGGAGCTGGATGGCGAACAGGCATTGATCCGCTACCTGGGCGAACGCATTACCAGCCAGGTGGATGGCGGCGAAGAGCAGGTGGTGCGCCTGGAGAGCGACGAGCAGTTGGTCAAGGTGGTGACCATCCACAAATCCAAAGGCCTGGAATATCCCCTGGTGTTCCTGCCCTTCGTATGCAGCGCGCGCCCAGTGGACGGCAGCCGCCTGCCCGTCAGCTGGCACGACGCCCACGGCGAACCGCGAGTGACCATGACACCGGATGAACAGGTGATCGCCATGGCCGACGACGAGCGCCTGGGGGAAGACCTGCGCCTGCTCTATGTCGCGCTCACCCGGGCGCAGTATGCCTGCTGGCTCGGCGTGGCGGACCTCAAGCGGGGCCGCGATAGCCGTTCCGTGCTGCACCGCTCGGCTCTAGGCTATCTGCTCGGCGGCGGCGCAGCACTGGAGACATCCGCCGAACTGGCCGGCTGGCTGACCGAAGTCTGCGCGGGCAACCCAGCGCTGGAGGCTCAGCCATTGCCTCAGGTCAGTGACCACTTCTACGTGCCGCCGCGCAGCGAGCAGCGTTTGCGGCCCGCCCGGGAACCGAGCAGGCGCGCCGCCGAGCATTGGTGGATCGCCTCCTACAGTGCCCTGCGCATTGCCGACAGCGTGGAGGGGGAGGCGGCGCCAGACAGCCTGCGCGCCCAGAATCTGCTGGACGACGAGCCCCTGGGCAACGCCGGCCTGGTGGCCTCCGGTCATGGTTCGATCCACCAGTTTCCGCGCGGGCCGCACCCGGGGACCTTCCTTCATGGGCTGCTGGAGTGGGCCGGTCGCGAGGGCTTCGGTCAGCTGGCGGAAAACCCTGAAGCCCTGCGCGATACCCTGGCCCGACGCTGCGCCACGCGTGGCTGGGAAGGCTGGATACCCACCCTGGACCACTGGCTCAACGCCTTGCTGGCCGCGCCATTGCCGCTGGCGGAAGGCGTCCAGGTTCGCCTGTGCGATCTCCAGGATTACCGCTACGAAATGGAGTTCTGGTTTGCCAGCCGAGAGGTCGACGTGGTACGCCTCGATACCCTGGTACGCCAGCACACCCACGCAGGCGCCCCACGCGCCGCGGCCGAAGGCAGCCGGCTGAACGGGCTGTTCAAGGGCTTCATCGATCTCTGTTTCGAGCATGATGGCCGCTATTACGTGGCCGATTACAAATCCAACTGGCTGGGGGCCGAAAACGCCAGCTATTCATCGGCCGCCATGGAAGTCGCCATCCTCGAGCATCGCTACGACCTGCAATATGTACTCTACCTGCTGGCGCTGCATCGTCAGCTCAAGGCACGCCTGCCCGGCTACGATTACGACCGCCACGTGGGCGGCGCGCTCTTCATCTTCCTGCGTGGGCTCGGTGCGCGCAGCCGTGGCGTCTATTTCAGTCGCCCACCCAGGATATTGATCGAGCAGTTGGACCTGCTCTTCCAAGGTAGGCTGCAGGCGCTGAACACCGATGCCCAAGCCGACTTGTTCGAAGGAGCCCGGCCATGAGTGATCGCTTCAGCCTCGACAACGCCACTCCGGTAGCCGAGCCGCTGACCCCGCTGGCCTCCAGCGCCAGCCTGTTCGCGCTTCTGGACCGTTGGGTCGCACGCGGCTGGCTGCGCCCATTGGACCTGGCACTGGTACGCTTCCTGGCCGAGCAAGCCGCCTGCGCGGAACCCCTGGTGCTATTGGCGGCGGCCTTGACCAGCCACCAACTGGGCCATGGCCATGTCTGCCTGGACCTGGCACAAACCCTGGCCGAGCCGGACTTTGCCCTGTCGTTGCCGCCGGAGGGCGAAGACAGCCTCAATCCCGAAGTACTGCCCTCGAGCGTCCTGGCGCACCAGGGCCTGGTGCAGTGGATTCAGGCACTGGAAGCATCGGCGCTGGTTGCCCAAGGCCAGCATGGGGCCAGCGATAGGCCTCTGGTGCTCAGCAACGAACGCCTGTACCTGCGCCGGTACTGGACCTACGAGCGTGCCGTGGAGCTGGCCCTGCGCACGCGCCTGGCTTCGCCAGCGGAAGTGCCCGGCGACCTGCCCGTACGCTTGGCCGCGCTCTTCCCCGCGCCTGCGGCCGAGGGCGTGGACTGGCAAAAACTGGCCTGCGCGCTGGCCACCCGCGCCGCCCTGAGCATCATTACCGGCGGGCCTGGTACCGGTAAAACCACCACGGTGGTGCGCCTGCTGGCGTTGTTGCAAGGGCCTCGGGTCGAGGCCGGGCGGCCTTTGCGTATTCGCCTGGCGGCGCCCACCGGCAAGGCCGCCGCCCGCCTCACCGAATCCATCGGCGCCCAGGTGCAAAGCCTGGACGTGGCCGACGCCATCAAGGCGCGCATTCCCACTGAAGTGACCACGGTGCACCGCCTGCTGGGCAGCCGCCCGGGAACCCGGCATTTCCGTCATCACCGAGGCAATCCGCTACCGCTCGATGTACTGGTGGTGGACGAAGCCTCGATGATCGACCTGGAGATGATGGCCAACCTGCTCGAAGCGTTGCCACCGCAGGCGAGGCTGGTGTTGCTGGGCGACAAGGACCAGCTTGCCTCGGTGGAAGCCGGCGCGGTACTGGGGGATCTCTGCCGCGACGCGGAGGCCGGTTATTACAGCCCGGCCACCTGGGCCTGGCTGGAAAAGGTCGCCGGTCAGGCCCTGGACGCTTCCGGGCTGCGCGTGGGCGACCCGGTCGAACATGCCCTGGCCCAGCAGCTGGTGATGCTGCGCCACTCCCGTCGCTTCGCCCAAGGCAGCGGTATCGGCGAACTGGCCCGGGCGGTCAATGAGCAGCGTCCGGCCGATGCCCGCCGCGCCCTGGCCGACGCCAGCTTTGCCGACATCACCAGCTGCCGCCTGCAAGGCGAGCAGGACCAGGCCCTGGAAAGGCTGTTGCTCAGCGGTAGCAGGCGCGGTCGTGGCAGCGCCAGCGGTTATCGTCAGTATTTCGATGTGCTGCAGCGGCACCGCCCGCCGGCGGATACGCCCTTGGCGGACCCGGCCTGGCTCGCCTGGGCCGGTGAAGTGCTGAGCAGCTTCGACCGCTTCCGCCTGCTCTGCGCGGTACGCAAGGGGCCCTGGGGCGTGGACGCCATCAACCAGCGCGCCACCCGGGCACTCTATGGCGCGAACCTGATCGAGAGCGATCATCACTGGTACGAGGGCCGCCCCGTACTGATGACCCGCAATGACTACGGTCTGGGCCTGATGAACGGTGATATCGGTGTGACCCTCCGTTTGCCCGAATCGCAAGACAGCCACCGGTTGACGCTGCGCGTCGCCTTCCCACGCAACGACGGCCAGGGTGGAGTGCGCTTCGTCTTGCCCAGCCGCCTCACCGATGTGGAAACCGTGTACGCCATGACCGTGCACAAGTCCCAGGGCTCTGAGTTCGAGCACACGGCGCTCATCCTGCCGGATGTGCTCAACCCGGTGCTGACCAAGGAGCTGATCTACACCGGCATCACTCGGGCGCGGCGCTGGTTCACCTTGGTGGAACCACGCCCGGGCGTGTTCGAGGAGGCGGTAAGCCGACGGGTGCGGCGCCTCAGTGGCCTGATGCTAGAGCCGGCTGGCTGAGCTCGACCGGCGCTTGCTCTTCCAGGCCCACGAAGCGGCGCACACGCTGTGCCGCGGGGTCGCTGCGCAAGGCTGTGGGCGAGCCGTCGAAGGCCACCGTGCCGTGCTCCATGAAGATGACCCGGTCGGAAATGGAAAGGGCGAACTCCATTTCATGGGTAACGATGATCAGGGTCATGCCTTCGTTGGCCAGGTCGCGGATCACCTTCAACACCTCGCCCACCAGTTCCGGGTCCAGGGCCGAAGTGGGTTCGTCGAACAGCATCACGTCCGGCGCCATGGCCATGGCCCGAGCGATGGCCACCCGCTGCTGCTGCCCACCGGAAAGCTGCTGCGGATACTTGCGTGCATGGGCCAGCAGGCCGACCTTGTCCAGCAATGCCAGTGCCCGGCTGTCGCTCAGCCCAGCGGGTTCGCCGTGGTAGCGGGGCGCAAGGGTGATGTTGTCCACCAGGGTGCGATGAGGGAACAGGTTGAAGTTCTGGAACACCATGCCGATGCGGCGTATGCCTTGGCGCACGCGACCGCTATTGGGATGCTCGCCAGCGTTGATGTAGCTTTCTCCGAAGAGCACGATCTCGCCGCGGTCGATGCTTTCCAGGCCGTTGATGGTGCGGATGAGCGACGTCTTGCCTGAGCCTGACGGGCCGATGATGGAGATCACCTCGCCACTGGCCACGCTCAGGTCGATGCCCTTGAGCACTTCATGGTTGCCGTAGCGCTTGTGCAGCCCACGCAGTTGCAGCGCTGGCGCCGCGCCTCGGGTCGGCACTTGCGGTGGACGCAGCGCAGCCGCTGGCAGGGTACTGCGTAGCCGAGCCACTTCAACATCACCCAAGGCAGCCGGGGTGCGCCTGTTGAGGTCCAGGCCGCGTTCCAGCCACTGCAGCGCCCAGCCGAATACGGTCACGATCAGCACGTAATAGGCGCCCACCGCGGCCAGGGTTTCCATTACCAGAAAATTTTGCGCGTACAGGCGCTGGCCCACGGTAAGCAGCTCGGTCAGGGAAATCACCGAGACCAGCGACGTCAGCTTCACCACCGTGATGTATTCATTGATCAGGGTCGGCAGCGAGATCCGAAAGGCCTGGGGAATGACGATCAGCCGCTGCAGGCCGATCGGCCCGATGCCCAAGGCGCGACCGGCTTCGCGCTGCCCCTTGAGCACGGAGATCAATCCGCCGCGGTGAATCTCCGCCATGTAGGCCGCCTCGGTCACCACCAGGGCGAGCAGGCCGGAATAGAAAGGTTGCGATAGCAGCGCGCCGCTGGCGGGAAACAGCTGTGGCAAGTTGTAGACGAAGACCACCAGCACCAATAGCGGAATGCTGCGGAAAAACCAGATGTACAGGCTGGCCGGTACACGCAGCCAGGCCCGCGTCGAAAGCTTGGCCGTGGCCAGGAAAAAGCCCAGCACCATACCCAGCAGCCAGGCCAGGGCGCTCAGGCAGATCACGGTGACGCAGGCCTTCCAGAAATCCGCCATGGAAAACAGCGAAACGAAATAACCCCAATCGAATTCCATAGGCACCTCAAGCGCCGCCCCGGAAGAGGCGGCGGATAAACTCAGTTAACCGCTTCCAGGTCGTACTTCTTCAGGATCGCGGCGTATTCGCCGTTTTCCTTGCTTGCCTTCATTGCCTGCACGAGGGCCTGGTAGGTTTCGGCATTGCCTTTCTTCACATAGATGCCCAGGGTTTGGGGGTACACCAGCTTTTCTGAGCTGACCACCACCCGGCCATTGGTGCGCTGGGCGATCATGTGCGCCGCCCCGGCGATTTCCACCTGGGCCTGCACATTTTTGGAAAGCAGGGCCTGGGTGACTTCCGGCGCGGAAGGGAACTCGCTCACGGTGATGGCGCCTTTGTTGTTGGGCACGCAATAGCTGCTAGAGAGTTCGCGGAATTTCGCCACCCAGGTGGTGCCCTGTTCCAGGCCGATCTTCAGCCCGCACAAGTCTTCGGGCGTTTTGGGGCTCAGCTCGCTGCCCTTGGGCACCATGATCGCCGCGCCCGTGTTGGCGTAGGGAATGGCCTGAGCCTGGGCTTCGCGCTCAGGGGTGATGTACATGCCGGAGATGATCGCGTCGTAGTGCCCGGCGTTCAGGCCATTGATGAGGTTGGGGAACTTGGTGTCCACGAAGGCCGCCTGGCTGCCCATGGTCTTGGCCAGGGCATGGGCCAGTTCCGGGTCCGAGCCCACCACCTGCTTGTTGGCGTCATAGGACTCGAACGGGGGGTAGGTGATTTCCATCCCCACCTTGAAAACCCCTGGCGTAGCCGTAGGGCTGGCAACGGCGGCGGTGGCGCAGAACAGGCCGGCGGCGAGCAGGCCCAAACGAGTGGAATGGCGCATAGGTGAAGGCTCCTGAGGGGTCACGGTGGTTGGCGGTACGTTCATAGCGCGGCCGCCTGGTTCTTGAGATGGCCGAAGCTGGCGGGCTTGCGTGCCTCGCTGGGCAGGCGCAGCTCGCCGGCGGCGACCTTGCGGCGCAGGTACTGGTAGGTTTGCAGCGCCTGGCCCCACATGTGCTCGCCGATGGCCAGTGCTTCGTACTGCTGCTGGCCCTTGTCGAAGCTGGGCAGCGGGGCGATGCGGGTGTGGTAGTCGCAGGCGTAGAACAGCGGGAAGGCATAGCGCTCGGCCGCGACCTTGCGCACCCGGTGAGCGGTGGCGACGAAGGTGCCGGCGGTCATCACTTCGAGCATGTCGCCGATGTTCACTACGAAGGCGCCAGGGTGCGGTGGCGCGTCCACCCACTGGCCTTGGTCGTTCATCACTTCCAGGCCCGGCTGGTCGGCATACAGGATGGTGAAGCACTCGTAATCGGTGTGCGCACCGATGCCCGGGGCATCCACTCGACGCGGGTCGAAGGGGTAGTGAATCAGCCGTAGCTTGGACGGTGGGCGGCTGACCATGGGCGCGAAGTAGTCCTCCGGCAAGCCCAGGGCCAACGCGAAGCCGCCGAACAGTTTGCCGCCCAGGTCGAACACCGCCTTGTAATACGCTTGCACCGCAGCCTGGAAGCCGGGCACCGTGGGCCAGTCGTTGGGCCCCAGCAAGGGTGTGCCGGCCAGGAATAGCGGGTCGTCGGCGGGCACTTCGAAGCCCACGTCGAAGGCTTCCTTGTGATCTGGCTCGCCTTCCCCGTACACCTCTTCGCCCTTGGGTACGAAGCCCTTATGGCTGGCCGAGGTGCCGATGTAGTGCCGCATCTTGGCGTCCAGCGGTTGGGCAAAGTACGCCTTGGCCGCTGTCTGCAAGCCTTCGATCAAGGCCGGGTCGATGCCGTGGCCGGTGATGTACAGAAAGCCCACCTCACTGGCGGCACGGCCGAGTTGCTCGGCCACTGCCAGGCGATGCTCAAGTTCGACGCTGAACAGGCCGGCGATGTCGACCACGGGGATGCTGCTGAAGTTGGCGTTGCTCATGCCGGCTGGCCCTCGTTGAGGAAACGTTGGAAATGGGCGCGCTCGGCGGTGGCCATCCATTGGTTGATGGCCCACAGGTCCGCCACTGGCGCGTTGGTGAAAGGCAGGTGGTGCAGGTAGCCGTCGGCACCGAATTCAGGCGTGAGGGTAGTGACCGCCTGGCCACGGGCACGCTGGGCCCGCCACACGGCTTCCCAATGGCTTTGATGGAAGGCCAGGGCAGCGGCGTATTCTGGGGCGGCAGGGTGGGGCACCTGAGGGCCCTGGTCGTAGCCCACTCGGGCCTGGATGTGCATTACTCGCTCCACGAAGGGCGAGAGGTCATCGGCGGGGTCGTCCAACAGGCGCTCGCAGCACACCACCCAATGGCTGATATCGCTGGTGAAACGCAGCGCTGGAAGCTGGCGGATCAGCTCGAGGGTGACCCAGGGGTTGAACAGGGAACGGGCGCGGTGGGTTTCCACCAACACAGGCGCCGCCTGTTCGGAGGCTATCGCCAAAAGCTCGCCGAAGAACTCCACTTGTTGCGCCAACGGCCAGCGATCGTTGCCCGCCAGCAGATTGATGAAGCGCGGCCTCAGTTCGCTAGCCCAGTCCAGCTTGCGGCGCAGGTCTTCAAGGTGCTCGGCAGGTGTGGCGCGCTGCTCGGGCAGCACATCGTAGGCTGTGAACACCGTGGCGATATAGGGCACCTGGTTGCTGGCCAGGAAGGCCCCGAATTCCCGCCGCTCCACTGCCTCCAGTGGCAGCCGCGCCTCCATGCCCTCGAAGCCCGCGGCCAGCAGCTCCTCCAGCGCCTGCGCCTTGCTGGCGCGGTAACCCCAGAGTGAACGGAAAATCTCAAGACGCATCGGCAGTCCCTCGGTCCATCGCTACAGGTACCCCCGGCCATGGCCGAGGGCAGATAAGGGCAGTAGCAAAGATGAAACCGAGGTCGGGCCTCTGACGGGCCCGATCCGATGCGCCGATGGTAGGCATTGCGCAGCGGCGCGATGAATAGGCTGGGGCAAATCATTAGTTCAGGGAAATCTGAACTGATTCAAGCACCGCAACATCGTGTTGCTGGTTGAACCCCGTCGGTTTGACGAAACGGGGCGCGCCTAGCGCTTCCTGCCGGCAAAGGCCATGGCATGCTTCGAACTCGGCCTGCCGCTCGGCGCCACAGCTCAGGAGGTGCAGCGGTGACGACAGATTTTTCCTACAAGCCTCGGAGCTAGCATAAAGATCGATAGCCCTATCAGCACCAAAGCAAGGGCCAGCTGTTGCTGCGCATCGAGCGTTTCGTCGAAAAACGCTACCGAACAAAGCACGCCGGTGATAGGAACTACGAGAGAAAGTGGCGCTACCAGCGCAGCAGGATACTTTTTCATCAGGCTGTTCCAGACGTGGTAGCCAAATAAGGTAGTCACGAAGCTCTGGAAGGCGATTGAAAAGGTGGCTTCCCAGGTAATCTTGGCGGGCAAACTCTCAAAGGGCTCTGTACCCTTGACGAGTAAAGTGAGCGTCAAGAGTGAGGGCAGCGAAAAAAGGCTCGACCAAACAATGAAAGCAACCATGTCCAAGGGTTTCGTGCGCTTTACGATAAGGTTGCAAAAGGCCCATGCCAGAGCGGCTGCCAACACCAGGGAGATACCGGCCAGGGTAGAAGAGGCCTCGCTTGCCCCTAGCATCAGAAGCAAACCCATCAGTGAAATAGCCATACCAGCGAAGTGTATCGCGCTGATCTTTTCTTTGAAAATCAGAGCGCTCGCAATGATCGTAAAGAATGCGCTGAACTGCAGAAAAATGGATGACATTCCAGCAGAAAGCCCTTTATGCATCGCAAAGTTGACCGTCCACCAAAGTCCAGAGCCAAATAAAGTGCCATAGAGTAAAAGCACCGTGCAGGAAATGCCTGCCGGCTTCTTGATGAACAGGATTGCCGGAACTGCGCAAAATGTAAATCTGAGCAAAGTAAGCAAGAATGGATCTAGGGCGCGGAGCCCCAATTCGATTATAGAGAAATTGCACCCCCATATCATGGTGACAAGCAGCCCTGCAAGTAGATCTTTGTTAGAAAGTTTCATTGGTTGCTCCTGTTAGTCGAAGGCGCGGTTTCGCACTTGGGCCCGAAAGTGTCAATAGGGGATTCGGCGCAAAAAGTGTTGACCTTGGTTTAAAAAGGGTCATAACATTTTTCGGGCACACACCCTGGACGCAAGGAGCTATCCATGTTCGATGTAAACAAACACCGTCACGAATACTTCTATGATTTTGTTACAACTATTGAAGGGCTTATACCAGCCGAAATATGCGATAGGCTGGCAAGCCGGGTCGACGCAGCTATCGCCGCGTGCGAAGTGGACCTGGTCCTTCACGACGGGCTAGTACCGATGCTGTATCGGACCTGGGAGGTGCCTACAATCATTACATCTTCAAAGGGCAAGACGTGCGAGAGAAGCTGCCTGAGCTGACGGCGGTCTACCACTCGATTCTCCCTCTGGTAAGCCTCGTAACGCTTACAGACACGGTGGTGTCCCCCTACCCGGTGTCCGATATCAACATAAAGGCCTATCCACCTGGGGGAGGTACCTTGGGCCTGCACTACGATACCAACGGAATCACCGTGCTGCTCTTCTTGACTACGAACTCAGAGGCGCCACTGCGAATGCAGGTTCAACGATCACATCCCAGCAAAAAGGACTCTTGGGTGGAGAATCGAAAAATCTATGCGAAGAAAGGGGCACTTCTTATCATGCAGGGGCGAAAAGTTCTTCATGATAGCGAGCCTACGGTTAACGAGCAAAAGCTATCGGTGGTCTATAACTATTATGAGCGTCATGATACGTACCGTCATGAGGATTTTGATAACTTTGTGTATTACGGTCGCCCTCCTAAAACGCTTGGGGATAATGCGAGGGGTGAAGACCGGCCATAGTTGATCTTGAGTGAGCTCGGAGGGCTCCGTTCTCTACCGTTTGGCTATTACCGGGCCCGGCTTGATTCAAGCCGGGCGCCGCGGTGTTTTTGAACCAGAGCAGAGGCGGAAGAAGGGCTTCAGACGCTCGGCTTTCCTATCACATACTGTCCCCCATCAACACCCCCTGTCGTGCCTCCGTCTCGGCCCTGATGTAATCCCACAACAGGGTAATCCGCTTTAGCTTGCGCAGATCCTCCCGGCAGTACATCCAGAACTGCCGGGTCAGGCTCACTTGGTCTGGCAGCACGGGAACCAGATCCAGCGCTTCGGCGGCGAGGAAGCAGGGGAGAATGGCCAGGCCGTGGCCCTGGCGGGCGGCGACCATCTGCGCTACCACGCTGGTGCTGCGCAGGCGGGCGCTGGCGTTGGGTAGAACGTGGCTGAGGTAAAGCAGCTCGGCGCTGAAGGCCAGGTCGTCCACATAGCTGACAAAGGGGTGAGCGGCCAGTTGGCTGACGTCGGTGATGGCCGGGTGGCGGGCCAGGTAGTCGGCGGTGGCGTAGAGCCGCAGGCGATAGTCGGTGAGCTTGCAGCAGACGTAGGGGCCATGCTCGGGGCGCTCTACGGCAATCACGATGTCCGCCTCGCGCTTGGACAAGCTGATGAAATGCGGCAGCGGCAGGATGTCCAGCGAGATGGCCGGGTACTGCTCCACGAAGCGGCTCAACAGCGGCGTAATGAAGAAACTGCCGAAGCCTTCGGTGCAGCCCATGCGGACATGCCCTGAGGGCGCCAGGCCAGAGCCGGTCACTTGTTCACAGGCCATGTGCAGGGTGCTTTCGATGGCCTCGGCGTAACCGAGAAGACGCTGCCCTTCGTTGGTGAGGCTGAAGCCGTTGGTGCGGGACTTCTCGAACAGCAGGGTGCCAAGGGAGGCTTCCAGGGCATTGATGCGGCGGGAGACGGTGGTGTAGTCCACGCCCAGGCGTTTCGCCGCGCTGCTGGCCTTGCGCAGGCGGGCTACTTCGAGAAAGAACTTGAGGTCGTCCCAGTTCAGGCCCGCCAGTGAGGTTAGGTGTTTTTGCATGATGGTCCGGCTTATATCTACGTTCTTATTGGAAGTTTGCATACCTATACTGGATGCAGCCCCAGGCTGCCACCCCTCTCGATGGCGGCCCTGCGAATAACAACAATCACGCGGAGGTTTCATGAACGCACCCGTTCCGTCCAATTCCACCCAGGTCGAAACCGCCAAGCTGCTGATCGACGGCCGCTGGGTCGAATCGAACAGCACTCAATGGCAAGACGTGCTCAACCCCGCGACCCAGCAAGTGCTGGCCCGGGTGCCCTTCGCCACGCCCGAGGAAGTGGACGCCGCCGTGCAGGCCGCGCAGCGGGCTTTCATTGAATGGCGGCAAACGCCCATAGGCGCGCGCATGCGCATCATGCTCAAGCTGCAGGCGCTGATTCGCGAGCACAGCAAGCGCATTGCCGCGGTGCTCAGCGCCGAGCAGGGCAAGACACTGGCCGACGCCGAAGGGGATATCTTCCGGGGCCTGGAGGTGGTGGAGCACGCCTGCTCGGTGGGCAGCCTGCAGATGGGCGAGTTCGCTGAAAACGTAGCGGGCGGGGTCGATACCTATACCCTGCGCCAACCCATCGGGGTATGCGCGGGCATCACCCCGTTCAACTTCCCGGCCATGATCCCGCTGTGGATGTTTCCCATGGCCATCGTGTGCGGCAATACCTTCGTGCTCAAGCCCTCCGAGCAAGACCCGCTTTCCACCCTGCTGCTGGTGGAACTGGCCCTGGAAGCCGGCATCCCGGCCGGTGTGTTGAACGTGGTGCACGGCGGCAAGGAAGTGGTCGATGCCATCTGCACCCATCCGCTGATCAAGGCAGTGTCGTTCGTGGGCTCAACGGCGGTAGGCACCCATGTGTACAACCTGGCCGGTCAGCATGGCAAGCGGGTGCAGGCCATGATGGGCGCGAAGAACCATGCGGTGGTGTTGCCGGACGCCAATCGCGAACAGACTCTCAATGCGCTGGTAGGCGCGGCCTTCGGTGCCGCCGGCCAGCGTTGCATGGCCACCTCGGTGGCGGTGATGGTCGGCGAAAGTCGCCAGTGGATTCCTCAGCTAAAGGCCTTGGCCGAGCGACTGAAGGTCAATGCGGGCAGCGAGCCGGGCACCGATGTAGGCCCCTTGATTTCGCCGCGGGCCAAGGCGCGGGTGGAAGAGCTGATAGAAAGTGGCGTGCGCGAAGGCGCGCGTCTGGAGCTGGACGGCCGCGGGGTGAAGGTGCCGGGTTACGAGAACGGCAACTTCGTGGGCCCGACCTTGTTCACCGGCGTAACCACGGACATGCGCATCTATACCGAGGAGATCTTCGGGCCGGTACTGGTGGTGCTGGAAGTGGACACCCTCGACGAGGCCATCGCGCTGGTCAACCGCAACCCCTTCGGTAATGGCACCGGGCTGTTCACCCAGAGCGGCGCGGCGGCGCGCAAGTTCCAGAGCGAGATCGACGTGGGTCAGGTGGGGATCAACATCCCGATTCCGGTACCGGTGCCCTTCTTCAGCTTCACCGGCTCGCGGGGCTCGAAACTGGGCGATCTTGGGCCCTACGGCAAGCAGGTGGTGCAGTTCTACACCCAGACCAAAACCGTGACCGCCCGCTGGTTCGATGACGCCAGCGTCAATACCGGCGTGAACACCACCATCCACTTGCGCTAAGGAGCTGCCATGCGCATCGCATTCATCGGCTTGGGCAACATGGGCGCGCCCATGGCCCGCAACCTGATCAAGGCCGGCAATCAGCTGGTGCTGTTCGACCTCAACCGGAGCATCCTCGAGGAACTCGGCGCCTTGGGCGCGGAGGTGGCCGAATCCCCACGCCAAGCCGCCGAGCCGGCTGAACTGGTGATCACCATGCTGCCGGCCGCGGCCCATGTGCGCGCGGTGTTCCAGCAAGAAACCGGCGTGCTGGCCGGCATCCGCCCCGGTACCCCGGCGGTGGACTGCAGCACCATCGACCCACAGACCGCTCGCGACCTGCACGCCCTGGCCGCCAAGCAGGGCGTGGATTTCGCCGATGCCCCGGTGTCCGGTGGCACCGGCGGGGCCCAGGCCGGCACCTTGACCTTCATGGTCGGCGCCAGCGATGCCCTGTTCGATACCTTGCAGCCGGTACTGGCGCAGATGGGCAAGAACATCGTGCACTGCGGCCAGGTCGGCACCGGTCAGGTAGCGAAGATCTGCAACAACATGCTGCTGGGGATTTCCATGATCGGAGTGGCCGAAGCCATGGCCCTGGGCAGCGCCCTGGGCATAGACGCCCAGGTGCTGGCAGGAGTGATCAACAGCTCCACCGGCCGTTGCTGGAGCGCCGAGGCCTACAACCCGTGGCCGGGCATCGTGCCCACGGCACCGGCAAGCCGCGGCTATACCGGCGGCTTCGGCGCGGCCTTGATGCTCAAGGACCTGGGCCTGGCCACCGAGGCGGCCCGCCAGGCCAACCAGCCGGTGCTGATGGGCGGGCTGGCCCAGCAGCTGTACCAAGCCATGAACCTGCGAGGCGAGGGCGGGCTGGACTTCTCCGCCATCGTCAAGGCCTATCAAGCCGGTGAAAACACCTAGCCGCCGGGTGCGACGGGCAATGGGGCTTCACTTCAGCGGGCGTACCCGCTGGATCTCGAAGTCCCGCTCCAGGTACTCCATGCGAGCCTCGAAGAACGCCTGCATGTGAGGCAGGGCGGAGTGCACGTCCAAGGCCTGCTTATCGGCCCATACTTCGAAGAACACGAACAGGCTCGGGTCTTGGTCGTCCTGAAGCATGTGGTATTCGATGCAGCCCGGCTCGGCGCGGCTGGCGTCGACATAATTCAAGAACAACGCTTTGAACGCCTCGGCGCGCTCGGGGCGGGTCTTGGCTTTAAGTATGAAAGCATAGGCGTCTGTCACGAAGCGTCTCCAAACAGTGAGCGGAGTTGAAGATTACCGCAACAATGCAGATGGCATTCATGCATTGGCGGAACAAGCGATTTGCATCGCGCCAGCTGTTTTCTCAAGCCATCAGGCTCTAGTCTGCGCTCCATCGAATTTTTGGAGGTTCAGATGAAGATCCTGTTGCTCAATGGCGGCAAGCAGTTCGCCCACTCCGACGGCCGCTACAACGAAACCCTGCACAATGCCGCCCTGGCCTATCTGGACCATGCCGGGCATGACGTGCAGACCACCTTCATCGATGGCGGCTACGACATTGAGGTCGAGGTGAAGAAATACCTTTGGGCCGATGTGGTGATCTACCAGATGCCCGGCTGGTGGATGGGCGCGCCTTGGACGGTGAAAAAATACATCGACGAGGTGTTTACCCAGGGCCACGGCAGCCTGTACGCCAACGACGGCCGTACCCGTTCAGACGCCTCCCAGCGCTACGGCAGCGGCGGGCTGATCCACGACAAGCGCTACATGATCTCGGCCACCTGGAACGCCCCCCAGCAAGCCTTTGACGACCCTCAGGACTTCTTCGAAGGCAGGGGCGTGGATGCGGTCTACTTTCCCTTCCACAAGGCCAACCAGTTCCTCGGCATGCAACCGCTGCCCACCTTCCTGGCGGTGGATGTGATGAAACGGCCGAATGTAGACGCGGACGTTGCCCGCTATCAGCAGCACCTGGAAACTGTGTTAAAAGGAATGTGAATTCCCGCAGAGCCTGGTATGTGAAAGCCCGATCCGATGAACTGCAACTCTTCGTTTCAGTGGTCGACGGCGGCTCCTTTTCCGCCGCCGCCGAGCAGGTCGGGCAATCGCCTTCGGCGGTAAGCCGCTCCCTGGCGCGGCTCGAGGCCAAACTGGGCACTACCCTGATCAACCGCACCACCCGGCGCATGAGCCTCACCGAGGAGGGCAAGTTCTTCCTGGAGCGGGCCAAGGCCATCCTTGAAGACATGGAAGCGTTGGAGGAACACCTGGCCCTGCGCCAACAGGCGCCGGCCGGGCGACTGCGGGTCAATGCCGCCTCGCCCTTCATGCTCCATGCGGTAGTGCCCCATGTGGCGGAATTCCGCAGCCGCTACCCGGATATTTTCCTCGAGCTCAACACCAACGACCTGATCATCGACCTGCTCGAAGAAAGCACCGACGTCGCCATCCGCATCGGCAGCCTGGCCGATTCCACCCTGCATGCGCGCCACCTGGGCAGTAGCCCGCTGAACCTGCTGGCCAGCCCGGCCTACCTGGAGCGCCACGGCACGCCACGTCATGTGGAAGACTTGCAGCGGCACACCCTGCTCGGCTTCACTCGTAACGAAGGGCTCAACCAGTGGCCGCTGCGCCACAGTGGCGGCGACCGCTGGGCCATTACCCCGGCGCTGGCCGCTTCCAGTGGCGACACCCTGCGCGAGCTGGCCCTGGCCGGGGAAGGCATCGTCTGCCTGTCGCATTTCATGACCCACCACGACATCCGCGAGGGCCGACTCAAGGTACTGCTGGCCAGCCACAACAGCGGCCATCGCCAGCCGATCCACGCGGTGTACTACCGCAATACGCAATTGGCCCTGCGCATCCAGTGCTTCCTGGACTTCATGCAGGAGAAGCTGAAGGCGTACGCCAAATAACCGGATTTTGCCGAGACGGCGTTTTTGGTCCTTACTTGAGGGCGGATTTCCCACAACAAGGATCGCCCATGCGTCTCGTACTCTGCAAAACCCTGGTCGCCACGGCCGTGCTGGTCGCCTGCGGCACCAGCTGGGCCAGTGCCCTGCCGGCGGGGGCCATCGCCTCGCCGGACCGCTACGGCGCGGAAGTGGCCGAAGCCGTGCTCAAGCGTGGCGGCAACGCCGTGGATGCGGCGGTGGCCACTGCCTTCACGCTGGCGGTGACCTTCCCCGAGGCCGGGAACCTCGGCGGCGGTGGCTTCATGACCCTGTTCGTCAATGGCAAGCCGTACTTCCTCGACTACCGCGAAACCGCGCCCAAGGCCGCCACCAAGGACATGTACCTGGACGCCAAGGGCGAGGTGGTGCCTGACCTGAGCCTGGTAGGCGCCAAGGCTGCAGGGGTGCCCGGTACCGTGATGGGCCTGTGGGAAGCGCACAAGCGCTTCGGCAAGCTGCCCTGGGCCGAGCTGCTCACGCCGGCCATCGGCTACGCCAAGCGCGGCTTCATCGTGGCCCAGGAGCAGTACCAATACCGCGAGGATGCCCTGGGCCTGTTCAAGGGCAGCACCAACTTCGGCAAGTACTTCGGCAACATGAAGGTCGGTGAGCGTTTCACCCAGCCGGAGCTGGCGCAAACCCTGGAACGTATCGCCGACAAGGGCGTGAGCGAGTTCTATCAAGGCAAGACGGCGCAACTGCTGGTCAAGCAGATGCAGCAGGACAAGGGCCTGATCACCGCGGCGGACCTCAAGGGCTACAAGGCCCACTGGCGCCAACCGCTGAAGATCGACTGGCGCGGCAATGCCATCTACACCGCGCCGCTGCCCAGTTCCGGCGGCATTGCCCTGGCCCAGTTGCTGGGCATCAAGGAGAGGCGCAGCGAAGACTTCAAAGGCGTGCCGCTCAATTCGGCCCGGTACATTCACCTGCTGGCGGAAATCGAAAAGCGCGTGTTCGCCGACCGCGCCGACTACTTGGGCGACCCGGACTTCAACAAGGTGCCGGTGGACAAGCTGATCGCCCCGGCCTACCTGGACCGCCGCGCCGCCGAGATCAACCCCAAGGCCATCTCGCCCACCGAGCAGGTGCGCCCAGGCTTGGAAACCCACCAGACCACCCACTTCTCGGTAATCGACAAAGACGGCAATGCCGTGAGCAACACCTACACCCTGAACTTCGACTACGGCAGCGGCGTGGTGGTGGACGGGGCGGGCTTCCTGCTCAACGACGAAATGGACGACTTCAGCGCCAAGCCCGGCGTGGCCAACGGTTTCGGTGTGGTCGGCAGCGACGCCAATGCCATTGCCCCAGGCAAGCGGATGCTGTCTTCCATGAGCCCGACCATCGTGACCCGCGATGGCCATGTCACCCTGGTATTGGGCACGCCGGGCGGCTCGCGGATCTTCACTACCCTGTTCCAGGTGCTCAACAACCTGTACGACTATCAGCTGACCCCGGTGGAAGCGGTGACCGTACAGCGGGTGCATCACCAGTTGCTGCCCAAGGACACCATCTACTACGACGCGCTGGCGCCGCTGACGGGAGAGGTGGCCGATGACCTGAAGAAAATGGGCTACACCCTGGAAGATCAGGGGTGGCTGATGGGCAACGTGCAACTGATTCGGGTGCGGGACGGCGAGCTGGAAACCGCGTCTGACCCACGTGGGCGCGGGGAGGGGCGTGTGGTGCAATAAGCGAAGGTGGCCGCCGCCTGGCGGGGCGGCGGCCGGCACAGCCCATCAGGCGATAGGCTGGGTGCTCCACTCGCCATTGACCAGGCGCTGAAGGCCCAGCGGGTTGGCGTTTTGCAGGGCTTCAGGCAGCAGCGCGTCCGGGTAGTTCTGGAAGCAGATCGGGCGCAGGTAGCGGTCGATGGCCAGGGTGCCGACGGACGTGCCGCGAGCGTCCGAAGTGGCCGGGAAGGGGCCGCCATGGACCATGGCTTCGCACACTTCTACCCCGGTGGGGTAACCGTTGACCAGGATACGCCCAACCTTGTGCTCCAGGATCGGCACCAGCCACTGGTAGGCGGTCAGGTCCGCGGTTTCGCCGATCAGAGTCGCGGTCAGCTGGCCGCGCAGGCCCAGCAGGGCTTGCTTGAGCTCGGCGTCATCGGCCACTTCCACCACCACGGTGGTAGGCCCGAACACTTCTTCCTGCAGCAGCGGGTCACCCTTGAGCAACAGCGACACGTCGGCCTTGAACAGCTGGGCCTGGGCCTGGCTGCCTTCCTGGGCGTTACCGGCCAGGTGAGTGATGCCCGGGTGGTCGTGCAGGTGCTGCACGCCCTGGCTGTAGCTGGTCAGGCCACCGGCGTTGAGCATGGTCTGCGGCGCCTGGCCGGCAATTTCACCCTTGAGCGCTTCGAGGAAGCTGGTGAACTCGGCGGACTTCACACCGATGACCAGGCCCGGGTTGGTGCAGAACTGGCCCGCGCCCATGCACACGGAACCGGCCAGTTCCTTGGCGACGGTGGCGCCGCGGGTTTTCAAGGCTTCCGGCAGCAGGATCACCGGGTTGATGCTGGACATCTCGGCGAATACCGGGATGGGCTCCGGGCGCTCGGCGGCGATCTTGCACAACGCGGTGCCGCCCTTGAGCGAGCCGGTGAAGCCCACGGCCTTGATGGCCGGGTGCTTGACCAGGGCTTCGCCGACGCGGTTGCCGAAGATCATGTTGAACACGCCCTTGGGCATGCCGGTGCGCTCAGCGGCGCGGACAATGGCGGTGCCCACCAGGTCAGCCGTGGCCATGTGGCCGCTGTGCGCCTTGACCACCACCGGGCAGCCGGCGGCGAAGGCCGAGGCCGTGTCGCCACCGGCGGTGGAGAAGGCCAGGGGGAAGTTGCTGGCGCCGAATACGCCCACCGGGCCTACGCCGATGCGGTACTGGCGCAGGTCCAGGCGCGGCAGGGGCTTGCGGTCTGGCAGCGGCAGGTCGATGCGGGCACCGAGGTAGTCGCCCCGGCGCAGTACTTTGGCGAACAGGCGCATCTGGCCGCTGGTGCGGCCGCGCTCGCCCTGGATACGGGCAGCCGGCAGCGCGGTTTCGCGACAAACGATGGCAACGAAATCGTCTCCGAGAGCGTCCAATTCATCAGCGACGGCCTCGAGGAACTCAGCGCGGCGGGCCGGGCTCAGTTGGCGGAATTCCGGGTAGGCCGCTTCGGCGGCGCGGGCGGCTTCGTCCACTTCAGCCTCGGTGGCCTGGTAGAACGCATAGGGCAGGGCTTCGCCGGTGCTGGCGTCTATGCTCTTGAGGCTGGCTTCGCCCCCTTTGCTACGGGAACCGTTGATGAAGTTCTGTCCGAGAACGTCAGGCATTCTTGTCTCCTTGTTCGGTTAACGGGGGAAGCATGAGCGGTGCCGAAGCGGGATACCAACCAAAGCGAAGAGCTTCGACGTGGGTTATTCGCTGTTGTTAACGGACATCATACAACCGCGGGCTGGGATGTCCAAGCACTGCTCAGGGTGCTCTTCACTGTAGCCTGACGCAACCGCTGTGATTTGCTACCGTCCGTATGAGTAAGTGGATACAGACTGGTAGAGTAGGTGGCCTTATGCCACAACTTGCTGTTTGGCGTACCGCGGGCTTGCCCCGCGCCACGGGCAACTAATCGGGATAACCCAGTCGATGGCCGTTGTACCTTTGCTGATCTGTGACGATTCGAACATGGCCCGCAAGCAGTTGCTGCGGGCATTGCCCGAGGGGCTCAACGTATCGGTCACCCAGGCCGAGAACGGGCGGCTGGGGCTGGAGGCCATTCGCGCGGGCAAGGGCCAGGTCGTGCTGCTGGACCTGACCATGCCGGAAATGGACGGCTACCAGGTATTGGCCGCCATTCGTGACGAGCGCTTGCCGGTGAAGGTGGTCGTAGTATCCGGCGATGTGCAGGACGAAGCCGTGCGTCGGGTGATGGCCCTGGGGGCGGTCACCTTCCTGAGAAAGCCCGGCAACCCGGATGAGCTGCGCAAGGCCCTGGCCCTGTGTGGCCTGACAGCAGGCGGCGAAGGCAGCGCCAGCGACGTTGCCGCGGCCATGAATATCAGCTTCAACGATGCCTTCCGGGAAACCGTGAACGTAGCCATGGGCCGGGCCGCGGCGCTGCTGGCCAAGGTGCTCGATGTGTTCGTGGAGCTGCCTCTGCCCAATGTGAACGTGCTGGAAGTAGGCGAGTTGCACATGGCCCTGGCCGATGCCCAGCGGGGCAGCCAACTGACCGCCATCTGCCAGGGCTACATCGGCGAGGGTATCGCGGGCGAGGCCCTGCTGATGTTCCATGACAGCAGCATGGCCGACATGGCCCGCCTGCTGCGCCAAGAGCACCGTGAAAGCAGCCAGTCCGAAATGCTGCTGGACCTCTCCGCCCTGCTGATCGGCGCCTGCCTCAGCGGGATCGGCGAACAGATCGACCTCACCTTCTCGCTCAGCCACCCGCAAGTGCTGGGTGAACACGCGCGCATCGAAGACCTGATCAAGCTCAACCGCCATCGCTGGAAACAAACCCTGGCCGTTGAGATCAGCTACAGCGTGGAGGGGCACGATATTCATTTCGACCTCTTGCTGTTGTTCACCGAAACCTCGCTGCCCCGGTTAAAAGGCAAGCTCGCGTACATGATGAACTGACATGAATAGATCCCTTGACCTGACCGAGCTGCATTGGCTGCTGGCCATTACCCAGAGTATCGACGTGGGCGTGGTGGTGTTCGACCGCCAGTTCAACGTGACGGTATGGAACACCTTCATCGAGAACCACTCCGGCGTGCCCGCCCGCGAGGCCCAGGGCAAGTCCTTCTTCAGCCTGTTCCACGAGGTGGACCAGACCTGGTTCACCCGCAAGGTCGAAAGCGTGATTACCCTGGGGTCGCCGTCGTTCACCATCTGGGAGCAGCGGCCTCATTTGCTGAAGTTCGAGACGTACCAGCCGATCACCGGCTCCGAACCCTTCATGTACCAGAACACCACGCTTTTTCCGCTGCGTTCGATCAACAATCAGGTGGAGCATATCTGCCTGGTGATCTACGACGTGACGGAAGTCGCTACCAATCGTCGGCAATTGCAAATGGTCAACGCCCAGTTGCAGAAGCTCTCCAGCACCGACCGCCTCACCGGCCTGTACAACCGTGGCCACTGGGAAGAAGCCCTCAAGCATGAGTACGCCCGGCACAGCCGCTACGGCAACGACTGTACCCTGATCATGTTCGACATCGACCACTTCAAGCAGGTCAACGATACCTATGGCCATCCCGGGGGCGACCGGGTGATCCAGCGGGTGGCGGACATGGTGCGCGAGCATGTGCGCGATTCGGACATCTGCGGCCGCTACGGCGGCGAGGAATTCGCCCTCCTGTTGCCGGATACGGACAAGGAAGGCGGGCAGATCCTGGCCGAGCGCCTCAGGGCCTCGATCGAGGAAACCGTGGTGGAGCACGACGGCAAGCTCATCCGTTTCACCATCAGCCTGGGCGTGGCGGACCTGCAGCGCCCGGCCGCCGACCATCAGGAACTGATCGAGCGCGCCGACCAGGCGCTCTACACCTCCAAGCGCAGTGGCCGCAACCGGGTGACCGTGCACGCCTGAGCACGATCGTCGATGCGATCAAACTTTCCTCGTAAGGCGCAGGTCAACTTTTTACCTACCGCGTTACGAGGAAACATTGATGAGCTTTTTCAAAGATATCCTGAGCAAGCTGGGCATTGGCCACGACGATAATCAACCGACGTCCACCACCACGTCCACGGTGGGCGCGGCCTCGACTACCACCACGGGCCCTGCCACCACTGCCCCAGCGGGCACCGCGCCAGTGAACCAGGATGGGCTGGCCCCCAGCATTACCGGGACCTCGGTACCGCGCACCGACAGCACCATCGACGTGGGCGCCAAGCTCGACGGCATGGCCAGCGGCCACGCCGAAAAACTCAACTGGCGTACCTCGGTAGTGGACCTGCTCAAGCTGCTGGGCATCGACAGCAGCCTGGAGCACCGCAAGGGCTTGGCCAACGAGCTGGGCTGCCCGGCCGACAAGCTGAATGATTCCGCTGAAATGAATATGTGGTTACACAAAGCCATCCTCCAGAAGGTAGCGGCCAGCGGCGGCACCGTTCCGGCGGATCTCCTCTGAGGACATTCCCATGGCTGTCACCGTGAAACGACTCGAAGGCAGGGACATTCCCTGTGAAGCCCGGCGCGAAGACGAGGGCGTGGTATTCCAGGTCACCGACGAGCATGGCCGTTGCGAATACCGGAAAACCGATGTAGACGCGGCCCGGCGCGCTGTTGAGCTGAGCGATCGTGAGCGCATGGAGCGCGGCGGTTCACGGGGCTAGACAGTTCTATACTGCAAGCGACCCGGCTTACTGTAGCGCCAGCGCAACTGGCGGATGGGGCTCGACAGCCCGTTCGCCAGCTGCGCTGGTTCCGCAGAAGCGCGTAGCACCCATAGCACGGTAATTTCTTCCATGAATGCATCCGTGAGCGACGCTGAGCAGATCCGCCTGCGCTTGTTGCATGCCCTCAACCTGCTGGATACCGAGCCCGAGCCGGAGTTCGACCGCATCACGCGGCTGCTGGCCCGTGTCCTGGACGTTCCCATCGCCCTGATCACCTTGGTGGACGAACATCGCCAATGGTTCAAGTCTGCCGTGGGGCTTCAAGTGCGACAAACGCCTCGGGAAATCGCTTTCTGCGACCACGCCATTCGTCAGCGCCATGCCTTTGTGGTTACCGATGCCCAGCGTGACGAACGCTTCGCCAACAACCCCCTGGTTACCCAGTCACCACATGTCCGCTTCTACGCCGGCGTGCCGCTGCACACCAGCGAGGGCCATGCCATGGGCACCCTGTGCGCCATCGATTCGCGCCCGCGCGAGCTGTCCGTGGACCAACTGCAGATCCTCACGGACCTGGCCGAACTGGCCGAGCGTGAATTGCGTCTGCGCGAAACGGCCTTCCTGTCTCGCTCCCATCTGGAGCACTCCCAGGCCCGTATCGAAACCGCCGAAGACCGTCTGCGCTCAGTGTTCGAAAGCGCGGGGCCAGGCATGGCCTTGTCCGACGCCGAAGGCACCCTGCTGCGGGTGAACCCGGCCTTCTGCGAACTGACAGGGTACAGCGCAGAGGCGTTGGTAGGCATGAGCTACCGGCAACTGACCCATCCTGACGATCTGGATGACAACGCGCAGTTGCGTGAACAGCTGCGCGAGGGCGTGATCTCGCGCTTCGAAATGGAAAAACGCTACCTGCGCAAGGATGGCGACGTGCGATGGGTCCACCTGACCCTGACCCGCCATGACCTGAGCAATGGCGAACTGGATTTCATCCTGGCCGTGGCCACTGACATCGAGGCTCGCAAGACCGCCCAGGCTGCCCTGGCCCAATCGGCCGAGGAACTGGAAGCCCGCGTGGCCGAGCGCACCCGGGCCCTGCATCAGCGTGAGGCAGAGCTGGTGGCTGTGCTCGAATACACCCAGGATGCTTATGTGCGTACCGACGAGCACGGCCGCATCCTGGCCTGGAACCGCCAAGCCGAGGCGACCTTTGGCTGGTCTCGGGAGGAAGCGGTAGGCCGGCTGCTGGAAGACCTGCTGGTGCCCCCGGAATTGCGCGAACAGCATGTGCGCGGCATGCGCCGTTACCTCAGCACCGGAGAAAACCGCGTACTGGGCAAACGCCTGGAACTCCAGGCCCTGCATCGGCAGGGGCATACCATTCCGGTGGAGCTGCACATCAACGCCCTGCATGTGGAGCAGGGGGTGTTCTTCAACGCCTTCCTGCATGAAATCAGCGCCCGCAAGGCTCGCGAAGAAGCCCGCGAGCGCGAAGCCCTGCAAGACCCGCTCACCGGCGTGGCCAACAGGCGCGCCCTGAGCGAATGGCTACCCCGCGCCATGGCTGGCGCCAACGACGACGGCGACTGCCTGAGCGTACTCTTTCTCGACCTGGACGGTTTCAAGGCCGTGAACGATAACCTCGGCCACGACGCCGGAGACCTGCTGCTCAAGGAAATGGGCCAGCGCATGGTCCACTGCCTGCGCGGCACCGACCGGGTGTTTCGCATCGCCGGAGACGAATTCATCGTGGTGCTTACCCACCTGGCCGACCCGGGCCAGGCCAGCGGCGTCGCCGAAAAACTGCTCACCGCCCTGAGCGCGCCCGTGCTGCTGGCCGCTGGCAGCGTCGAGGTCAGCGCCAGTATCGGCCTGACCTTCTACCGCGGCGGCGACCTGCGCACCGCCGAACTGCTGATCAAGGATGCCGACACCGCCATGTACGATGCCAAGCAGGCGGGCCGTAACCAGGTGCACGTATTCGAACCTTCCGGGCAAATCCCCGTCCCTTGATTACTGTCTTCACAAGAGAGCTCCGCCATGTTCAAGGATTTACAGCAAATCAAGGTCAACGAACTGCGCCTGTGGCATGACATGCTCGAAGACGCCAAGCTGCGCAAAGGCGCACCGGACTACTATCAGGCCGCGCTCCGTACTCACGTTGAAGTGCTCGAACGCCTGGGCGTGATCAGCACCCAGGAATGCTTCGACCTCAAGCGGCAAGCCGACGAGGCTTATGCCCAAACGCGCGAAACGCTGGAAAACGACTCCATTCGCTAGCTGTCGCTAGCTCCCACCGGAATACATGCCCGAAGCCTTGCATGAGGCTCCAGTTCACCCGGTGGGAGCCAGCAAAGCTGGCGAACGACCCCCGATTCCACGCCCAATCAGGCACATCCCCCCAACGCATCCCGCTGCATCGATTCCAGGTTCTTCTCGATGGTCTCGCAGATGGTATCCACCGGAATCTGGTGCTCGCTGGCGCGGAAAGGGCTTTGCAGATCTGTGCCGATGCGCTCGATGGCAAGCAGCATGAAGCCCACCACCGTCGAGGCCAGGGGCGTGAACCAGCCGAGGGATTCCACCAGGCCGATAGGCACGATCAGGCAGAACAGGGTCAGGAACAGCCGGGGGAAGTACACATAGGGGTAAGGCAGCGGAGTATTGGCGATCCGCTCCATGCCGCCCTGGGCATTGGACAGTTCCACCATGGTAGCCTCCAGCCGCGCCAGGCGCATGCTGTCCAGCCGCCCCGCCTGGTATTCCTTCGCCAGCAGCGCCGCCGAACCGTTGAGAATGTCATTGGCGAAATTGTTGGTGTTGCCGTGGCGCTCGAATTCGTCGTCCGGAATGAACGCCCGCACCTCAGGCGGGCAGGGACGCCCACGCAAGTGTGCCGCCACGCAGTTTACATAGGCCACATGCCGACGCAGCAGCGTGGCCTTGACCGGGTTGGCGCCCTCGGCCGGGTCCTCCACGAAGGTCAGCACCTCCCGGGCGAAGCTGCGCGAGTTGTTCACCATGGAGCCCCACAGCGTCCGCGCCTCCCACCAACGACCGTAGGCGCTGCTGTTACGAAAGCTGATCAACACCACCAGCGCCGAACCCAGCAAGGTAAGCGGCATCAAGGGCAGGTTGAACTTGCTGTCCAGGAACAGCATGAAATCCACGGTCACGGCCACGTCCCACAGCAACAGCCAGAACAGGGACCAGCCCACATAGCCCAGGGTCTTGATGATCAAGCGGTACTTCTTGATGATCGCTGCCTTCACTTCAGAACCTCGCGTGATGCGCTTGTGTGATGAGCGTCCGACGGCGGAGGAGGGCGGAAGGTTCGGTGCTAGAGCGGGGCAATCCGTTACAGGACGTGAATCGGTTCAGGGGGCAGTCTCCAGCGGGACAAGAAGGCACGCGCGAGGGTGATGCCTTCGGGCGGATCGCGTAAGGTAGAGCCCTCATGCCCTTATGAAGCGCCTCTTCATGCCCGCCACAGAACGTTTGCCTGCCTTGCTGGAAATCCTGCGCGAACGTTCACCGGTAGAGGGCGCCGCGCTCGCCAGGGAAATGGGCGTTACCCCACGAACCCTGACCAAGGACATCGAAAGTCTAAGAGCTCAAGGCGCTCGCATCGAAGGTGACGCCAAGGCAGGCTACACGCTGCGCCCGGGGGTTCAGCTACCGGCCCTGGCGCTTACTGACGACGAATTCGAAACCCTGATGCTCGGCCTGCGCTGGGTCACCGGTCGCTCGGACCAGCGCCTGGCCCAGGCTGGCCAGAGCGCCCTGGATAAAGTCAGCGCAGCCATACCGCCCGACCTCCGGCACAGGCTGAATAAGTCCACTTTGTTCCTCAGGCCTCAGGCCCCTCAGGAAACGCCAGAGGTCACCGAGGCGCGGATACACGAAGCCATCCAGGCCGAGCGCAAGGTCAGCATGCTTTACCGCGACGCCAGCGGCCGCGCCACGACTCGCATTATCTGGCCGGTAGGCCTGGGGTATTTCGATAAAAAGCTTGTACTGGTGGCCTGGTGTGAAAAGCGCGAGGACTTCCGCCATTTCCGGCCGGCGCGGATGGTGGTCTTCGACATTTTGAAAGAAGGCTTCCCCATACGCCGTCAGGCCCTGTTGGAACGCTGGCAAGCCCTGGAAGGCGTCGAGCTGGTGTAGGAGGCAGCGAAGCTGCCGAATTCCCGCAGGCTTTGCAGTCTTTGTCCCAACAGCCATCGCACGAACGGCGTCTCGATGCCGCGCACCCGCCCAATGCACTTCCTTCCCGCCAGGCCAGTCCAACCTTGAGCGAGGTATTCTTCGCCAGTGCCAAAGGCCCTCGTCAGGCCCTGAAACCGGAGACCCAGCCATGGCCGCGCAGCCTGATAAACAACCCAGCCATGCCCTTCAGCAGCCCTATGACCTGCTCGAAAGCCCCAAGGGCAGCCCCATCAAGATGTGGACGCGCGGCGTGCCCGTCGAGCCCGCCGCCCGGCAGCAACTGCTCAACACCGCCCAGATGCCGTTCATCTTCAAGCACCTGGCAGTGATGCCCGACGTGCACCTGGGCAAAGGCTCGACCATCGGCAGCGTGATCCCTACCAAGGGCGCCATCATTCCCGCCGCCGTAGGCGTGGACCTGGGTTGCGGCATGTCCGCCGTGCGCACTTCGCTACGGGCCCCCGACTTGCCGGACAACCTCGCGCCGCTTCGCCGCGCCATCGAAAAAGCCGTACCCCACGGCCGCACCGCCAAGGGCGGTCGCGATACCGGCGCCTGGGTAACCCCGCCCAGCCAGGTGGACCACGCCTGGGCCGCGCTCAAAGGCCGCTTCGACCGCATCGTGGCCAAGCATCCGGTGCTGGCGAAAACCAACAACCACAAACACCTCGGTACCCTGGGCACCGGCAACCACTTCGTGGAGGTATGCCTAGACGAAACCGACCACGTCTGGTTCATGCTCCACACCGGCTCGCGTGGGGTCGGCAACGCCATCGGCACCTACTTCATCGCCAAGGCCCGGGAAGAAATGCGCGCCCACATTGCCAACCTTCCGGACAAAGACCTGGCCTACCTCAAAGAAGGCACCCGCAGCTTCGATGACTACGTCGAAGCCGTGGAATGGGCCCAGGACTTCGCCCGCCAGAACCGCGCCGTGATGATGCTCGCCGTGCTCGACGCCGCCCGCAAGGTTATCCACAAGCCCTTCGACGCCCACCTCATCGCCGTGGACTGCCACCACAACTACGTGGAGCGCGGCACCTACTTCGGCGAAGACATCCTGCTCACCCGCAAAGGCGCCGTCTCCGCTCAGAAAGGCCAGATGGGCATCATCCCCGGCTCCATGGGCGCCAAGAGCTTCATCGTCCGCGGGCTGGGCAATGAAGAAGCCTTCTGCAGCTGTTCACACGGCGCCGGACGCGTGATGAGCCGCACCCAGGCCAAGGCGATGTTCACCGTCGAAGACCAGAAACGCGCCACCGCAGGGGTGGAATGCCGCAAGGATGCCGCAGTGATCGACGAGATCCCCATGGCGTACAAGGACATCGACAAGGTGATGGCCGCGCAGCGGGATCTGGTGGAGGTGGTGCATACCTTGCGGCAGGTGGTTTGTGTGAAGGGGTGAGAAGGCGATACCAGTATTGACTTGGCAGGACTTCAGAAAGAAAGCCTTTGCTCATGGCGGAGGCCGCAACCTGAAACTAGAATGGCGGACTCTGAAGCCATCCCATGCAAGCCTTTCTGCCGCCAGGTGACTGGTCGCGCATGTACGGCTTTCCCCGGATAGCTGGGGAAAGCATGTTTCAATCCGATAAGAGCCCTATAGATTGTCTGTAAAGGAATCCATCCTGAAATGGCAAGCCTACTTCGCTGTCGACGGTCACATTACATGTTGGACAATGTTGGAGCGCACCACCTGGCAGCTTATTGAAGCAAACGGCACGCTTAATTGCCCCATTGCCAAGGCTGACGATGACCCGATGTTTCAAGCAGCTTATGAATGGATGAAGGCATGCATGATCGAGGCCGACCTCCAGCCGCCTGCTAGGGTCGAGGCTGCGAGCGTATTCAGCCAAAGGCTCTTCGAGCTCTTGGCGCGTGAAGGTTGGCGCGGTCACATGGTTATATAGCCAATACCATGTGGTTGAACGGTGACGCCGCCCGGCTAGCTGCCAATGAACAAGCCATGCTGTAGCAGGATCCTCTGCGTAGGGATCAAGACCGCCGTCTTGCAGCACCTCCATGGCGAGGCTTGTGATACGGAAAGTGTCGCCTTCGTCATCCATGACCCCGGATGCCAAGGCCCAATGTCGAATGGACGAGACCATGTTCTTACCTACTCCGAAAGCTGCGATAGAGCTTTCGTTAGTAAAGGTTGTCTTTGGGATCCGCCCTTCGTGGGTCGCTTGGTCGAAAGCTTTTTTGAGCCACATTTGACGCAGTGGAAACGTCTCATGGCCTGAGAAGTGAACAGGCGCGACCCGACTGATTTTTGAGGAGGTATTTTTCATGGTTCGCAGCTTACCCTGAACTGGTGAATAGCTCCAGTTGTCCACTGTGAGCGCATTGCTGTATGAATATACAGCATTCGTGTGTTCGCCGCGATAGCGAAATGCACACCTGCTGCCGCTCCTGATACTGCGCCTGAGACTTATGTGGACCGACACCGCACGAGTGGTCCTCGCTTGAGCCATTTCATGCGCTTCCGGGGCCCACTTAACCTTCAAAAGGCAGGAGCGACCTTCGTGTATCTAATGGTATCCTTGCCACTTCTGACGCGTTTAGGACTTCGACGCGCTTCGTGAACAAACGGGTCTAAATGGGCATGACCCGGATTTGCAAAGCTAAGGTCCCGATGGCCGGCCGGATCGATAAGCGGGCTCTGGGCTTACCCTCTTCGAAGATCCGGCGACAACACCACCGCCAATTCTCCCAACCGCGCCTGCACCGCATCATCGAACAGAATATAAAGCGCCTCCACCTGCGGCCCGCGTACCTTTTTCGACGCCTCCATGGCCTGCACGAACTCGATCTGAATCTGCGCTTCCTTGGCGACTTCAGCCTCGTCTGCCGCTTCCTCCAGGGCGCGCATCAGGCGCTCGATGGGGGTCGCAGGTCTTTAGCGATACGTAGGGCATCCAGCTGTTCGGTCAGGCTCATGGGTTACCTCGGTATTCAGGCGTGGTCTGCAATCAGGGTCAGCACGTCGTCGATGAAACGGCCTTCCGCGGGGTCGGTGCCGTCGCGCAGGTAGCCGGGGAGTCGTTGCTGGAACTCGCTGCGGTCGACCGGCATGAATTCGAGCAGGGCTTCGAGCATGGCGGGGCGAAGCAGGCGTCGGTTGTCCTGTGTGTTCGGCAGGGCCGGCCGAATCACTTGTTGGTCCAGGTAGAGCAGCTTTTCTCGCAAGTTGGCTTCACCGACGAAGGTGATGCGCTCGGCGTGTTGGCTTTGTGCTTCGGCCACTTGTTGGATCACCTGTTCCTCTGCCTCTTGCGGTTCGGCCAGGGCTGCGGGTTCGGTGCGCAGTGCGGCCAGTTCTTGAAGAATAGGCTCCAGTTGCAGCCGTGCATTGCGGAACCAGTCCACGGACCAGATGCGCCTGATGCGCCAGCCCAATTGCTCCAGCACGCTTTGCCGCAGGCGGTCGCGGTCGCGGGCGGACTTGGCAGAATGGTAGGCCGCGCCGTCGCATTCGATGCCCATCAGGTAACGGCCTGGCTGGCCGGGGTCGCGTACGGCCAGGTCGATGAAGAAGCCGGCCACCCCTACTTGGGGTTCGCATTGGTAGCCGTGGCGCTCGAGGGCTTCGATCACCGCCACTTCAAAGTCGCTGTCCGGTGCCTTGCCGGTTTCCCGGGTGTGCGGCATGTGGCCGGATTCGGCGAACTGCAAAAAGTCCCGCAGGGCAAGTACGCCGCGGCTGGAGGTGCCGGTGGCGAGCACATCGCTGGCGGTGAAGGAGGCGAACACCTGCATGCGTTTCTTCGAGCGGGTGAACAGGACGTTCAGGCGGCGCCAGCCGTCGGCGCCGGTAGTAGGCCCGAACCGCTGCGGTACTTTGCCGCCTACGTCCACCGGCCCGTAGGTGGTGGAAATGTAGATCACGTCGCGTTCATCGCCCTGCACGTTTTCCAGGTTCTTGATGAACAGCGGTTCTTCGGCGCCTACGTTGCGGGCCAGCGCTTCCTGCAAAGCAGGGTTTTGCTTGGCCAGGTGTTCCAGGGCGCGTTCTATCTGGTCGGCCTGCTTGATGTTCATGGCCACCACGCCCAAGGATTCTTCCGGGCGATGCAGCAGGTGATGCTCGATGGCTTTGGCCACCACTTCGGCTTCTTCCACGTTGCGCTGGTCAACGAAGCGCCCCCGTGCTACGCGCACGAATTTCACGCCGTACTCGGCCGACTCGCGGTGCGGGGAGGGGTAGACCACCAGGTTGCTGTCATAGAAGGCCCGGTTGGAGAAGGCGATCAGGCTTTCGTGGCGGGAGCGGTAGTGCCAGCGCAGGCGGCGCAGCTTGAACAGCGGCATGGCCGCTTCCAGGATGCTTTCGGAATCCTGCGCCAGGGAAACCTCTTCGCTGTCTTCGTCATCGTCTCCGCCCTGGCGGGAGAAGAAGCTGGTGGGCGGCAACTGTTTGGGGTCGCCGACCACCACCAGTTGGCTGCCTCGGGAGATGGCGCCCAGGGCTTCTTCGGGGCGCATCTGCGAGGCTTCGTCCATCACGATGATGTCGAAATGTACTTTGCCGGCGGGCAGGTACTGGGCCACGGCCATGGGCGACATCATGAAGCAGGGCTTCAGCCCTTGCAGCGCTTCGGCAGCGCGCAGCATGAGCGCGCGGATGGACTCATGGCGGGTCTTTTTGCCGGCTTCATGCTTGAGCAGCGCCAGCTGGGTGCGGTCTTTCACTTTACCGGAGTTGTTGCCTTCCGGCACCTTGTGCTGGTCGATCTGTGCCGCCAGCTGTTCGCGCTGAAGCTGGGTGAGTTGGCTGTCGATTTCAGCGAAGCGCGCGCGGATGGCTTCCTGGTCCTTGCCGGAGAACTGGGCCAGCGCCGGGTTGTTTTCCAGGATTCGCTTGGCCCAGAGGTCCAGCAGCCCAAGCAGACAGGCGTCCGCGGCCTGTTCCGGGGCCAGGGTCGTTTGCTCGACGGCCTGAATCACCGCTTCGAAGCCCAGGTCTGCCAGGCGCTGGCGCAGACGCCGGTAGTCGAGCCAGTGTTCGAGCAGGTCTTCGTTTTGCGCTGCCGTTTGAAGGCGCTGATGGATAGCGGCAAAGTCGGCCTGGTCCACGCGCTTCCACCAATGGGCGGGCTCGACTTCGGCGCTGCTGAAGAAAACGTCCAGGGCCGTTTCCCAGGCCTGGAGATGGTGGTTCAGGAGTTCGCCCAAGGCGTTCCAGTCAGCCACGCGTTGCTCGGCTTCTTTGGCACTGGATGCTGATAGCTGCGGTACCAGCAAATGCCCTATCGGCAATGCCAGGATCGGCCGCACGAGCGAGAGGGTATGGCGCCACGCAAGCAGGCGGCCTCGGGCTTCGGCGAGGTTGTCGAAGCGGGGCAGGGCTTCGCCTTGAAGGCAGCTGAGCAATTGCGCGTTGTTTTGCAGGGCCCTGGCTTGGGCCTGCCAGCCTTCCACTGCCTGAGCGAGAGCGAGAATGCGGCCGGTGGTGGGGGCTTGCTCGGTAATCAGTGGCAGCAGTGCATTGAGCGCACCGCCTACGTCCTTGATAAGGCGGGGGTACAGCCCATTGGGGGCGAGCAGGTCCTCGGTCTTCAGTAGATGGCTGTCCAAAGGCACGGTGTTTTCCAGCTGCTCACGGTGCGCCAGCACGCGCGCGAAGTACGCGGCCAGTTGCGGCGCGTCATCGAGGATGCCTTCCAGTACTGGCTGTTGCTCCTTGAGCAGGTATTCGGCAATCCACACATTGCCGCCGAAACCGCGCCCGCACTGGTCGCGAAGCGCGCGATACCAGCTACGCAGGGTGATCAGGTCGGCGGTTGGGGTGGCGGTTTCCTTGAAGTGCTCGCCGAGGACATCGTTGTAGCTGGCGTTCGTAGCCAGCTGGTGAAGGTCGCGCTTGTAGGTGATGGCCGCTGGCAGCGCTTGGATCGCCGCTTTCAGCTTGATGCCCGGGCGTACCATGCCCAGCACCTCCGCCTTGGCCGAACGCCAGTCACCCTTGAACCAGCGGAACAGAGAGTCGTCTTGCAGCACCCGTTGCAGGTCTTCCAGGCGATCGTGGCTCGGCAGCCGGTCCACCGAGAACACCTTGGCGCAGGCGTCCCCTTGCTGCTCGATGCTCGCCAGCAACTCGCTGAGTTGGGGCAGCACCTTATCGAGGGCGGCATCTTCGAAGCGTTTGTGGCGCCAGCCGGACAAGTGGATGGGCATGCCCTGAAGCAACCTGAGCAACAGCGTCAGTTGCTCGATGCCTTGCTTATTAGTGGCTAAACCTTGAGCCGTGGAGGCTTGTGTAATGGCCTGTACCAGCCGTTGAGCCTTGGGCGCCTGTTCGATCAGCGCTTCGGCTTCCTGGGTCAGCTCCAGCAGGTCATCCAGTTTCAGCGCCGGGCTGTCGTTATGTAGCTGCAGTTGGGCGCAGGCCCGCTTGAGGGTGTCCAGCGCCTGGGCGGAGCCGATCACTGAAGGCTGTAGCGCCTGGCTGAGCGCCTGCTGCTCCGCTGTCAGCTGGTCCATGCCTTCCAGCCAGGCATGCAACGCTTCGCTGCTGGCGGCGTCCAGCCGATTGATCAACGCCCAGTCTTCATCGCCCTTCGGGGTGGGCGTGGTGGACAGCGCATCGGCCAACTGTCGAACGGTGGTTGGAGAGAAGCCCAGGACTTCAGTCGCGCCCAGCGCCGTGGCGGCCTGGCTGCGCGTTGCGGCCAGCGTATCCAAGGCCTCGATAGCCTGCCTGAGGTGGAGCAGCAGGTCGAACCGTTCTAGCTCGCTGATGTGCGTCTTGGCGCAGCCGAACCAGGGGTGAGTTTCCAGTTGGCCGCTCTGGCCGCTTTCTTCGGCGGTCTTGCGGTAGATGTGGGCGAAATAGCCGGCCTGCTCCTGCACCTGGTTCTTGTCCAGCGGGAGGGCAGCCGAGGGATGCAGGTCGCTGGGGCGAAGCCCTAAGCTTTCACGCAGGCGCGTGGCCTGCATGAGCACTTGGTGGGCGGACAGTCCCGTGTCTGGCTCGACCTTGTGCAGCTGCTGCACATGGGCGTTGAGCTGCTGCTTGAGCCGCTCGTAGTTGCTGATCAGGTTTTGCAATTGGGCCGGTGTACGGTAGCTGCCTCGGCGGCTGAGGCGCTGGCCGATGCTGCTGGCCACTGCGGACTTCTGGCTCTTGTGGCTATGAAGTTCCAGGCAGAAGTCCCCCAGCCCAGCCCGGGTCAGGCGGTTTTTCACCACTTCCAGGGCCGCGCGCTTTTCGGCGACGAACAGGATCCTTTTGCCTTGGCCCATAGCCGCGGCGATCATGTTGGTGATGGTCTGCGATTTGCCGGTACCCGGTGGCCCTTCGATCACCAGGTCCTCACCCCGGATGACGTCCACCAGGGCGCTGTGCTGGGAACTGTCCGCGTCATCGATCAATGGGTAATGCTGGTGCACCTCGGCCAGCTCATCGATGGCGTGCTCGCTGCTGAACCCGCTGCCGGTGGATTCGCCACGCTCGCTGCCGTCCATGCCGATCAGCCGTTGCACCAGGGCATTCTGGAGCAGCACCTGGTTTTTCCCGGGCTCCAGGTCTAGGTACATCATCAGCTTGCCGAACTCGAACAGGCCCAGCGAGGCGAAGCGGTGCAGCTTCCAGTCCGGTTTCACCTCGAGCACGGTGTCCCGTACGCGGGCGAAGTATTCCTCCGGCAGCAGGTCTTCGGTGATGCGGGGCAGGGCGATGCCGAAATCGCGGCGCAGTTTCTCTCGCAGCGAGAGGTTGGTGAGGATGTCTTCCCCGGTGTAGGCCACCTCATAGTCGAAGGTGGCCGTCTTCGGGTTGAGCTTGCCTTTCTCCAGGCGAACCGGCAGCAACATCAAGGGGGCCAGGCGCGTGCTGTTCTTGCCTACGATGGACTCGTCCCATTCGAGGAAGCCAAGCGCCAGGTAAAGGATGTTGGCACCGGTTTCGTCGAGCGACAACCGTGCCTGGGCATGCAGGATCTGCAGCCGCGACTCCAGCTCGGAAGGGTAATAAAGGGTCTGGATCGCATCGTCATCATGCTTCTTGGCAAGCTTGCCCGGCTCATCCGGGGTTAACTGCGCGGCGACTGGCAGCTCATAGCTGGTTTCCATACCCAGCACCTGAGCCCAGGTCTCAGCCGTTGGTGGCTTCTTCAACTCGGTCACGCTGCCGGTGACCTCGTCGTACTTGAGGTAGCCGTGCTCGATCAACTGGCGCTCGGTAGGCTCCGGAACAGGCGCGAAGCGCATCACGTCCTCACCGGTCAAGGTTTCGAACAGGTGATCCGGCAACTCATCGATGATACGGGCGAAGCGCTTGGAACGGGCATGGGAGAAATTCAACAGCCGGTTCCGCGCGCTTAGGTCCAGCAGGCGGCTGCGCAGTTTTTCTAGACTCTCCGGACTGTCCCCGGCGGGCTCGTCCAGGTCTTCCCAGGTGGCTGGCTCGCTGGCGTCCGGTGCTTGCTTGGGAGGTTGCCAGTTGCTGTCCAAACGCGACACGGAGCCGCCCCGGCCACTGCCCTTGTTCAGCCGGCCATTGGCGATCAGCTCATCGCGCAGGGCCCAGTAGTCCTCATCGGATAGGGCGAAGTCATGAAGCTCGGCTTTTTGGTCCAGCCGCAGCTTCAGCGTCTTGTTGCCAACGGCTACACCGTTGCCCGGCACCAGTTCCAGTATCCAGCCTTGTACGAGCTTCCTTTCATTGACTGTCAAAGGTCGGCTGGCGGGGGAAACTACCGTCATGTTGTTCATCCGTTGGAAACAGGTGGGCGGGCGTGGGCGAGGGTGTTCAGTCAGGCGTGAGGGGGCGGGCTTTGGGGGAGGTGCGGTTGAAGTGCACGAACTGAGGCCGTTCCTGGTGTCGCATGGCAAAACGATGGTTGCTATGGGATCACATTAGCGGGTGAGGGTGGGCGGGGTAAAGTGGCGCGGTTGGGGAGTGGTGGGTTCGCTAGCTCTAAGAGGGGTACTACTAACAGAGGCAAAGGCCGCACAGCTCCTCAGCTTGCCATGCGATAGTCATTTCATTATCTTCTCCCAAAACGGGAGGTTTTGGTGGTGCATGTTATTTCGAGGGGTACGCTGCGGGCATTTTGGGAAAGCAGTGCTGCCTACGATGATGCGCGGACGCCGCTGGTCGAGTGGTACCGGCACATGGAGAAGGCGACCTATCGCACCCCGCAGGATCTTAAAGCGGAGATCCGCACAGCCAGCATCCTTAAGGGAGGCCGAGTGGTCTTCAACATCGCGGGGAACAAGTACCGGGTTGTGCTGGCTATTGATTATGACCGCCAGCTTGCCAAGGTGCGCTTCGTCGGCACCCATGCCCAATACGACAGAATCGACGCGGAGACCGTGTAATGAATATCAAGCCCATCCGTACCCAGGATGATTATGCCGCTGCCATGGCCCGCCTGGATGAGTTGTGGGGCGCGCCTGTCGGTTCTGCTGCCGGTGACGAATTGGAGATTCTGGCCGTGCTGATCGGCAAGTACGAGGACGAACACTATCAGATGCCGGCCTCTGATCCGGTTGAGGCCATCAAATTTCGCATGGATCAGCAGGGGCTGACCCCGCGTGACCTGGAGCCTTTCATCGGCTCCAGCGGCCGGGTTTCCGAAGTGCTCAATCGCAAGCGCAAGCTGAGTTTGGCAATGATCAAGCGATTGCACGAGGGCCTGAAGATACCCTATGAGAGCCTGCTGGCTGGAGGGGCTTGAGGCTATGCATTGGGGCGCAAGCCCAGCGCGGGCAGCGACAAGTCCGGTAGCTTTCACCTGGGGCTACGCTGGGGCCGGTGCGCGTAGTAAGTGTGTATGGAGGTTCGCTAGCTGCGCTAGCTCCCACAATGGGAAGCGTGGCTAGGCCACTGGAAAAGCCACCCACAAAAAAGGCGCCTTTCGGCGCCTTTTCGTCGTATTTGGTGGAGCCGGGGGGATTTGAACCCCCGTCCGCCAGTACTCCGCTGTCGGTACTACATGCTTAGCCCGATCTACTGAGTTAACCCGCGGCCGCCCGAGGGGCAGGGTGCGTTGGGCGAGTCGTGTAAGTTTTAGCCGTTTCGTCCACGACGTACTACGCGGCGATCCTGTTCTGTCTGACAGTCGGTTCGGGTTTACAGGCATCCCCTAGCGACTGCTGGTACCGAAGTAACCAGAAGCTCAGGTTCTAGTCACCGCAATTAAGCGGCGATGGCGAATTCCTGGCCGTAGTTTTCGTCATTGGCAACTATAGAAGTTGCAACAGTGGATTTACGAGTTCTGTTACCAACTCGGCATGCACCTAGAGTTTCGTTACCGGCGTCGAATCCTGATCGGCCCCGTACCTGCTGCCAGAGGCGGCAGGTGTTCGTAGGATACGCCCCTTGGCGGCGAATGTCGACCATTGGGCGCACCACAACGGCTCAGTTGCCGGCCGCGCCGCCTTTCTTGGTGAAGTTGTCCAGCTGGGTGAGGATCTTGCCGGTGCTGGCGATGCAGGCCTTGGTGTCGCCCTTGGCCTGGTCAGCCTTGGCGGCGTCGATCTGCTGGCGCATGGTTTTTTCCAGGGCAGGGTTGGACGGTGCCACGGTGACCATGGTGTCGTCGATCTTCTGCAGGTTGGCGGCGCACAGGTCTTCGGCGGCGAAGGCGGGGGCGGCGGCCAGGGTAGCGACCGAGAGGGCGAGGGCAGAAAGCAGGGAACGGGTCATGTCATTTCTCCTTGAAAGCGGCATTGATGCCCGGCGGAAGGCCAGGCACCGGGTTCGCCCGCGCGGTTGGGCTTACCTGATGGACTGCCGCTACGCTCCTGGGTTCTATTTTTGTACACCAATCTTCGCCGTCACGTTATCCGCTGATCGCTGCCAATTCGCCCTGTTTTGGAGCATGAAGGCTGTTCTCGGAGTGCTCTATCTTGGGGATTGTCACGCGGTCTACCAAATAAACGAGGCTGTGGTAATCGATGCCGCTGTGGTCGCTCAGCCCGATCTCGCATGTGCGGCTGGTGGAAATGCCTTCGCTGCAATGCCGCACCGCGCCCTTGAGCGAGCGCAGGGCGTGGGCGTTGAGGTCAGGCTGGGTGAAGCCTTTGTCGCCGGCGAAGCCGCAGCAATGAATGCCTTCGGGCACGACTACGTTATCGCTGCAGCGGCGGGCGATGGCGAGCAGGGCCTGGCTCTGGCCTAGGTGCTGAGTGCTGCAGGTTACGTGCACCGCTATGGGCGCTTGCTGGGGGGTGAAGTCTAGCTTGCTCATGAGGTGGCTGTGGATAAATCGAACCGGGTCGTACAGGTCCAGTCGGGTGTCGGCCAGGTTGTCCACCAGGCGCAAGGTGCAGGGGCTGGTGTCGCAGTAGATAGGGTCTAGCCCGCCGCGGCTGGCGCGGAGCAGGGCGCGGATCAGTTCCTGGCGCTTGGTTTCGCCTTGTTCGGTGTAGCCCTTGGAGGCGAAAGGCTGGCCGCAGCAGAGGCTGTCCAGGGCTTCGGGGAACACCACTTGGTAACCGGCTTTTTCCAGCAGGGCCTGGGTTTTTTCGATCAATGGGGTTTGTTCGGCGTCGCCGATGGCGGGGCCCATCACGCGGGACACGCAGGCGGGCAGGTAGACCACCCGTGGCCGGGTGTCGTCGCTGGGGGCGGTGAAGCTGATGGCTGGGCGGGCCTGGGGCAGGGCGGGCGTCCAGCGGGGCAGGGTATCGCCGCTGAGGCTGCGCAGGCGCTCGGCGTAGCGGTTCAGGCGTGGGGCGCCGAGCAGCCGTTGGGCGCTGCTGGCGGCGCGCAGGCTGAAGCGGGCGCCGGCCAATAGCGTGGCGAAGTGCTCGCCGGCCCAGCGCGCGGCCTGGGGGCGGCCGGCCTGTTGGCCGCGCAGTTTTTTTACCAGGTCGCCGGTGTTGATGCCTACGGGGCAGCGCTCGGCGCACAGGCCGGTGGCGGCGCAGGTGTCGATGCCCTGGTACTGGAACTGGCGTTCGAGGGTGGCGGTGTTCTGGCCGCTGCGTTTTCTGGCCTGGATGTCTCGCCACATCACGATGCGCTGGCGCGGGCTGAGGGTCAGCCCCTTGGACGGGCACACGGGTTCGCAGAAGCCGCACTCGATGCATTTATCCACAAGCTCGTCGGCGGCGGGCAGGGGCTTGAGGTTTTTCAGGTGGATGGCCGGGTCCTCGCTGAGGATCACGTCCGGGTTGAGAATGCCGCGCGGGTCGAGCAGGCGCTTGAGGGCCCACATCAGTTGGTAGGCCTGGGTGCCCCATTCCAGTTCCACGAAGGGCGCCATGTTACGGCCGGTGCCGTGCTCGGCCTTGAGCGAGCCGCCGAAGTCCACCGCCACCAACTGGGCCACGTCTTTCATCAGGGCGTCGTAGCGGGCGATTTCCTCCGCGCTGTTGAAGCCTTGGGTGAAGACGAAGTGCAGGTTGCCTTCCAGGGCGTGGCCAAAGAGGATGGCTTCGTCGTAGCGGTGTTTTTCCAGCAGGGCGATGAGCTGGTTCACCCCCTCGGCCAGGCGCTCCACTGGGAAGGTCACGTCCTCGATGATCACGGTGGTGCCGGTTTCCCGCACGGCGCCCACGGCGGGGAAGGTGCCTTTGCGGATCGCCCACAGGCGGGCGTTCTCTACCGCATCGGTGGTGAAGTCGATGCGCGCTTCCACCGGGAACGGTGTCAGGGCGGCCATCACCTGGCTGACGGCGCTCTCAAGGCCCGCGGCCTGTTCGCTGGCGCACTCGATCAGCAGGGCGCAGGCACCGGGGCTGAGGGTTTGCACGAAGGCGGGCATGCCGGGCTTATGTTGCACGGAGCGCAGGCTGCGGCGGTCGAGCAGTTCTACGGCGGTGACCGGTTGGCTGCGCAGGGCGGTCACCGCCTGGCAGCAGCTTTCCACCGAAGGGAACACGATGAGTGCGGTGGCTTGATGGGGTAGGTCCGCCACCGTGTTGTAGGTGACGGCGCTGACGAAGCCCAGGGTGCCTTCGGAGCCCACCAGCAGGTGGCTGAGGATGTCCAGCGGGTCGGTGAAGTCCACCAGGGCGTTGAGGCTCAGGCCGCAGGTGTTCTTCAGCCGGTACTTGTAGCGAATGCGCTCGGCCAGGGCCTGGTCGGCGCGGGTGGCTTCGCCCAGGCGCGCCAGCTCGGCCAATAGCGAAGCGTGGCTGTGGCGAAAGGCGGCCACGCTGGCGGCGTCTTCGGTGTCCAGGCAGGTGCCGTCGGCCAGTACCAGGCGCAGGCCGGCCAGGGTGTGATAGGTGTTCTGGGCGGTGCCGCAGCACATGCCGCTGGCGTTGTTGGCGACGATGCCGCCAATCTTGCAGGCGTTGATCGAGGCCGGGTCCGGCCCGAGCTTGCGGCCGTAGGGCTTGAGCCAGGCGTTGGCCTGGGCGCCGATCACCCCGGGCTGCAGGCGGATCTGCGCGCCGCCGTTGCGAATGTCGCGGCCGTTCCAGTGGTCGCCCAGCACCAGCAGCACCGAGTCGCTGATGGCCTGGCCGGAGAGGCTGGTGCCGGCGGCGCGGAAGGTTACCGGCACCCGCTCGGCCTGGGCGGCCTGGAGCAAGGCGATCACTTCGCTTTCGTATTCCACGCGGATCACCAGCTTGGGCAGCAGCCGGTAAAAGCTGGCGTCGGTGCCGTAGGCCAGGGTGGCCATGGGGTCGTCGAAGCGGCGCTCGGCGGGGATCAGCCGATGCACTTCAGCGAGAAAGGCGGCGGGCAGGGTCATTGGTCCTCCAGAATCAGTACCACCAGGTCTTTCGGGCCATGGGCGCCATAGGCCAGCACTTGCTCGATATCGGCGGTTTTCGAGGGGCCGGAAATCAGCAGGGCGTTGGTGGGCATGCCGCTGGCCCAGCCGAAGCGCTGCATCACCTCGTACAGGTTGTCGAAGATCTCGCTGGCCTTGAGCAGGGCGAAGTGCACTGGCGGCACCAGGCTCATCAGGCGCGGCTCGGCGGCGTCGGGCCAGAGAATCAGGCTACCGGTGGCGGCGATGGCACCCAGGGTGCCGGTGAGGCTGGCCGGGGTGTGGTCGAACAATTCGCGCTTCCAGGCTTCGATCGGGCGGTCGTAGGCGATGGTCCGGGGCGTGCTGGGTTGGTCGGCCCAGGCGCTGGCCAGCTGTTGGCCGTGGGCGGTGGTCGGCGCTACCAGCAGACGCTCGATACCGCGCCCGGCCAGCAGCTCGGCCAGCAGCGTCGGCCACTGGTCGACTTGGGTAAGGTGCACTTCGGTGTGCACGGTTTCCATCAGCTGGCGCAGGCGGCTCACCCGTTCGCTGGCCGGGTACTGCCAGGGCGCTGTCACCAAGGCTTCGTCGAAGTTGTCCACAAGGGGCGTAGTGCCTTCCAGGCTGGCCCGCAGCTTGCGCAGAATGTTGTCCCGGGCGCTCATGGGTTTTTCCTCCCACCCAACCCCTCAAGGGGCTTGGCCAGGTGCTCGGCGGCCAGTTCATGCAGGGAGCGCGGCGCCGGCTTGGGCGCGCTGTGGTGGTCCGTCCAGGGGCCGAGCTGGCTGGGCGTAAGGCCGCGCAAGCGGGTGGCCATACGCAGGAAGGCGCGGTACAGCCGGGGCGAGGCATTCAGCCGCGCCCAGGCATTCCAGGCCAGGCGCTCCTTGCGCGAGTATTTGCTGCCCTGGCCGTGCAGCAGCGGCTTGGCCACCGGTGGCTTGACGTTTTCCTCGCGCAGGCGGCGCAGCAGGGAAGGAATCGGGATCTTCACCGGGCACACTTCACCGCAGGCGCCGCACAGCGAAGAGGCACTGGGGTGATCCGGCACCGTCGCTAGGCCGACCATGTGCGGGGTGATGATTTTGCCGATGGGCCCGGGGTACACCTGGCCGTAGGTGTGGCCACCCACCCGCGTATACACCGGGCAGTGGTTCATGCAGGCGCCGCAGCGGATGCAGTTGAGGGTCTGGCGTAGCTCGCCATCGGCGAAAGCCTGGCTGCGGCCGTTGTCCAGCAGCACCAGGTGCACTTCCTGGGGGCCGTCCAGCTCGCCGGGCTTGCGCGGGCTGGAGATCATGTTCACGTAGGTGGTGATGGGGATGCCCAGAGCCGAGCGGGTCAGCAGCGAGAGCAGGGGCACCACGTCGCGCAGGTTTTCCACCACCTTCTCGATGCCGGTGACGGCGATATGCACAGGCGGCACGCTGGTGACCATGCGGCCGTTGCCTTCGTTTTCCACCAGCAGCAGGGTGCCGGTTTCCGCCACGGCGAAGTTGACGCCGGACACGCCGATGTCCGCCTCGAAGAACTTTTCCCGCAGCACGCGGCGGCCAATCTGAATCAGCGCATCCACGTCCTGGGTGTATTCCACCCCCAGCTTACGCTCGAACAGCGAGGCCACCTGGCCGGCGTTCTTGTGAATGGCCGGCATGATGATGTGGGAGGGTTTTTCGTGGTCCAACTGCACGATGAACTCGCCCATGTCCGCTTCCAGGCATTCCACTCCATGGGCGGCGAGCACGTCGTTCATTTCCATTTCTTCGCTGACCATGGACTTGCCCTTGATCACCTGCCGCGCTTCATGGGCCTCGACGATGCTCAGCACGATGCGGTTGGCCTCTTCCACCGTCTGCGCCCAATGCACTTGCACGCCCTGGCGGGTGAGGTTGCGCTCCAGGGTTTCCAGCAGGTCGGGCAGCTTGGACAGGGCCCGGGCGCGGATGGCGTTGCCCAGCACCCGCAGGCGCTCGCGCTCGTCGGCATCGGCGAAGGCCAGGGCGCGCTTGGTCATGAGCGAATCCATGGCCTTGCGGAAGTTGCCGCGCAGTTGGGCGTCGCCCAGGGCCTGACGGGCACGGCCGCGAAAGTCCTCGGGCAGCTCCACGGCGGGAATGCGGGTATGGCTGTTCATGCTTCACCTCCGGTGCGTTGCCACAGAAAGCTGGCCAGATGGCGGCCGCGCAAGGCCTGCTGTTGTTTTTCCAGCGCGCCATTGATGTTCATCAGGCAGCCGCAGTCGGCGGTGATCACCTCGTCGGCGCCGGAGTCGATCAGGTTGCGGGTCTTGTCCGCCACCATGGCGCCGGAAATGGCCGGCATGCGCACACTGAAGGTGCCGCCGAAGCCGCAGCATTCGCTTTCATGGCTGTGCTCCACCCGCTCCACGCCGCTCAGTTGGGCCAGCAGGGCACGGCCGTGCAGGTGGGTGTTCATTTCTCGCCGCGCGGAGCAGGAGGTATGCAGCGCTACCCGGGTCGGCTGGCCTTGGTCCTGCAGTTGCACCTTGCACACTTCCAATAGGAACTCGGCCAGCTCGTAGGTGCGCGCGGCCAGGGCCTTGGCCTGGGCGAGGCGGGCCGGGTCGTGCTCGAACAGGTGTGGGTAATGCTCACGGAACATCCCGGCGCAGGAGCCGGAGGGCACGATCACCGGCCAGGGTTCGGCGAACAGGTCCAGCTGTGCCGCAGCCACGGTGCGCGCCTGCTCGGTGTAGCCGCTGGTGTAGGCCGGTTGCCCGCAGCAGCTTTGCCCTTGTGGATAATCCACCGCGATGCCTTCCCGTTGCAGCAGGCGGATGGCGTCCAGGCCAGCTTCGGGGAAAAACAGGTCCACCACGCAGGTGCCGAACAGGTACACCCGCTCGGGCTTGATCGCTGGGTAGTGGCGCGGTTCGGCCAGCGGTGGGGCAACCCGGGTGGCATTGTGCGCTGCATTGCTGTGCTCTGGGTTGTTGGGCGCCGCGTTATAGAAAAGCTCGCTCATCAGGCATGGTCTCCACTGTGGCCCCGCTTCTTCGGCACGCTGTGCGTGACCCTGGCAAGGCTCGGGTTGGGCACCCAATGCGCGGGTGCCCTTTGATTAAAGCCTCAATGCACCAGAATGCCGGTAAACCAGTACGCCTGGGCCAGGGTGATCAGGCCCACCACGGCGGCGAAGAACAGGCTGTGCTTGAGGGTGAAGCGGAACAGATCCGACTCCTTGCCCACCAGCCCGGTGGCGGCGCAGGCCACGGCGATGGACTGCGGCGAAATCATCTTGCCGGTGACCCCGCCGCTGGTGTTGGCCGCCACCAGCAGGGTGTCGTTGACGCCGATCTGGTGGGCGGTGGTGGCCTGCAGCGAGCTGAAGAGCGCGTTGGAGGAGGTATCTGAACCGGTGAGGAATACCCCTAGCCAGCCGAGGAAGGGCGAGAAGAACGGGAAGGCCACACCTGTGCCGGCCAAGACCAGCGCCAGGGTAGAGGACATACCCGAGTAGTTGGTGACAAAGGCGAAGGCCAGCACCATACCGATGGACAGAATCGGCCAGCGCAGCTCATGCAAGGTTTCCACGAAAGTGGTAATACCAGTTCTTGCATTGATGCGCAGCACCAGCATGCTCACTACGGCCGAAAGGAAGATGGCCGTGCCGGTGGCTGAGATGGGGTCCAGCTTGAACACTGCGGGCATGGCCGTGGGTGTGCTAACGATGGGCGCCATCTTCATCACCAGCTGGTCCAAGTGCGGCACTGGCAGGCTCCACACCCAGGCGTAGAGCGCGCCACCGGCGGCGAACAGAGCCTTGAAGGGCTTGAGCGTCCAGATCGTCACCAGCACGGTCAGGATCAGGAAGGGCGACCAGGCCTTGAGAATGGCACCCAGGCTGTGGAGGGAAGCTTGCCGACCTGGCGCGCGCACCGCCGCGGCACCGGCGCTGGCTCCGGCCAGCTGCGCGGCGCTTGGCGCCGGGGACCATACTTTGAGGAAAGTCGCCAGGGACACCAGGCTGACCAGGGCGGAGGTGATGTCTGGCAGCTCGGGGCCGATGAAGTTGGACGTCAGGTATTGAGTGATGGCGAAGCTGGCGCCGGCCACCAAGGCGGCGGGCCAGGTTTCCCGCACGCCGCGCCAGCCGTCCATGATGAACACCAGCCAGAAGGGCACGAAAATGGACAGCAGCGGCAGCTGGCGGCCGGTCATGGCGCCGATCTTGAAGGCGTCGATGCCGGTCACCTGCCCGGCCACGATGATCGGGATGCCCAGGGCGCCGAAAGCCACGGGCGCGGTGTTGGCGATCAGGCACAGGCCGGCGGCGTAGAGCGGGTTGAAGCCCAGGCCCACCAAGAGCGCGGCGGTGATCGCCACGGGCGCGCCGAAGCCGGCCGCGCCTTCCAGGAAGGCCCCGAAGCAGAAGCCGATCAGCAATACCTGCAGGCGTTGATCTTCGGTGAGCGACAGCACTGAGCTGCGGATCACCTCGAACTGGCCGCTCTTGACCGTGAGCTTGTAGAGGAACACCGCCGCCACGATGATCCAGGCTATGGGCCAAAGGCCGTACAGGAAGCCATAGCCCGCGGCGGCCACAGCCATATCCGCGGGCATCTTGAAGGCAAATATCGCCACCAACAGCGACAGCAACAGGGTCAGGCTGCCAGCCACGTGCCCCTTCAGGCGCAGCCAGGCCAGGGCCAGGAAGAAGAAGGCGATGGGGATCAGGGCAAAGGCGGCGGACAGCCCGAGGCTGCCCAGAGGGCTATAGATTTGCTGCCAGGTTTGCATGGAGGCCTCTAATTGTTGTTGGTCAGGCGCTACGGGTAATTGGTAATACCAATTTACATAAGATGCTGGCTAGGTTAGGGTGGCTCGGGGCGCGCTGTCAATTTCCCAGGCGGCGACTTTGGTCGTAGCCCGGGCGTGTGGGCGGCTCGCCGCCTTGTTAGAATTGCCGGCAATGGCCCGCCAGGGCCTGGGCTTGAGGCGGTGGAGAAGACGATGGGGTTTGATCAGGTGCGCCAGCGCCGTTTGTCCGACGATATCGTCGAGCGGCTCGAGGCCATGATTCTCGAAGGCACCTTGCGCGCCGGCGAGCGCCTGCCGGCCGAGCGCGTGCTGGCCGAGCAGTTTGGCGTGTCCCGCCCCTCGTTGCGCGAAGCCATCCAGAAGTTGGCGGCCAAGGGCATCCTGGTCAGCCGCCAGGGCGGCGGCAATTATGTGGTGGACAGCCTTGGCGCCACCTTCAGCGACCCCTTGCTGGAACTGCTGGAGCACAGCCCCGGCGCCCAGCACGACCTGCTCGAATTCCGCCACACCCTCGAAGCCTCCTGCGCCTATTACGCCGCCCTACGGGCCACCGAGGTGGACCGAGAGCGCCTCAGCGAGGCCTTCGAGGCGCTGCAGGCTTGTTACAGCAAGGCCGACGAAGCCAGCCGAGTAGAGGAGGGCGCCGCCGACGCGCGCTTCCATCTGGCGATTGCCGAGGCGAGTCATAACGCCGTGCTGCTGCATACCATCCGAGGGTTGTTCGACCTGCTCAAGCGCAACGTGGTCACCAATATCGGCGGCATGTACAAGCAGCGCGCGGAAACCCGGGCCATGTTGATCAGCCAGCACCGGGAGCTGTACCAGGCGATCATGGACGGTGAAGCGGAGCTGGCGCGGGAAGTGTCCAGCCGGCACATTCTGTATGTGCAAGAAGTGTTGGAGGAGGTGCAGCAGCAGGCCCAGCGGCTGGCCCGGGCGGAGCGGCGGCAGGGGTTGTAGAGCTGGGGGGCGGGTTGCCAGGGTTCGCTAGCTGGCGCTAGCTCCCACCAGGTGACTGGTGTTGACCCGCATTCGGCAGCTTCGCCCTTTCCTGTGGGCTTAGTCCTCGCCCTTGCCCTTGCTGCGCACGGCCCGGGCGATTTCCCGGTTGGAATCGCGTTCGCGCTCGGTGTCGCGCTTGTCGTATTCCTTCTTGCCCTTGCCCAAGGCGATTTCGCACTTGATCAGGTGCTTGCTCCAGTAGAGCGCGGTGCACACGGCCGTGTAGCCTTTCTGCTGGACCGAGGCGTGCAGGCGTTCGAGCTCTTTCTTGTTGAGCAGCAGCTTGCGGGTGCGGATCGGGTCTGCGATCACGTGGGTGCTGGCGGTGGTCAGCGGCGTGAAGTGGGCGCCGAACAACCAGGCTTCGCCGTCCTTGAGCAGGACGTAGCTGTCGACCAGCTGAGCCTTGCCGGCGCGCAGGCTTTTGACTTCCCAGCCGGCGAGTACCAGCCCCGCCTCGTAGCGCTGTTCGATGAAGTAATCGTGGCGCGCTTTCTTGTTCAGCGCGATCGTCCCTGTGGGATGTTTCTTTTGCTTGGCCATAGGGCGCGCATTATAGGGGTAACTTGGCCGGTCCGCTACGGGGGCAATTGTTTCCAGGCGCCGCGGCGCCTTGAGCCACCACCGCGAATCCCGGACAATGCGCGCTCATTTTTGGCAGGTGGGCGAAAAGCCGATGGCGAGTGAAAAGGTGTCCGTCCATGGAAGCTGGGCAAGCCGCTGGGTGTTTATCCTGGCTGCAACGGGTTCCGCGGTTGGGCTGGGCAGTATCTGGAAATTCCCCTACATGGTCGGCGTCTATGGCGGCGGCGCCTTCGTGCTGGTGTTCCTCGCCTGCATCGCCCTGATCGGCGTGCCGGTGATGCTGGCCGAAACCCTGATCGGGCGGCGCTCCCGGCAGAGCCCGGCCAACGCGCTGGCCACCCTGGCCCGGGAGGCGGGCCAATCCACCGCCTGGTCCTGGGCAGCCTTCGCCGGCATGCTCACGGCACTGCTGATTCTTTCCTTTTATAGTGTGGTGGGCGGCTGGTCCTTCGACTACATCGTGGACATGGCCCGTGGGGATTTCCAGGGCGTGACGCCCGATCAGGTCGGGGCCTATTTCGGCGACATGATCAGCAACCCGCTGCGGCTGATCTTCTGGCATAGCGTGTTCATGTTCACCTCCGCCGTAGTGATCGCCAAGGGCGTGGTCAGCGGCCTGGAACGCAGCCTGCGGATCATGATGCCGCTGCTGTTCGTGCTGTTGGTGATCCTGCTGGGGTACAGCCTCACCACGGGGCACTTCATGGATGGCGTGCACTTCATGTTCGACTTCGATGCCAGCAAGGTCATGGACGGGCTGCTGCCGGCCATGGGGCATGCCTTCTTCTCCCTGAGCGTGGGCGTGGGCTCGATCATGATCTACGGGGCCTACATGCCCAAGAGCGCGTCCATCGGCGGCACCATCGTCTCGGTGGCCCTGCTGGATACCTTCGTGTCGCTGCTGGCGGGCGTGGCCTTGTTCCCCATCGTCTTCGCCGCCGGCCTGAACCCCGGCGAAGGGCCTGGCCTGATGTTCGTGACGCTGCCCTTCGCCTTCGGCAGCGTGCCCTTCGGCCAGCTGATGGGCGTGGTGTTCTTCATCCTGGTGGGCGTGGCGGCCTGGAGCTCGGCCATCTCCCTGCTCGAGCCCATGGTCGCCTTCCTCGTGGAGCGCTACAACACTTCGCGCGCCTGGGTCGCTACCTGGCTGGCGCTGGCCTGCTGGCTGTTCGGCCTGGGCACGGTGTTTTCCTTCAACCTGTGGAAGCAGGCGAAATTTTTCGTGAACGATGGCGCTGGCTTGCGCCTCTATGAATGGGGAGCGCAAACCGGCCTGGACTTCTTCGGCGTGGTGGATTTCTTCACGTCCCGTATCATGCTGCCGCTGGGCGGCCTCTGCTTCGTTCTCTTCGCGGGCTGGGTCATGGGGCGGGAGGCCGTGCGCGATGAGCTGGCCATTCGTAACCCACGGCTGTTCGAGCTCACCTTCTTTTTGATGCGCTATGTGGCGCCGTGCGGCATTCTCGTCGTATTTGCCGCTCAGCTTTGGAAGTGACGCGTTCATGACTACCCATATTCAACGTTCCGCCCTGCTGCCTTATCCGGCCCAGTTCCTCTACGACCTGGTCAACGACGTGGCGCGCTATCCGGAATTCCTGCCATGGTGTTCGTCCACGCGAGTGTTGGAAACCGGCGCGGACTTCATGCGCGCCAGCCTCGAGGTGGCCAAGGGCGGCCTCAGCCAGCGGCTGGTGACCCGCAACACCCTCACGCCCGGTGAGAAGATCGAGATGAACCTGGAGGAAGGGCCCTTTACCCAGCTCCATGGTGTCTGGATCTTCAAGCCGTTGGGCGAAAAAGCCTGCAAGATCAGCCTGGACCTGGCCTTCGACTACGACGGCCCCCTGGTGCGCGCCACCCTCGGGCCGCTGTTCAACCAGGCCGCGAACACTCTGGTGGACGCTTTCTGCCAACGGGCCAAGCAGTTGAATGGCTGAGTCTATTGCCCTAAAGCTCACCCTTAGCCAGGTGGCAAGTTCGCCATAACGAAAAAGCCCGGTGTAAGAACCGGGCTTTTGCATGGCTGGGCCGTATTACTGCGGCGAGGTCTCGATGGGCGCCGGGCTGGGTACCGGCACGGGCTTGGCCTGGTCCACGTCGCGCTGGATCTGGTCCAGCAGCGAGCCTGGCTGCGCGGGCGCCTGGGGCTGTTCGGGCTGCTGCGCGGGAGCGGTGGAATCTGCCGGCGCGGCGTTGTTGTCCTTGCCGAGGATGCTGTCGTCGCGGCTCACGCCCGGCATGAAGTCGCCGGAAAGGCTGGCGAGTTGATCCTGCTCGTTGAAGAAGACGCTGATGCGCTCCTGCTGCCGACGCGCGCCACCTTGCTGCATGCTGTAGAGATAGTCCCAGCGATTGGGGTGGAAGGTGTCGACCAGCATCGGGTTGCCCATGATAAACCGCACTTGCCGCCGGGTCATTCCAGGCCTCAACTGGTCTATCATGTCCTGCGTGACGACATTGCCCTGCTGGATGTCGATCTTATAAACCCCGGGGAACGAACAACCGGCGAGTGCGAGCAGGCCCACGAAGGTGAGGCTGGTAAGCAGGTGCTTGGTGTTTTGCATCGGTGGGCGACTTCCACTATCTTGGCTGGGTCAACAAAGCCCCGATCATACCCGCATTGAATCAAGCTGCGAAGCAGCATCGGCGAGAAAGCTGACCATGGTTGAAAACAACGAACTACGAAAAGCAGGACTGAAGGTGACCCTCCCTCGGGTCAAGATCCTGCAAATGCTTGACTCGGCCGAGCAGCGCCATATGAGCGCTGAGGACGTGTACAAGGCCCTCATGGAAGCGGGTGAAGACGTCGGGCTGGCCACGGTCTACCGTGTACTGACCCAGTTCGAGGCCGCGGGGCTCGTGGTTCGCCATAACTTCGACGGCGGCCATGCCGTGTTCGAGCTGGCCGACGGCGGCCATCACGACCACATGGTCGACGTGGACTCCGGCGAAGTGATCGAATTCTTCGACAGCGAGATAGAAAAGCGTCAGAAGGAAATCGTGGCCGAACATGGCTTCGAGCTGGTGGACCACAATCTGGTGTTGTACGTGCGCCGGCCTAAATAAGCCGAGCCGCAATAAAACGAAACCCGCCCAATGGCGGGTTTCGTGTATCAGGGCCGTGGCATCAGCCCTTGGCGCTGACCACCATCTTGCGCGCATGAGCCAGGGACTCCTTGGTCAGGTCCACGCCGCCGAGCATCCGCGCTACTTCCTCGATGCGCTCGGCCTTGGCCAGGCTGCGCACCGCCGTGCGGGTTTCGTCGTTGCCGCGCAGCTTGTGCACGAACAGGTGATGATGACCCTGGGCCGCCACCTGAGGCAGGTGGGTGACCGTGAGCACTTGGCCGCGATCCCCCAGCCGACGCAGCAACTGGCCAACGATCTCTGCGGTGGGGCCGCCGATGCCCACGTCCACTTCGTCGAAGACCAGGGTGGGGGTGCGCGAGGTTTGCGCGGTGATCACCTGAATCGCCAGGCTGATACGCGACAGTTCGCCGCCAGAGGCCACCTTCGCCAAGGACTTGATCGGCTGGCCCGGGTTGGCGCTGACCATCAGCTCCACGCTTTCCTGGCCGTGGGGGTGCAGGTCATCGCCGGCGTGGGGCTTGAGGTCGATCTGGAAGCGCCCGCCCGGCATGCCAAGGCGGTGGATTTCTTCCTGCACCGCCGCGGCCAGCCGCTTGGCCGCCTCGGCGCGCAGGCCGGTGAGCTCGCTGGCCTTCTCGTGATAATGACGCGCAAAGGCCGCCAGTTCGCCCTCCAGGCGCTCGATGGACTCGTCGCACGCGGCCAGGCTTTCCACCTCGTCGAACAGCTTCTGCTGCAGGGCCGCCACTTCGTTGGGCTGCACCCGGTGCTTGCGGGCCAGGGTATAGATGGTGTCCAGGCGTTCTTCCACCAGTTGCAGGCGAGCCGGGTCCGCCTCGAAGTTGTCCACGAAGCGGTTGAGCTCGCCCACCGCCTCCTCTACCTGGATTTGCGCGCTCGCCAGCATGTTGGCCGCTTCCTGCAGAGCACGCGGTGGGTTGGCGATGGCGGTGAGCCGGTTCAGGCAGGCGCCCAGGGCGTCGAGGATATTGCCCGAGTCGCTCTCGGCGCATTGCTCCACCACCTGGCGGCTGGTGGCGAACAGGCCCTCGGCGTTGGCCAGGTTCTTCTGGGCTTCTTCCAGTTCCTCCAGCTCGTTCTCGCCCAGGGCCAGGTTTTCCAGCTCTTCGAGCTGGTAGCTGAGCAACTGATGGCGGGCCCGCTGTTCGTCGCTGGTGCTGGAGAGCCGATGGATTTCCTGGCGGGTTTGCCGCCAGCGCTGGGCGGCCAGGCTGACCTGGCGGGCCAGGTCCACCGCGCCGGCGTATTCGTCCAGCAGGCGGCGGTGGGTATCCGGCTTGAGCAGCGACTGGTGCTCGTGCTGGCCGTGGATGTCGATCAGCAGTTCGCCCAGCGCCTTCAGGTCGCCCAGGGGGCTGGGGGTGCCGTTGATGTAGGCGCGCGAACGGCCTTCGCTGGTGATCACCCGACGCAGGATGCAGTGGGCGTCCGTGTCCAGGTCCCGCTCGGACAGCCAGGCCCGGGCATCGGGGATTTCGCTCACGTCGAAGGTGGCCAGGATGTCCGCCTTGTCGGCCCCTGGACGCACCACGCCGCTGTCGGCCCGGTCGCCCAGGGTCAGGCCCAGGGCGTCGAGCATTATGGACTTGCCCGCGCCGGTTTCCCCGGTGATCACGCTCATGCCGCGCTCCAGCTCCAGGTCCAGGTGTTCGACGATGGCGTAGTTGTGAACGGACAGGTGTACCAGCATGGTCACGATCCCCGAGGTGGAAAAGGTCTGGTTATTTATACAGTGCTTCGCATGGGCTGACAATGCCAGGCGTCGCCCTGGGATGAAAGCCAGTACGTTCGGGAAGGTCTTTAGCCAGTCAGGCCCTTGAACCCGTCGCCGACGCCCCCATATAGGCCGGCAACAGGCGCGGGGCTTCCTCGGCCGAACCCCGCTAACGCATTCAAAAGGAGAATTCCATGGCTGAAGACAAGACTCTGGACGAACAGAACCCGCAAGCGACCGCGGCGCCGGAAGCCGCTGGCGAGGATCTTGCCGCTCAGGTACAGGCCCTCGAGGAGCAGTTGGCCGCAGCCAAGGACCAATCCCTGCGCGTGGCTGCCGAAGTGCAGAACATTCGCCGCCGCGCCGAGCAGGACGTGGAGAAGGCTCACAAGTTCGCCCTGGAGAAGTTCGCCGGCGAGCTGCTGCCGATCATCGACAGCCTCGAGCGCGGCCTGGAAATGTCCAGCGCCGATGACGAAGCCCTGCGCCCCATGCGTGAAGGCATGCAGCTGACCCTGAAGATGTTCGCCGACACCCTCAAGCGCTACGGCGCCGAAGCGGTGGACCCGCACGGCGAGCCCTTCAATGCCGAGCACCACCAGGCCATGGCCATGCAGGAAAGCGCCGAGGTGGAACCCAACACCGTGATCAAGGTGTTCCAGAAGGGTTACCAGCTCAATGGCCGCCTGCTGCGCCCCGCCATGGTGGTGGTCAGCAAGCCTGCCGCCGCGGCCACGCCTTCTATCGACGAGAAGGCTTGAAATCCGTAGAGCGGCCCCCATCTAGTCGTCAAGCGTTCGAGTGCTACCGCGTACAGCCACCACTGGCGCGGCAACCCAATTCAAAGTTTCGGGAGAGTTTCATACATGGGCAAGATTATCGGTATTGACCTGGGGACGACCAACTCCTGCGTCTCCGTTCTGGAGAACGGCAACGTCAAGGTCATCGAAAACGCCGAAGGCGCGCGTACCACCCCTTCGATCATCGCCTACGCCAACGACGGTGAAATCCTGGTCGGCCAGTCGGCCAAGCGCCAGGCGGTCACCAACCCGCACAACACCCTGTATGCGGTGAAGCGCCTGATCGGTCGCAAGTTCGACGAAGAAGTCGTACAGAAAGACATCAAGATGGTCCCGTACAAGATCGCCAAGGCCGACAACGGTGACGCCTGGGTCGAAGTGAACGGCCAGAAGATGGCGCCTCCTCAGATCTCGGCCGAAGTGCTGAAGAAAATGAAGAAGACCGCCGAAGACTACCTCGGCGAGCCGGTCACCGAAGCGGTGATCACCGTTCCGGCCTACTTCAACGACAGCCAGCGTCAGGCCACCAAGGACGCCGGCCGTATCGCCGGCCTGGACGTCAAGCGCATCATCAACGAGCCGACCGCGGCCGCGCTGGCATACGGCATGGACAAGGCCAAGGGCGACCACACCGTCATCGTGTACGACCTGGGCGGCGGTACCTTCGACGTGTCCGTGATCGAAATCGCTGAAGTCGACGGCGAGCACCAGTTCGAAGTGCTGGCCACCAACGGCGACACCTTCCTCGGTGGTGAAGACTTCGACATCCGCCTGATCGACTACCTGGTCGACGAGTTCAAGAAAGAAAGCGGCATGAACCTCAAGGGTGACCCGCTGGCGATGCAGCGTCTGAAAGAAGCCGCTGAAAAGGCCAAGATCGAACTGTCGTCCTCCCAGTCGACCGACGTCAACCTGCCATATGTCACTGCCGACGCCACCGGGCCGAAGCACCTGAACGTGAAGATCTCGCGCGCCAAGCTCGAGTCGCTGGTCGAAGACCTGGTGCAGCGCACCATCGAGCCTTGCCGCATCGCGCTCAAGGACGCCGGCATCGACGTTGGTTCGATCAACGACGTGATCCTCGTCGGTGGCCAGACCCGCATGCCGCTGGTTCAGAAGACTGTCAGCGATTTCTTCGGCAAGGAAGCGCGCAAGGACGTCAACCCGGACGAAGCCGTTGCCATGGGCGCCGCCATCCAGGGCGCGGTACTGGCCGGTGATGTGAAGGACGTACTGCTGCTGGACGTCAGCCCGCTGACCCTGGGTATCGAAACCATGGGCGGCGTGATGACCCCCTTGATCGAGAAGAACACCACCATCCCGACCAAGAAGTCCCAGGTGTTCTCCACCGCTGACGACAACCAGAGCGCCGTGACCATTCACGTGCTGCAGGGTGAGCGCAAGCAGGCCGCGCAGAACAAGTCCCTGGGCAAGTTCGACCTGAGCGACATCCCGCCCGCACCGCGTGGCGTGCCTCAGATCGAAGTGACCTTCGACATCGACGCCAACGGCATCCTGCACGTGGGCGCGAAAGACAAGGCCACCGGCAAGCAGCAGTCCATCGTGATCAAGGCCAACTCCGGCCTGTCCGAGGAAGAAATCCAGCAGATGGTGCGTGACGCCGAGGCCAACGCCGAGGAAGACCGCAAGTTCGAAGAGCTGGCCACTGCGCGCAACCAGGGCGACGCGCTGGTGCACTCCACCCGCAAGATGGTCAGCGAGGCGGGCGACAAGGTGACCGCCGAAGAGAAAGCGGCCATCGAAACCGCGGTCAGCGCGCTGGAAACGGCCGTGAAGGGCGACGACAAGGCGGCCATCGAGGCGCGCATCGAAGAGCTGTCCAAGGTCACCGCGCCTGTGGCCCAGAAGATGTACGCCGAGGCAGGCCCTCAGGAAGCTGGCGCGCAGCCGGCAGCTGAAGAGCCGAAGAAGCACGACGACGTCGTCGATGCCGAGTTCGAAGAAGTGAAAGACAACAAGTAAGCCTTACTTGTGATCGGCCGGTTTCCTGCATTCGCGCGGTGACTGGTAGCATGTCGCCGCGCGGGGGCCCTGGTCCCCGCGTTGGCGTGTCTGGAACACAGGAAATTCATCGCGCCCGGTTTGCCGGGCGCGCTCTGCTGACCATGGCGCGAACGCAGGGGGTGCAGCTATCCACCCCGGCGCCGGGCCGGCAAGCGTGCCAGCGGTCGCTCCGCCTTCAGGCGTGGCGGCGTGGCTCGGCCAGCGCGCTTCCTGGCTCAGGCCAGGAAGCATTGGCGAATCTTATTCAGGGTGTAAAACGACCATATGGCTAAGCGTGACTATTACGAGGTACTTGGGGTAGAGCGGGGCGCAAGCGAAGCCGACCTGAAGAAAGCCTATCGCCGCCTGGCGATGAAGTATCACCCGGACCGCAACCCGGGCGACAAGGCCGCCGAAGAAAGCTTCAAGGAGGCCAACGAGGCCTATGAAGTGCTTTCCGACGCCAGCAAGCGCGCCGCCTACGACCAGTACGGTCATGCCGGGGTAGACCCCCAGATGGGCGGTGGCGGGCCGGGCTTCGGCGGTGCCAACTTCTCCGACATCTTCGGCGATGTCTTCAGCGACTTCTTCGGCGGCGGCCGTGGTGGCCGTGGTGGTGCCCAGCGTGGCAGCGACCTGCGCTACACCCTTGAGCTGGACCTGGAAGAAGCCGTGCGCGGTACCACCGTGAGCATTCGCGTGCCCACCCTGGTCAACTGCAAGGTGTGCGACGGCAGCGGTGCCAAGAAAGGCTCCGCCCCCGTGACCTGTCCCACCTGTGCCGGCATCGGCCAGGTCCGCATGCAACAGGGCTTCTTCTCCGTACAGCAAACCTGCCCGCGCTGCCATGGCCAGGGCAAGATCATCTCCGACCCTTGCGATGGCTGCCATGGCGAAGGGCGCGTGGAAGAGTTCAAGACCCTTTCGGTCAAGGTGCCACCAGGGGTGGATACCGGCGACCGCATTCGCCTGTCCGGCGAAGGCGAGGCGGGCGCCCAGGGTGGCCCCACCGGCGATCTCTACGTGGTGATCAACGTGCGCGAGCACTCGATCTTCCAGCGCGACGGCAAGAACCTCTATTGCGAAGTGCCGATCAGCTTCACCGACGCGGCCCTGGGTGGCGAGCTGGAAGTGCCGACCCTCGATGGTCGGGTCAAGCTCAAGATCCCGGAGGGCACCCAGACCGGCAAGCAGTTCCGCCTGCGCGGCAAGGGCGTGGCACCGGTGCGCGGGGGTGGTCCGGGCGACCTGCTCTGCCGCGTCGCCGTGGAAACCCCGGTCAACCTGGATCGCCGCCAGCGCGAGCTGCTGGAAGAGTTCCGCGCTTCGCTGGAAGGCAACACCACCCACTCGCCCAAGGCCAGCGGTTGGTTCGAAGGCATGAAGCGCTTCTTTGGCGACCTCTGAAGCGAACGATCAAAAGGATTCACTGATGCGACGTATAGCTGTGATGGGGGCCGCCGGCCGCATGGGCAAAACCCTGATCGAGGCGGTGCAGCAGGCACCGGGTGCCGGCCTTACCGCCGCCATCGATCGCGCCGACAGCACCCTGGTCGGTGCCGACGCCGGCGAGCTGGCGGCCCTGGGCCGTATCGGCGTGCCGCTTTCCGGGGACCTGGCCAAGGTGGGGGAGGAGTTCGATGTGCTGATCGACTTCACCCATCCATCGGTGACCCTGAAGAACCTGGCGTTCTGCCGCAAGGCTGGCAAGGCCATGGTCATCGGTACCACCGGCTTCAGTGTCGAGGAAAAGGAGCGTCTGGCCGAGGCGGCCAAGGACATTCCTATCGTGTTCGCGGCCAACTTCAGCGTGGGCGTCAACCTGTGCCTGAAGCTGCTCGACACTGCCGCTCGGGTGCTGGGCGATGAAGTGGATATCGAGATCATCGAGGCCCACCACCGGCACAAGGTGGACGCGCCTTCCGGTACTGCCCTGCGCATGGGCGAAGTGGTGGCCAGTGCCTTGGGGCGTGACCTCGAGGAAGTAGCCGTATACGGGCGCGAAGGCCAGACCGGCGCGCGCGACCGGCAGACCATCGGCTTCGCCACCGTGCGCGCTGGCGATGTGGTGGGTGACCATACCGTGCTGTTCGCCGCCGAAGGCGAGCGTGTGGAGATTACCCACAAGGCCTCGAGCCGCATGACCTTCGCCAAGGGTGCGGTGCGTGCCGCCCTGTGGCTGGAAGGTCGCGCGCCGGGGCTGTATGACATGCAGGATGTGCTTGACCTGCGATAAGCAACCCAGACCACGGGTGTTTGCCCAGTCGCCGCCAAGGCGGGCTGCTACAAGGGTGGTCGGTATCTCGCTGTAGCAGCCGGCCTTAGCCGCGACCAGGCCTCTGGCACCCTGCTACGCCCAGTCGCCGCCAAGGCCGGCTGTTATGCAGGTTGGTCCGGTATTCCGTGGCCTGCCTTCCTACAATAGCCGTCTGGCGGCCCGGCGAATTTAGCCTGTGCCGGGAGTGGACCTAAATGTCGCTTTTCTGTAAGCTACAGCTTTAGTGTGTCCACTAAAAGCGCGCAGATGATTCGATGAAAAAGCGGGGTGACGTGTCAATACGTCTCTCCGCTTTTTTACAACCTGCGTTCGCCCCTTCAGGCTTGATTTATCGGAGGTCTTCTTGACTAAGCCAGCCATACTCGCCCTTGCCGACGGCAGCATCTTTCGCGGTGAAGCGATCGGAGCCGACGGCCAGACCGTCGGAGAGGTGGTGTTCAACACCGCAATGACCGGCTATCAGGAAATTCTCACCGACCCTTCCTACGCCCAGCAGATCGTTACCCTGACCTATCCGCACATCGGCAACACCGGTACCACCGCGCTGGACGCCGAGGCTGACCGCGTCTGGTCCGCCGGCCTGGTGATCCGCGACCTGCCGCTGGTGGCCAGCAACTGGCGTAATACCCAGTCCCTGTCCGACTACCTCAAGGCCAACAATGTGGTGGCCATCGCCGGGATCGACACCCGCCGCCTGACCCGCCTGCTGCGTGAGAAGGGCGCGCAGAATGGCTGCATCCTGGCCGGCGACGACATCTCCGAGGAAGCGGCCATCGCCGCCGCTCGCGCCTTCCCGGGCCTCAAGGGCATGGACCTGGCCAAGGAAGTCAGCACCAAGGAAACCTACAGCTGGCGTGAAGGCGTCTGGGCCCTGGCCACCGACACCCATGCGGTGATGAAGGACGAAGACCTGCCGTATCACGTAGTCGCCTACGACTATGGCGTGAAGCTGAATATCCTGCGCATGCTGGTGGCCCGTGGCTGCCGCCTGACCGTGGTACCGGCGCAAACCCCGGCCAATGAAGTGCTGGCACTCAAGCCCGATGGCGTGTTCCTGTCCAATGGGCCTGGCGATCCTGAGCCTTGCGACTACGCGATCAAGGCGATCCAGGACATTCTGGAAACCGACACGCCGGTGTTCGGCATCTGCCTGGGCCACCAGTTGCTGGCCCTGGCCGCGGGTGCCCGTACGGTGAAGATGGATACGGGCCACCATGGTGCCAACCACCCGGTGCAGGACCTGGACACCGGCGTGGTGATGATCACCAGCCAGAACCACGGCTTCGCGGTGGATGAAAGCACCCTGCCCAAGAACGTGCGCGCCATCCACAAGTCGCTGTTCGACGGCACCCTGCAGGGCATCGAGCTCACCGACAAGGACGCGTTCAGCTTCCAGGGCCACCCTGAAGCCAGCCCGGGGCCGACCGACGTCGCCCCGCTGTTCGACCGCTTCATCGATGCGATGGCCAAGCGCCGCTAACTGCTGATAGCCCTCGGCCCGCCCGCTCCAGCCGGGCGGGACGGCGCGGCCCTAGATTGTTCGAGGCGGCTCGCCCCAGCCGGGCTCGCCCACCGATTCGCGGAATTGAGTGACAACCATGCCAAAACGTACAGACATCAAAAGCATCCTGATCCTCGGTGCCGGCCCCATCGTCATCGGCCAGGCCTGTGAGTTCGACTACTCCGGCGCCCAGGCCTGCAAGGCGCTGCGCGAGGAAGGGTATCGGGTCATCCTGGTGAACTCCAACCCGGCCACCATCATGACCGACCCGGCCATGGCCGACGCCACCTACATCGAGCCGATCAAGTGGCAGACCGTCGCCAAGATCATCGAGAAGGAGCGCCCGGACGCCCTGCTGCCGACCATGGGTGGCCAGACCGCCCTGAACTGCGCCCTGGACCTGGAGCGCGAAGGTGTGCTGGAAAAATTCGGCGTGGAAATGATCGGCGCCAACGCCGACACCATCGACAAGGCCGAAGACCGCTCTCGCTTCGACAAGGCCATGAAAGCCATCGGCCTGGAATGCCCGCGCTCGGGTATCGCCCACAGCATGGAAGAAGCCAACGCGGTGCTTGAGCGCCTGGGCTTTCCGTGCATCATTCGTCCGTCGTTCACCATGGGCGGCACCGGCGGTGGCATCGCCTACAACCGCGAAGAGTTCGAAGAGATCTGCGCCCGTGGCCTGGACCTGTCGCCCACCAAAGAGCTGCTGATCGACGAATCCCTGATCGGCTGGAAAGAGTACGAGATGGAGGTGGTCCGCGACAAAAAGGACAACTGCATCATCGTCTGCTCCATCGAGAACTTCGACCCCATGGGCGTGCATACCGGTGACTCCATCACCGTGGCCCCGGCGCAGACGCTCACCGACAAGGAATACCAGATCATGCGCAACGCCTCCCTGGCGGTGCTGCGTGAAATCGGCGTGGAAACCGGCGGTTCCAACGTGCAGTTCGGCATCTGCCCGGATACCGGTCGCATGGTGGTCATCGAGATGAACCCCCGGGTATCCCGCTCCTCCGCCCTGGCTTCCAAGGCCACCGGCTTCCCGATCGCCAAGGTCGCGGCCAAGCTGGCGGTGGGCTACACCCTGGACGAACTGCAGAACGACATCACCGGCGGCAAGACCCCGGCCTCCTTCGAGCCGTCCATCGACTACGTGGTCACCAAGCTGCCGCGCTTCGCCTTCGAGAAGTTCGCCAAGGCCGACGCCCGCCTGACCACCCAGATGAAATCCGTCGGCGAGGTCATGGCCATCGGCCGGACCTTCCAGGAATCCCTGCAGAAGGCCCTGCGCGGCCTTGAAGTCGGCGTGGCCGGCCTGGACCCGAAGGTCGAGCCGAGCAACCCCGAATACCACAGCATCCTCAAGCGCGAGCTGACCGTGCCGGGCGCCGAGCGCATCTGGTACGTGGCCGATGCCTTCCGCGCCGGCATGACCTGCGAGCAGATCTTCGCCCTGACCAAGATCGACCACTGGTTCCTGGTGCAGATCGAAGACCTCATCAAGGAAGAAGAGAAGGTCAAGACCCTGGGCCTGGCCGATATCGACAAGGCGCTGATGTTCCGTCTCAAGCGCAAGGGCTTCTCCGACCAGCGCCTGGCCAAGCTGCTGGGCGTGACCGACAAGAACCTGCGTCGTCATCGCCACAAGCTGGAGATCTTCCCGGTGTACAAGCGGGTCGACACCTGCGCCGCCGAATTCTCCACCGATACCGCGTACCTGTACTCCACCTATGAGGAAGAGTGCGAGGCCAACCCGTCCGACCGCGAGAAGATCATGATCCTCGGCGGCGGCCCGAACCGGATCGGCCAGGGCATCGAGTTCGACTATTGCTGCGTGCATGCGGCCCTGGCTCTGCGCGACGATGGCTATGAAACCATCATGGTCAACTGCAACCCGGAAACCGTATCCACCGACTACGACACCTCGGACCGCCTCTACTTCGAGCCGCTGACCCTGGAAGACGTGCTGGAAGTGGTGCGGGTCGAGAAGCCCAAGGGCGTGATCGTGCACTACGGCGGGCAAACTCCGCTGAAGCTGGCCCGCGCCCTGGAAGAGGCCGGCGTGCCCATCATCGGCACCAGCCCGGATGCCATCGACCGCGCCGAAGACCGCGAGCGTTTCCAGCAGATGGTGCAGCGCCTGAACCTGCTGCAGCCGCCGAACGCCACCGTGCGCAGCGAAGAAGAAGCCATTCGCGCCGCCGGCAGCATCGGCTATCCGCTGGTGGTGCGCCCGTCCTACGTGCTGGGCGGCCGTGCCATGGAAATCGTCTACGAGCTCGAAGAGCTCAAACGCTACCTGCGCGAGGCGGTGCAGGTGTCCAACGACAGCCCGGTGTTGCTGGACCACTTCCTCAACTGCGCCATCGAGATGGACGTGGACGCGGTGTGCGACGGCCAGGACGTGGTCATCGGCGCCATCATGCAGCACATCGAACAGGCGGGCGTGCACTCCGGTGACTCGGCCTGTTCGCTGCCGCCGTATTCCTTGCCCGAACACGTGCAGAACGAAGTGCGCGAGCAGGTGAAGAAGATGGCCCTGGAGCTGGGCGTGGTCGGCCTGATGAACGTGCAGCTGGCCTTGCAGGGCGACAAGATCTACGTGATCGAGGTCAACCCGCGTGCCTCCCGCACCGTGCCTTTCGTCTCCAAGTGCATCGGCACCTCCCTGGCGATGATCGCGGCCCGTGTCATGGCCGGCAAAACCCTGAAGGAACTGGGCTTCACCAAGGAAATCATCCCCAACTTCTACAGCGTGAAAGAGGCGGTGTTCCCCTTCGCCAAGTTCCCGGGGGTTGACCCGATCCTGGGCCCGGAGATGAAATCCACCGGGGAAGTGATGGGCGTGGGCGATACCTTCGGCGAGGCCTTCGCCAAGGCCCAGATGGGCGCCAGCGAGGTACTGCCCACCGGCGGCACGGCCTTCATCAGCGTGCGCGACGACGACAAGCCCTTCGTGGCCAACGTGGCGCGCCAGCTGATCGACCAGGGCTTCGCCATCGTCGCCACCAGCGGCACCGCCAAGGTGATCGAAGAGGCTGGCCTGAAGGTACGCCGTGTGAACAAGGTGACCGAAGGCCGCCCTCATGTGGTCGACATGATCAAGAACGACGAAGTCACCTTGATCATCAACACCACCGAAGGCCGCCAGTCCATCGCCGATTCCTACTCGATTCGTCGCAACGCCTTGCAGCACAAGATCTACTGCACCACTACCATCGCTGCGGGCGAAGCCATTTGTGAGGCGCTGAAATTCGGCCCTGAAAAGACCGTGCGCCGGTTGCAGGATCTACACGCAGGACTCAACGCATGAATAAATACCCCATGACCGTCCAGGGCGCGCGCGCCCTGGAGCAGGAGCTGAAGGCGCTCAAGGAGCAACGCCCGCTGATCAGCGCGAAGATCGGCGAGGCCCGCGAGCTGGGCGACCTGAAGGAAAACGCCGAATACCATGCCGCCCGTGAAGAGCAGGGCCTGGCCGAGGCGCGTATCCGTGACATCGAAGGGCGCCTGCAGAACGCCGTGGTGATCGACGTGACCACCATCGAGCCGACTGGCAAGGTGATCTTCGGTACCACCGTGGAAATCGCCAATACCGAAACCGACGAGCGCGTGAAGTATCAGATCGTCGGCGAGGACGAGGCCGACATCAAGGCCGGCAAGCTGTCCGTCGGTTCGCCCATCGCCCGCTCGCTGATCGGCAAGGAAGAGGGCGACGTGGTGGTGGTCAAGACCCCGAGCGGTACCGTCGAGTACGAGATCATCGAGGTCTTGCACATCTAGGGCTTCTGGCCTGTAGAGTTATTCGCGAGCTGTCGCTCGCTCCTGCAGGGGAATGAACGACCCTGCGGGATGCGCGCGCGGCTCGCGAACGAGGCCTTGGGGCCTGTCGTATCAGTGGAACCGATGGATGTTCGACAGCTGCTTGTTCGGCTGTGGATTGCGGCGGTAGATCAGGGCCATCTTGCCGATGACCTGGACCAGCTCCGCGCGCCCCGCCTGGCACAGGCCGGTGATGGCCTCCAGGCGTTCTTCCCGGTCGAGGATGTTCACCTTCACCTTGATCAGCTCGTGGTCGGCCAGGGCACGCTCCAGTTCGGCCGCCACACCCTCGCTGACGCCATTCTCGGCTACGATCAAGACCGGCTTGAGATGGTGACCGATGGATTTGTATTGCTTCTTCTGCTCTGTATTGAGCGGCATAATCTGACCCTTTGATTGAAACCGTATAAAACGGCGGCCATTTTACCCGAGCGCCCGGTATTAAGCCCAGCGACACGCAACGCCGCCCTACCCAGAGGTGCCCAGTGGCCCGTTCCAAGACAAGCCATAACTGGCTTAAAGAACATTTCAACGACCCTTACGTGAAAATGGCGCAGAAGGATGGCTACCGTTCTCGCGCCAGCTACAAGCTGCTGGAGATCCAGGAAAAGGACAAGCTCATCCGCCCCGGCATGTCGGTGATCGACCTCGGTGCCGCGCCGGGGGGCTGGTCGCAGGTGACCAGTCGGCTGATCGGCGGCCAGGGCCGGCTGATCGCGTCGGACATCCTGGAAATGGACAGCATCCCCGACGTGACCTTCATCCAAGGGGACTTCACCCAGGACGCCGTGCTCGCGCAGATCCTCGAAGCGGTCGGTGGCAGCGAGGTGGACCTTGTTATTTCAGACATGGCCCCCAATATGAGTGGACTGAGCGCGGTGGACATGCCCCGGGCCATGTTCCTGTGCGAGCTTGCCCTGGACCTGGCCAGCCGGGTGCTCAAGCCAGGCGGGGATTTTCTGATCAAGATCTTCCAGGGCGAGGGCTTCGACACCTACCTCAAGACCGTTCGGCAGATGTTCGACAAGGTACAGATGCGCAAGCCCCTGTCCTCCCGGGATCGCTCTCGCGAGCAATACCTTCTGGCGCGCGGGTTCAAGGGCTGAAGGCTACACTGAAGCAGCCTCATGGCAGCCGATAGCTTTTTTCAAATGGTGGCTGCGATGAAGCATAAGCGAGTATTACGCAGTCAAAAGTTTCACAAAGCGTTACAAGCGGCGTCTGCGCATGCCTAGGTTGTGTAGTAAGTTAGGCCGATGGACATCATACGAAGCCTGGCGCTGGGTCTTAGGGATCGGCTTCAGAGGGTAGCGAATTGAACGATATGGCAAAGAATCTCATCCTGTGGCTGATCATCGCCGCCGTTCTCGTGACGGTGATGAACAATTTCTCCAGCCCCAACGAGCCGCAAACCCTCAACTATTCGGACTTCATCCAGCAGGTGAAGGACGGCAAGATCGAGCGCGTGCAGGTCGACGGCTACGTGATCACCGGCAAGCGAAACGACGGCGACAACTTCAAGACCATCCGCCCGGCGATACAGGACAACGGCCTGATCGGCGACCTGGTGGACAACAAGGTGGTGATCGAGGGCAAGCAGCCCGAGCAGCAGAGCATCTGGACTCAGCTGCTGGTCGCCAGCTTCCCGATCCTCGTGATCATCGCCGTGTTCATGTTCTTCATGCGGCAGATGCAGGGCGGCGCCGGTGGCAAGGGTGGGCCCATGAGCTTCGGCAAGAGCAAGGCGCGACTGCTGTCCGAGGACCAGGTCAAGACTACCCTGGCCGACGTCGCCGGCTGCGACGAAGCCAAGGAAGAAGTGGGCGAGTTGGTCGAATTCCTGCGCGACCCGGGCAAGTTCCAGCGCCTGGGTGGTCGCATCCCCCGCGGCGTGCTGATGGTCGGCCCGCCCGGTACCGGCAAGACGCTGCTGGCCAAGGCCATCGCTGGCGAGGCGAAGGTACCGTTCTTCACCATTTCGGGTTCGGACTTCGTCGAAATGTTCGTGGGTGTCGGCGCCAGCCGTGTGCGCGACATGTTCGAGCAGGCCAAGAAGCACGCCCCCTGCATCATCTTCATCGATGAAATCGACGCTGTTGGCCGCCACCGTGGCGCTGGCATGGGCGGTGGTCACGACGAGCGTGAGCAAACCCTCAACCAGCTGCTGGTGGAGATGGACGGCTTCGAAATGAACGACGGCATCATCGTGATCGCCGCCACCAACCGCCCCGACGTGCTGGACCCGGCCCTGCTGCGTCCGGGCCGCTTCGACCGCCAGGTCGTGGTGGGGCTGCCGGACATTCGTGGCCGCGAGCAGATCCTCAAGGTACACATGCGCAAGGTGCCGGTGAGCGAAGACGTGAACGCCGCGGTCATCGCCCGTGGTACTCCCGGCTTCTCGGGCGCCGACCTGGCCAACCTGGTCAACGAGGCTTCCCTGTTCGCCGCTCGCGCCGGCAAGCGCATCGTCGAGATGCGCGAGTTCGAGCTGGCCAAGGACAAGATCATGATGGGCGCCGAGCGCAAGACCATGGTCATGTCGGACAAGGAAAAGCGCAATACCGCTTACCACGAAGCCGGCCATGCCATCGTCGGCCGCATCGTTCCGGAACATGATCCGGTGTACAAGGTCTCCATCATTCCTCGTGGCCGCGCCCTGGGCGTGACCATGTTCCTGCCGGAGGAGGATCGCTACAGCCTGTCCAAGCGCGCCCTGGTCAGCCAGATCTGCTCGCTCTACGGCGGCCGCATCGCCGAGGAGATGACCCTGGGCTTCGATGGCGTGACCACGGGTGCGTCCAACGACATCATGCGCGCCAGCCAGATCGCCCGGAACATGGTCACCAAGTGGGGCCTGTCCGAGAAGATGGGGCCGCTGATGTATGCCGAGGAAGAGGGCGAAGTGTTCCTGGGCCGCGGCGGCAGCTCGCAGAACGGCAGTGTGTCTGGCGAAACCGCGAAGATGATCGATTCCGAGGTTCGCAGTATCATCGATCACTGCTACTCCACGGCCAAGCAGATCCTGGCGGACAATCGCGATAAGCTCGACGCCATGGCCGATGCGCTGATGAAGTACGAGACCATCGACGCGGACCAGATCGAAGACATCATGGCCGGGCGGCCGGTGCGTGAACCACGGGACTGGACCGGCGGTTCCGGCTCCTCGGGCACCACGGCCAAGGGCAGTGAGCGCCCACAGGCGCCAATCGGTGGTCCTGCCGCTCAACACTAAGGCCTTACATGAGTTCCACGCTGCACTCGACCCGGTTGCCTTGCGGCAACCGGGTTCTTGATTTAACCCGTACCCAGGTCATGGGTATCCTCAACGTAACCCCGGACTCTTTCTCCGACGGCGGCCGCTTCAAGGGTGTCGAGCGCGCGCTCGCGCACGCCAGGAACATGGTCGCGGCCGGCGCAAGCCTGATCGACGTCGGGGGGGAGTCGACGCGCCCGGGTGCGCTGCCTGTATCCGAGCAGGAGGAGCTCGATCGCGTCTGTCCAGTGGTGGAGGCCATCGCCGCCGAGCTGGATGTGATCATTTCGGTGGATACTTCCACGCCCGCAGTCATTCGGCAGAGCGCTGCGCTGGGCATGGGCCTGGTCAATGATGTGCGCTCTCTGCGCCGTCCCGGTGCCCTGGAGGCGGCGGCCGATACTCAGGCCGCGGTATGCCTGATGCATATGCAGGGCGAACCCGGCAACATGCAGAACAACCCTCTCTACACCGATTTGGTCGGCGAAGTGGCCGATTTCCTCGCCGAGCGCATGCGCGCCTGTCAGAATGTGGGCATCGATGCATCACGCATCGTCCTGGACCCCGGCTTTGGCTTCGCCAAGACCCATGGCCACAACCTTAGCCTGTTCAAGCGGCTCGAGGAGCTGGACGCCCTGGGGCGGCCCTTGCTGGTGGGTGTGTCGCGCAAGAGTATCGTCGGTCAGGCCCTCGGCAAGCCCGTGGACCAGCGCCTGGCAGGCAGCCTGGCGCTGGCGGCCTTGGCCACGCTCAAGGGCGCGCGCATCCTGCGCGTGCATGACGTGGCCGAGACGGTGGATGTGGTGCGTATGATCGCGGCAGTCAGCGCGGCGCAATAAGAACGAACGGAGCACCTATGAGCAAAAAATATTTCGGCACCGACGGTATTCGGGGCCGTGTGGGTCAATACCCCATTACCCCGGACTTCATGCTCAAGCTCGGCTGGGCGGCTGGCATGGCCTTCCGCAAGCTTGGCGCCTGCCGCGTGCTGGTAGGCAAGGACACTCGCATTTCCGGCTACATGTTCGAATCCGCGCTGGAGGCCGGTCTGTCGGCCGCCGGGGCGGACGTGATGCTGCTGGGTCCGATGCCCACGCCTGCCATCGCCTATCTGACGCGTACCTTCCATGCCGAGGCGGGCATCGTGATCAGCGCCTCCCACAACCCGCACCACGACAATGGCATCAAGTTCTTTTCGGGTCAGGGCACCAAGCTGCCCGACGAAATCGAGCTGATGATCGAGGAGTTGATGGACCAGCCCATGACCGTGGCCGAGTCCGGCAACCTGGGCAAGGTATCGCGGATCAACGACGCGGCCGGCCGGTATATCGAATTCTGCAAGAGCAGCGTGCCCACCAGCACGGACTTCGCCGGCCTCAAGCTGGTGGTGGACTGCGCGCACGGGGCTACCTACAAGGTCGCGCCCAATGTCTTCCGCGAGCTTGGCGCCCAGGTCACCGCCATCTCGGTGCAGCCGGACGGCCTCAACATCAATGAAAACTGTGGTTCGACCCACATGGAGGCGCTCCAGGCCGCCGTGCTGCTGGGCCATGCCGACATGGGCATCGCCTTCGACGGCGACGGCGATCGCGTGCTGATGGTCGACCATACCGGTGCCATCGTCGATGGTGACGAGCTGCTGTTCATCATCGCCCGCGACCTGAAGGAGCGCGGCCGCCTCGAAGGCGGCGTGGTCGGGACCCTGATGAGCAACCTTGGCCTGGAACTGGCCTTGCGCGACCTGGACATTCCCTTCAGTCGCGCCAAGGTAGGCGACCGCTACGTAATCGCTGACATGGCCGAGCGCGGCTGGCCATTGGGAGGCGAGAATTCCGGCCACATCGTATGCTCCCAACACACCACCACCGGTGACGCGATCATCGCCGCGCTGCAAGTGCTGCTGGCCCTCAAGCGTCGCGGTGAAACACTGGCCCAGGCTCGGCACGGCCTGCGCAAGTGCCCGCAGGTACTGATCAATGTTCGCTTCGACGGTGGCCAGGACCCTGTCAGCCACCCCTCGGTGGAGCAGGCCTGCCAGCGGGTCACCGATGCCATGGGCGGCCGCGGCCGGGTGTTGCTGCGCAAGTCCGGCACCGAGCCGCTGGTGCGGGTCATGGTCGAGGGAGACGAAGAAGCCCAGGTGCGCCGCTACGCGGAAGAGCTCGCCGGGGTGGTGGAAGAAGTTTGTGCGTGATTGCCGCTTCGAAGGCTTGCCACCGATTGCGCTTATGGGTAACATCTGCGCCCACTTTGACCGACGGGGTAAAGCATGCGTCGCTTGATGGTAGCTGGTAACTGGAAAATGCACGGTACCCGCTCCAGCGTTGCGGAGCTGCTCAAGGGGTTGAAAAGTCAGGAGTTTTCAGCGACAGTAGAGGTCGCGGTCTTTCCGACTTTCCTCCACGTCAGCGAAGCGGTTGAGGCATTGCGGGGCTCCGGTATCGCGGTAGGCGCGCAAGATCTCGCCACTCAGTCGGCGCCGGGCGCGCTTACGGGTGAGGTCGCGGCAAGTCAGCTGATGGATGCAGGCTGCTCATTGGTGCTGATAGGGCATTCGGAGCGTCGGCAGGTCATCGGCGAGGATGAAAGCGTCCTCGTGGCGAAGTTCAAGGCTGCGCAGGAAGTGGGGCTGTTGCCCGTGCTCTGTGTGGGCGAAACCTTGGCGGAGCGCGAGGCCGAGCGAACCCTTGAAGTCGTGGGTTCACAGCTCGACAGCATCATCGACACGCTGGGTGTGGAAGTCTTCGCACGCGCGGTCATCGCTTACGAACCGGTCTGGGCGATTGGTACAGGTTTGACGGCAACGCCTGAGCAGGCGCAGGACGTGCATAAAGCCATCCGCGCCAAGCTGGCGGCCAGGAATGCCGAGGTTGCACAAGGCGTGCGGCTTTTGTACGGCGGCAGCGTAAAGGCGGCCAACGCGGCTGATCTGTTCCGTATGCCGGATATCGACGGGGGCCTCATTGGTGGGGCCGCCCTGAATGCAGATGAGTTCGGTGCGATCTGTCGCGCCGCGGGAAGCTGACAAGATGCTGGAAAACGTCGTAGTAGTGTTTCATCTGCTGGCTGCGCTCGGGGTTGTTGTCCTGGTGCTGCTTCAGCAGGGGAAAGGTGCCGAAGCAGGCGCATCTTTCGGTGCAGGGGCTTCAAATACTGTGTTCGGAAGCCAAGGTTCTGCTACCTTTCTGAGTAAGTTTACTGGTATACTCGCTGCATGTTTCTTCTTGACCAGCTTGGGGTTAGGATACTTTGCTAAGCAAAAGGCTCATGAACTGAGTCAGGCAGGGCTTCCGAATCCAGCGGTTCTCGAAGTTCCACAGCAAAAGCCGGCAACAGATGATGTTCCGGTGCTCCAAGAGCAAAAAAGCGGTTCGAACACCAATGATGTTCCTCCGGCTCAAGAGCAGAAGTAACAGGGTTTCAAAAGTTTTGCCGAGGTGGTGGAATTGGTAGACACGCAACCTTGAGGTGGTTGTGCCCATAGGGTGTAGGGGTTCGAGTCCCCTTCTCGGTACCATATACAAGAAGCCCGCACTTTGCGGGCTTTCTTGTTCCAGGGCTGTCGATTGACCGTTCAAGGCTGAAGCCTTATACTTTCGGGCCAGCTATGTCGCGGGGTGGAGCAGTCTGGTAGCTCGTCGGGCTCATAACCCGAAGGTCGTTGGTTCAAATCCAGCCCCCGCAACCAGTATTCAGCGGAGCCCCTGTTCAGGGGCTTTTTGTTAGCTGATCAGCACATGCGCCGCTTCCAGGCGGTGTTTCCAGTGTGGGCGTTTCGCCCATTTTTTATTTGCACAGCATGCACGAGGGGGTTCAGGTGTCGAGCAAGCTAGAACAGTTGCAGGCCTTACTGGCCCCAGTGGTCGAGGCGCTTGGCTATCAGTGCTGGGGAATCGAGTACATTTCTCAGGGTCGCCATTCGCTGCTCCGTATTTATATCGATAAGGAAGGCGGCGTATTGGTGGACGATTGCGAGATCGTCAGCCGTCAGGTGAGCGGGGTGCTCGATGTGGAAGACCCGATCGCCGTTGAATATACGCTGGAAGTTTCCTCTCCAGGCATGGACCGGCCGCTGTTCACGCTGGAGCAATTCGCGGCCCATGCGGGCGAACAAGTGAAGATCAAGTTGCGTATCCCCTTCGAAGGGCGGCGCAATTTCCAAGGCCTGCTTCGCGGCGTGGAAGAACAGGATGTGGTGGTCCAGGTCGATGACCATGAATTCTTGTTGCCTATCGACTCCATCGACAAGGCACACATTATTCCCAGTTTTGACTGAGACGTTTCGGATTTCGCCTCAAGGGCGAATCCAGAAGGCTTGCGAAAGGCGAGGCGTACGATGAGTAAAGAAGTACTGCTGGTTGTTGAATCGGTATCCAATGAAAAGGGTGTACCGGCGGGTGTAATATTTGAAGCGTTGGAAATCGCCCTGGCTACCGCGACCAAGAAGCGGTTCGAGGACGAAGTAGACCTGCGTGTGGAGATCAACCGTCACACTGGCAGCTACGAAACCTTCCGCCGCTGGACCGTCGTCGAGGACGAGGATTTCGACGATCCGGCCATCCAGCTGGCTGTCGACCAGGCGCAGGCGCGCAAGCCTGACGCGGTCGCCGGTGAAATCATCGAAGAAAAGATCGACTCCATCGAGTTCGGTCGCATCGCCGCGCAAACCGCCAAGCAAGTCATCGTGCAGAAAGTGCGCGAGGCCGAGCGTGCCCAGGTGGTCGATGCCTACCGCGAGAAGGTGGGCGAGATCATCTCCGGCACCGTGAAGAAGGTCACCCGCGACAACGTCATCGTGGATCTGGGCAACAATGCCGAGGCCCTGCTGGCGCGCGAAGACATCATCTCCCGGGAAACCTTCCGGGTCGGCGTGCGGGTTCGCGCGCTGCTCAAGGAAATCCGCAGCGAGAACCGCGGCCCTCAGCTGATTCTCTCGCGCACCGCGCCGGAAATGCTTATCGAGCTGTTCCGCATCGAAGTGCCGGAAATCGCCGAAGGGCTGATCGAAGTCATGGGCGCTTCCCGCGACCCGGGCTCTCGCGCCAAGATCGCCGTTCGCTCCAAGGATAAACGCATCGACCCGCAAGGCGCCTGCATCGGCATGCGCGGCTCGCGTGTTCAGGCGGTCTCGGGCGAACTGGGCGGTGAGCGCGTGGATATCGTCCTCTGGGACGACAATCCGGCGCAATTCGTCATCAATGCCATGTCGCCTGCTGAGGTGGCGGCGATCATCGTTGATGAAGATGCCCATGCCATGGACATCGCCGTCGCGGCAGACAACCTCGCTCAGGCCATTGGCCGCGGCGGGCAGAACGTTCGCCTGGCCAGCCAGCTGACCGGGTGGACGCTCAATGTCATGACCGAGTCGGACATCCAGGCCAAGCAACAGGCCGAAACCGGCGACATCCTGCGCAACTTCGTCGAGCAGCTGGAAGTGGACGAGGAGCTGGCCCAGGTTCTGGTGGACGAAGGTTTCACCAGCCTGGAAGAAATCGCCTACGTGCCTTTGGAAGAAATGCTCAACATCGATGGGTTCGATGAGGAGATCGTCAATGAGCTTCGTGCCCGGGCCAAGGACCGCCTGCTGACCGCAGCCATCGCCTCCGAGGAAAAACTCGCGGACGCCCAACCGGCGGACGACCTGCTTTCCCTCGACGGCATGGATGCGGATCTTGCGAAGGAATTGGCAGTTCGCGGTGTCATCAACCGCGAAGACCTGGCCGAGCAGTCGATTGACGATTTGCTCGACATCGACGGCATCGACCAAGAGCGTGCCGGCAAGTTGATCATGGCCGCCCGAGCCCATTGGTTCGAGTAAGTGGCGCGGCCTGAGGAGAGAAGTGCATGACGCAAGTCACGGTGAAAGAACTGGCCCAAGAGGTCGCCGCACCGGTGGAGCGCCTGTTGCAACAGATGCGTGAGGCGGGATTGCCGCATACCGACGCTGGCCAGGTTGTGACCGATACCGAAAAACAAGCGCTGTTGGCGCACCTGAAAAGCAGTCACAAGGCAAAAGTGGAAGAACCCCGCAAGATTACCCTGCAGCGCAAAACCACCAGCACCTTGCGTGTTGCTGGCAGCAAGACCATCAGTGTCGAAGTGCGCAAGAAGAAAACCTTCGTCAAGCAGAGCCCCGAAGAGATCGAAGCCGCGCAGCGTCGTGAGCTCGAAGAGCGCCGCGCTGCCGAAAACGCCGCTCGGGAAAAGGCCGAGGAGCAGGCCCGCGCTCGCGCCGAGGAAGAAGCCCGCAAGGCACCGCCCGTGGTCGAGGCCGCCAAGCCCGCGGCTGTCGAGGCGCCGGAGCCCGCGCCCGCTGCCGCGCCACGCGCCGCCGAAAACCGTGGCGCCGTCGAGCGCCCGGCCGTGCCTACCCAGACTGTCGAAGTGCGCAAGCGTGAAGACGCCCGCCGTCCCGACAAAGCCCGTGCCGGTGGCGATGACGACCGTCGTGGCGAGCGCAAGGGCCAGCCGCACCGCGCTACCGTCAAGGAAAAGGCGCCCACGCCGCGCGCCGCGCCGCGTACCACGGACGAAGAGAGCGATGGCTTCCGCCGCGGTGGCCGTGGCAAGTCCAAGCTCAAGAAGCGCAACATGCATGGCTTCCAGAGCCCGACCGGGCCGGTGGTCCGTGACGTGGTGATCGGCGAGACCATCACCGTGTCCGACCTGGCCCAGCAGATGTCCGTCAAGGGCGCTGAAGTGGTCAAGTTCATGTTCAAGCTGGGCACGCCGGTCACCATCAACCAGGTACTGGACCAGGATACCGCCCAGCTGGTCGCCGAAGAACTCGGCCACAAGGTCAAGCTGGTCAGCGACAACGCCCTGGAAGAATCCCTGGCCGAATCGCTGCGCTATGAAGGTGAAACCGTGGCCCGCGCGCCAGTGGTCACCGTCATGGGTCACGTCGACCACGGCAAGACCTCGCTGCTCGACTATATCCGTCGCGCCAAGGTCGCCGCTGGCGAAGCAGGCGGGATCACCCAGCACATCGGCGCTTACCACGTGGAAACCGAGCGTGGCATGGTCACCTTCCTGGATACCCCGGGCCACGCCGCGTTCACCGCGATGCGTGCCCGTGGTGCCAAGGCTACCGACATCGTCATCCTGGTGGTGGCGGCGGATGACGGCGTAATGCCACAGACCATCGAAGCAGTGCAGCATGCCCAGGCGGCTGGCGTGCCGCTGGTGGTTGCCGTGAACAAGATCGACAAGCCGGGCGCCGACCTGGACCGCATCCGCAGCGAGCTGTCGGTGCATGGCGTGACCTCCGAGGAGTGGGGCGGTGACACGCCTTTCGTCCCGGTATCCGCCAAGATGGGTACCGGCGTCGACGAGCTGCTCGAAGCTGTCCTGCTCCAGGCCGAAGTGCTCGAGCTCAAGGCCAGCCCGGCGGCCCCTGGTCGCGGTGTGGTGGTCGAGTCCCGCCTGGACAAGGGCCGTGGCCCGGTGGCCACCGTGCTGGTACAGGACGGTACCCTGCGTCAGGGCGACATGGTGCTGGTAGGTTCCAACTTCGGCCGCATCCGCGCGATGCTGGACGAAAACGGCAAGCCGGTTAAGGAAGCAGGCCCGTCGATTCCGGTCGAGATCCTCGGCCTGGACGGCACCCCGGATGCCGGCGACGAGCTGAGCGTGGTGGCCGACGAGAAGAAAGCCCGTGAAGTGGCGCTCTTCCGTCAGGGCAAGTTCCGCGAGGTCAAGCTGGCCCGCGCTCACGCTGGCAAGCTCGAGAACATCTTCGAGAGCATGGGCCAGGAAGAGAAGAAAACCCTCAACATCGTGCTCAAGGCCGACGTGCGTGGTTCTCTGGAGGCCTTGCAGGGCGCCCTCGGCGGCCTGGGCAACGAAGAAGTCCAGGTACGGGTCGTGGCCGGCGGTGTCGGCGGCATCACTGAAAGCGATGCCAACCTGGCGCTGGCCTCCAACGCGGTACTGTTCGGCTTCAACGTGCGCGCCGATGCCGGCGCTCGCAAGATCGTCGAGCAGGAAGGCCTCGACATGCGTTACTACAATGTGATCTACGACATCATCGAAGACGTCAAGAAGGCCCTTACCGGCATGCTTGGCAGCGATGTCCGCGAGAACATCCTGGGTATCGCCGAAGTGCGCGACGTGTTCCGTTCGCCGAAGTTCGGCGCGATCGCCGGCTGCATGGTGATCGAGGGCGTGGTACACCGCAATCGCCCGATCCGCGTACTGCGCGAGGACGTGGTGATCTTCGAGGGCGAGCTCGAGTCGCTGCGCCGCTTCAAGGACGACATGTCCGAAGTGCGTGCCGGCATGGAGTGCGGTATTGGCGTCAAGAGCTACAACGACGTCAAGGTCGGTGACAAGATCGAAGTGTTCGAGAAGGTCCAGGTGGCCCGTACGCTCTAAGCTGGTTCAGGCCGGGAGCTTCGTGCTCCCTCATGCAACGCCCGGTTCGGCCTCTCGCCGGGCCGGGCGTTTGCCGCTTTCAAGCCATCCGCGAAGCGGGTGGCCGATACAGGTAGTTCTGCCATGGCAAAAGAATATAGCCGTACCCAACGCATCGGTGACCAGATGCAACGCGAGCTGGCCCAGTTGATCCGCCGTGAGGTCAAGGACCCGCGGGTGGGCCTGGTCACCATCACCGCGGTGGACGTCACTCGCGATCTTGGCCACGCCAAGGTCTACATCACCGTGCTCGGTGACGAGAGCCCTGAGCACATCGCTCAGAGCGTGAAGGTGCTCAACGCCGCCGGCGGTTTCCTGCGCGCCCAGCTGGGCCGTGAGATGAAACTGCGCAGCGTGCCCCAGCTGCATTTCCACTACGACGAAAGCGTCGCCCGCGGCGCCCACTTGTCGGCCCTGATCGAGCGCGCCGTTGCCGAAGACAGCCAGCATGCGCCGGCTTCACCCACGGCCAATGACGCGAACGAGGACTGAACGTGGCACAGGTCAAGCGTATCCGTCGTAACGTCAGCGGCATCATCCTGCTGGACAAACCTCAGGGCTTTACCTCCAATGCGGCCTTGCAAAAGGTGCGTTGGCTGCTCAACGCCGAGAAGGCCGGCCATACCGGCAGCCTCGACCCATTGGCCACCGGTGTGTTGCCGCTGTGCTTCGGCGAGGCCACCAAGTTTTCCCAGTACCTGCTCGATTCCGACAAGGGCTACGAGACGGTGATGCAGCTGGGGCAGACCACCACCACGGCAGACGCCGAAGGGGAGGTGTTGCAGGAACGTGAAGTGACCGTCGGTCGCGCGGACATCGAGGCGCTGCTTCCAGCGTTCCGTGGCCCTATCCAGCAGGTTCCGCCGATGTATTCGGCGCTCAAGCGCGACGGACAGCCGTTGTACAAGCTGGCCCGGGCGGGGGAAGTAGTGGAGCGTGAGGCGCGTTCTGTTACTATTGGCAGCCTTGAGTTGCTAGGCGTCGAGAACACCCGGGCTACCCTGGCGGTTCGGTGCAGCAAGGGCACCTATATTCGCACACTGGTGGAGGATATCGGCGAGCGGTTGGGTTGCGGGGCGTACGTGGCGCAACTGCGGCGCACCCAGGCCGGGCCTTTCACCCTGGCGCAGACGGTGACTCTCGAGGCGCTCGAGCAGGCCCATGCCGAAGGCGGCAGCGAGGCGCTGGACCGCTTCCTGATGCCCGCCGACAGCGGCCTTCAGGATTGGCCACTGCTTCGGTTCTCCGAGCACAGCGCGTTTTACTGGCTGCATGGCCAGCCGGTTCGCGCTCCCGAGGCCCCCGCGTTTGGGATGGTCCGGGTACAGGATCACAATGGCCGCTTCATCGGTATCGGTGAAGTGAGCGAAGACGGGCGCATTGCGCCACGTAGACTGATTCGGTCTGAATGATCGAACGAGGGTGGCTGTCAGTAGGCGCGGTCATTCCTCTTATTAAACGACAGGGCTGGTCCCTGGCCTATTGGAACCGTTCGCGGTTCCCTGAACTGGAGAATGCCTCATGGCACTTAGCGTTGAAGAAAAAGCTCGTATCGTTGGTGAATATCAGCAAGCTGCTGGCGACACCGGTTCCCCGGAAGTCCAGGTTGCCCTGCTGACCGCCAACATCAACAAGCTGCAGGACCACTTCAAGGCCAACGGCAAAGACCACCACTCCCGTCGTGGCCTGATCCGCATGGTCAACCAGCGTCGCAAGCTGCTGGACTACCTGAAGGGCAAGGACACCACTCGCTACAGCGCCCTGATCGGTCGCCTGGGCCTGCGTCGCTGATAGCGGCCCTGCCAGTGGTGAGCCCGGCACTGGCCATGGGGGCGCTTCCAGCGCTGCCATGGCCGGGGCCGTGCGACTCAATGAGGTTGGCAGCCCGCCTCGCCGAGCCTGTGCTCGGGGGCGGGTTTCCAGCCTCAAGTTTTATCCGGACGTTGAACGGGCCGAATCCCGATAGCGCCCAAGCATTCGTTTCGAAGATTTCCCCCAAGAGCAATGGAAGGTAGGAAGCCGTGAACCCGGTAATCAAGAAGTTTCAGTTCGGTCAATCGACCGTAACCCTGGAAACGGGCCGTATCGCCCGCCAGGCCACCGGCGCCGTGCTGGTCACCGTCGACAACGACGTGACCGTGCTGGTGACCGTCGTTGGCGCCAAGCAGGCCGACCCGAGCAAGGGGTTCTTCCCGCTGTCGGTCCACTATCAGGAAAAAACCTACGCCGCGGGCAAGATCCCGGGTGGCTTCTTCAAGCGTGAGGGCCGCCCCTCCGAGAAGGAAACCCTCACCTCGCGTCTGATCGACCGTCCGATCCGCCCGCTTTTCCCTGAAGGCTTCATGAATGAAGTCCAGGTGGTGTGCACCGTGGTGTCCACCAGCAAGAAGACCGATCCGGACATCGCTGCCATGATCGGCACCTCCGCTGCCCTGGCCATCTCCGGTATTCCGTTCGAAGGCCCGATCGGCGCTGCCCGTGTGGCCTTCCATGAGAGCACCGGCTACCTGCTGAACCCGACCTACGAGCAGTTGGCTGCTTCCAGCCTCGACATGGTGGTGGCCGGTACCTCCGACGCCGTGCTGATGGTGGAATCCGAAGCGCGCGAACTGACCGAAGACCAGATGCTGGGCGCGGTTCTGTTCGCCCATGACGAATTCCAGGTCGTGATCCAGGCCGTCAAGGAACTGGCCGCCGAAGCCGGCAAGCCTACCTGGGAATGGCAGGCGCCAGCGGCCAACACCGAACTGCTCACCGCCGTTCGTGGCCAGTTCGGCGAAGCCATCTCCGACGCCTACACCATCACCCTCAAGGCGGACCGCTACAACCGCCTGGGCCAGCTGCGCGACCAGGCCGTCGCTCACTTCGCCACTGATGCCGAAGGCGCGCCGAGCGCGGCCGAGGTCAAGGAAATCTTCGGCGAGCTGGAATACCGCACCGTTCGCGAGAACATCGTCAACGGCAAGCCACGCATCGACGGCCGTGACACGCGCACTGTGCGTCCGCTGAACATCGAAGTCGGCGTACTGCCCAAGACCCACGGTTCCGCGCTGTTCACCCGTGGCGAAACCCAGGCCCTGGTGGTCGCCACCCTGGGCACCGCGCGCGATGCCCAACTGCTCGACACCCTCGAAGGCGAGAAGAAAGACGCCTTCATGCTGCACTACAACTTCCCGCCCTTCTCGGTTGGCGAGTGTGGTCGCATGGGCGGCGCCGGCCGTCGTGAGATCGGCCACGGCCGCCTGGCCCGTCGTGGCGTGCAGGCCATGCTGCCGAGCGATTCCGAATTCCCGTACACCATCCGCGTGGTCTCGGAAATCACCGAATCCAACGGCTCCAGCTCCATGGCCTCGGTGTGCGGTGCTTCCCTGGCCCTGATGGACGCCGGCGTGCCGATGAAGGCGCCGGTAGCCGGTATCGCCATGGGCCTGGTCAAGGAAGGCGACAAGTTCGCCGTACTGACCGACATCCTGGGTGACGAAGACCACCTGGGCGACATGGACTTCAAGGTAGCCGGTACCGCCAAGGGCGTGACCGCGCTGCAGATGGACATCAAGATCAACGGCATCACCGAAGAGATCATGGAAATCGCCCTGGGCCAGGCCCTGGAAGCGCGCCTGAACATCCTCGGCCAGATGAACCAGGTGATCGGCCAGTCGCGTTCGGAGCTGTCCGCCAACGCACCGACCATGCTGTCCATGAAGATCGACACCGACAAGATCCGCGACGTGATCGGCAAGGGTGGCGCGACCATCCGTGCGATCTGCGAAGAAACCAAGGCGTCCATCGACATCGAAGACGATGGTTCGATCAAGATCTTCGGCGAAACCAAGGAAGCCGCGGAAGCGGCTCGCCAGCGCGTGCTGGGCATCACCGCCGAAGCCGAGATCGGCAAGGTGTACGTGGGCAAGGTCGAGCGCATCGTGGACTTCGGTGCCTTCGTCAACATCCTGCCTGGCAAGGACGGCCTGGTGCACATCTCCATGCTGAGCGATCAGCGCGTGGAGAAGGTCACCGACGTACTCAAGGAAGGCCAGGAAGTGAAGGTACTGGTCATGGACGTGGACAACCGCGGTCGGATCAAGCTGTCCATCAAGGACGTACCTGCCGCTGAAGCGTCGGGCGTGTAAAGCCCAGGCGATACGGCTGTAGAGAACCCCGCCTCGGCGGGGTTTTTTATTGGGCATCCCGTTCACGTAACTGCAACTTGCACGCAAATTTACAGGTTCCCATGCAGGATGCACGATAGCGCTTACCCACTAGATCGCGTAGGTTATTGAAAAACAAGGCTTTATTTCTAAGCGAAACGTTGGCATGCGCCCTGCAACATTACAGTCACTCAGTGGCCAAGAGGCTACGGGTTACCCAAAAGAACAGGAGTGACTCCCATGAAAAAGTTCGCTATCGCTGCTGCCGCTGCTTCGGTCCTGGCTATGGGCCTGACCAACGTTGCATTCGCCCAGACCACTCAAGCCGCTGCTCCGATGATGTTGGCGGCGGGTGAAGTAGAGCAAGCCAAGGAAGCGACTTCTGACACCTGGATCACCACCAAGGTCAAGTCCGACCTGGTTACCGAGAAAGGCATTCCAGGCACCGACATCAAGGTCGAAACCAACAAGGGCGTGGTTTCCCTGTCGTCCACCAGCGTGCTGAGCAAGTCGCAGAAAGAAACCGCGGTGCGCATCACCAAGAACATCAAAGGCGTGAAAGCTGTGTCGGCTGATGGCCTAAAGTCCGAATAAGCCCGGGTTTCCACGGACCAGAACCCCCGCCATGTGCGGGGGTTTCGTTATGGGTGCAGTTCAACCGGTGGAAGTTCACCCACATGGTAGGAAGGGAGCGCAGCTCCCGAGTGCGGGTTGGCGGCTTTCGCGAGCCCCGCCTGTCGGCTCTGCCGCTTCCTGCATACTGCCCTGTAATGCCTAACGGACGGCTATTGGGCAACATCCAGATGAAGCAGGCTGTTCACGCGTCCATCGGCGGCGGCTTCGCCTAGCCTGGCGTCGATCAGATAGACACGCTCATCCGACAACTTGCCCTGGCTGACCAGGAAGTCCTTGATGCTGCTGGCCCGGGCCTGGCCCAGTTGGCGCAGCAGCGTATTGCTGTCGCGCCACGAGTCCACTACGGCGGCCTGGAGCTTCGCCTGGCGAGCGTCTTCAGAGAGCGATGTCCATTGCGCGGGAGGCTGCTGTTTAAGCCGAGCGCGGTAAATACCTTCCAGCAACGCGGGTTTCTCGCTCTCGGGCACCGTCAACTGGGCTGCCTGCGCCGGGACTTTCTCACCTCGCTGTTGCAGCAGCTTGTAGTAAAGGGCACGGTACTCCCTGTCCAGCCGCTGTTGCGCTATCAGATGACCGTCACTGCCGGCGGCGCTGGCACCCTCTACTTCAAGGCGTAGCTCCGGCTTTTGCCCGAGTGCGGCCGCTACCTTCAGCAAGTCCGCTTGCGCCTGGGCGTCCAGCTCACTGCTGCCCGGCGCGAACCCGATGGTGCCCAGGTCCTCGTTACCGCCTCCGGGCACCAGATGCCCCAACAGCCTGAAAGGCGCCTGCACGCTGCGCACCAGCAGGTTGCGCAAGGTTTGCCACACCACGGGCATCACGCTGAACTGCGGGTTGTTCAGGTCGCCGGAAACTGGCAAGGCGAGGGAGATACGTCCGTGGCTGTCCTTGAGCAGAGCGATCGCCAACTTGAGGGGCAAGTTGACCGCGTCAGGGCTTTCAACCTTGTCGCCGAGCTCCAGCCCTTCTATCACCAGGTTGTTGGCCGCTGTGAGCTGCCCCTTCTCGATACGGTAATGCAAGTCCAGGTCGAGTCGGCCCTTACGGATGCGGTAGCCGGCGAATTTGCCAGAGTAGGGCGTCAGGGTGGTCAACTCCATTCGCCGAAACTGCGTGCTGATATCCAGGCTGCTCAACGGGTCGAAGGGCATCAGGCTACCTTCGATGGTGACGGGCGCGTAACGGTCCACCCGGCCCTTGACGTCTACTCGCGCCGCCAGTGGCTTGCTGTTGTCCAGGGTGCCGATGCTGCCGTTGAGCTGGCCAATGGCCGTGGCGAAATTGGGGGTCAGGCTGAAGTCCGCGAAGTTGGCCGAGCCGTCGTTGAAGCGAACCCCGCCGATGCGCACCGCCAGGGGCTTGCCCTCGGTGCTCGTCTTCTGACGCGTCTGTTCGGGATGCTTATCGCTACCCTTGGACGCCGGCGCTGCGCTGGCGTCCTGAGGCTGGGCAACGATCATGTCATCGATGTTGGTGGTGCGGTCCTCGTTGATCATGAAGCGCGCATAGGGCTGGTCGAGGCTGATCTGGGCGATGTTCAGGCCCTTGTCATGTTCATAGTTCAAGCCATCCAGTGTCAGGCTGACCCAGCGCACGAAATCCCTGGACTTGAGTGTGTCCAGGGTATGCAGCTGATTAACCCGGGCCTGGCCGGTTACCTTGAAGGCCAGGGGCGCGGTATTGGTAAGGTCCACGGCCAGGTCACTGTCAAGCATGCCGCTACGCAGCTCCAGGCGCATGTAAGGCGTGATATAGGCCTGGGCCACCCGCAGGTCGATATCTTTTGTGCTCAGCGCCAGATGAGCGCCGACTGGCTGCAGCCCCAACGTTCCCTCGGCCTTGAGCTGCCCTTGCCGACCGACGCCGGTGTCCAGCCTCACGGACAGCGGCTGTGTGCTGGCGCTGTCATACCCCTCCAGCCGAAGGTTCAGCGGGGCCAGCTCCAGGGCCACCGGTGGCGTGGCCGCCTGATCTGCCAGGTGTACCCGGGCAGCGCTGATGACGGCCTGGGCCATGCTGATGCGCCATGGCGAGGCAGGCGGTGTGGCCGCGGTGGTTGTCGAAGGCGTGGGTTCCGGTTCCGGTTCTGGTTTGGGTGAGGCGAAGAGCTTCTGCCAGTTCAGCTGGCCATCGCTTGCGCGGCTGGCCCAGGTTTCAAGCCTGTCTGCCGTGACCCCCGCCAGGGCGACCCGGCGCGCGGCCAGGTCGAAAGCCGCGCCTTCGACCTTGAGCGTGTCGAGCCGCAGCAAGGGATCGCCCTGGGTGCTGGCCAGGCCGAACCCGGACAGGCTCAGGCTGCCTTTGCTGACCCTGACCTGTGCTTGCCGCGCCAGATCGACTTCATAGTCGAGGCTGGCGCTCAGCTTGCCACGTTCGAGCTTCAAGGGAGCCGCTGCCTGCACGTAGGGCCACCAGGTTTCCAAGGGCGCATCCGTCAGATCCAGGTGACCGCTGGAGGTGAACGGGAACAGGCCGAAACGCCCGTTCCAGCGCAGCTGGCCGGCAAGCGGGCCGCGGGCGGTAAGGGTCATTTGCGCATCACCCTTGGGCAGGGTAGTGAGGTGGCGAAGCTCGAAGTCGAGGGCGTCATAGGTGAACTCCACAGGCGCCTGGGCACGAGCGTCGCGGAAATGGACATGCCCTTGGCTGAGCGTGAGCAGGTCTACCGTGATCGGAAAAGGCGGAGCGTCGGCCTCTGGCGATTTGGCCGCCGACTCGCTGGGCTTGAACAGACGGCTGAGGTTCAGGCTGCCGTCGGTGCCAATCAGTACCTCGAGCCGGGGCGCTTGCAGGTCCAGGGTGGCCAGATGCAGTTGACGCCGCCAGAGGCTGTCCACCTGCAGGTCGGCGCGCAGGTGCTCGAAACCTACCTGCGGGTTGCCGGAGTCTCCCAGGCGCAGCCCTAGCAGTTCTACTTCCATGGTGTAGGGGTTGAAGCGGATTTGCCGCAGATGAGCCGGGCCAGTGCTCAGGGCCACCAGTTGCTGGTTGGCCACATGCAACGCCACCACGGGTACCAGCCAGAACCCCAGCAGACTGTAGAGCGCAACGGCGATGGCCGTGCCAATACCGACCCGTAGCAATCCCTTGGGCATCTTCGCTTCGCTTGTTCAGTCAAAGGTGGGTTGGAGTCTATCGCGGCCGTCGGGTTCCCTGCCCGGCCCTGGCGACCGGGCAGGGCAAGGCCTCAGGGGCGCTCGATCGCCAGGGCGACCCCCTGGCCGCCGCCGATGCAGAGCGTGGCGAGGCCTTTCTTGACGTCGCGGCGGATCATCTCATGCAGCAAGGTGACCAGCACCCGGCAACCGGAGGCACCGATCGGGTGGCCCAGGGCAATGGCGCCACCGTTCACATTGACTTTGTTCATGTCCCAGCCCAACTCGCGGGAAACGGCCAGGGCCTGCGCGGCGAAGGCTTCGTTGGCTTCGATCAGGTCGACGTCCTCCAGCGCCCAGTTGGCTTTCTCCAGGCAGCGACGGGTGGCGCTGACCGGCGCGATGCCCATCACTGCCGGGTCCACGCCTGCGTTGGCATAGGCGACGATCCTGGCCAGCACCGGCAGGCCCAGGGCGGCAGCCTTTTCCGCGCTCATCAGTATCACCGCGGCGGCGCCATCGTTGAGGGCCGATGCATTGCCGGCGGTAACGGTACCGTCCTTCTTGAAGGCTGGCTTGAGCTTGGCCAGGGATTCCACCGTCGTACCCGCGCGAGGTTGCTCGTCATCGAGCACCTGCACCGGCTCACCCTTGCGCTGCGGGACGCTGACTGGCGTGATCTCACTGCGAAACCGCTGGGACTCTATCGCCGCGGCGGCCTTGTGCTGGGAGGCCGCGGCGAAGGTGTCCTGGTCCTCGCGGCTGATGCCATATTGCTCGACCAGATTCTCGGCGGTGATGCCCATGTGGTAGTCGTTGAAGGCGTCCCACAGGCCGTCGCTGATCATGGTATCCACCAGGCTGGCATGGCCCATGCGCAGGCCGGTGCGGGCTCCAGGCAGTACGTAGTTGGCCAGGCTCATGCTTTCCTGGCCGCCGGCGATAATGACGTCGGCATCGCCGCAGCGAATGGCCTGGGTGCCCAGGTGCAAGGCCTTCAAGCCGGAGCCGCAGACCTTGTTCAAGGTCATGGCCGGGACCGCGACAGGCAGGCCCGCGTGGATCGACGCCTGTCGCGCCGGGTTCTGCCCCACGCCGGCGGTGAGCACCTGGCCCAGGATCACTTCATCGACTTCGGCTGGGTCCAGCCCGGTGGTTTGGAGCAACTGGCGGATGACAGTCGCGCCCAGCTCAACGGCCGGGACAGTTGCCAGGGCCCCTTGGAAACTGCCCACCGGAGTCCGGGTGGCGGCAACGATGACCACGTCTTTCATGCGCTTCGATCCTCTTTGTTATTGGTGTCGGTCGCCAGGGGCGAGCCGGGAAGACTGCAAGACAGCGCATGTTGGCATATTTGCGCGCGCCACGCGCTATCGGGTGGCCAGGCCCATGCGCTGGCGCGCGCGATGAGCCGAACCGTCGCGCACGGCCCAACGCAGCAAGGGCGCGGTGCAGCCTACTCCCAGGTCGATCATGGCTCGCCTCAGAGGCCCCTGGCGCAGCTCGAGCAGCGCGGCCGCCCAGGGCGGCAGCAGAGCCATGCCTGCGTTGAGCATCAGCTGACCCATGGGCCGCGCGAGGCGGCTGGGCGCCGGCGCCTCTCGCAACAGCCTGACCACCTCGCGAGTACGCTCGTCGCAGCGCAAGGCAGGGCGCATGCGCTGCAGATAGGCCTGCACCTCATCCACTGAACGTGGCACTTCCCGCGCCCCGAGCCGCTCGGCGACAAGTGCGATTTCCGCGTAGTAGCGGTCTTGCTCCGCCAGGCTCAGGCTTGGGTTGCGGTAGCGCAGATGGGCGGCCAGAAAGCTGCTGACCTCGGCTACATGGACCCAGGTCAGCAAGGCCGGGTCGCTGGCGGCATAGGGCTGCCCGGCCAGTTCCCCGGTGATCCGGGCATGGATGGCGCGGACCTTGTCGATCAGCCAGTTGGCATCCTGGGTAGAGCCATAGGTAGTGCCGGAGACGAACTGCCCGGTGCGGCGCAGCCGGCCAAGCATGTCGTCACGAAAATTGGAATGGTCCCACACCCCGGCCAATGCCAAGGGGTGGAGCATCTGCAAGAGCAGGGCACGGATGCCGCCGATCATCATGGCGGTGAAGTCCCCGTGCACCTGCCAGCAGATGGACGCCGGCCCGAACAGGCCCGGGTCGCCCGGTGGGTTGCGCAGGTCGAGCTGGCCCAGGGCCAGGCCGGTCAAGCCCAGCACCTGGTGCTCGATGCGCTGGCGAACGGCTTCGATCACAGCCATGCCCCGGGCTCACTCCAGCCGGATCAGCCGCGGTGACGGCTGCGGAAGAAGTTGATCAGACCCTGGGTCGAGGCGTCCTCGGCCGGTTCTTCCACGTCGCCGATCAGGCGCTGGTAGACGTTCTTGCCCAGTTCCTTGCCCAGCTCCACGCCCCATTGGTCGAAGGCGTTGATACCCCAGATCACGCTTTGTACGAATACCTTATGCTCGTACATGGCCACCAGCGCGCCCAGGCGGCGTGGGCTGATGCGCTCCACCACCAGGGTATTGCTCGGGCGATTGCCCGGAATGACCTTGTGCGGCGCCAGGCGCTGCACCTCCGCTTCGGGCATGCCCTTGGCGCGCAGCTCGGCTTCGGCCTCGGCGCGGGTCTTGCCCAGCATCAGGGCCTGGCTCTGGGACAGGCAGTTGGCGAACAGCCACTGGTGATGGTCGGCCACCGGGTTGAAGCTCACCACGGGCACGATGAAGTCCGCCGGGATCAGCTGGGTGCCCTGGTGCAACAGCTGGTGGTAGGCGTGCTGGCCGTTGGCGCCCACGCCACCCCAGATGACCGGGCCGGTGTCGGTGGTGGCCGGCGAGCCGTCCTGGCGCACGCTCTTGCCGTTGGACTCCATGTCCAGCTGTTGCAGGTGCTTGGTGATGTTGCGCAGGTAGTGGTCGTACGGCAGGATCGCGTGGCTCTGCGCGCCCCAGAAATTGCCGTACCACACGCCCAGCAAGGCCAGCAGCACGGGCATGTTGCTGTCGAAGGGCGCGGTCTGGAAGTGCTCGTCCATGGTGTGGGCGCCGGAGAGCAGTTCCTTGAAGTTGGCGGTACCGATGGACAGCGCGATCGGTAGCCCGATGGCTGACCACAGCGAGTAGCGGCCGCCGACCCAGTCCCACATGGGGAAGATGTTCTCTTCACGGATGCCGAAGGCCACCGCCGCGGCGTTGTTGCTCGATACCGCGATGAAGTGGCGATGCAGTTCGGCTTCGGAGCCGCCCTGGGCCAGGTACCAGGCACGAGCAGCCTGAGCGTTCTTCAGGGTTTCCAGGGTGCCGAAGGATTTAGAGGAGACGATGAACAGGGTCGTTTCGGCGCGCAGCTTGGCCGACAGCTCATGGAATTCACTGCCATCGATATTGGCCAGGTAGTGGCAGCGCACGCCTTTCTGGCTGTACGGCAACAAGGCCTCGGAGACCAGCTGCGGGCCCAGGAACGAGCCACCGATGCCGATGTTCACCACGTCGGTGATGGGCTTTTCGGTATAACCGCGCCAGAGACCGTCGTGGATGCGAGTCACCAGTTCGGTGATCTGCCCCAGCACCTTGTGCACCTCTGGCATGATGTTGGTGCCGGCGACCTTCAGCTTGTCGCCGATGGGGCGACGCAAGGCCGTGTGCAGGGCAGGGCGGCCTTCCGAGGCGTTGAGGATCTCGCCGGCGAACATGGCCTTGATGGCTTCGGAGAGCTTGACCTCGTTGGCCAGGGCGACGAGCAGGTCCTGGGTTTCCTGGGTGATCAGGTTCTTCGAGTAGTCGAGGAACAGGCCGCAGGCGCTGAGAGAAAAGTCATCGAACCGCGTGGGGTCGGCATTGAAGGCTTCACGCATGCTGAACTGCTGCATGGCTGCGCGGTGTTCGCTCAGCGCCTGCCAGGCGGGAAGGGCGGTCACGTCGTGAGGATTGCGGTAGTACGCCATCTCTGCAAGTTTCCTTTTACTTGTTCAGCCTCTTGGACCTTTGGGAGTCCGGGCGGTTGCTTCGCATTTTCGGCCCCCGGTGCGATGGGGCGAATCTGTGCTCAGCGCTCACGGTACCCCTTGCGCGACGCCTTGTCTGCGCCTACGCGAAGGGGTTTGCATACTATCTTGTGGCGGCCTTCGGGCCAGGGCGGATCAGCCCGCGGACGGCGCGACCTCCAGGCTTACCCTGAGGTTGTCGATCAGGCGCGTGCTGCCCAGGTAGGCGGCGGCCAGGACCACCAGTTCGCGATCACCCGGCGCGGCGGCGCGCAGGGTGTCGGCATGACGGATCTCCAGGTAGTCCAGGCGCATGCCGCTGTCGACGATGTGCTTGCGCTGTTCGCTCATCAGTGCCTGGAAGTTACGCTCACCGGCTTCCAGCGCCCGGGCGATGGTGTTCAGGCTCTGGTAGATGGCGGGCGCGATCTGCCGCTGCTCGGGGCTCAGGTAACCGTTGCGCGAGGACAGTGCCAGGCCGTCGTCGGCTCGCACCGTGGGTTGGCCGACGATCTCGATAGGCATGTTCAGGTCCCGCACCATGGCGCGGATCACCGCCAGCTGCTGGTAGTCCTTCTGGCCGAACACAGCCAGATCAGGCTGGACGAGATTGAACAGCTTGCTTACCACAGTGGCCACGCCCTCGAAGTGCCCTGGCCGGCTCGCGCCGCAGAGCTCCTCGGACAACTCCGGCACGCTGACACGGGTCTGCACGCTGGTGCCGCCGGGATACATCTGTGCCACGGAAGGGGCGAACAGCAGGTCGCAGCCGGCCTGCTCCAGCTTCTCTTGGTCCGCTGCCAGAGTGCGAGGGTAACTGTCCAGGTCTTCGTTAGGGCCGAACTGCAACGGATTGACGAAAATGCTGGCGATCACGAAGTCGGCGCGCCGGCGCGCCTCGGTGACCAGAGCCACATGCCCGCTGTGCAGGTTGCCCATGGTCGGGACGAACCCGACACGCTTGCCTTGCGCCCGGGCCGCGGCCACCGCGGCGCGCAGTTCCTGCACCGTATTGACTGTGTTCATGCATTGAATCCGTGTTCAGGGGCAGGGAAGCTGCCGTCTTTGACCGCGCTGACATAGGCACGCAGGGCGCCGGGGACATCGGCCTGGTCGGCCATGAAATTTCTCACGAACTTTGGTACCCGGCCCGTCAGCGACAGGCCCAGCATATCGTGCAATACCAGGACCTGGCCGTCGGTCGCCGGGCCGGCGCCGATGCCGATCACCGGCACGCGCACGGCCTGGGTGATCTCTGCGGCCAGTTCACTGGGCACGCATTCGAGCAGGATCATGGCCGCGCCGGCATCCTGCAGGGCGATGGCATCCGCGCGCATCTGCCGGGCCTGGCTTTCCAGGCGGCCCTGTACCTTGTAGCCACCCAGTACGTTGACCGATTGTGGGGTAAGGCCCATGTGCGCGCACACTGGCACGCCACGTTCGGCCAGCAGGCGGATGGTTTCGCCCAGCCAGGCTGCGCCTTCCACCTTCACCATATGGGCTCCGGCCTGCATGAGCGCGGCGCTGTTGGCAAAGGCCTGTTCGAGAGTGGCGCAGGCCATGAAAGGCAGGTCGGCCAGGATCAGTGCCCCGGCATTGCCGCGCTTGACGCAGGCGGTATGGTACGCCATGTCCGCGTTGCTGACCGGCAGGGTGCTGTCGTGGCCTTGCAGGACCATGCCCAGAGAGTCGCCGATAAGCAGCACCTCGACACCCGCCTCGCTGGCCACGCGAGCGAAGGTGGCGTCATAGCAGGTCAGCATCGTTATTTTTTCACCCTTGGCCTTGAGGCTCTGGAGGGTGGTCAGGGTGATCTCTGGCATGAATTCATATCCTCGGTGAGCCTCCCAAGGCGGGAGGGCAACACGTGTATCTCGGTAACGAAGCGGGTATCCGCGCGGGCGGACAGGCAGGGCAGCCGCATTCGCTATCGGTGGGTGCCCTTCGGCGGGGCCGACGGGCCGCCTATAGTCGTGACGCCATCGTGGGAAGTCAATTGTGGTCCACGATGGCGTTACCTGGTGTTACCGCGAGGTTACGCCAGCTCGCCAGCCCGCTCCAGCCCTCGGAAGGGGCAGGCGCGCAGCAGCTCGCTCAGTGCCCGGCCGTCGGCCAGGGTGAAATCGCCGGGTACCAGTTCTGCCAGGGGGTAAAGCACGAATGGCCTGAGGTGCAGTTGGTAATGAGGAACCCGCAGGCGCGGTTCGTCCAGCAGGCGCTCGCCGAACAACAGGATATCCAGGTCCAGGGTGCGCGGCCCCCAGCGTTCGGCGCGCACACGTCCTTGCTCGTTCTCGATTCGTTGCAGCGCATCGAGCAAGGCCAGCGGGGCGAGGGTCGTGTCCAGGGCGGCCACGGCGTTGCTGTAGCGAGGCTGCCCGGGCAGCAGGGAATCGCTCAGGTACAGGCCGGAGACCCCGGCCCATTGGGTAGCGGGCAACCGGCGCAGGCTGTCCAGTGCCTGGCGCAGTTGTTCGGTGGGCTCGGCCAGGTTGCTACCCAGCCCGATGAACACCCGTTCCGGAGCACTCATTCGGCGAAGCTGTCGCCTTTGCGACGGCTGTTGTTGCGGCGCTTCTTGCGCGCCGGGCCAGCCGAGGGGGAGGCCTCGTCCCGATTACCGAGGTCGCGGATCATGACCCGCCGTTCGCTGTCAGTGGCCTCCTGGTAGTCCGTCCACCATTGGCCCAGCCCATCGGTTTGCTCTCCCGCGCTTTCGCGTAGCAGAAGAAAGTCGTACCCGGCCCGGAAACGTGGGTTGTCCAGCAGTACGTCGGCGCGCTTGCCATTGCGCCGTGGCAGGCGTTCCTGCATGTCCCAGATTTCCTTGATGGGCAAGGTAAAGCGTTTCGGGATCGCGATGAACTGGCACTGTTCGGCGATCAGCTCGTGGGCCGCTTCCTGCATGGCCGGGATCGGCGGCAGGCCGCGGCCTTGCAGGGCCAGGGCGCGGGCCGGAAGAGCAGGCCACAAGAGCGCGGCGAACAGAAACGCAGGCGTGACAGGCTTGCCTTCCTGCACGCGCAGGTCGGTGTTGACCAAGGCATTGCGGATCAGGGTATGGGTATAGGACGGCGTGTCTTCCAGGGCCTGGGCGCTGGCCGGGAACATCTGCTCGAACAGGTTCAGGTCCACCAGCATTTCGAAGGTATCGGCCGCCTGCCCGGACAGGAACAGCTTGAGCACTTCCTCGAACAGGCGGGCACCGGGAATGCCTTGCAGCAACGTGGCCATTTCCCGGATCGGCTGCACCGTGTGGCGCTCGATTCCGAAGTCCAGCTTGGCGGCGAAGCGCACGGCACGCAGCATGCGTACCGGGTCTTCCTGGTATCGCTGCCGCGGTTCGCCGATCAGGCGGACCAGGCGGTTACGCACATCGTGCACGCCGTTGGCGTAGTCCAGGATGCGGTCGCTGACCGGGTCGTAGTAGAGCGCGTTGATGGTGAAGTCGCGCCGCTGGGCGTCTTCTTCCAGGCTGCCATAGACGTTGTCGCGCAGGATCAGACCGCTCTCGTTGCGCGAGGAGTGGCGGCTGGTGGTGGCGTCGTCTTCCGGATGATTGGCGCGGAAAGTGGCCACTTCGATGATTTCGCGACCGAACTGGATATGCACCAGCCGGAAACGACGGCCGATGATCCTGGCGTTGCGGAATTCGGCGCGGATCTGCTCGGGCGTGGCGCTGGTAGCCACATCGAAATCCTTGGGCGGCAGGTTCAGCAGCAGGTCGCGTACGCAACCGCCCACCAAGTAGGCCTGGTAGCCCGCTTGCTGCAGGCGCTCGACGATGCTGACCGCATGACGGCTGAACTGATGGCGTTGCAGGCCGTGGGCGCCGCTGTTGAGCACTTCAGGGGTGCTTCGTTGATGATGGACCTGGCGGGCCGGAGGACGAAAAGACTGGAACAGCTTTTTCAGCATGGGATGCACTGTATGAAGGAATGATCGGCCATACCAAGATTGACCGCATAATGGGCGGGGATTCTAGCATTTAGTGACGGGATGGTGTAGGAGCCAGCGAAGCTGGCGAATGTGATCGCCCGATACCGGGCCATCAGGCTTCGCTAACTGCCGCAGCGAAGGGTATGGTGGGCGGAACAATGTGCATCACCCGGAAACGACAAGGGGAGCCGTAGCTCCCCAGGAAGTCGTTGCCTGCTCGTTCTTGTTCTCGCTTGGGCTTTTGTTTTTGTTGTGTGCCCGGCCCGCCAGGCATTGCCTGGGAGCATCTCCCAAAGGGGGAGCCAAGAGCAAACGGATTGCTTTGAACGCCGTATTGCTGACCCTAGGGTCCAACCAGTTCAGGCACTGCTCGATCGCAGTTTTTATTGTTCTCGGCCTGGTTGCGGGAAAATCCCGTAACGATACCTCTTCAAAAGAATCAGTTAGCTACGCCTCATGCCGTCTTGTTCTTGTTATGCGTGAGCCGATTCATGTTGTTTTTATTATGGGTTTGCGCTTTTTCTTGTTCTTGTACCGTAGATATTGCAGATGCTGTGCCAACTTTTAAAAATCCTTTGTTTTCAAAGGGTTGAGCTAAAAGGTAGCGTTTTTCCAGCTTCGCTACAGGGGGAATTCGTTACCGTACGCCCCGCCTTTGTTACAGCCTTGCGAGCGACGGTAACACCTGCTCACCCTTCGTTGGCCACGCTCGACTTGCGCCGCGGAATGCCCAGCCGCTGGCGGCGCTCCCATAGGCATTTACGGCTGACCCCGAGCTTGCGCGCCAGCTCTGTCTCGGTCATGTGATCCTGATGCTCGAGTACAAAATGCTGGAAATAGTCCTCCAGAGAGAGGTCTTCGGTGGGCTCATGGTTGTTGGTCGGCGAAGCGGCGGCGGGTGCGCTGAAGTCTTCGTCGTCATCATCCAGGTCGTTGAGCTCGATATCGATTCCGAGCAGATCGGCCGTGAGTTGCTGACCCTCGCTCAGGATAACCGCGCGCTCGACCGCGTTCTCTAGTTCCCGTACGTTACCCGGCCAGCTGTAATGCCGAATGGCGCTTTCCGCGTCCGCGCCGAAGCGCAGGCCCTCACGGCCCAGGCGTGCTGCCTGGCGGGCCAGGAACACATTGGCGATCTCGATCACATCGCTGCCCCGCTCGCGCAAGGGCGGAAGCTTCAGGGCGATAACGTGCAGGCGGTAGTAGAGGTCTTCGCGGAACTGGCCGACCTTGGCCAGGCTCTTGAGGTCCCGGTGGGTCGCAGCGATGAGGCGCACGTCCACCTTCTGCGATTGGACCGAGCCCACCCGACGGATTTCCCCTTCCTGCAGCACGCGTAGCAGGCGTGCCTGGGCCTCCAGCGGCAGTTCACCGATTTCGTCGAGGAAAAGAGTGCCGCCATCGGCGGCCTCCACCAGCCCGGCGCGGCCAGCGCTGGCACCGGTGAAGGCACCCTTCTCATGACCGAACAGCTCCGACTCGATCAGGGTTTCCGGAATGGCCGCGCAGTTCACCGAAATCATGGTGGCCTTGGCCCGCCGCGACAGGTTATGCAGGGCCCTGGCGACCAACTCTTTGCCAGTGCCTGATTCGCCCTGGATCAACACATTGGAATCGGTAGGCGCGACCTTGCGAATCTTGCCGTACAGGTCCTGCATGGGGGCGCAGGAACCGATGATCCCGATCTCGCCCTGTGGCGCGGCGGCCGGTTTTTCGGCGCCGCGAGGGCTGGCCTTGGCAGGCTCGCTCGTGGCCGCGGCAGGCTGTCGATCGCGCAGGATGCGGGCCACGGCCTGGAGCATTTCGTCGTGGTCGAACGGCTTGGCGATGTAGTCCACCGCGCCCATTTTCATGGAATCCACGGCCGAGCGCAGGCTGGCGTAGCTGGTCATGATCAGCACCGGCCGGCCCTCGCCCAGCTTGATCAGCTCGGTACCGGGCGCGCCGGGCAGGCGCAGGTCGCTGACGATCAGGTCGAACGACGGAATGCTGAAACGCTCCTGTGCTTCCTGCACGGAACCGGCTTCGCTGACCTGGTACTGATTCCGTTCAAGCAGGCGACGCAAGGCAGAGCGAATGATGTTTTCGTCTTCGACGATGAGAATATGCGGCATCTGATTCGGTTCTCTCGACGGTCTCAGTTAACAGCGGACGTCGCTTCGACATGGCGTGGCAAGGTCACCCGGATACGGGTACCGATCTGCCGTTCTGTGTCCGCCGGGCTGTCGATGGTGATCTGTCCATAATGCTCTTCCACGATGGAATAGACCAGCGCGAGGCCCAGGCCCGTTCCTTCGCCCGGATCCTTGGTAGTGAAAAAAGGTTCGAAGAGCCGGTCCATGATGTTCTTCGGAATGCCGCTGCCTTCGTCCTCGACCACTAGCGCGACAGTGTGCTCGCTGGCCTCGCTGCGCACCCGTACGGCGCTGCCTGGCGAGGAGGCGTCGCGGGCGTTGGAGAGCAGGTTGATCAGCACCTGGGCCAGGCGTTGGGGGTCCCCTTCGGCCCAATGGTCGGGGTCACACAGGTTGTAGAACTGCACTTCGAAGTTGCGTCGGTTCAGGGCCAGCAGGCCGATGGCATCCTGGGCCACCTGGGCCAGGCTGACGGGCTCGACACTGTGCTGATGGCTCCCGGCATGGGCGAAGCTCATCAACGATTGCACGATGCGCGACACCCGCTTCGTCTGCTCGAGAATCTGGCTGGACAGCTCGGTGATCTCGCCGTCCCCCTCGCGTTCTTCGCGCAGGTTCTGCGCCAGGCAGGCGATGCCTGTGATCGGGTTGCCGATCTCATGGGCCACGCCTGCGGCCAACCGGCCAATGCTGGCCAGGCGTTCGGAATGCACCAGCTTGTCCTCGAGCATCTGGGTGTCAGTCAGGTCTTCCACCAGCAATACCAGCCCGCTGTTACCTGGGGCGAGTGGCTCGTCGATGGCGGCCTTATGCAGGTTGAGCCAGCGAATCTGGCCATCCAGGGCCAGGCGCTGCTTGTGCAGATGCTCGTCGGGCCCCTGGATGAAGCTTTGCAGCAGGTCCCGCCAAGGCTCAGCGATGGTCATCAGGCGCGAGCCCACCACTCGCTGGGCGGAAATACCGGTGAGCTCTTCCATGGCTTTGTTCCACATGAGGATTTCCCGGTCCTTGGCCAGGGAGCAGACCCCCATGGGCAGTTCCTGAAGTGTCTGCCGGTGATAGCGACGCAAGGCGTCCAGCTCGGCGGCCAGGCCGGTAAGGCGCGAATGGTAATCCTCCAGCCGGCTCTCGATGAAGTGGATGTCTTCGGTGACATAGGTTTCCCCACCGGATTTATAGGGCAGGAAAGTTTCCACGATGTCCTGGGCCACGCTGGGGCCCATCAAGCCCGACAGGTTGGCTTCAATGCGGTCGCGCAAGCGGCGCAGGGCATAGGGGCGGCGCTCGTCGAAGGGCAGGTAAAGGTCGCGCAGGGCTTGCTCCACTTCCTTTTGCGCGGCCCGGGCGCCCAACGGCTTGGCCAACTGAGTGGCGAACTCCTGGGGCGAGGCGACATGCAGTTCGCGTCGCTGCGGGCGACGGACGTTGTCCACGGCGCAGGCTTCGGCCGCGCTGCTTTCTTCCGGGCTGGCCTCGGTGAACACCGAGACCAGGGTGAACAGCAGGATATTCGCGGCCAGGGACGCAATGGCCGCCATGTGCCAGCTGGTGTCATCCAGTACATAGATCATATCCAGCACAGGAATGTAGAAGCCGTCCACGTCACCGAGCAGCGGCATCAGCATGGTCAAGGACCAGACGGCGATACCCGCCAGCAGGCCCGCCATGAAGCCGCGCCGGTTGGCGGTGGGCCAGTACAGCACTGACAGCACCCCCGGCAGGAACTGCAGGGTTGCGACGAAGGCGACGATCCCCAGGTGGGCCAGGTCCTGGCGGCTGCCCAGCATCAGGTAGAAGGCATAGCCGGCCATGATGATCGCCACGATCAGCCCGCGGCGGGTCCATTTGAGCCAGCGGTAGATGCTTCCGCCAGCGGGGGGCTGGTATAGCGGCAGCACCAGGTGGTTCAGGGCCATCCCGGACAAGGCCAAGGTGGTCACGATGATCAGCCCGCTGGAAGCGGACAGCCCGCCCACATAAGCCAGCAGGGCCAGGGCTCGGTTGTTGGCGGCGATGCCGATGCCCAGGGTGAAGTATTCCGGAGAAGTGGTCGCGCCCAGGCGCAGCCCGGCCCAGAGAATCAGGGGCACCGCCAGGCTCATCAACAGCAGGAACAGCGGCAGCCCCCAACTGGCGCTGACCAGCGCCCGGGGGTTGAGGTTTTCGGCGAAGGCCATGTGGTACATGTGCGGCATCACGATGGCCGAAGCGAAGAACACCAGCAGCAAGGTTCGCCACGGGCCTTCCTGCAGCGGCGTATGCAGCCCGGCCAGGGCCATCTGGTTCTGCATCAGCCAGAGCTCCAGCTGGTGGGGGCCGCCGAAGACGCCATACAGGGCATACAGCCCCAGCCCACCCAGGGCGATCAGTTTGATCACCGATTCGAACGCGATGGCGAACACCAGCCCTTGGTGCTTTTCCCGGGTGGCGATATGCCGGGAGCCGAAGAAAATGGTGAAGAGCGTGATAAGGGCGCAAAAGCTCAAGGCGACCCGGTCCTTGATCGGCTCCTGGGTCAGAATGCTGATCGAATCGGCCACGGCCTGGATCTGCAGCGCTAGCAGGGGCAGCACACCGGCAAGCATGAACAGCGTGGTCAACGCGCCGGCCCAGGTGCTGCGAAAGCGAAAGGCGATCAGGTCCGCCAACGAGGAAAGCTGGTAGGTGCGGGTGATCCGCAGGATCGGATAGAGCAATACCGGCGCCAGCAGAAAGGCGCCGGACACGCCCAGGTAGCAGGCCAGGAACCCGTAACCGTATTCATAGGCCAGGCCCACGGTGCCATAGAAGGCCCAGGCGCTGGCATACACCCCCAGCGACAGGGTGTAGGTCAGGGGGTGGCGGATGATCGCCCGGGGAATGTGACCACGCTCGCTCACCCAGGCCACGCCGAACAGTACCAGCAGGTAAGCGGCGCTGATCAGGATCATCTGGGTAAGGCTAAAGCTCATCGGCGTCTCTCTGGCTTTGCAGGATAAAGGTGACCACGATGAGGATCAGCCACAGCAGGTAGGGGCGGTACCAGGCCCCGGTGGGTTCGATCCACCAGTCCATGATGGCCGGGGAAAACAGGTAGATGCCCACGACCAGCAGCAACACCAAGCGATAGATATACATGCTGGCCTCGTCACCTCAGGCGGCTGATGGAGTCGCCCCGCCGGGGCTGCCGGGATGGTAGCCCAAGCCCGGCTGGCTGCCTACCGTCGCGGCCTGGAGCGTTCAGCGTGCTTCGGCCTCGGGCAGCGAAAACACGGCTGGCAAGGCTTCCACTCGCCAATGTTCCACAGCCCAGGCCAGCAGCGCGGGCGGTGCAGCGCCGTTCAGTTCCGCTGGCGGCTGTTGGCCCAGGGTGCGCAGGGCGCGTAGCAGCTCCTGGCTGGCCATGGCCGCGGTCAAAGGGGCGGAACGGTAGCGCTTGCCCAGCTTGTGCCCATCGGGTTGCACCAGCAGCGGAACGTGAAGGTAGGTAGGCGCGGACAGCCCTAGCAGTTCCTGCAGGTAGAGCTGGCGCGGGGTAGAATCGAGCAGGTCGGCACCGCGCACCACATCGGTGATGCCTTGGGCGCCGTCGTCCAGCACCACGGCCAGTTGATAGGCAAAAAGCCCGTCGCGCCTGCGGATGATGAAGTCTCCCACGTCTTGGCCCAGGTGCTGCTCGAAGTGCCCTTGCAGGCGATCGTCGAAACCGTAACGCAGCTCCGGGACGCGCAGGCGGATGGCGGCGCCTTCCGGAGAATGACCGGCGTTGCGGCAGAAACCGGGGTATACCCCTTGATAGGGCTCAAGGGCCTTGCGTGAACAGGTGCAAGCGTAGGCCAGGCCCTGGCTCAACCAGCGGTCGATCACCGCCTGGTAATGATCATGGCGTGCGCTCTGGTACAGCACCGGGCCGTCCCATTGGAAACCGTACTGAGCCAGGGTAGCCAGGATGGCATCCTTCGCGCCAGGCATTTCCCGGGGTGGGTCGATGTCTTCCATGCGCAGCAGCCATTGGCCGCCTTGGGCGCGAGCGTCGGCATAGGAGGCAACCGCCGCTACCAGGGAGCCGAAGTGCAGCAGCCCGCTGGGTGTAGGAGCGAAACGGCCAATGCGTGGGGAAGGCATGAGGGGCGAGGGCCAGGTGGGGCGTGCCTGAAGAACGCCCCGGCTCAGATCATTTGCCGACCTGTTTTTCCTTGATTTCGGCCAGGGTCTTGCAATCGATGCACTGGTCCGCGGTTGGGCGGGCTTCCAGGCGGCGAATGCCGATTTCGATCCCGCAGGAGTCGCACCAGCCGTACTCTTCGTCTTCGATCAACTGCAGCGTCTTGTCGATTTTCTTGATCAGCTTGCGTTCACGGTCACGGGCGCGCAGCTCGAGGCTGAACTCTTCTTCCTGGCTGGCGCGGTCGGCCGGGTCGGGGAAGTTGGCAGCCTCGTCCTTCATGTGGTCCACGGTGCGGTCCACTTCCTGCATCAGCTCCTGCTTCCAGCGATTCAGGATCTTGGTGAAGTGAGCTCGCATCCGTTCGCTCATGTACTCCTCGCCCGGTTGTTCCTGATAGGGCTGGAAGCCACGAACGAGCTCATTGCTTTGCTGCTGGTTTTCATTGGTGGGCATGAATGACCGCCTCTCGCTCTTCTAATTCACTGCGCGGGATGATCCATCTCCGGCGCCCGCCGGCCCCGCGACTGCAAGCGGGCGAACTTACCAGATCGAATCCGGGTGCGCCACTCCCGGTTATCCAGCCTGATTTGCCTTGTGCAACGCGGGTTGGACCGCGGCGCCCACGGTTCATTCCCTGCCTGGCAACAGGCGCATTCCGAGGCACGGTTGCCGTAGAATCCGGCCTTTGCGCCTTATCAGGAAATCCTCATGGCCAAGCCCTACAGCGCGCGCAGCCGCGCCATCGAACCTTTCCACGTCATGGCCTTGCTGGCGCGCGCCAACGAACTCCAGGCAGCCGGCCATGATGTGATTCACCTGGAAATCGGCGAGCCAGACTTCACCACCGCCGCGCCCATCGTCGCGGCCGGCCAGGCGGCATTGGCGGCCGGCCATACCGGTTATACCGCCGCGCGTGGCCTGCCGGTACTGCGCCGGGCCATCGCCGGCTTCTATGAGCAGCGCTACGGGGTGGCGCTCGACCCTGAGCGGATCATGATCACCCCCGGCGGCTCGGGTGCGTTGTTACTGACCAGCGCCCTGCTGGTGGACCCTGGGCAGCACTGGCTGCTGGCCGATCCGGGCTACCCCTGCAACCGCCACTTCCTGCGCCTGATCGAGGGGGGCGCCAAGCTGGTGCCGGTTGGCCCCGCCGAGAACTACCAACTGAATCCCGACCTGGTGGCCCGGCACTGGGATGCGCAGTCGGCAGGGGCCCTGGTGGCATCCCCGGCCAACCCTACCGGCGCCGTGCTCGGGCGCGGCGACCTCAAAGGCCTGAGTGACGCGGTACAGTCCCGCGGCGGGCACCTGGTGGTCGATGAGATCTACCATGGGCTCACCTATGGCGTGGATGCGCCCAGCGTGCTGGAAGTGAGCGACGATGCCTTTGTGCTTAACAGTTTCTCCAAGTACTTCGGCATGACCGGGTGGCGCCTGGGCTGGCTGGTGGCGCCGCCAGAGGCGATACCGGAACTGGAAAAGCTGGCGCAGAACCTGTACATCAGCGCGCCGAGCATGGCCCAGCATGCCGCCCTGGCCTGCTTCGAGCCAGCCACCCTGGAGATCTTCGAACAGCGCCGGGCCGCTTTCCAGGCGCGTCGCGATTTTCTCCTGCCAGCCTTGCGCGAACTGGGTTTCAGCATTGAGGTAGAGCCCCGGGGGGCTTTCTATCTGTATGCGGACATCAGCCGGTTCGGCGGTGACGCCTTCGATTTCTCTCGCTTCTTCCTGGAGCAGGAGCATGTCGCCTTCACCCCGGGGCTGGATTTCGGCACTCACCTGGCTCGCCAACATGTTCGCTTCGCCTATACACAGGCATTGCCTCGCCTGGAACAGGCCGTGGAACGCATCGCCCGAGGCTTGCAACGGTGGCAGGGCTGATGCGCTTCGAACCTTCGCTGCAAGCCGGGACCCTCGTACGCCGCTACAAGCGCTTCTTGGCGGATATCCAATTGGCCGATGGTAGCCAGGTGACACTTCACTGCCCCAACACAGGGTCCATGCTCAATTGCATGGCTGCGGGCAGCCGAGTCTGGTTCAGCCGCAGCGACGATCCGGCGCGCAAGCTTCCCGGCACCTGGGAAATCGTAGAGACGCCCCAAGGAAGGCTGGCGTGCATCAACACCGGTCGGGCCAACCGAGTGGTGGAGGAAGCGTTGCTCGCCGGTGCCATCCCGGAGTTGGCCGGCTTTACGCAGTTGCGCCGCGAGGTTCGCTATGGCGAGGAAAACAGTCGTGTGGACTTTCAGCTCGGTTATGGGCACCTTCAGGCGTACGTGGAGGTCAAGAGCGTGACACTTGGCTTCGACGGTAGCCCCATCGCCGCTTTCCCAGACGCGGTGTCCCAGCGTGGCGCCCGCCATTTGCGGGAGCTGGCAGCGATGGTGCGCGCGGGCCATCGGGCCGTGCAGCTGTACTGTGTGAACCTTACGGGTATCGAAGGCGTTCGACCGGCCGAGGAGATCGACGATGCCTATGCTCAGGCCTTGCGCCAGGCAGCCATGGAAGGAGTAGAGATACTGGCCTATGGCGTGCGGCTGACACCAGAGCACATCTTCATTGACCGACCGCTGCGTGTGGAACTGTAGGCGCCAGCGCAGTTGGCACCGGCTCTAATGGAAAGTGCGGGCAAAAAAAGACCCGGCAAGAGCCGGGTCAAGAACCGTGATTAGCCTGATGAGGAGATAAGCTGAGTCCGAACCACCGGGCTGCTTATCGGCTGATCTCGCGACCAGTTGCGCTAATCATAACTATTCTCATTTGAGAGTCAAGCTCATTATCGAAATCTTATTGGCCATCCAACCCGATTCCGGTGAGCTGACGATTCAACACATTGATTTTCCTAGCCATGCTCTCTATCAGGCTATGAGCAATTTTCGGATTCGACTGGGTCATGGCCAGGAACTGGTCCTTGGGAATCAGCATGATGGTGCAAGGGGTGCTGGCGATCACGGTGGCGGTGCGCTTTTCCTCGGTAAACACTGCCATGGCGCCGAAAATTTCTTCCTTGGCCACATCTCCCACCTTAAGGCCGTCGACGAAAACCTCGGCGTGACCATCGATAATGATGAAGACATGGTCAGGGTCATCGCCCTGTTGAATGAGTACCTCGCCCGCCGCGACATGCTTGAAGCCACTGGCGCCTCTATATTCGGGCTGCTTGAGCCGCGCTACCGTCTCGGCCAATAGCCAGGCGTGGCCGCCCAGGTAGTCCACCAGCGCGGCGCCCTGGCCAGTGTTTGCCACATGGGCCAGTACCGCCTGGCGTTCATACGGCACCAGGCGCAGTGGCGCTGCGGTCCGGTAGCGACAGGTCAGGTGCGCTGGCGGTAGGGCAAGTCCAAGGGCATCCCCCTCGCTGAGGTAAAACAACGGACGTTCGTCGAGGGCGAGCTGTACCAGGCCGACCTCGATGAAATACAGCCATTCGGCGCGCAAATGCTCGTTCAAGGCGGTATCGGCTGGAATGTCCAGCGTCTCGCCAGCCGGCTCCATGCCGGCCAGCAGGCTTGCCGGCAGGCCTTGCAGCCTGCTGATGCACTCTTCGGCGTGGGCCGATTGCTCCCCAACTACATACATGATTCGTTCTCGAAGCCGCGGGCAGCGGCATATCAGGGTTTCTGGCCGGGCGCGGGCAAGGCCTCGAACGCCTTGTTCAATGCCTGCTTGCGCTCAAGGGGTACATCGTTCCAATGCACCCCCAGCAGGGCGCCCTCGATTGCGTAGAGCAATACCCTGGAGGCCCTGAAGCCACGGTTCTTGACTGCGCGGTAGGCGTCCACGGCGCCAAGCCGACGCAGGTCCGCCACGCTATGGATGCCCACGGCATGAAGCCATTGGGCAGAAGTTTTGCCGAGGTTTCGCAGGTCCTGAAGCTCGTCGTTCATCCACGCTCCTTTCTGGGCGGCCATGCAGGCCCTGCCTGAAGCATAGCGGGCCGGCCCTATTTCGTGCGATAGCGCAGGCGCGTCCCGAAGTTGACCGACATCAGGATCTCATCAGCGCTCAGCTCGGGAGGGAAGTAGGCGCCGGAGATCTGCGCATGGGCCAGGGACGCACCCTCGAGCTGCGCGCCGCGGAAGTCGATGCCGCGCAGGTCGGCGGAGCGGAAATAGGCATCGCGCAGGTCGACCCCCTCAGCGTCGAGGTTGCGCAGGTCCAGCCCACGGAAATCTCCGCCGCTGAAATCCAACGGCCCCACATGGCGCTTTTCTTCGTTGAAAGCCTGGATCTTCTCTTCGCGGACCAGGGCAAACAGGGGCGAATCGATCAGACGTGGCTGGCTCATGGCAGCATCTCCGCTGGAAGGGTGGCGCCATCATAATGACACCACCGGATAGCCAAAGGTGTGGACTGGTTCACGCCTTGCCCAGATCAAAGTCCCGGCAGTCTCTGCCTGATCGCGTCCACAACCGAATCGACGCTGCCGGCGTCGTGAGTGATCACGCGCTTGGCGGCCAGGCGCTCATCGACGGTGAGTGGCTCTCGGCTTCGTTCCTGGGCAGCGATCACTTCCAGCGTAGCATCGGAAGGGTCCTGGCCTTCGGCCTGACGCTGGTCCAGCCAGCTCTCGATCACGGCCCGGGGCGCTTCGCACTCCAGGATGGAGAAGGGAACCGCCTGGGCCTGTGCGATGTGCCGGGCCGCCTCGCGTTGGCCTTGCTTCAGGTAGGTTGCGTCGAGAACCACCGGGAATCCGGCGCCAAGCACCTGCTCGGCCAGTTCATGCAGGCGCTGATAGGTCGCTTCGCCGGCCTGGTCGGTATAAAGAGCGGCGCTGCCCTGGTCGGGGAAAAGCCGCTTGCGCTCCACGTCCGAGCGCAGCCGAATGGCGCCGAGGGCCTCGACCAACCGCAGCGCGACCTGGCTCTTGCCCACCGCGGAGACGCCGCTGGTGATGGCCAGGAAACGCGAAGGGATGGCGCTGTAGCTTTCAGCCAGGGTGGCGTAGTTACGATACTGGCGCAGGGCGGTCTTGCGTTGCAGGCCGTCGGCATCGGCCGGCAGGCTGAACAGTGCCACCTTGGCCCGCACCATGGCCCGATAGGCCTTGTAGAAATTGAGCAAGGGCAGCCCGGCGTAGTCGCCGGTCAGTTCCAGGTAGCCGCTGAGCAGGCGCCGGGACAGGCATTTGAGCCCGCGGTCTTCCAGGTCCATGGCGAGGAAGCCGATATCCGCGTAGACGTCGGTGAAACGGAAGGGTTCGTTGAACTCGATGCAGTCGAAGATCACCACCTTGCCGTCGATGACGGTGGCGTTGCCCAGGTGAATGTCACCATGGCATTCGCGGATGTAGCCATCGGCCTTGCGCGCTCGCAGCAGCGGCAGCAGCCGATCGTATTCGGCGCGTGCCCAGGCCTCGAGCGCCTCCAACTGCACCAGGTCGCCGCGCTCGCTGAGGAAGGGGCGAATCTGTTCGAAGTTCTGGGTCACCGGTGCCATCACGCTTTCCGGGGTGCCTTCGGCGCGCTCGAGCGGCACCTTGGGCGCGGACAGGTGGAATTCGGCGATCTGCCGGGCCAGGGCGTCGATATGCCCGCTGCCCAGCTCGCCATTGGCCTGCAGGGTGCTGAGCAACTGACTTTGCGGGAATTGCCGCATTTTCAGAGCGTATTCGATCGCCGGGCCATTGCCGCCAAGGTTTGGGGCCTGTTCGCTACCGGTGATCGCCAGCACCTCCAGGTACAGGCCTTCGGTGAGCCGCTGGTTCAGGCGCAGCTCTTCGTTGCAGAAATGCTCGCGGGCAGCCAGGGTGGTGAAGTCCAGGAAGCCGAAGTTGACCGGCTTCTTGACCTTGTAGGCATAGGGGCCAGTCAGGATGACCCAGGAAATGTGTGTCTCTATGAGCTCGAAGGCATCCACGGGGTGCGGGTAGAGCGCTGGGTTCTGCAGCGCGGCGATCAGGGCTTGGCTCACGGAAAATCCTTATGCGGTGTGGGGCAATGGGCTTCATTATGGCGGCTCGTTCCGGTGCTGCAAACCGCAACGAGGTTTCTGTCTGCAACGGGGCAAACTGCGTATAATCCGCCGCCATGACACGTAGCCGATCCCCCCGCAAATCCTCTCGTCCCGCCAAAAGTCGTGCCCGCGCCCTGTTGGGCTGGGTGTTCAAGCTTGGCCTGGTAGGGCTGGTCGCCCTGGCCGGCGTAGCCGTCTACCTCGATGCCGTGGTGCAGGAAAAATTCTCTGGCAAGCGCTGGACCATTCCGGCCAAGGTGTATGCCCGCCCACTGGAACTTTTCGTCGGGCAGAAGCTTGTACTGAAGGATTTCCTTACTGAACTCGATGCGCTGGGCTACCGGCGCACCAACGCTGTGGATGGCCCTGGCCAGGTGGCGGTGGCCGGCGGCACGGTTTCGCTCAACACCCGAGGGTTCCAGTTCTATGAAGGGCTGGAACAGGCGCGGCCCGTGCGGGTGCGTTTCAATGGCGATTATGTCGCCGAACTCTCCGGCACGGGGGGCGAAAAGCTGCCGGTGGTACGACTCGAACCGCTACTGATCGGCGGCATCTACCCGAAGAACCTGGAAGATCGGATTCTTATCAAGCTGGACCAGGTGCCGCCTTATCTGGTCGATACCCTGGTTACCGTGGAAGACCGGGACTTCTACCATCACTTCGGCGTTTCTCCGAAATCCATCGCCCGGGCCGTCTATGTCAATGCGTCCAGCGGACAGATGCGACAGGGCGGCAGTACACTGACCCAGCAATTGGTCAAGAACTTCTACCTGACCAACGAGCGCAGCCTGAGCCGTAAGCTCACCGAAGCCATGATGGCCGTGCTGCTGGAGTTGCATTACAGCAAGCAGGAAATCCTCGAGGCCTACCTCAACGAAGTGTTCATCGGCCAGGACGGGCAGCGCGCGGTCCATGGGTTCGGCCTGGCCAGCCAGTTCTTCTTCAGCCAGCCATTGTCGGAACTCAGACTGCACCAGGTGGCCCTGTTGGTAGGCATGGTCAAGGGGCCGTCCTACTACAACCCCCGGCGGTATCCGGAGCGGGCGCTGGAGCGGCGCAACCTGGTACTCGATCTGCTGCAGGAGCAGGGTGTCGCCACGCCGGAGGCGGTGGCGGCAGCCAAGAAGATGCCTTTGGGGGTGACTGGGCGCGGCAGCCTGGCCGACAGTTCCTTCCCCGGCTTCCTGGACCTGGTCAAACGGCAGTTGCGCGAGGACTACCAGGAGGAGGACCTGACCGGTGAAGGCCTGCGGATCTTCACCAGTTTCGATCCTATCCTGCAGATGAAAGCCGAAGCGGCCGTGACCGAAAGCTTCAAGCGTTTCTCGGCGCGCAAGGGCGGCGACGCCCTGGAAACGGCCATGGTGGTAACCAACCCGGAAAGTGGCGAAGTGCAGGCCCTGGTGGGAAGCCGCCAGGCAGGTTTCGCCGGTTTCAACCGGGCGCTGGATGCGGTGCGGCCGATCGGCTCGCTGGTCAAGCCCGCCATCTATCTCACCGCCCTGGAAAAGCCGAGCCAGTACACCCTTACCAGCTGGATCAAGGATGAGCCGTTCTCGGTGAAAGGCGCCGATGGTCAGGTGTGGAGCCCGCAGAACTACGAGCGGGGGTCCAACGGCACTATCTTCCTTTACCAGGGGCTGGCGCACTCCTACAACCTGTCCAGCGCGCGCCTGGGCCTGGACCTGGGCGTGCCCAACGTGTTCAAGACCCTGGGCAAGCTGGGGGTAGAGGTAAACTGGCCGGCATACCCGTCCATGCTGCTGGGCGCCGGCGCCTTGTCGCCGATGCAGGTGGCCACCATCTACCAGACCATCGCCAACGGGGGCTACAACACCCCCATGCGTGGCATCCGTAGCGTGCTCACCGCGCAGGGGCAGCCGTTGAAGCGCTATCCCTTCCAGATCCAGCAGCGCTTCGATCCGGGCAGCATCTACCTGATCCAGACGGCCTTGCAGCGAGTGGTGCGCGAAGGCACCGCACGCTCGGTCTACAACGTATTGCCATCATCCCTGAACCTGGCGGGCAAGACCGGCACCACCAACGATTCGCGCGACAGCTGGTTCGCCGGCTTCAGCCAGGACCTGCTCGCCGTGGTATGGATGGGCCGGGACGATAATGGCAAGACGCCCTACACCGGTGCCACCGGCGCCTTGCAGGTGTGGACCAACTTCATGCGCAAGGCGGACCCCTTGCCGCTGAACATGGCCGTGCCGGACAACATCGTGCTGGCCTGGGTAGACGCCCATACCGGGCAGGGCTCAGCCGAAGGGTGCCCGAACGCGGTGCAGATGCCGTATATTCGGGGCAGTGAGCCCGCCGCGGGCACCGCCTGCAACAGCGGGCCCGGCGGGGGCGAAGATCCGGTCATGGACTGGATCAAGGGCTGGCTGAATTGACTGAGGAACTGACGTGAAGAAGTGGTGGTTTCCCATGATGGCCGCGGCGGCGATGCTACACGGCTGTGCCAGCGTGCCCCAGGGTTCGATTCCGGTGGTCGAGCAGGGCTCGGCGGTTTCCAACAGCGAGCGCGTGTCGGCCAACCGTAATGGCGCCTACCGCGCGCCAGTCGCCCGGGCACCGGTGCAGGCCGTGCCCGAGGACAGCGGCGTGACCGTGATGGTACCGACCGCCAGCGCGCCTATCCAGGCCAGCGCCGCGCCCATCAGCACAAGCCCGATCACCCCAGGGCCGGTTACCGACGGGCCAGGCTATAGCGCTCCGACGCCACCGAGCGCCGCCACCGGCAGTCTCTACAGCAGCCCGAGCCGCGCGCCGGCGCCTAGCGGCATTCCCTCCGGCAGCGTGTCCAGCGGCGGCCTGGCGGCCGACGAGCAACTGGATGGTCCGGTGCTGGCACTGCTGACTACCGCTCAGCAGCAGCAAGGTGGCGGCGACCTGAACGGTGCTTCGTCCAGCCTCGAGCGGGCCCAGCGTATCGCCCCTCGCGAACCTCAGGTGCTGTTCCGCCTGGCGCAGGTCAGGCTGGCCCAGGGCGACGCGGCCCAGGCCGAGCAGTTCGCCCGCCGGGCGCTGAGCTACTCCAACGGTCGGCCGGACCTCCAGGCGCGCCTGTGGGAAACCATCGCACAGGCCCGTGAGAAGCAAGGGGACGCCGCAGGCGCCGCCCAGGCTCGCCAGAACGTCAGGGGCTGAAGAACATGGATGATCGGCTGCCCGCCATCGCGGACGAACTTCTGTTGATCGAGCGGGCCCTGCGCCAGGCCGGTGAATGGGCGCAAACACCGCCCAGCGCCGAGGCCCTGGCCAGTGTGGAGCCGTTCTGTGTGGACACGCTGGGGTTCGAGCAGTGGCTGCAGTGGATCTTCCTGCCCCGCATGAAGGTGATCCTCGAACAGGGCCTGGCCTTGCCCAACGCCTCGGGCATCCTTGCCATGGCCGAAATGGTCTATATGCACCGGCCAGGGGAGGGGGGCGAGCTCATGGCCTCGCTTCGCAGGTTCGACAGCCTCATCAGTGGCCGCCCTCAGGCCTGATCGAGCGCTCGCCCTAGCGGCATTGGTCGGCGATGGCCTGGCGGGTTTCGCTGATCTTGGCTTGCCGCTCCTGCTCGGTCAACCGGCGAAGCTCGCCATCGACTTCCTGACGTACCCGCGGGTTGTTGTTCAGTTGCGCCAGGTTCGTGCGGGCCTGGTCGCAAAACTCCTTGGTTTTCTCTTCCTGCTCGGCGACTTGCTCCCGGACTCGAGCGTCCACCGCTTTTTGCTCCGGATCGTCATCGATACTGTCATCACCGGCTTTGCCCTTCGGTGGGCCGGCCGGCGGTGGGGCATGGGTGTCGATCGGGGTTGCGGCCTGCCCGGCCGGAGGCTTGGCGTCGAAATGCGTCACGCCGTTGGCGTCCACCCATTTGTACACCTGAGCCGCTTGCAGCGACCCCATCGAAGCCAGCATCAGGCCGGCTACCAGGCATCCTAGGCGCATGTCCGCTCCGTCAGTGAATGAGAGTTGGAGGCAAATTACCACAGAAGCAGAAAGGCAACAGATCGCTTGACTTGAGAAACACGATTCACAACAATCCAAAGTCCGCTGTGAAGGGACTGCCAGAAGCAGACCCGCTCAGCAGATCATGAGGCGCACACCCGCGCCGACCTGTTACACCCGCAACGCGTTACCTCGCGCTGGGTGGGAAACCCCCGCAATACTTGGGGAAGTCCCAATACTTGCTCAGTCAGTGCTGACGTAGTCGGCGACCACCGTCGCTCATGCTCTGCTTGGCAGTAAACCTAATGGACCCGCCTCCCGGCGGTATTCTGGCGTTTTAGAGGTGAACAACGTGGAGCTCTTATCCGGCGCTGAGATGGTCGTCCGCTTTTTGCGCGACGAGGGTGTCAAGCACATCTACGGGTACCCTGGCGGTGCTCTCCTTCATGTTTACGATGCCTTGTTCAAGGAACCCGAGGTGGCCCATATCCTGGTCCGCCATGAACAGGCCGCCACCCACATGGCCGACGGCTATGCCCGTGCCACCGGCAAGGCCGGCGTGGTATTGGTGACCTCCGGGCCGGGCGCCACCAACGCGATCACTGGCATCGCCACAGCCTACATGGACTCGATCCCCATGGTGGTGTTGTCGGGGCAGGTGCCCAGCACCATGGTCGGCACCGATGCCTTCCAGGAAACCGACATGATCGGTATCTCCCGGCCCATCGTGAAGCACAGCTTCATGATCAAGCACCCGTCCGAAATTCCCGAAGTGCTGAAGAAAGCCTTCTATCTGGCCGAGTCCGGGCGCCCTGGCCCGGTGGTGGTGGATATCCCCAAGGATATGACCAACCCTGCGGAAAAGTTCGAATACGTCTATCCCAAGAAGGTCAAGCTGCGCTCTTATTCGCCAGCCGTGCGTGGCCACTCCGGGCAGATCCGCAAGGCGGCCGAGATGCTGGTCGCGGCCCGTCGCCCAGTGATCTACGCCGGGGGCGGCGTCATCCTGGGCGGTGCCTCGGCACCTTTGACCGAGCTGGCGCGCCTGCTCAACGCGCCAGTCACCAACACCCTGATGGGCCTGGGCGCCTATCCCGGCACCGACCGGCAGTTCCTCGGCATGCTGGGCATGCACGGCAGCTATACGGCCAACCTGGCAATGCACCACGCCGACGTGATCTTCGCCGTGGGCGCGCGCTTCGATGACCGGGTGATCAACGGCGCGGCCAAGTTCTGCCCCAATGCCAGGATCATTCACGTCGATATAGACCCAGCTTCCATTTCCAAGACGATCAAGGCGGACGTGCCTATCGTAGGGCCTGTGGACAGCGTGCTGACCGAGATGGTCGCCGCCTACAAGGAGCTGGGCCAGACCCCGGACAAGGAAGCGGTCGCCGCCTGGTGGAAGCAGATCGCCGAATGGCGTGGCGAGCATGGCCTGTTCCCTTACGAACAGGGCGATGGCCCGCTGATCAAGCCGCAGACGGTGATCCGTACCCTCTGGGAAGTGACCCAGGGCGATGCCTTCATCACCTCCGACGTGGGTCAGCACCAGATGTTCGCGGCCCAGCACTACCCCTTCGACAAGCCCAACCGCTGGATCAACTCCGGTGGCCTTGGCACCATGGGCTTCGGCTTCCCGGCCGCCATGGGCGTGAAGCTCAACTTCCCGGACAGCGACGTAGCCTGCGTAACCGGTGAAGGCAGTATCCAGATGAACATCCAGGAGTTGTCCACCTGCATGCAGTACGGGCTGCCGGTGAAGATCGTCAACCTGAACAACGGCGTGCTGGGCATGGTGCGCCAATGGCAGGACATGAACTACAGCAGCCGCCATTCGCATTCCTACATGGAGTCGCTGCCGGACTTCGTGAAGCTGGCCGAGGCCTATGGCCACGTCGGCATGCGCATCACCGACCTGAAAGACCTCAAGCCCATGATGGCGCAAGCCTTTGCCATGAAAGACCGCCTGGTGTTCCTGGACATCCAGGTCGATACCAGCGAGCACGTCTATCCGATGCAGATCAAGGACGGCTCGATGCGTGACATGTGGCTGAGCAAGACGGAGCGGACCTGACCATGCGGCATATCATTTCTCTGCTGTTGGAAAACGAGCCTGGTGCATTGTCCCGCGTCGTCGGGCTGTTCTCCCAACGCAACTACAATATCGAAAGCCTGACCGTGGCGGCCACGGAAGATCCGACCCTGTCGCGTCTGACCCTGACCACCATCGGCCACGACGAAGTCATCGAACAGATCACCAAGAACCTCAACAAGCTGGTGGAGGTGGTCAAGCTGGTGGACCTTTCCGAAAGCGCGCACATCGAGCGCGAACTGATGCTGGTCAAGGTCAAGGCCACGGGCGCCCAGCGTGCCGAGGTCAAGCGCACCACCGATATCTTCCGCGGCCAGATCGTCGATGTGACCAGCAGCGTCTATACCGTGCAACTGACCGGCACCAGCGACAAGCTGGACAGCTACCTCCAGGCCGTGGGCACCGCCTCGATCCTGGAAACCGTGCGCAGCGGCGTGACCGGTATCGCTCGTGGCGACAAAGTGCTGAGCATCTGAACCACTATTTTGCAGATGGCCTGACGGCCAGGATAACCAGGGGAATTTCATGAAAGTTTATTACGACAAAGACTGCGACCTGTCCCTCATCCAGGGCAAGAAAGTCGCCATCATCGGTTACGGTTCCCAGGGCCACGCCCAGGCTTGCAACCTGAAAGACTCCGGTGTGGACGTTGTCGTCGGCCTGCGCAAGGGCTCGGCCACCGTTGCCAAGGCCGAAGCTCACGGCCTGCGCGTGCTCGATGTGGCCAGCGCGGTGGCCTCCGCCGACCTGGTGATGATCCTCACCCCGGACGAATTCCAGGGCCAGCTGTACAAGCAGGAGATCGAGCCGAACATCAAGCAGGGCGCGACCCTGGCGTTCTCTCACGGTTTCTCGATCCACTACAACCAGGTGGTGCCACGCGCTGATCTGGACGTGATCATGATCGCGCCCAAGGCTCCGGGCCACACCGTGCGTTCCGAGTTCGTCAAGGGTGGCGGCATTCCTGATCTGATCGCCATCTACCAGGACGCCTCGGGCAACGCCAAGAACGTGGCTTTGTCCTATGCCGCCGGCGTAGGCGGTGGTCGCACCGGCATCATCGAAACCACCTTCAAGGACGAGACCGAAACCGACCTGTTCGGTGAGCAGGCCGTGCTGTGCGGTGGTACCGTCGAGCTGGTGAAGGCAGGCTTCGAAACCCTGGTCGAAGCCGGCTATGCACCCGAGATGGCCTACTTCGAGTGCCTGCACGAGCTGAAGCTGATCGTCGACCTCATGTACGAAGGCGGCATCGCCAACATGAACTACTCGATTTCCAACAACGCCGAGTATGGTGAATACGTAACCGGCCCGGAGATCATCAACGCCGAGTCCCGCCAGGCCATGCGCAATGCCCTCAAGCGTATCCAGGACGGCGAATACGCCAAGATGTTCATCTCCGAAGGCGCTTCCAACTACGCTTCCATGACCGCCAAGCGGCGTAACAACGCGGCTCACGGCATTGAAGTGATCGGCGAGCAACTGCGTTCGATGATGCCTTGGATTTCCGCGAACAAGATCGTCGACAAAGCCAAGAATTGATTCAATTCTTCGCCTGGAAGAACGCGGCCTAGGCCGCGTTTTTTCGTTAACGCAGCGGGGTTCTGGTATAAAGCTGCAACGTTTGTGGACGAACCCTCGTCCCTGGCGCCGGTCGAAATTTTTCACACGTTGCAAGGTATTGTTTATGAGCGAACGCCCCGAAGAGCCGAATGCGGCGCCCGACGTCGATAGCCTGCTGCCCATCGATGAGCATGTGGAAGAAGGTCGGGACGCCGAAGGGCGCAGAGTCCGTCATCGCGGCATCTACCTGCTCCCGAACCTGTTCACCACGGCCAACCTGTTCGCCGGCTTCTACTCCATCATCAGCTCCATCACCGCGCAGAGCGCCTTGAGCGCCGGTAACTCGGCCGAAGCGTTGAAGTACTACTCCTTCGCGGCCATCGCCATTTTTGTCGCCATGGTGCTCGACGGCCTGGATGGCCGAGTGGCCCGCATGACCAATACCCAGAGCGCGTTCGGCGCCGAATACGACTCGCTGTCGGACATGATCGCCTTCGGCATGGCGCCGGCACTGCTGGCCTTCGTCTGGGCGCTGGGCGCCATGGGCAAGGTGGGCTGGATGGTCGCTTTCATCTATGTGGCGGGGGCGGCATTGCGCCTGGCTCGCTTCAATACCCAGGTGGGCAAGGCCGACAAGCGCTACTTCATCGGCCTGGCCAGCCCGGCCGCGGCGGGTGTGGTGGCAGGCACGGTCTGGGCCTTGAGCGACTTCGATATTCCCGGCGCCAAGCTCTCCTTCCTGGTGGCCATCCTGGTCGCTGGCGCCGGCATGCTCATGGTCAGCAATATCAAGTACAACAGCTTCAAGGAACTGGATCTCAAGGGGCGTGTGCCTTTCGTTGCCATCTTGGCGGTAGTGCTGGTGTTCGCCGTAGTGTTCATCGACCCGCCGCGCATCCTGTTGCTGATCTTCGTGGTCTATGCTGCTTCCGGACCAGTGCAACATCTGCTGCGTCTTCGTCGGCACCGGTGAATAAAATGGGGCGGGCTTCGTCATACGGTTCAAGGTTATGTACGGAGCGTGCCCCATGATCATCAAGATTTCCTCGGCGTCGGCTTGCCATGAGTCTGAAGTCACGCCTGAAGCGACCTACTATTCCCGGCGGGCCCTGATGGGCGGCGCCGCTGCCCTCGCCGCGGGCAGCGCCCTGCCAGCATGGGCCGAAGGGGAGGTGTCCCGCTACGACGGGGTCGAGGCTGGGGCTTCTCCCGGCTGGCTTCAGGCCAAGCTCGGCGAGGTCCGCTGGCAGGCAGTCACTGCGCCAGGCGAGGCTATCACGCCCTATAAAGACGCCACGCATTACAACAACTTCTACGAGTTCGGCACGGACAAGTCCGACCCGGCCGAGAATGCCGCCAGCCTCAAGACCCAGCCCTGGTCCATAGTCATAGACGGTGAGGTGGCCAAGCCGGGCACCTATGCTCTTGAAGACCTCATCAAACCCTACCAACTGGAAGAGCGCATCTACCGGCTTCGCTGCGTGGAAGCCTGGTCCATGGTCATCCCCTGGCTGGGCTTTCCGTTGGCAGAACTGCTCAAGCGGGTCGAACCCACTTCCAGGGCGCGCTATGTGCGCTTCGAAACCCTGCAGGATCCGGCCTCGATGCCGGGCCAGCGCTCCAGCTTCTCCTATATACGCTGGCCGTACGAGGAAGGCCTTCGCCTGGACGAGGCGATGCACCCGCTGACTCTACTGGCGGTGGGCATGTATGGGCGTGAGCTATCCAACCAGAACGGCGCGCCATTGCGCCTGGTGGTACCTTGGAAATATGGCTTCAAAAGCATCAAGTCCATCGTGAAGATCAGCCTGGTCGCCGAACAGCCGTCGACCACTTGGCAATCGATCGCACCGGACGAGTACGGTTTCTATGCCAATGTAAATCCCGAGGTTGATCATCCGCGCTGGACCCAGGCTCGCGAGCGGCGTTTGCCCAGTGGATTGTTCGCGCCCAATGTAAGGCAAACGCAAATGTTCAATGGCTATGCCGAAGAAGTCGCCAGCCTCTATAAAGGCCTGGACCTTAGGAAGAACTATTGATGCGCTATCCGTGGTTTCGGCTGGGCGTGTTCATAGCGATGGCAATAATGCCGGTGTACTGGGTTTATCAGGCATGGATTTTCGCGCTAGGGCCGGACCCGGGCAAGGTACTGTTGATTCGGCTGGGCCTGGGCGCTCTGGTGCTGCTGCTCGTTACCCTGGGCATGACGCCTTTGCAGCGCCTGACCGGTTGGAGCGGCTGGCTGATCGTCCGGCGGCAGTTGGGCTTGTGGTGCTTCGCCTACGCGACGCTGCATCTGGTCGCCTATCTATTCTTCGTATTGGGTTTCGACTTCAGCCAGCTCGGCGTGGAGTTACGCAAGCGCCCCTACATAATCGTCGGCGCGCTGGCCTGGCTGGTTCTCCTGGCTCTGGCGGTAACGTCCAACCGGGCAAGCCAGCGTAAGCTGGGCAAGCGCTGGCGACTGCTGCATAAATCGGTGTACGTCGTGCTCGGGCTGGCCCTGCTGCATTTCCTTTGGGTGGTGCGCGCTGATTGGGCGGAGTGGGGCCTCTATGCAGGCGCGGGCGGGCTGTTGATGCTGTGCCGCGTGCCCTTGATTGCCCGCTTGCTGAAGCGACCTTCAAGAAAACGCGATATTTCTCGAACTAGCGCTTGACGGCTGTTCGAAACCCCTTATAATGCGCCCCACTTCCAGCGACAACGGAACGGCAAACTTCTTGATAATCAACGAGTTAGCGG
>NZ_JAFCTA010000008.1:0-132295 GCF_049895785.1 Pseudomonas sp. DC3200b2 | reverse complement strand
ACCATCAGCAACATCAGCAACATCATCGAGAACGCTACCGCTTCTCGCTCCACCATCCAGGATGTGGACTTCGCTGCTGAAACCGCTGAGCTGACCAAGCAACAAACCCTGCAACAGGCTTCCACCGCGATCCTGTCTCAGGCCAACCAGATCCCGTCCGCTGTTCTGAAGCTGCTTCAGTAATATCGGCCGAAGGTCAACGAACGAAAGGGTGCGCGCAAGCGCGCCCTTTTGTCGTTTCAAGCCGCCGATTCTTGGTTGGAAGCAAAGGTCACTACGGAAATGCAGGCTTGCTGAAACGCTTCACCCGCGCTATACAGGGCCTATAACACTAACAAAGGCTATGCGCATGAAACCTTTCCCCCTACTGGTCGCCCTCAGTGGCCTGGCCGCGACCTCCCCCGCCCTGGCTTGGGACTACGTCCTTCTCGATAGTGATAAACCCGCCCAAGCGTTCGAGCTGACCAGCGCCGAACTGGGCATCCACCCCGATGCGCCCTTCAAGATCAGCCTGCGCTTGCTCCATGGTGGTCGCCAGGAGGGGGTAAGCCTGGTGGATATCGACAACGGCACGATGAAGATGACGGTAATACCTACCCGAGGCATGAATGTCCTCCAGGCATCGGTCGGGCCGGTACGGCTGGGCTGGGATTCACCGGTCAAGGAGGTGGTCAACCCGGCCTTCATCGAGCTCAACGGCCGCGCGGGCCTGGGCTGGCTGGAAGGTTTCAACGAGCTGGTGACCCGCTGCGGCTACGAGTGGGTGGGCCATCCAGGCATCGACAACGGCGAGCTGCTCACCCTTCATGGCCGCGCCGCCAATATTCCTGCCAGCAAGGTGGTGTTGCATATCGATGAGCAGCCTCCGCACGCCATCCATCTGCGTGGCGAACTCAAGGAACAGGCGTTCAAGAAGGTGGACTTCAGCGTAGTCACCGAGCTGGTCACCCTGCCAGGCAGCACCCGTTTCGAACTCCAGGATGTGCTGACCAACCAAGGCGACTACTCCAAGGAATACCAGGCGCTCTATCACAGCAACTTCAGCACGCCCTTGCTGGAAGTCGGCGCCCGTTTCGTCGCGCCGGTGAAACAGGTGTCGCCGTTCAATGACAAGGCCAGGGCTGATCTTCCCACTTGGGACAGCTACCGGGCCCCGACCAGGGACTACGACGAGACCGTCTACAACCTGGTGCCCTATGCGGATGCCCAAGGCCATTCCCTGGCCGTACTGCACAACAAGGCAGGTAGCCTGGGTGTCGCGGTGGGCTTCGATACCCGTACGCTTCCAGTATTTTCCCTTTGGAAGAACACCGATACCCATGGCCAGGGCTACGTGACTGGCCTGGAGCCCGGGACCAGTTTCTCCTACAACCGCCGTTACCAGCGCCCGCTGAACCTGGTACCGCAAATCGGACCTGGGGAAACCCGTCGCTTCGCCGTCAGCTATGAACTGCTGCGCGACAAGGCTGGCGTAGACCAGGCCTTGGCCCAGGTCAGGCAGATCCAGGCCGGACGTCCTACCGAAGTGCGAGAGACTCCGCTGGTCAAGCTCGATCAATGAAAGCGTTCGCCGCGACACCCGCGCGCCGTTGGTCACGCAAGCGGCACTCCGCCGCTGCGTAAGCCTCTGAAGTCATGTGCGTAAGATCCACGCGCGTGATCGCAAAAGGAGAACGACCATGGTGAAAGACGACAACGGTCCGGCCAACCCTTACCCAGGCCCGGCTGGCGCGGATAGCGATGATGAGCTGATGTCCGATAACGGTGCCGCTGGTGGTGCTCAATCCCAAGACGAGCAGCCGAACAACCCTTCGGTGGACGAATCCGAGGAGCCTTCGCCGGGCAGCAGCGCTTGACCCCCCACCGTTCCATGGCCCCGCCAACGGCGGGGTCTTTACCTAGGTCGTCGTGTGAACTCGCTGATGCCGATAACCGATTACAGGGCCCTGTTCGCCATCGTGCCAGCCCCCATGCTGGTCATCCTTCCTGACCCACCTCGTTTCACCATAGCCTTGGCCAATGAAGCCTATCTGGCTGCCATCTTGCGAACACCCGAAGCGCTTATCGGCAAGCCCTTGTTCGAAGCCATGCCGGACAATCCCGCCGACCCCCAGGCCAGCGGAGTCGCCAATCTGCGCGCGTCGATCGAAACGGTGATAACAACGGGCCGGGCGCATGCCATGACCGTGCAGAAGTATGACATACCACATCCGGCCGGTGGCTTCGAGGCCCGCTGGTGGGCGCCGGTGAACACGCCGGTCCTGGAGGAAGGCCGGGTGGTGGCGGTAATCCATCATGTGGACGATGTCACCGCGCAAGTACGGGCCGACGAAGCACTGCGTCGGCACAATGAGACGCTGGAAAACGAGATCGCAAGGCGCACGGCCGAGCGTGACCGCATTTGGGAACTGTCCCCTGACCTACTACTGGTGGCCCGGCTCGACGGCACCATCCTCAACGCGAATCCAGCCTGGGAGAGAATCCTTGGTTGGTCCCCCAACTGGCTGGCCGGGCGCAAGACCGAAGAATTCAAGCACCCGAGCGAACTGGCCAATGCGGCCGCGACCCTCGCCCAGATCGCCGCTGGTGGAGTGCCCCCCGCCCACTATGAGGATCGTTACCGACACCGGGACGGCAGCTGGCGCTGGATCGCCTGGACGGTCAAGCCCGAGGGCGACCTCATCTATTGCAACGGCCGCGACGTAACCGCGGAGAAAACCCAGGCGCGTATGCTACAGGAAGCACAGGAAGCCCTGCGCCACGCGCAGAAGATGGAAGCCGTGGGCCAGCTCACCGGCGGCCTGGCCCACGATTTCAACAACCTGCTCGGCGGTATTTCCGGAAGCCTCGAGCTGATGCAAACCCGCTTGCTGCCTGAGGACGGCCGGAAGCTGGGCAAATACCTGGCCGCCAGCCTGGGTGCCACCCGACGCGCCGCGGCACTGACCCAACGCCTGCTGGCTTTCGCCCGGCGCCAGCAACTCGACCCTCAGCCAACCGATGTTGCTACGCTGGTAGCCGACCTGCGGGAGCTGATCCAGCGAACCGTCGGGCCGGCGATCCGGGTGCAGGCCATAGCCCCCACCGAAGCCGCGGCGGCTTCCGTGGACGCCCCTCAGCTGGAAAACGCCTTGCTCAACCTGTGCATCAATGCACGGGACGCCATGCCTGGAGGCGGGGCGATCACCATAGAGACGCGCCGCCAGAGGCTATCCACATCCGAGGCGGACGCGATGGCTCTGCCCGCGGGTGAGTATGTGGTACTGGAGGTAACCGATACAGGCCAGGGTATGACGCCGGAGGTCGCGGCCCGGGTGTTCGAGCCCTTCTTCACCACCAAGCCCATCGGCAAAGGGACAGGGCTCGGCCTGTCCATGGTCTATGGCTTCGCTCAGCAATCCGGCGGCCAGGTGCAACTGCGCTCCGAGCCAGGCCAGGGAACCACGGTCACACTTTACATACCGTCTTGCGGCACCCTGCCCGCCCAGCAGCAGCCCGAGGGCCCTCCCGGGGCGCAACCGCCTGTCTTTCACGAACCGCTCAGGGTACTGATCGTGGACGACGAGCCCAGCATACGGCTGTTGGTGAGTGACCATCTCACGGATCAGGGCCACAGGGTGCTGGAAGCCGAGGACAGTGGCCAAGGCCTGACCCTGTTGCAGTCAGCCACCGACATCGACGTGCTGATTGCCGATCTCGGCCTGCCTGGTGGCCTGACAGGCCGACAACTGGCGCAAATAGCGCGTATCGTTCGCCCACGACTGAAGGTGCTTTTCATCACCGGATACGCTGATCAGGCGGCGCTGCCATCGGCCCCGGGCACAGACGCGCCCATGGTGTTGAGCAAGCCGTTTTCGCTCCAGGCGCTGTCCGTCGCCTTGCAGACTGTAATGGCTCGGGCCAGTTAGCCCCCAGCCTCCGGCGGCCAGCCGCAGTACACTGGCGAACTCATCTTCAGGGGTAGTGACATGCCAGACCTTTGCCTTATGCCGCTGGAGGGTATCCAGGTCCATGAGCTTCTCGCCTTCGAGCGGGGCAACCGCGCTTTTTTCGAAGCCCGGATCAATGCTCGGCCCGCGGAGTATTACGCTATCGACGGCATTCAACGGGCGCTGGACGCCGCCGCGGCCGACCGCGCCAATGACAGGGCTTACGCTTATGCCGTGCGCGCGGGGGGCGTGTTGCTGGGGCGGGTCAACCTGAGTCAGGTCAAGCGGCAGCACTTCCATTGCGCGGAGTTAGGATACCGGATCGGTGAAGCGTATCTGGGGCGAGGTATCGGGAGCCAAGCTGTCGCGCTCGTGATGGCTGAAGCCTTCGGCCCACTGGGGCTCGCGCGCCTACAGGCAACAGTGCCACCTTACAATCTAGGCTCGATCCGAGTGCTGGAGCGTAATGGGTTCCAGGCCTTTGGCAGATCTCGAAGGAGCTTCTGGCATGGTGACCAGTGGCACGACCTGCTGTATTTCGAAGTACATGCTTGGCAACCCTGAGCTACCCTCCACTCAGCGCCAGGGTCGACGTGCGGGGCCGAAACAGCCCCTCTGCGGTCGGAAGCAGCGAAAAGCCGCGTCGGCCACGAGTGCGTTTTAGTGCCGTGTCCAATTGCCTATGAGGGGTGACCGATGCTCGATAAAGACCTGGCCCAGGCTCGTGGCCAGTGCCACTGCGGCGCGGTGCGCTTCGAGGTCAAGCTTCGTAACGGCTTGCACAGTGCGCGGCGCTGCACCTGTTCCTATTGTCGTATGCGCGGTGCAATCGCGGTGAGTGCGGTCCTGGCCGACATCCGTTTCATCGCCGGGCAAGACAAACTCACCCTCTATCAATTCAACACCGGCACGGCCAAACACTACTTCTGCTCGACATGCGGCATCTACACACATCATCAACGCCGCTCCAGGCCAGACGAGTACGGTATCAACGTTGCCTGCCTGGAAGGCATCAGCCCCTTCGACTTCGAAGAGGTTCCGGTGCTCGACGGGGTCGCCCATCCGGCCGACCAGGCCAAGGGAACAGGGCCGCGTCGTGTCGGCACCTTGAAGCTCATTCCCTGGACAGAATGAACGGGTAACACGGGCCCAGCCGGGCTGGCCCCGCATAAACCCCGCCCGAATTCGATGGCGCTGGGGCAGGCCGGGACGGAACGCGCATGAAAAGGACGAATCGCGCCGGCATTTATCCGCGATTCTAATCTGTAATATTTCGTTTTCGACAAACACAGATAGTAGCCAGCCCGACCTGTATCCAAGGAGGCTACATAGTGTTTCCCCGAATCCTGCATGCGATGTCCGCGCTGACCCTATCCATTAGCGCAGCCCATGCCGCCGATACCTACACCCTGAACACACCACGCCTGACCGGCATCGACAACTTCCGGGACGTTGCCGGAACCACCACCGCCTATACCACCGCAATGGATGGCACCTTGCGTTCCGGGGTGTTCTATAGGTCCAACGCTATTACCCCGTCCACCGCGGACCTGGCCACGCTCAACGGATTGGGCATCAGCGCGGTCTACGATCTGCGCACGGCCAGCGAAATCGCCGCCACGCCAGATACCTTGCTTACCGGGGCTATCTATACCAACATCGACATCATTGGTAACGCGGCGTCAGGGTCGAACCTGGCGAGCATCACCGTCGACAGCGCGGCCAGTGCCGTGGCGATGATGCAGGAGGCGAACCGTAGCTTCGTCAGCGATGCCGGCATGCGCAGCCAGTTCGCCACGCTTTTCAACGAACTGGCCACGGCTGACGGCGCCGCGCTCTTTCACTGTACCGCTGGCAAGGACCGCACCGGCTGGACCGCTGCCGTGCTGCTGAGCCTTGCCGGGGTGGACAGCAGCAGCATCATGGCAGACTACCTCGCTACCAATGACTATACGGCAGCCCGGGTCGCCGCGACCCTCGCCGCCATGCCTGCGAGCATGGCAGCAATCTATGCCCCGTTGTTGGGGGTAGAGGCTAGCTATCTCCAGGCGGGGCTAGACCAGGTCACGGCCGAATACGGCAGCATGGACAACTACCTCAAGCAGGGCCTGGGACTTTCCCAGGAAACCCTCTACGTGCTGCGAGCCAAGCTGGTGTATTACAACAGCCTGCCCGGGCAGGCCGGCCTGGTGGGCAATAGCGCGGAAGGCGCGGCGCTGCTGCAACGGCTGCAGAATACGGACCTTTCCGGTCACTACACCGCCTACAACTATTATCTGCAGTCTGCGTTGGACGCCGGCAGCCTGGGCGGCGTGGAGAGCACGATAGGGGGACAGGCCCACGCCGATGCCGCCAGCTACCTGCTGCGCCGCCCCGTGATGATCGAGCAGGCCGCGGGTGGCTATGCCAGCGGCATTGACCTCAAGACAGGGCAGCGGCAACTCTGGGCCGCGGGCCTTGCGGATTACCTGGGCACGGACGGCTCCAGCCACGCCGCCAGCAGCAACGAGCATACCCAGGGTTCGTTGGTGGGCCTGAGCCAACGCTTCTCTGAGCGCCTGAGCGGTTACGCGGCATTCGGCTATAGCCGAGGTAGCATTGGCGGTGCTGGCGGCGAGGTCGACACCGACCTTACCCTAGGCACCCTGGGCCTGCGCTATGCGCCGGGAGGCCTGGAGCGGGGCCTGTTCCTGGCTGCCGATGCCAGCGCCGGCTGGGTGGACTACCACAGCAAGCGGGAACTGGGCGGCGGGTTAGGCACTGCAAAAGGCGATACCCACGGCAACCTGGCCAGCGCCGGCCTGTCCCTGGGCTATCGCTTGCCCAGCGCAGGCCTGACCCTGGAGCCAAGCCTGGGCGTACGGGTCAGCCGCCTGGAGCTTGCCGGCTTCGATGAAAAAGACAGCGAGATGGCGCTGGACGTAGACAGCCTGCGGCAGGTTCGGCGCAGTGCCTTCACTCGTGTGAAGGCAAGCTTGGCCCCTACTCTGCTCAGTGGCGGCTGGCAGTTGCTGCCGGGGTTGGAGCTGGGCTATGAGCATGTGCTTGGGGAGCCTAGGGTGGATAGCCAGGGGCAGCTGCTCGGCCTGAGCGTCGAACAGCGCGCGGCCTACGCCAGTGGCGACCAATTCAGCGGCGCGGCAAACCTCACCGCCCGCCTGGGGCTTTTGAGCGTGACCGGGGAGATAGGCGCCAGCGGCGGTGGCGACAGCCATGGCTTCAACGGTGGGTTGAAGGTCAGCTATCCCTTCTGACACGCTACCCGGGCCGCTTGGTCGGCCCGGGTCGTACTCTCAAGGCCGCCTCAGCCCCTTGTAGACGTCCTGGGGCCTGACACCGTAGGCGTTCTGGAAGTACTGGCTGAAGCGGCCCGGGTTGGTAAAGCCGAACCTGAGGGCCACTTCGCTCACCGAGGCCGCGCTGCCCTGGCGCAACGCCTGGTAGGCGCGCTCGAGCCGCACCTGTCGCTGATAGGCGGAAATGGAGGTCCCTGCAAAGCGTCGGAAGCCCTCTTGCAAAGCCCGCAGGCTTACACGGCTGACAGCGGCCAATTCAGCTCCGCTGACGAACGTCTCTGGATGGGCCTGTAGATAGTCCATTGCCTGCCTGACGTGCCGCGGAGCCAGCCCGGGACCGGGTCGCCGCAGCGCCTGGGTATAGCTGTGGGGCCATAGGTCGAGCACCGCATCCACCAGCATGTCCTGCAAGCGCTCGGACATCAGGGCGCTGGCGTTGAGCAGGGTGTCTGCTTCGGCGCTGGTGGCAAAGCCGATCAGCGCCTTGAGACCGTCGAAAACGCTGCCGCTAAGGTCCACCTGGGTTTGAAAGCGGATAGGACGCACCGCTGGCCTTCCCAGCAGCAAAGCCAGGCGTTCGGCAAACAGGCTTCGGCGGATCGACGCGCCATAATGGCTATGCTGATCCACCAGGCTGATGGAGCGTACGTGGGCCTTCTCCACCGCCAAGCCCAGGCGTGGCGTGCCTACCAACGGGCTATCCAGATCGAAGGACACGCGCCCGGCGGTGGGTAACACGAAGCTGATTTCATCATCCATCCCCGGACTGAAGAAACGCAGGTTGCCGGCATAGGTCATGCGCCTGAAGCTCACATCCTGATGGCGGCCATAGACCCCTGCGATGCGAACCGGGGTATCGGCTTTGGGGAAATGGGAGTAAAGGCTGCCGAACGCCTGGGTGAACAGCGCACCGAAGTCGTCGGAACCCATGTTGTCGGAGCGAATGATGATCGGCGTGCGCGATGCGCGCGGTGGCATGGCTGGGTCGTCCTTGGAAAGAGTACGCTGGCGGGACGCGGCGATTGCCGGGCACGCTAACACCACGAGGTGACAGGCCGGTGACACCTGTCGCACACCGAGCCTACAGCCGGTGGTGTTCCACCAGAAAGTCCACGAATACCCTCACTCTAGCCGGCATGGCCGCGCCCCCTGCGAAGACCGCATGGATAGGCTCGCGGTCGCCGGGGTTGTACGCTTCCAGCAAGGGCACGAGCTCGCCTTGGGCAATGGCCTCGTTGACCGTGAAGGCACCGATGCGGGCAATGCCGGCCCCGAGCAGAGCGAGTTGGGCCAGCGCCTCGCCGCTGCTGCATTCGATGCTGCCCTGCACTTTCAAGGAAAACACTTCACCGTCACGACGAAACGGCCAGTCCGGAGCGGCCCGGCGGAAGTTGAAACGCAGGCAGTTGTGCCTAGCCAGGTCCTCAGGTTGCCGCGGGGTACCGTGGCGGGCCAGGTACCGGGGCGAGGCGACCACCACCTGGCCGGTATCGCCGATATGGCGCGCGCTCAGGGGGCTGTCGGCCAACGGACCGAAGCGCAGGGCCACGTCTGCCTGCCCAGCGAGGATGTCCACGACCTCGTCGCCCAGGGAAAGGTCCACCAGCACCTGCGGGTAGCGTTCACTGAAGGCCGCCACCAATGGCAGTACGGTCAGGCGGCCGTGCCCCAGTGCGGCGCTGACGCGCAACCGCCCCCGTGGCACACCGCGGTCAGCGATGCCCTGCTCTACCTCGTTCATGTCCGCCAGTATTCGCCGCGCGCCGCGTAGATAGGCCTGCCCCTCGGACGTCAGGGCGATGGCGCGGGTGGTGCGCAGCAGCAAGCGGGTACCGAAGCGTTGTTCGATCCGGGCGATCACACGGCTGACCGCCGAGGGCGTGAGCCCCAACGCGCGGGCAGCGGCCGAGAGGCTTCCAGCTTCAACCACCTTGACGAAAACCTCCATCTCCCCCGACCTACCGCCAAGCTCCATCTGTGCCTCCAGCGCAAAGGTGATTCCCAATTCCACGGGCTACCGCATTCTGGCTCGGGATCGTAGCATTCACGGCATAGATGAGGAGATTTTCCATGCGTATCAACCCACCTCTTGCCGCACTTTCGATCGGGGCCTTCGGCATAGGGGTTACTGAATTTGCCCCCATGGGCATGCTGCCCAGCATTGCAGCGGACCTGGGCGTGTCCATTCCCACGGCGGGGTTGCTGGTCAGCGCCTATGCCCTTGGCGTGCTCATTGGCGCCCCGTTGATGACCTTGGCCACGGCCAAGGTTCAACGTCGCCACCTGCTGATCGGCCTGATGGCCATTTTCTCGCTTGGCAACCTGCTGTCGGCTCTGGCCACCAGCTATGAAAGTCTGCTGGTCGCACGGGTCATCACCTCGCTCAACCATGGTGCCTTCTTTGGCGTCGGGTCCATAGTGGCGGCGAGCCTGGTGCCCCCTGACAAGCGCGCCGGCGCCGTGGCGGCCATGTTCATGGGGTTGACCGTGGCAACCATCGGCGGAGTGCCATTGGCGACCTGGTTCGGCGAACTGCTGGGCTGGCGAATGGCGTTCTGGGGCATCGCGGGGCTGGGCATCATGGCGATGCTGGCCCTATGGTTCGCCTTGCCTGATGTGCCCTTGCCCAAGAATGACGGTGTACTGGCCGAGATCCGAGTGCTCGGTCGCGGGCCGGTGCTGGCGGCCTTGGCGCTGACCGTGGTGGGGTCCGCGGCCATGTTCACCGTCTTCACCTATATCGCGCCCATTCTGCATAGCCAGGCCCATGCCTCCACGGCCTTCATTACCGCGATGCTGGTGCTGTTCGGTATAGGGTTGACCCTGGGCAATCTCTGGGGTGGCAAGGCAGCGGACCGCTCGATCGACCGTACCCTGGTGGTTTCCCTGGCTTCGCTGATTGCCGTGCTACTGGTATTCGCTGTGACCATGCGCTGGCCGGCACTGGCCGCCCCGTCCATCCTGCTCTGGGGCATCGCCAGCTTCGCCTTGGTCCCGCCATTGCAAATGCGAGTGATGGAGGCGGCCAAGGATGCCCCGAACCTGGCGTCGGCGGTGAACATAGGCGCCTTCAATCTTGGTAATGCCATAGGCGCGGCCCTGGGCGGCGCGGTGATCACCGCTAACCTGGGCTACCCTGCCATCTCTCTGGCAGGCGCGCTGATGGCCGCGCTGGGCCTGCTGATGGTGCTAGGGTTCATCCGGTTGGCGCGCAATAGCCGGGACATACGCGCGGCCTAGTGGTCCGGCATCGGCGAAGTTGGCCAAGCAGTACGTCCATTGGCCAACTGCCGCTGGCCCCGACTGTGGGCGCGCGCAGGTGAACCTGGCCACAGCCGCAGGTATGATGCGCTCCCCCTTTTCTGTTCCAGCGTGGCCATGTTCAAGCTCAGCCTGCACCTTTGCTCCCCTTCCGACTCCCTTGCCAGCCAGGTGCAACGGCTGGCAATGGACGACCTCACCACGCTGAGCAGCGTCGCCCTGGCGCCAAGTAACCCCCTCTATCCCCTGTACCAGTACGTGTTCGGCCTGGAAATTCACCATTACCTGCAGAGCATGGCCGGCACGAAGGACCAGCCCGTGGAGCTGCTGTTGGCGATGGATACCGAGTCACCGGGCCGGATGCTGGGCTTCGCGCTCTACTTGCCAGCGCTGGGCGCCCCCCAGGCATGCACGCTGCTGTGCCTGGCGGTCATCCCCAGCCATCGTCGCCAAGGCATTGGCGCCGCCTTGCTGGAAGAAATGACCGCTCGCTATCCGCACGCCGAGGCGACCTGCTCCGTGGCCACCTTCGACTGGTTCGCCGCCCAAGGCTGGCACGCGCTGGGCGCCAGCGGGCCCCAACTGGTGGTCGGCACCCGGCGCGCCCGGGCGGCAGGTACAGTAAGGCGGCTGGACCTGGCGCCCTTGTTCGCGACCTTGGAAGTGCGGCAGATTCACGCCTATCTGCTCAAGCAGCATGGCCGCAAGGCCATGCTTCAGGCAGAGAAGCAACGGGATTATCGACTGGACCAACTGACCTGGCAGGCTGCCGAACTGTTGAGGTCGCGACAGGCGTAGGCGCCTCCGGCCTCAGGCGCTTCCAGGTCCGTGCCCAGCAAGCCTCTGGTAAACCGGCGCCTGCGCTCTGTATGCTGCCGCTAAAGGAGGTGCCTGATTGAATAGCTTCAACAACAGTATGCTGGCCCTGGGGTTGCTGGGGCTGGCCGCTTGCAGCCACCAGCCCCAACCCGACGCCCCCACGCCGGAACAGGTCCGTAGCGCCATCGTCAAGCTACTGCCCCCCTCGGCCAGTGATCGCCAGGGCTGGGCGCAGGATATCCAGACCGCCTTCGATACTCAGGCATTGGCGCCAACCGCCGACAACCTTTGCTCGGTGATTGCGGTAATCGAGCAGGAGTCCAATTTCCAGGTGGACCCGCAAGTCCCGGGCCTTGGCCGCATCGCTCGCCAGGAGATCGACCGGCGCGCCGCCCGCGCCCATGTTCCGGGTTTCCTGGTCGAGGCTGCCTTGGGCATCCGATCCCCTACGGGGCGTACCTATGCCCAGCGCATCGCCAGCGCTCGGTCCGAGCGGGAGCTGAGCGAGACGTTCGACGACTTCATCGGCATGGTGCCCCTGGGGCAACAGCTGTTCGGCAACTTCAACCCGGTCAAGACTGCCGGCCCGATGCAGGTGGCGGTGGCCTTCGCCGAAGCCAACGCGCGGGGCTACCCTTACCCTTACAAGGGCTCGCTGCGCCAGGAGGTGTTCACCCGTCGTGGCGGCCTGTACTACGGCACCGCGCACCTGCTCGGGTATCCGGCGCCCTACACCGAGCCCCTGTATCGCTTCGCCGATTTCAACGCTGGCCACTATGCCAGCCGTAACGCCGCTTTCCAGGCGGCCCTGAATCGCCTGGTCAAGGCGCGCCTGGCATTGGATGGAGACCTGATCAACTTCAGCAGCGCCACTCCCGGCCAGACTGAACTGGCCGTACGCTCCCTTGGCACGCGCCTGAACCTGAGCGACGGCGAGATCCGGCGCAGCCTGGAAAAAGGTGACAAGCCGGACTTCGAGCAAACCTATCTGTATCGCCGGGTATTCGACCTGGCCGATCAGGTCGCCGGCCGTCCGGTACCCCGTGCCATCTTGCCGGGCATCACCCTGGAAAGTCCGAAAATTACCCGCCATCTCACCACCGCCTGGTTCGCCAAGCGCGTGGATGAGCGCAGAGCAAGGTGCGTCGGGCGCGAGTGACGCAGCCCGCGGCCCGGATGCCCTACCCAGCGCGCCGTCAACGTTTTTGATTGAAAGGGCGGTTTCGTCAACGATTTCGCGTGAAAACAGGCTTTTGTTAACGTTTTCACGGGGCCGTCAACGTTTTCGCGTAGAATCCTTGCTTTGGTAATGGTTTCGAGCAGACCGAGGGTTCATATGCAGGTAGGCTTCCAAGTGCTAGCCGATCGATACCAGATTGGCCTCGTGCAGCCATTAAGGGCTCATTCATTCATTGGCAACACGCGAAAAATCAAGGAGCAGCCTGGCCTAACGGAAAATATTTACCCGGCAAGCTATAAGCCCACCGACAGCTTTGCCGGCCATTTCGAGTTCGGCCTCAAGTATGAAGAAATCCATCTTGAGTTCTTTGCCCGCCTGTTCCAGGTCGTTGGCCCTGACCCTATTGTTCAATGGTGCAGGCTTTCACCTTTGGCACAGAACGCCCGCCGCGCCGGTTTTCTATTCGAGTGGCTCACAGGCCAACGATTGGATGTTCCGGATGTTGCCAAGGGCGCCTATATCGACGTGGTGGCTGAGGAGCTCTATCTGACCCGCGTGGTGCCCATACGTATCAAGCGGTGGCGAATCAACCATAACTTGCCCGGCACAGCAGCGTTCTGCCCGCTGGTTCGTCGCACGCCAGAACTTCAAATGGCTTTGCGCTTCGACCTCAACATGGCGTTGAGCGATCTGAATCGAAACTTCGGCCAGGATATCTTGATGCGCACCGCGAGCTGGTTGACTTTCAAGGAGTCTCGGGCGAGTTTCCTTATCGAAAGGGAGGCCGACCAGGCCGATAGAATCCAGCGGTTTGCTCACGTCATCGCCAAGTACTGTGGTCATATCCAGGCGCCGTTAACAGAAACCAGCCTGCAAACATTACAAAAGGCGATCCTGGGCCATGATGCCATTGGGCTTGGGCTAAGGCGCTCGCCTGTGTTCGTTGGCCAAGCCACCATGCGCGAAGACATCGTGCATTACATAGCACCGCCTTTCGAGCGATTGCCTGACTTGCTCCAAGGCCTGGAAACTTTCGAGCAATGCACGCGCGGGGCCGAGCCGCTGGCCCGAGCCGCGGCGGTCGCTTTTGGTTTCGTCTATATACATCCCATGCGCGATGGCAACGGGCGTATTCATCGATTCCTGATCAACGACGTTCTGCTGCGCGACCAAGCCATACCCGATGGCGTTATCCTGCCAATATCCGCGACTATCACGCGTTCCCTGGATTTTCGAGCCCGCTATGATCGGACGCTTGAGGTATTTTCGCGCCCCTTGATGCAGCAATACGGGCACGCTCATCGATTCGGCGATCTGGTTCGCTACGAAGACGGTACCTTGAGCAATTTCATTTTCGACAATTACGAAGAGGCCCTCTTCGCCTGGCGTTATCCGGATCTCACTGAGCATGTGCTCTATACCGCGCAGGTAGTCGAACATACCGTCCGGGTTGAGATGGTTGATGAAGCGCGCACGCTGGTGGTATTCCAACAAGCGCGTGAACGGCTAAAGGAGGTAGTGGAAATGCCCGATCAGGATGCCAACCGTATCATCCGTTCGCTCAAGGAAAACGGCTGGGAAATTTCCGGCAAGCTGAAAAAAACCTATCCGCAGTTAGCCGAGGGTCGCCGAGCCGCTCAGGTAGTCGAGGCTGTACGCTCCGCATTCGACGAATGAGGCACACCGTGAGGGGCTGAGCACCGGGCGCTGGCTTGGTGAACGTCAGCCAGTTGGCTGCCTGGCGAGCAACCCCAGGGCGAGGGGCGCGCAACTCTCTCACCCTATAGCGAAAAATAGCAACACGCCATCATTCCTGAGCTTTTTGACACAATCGGCAACCCTGCCTATACCTGAGGCTTCCACTTCAGCATGCAGGGTAGCCCCATGGATAGCCGCAGCCCTGGTCAGCCTCGGCAGTCGACCACTCTCCCCTTTTCCAGTGCAAGCTCCAGGTTCCGTCCCTCGCGCCTGGGTCTGGCCGTGGTCGCGGCGATCGGCCTGATGGCCGCTCAACAGGCGGAAGCCGGCGGTAGCTGCAGTGGCTCGCGCACCACCATCAGCGGCTCCATCAGCCAGGGCTGTACCTTAGGCCGCAATCAGTCGGTGACCCTTACCCAGAGCGGCGCCATCGAGGTGCAGGAAGGCGCGGCCGTGACTATCCAGCATGCCGCCGTCGGCACGAACCGCGTCATCAATGACGGGACTCTCAAGGGTGAACGCGGCATCCAGGTGGTCGAGACCCTGTTCACCGGGAAGCTGCAAAACACGGCCACTGGTGTGATCGAGAGCCGTGGCGACGGCATCGGCCTTTCTGGCAGCATGCTGACCGGAGACATCCTCAATGCCGGGCAGGTCAGCACCACCCAAGCCGCCGCGCTGAGCATAGTCAATAGCACCGTCCAAGGCTCCCTCCGCAACAGCGGCACCCTGGCCGCTGAACGCGACAATGCCTACGGTCAGTATGGGTTGCAAATCCACGACAGCGTCATCACCGGTGACCTGCGCAACAGTGGCGAGATCTTCAGTGGTTCGACCCAGGTCAGCCTGCGCAACAGCGCCCTTGGCGGTAGTTTTGTCAACTCTGGGAACATTGGCGGGGCTACCCGCCCGCTGATGATCGATCAGCTAACGATCAAAGGGGATTTCATCAACTACGGCTCCATCCATGCCTTGGACGATGGCAGCAGCATAAACCGGCTCACCCTGGAAGGACGTTGGATCAACCAAGGCGACATCAGCGCCGGTATCACTGGGCTGGCCCTGGCCAACAGTGATCTGCGCGCGGCATGGTGAACGTCGGAACCCTGTCGGGCGGTTCCAATACCATCATTCGTAACAACACCATGGCCAGCTTCGAAAACAGCGGCACCATCGACAGCTACACCGGGGCGCTGGTCTTCACCAATAACCGGATCACCGGGAATTTCCTCAACAGCGGCACCATCAAGACCAACAACACCGGCTACGCCGCGATTATTCTGAGCGGGTCCACCATCGGTGGCAGTTTCGTCAATAGCGGGACCCTCTATGCCGGGCGCCACGGCGGCCGGGCATTGCTAGCGGAGGGTGGCGGCGTGGAAGGTGATTTCGTCAATGCCGGCGTCATCGAAGGCAGCAACGGGCTGGTGCTGGACGGTTTCCGCGTCGGCGGCGATCTGCTGAACCACGGCTCTGTCACCACCGGTGAGTTCAACGATAACGAAGGCGACAACCTCAATCTGAGCAAGGTGTCCATCGAAGGCAGTTTCATCAACACGGGCCGCCTGGAAGCGGACCGGGACGCTGTGTTCATCGCCCAGAGCCAGATCGGCAAGGATTGGCTCAACACCGCAAGCATCCGCGGCGAAAACGGAGTTTACCTGGCCCAGAGCCATGTCCATGGCAGCGTCTTGAACCAAGGCACCGTGCAAGGCCAGGACAGGGGGCTGGCCGTAGTGAGCTCGCAGATCGACGGCCGCCTGGTCAATGAAGGCAGTGTCCAAGGAGGCGTGGACTCATTGACCCTATTCGAAAGCACGCTGGGCGGCGACCTGGTCAACCGAGGTCGGATCATGGGTGGCTCCGGCATGGCCATCAGTGGCAGCACGGTCGGAGGCAGCTTCATCAACCAGGGCAGCATCCTGAGCAATCTCTCACCCACGGGCATCTACCGCAGCACCATCGAAGGCCGTACCAGCAATTACGGCGTGATCGGCAGCCAGTACAACGGTCCGTACGACTACAGCGGCCTGTCTGTCAGCGGAAGCACGCTGGTCGGCGAATTCACCAATGCCGGTCAAATTTTCGGCGCGGGTACCAGTACCGCCCTGGATATCCGCGATTCCACCTTGAGCGCGCGCCTGAGTAACCGAGGCACTATTTCCGGGGAAAGCGCCCTGGTCATTCGTGATAGCCAGCTTAGCACCATCGTAAATACGGGCGCGCTCAACGGCCAGGCGCAGGGACTGCGCATCGAAGGCAACAGCAGCATCAGTGGCGGGCTGGTGAATGCGGGCCTTATCGCTGGTAGCCGCTACGCGCTGTACGTAGCCCCGGAAAGCCGCCTGTCTGACCTGTATCTGGCAGGCAACGACACCGCCCGCTTCGCCGGAGCCGTATACGCGCCCGCCACCACCGCCACGCTCTACAGCAATGCCACCTATACCTTGCAGGCCCAGGACAGCTGGACGCTGGATACCTTCGTGAACCGCGGCACTTTGAACCTGGCGTCCCCCAGTGCCCGCGCGGCCAGCCCGGCCACCCTGAACGGGGACTACACTCAACGCGGCGGGTCCATCCTGCGCACGGAAGTATTGGACCAGACCCACTACGGCAAGCTGGTGGTAAGCGGCACCGCCACCTTGCCCAGCGATGCCCGGATCGACGTAGACGTGGCCAACGCCAGCCAACCCTTCAAGGTCCAGCAATTGGCGGACGTGCTCAGCGCTGGCACCCTGCGCTCGGACGGAACCTTCCGGGTAAGCACCAATTCGGCGTTGTTTGACTTCGCCGCGGTGAAGGACGGCAATACCGTGGACCTCACCCTGGCGCCCAAGTCGGCCAACGGCATAAGTGCCGTGGTAGCCAGCGCAGGCCTGACCCAGGCCGCGGGCGCTGCCCAGGCGCTTGACAACGCCCTGGGCCAGGGCAGCGCCAGCGCCCTGGCGCCTTATTTCGTATCCGCCACCAGTGGCAGCGAAGTGGCCAGCGCGGCACTGCAGACACTTCCGCTGGGTAATGCCAGCCTGCGGGCCAGCCAGGCAGCGCTGGGCGAGATCAGCCAAGCGCTGCAGGACCGCCTGGTACCGGCCAGCCCAGAGCGCCTGACTCTCGCACCCACCGCAAGCCTTTGGGCCAAACCCTTGCGCAGCCAGGCAAGCAGCGCCTCCGGCCGCAGCGGCGGCAGCGGTCAGGTGCTGGGCCTGGACACGCGAGCCTCCGCTACTCAACGCGTAGGGTTGGCGTTCGCCTACGCAGCCGGCGACACCCAGGACAACGCCTGGGGCGGCAACCGGGGCAGTCACGTAGACCTGTGGCAGTTCACGGGCTACAGTGCTCATACTCTGGCACCGGCTACCGAACTGCTGTTCTATGCGGGCGCGGGCCGTGGCAGTGCTACAGGCCAACGCAGCATCAGCCTGGCCGGGGCCAGCGGCAAGGCCCGGGCCGAATACGCCAGCCTGGCGGCAACCTTCGGCGCCAGCCTGGGCCACGCCTACGCCCTGGGAAGCGGCACGCGAGTGGTGCCTTCGCTGCGGCTGGACTACAGCCATCTACGTGACGAGGCCTACCGCGAGCGCGGCGGTAGTGCCGTGTCGCCCCTGTTGCTGAGTGTGGACGCGCGTGAAACGGACCAGCTCATCATCGGGCTGGACGGGCGCCTGGAACATCACTTCGCTGAACAGGGCGGCAGGCTGCAGATCGATCTGGGCGTAGGCTACGACCTGATCAACGATCCGGGCACGCTGACTGCCCGCTTCGCTGGCGCCCCAGGCCAGCCCTTCGAGACGCACGGTAGCGACGCCAGCCCATGGGTAACCCGGGTGGGGCTCGCTTGGGTGACTCCCTTGACAGCGAGCGGCGCCGAGCTGTCGATCAACTACAGTACCCAGCGGCGCAGCGATTACGAAGATTCGGCCGCGACCGTCAAGGTAGCGATGCCCTTCTGACGGCCCAGGGGTCGTTCCAAGCCTGCGGCATAGCGCCGCGGGCGCGGAAACATTATCGGACCGAATCGGCATAGGCAACGTCAACCAGGGGTGGTAGATTCCCCGGCCATGATTGTTGCTCGCTCATCCCTCGCCCAGACCGCCCGCTGGCTATGCCTGCTGGTGCTGGTCAACGGCTGGGTGTGTGCCCTGGGTCATGGCCAGATGCTCGCACCTCTGTTTGGTCACAAAGCGCCGGCAACTCATCACGGCGGTGGCATGCACATGGAAATGGCCGCCCCGCATGGCACCATGAAGGGCACCATGCATAGCGAAATGCACGCCATGGCCGACAACGCAGCCATGGCTGACATGCCGGGCCCGGCGGGCTCGCCGCCTTCCTCGATGGGCACCCTGCATGGCCTGTTCAGCGAATGTTTCTTTGCCGGCTCCTTGCCCCTGGCGGTGTTGCTATTCACGGTGCTCGGCTGGCTGGCGCGACACCGTCGCGTGCGGCCACCCACCATTCGCCAAGCCTGGCGCCAGCCTCCCCGCTCGTTCTTCCCTGCGCTCAATCCACAGGCGCCTTGATCGTCCTCAGTCGTTCCCCGAACCGCGCTCCGTTCGCCTGGCATCGCTGACCGCGAGGTCAGGAGACGCGCACGATTTGATCGGCTTGCCGCCCGTTCGCGGCTGAGCAGGCCACTGCTGAGCTAAAGCTTATGACTGCGTTACGCGTTACCCCCCTACTCCCGCAGGCAAGTCGTCTGCGCCGAGCTGTAGTGCTTACCCTGGGCGCGGTTGCCGCCCTTCCTGCCCTGGCGCAGGGGCAAGTCGTTGAGACCGTCGAAGGTAGAAAAGAGAAAGCCGTACTGCTCGACACCACCGTGGTGACCGCCGTACAGCAGCGTTCTGCGCTGACCGTGGTGACCAACCCCAAAGATCCTCGCCAACCGGTGCCGGCCAGCGACGGCACGGATTATCTCAAGACCATCCCGGGCTTCGCGGCCATCCGCAATGGCGGCACCAATGGCGATCCGGTACTGCGAGGCATGTTCGGCTCCCGTCTCAATATTCGCACCGATGGCGGCCTGATGCTCGGGGCCTGCCCTGCGCGGATGGATGCGCCCAGCTCATACATCGCGCCGGAAACCTTTGACCGGCTGACTGTGATCAAAGGCCCGCAAACCGTGCTCTGGGGCCCTGGCGCGTCGGCGGGCACCGTGCTGTTCGAGCGTGAGCCGGAGCGATTCGCTGCCCTGGGCGGCCGATTGGATGGCAGCGTGTTGATAGGCTCCAACGGCCGATTCGACCGCGTGCTCGACGGGGCGCTGGGCGGACCTGAGGGCTACCTGCGCTTCATGGGCAACAAGGCCCAGGCCGATGACTACCTTGATGGCAGCGGCGCCACCGTGCCGTCGCGCTGGGCCAAATGGAATGGTGAAATGGCCGCGGGCTGGACCCCCGACGCCGATACCCTGCTCGAATTCACCGCTGGCAAGGGCGATGGCCTGGCTCGCTATGCCGGACGCGGCATGGACGGTACCCAATTCCAGCGGGAAAGCCTTGGCCTGCGCTTCGAGAAGCGCAGCATCGGCCAGGTGCTCGAGAAGGTCGACGCCCGTCTGTACTACAACTATGCCGATCATGTGATGGACAACTTCCGCCTGCGTATGCCTTCACCCGGCAGCATGATGCCCATGCCCATGGCCTCCGAGGTGGACCGTCGCACCTTGGGCGGCCGCCTGGCGGCTACGCTGGCGTGGTCCGACTTCCGGCTGGAGACAGGCGTCGATGCCATGCGCAGCGAGCACCGCAAGCGAAGTTCCACTTACAACATGATGACTGGACAATACGCTGATACCGACGCGTTCGCCTGGGAGCGGGACGCTACCATGCACGACTACGGCGTCTTCGGCGAGTTGACCTGGTACGCCAGCGAGCAGGGGCGAGTGATCGGCGGCCTGCGGCTCGATCGTGCCGACGCCACGGACTATCGCAGCTCGGTGAAGAGAATGGGCATGAACATGGCTAACCCTACCAGAGGCGAACGGCGTAGCGAAACCTTGCCCAGCGGCTTCGCCCGTTATGAGTATGACCTGGCCAATTCCCCCACTACCTTTTACGCCGGGTTGGGTCACGTGCAGCGCTTTGCCGACTACTGGGAGCTGTACTCGGCCGCCCGTGGGCCGACGGGCTCGACCAATGCCTTCGAAGGGCTCAAACCGGAGAAGACCACGCAGCTGGACATAGGCGCGCAATACAATGGCGATACTCTGGAGGCCTGGGTTTCTGCCTATGTGGGGGTGGTGCAGGATTACATGCTCTTCGATTACAGCACCGCCACGGGCATGAGTACCAGCCAGGTCCGCAATGTACAGGCGCGCATTCTGGGCGGGGAGCTGGGGGGCGGCTATCAGCTGGACGATCACTGGAAAGGCACGGCCAGCCTGGCCTACGCCTGGGGCGAGAACAGCACCGACCATCGCGCCCTGCCGCAGATCCCACCGTTGGAGGCGCGCCTGGGCCTGACCTACAGCCATGATCGATGGAGCGCGGGCGCGCTCTGGCGCCTGGTCAGCGCACAGCACCGCGTGGCCATCGGGAGTGGTAATGTGGTGGGCCAGGACTTTAGCAGCTCCGCGGGGTTCGGCGTGCTCTCGGTTAATGGCGCCTACCGGTTGAACCGCCATTGGAAGGTCAGCGCCGGGGTGGACAACCTGTTCGGCAAGACCTACACCGAGCACCTTAACCTGGCCGGTGACGCCGGTTTCGGCTACCCCGGCGACAGGGCCATCAACGAGCCTGGCCGAACGCTGTGGAGCAAGCTCGACTTCAGTTTCTAACCTTATCGACCCACCCGCGGGCCTGGCTGCAGGCCAGAGCCCGCGCTTGATTGGCGGAAGCCCCCAGACAATGACATATCTGACACGACGCCAGCTGCTCGCCGGCAGCGGCGTACTGACCCTAGGCACCCTGGCAGGGTGCGACGCGGGCAATAGCCTGAACTTCAAATACGGCAAGAACCTGAGCAACGAAGTGATGGGCCGTACCTTCAAGCTGCAGGACCCCCAAGGCAATCCCAAGTCCATCTCCAGTTACTGGGGCCAGATGCCCATGGTGTTCTTTGGCTTCACCCAATGCCCGGCGGTTTGCCCCACCACCCTGGCCCGGGCGGCCCAGGCCAAGCGCCTGATGGGTCGTGATGGTCCGCGCCTGCAAGTGGTGTTCATCACCCTGGATCCGGAGCGGGATACGCCTGAGGTGCTCGACCATTATGTGAAAGCCTTCGACCCCAGCTTCGAAGCCCTTACCGGTACGCCGGAGCAGATCGCCGCCACGGCCAAGGAATTCAAGGTGTTCTATGAAAGAGTACCGGTAGGCGACAGCTACACCATTTCCCATACCGCCACCTGCTACGTGTATGACTCTCGCGGCAACCTGCGCCTCGGCCTGCCGGCCTCCCTTAACGCACAGGAATGCGCCGAGGACCTGCTTACTTTGATGGAGTTGTGCTGATGACGCTGTTCAAACCTGCCCGCCTGTTCGCCTTGACTGCCCTGCTTTCGGCAACCCCCGCCTTCGCCCAGACCCAGGTCAGCGATGCCTGGGTACGCGCGGCGGTACCCGGCCAACCGGCCAGCGGCGCCTTCCTTACCCTCACCGCCGATACCCCTTCTCGCTTGCTGGACGTACAGTCGCCTATCGCTCGTGAGGCGCAAATCCATGAAATGCATATGGAAGGGGATGTGATGCGCATGCAACGGGTACCTTCCGTGGAGCTTCCCGCCCACCAGCCGGTGGCCTTCACGCCTGAGGGTTACCACATCATGCTCATGGGCCTGACCGGGCCGGTAACGGTTGGCGACAGCGTGCCGCTGACCCTTACGGTGGAAGACGACAAGGGCGCGCGGCAGACGCTGACCGTGCAGGCGCCGGTCAGGCCCCTGGACGCGGGCGGGAATATGCACTCGATGCATTGAGCGGCTAACCGCCAGGTGGGTAGCCTCCTACCAGTGGGAGCTAGCGATAGCTAGCGAACCTCGTGGAAGCAGCGGCAGTTGCCGAATCAGCGCAATTGTTCGACAGCGATTCCCCAGCTGGCGCTGGGTCCCACAGTGTCCCGGTTCATGGGCGCCTTTAGCATACCGAGACAAAGTAGGCTCGCCCTGGAGGCGAAGCCTCAGGGGGCTACGGTGAACCCATACTGCCCCTCGCTGTGATGGGTATCCACCGAGACCGCGCGCCACCTTACTTGGTAGCGCCCCGGCGCCAGGGGTTTGTCCGGCGTCACCACCAATTCCGTATTGTCACCCGGCGCAGTGGCGAGGTTTTTCACCGTTACCGGTTCGCCCTCAAGGGTCAGGGTAACCTTGCTGAAGGCCGGCTCGACTCCTTCTGAAAACTTCAGGCGTAAGGCCGTCGGGGATTGGGCGGTGCTGTCCGCGGCCGGGGTTTGCCCGGTCAAGTGCGCATGTGCCAGGGCGGTTTGGCTAGCAAGGGTGAGCGCCACGGCAACCACGCTAGCAAGGCTTTTGAGCATCGAGAAATCCCTCAGGGGTCAGGATGAAAGACCAGGCAACGGGGGTTGGCCTGGGTACGGTTCCGTCAGTTGGAGCCGCCAGCGGCCATAATGACTCAACTGAATGCGCGCCAAAGGCTGCACATCGATCGAGTGGAATGCCATTGGCGGTGCGCCCAGCACATGCAGCATCGCAGCGCGGATCACCATGGGGTGGGTGACCGCCAGCCAATGCCCGGGCCGGGCGAAGCCTTCCAGCCAGGCCGCGACACGCTGACAAAGCTCGGTCACGGACTCCCCGCCCGGCGGGGCGACGCAAACGTCCGTCTGCCAGGCCTGGAGCGCGGCAGGCTGCTCGCGCTGCAGCGTCTTGAGCGACATACCGGCCCAACGCCCCAGACCGTAGTCGCGCAAGTCGGGGTCCACCTCTGGCGTCAGGCCCCACCCTTCGACGGTCTGCCGCGCTCGCCATTCTGGCGCGCTCAGGCAAGCCGCTGGTTCTCCGACGTACCTGGCTAGACCGCTCGGGTCACGCAATCCATCTTCATGGGATGGGAAACGCCCCGTACGCTGAGCGTCGGTGAGGGCGTGACAGACGAGTGCAAGCTGGATCGGGACCATTGAGCTGGATCGCTGGGAAAGAACAGCCTGCCACTGCAGGCAAAGAGGTTGCCATCATAGGCCGTCAATCGACCAAGCGCAGCAGGCGCAGCTCGTGCTTCCTCGTTTCACCATTGTTGGCGGGCGAACCGCGGGTTACCTACCCACTCAAAGTGCATATAACCTCTCTTCTGGCTCGCCCCCCAGTCTGGACCCAAAAGGAAGGCCCCATGAACCGCAACATGCTCAACCTTGTCACCGCCCTCGCCTGCTGCGCCGCTCTGACGGGTTGCTCAACCGCCACGGTGGTGACGCTCCAAGACGGCACCGAATACGTCACCAAAGACGCCCCGAAAACCAGAAGCAAAGACGGCTTTTACGAATTCGAGGATATTTCTGGCCGCCAGGTGAAGGTGCGGGCCGAGGATGTGGCCACGGTGAAGGAAGAAGACTGACCACCCGGCTCCCCCTTTGTGGCGAGACGTTATCCGGAGCGCGTTGAAAATGGATGTCTACAGGATCGAGCTGATCGATGGCCAATGGGCACTGCTCAAGGCCCATGGCTACAAGCCCCTGCTGACCGCGGCGGACCAGACGCCGCTGTTGGCACACGTCCAGGCCCTGACCCAGGGCAAGGGGGCGGTGGTGCGGTTCGAGGCCGAGCATGGCCTCCGGGAGCTTCGGGTCGGTGCGTTCGACGACCAGGGGCTGAACGGCCTGCCTTGATCGCCCTGTCAGCTTCCACTGGTCGGATCGCGAGCCACTCAGGCTGACCCTTCGCCGCTTGCGAAAAGTCCACCCCTCAGGCTCCGTCAGGCCCCGCCCGGCGAGCGAAGCGGCATTACAACGAAGGGATCAGCCGTGTCCCTGGCCTGAGCGAGAACAGACATGGATACCTTTTCCGGACTTCTGGATTTGAAGGGAACGCCGCTGCATAAGCAGCAGTTCACCTGGCGGGAACTGGCGACTCGACCGATCAGCAAGCTGGACGACGACGCCACCACGCGCATTCGTATCATCCTCATGAACGGCATCGAGACCGAGGCCTTGCGCCTCAAGCACATAGGCGCGCGCTTCCATCGCGAACTACAGCCTCACCTGGCGCATATCCGCCGCGTGGAGCACCACCAGGCAACCGCCATCAACTGGCTGATCGCCGGTGACCATTCCCCTCTCGAAACGACAATCGCCTACGAGCAGGTCGCTATCGAAGTCACGGCGGCGGTGGCTCAGAACGAGCCAGACCCGTACCAGGCGCAATCCTACCGGTTCGGGCTGCTGGAGGACTTCGACCACCTGTACCGCTATTCAGCCATGTATGACCGGCTCGAAGGCAAGGACCCGAACAATATCCTGCAGGGCTACACGGACGTTATCCCCGGTCGCCCCACCAGCCAGCAGCATCGTAACCCTGGCGATGACCTGCGGGAGGGTTACGACAAAGCCACCGCGCAGCTGATCACCAAGATCCATGCGGCGATGATCACCAGTTCCGAGTACCAGACCCACGATTACTACATGAATATTGGCAACACCTTTGCCGATCCTGTGGCGCGGGCGCTCTACGCTGAAATCGCCTCGGTGGAAGAGCAGCATGTCACCCAGTACGAGTCCTTGATGGATGCCAGCGAAACCTTCCTGGAAAAATGGCTGGTTCACGAGGCCATGGAGGTCTACGCCTATGCCAGTTGCGCCGAGCAGGAAGACAACCCTCGAGTCAAGGCCTTGTGGGAGCGTTTTCTGGACTATGAACTGGGCCACCTGCACTTCGTGAGCGAGCTGTTCAAGAAGTTCGAACACCGGGACCCGGCGCAAGTGCTGGTAGGTGGCCTGCCCAGGATGCGCCCACTCAAGCGCAACCGCGAGTTCATACGCCACACCCTGGCCCAGGAAGTGGACCTGCGCGCCCACGGCATCAACTACGTGCCCCGCGTCCAGGAGGACAAAGCGTCCGTGGAGTACCGCAACCATCTCAACGGCGAGGGTATTCCCTCGGATATCGCTTCGGCCGGGTACATCTGGACGCCGGGTACCGAACTCTTTCGCAAACCTTGAGGACTCGTCATGACCACTTCCGCTCCCCTGGGCTTGAACCGCACCGGGGCCCAGATGTCGCCACAGGACACCAAGCGCCAGCTCGAGGCCACCGAACAGTTCGGGCCAGACGTGCCCGGCAGCGCGCTGCGCATTACCGAAGAACGGGTGCGCTGCATCCGCGAACAGCGCCAGGCCGGCGAACAGGTTGGCTCCGTGCCGCCTCCGGGAACGCTCAAGGGCGTGGTCAAGACTGGCGTGGACATGCTGATGGGCAAGCGGCCCGAGCTGTTCCTGGACAAGCTCGGTGAACGCCTGGGCTACGAACGCACCGGGGTACGCCTGTATGAAGCCTTCCTGGCGAAGGTAGAAGCCGCGCCCGATGCTTGCCCGGACATGCTGCAAACCCTGCGCGACATCCAGCGGCAGGAAACCGAGCACCTGCAGTTGCTGCGCGAAGCCATTGAAAGCCTGGGGGCTGACCCTACCGCAGTGACGCCCTGCGCCCAGGTAGCCGGGACCATGGCCCAGGGCATCATGCAAGTGTTGACCGATCCACGGACCAACATGGCCCAGTGCTTGAACGCCATGCTGACCCTCGAGCTGACCGACAACGCTGCCTGGGAACTGCTGATCGAGCTGGCCCAGCAGGCCAATCATCCGCAGCTTGCCGCCAGCTTCGAGGAGCCCTTGCGCCACGAGGAAGAGCACCTGGTAACCATCAAGGCGCTGTTGCGCGAATCGCTCAAGGCGCAGCTCAGCTAGGGCACTGGAACACTTATACCTAGGCGGCACCCTTGGCCGCCATCTACCCAGGAGACCACCATGATCGACGACGACCATATCCGCCAGCGGGCCTATGAACTCTGGGAACTGGCCGGCAAGCCGGACGGGGACCCGGAGGACAACTGGCATTCGGCACGGGAACAGCTGATCGCCGAACAACAGCCCGCGGCCCAGAACACCCTGGACTCAGTCGGCGGTAGCGGCCAGTCCGGAATCAGCCAACCCGTGCCAGGCACCCGGGCGCCGGGCTGAGCTCAGCTCGAATTGCGATAGCAGCGTGGCGGGCCCGTTCGATGTTAGGCTCCGTATGAAAAGTTGGCGAGCGTGGGCTGGACAAGCCTGGTTGTAACACGGCCGAGCCGAGCGCCGTCACTTTTCGTACAGAGCTTGAGCTCGCCTGCCATTCTGCCGAGCATGACCACGGATGATCACCCCTTTCAGACGTTACTCCCGCCCCGTCAATCTCCTGCTTACCAGTTCATTCGTACTCACCTTGGCGCGAGCGATCAGCTTGCCGTTCCTGGTGGTGTACCTGTCTTCGAGCTTCGGGCTCGGCATCGCCGCCATTGGTGCCATGGTGGGGGGCGCACTGGTCGGCGGCTCTCTGCTGAGCCTGTACGGTGGATATTTGACCGATCGCTGCTCGAACTACAGCCTGATCCTGAGCTACGCCGCCTGCTTCATCCTGGGTTTCGTCGGGATGCTGCTGACGTCGGATGTACGCTGGTTCTTCGTGTTCCTGGTTGCATTCAACTTTGCCTATTCGGTCATGGATGTGGTGGTAAAGGCCTCGTTTGGCCGGCTGCTGCCAGCGGCCGAGCAGCCGAAGGTTTTTTCGGTGCGCTACACCTTGATCAATATGGGCTATGCCATCGGGCCGTTTCTTGGCGCATGGCTGGCGCAAGCGCACCTGAAGTTGCCATTCGCGGTGTCGGCGCTGCTGGGGTTGGGTTTCCTGTTGGTCTATGCCCGCTGGGGTGAGCGCCATCCAGGCGCGGCTGCCGATCTCGCCTCGCCCTCTTTCCTGGCGGTGGGTCGGGTGCTGTTGGCGGATCGCCGGCTGGTCTGCTTTACCTTGGGCGGTTTGCTTAGCGCCGTGGTGTTCGGCCAATTCACGGCCTACCTGTCGCAATACCTAGTCAGCACAGGGAGCGCCACGGCGGCCTATCCCGTCATCAGTACTCTGGTGGCGGTGAATGCGGTGGTGGTGGTCACGCTTCAATATGGGGTGGGGCGGCGTATCGACCCCCAGCGGCTGCAAGCATGGCTCACGGCGGGGTTGGCGCTTTTTCTCATCGGCATCCTTGGCTTCGCCCTGGCCGAACAGGTCTGGCAATGGGGCCTGGCCATGGCGGTATTCACCCTTGGCGAAATCATCGTCTTCCCGGCCGAGTACATGTTTATCGATCGCATAGCACCGCCCCACCTTCGCGGGATGTACTACGGTGCCCAGAACCTGGCCAACCTGGGGGCGGCGCTGGGGCCCGTCCTATGTGGCTGGGTGCTGGCCGTCTTGGCACCCGGATGGATGTTCGTGATGCTCGCTGGGTTTATCGTCGCGGGCGGATTGGCGTACTCGGTAGGCGCAAGGCTGGCTGCCAGCCCTGCCTGAGCCTCGCTGCAAGCGGCGCGCTGCTCATCCTAAAGCAATCCCGGGTCATCGATGGGGCTTGTACGCTTAGATAAAGACGCTGTGGGACCCAGCGCCAGCTGGGGAATCGCTGCCGAACCATCGCGATCATTCGGCCGCTACCGCTGCGTCCCACAAGCATAGGATGTGACTTACGACGGCACCCCTTGCTCGGCTTCGATTTGAGCGGGCCGATAGCTCGGATAATCGATGAAGCCTTGCTCACCGCCGCCATAAAGGCCGGCCTGTTGCAGGGGATTGAGCGGCCAGCCATTGGCGATGCGCGCGGGCAGGTCCGGGTTGGCGATGAACGGCCGGCCGAATGCGACCATGTCCGCCAGCCCGGTTTTCAGCATGCGCTCGGCGCGCTCGGCGGTATACAAGCCGGCATAGAGGATACGGCCGGTGAATGCCGCCCTGACCTCGCGACGAAACGCCTCTGGCAGTTCCGGAGCGTTGGCCCAGTCAGCCTCAGCGATGGACAGATAACCCACCTGCTGAGCCTCGAGCTCACGGATGGCGGCCAGGTAGGTCTCGCGTGGATCGTCTTCGACGAACCCGATATAGACACGATCCTCATCGGTGCTGGTGAACAACGGAGCGAAGCGCACGCCCAGGCGTTGCGGCCCCACCACGGCAGCGACCGCTTGCACCACTTCGCGCAGGAAGCGCAGACGGTTTTCCAGGGAGCCGCCATACTCATCCGTGCGTTGGTTGGCGTGGCTGGAAATGAACTGGTTGATCAGGTAGCCGTTGGCTGAATGAATCTCCACGCCGTCGAAGCCGGCCTCCATAGCGTTGCGCGCCGCCTGGGCGTAGAGCGCCACCAAGGCCTTGATCTCGGGGACGCTAAGCGCTCGCGGAATCGAAGGCTGCACCAGTTCACCGGTACCCACGCCGGTTTCGATGAACGCCTTGACGTTGTTCGCCTGGAGGGCAGAAGGCGCTACCGGAGCGGCGTTCCCGGGCTGCAGCGCCTGGTGGGATACCCGACCCACGTGCCACAACTGGGCGAAAATCAGTCCGCCTTCGGCGTGCACCGCCTCGGTTACGCCACGCCATCCTTCGATCTGTGCCTGGCTGTAGATGCCCGGCGTCCAGGCATAGCCCTTGCCGCGGGGCTCGATCTGCGTGCCTTCGCTGATGATCAGGCCGGCGTCGGCGCGCTGTTGGTAATAACGGGCCATGAGCGCGGTCGGTACATCGCCGGGCTGGCCGCTGCGCTGGCGGGTGAGCGGCGGCATGACGATACGGTTTTTCAGCGTAATGGGTCCAAGGGCCAGGGGTTGGAACAGTGCGGAGTGCCGCATGGAATGTCCTCTATGACTAGATTGGTTGGCGGCCAGCTGGGAGCTTGGCCGCTGAAGTGATGGGGAGTCGCCAGAGCGCTCTCTTTCGTAGCTGCTCAGACGCGGGCGGTGAGCTGGTGGATGAGCACCCGCGCGGCTTCGCTCGACGAGCCGGGGTTCTGGCCGGTGATCAACAGGCCATCGCTCACTACATAGGAAGCCCAGTCATTTCCCTTGGAATACAGGCCGCCCTGGGCCTGGAGCATATCCTCGACCAGGAAAGGCACCACATCGGTCAGGCCCACCGCGGCTTCCTCACTGTTAGCGAAACCCGTTACCCGCCTGCCCTGCACCAAGGACTCGCCGTCGGGCCTTTTCACGTGACGCAACACGCCCGGAGCATGGCAGACCAGGGCAGTAGGCTTGCCCGCCGCGTAGAAGGCTTCGATCAATTCAATGGAAGTCGGGTCTTCGGCCAGGTCCCACAGAGGGCCATGACCACCGGGGTAGAAGATAGCGTCGAAATCGGCCGCCGAGACGCTGTCCAGTCGCACGGTGTTGGCGAGCCGAGTGGTCGCGACAGGGTCGGCTTCGAAGCGGCGAGTGAGGTCCGTCTGGAATGAAGGCTCGTTGCTTTTTGGGTCCAGTGGTGGCTGGCCGCCTTTTGGGGACGCCAGGACAATTTCTGCCTTGGCGTCGAGGAAGGCATAGTAAGGCGCCGCCAGCTCTTCGAGCCAGAAGCCGGTCTTGCGCCCCGTATTGCCGAGGGTGTCATGGGAGGTTAATACCATAAGGATCTTCATGGGGTGACTCCTTGGCTGCGTAGATAATGAAGTAGCGGGGCACTCTTAATAGACCGGTCGTCTACAATCAGTTTGTAGCTTCAGCGCCTTAGCCTTGGCAGATAGCGTCAGGTGAACAACGGCTCAAAAGCAGCCTATCGCGACCTTTCAGGCTCATGCTTATCCAACACCAACCACATTACTTTAAATTAGACCGGTCGTCTAGGACCTTCTGACTTCTTCTACCGGCGATCAAGCGGGGAACGCCGGCGCTTCGCTCGCTAGGCTCGGCTGAAGTGGAGTATCTGTCGGGTGGTCGTCAGGGCGGTTTCGAAGGGCTTCATGTTGCGAGCGATCTTCACCATCACGCTCGCGCCGACCCAAAGCTGATACAGGCTTTGCGCGACTGCATAGGGGTCGCCCTCGATAGTCAGGGAGCCTTCAGTAACACCGGCTTCGATCGCCAGGGCAAGTCGATCAGTGATACCTGAGGTACCTCGCTGGAGAACGGCCCGCATGGGTTCAGAGAGGTCGGCCACTTCGACTCCCAACTTGACTGCCAGGCACTTGCCCTGGCATTCCAGGAAGGACTGGTTCTGCTGCCAGGCTGTCCAGTAGTTCATCAAGCGCTGGGCCATGCTCAACCCTGGCTGAGCGAGGATCTGGTCAAGTTCTTCGAGGTAATCCTCGAAGTAATCCTCCAGCAAGGCTTCGCCAAAGGCATCCTTGGATTCGAAGTAGTGATAGAACGAGCCCTTGGGCACGTCCGCGGCCGCCAGGATTTCTTTCAGGCCCACCGCGGAATAGCCCTTGGCGGCCATGATCCGCTGGCCGACCTCCAGTATTTCCTGGCGGGTGTCGGAGGATTCGCGTGTCTTGTGAGTGCTCATGCGCCTGATCTTATACCTGGCTAGGCGGCCGGTCTACTTGAGCCCTCGGGAACCGCCATCTTCTGACTGGTGCAAGCACGGCTCCAGGTAGAGTCGAGCATTCTGAATCAAAATCGCTCCTGCGGCCCAAGGTACCGCCACTGCCCAAGCGGCAGCTTGCCCATGGACACGCCACCCAGGCGCAAGCGCCGCAGGCTGACAACCGTCAACCCGACCGCCGTGCATAACTGCGCCACTACGCCCGGGGTTGGGGCTTTCAGGGCGATGCGCAGGTGGGATTCGTTCTGCCAGCTGGCCTTGACCGCGGGGAGCGCCTGCCCTTTGGCGGTGGCGCCGCGCTTGAGCCGCTCGAGGCCGTCGGCCTGCAGGGTGCCCTGCACTTCCACCAGGTATTCCTGTTCGAGCTTGCCGAACTCGGCGGTGAGCTTGCGGGCGGTGCGCCAGTCCTGGGTGAACACCTGTAGTCCGGTGGCGCCGGGCTGCAAAGGTGCCAGGCAGCGCAGCTGACGAAAATGCCCCTTGAGCACTCGCTTGCCTGTATCGAAGGCGGCCGCCTGGCTTTGCGGCGTGATCGAAGCCAGGGCGGCCGTTTCGTCAAGGCCCGGCGCCTGATTGAGCACCAGGGTCACCGGCTCCGGGGGTTCGGCCTTGGCGCCAGGCAATAACTGTACTTGCTGGTGCTGTACCTGAAACTGCGGCAGGTCCACTACTTCACCATCGACGGTGACCCAGCCGCCCTCGATGTACAGCTCCGCTTCGCGTCGGGAACAGCCGATGGCCTCGATCAGGCAGCGGGACAGGCGTTTTGCTTCAGTCATCAAGGGTAGCTCGGCATGAAAAACGCCATTGTACCGCCCCCTGGATAACGGGGTTACACCGTCATGGCGCAGCCGGCCGGAAAAAAAATTCATGGCCCCTCTTCTCAAAAAGCGAGCGCCGGCGCAGATTAGCCAGCGCCCGTCCCCCGGCACGAAGCAGGCGAACCCACGCAAGCGAGGCAAAGCCGGTGCCGGGGTCATGGGCATCAACCCATGCCGCCTTGCCGGTAACCCGCCTGCGTTTCGCCAGCCATGTCAGATAACAATCTCTGTCTTTCTTGTGGTGCCTGCTGTTCCCATTTCCGTGTGTCCTTCTACTGGGGCGAATGCGCTTCGGCAGGAGGCAGCGTACCTGATGACCTCACGGTACAGATCAGCCCCAGCCGCGTGGCCATGCTGGGCACCGAGGGTGCTCGTTGTCGCTGCACGGCCCTCATGGGCGAAGTAGGCCAGGCCGTGGCCTGCTCGATCTACGAGCAGCGCTCCTCTACCTGCCGGGAATTCGACCAGGTGTGGCCGGACGGGACGATCAACGAGCAGTGCAACAGCGCCCGTGCGGCCTTTGGCCTGCCGCCGCTGCCCGTCCTGGGCTTTGCCTTGGCAAATCCTGACGAGTCTTCGGTCCTCCTCCCAGCAGGCCTAGCTGGATAAACAACAGTGGCTCGTTTACTTAGCGCTCCGCTCCAGGACGCCAGCGCCAGGTCGGCTGCCCCAAATGCTGAGCGAAGAAATCCGACAGGATCTGCACCTTACGTGGTCGACTCCTGGCCGAAGGCGTGACGAAATACAGGCCGCCCTGGGTCATGTGCCAGTCCGGCAGCACTTGCTCCAGGCGCCCATCGGCCAGGTATTCGCTGCAGATGAATTCCGGCAGCTCGGCGATGGCCAGGCCCTCGAGCAAGGGCGGTAGCAGAGCATCGGAATTGGTTACGCGCAGAGGCCCCTTGGGAATGACGTCCTCTTCGCTGCCGTCTCGATGAGTGAAGCGCCAGACCTGGCTACGGGCACGATAGGCATAGCTCAGACAGGCGTGGGCGGCCAGTTCGCGCGGATGCCTGGGCCGGCCATGGACGTCCAGGTACCCGGGAGCTGCCACCAGGTTTTGGCTTACCGCGCACAAATGCCGGGCGACCAGCGAGGAATCCGGCAAGGCAGCGATGCGCAGCGCGGCGTCGAAGCCGTCCGCGACCAAGTCGGCGGTAGCATCGCTAAGGTGCAGGTCTACGCAAAGGTTCGGATACTGACGCATCATCTCAGGCAGCAACGGCGCCACCCAGCGCAAGCCAAAGGACATGGGCACGGCCAGACGCACCAGACCGCGAGGTTGCACGGAAAGGTCCTGGGCCTCGCTCTCGGCTTCCTCGGCCTGACGGTAGATGTCCGCGGCCCGCGCCGCCAGGCTGGCGCCGAACTCGGTCAAGGCCAACTGCCGCGACGTGCGATTGAACAAACGCCCACCCAACCGTTCTTCAAGCCGCGCTACTGCCCTGGAAACGGTCGGCACCGATACGCCCATCAACCGCGCCGCGGCCGCGAATGACCCTTCTTCAGCCACCTTGGCGAACATGGCCAAACCTTCAAAATCCGGCAATCTGCTCATTTCAAATCTGCAACGATCGTTTTCAAACAATTCTATTTTGAAATTTCGAGGGCGTCGATAAGCTTCTCCCATACCAGAGCACAACCACTTCGGGAGAAACCTCATGAATCATAAACTTCAAGGCAAGATCGCATTGGTCACCGGCGGTACCAGCGGCATTGGCCTAGCCACCGCCAAGCGTTTCGCAGAGGAAGGCGCCCTCGTCTACATCACCGGTCGCCGTCAGGCGGAGCTGGAGGCCGCGGTCGCGCACATCGGCCAGGCCACTGGCGTGCAGGTGGATTCCACCCGCCTTGACCAGCTCGACAGCCTCTATGAACGGATCAAGCAGGAGCAGGGCCGTATCGACGTGCTCTTCGCCAACGCTGGCGGCGGTAGCATGGTGCCTTTCGGCGAAATCACCGAAGCGCATTTCGACGATACCTTCGACCGCAACGTCAAGGGCGTGCTTTTTACCGTACAGAAGGCGCTGCCGCTGCTGGCCAAGGGGGCATCGGTGATCCTGACCGGCTCCACCGCGGCCAGCTCCGGCACCGCCGCCTTCAGCGTCTACGCCGCATCCAAGGCCGCCGTGCGCGCCTTCGCCCGCAATTGGATACTGGACCTGAAAGACCGCAACATCCGGGTCAATACCCTTAGCCCAGGCGCGACCCGCACCCCCGGCCTGGTAGAACTCGCAGGTCAGGACACCGCCCAGCAGCAAGGCCTGCTGGACTACCTGAGCGCGCAGATCCCCCTGGGCCGTGTCGGCGAGCCCGTGGAGATCGCCAACGCCGCCGTGTTCCTGGCCAGCGACGACGCCAGCTTCGTCAACGGCGCCGAACTGTTCGTCGATGGCGGCCAGGCGCAGATTTGACCGGGCGTCGAGGCCGCTGCCTGAGCGACCGCAGACTAGAACCGGTCAAATGCTAGGCAGATGGAGAGGCGGTGGATCTAGCCGGGAACCGCTGCCGCTGTTTTAGGCCTCGCTCCCACTGGACGCTGGCCAACAGGCACCCGGCCACGATCAGCCCGCCGCCCAGCCAGCCCTGATAAGAGACGCCCTCGCCCAACCACAGCACCGCGAACAGCGCCCCGAACACCGGCTCGCTACCCATCAGCAGCGCCACCCGGGTCGGGCTGCTGCGTTTGAGGGCGTAGTTCTGAGCGAAAAAGGCAAACAGCGTGCAGGCGCCGACGAGATAGGCGAGGTAACTCCAGAACGCGCCGGGGCTGGGTATTGCCAGCAACCCTTGCAGCGGCGCGGGTACGCAGAGTATCAACAGCAGCCCGCTGCCCAGCGCCACCATGCCCGACTGTAGGGCGGTGACGGTCAGGGCTGGCAGCTCCGTGTTTTGGGTTACCCGCTTGAGCAGGCAAACCTGCAGCGACCTGATCAGGGCCGCGGCCAGCATCAGCGCGTCACCGACATTGAAGGCCCAGCCCGTGCCGCCGCCAAGCAAGGAGGCGCCGGCTATAGACAGCCCCACCGCCGCCCATTCCCGGCCGCTCGGTCGACGCTTGAGCCAGACCCATTCCACCAGCGGCGTCAGTATCACCGTAAGGCTGATCAGAAACGCGGCGTTCGTGGCCGTGGTATGCAGGATGCCGAAGGTTTCGCAAAGGAATACCCCCAGCAGAAGCATGCCGGAAGCCATCAGCCCCAGCAGCCTGGAAGGCGGAAGCTGCCTCAGGTGCGCCAAGGCCGGGCTCAAGAGTAAAAAAGTGATAGTGAACCTGAGCGCGAGCAAACCCAGCGCCGGGTAGAACATCAGCGCAGCCTTGACCACCCCATAGCTGGTCCCCCACACCACGGCCACCGCCAGCAGCATCAGGTCGCTGGTCAGCATCGATTTCCTCAACCCACTCATTGCAAGCTCCTGCCTATCCGAGGCCAACAGTCTCGAGCAATGCAGGAGCGCTGATAATGCGGCGTCGATGCACATCATTTATGCTCGTGCCGCATAAGCCAGCGACCGAGTAACCCCATGGGCCCTACTGAACTGTTCGAATCCCTACCGGATATGGCGGTCTTCGCGCGGGTCGTCGAAACGGGAAACTTTTCGAGCGCGGCTCGGCAACTGTGTACCCTGCCCTCTACCGTCAGCCGTCAGATCAAGCGCCTGGAAAACAGGCTCGGCGCCCAACTGCTGGAGCGCTCGACCCGGCGCATCCGCCTCACGGAGGCCGGCATGCAGGTATATGCGCACTGCCGCGTCATGCTGGAGGCAGCCAGCAACGCCGTAGACGCGGCCGGGCACTTGGCTTCGCAGCCGCAAGGACGCGTCAATCTGAGCGCCCCTACCGCCTTCGCCAAGACCGTTCTGCATCCTCTGATGCTGGATTTTCTCAAGCGGCATCCCCGACTGGACGTGCAACTGGTGTTCAGCGATTCGGACACCGACCCCTTGGTGGAGAATCTGGACCTGGTGATACGCCTGACGAACCATCCGCCCCCAGGCCTGGCTGGCCGTTCCCTGGGCAAGGTGCGCTGGCTGCTCTGCGCTTCGCAGGCATACCTTGACCAGGCAGGCGTCCCCACCGCTCCATTGGACCTGGCGCGGCATCAGTGCCTCTACCTGGGCGAACAGGCTGATGACAATCGCTGGCGGTTGCGTCGCAAAGAAGGTCCGGCCCCTCACAGCGAAACCGTGACCGTACAGGGCCGCTATATCGCTAATCACGCAGGCGCGCGGCTGGAAGCGGCCATCCAGGGCCTTGGTATCGCCAATCTGCCGGATTTCGCGGCCCGCCAGGCCCTGGCGCGAGGCGAGGTGGTGCAGGTCTTGCCGGACTGGGAGCTTGAGGCTGCACAGTATGTGGGTGATATCTGGCTACTCTACCCGCCCAAGCGTCACCTGCCGCCCAAGGTTCGCCTGGTGATCGACTATCTGGTCGAGCGATTCAGTCTGTAGAAGACAGCGAAGCTGTCGAACAAGGCTTGCAGCGGCGTCTATCGGCCAGCGGGCGCTGGCTACCGCCAGGCCCGTTGTCTTTCCCGTTTGTCAGAGATAGGTGAACACTCGCTCCGTGGGCAGGCGGGACTTGGGCAGGCCGGCGTTGAAGTCGCTATCGGCCCGATAGCCCAGCGCGACCAGCACCAGGCTGCTGTAACCCTGGGCACGCAGGTCCAGCTCCTCGTCCAGCTTCTTGAAATCGAAGCCTTCCATCGGGGTCGCGTCTACGCCAAGGGAGGCCGCGCCCAGCAGCAGCGTGCCCAAGGCCAGGTAGGTCTGCTTTTCCATCCAGTGCTGAAGGTCCTTTTGATCGAACCGGTGCAAGGCCACATAGCCACGGCGGGTATTGTCCTGGCCAGCCTGGGCTTCGGCCGTGGGGAAGCGACCGTCCCGGGCTTCCTGTGCCAGCAGTGCCTGCAAATGTTCCTCGGGCATGTCGATGCGAGTGCAGAGCACGATCACATGGGAGGCGTTGACAATCTTGCTCACGTTATAGGCAAAGCCGCCCTCGGCGCCCTTGGCGACGCGGGCCTTGCCCTCTTCCGTAGCGGCGACCACGAAGTGCCAGGGCTGGGAGTTTACCGACGATGGGCTGTGCCGCAGTTGTTCGAGCAGCGCATCGACGGTTTCCCGAGGAACCTTGCGGCTGGGGTCGAAGGCCTTGGTGGTGTAGCGCTGCTTGGCCAGGTCGATCAGGTGCATGGCGGTTCTCCAATAAGGGGATCAATGAGTAGGTGCAGGCGCGGCGTCGATCTTCACGCGCAACAGGCTGTAGGGTTTGCTGCGCAGGTCATGGCCATCGTTGAAGCCAGGCGAGCGATGCAGCTGGTTGGCGGTAAAGTACAGGTAGCCATCCGGGCCGATGGCCATGGTGTCCGGCCAGAGCACACGGGGATCGTGGACAATGGTCCGCCACTGGCCGTCGGCCTGCCGCTTGCGGATGCCGTTGTGCTCGTAGTCAGTGGCATAAACCGCGCCGTCGGCGTCCGCTTCGAGCCCGTCGGAAGCTCCTTTCTCACCCAGGTCCTGCACGGCCGCTTGCAGCTGCGCGTCGCTCAGGCTCGAGTCCCGCAACGAGGCCGTGGGCACGGCGTAAAGGTGGCGGCTGGACAGCGGGCTGAAGTAGAGGGTACCGCCGTCCGGCGACAGGGCGATGCCGTCCGAAGCCACGCCCAGCGGCTTGGTTTTGCCATCCGCGCCCTTGCTCAGAAGCGCCGGCCTGCCCTCCACCACGGGCACGAAGGCAGGATCCACGGAAGTCTGGCGCGCGCCGCTCAAGCGACGACTGGCCTTGCCGCTGGCGATGTCCATGACGATGATCCCGCCCGGCCCGGAGACGGACGAATCGGTGACGTAGACAGTGCCTTCCCGGCCGACCCGGAAATCGAAGCGCATGTCATTGACATAGGTGCTGGGCAGGATCACCTCGGCGGGAAACACCAGCGTCTTCACCACTCGGTTGGTCGCCAGGTCGATGGCCACCAGCTTGGCGCCGCCCGGGCGCGGCGCGGAAAACTCAGGCGCGGCGGTGTCCAGCACCCAGAGCCGTCCGTTGCCATCGGCCACCACGCTCTGCACGCTGATGAAGCCCTTGGCCGGGTCCGAGGGGTCCTCGACATTGATGGCGGCGTTGGGGTATGGCTGCACCTGGCCGTTTCGCAGTTCGCCCACGGTGAAGGGCACCTTGTCGCCCCAGCGAGGGAAGTTCACGAAGATGCGCCCGGTTTCGCTCACCGTGACCCCGGTGGGCATGGCGTCATGGAAAGCATGCACCAGGTCCAGTACGCCGACGGGTTTTTCCGCGGCGACGCCGGCTGGCAATGGCTGCACCTGCACGGCGAAGGCGGCCGGGCTCAGAAGGGCCAAGGCCAGGGCGGAGCGGCGAAGCAAGGTTTCGATCAGCATGGCAGGTCCTCTACATTGGCAACGAGAAGGCTGGGAAAAGCACGTCAGAAGCCCTCGAGGACGATCTTGCCCCGGGCCTTGCCGCTTTCGATCAGGGCGTGGGCGCGCCGCAGGTTAGCCGCCTCGATACGACCGAAGTGTTCGCCCAGGGTGGTCTTGAGCACGCCGCTATCGATCAGACGCGCCACGCGCTCGAGCAATTCGTGCTGCTTGATCATGTCGGCCGTCTGGTACAGGGAACGGGTGAACATCAGTTCCCAGTGCAGGGCCAACGACTTGCGCTTGAGCGGCACCACATCCAATACCGCCGGATCGTCGATCAGCGCCAGGTTGCCCTGGGGCCGCAGGATGTCGATCAGTTGCGGCAGGTAGGTATCGGTATGGGTCAGGCTGATCACATGATCCACTGCGTCCATACCGAGCATGCGCAGTTGCTCGGCCAACGGCTGGCTGTGGTCGATCACGTGATGAGCGCCCAGGGCGCTGACCCATTCACGGGTTTGTGGCCGCGAAGCCGTGCCAATGACGGTCAGCCCCGTGAGTTGGCGGGCCAGCTGGGTCAGGATGGAACCCACGCCGCCGCCAGCGCCCAGGATCAGCAGGCTCTGCCCCGCGCCCCCCTGTTCGGCGATGCCGAGGCGGTCGAACAGCAGCTCCCAGGCCGTGATGGACGTTAGGGGCAGCGCCGCGGCACTGGCATCGTCGAGGCTCAACGGCTTATGACCGACGATGCGCTCGTCCACCACATGAAGTTCGCTGTAGCTCCCCGGCCGGTCGATGGCACCGGCATAGAAAACCTCGTCACCAGGCTCGAACAGCGTGACCTCGCTACCCACCGCCCGCACCTTGCCGACCGCATCCCAGCCGAGCACCTTGGGCTGACCGGTGCTGCCGGTGCCGGCGCGCACCTTGGTATCGACCGGGTTCACCGCAATGGCCCGCACCTCGACCAGCAGGTCGCGGGGGCCGGGAGTGGGTGCTGGCAGTTCGCTGTCGTAAAGGGCGCGCGGGTCGTCGATGGGCAGACCGTGTTCGGTGAAGACGATAGCTTTCATGAGGGCAATCCTTGTAGATAACAGGCGAAGCGAAATGTGGAACCATCTTCAGCTTCCCAAGCCTTTTGAAAAAGTCGCAAAATTGGCTAACACTTTCACTCGCGGAATGAAGATGGTTCGCTTCGAAGACCTCCAGTTATTTGTGCGCACCGCCGCTCTGGGCAGCTTTTCCAACGTGGCCCGTGAAACAGGCTTGCTGCCTGGGCAGGTTGCCGCCGCGATCAAGCGCCTGGAGCGTGACCTGGACGTGCGCCTGTTCGCCCGCTCAACCCGCAGCCTGCGGTTGACCGCTGAAGGGGAGCAGTACCTTCCCTTTGCGCGGGAAGTGCTGGCCACCTTGCAGGAAGGTCAGGACCGCATGCGTCGGGAAAACACCGAACTGCAGGGACTGTTACAGGTATCGGCGCCTTCGGACCTGGGCCGTAACCTGCTACTGCCCTGGCTCTGCGAGTTCCGCCGGCAGCACCCGGCGCTGGACCTTCGCCTGCTGGTGTCCGACCAAGTGGCCGATGTGTTCAAGGACCCGGTCGACATTGCCCTGCGCTACGGAGTGTTTGACGACGCCAGCTATGTGGCCCTGCCCTTGGCTCTATGGAATCGCCGCGTGTTGGTCGCCGCGCCGGACTACCTGCGCCGCCACGGGAAACCCCGCACGCCGGAAGAGCTGCGCCAGCACCCCTGCCTGTTGTACTCGCTCAGCGGCCGCCTCTACGACCGCTGGCGCGTGGGCGATGAAACGGTGCAGGTTGCCGGCCCGCTGTTCAGCAATGACGCCGAGATCGTGCGGCGGTGGGCAATCGCCGGCGAGGGGCTGGCGTACAAATCCTGGCTGGATGTGCACCAGGATATCGATGCGGGGCGGCTCGAGCCGGTGTTACCCAAGTACAGAGGTGAACCGACGCCGCTCAACCTCGTTTGCCCCCACCGTAAGCAATATTCCCCGGCGGTGCAGCAGCTGCATGCGCTGCTGCGGGCCCGGCTGGAACCACTGCACGCCCGGCTGGCCGCTACAGGTGCTTGGCAAGAAACGCCTGAATGACCGGGATGATCTCGCTGGCGTGGGTTTCCAGCGCGAAGTGACTAGTGTGAGACTCGGCAAATGACAACCCCGTGTCGAACTCGGGACGGCCGATGATTTGCGCATGGCTCATCAGTCCGAGGACAAGGAAACGGACCCCATGGCCTGCATAGGCCCTGACTGCGACTCAGTAGTCGTGAGTATGAACAGTAATTTGCGTGCGCTCGTCGGCGTCGACCATTCATAAGCAAGGGTATGCACAGGCTCGCTGGTTATTCCCGGCTCGTACTTGTCTATGGTCTTTTTTGCAGTAAATGGCGGGGAGACCTCAGCCACGAATCGCAGGAACCCCGCTTCGACCATTATTGAACTGGCCCGACGGGCGTAAACGACGCACATCGGTACTTCATGAGGTATCGCCAGCACGAAATTGCCGTGGTCGACCGGTACCGGCCGGGCGTCGCCTGGGTAGGAGTTAAGAAATCGGGCAGCCTTTTCTGCGGGTAGCTTAGGCACAGAATTCAACTCCGCCCTGAGGGTGTCCAGCTTGAATATGTGCGCACCGCAGATGGTGGCATATAACGTCGAAAAACGGTGCGCTCGCTCCTCACTTTCACTAGCCGACATCGGTTTTGATACAAGGAACAACAGCAGGGCTAAGACGGATCCCCATTTCACAAGAACCTCCATGGCATCGATGCACGAACGAAGCTCACATCCTCCATGGCGCCGACCCGCCGAAGCGAGGGGCTGTGAACCGAGGTGAAAGATCTAAAGGCGCCTGCCTATCAAGCGCACCGTATTACATCCTGGATAATGACGTAGCGGCGATAGCGCTTGTACCGGTCTTTCAGTGCGCTATGTAACTGCAAATGACTAGCCTAGCCGCGCTGATCAAAGCTCGCCCGCCCCAGATGAACCATTCAATGTCAAAATCCCTCCAACGGCATCATGTTGGAGACCCTTATGCTCCGTTTCTTCGAAAAACGGCTCGACCCCTTCCCCCCCGATGAACTTCCCCCGCCGCCCCGAGGGCTGGTGCGTTTTCTTTGGGCCTGCACCCGAGGCGCGCGGAGCTATGTGCTGGCGTTCGCGATACTCAGCGCCAGCGTGTCGCTCTATGAAGCCTGGCTGTTTTCCTTCCTCGGCCAAGTGGTGGACCTGCTCTCGACCTGGCAAGCCGGCGGCGAGGCGGCCGCCGGGCAGGAACGGCGCGTGCTCTGGGGTATCGGCCTGGTGCTGGTGGCCAGCGTTGGGCTGGTGGCGTTGCGCACCATGGTTCAGCACCAGATTTTGGCGATCAACCTGCCACTGCGCCTGCGTTGGGACTTTCATCGCCTGATGCTGCGGCAGAGCCTGTCGTTCTTCTCCGATGAGTTTTCCGGCAGGGTCACGACCAAGGTGATGCAAACGGCACTGGCAGTGCGCGAGGTACTGTTCACCTTGATCGAGATCGTGCCGGGCATTGGCGTGTACTTCGTCGCGATCATCGCCCTGGCCGGCGGTTTCGACCTGCGCCTGATGTTGCCCTTCGTGGCGTGGCTGGTGCTGTTCGGCCTGGCGATGGGGTACTTCGTGCCGCGATTGGGCAAGGTAGGCCAGGAACAGGCCCATGCCCGTTCGACCATGACCGGCCGCGTGTCCGACGCCTACACCAACATCACCACAGTGAAACTGTTCTCCCACTCCAAGCGCGAGGCGCATTTCGCTCGCGCTGCCATGGAAGACTTCAAGCTCACCGGCTTTCGCCAGATGCGCCTGGTGAGCCAATTCGAGATCGTCAACCAGGCGCTGGTCGCGGGTTTGATCATGGCCGGTGGCGGTTATGCCTTGTGGCTTTGGCATGCCGGCCAGGTGGGCGCCGGGGCGGTGGCGGCGATCACCGCCATGGCCTTGCGGATCAACGGCATGTCCCACTGGATCATGTGGCAGATGACCTCGTTGTTCGAGAGCATCGGCACCGTTGAGGATGGCATGTCTACCCTCACCCACTGCTCCAAGGTGGTGGATGCGCCCAACGCCAGACAGCTGGTGACCCAGGGCGGCGCGGTGACCTTCGACCATGTGAGCTTCAACTACAATGGCGAGCGTCAGGTGCTCGACGACCTGAGTCTGTCCATTCGCGCGGGAGAGAAGATCGGCCTGGTCGGGCGTTCCGGCGCTGGCAAATCCACGCTGATCAACCTGTTGCTGCGATTCTATGACGTGGACAGCGGCGTGATCCGGGTCGATGGCCAGAACATCGCCGAGGTCACCCAGGACAGCCTGCGTAGCGCCATTGGCATGGTGACCCAGGACACCTCGCTCCTGCACCGCTCCATTCGCGACAACATCAGCTACGGCCGTCCTGATGCCACCGATGAGCAGCTTCGCGCCGCGGCGGTCAACGCCCAGGCCGACGGGTTCATCCAGCAATTGAGCGACCGCCAGGGCAATACGGGCTACGACACCCTGGTCGGCGAACGCGGGATCAAGCTCTCCGGCGGCCAGCGCCAGCGCATCGCCATTGCCCGGGTGATGCTCAAGAACGCGCCCATCCTGCTGCTGGACGAAGCCACCAGCGCCCTGGACTCGGAAGTGGAAGTGGCCATCCAGGAAAGCCTCGACGAAATGATGCAGGGCAAGACGGTCATCGCCATCGCCCATCGTCTCTCTACCATCGCCGCGATGGACCGGCTGATCGTCATGGACCAGGGCCGCATCATCGAAGAAGGTACCCATGCGCAGCTGCTGGCCAGGAACGGCACCTATGCACGACTGTGGCGGCACCAGAGCGGCGGTTTCCTCGGCGAGGACCAAGAGGAAATCGTCGCGGTAGAGTGACCTGTCGAACGCGCGGGCGGTGCTTTCCGACGAAGCACCGCCTGGCCTGGCGCCATGGGCCTAGGCTTTAGGGACCTGCCCCCTCTGGGCCTGGAGATCGTCATGGACACCGTCGCGCTCATCCCCCTTGCTACTGCCTCGACCGAAGCCTTCCGCCTCAGCGCCGGCGCGCCCCCTATCGTCGGATCAGACGGTAAGGATCTGCTGGTCGGCACCGCCGCCGGCGAGACCCTCTACGGAATGGGCGGCAACGATCTCATCGACGGGGGTGGCGGCCGAGATGTACTGGTCGGCGGCGCGCGTAATGATGTGTTCCGGTTTTCGTCCCGAGAAGACAGCTACCGCACCGACAGCGAAAGCTTCAGTGACCATATCCGGGGTTTGGACCCGCTTCGCGAGTCGCTGGACCTGATCGACCTGGGGTTCGCCGGCCTGGGTGACGGTCATAACAACACCCTGGCCTTGCGGGTCGACGCGCAAGCGAACCGAACCTACCTCAAGAGCTTCGAGCCGGATGCCAACGGGCATCGTTTCGAGGTTGTGCTCGAAGGGGTGGTAGCCACCGCGCGCCTGGATCTTTACTTCATCCGCCCGGTGCTCAATGACGGCAGTTATGGCGATACCTTGATCGCGGGCAACGTTGCCGGCGAACTGCTTGGCAATCGAGGCAACGATCGTCTTCATGGCGGCCTGGCCAATGATCTGCTCGATGGCGGCGAGGGCCGAGACCGGCTGTTTGGCTCGCTGGGGTTCGATACCTACCGCTATAGCTCGATACGCGACAGCTACCGCGACGACACCCAGACCTTCAGCGACCGCATCCTGGGCTTTGACCCAGGCAACGACCGCATCGACGTCTCTGCCCTGGGCTTCACTGGCCTGGGCGACGGACACGACGGCACCCTGGCGGTGTGGGTCAACGAGGCCGGCGTGACCTACCTGAAGGACTATGATGCCGACAGCCTGGGCCGACGCTTCGAGTTGACCCTCAGTGGCGACTTCAGCAATGCCCTGACGGCGGACAATTTCGTATTCGCCGACCCGGCCAATGCCCAGGTACCTGTGGCCCTGCTGGGCGCGCCTGATCAGACGCTGCCCATGTGAGTCGCGCAGCGCATCTGGCCACGCAGGCCCGCCTTTGCAGTGGCCTGAGCTTGTGCCGCCGGTCAGCGATCGCTACCGGCCCGGCTGGCTGAACCCTGGGCCATTCTGAAGAAACACCACATAGCCTCGAAACCAGGGGCTCCGCTCCAGCGCATCCAGGGCTTTCCATTGGCCGCCCTGGACCAGCCCAACCTTGAAGGGCAACCCAAGGCGGGGCAGGCGCGGGAGGTAGGCGCCATAGTCGGGAATGCTCTGGCGGCCCTGATAGGTCTGGACCACCACCTCGTCCACTACGCCCTTGAGCTGGGCGATGGCGTTGGGGTCGGCGTTGCTGCTCCAGTCCATCAGGCCCGTGATGCTGAGCTTGTAGCGAACGGGGAGGCGCTGACGCAGATCCTTGAGAAAGGCGACGTACTCGGAGAGATAGCGAGTGCGCGCGTCGAAATCGATCTGGATACCCACCACAGCGTTACCGGCCGCCTGCCAGCGCCCCACCTGGCCCAATACCTTTTCGTAGATGGTTTCAGGCCAGCGCAGGGTATGCGCCCGATACACGACCCAGAGTTCGGGCTGAGGCAAACGGGACACGCCCGCGCCCTGGGCGATCAGCTCCACCCGCCGCTGTCCTCGCCGGACGCTGACCTGGCCCTGGAGCAGGTAAAGCGTACGTGCCTGCTTCAATACCGGCTGAGCCTGCACGCCGCTCCACAACCAGAAGGCGTCATGCTCTGCCGCATCGACGCCGGCCACCGCCGGGCTGGCGCAGAGCAGGAACAACAGCCCGGCCGCCAGGTGTCCAGGCTTCACCAATAGTACCGCTGCGCCTTGGCCCAGGGAGTGCTGGCATAGGTGCCCTTGAGCTGCTTGAACCACGCCTTGCGCACCGCCTGGTCGACTTCGCTCCCTCCGCACCCATTGTAGCCGGAGGGGCCGTAGCAGTTGATTGCCCGGTACAGGGCATAGGCTTTGTCATCGCGGTCCGCGGTCGGGTCGGCGATCACCTGCTTGTATCCCTCCAGCCGCGAATAGACGGCCCCCTTGAATGCCGGCTCGGTGCCGCCGAGCTGATCCGCCTCCGGGCGCTGGTCCAGCGGCATGCCATCCAGCCCGTTACGATGGATGAACTCGCCCAGGCAATTGAGGCCCTTGGGGTCATGCTCGCGCGCCTGCAAGGCGGCGGCCGTCTCCTTCAGACTTGGGCAGTTGTAGCCCGACGGCCCCTTCCCGCCTGCCCAATTGAACAGGGCCAAGGTCTGGGCCGGCCCATAGGCGTAGCCCAGGGCGCTGTCGAGCTTTTCCTCGGACGGGGCGGCGCCCAGGGCGGCCAGGTCGTCGGCGAAGGCCGCGTACTGGCCGCGCATAAGGTCCTTGTAGAGCAGCACGAACTGAGCCGTGGCTTTTTCCTTGGCGCTGATGCCCTGGACTGCCTGCTGGCGCAACAGCGGCGCGTCGGCCACCTTGGCCAACAGGATCAAGCGTACCTGCTCGGCGGTGACGGGAGAGTTGGCTTCGAAGACCTTGGCCAGCTCGCCGCCACGCTCGTAGTTCATTGCCAACGCCAGCTGCAGCAGGTCGTTCTGCAAGGGCGCTGTGGCCTGCGCTATCAACTTCAGCCACAAGGCCTGCCCGGCGGCTCTATCGCCCTGGGCCTCCAACGCCAGGCCGCGCAGCACCTGCTGACTGAACGCGAGGTAGTCCAGGGGCTCCGGAATCGCCTCAGGCAGATGCTTGAGCGCCTCGCCGGGCTGGTTGTCGACGTAGAAGGCACGCGCGGCTTGCAGGTATTGGTACAGGCCCGGGTGTTGGTCGAAGGTCGCCTTCTGCGCCTGCAACTGCGCTGCACTGAACGGGGTCTCGCCGTCCGGGCGCAACAGCATCAGGTCGGCCACGGCGGCAAGCAGCGGCGCGCCCTGGGCGTCCGGGGTCGGGCTGAGCAGCTTGTTGTCCAGCTCCTGGATCAATGCCTCCAGCGGTACGCTGCGCTGCTCATTGCTGGCTTCGGTGAGCTGCCAGGCATAGTCGGCGGCCAGGGCTTGCCTGTCGCCCGCCAGCCAGTGCACCCGCCGCACCAGCCCCTTGGCGGACGCGGCATAGCGGCCGTTCGGGTAGGCCTGCAGGTAATGGGTCAGGGCCTCGCTGACAGGAGCGAAGTTGGCGGCATCCCGCTCTTGCCTGAGCCCACCGTATTCATCGAAGACGTCCGCCTGGGCGGCGTTGAGGCGTGTGCGCGCGACCATATAGGTGCCCACTTCCTTCAGCCACGGCTGGGCTTGTCCCGTAAGCGCGGTGAATCCCGCTTCCGCTTCGCTGAAGCGGCCGCTGTAGAAATCCGCGGCTGCCTTCAGGTAGGCCGCGAAGGCCTCAGCCTCGGGGGAGCCCAGGCCTTCGGGCAAGAGCGTCGCCTGCTGCTGAGGTTCCCAAGCGCAGGCTTCCAGCAGCTTGAGCCGCGCCTGCGCCAGAGCCTGACGCTCGGCGTTGGCCAGGTTCGGACTTTGCGCAACCTGCGCGATAAATGCGGCGGCGCTGTCATCAGTGTTGCTGCGACAGCGGCTCCCCTCTCCGTCCAGGAAGGCTTCCCCCGCGGTTTCAAGGCTTGCGCGCTCCACCCCCAGTTGTTGCAGTTGCTCCATCAAGCCCGCCGTAACGCTGTCATCGCTGGGTTTGCCCAACGACTCATCCTCGGCCAGGCGCGACACGGGAAATGGCACTGGGCCGTAGCCGGTGGCGCGCTCATCCTCGGCCACGGCATTGGGCGAAAGCGGCAGCACCTTTAGATCCGAGAGCAACAGCCGCAGGTTCACGCGGCTGTCATTGCCGGGACTGAGAAAGGGGAAATTGTTGCAGACATCCAGCGAGCGCTTGAGCGGTGACCAGTCCGGATAGCAGCTATCGTCGCCGCTGGCCTGGACATGGGTGCAGGCGAAGGTGCTGATGAACAGGGCCAGGGGGGTAAGCAGGCGGGTACGCATGAACAATCCTTGTGGTGCGTTACGGGGGTACAGGTGCGCCATGGTACATGGGTGTTTCAAGGTGGACAAAATGAGCGACCTCTGGCTCATTGACCCTACACGCGGACATGTCCATAAGCGCGTCAGGCCCCCAGCGCTAAACGCGCCATCAGCATTTCCAGGGTTTCCTCCACGCAAAGCGCCGCTGTGTCGAGCGTAAATGGCGCCCCTGCCCAAGGCTCGAATTCATGGGACTGAACCGAGCTCCAATCAGGCAGTGTTAGGCCAGGCACATCAGCCGTGCGGGTTTCGACCCGCCGACGATGTTCGGCGGCATCCGAGCACACCAGCTGTACATCGATCAACTGGGCCTCCACGGCGGATGCAACCCGACGCCACGCCTCGCGGCTCTCTGCCACGGGATTGACGCCATCCACGACGACGCTATTGCCCAGTCTGAGGTTGCCCAAGGCAAGTTCATTGGCGACGTCATAACCGGTCGCGCCTATCTCCGCCAGGTTGCCACGTCGCAGGATCGCCTGTTCGATGGTATCGATACGCAGATACGCCCAACCCGTGCTGGCCACCAAGGCCTTGGCGAGTGTCGTTTTTCCCGTGCCGGGTAAACCGCTGAATACCACCAATATTGGCTTCATTGCTGCTCCCTGCGCTTTGATCTCAGGGGTCTATTACGCCAGCTTCGCTGCGCGATTGCGAACCTGGCAGCGCGCAGAAATCGGCGAGAGCCAGCATAGCTGGCGAACGGGGGCCCGCGTCTTGGCCATTCGGCAGCTGGCGCTACCTCCCACAGGCCGCCAGCGCCTACACCAACCGCTTCAACCCGACCACCATCCCGACCGCGAGCACGACCATGCCCAGCACCAGTGTGGGGAAGGACACCCACCAGGGCAGGCTGGCCGTCATCATGCTGAACTCGGACATGCCGCCGATGCTGGCGATGAGATTCAGCGGCAGGAACACCACGTTGATCAGGGTCAGGTTGCGCAGGGCCTGGTTCATGCTGTTGTTGGCCAGGTTGCCGCGGGCTTCGATCAGATTGTTGAACACCCGGGCGTGGATCTTCGCCTGCTGATAGCTTTGCTCGTTCTCGATGATCAGGTCATCCAGGGCTTCCAGCTGGCGGGCGCTGAAACCGTGACGCTGGCCGTGGCTGCGCAACAGCGCCAGTACTCCGCCGTTGTTCTTGATGGCATCCACGTAGTAGACGAGGCTTTCGCGCAAATTGTACATCTGCACGAGTTGGGCGCTGTCCATGGCCTGGGTGAACTGCTGCTGGATCTCCCGCGCCACCTGTTTGACCACCCGCAAATGCCCCAGGTAATGATGCACGCTCTCGTCGAGGGTCATCATCAGCACGTCCAGGGGGCTGGCCAAACCTTGCCCGCCACGCAGGCCGCCGAGCCAGCTATCGCTGGCACAGATCACCACCAACCGCTGTTCGCTGAGCATGACCCCGACGGAAGCCACCGTGAAGCCTCGCCCGTCGAAGCGCTCCGGACGCTTCCAGACCAGGAACAGATGGTCTGGCTTGATCTCGATCCGCGCGACCTCATCTGGATCGAGCGAGGCCTCCAGCGCATGGGCGGCAATTCCCAGGTGAGCACGCAGATGCCGGCGTTCGGCGGTATCCGGCGAAATGCAGAGCCACACGCAGGCCTGGTCTTCATGGCAAGGAACCAGGCCGCCTGCCTCGATACGATACCCTTCCACCATCGTTACCAGGCCTGCCCGCGATGCTTGAGTTCAAGGCGGCGGACGAACTCCTGCAGCACCGTACGATAGAGCGCCGGGCCGGCAACGGTATCTTCGATGCCCGCGTCCAGGTTGGGGTTGTCGTTGACCTCGATGACCACGACGCGGCCATTGGCCTGCTTCAGGTCCACGCCGTAGAGGCCATCGCCGATCAAGCGAGCGGTTTTCACCGCCAGGTCCACCACAGCCGCAGGGGCCTGGTCGATGGCAACCGCGCGGCATTCCCCGTTCACGTCAGCGGGCAATGCCTTGTGGTTGTAGATCTGCCAGTGGCCCTTGGACATGAAGTACTGGCAGGCATAGAGAGGCTTACCGTTGAGCACGCCGATGCGCCAGTCGTATTCGGTATAGAAGAACTCCTGGGCAAGCAACAGCACCGAATGCTCGAACAATTCCTGGGCCGCGGTGGCCAGCGCGGTCGCGTCAGCCACCTTGATCACTCCGCGGGAAAAGCAGCCATCCGGAATCTTCAGCACCAAGGGGTAACCAAGTCGCTGGCCCACCTGTTCCAATTCCAGGGGGCGATCCTTGTAGAGGATTTCTGTCGCTGGCATGCCCAGGCCGCGCCGCTTGAGCAGGTCGGTCAGGTACACCTTGTTGGTGCAGCGCAGGATGGACGCGGGATCGTCCATCACCACCAGCCCTTCGCTCTCGGCCTTCTTGGCGAAGCGGTAAGTGTGATTGGCCACGCTGGTGGTTTCGCGAATGAACAAGGCGTCGTATTCAGCCAGGCGTGCGTAATCCTTGCGCTCGATGAGTTCCACTTCGATGCCCAGGGTCTCGCCCACCTCCTTGAACGCTTGCAAGGCCCGCGGGTTGGACGGCGGCAGGGCTTCGCTCGGGTCCTGGAGAATCGCCAGGTCATAGCGGCTCTGTCGCTTGGAGGCGGGATGACGCCAGGTGCGCCGATTGAAGCTGTCGAGCGCGTCGGCGAAAAGATGTTGTTGGGCGTCGCGCAGTTTGTTGAGGGCGCCAGGCTTGATCCCGGCGATCTGCCAGCTGTCGCTGCGACGAAATTCCACCAGCAGGATCGGGCAAGGGAAGGCCTCGAACAGCTGCCGTCCGAGTTCACGCAGTGGCTCCAGATTGGTCTTGCCGAAATACAGGGTCAGAGTAAAGGCTTCGGTTTGCCCATAGGGATGGCCAGCCAAGGCGCGCTCCAGGGTTTTTTCCAGATCATCCAGCCCCAGTCCGTATACAGACTTTCTCGCCAGTTCGCTGATGGTGCGAATGGAAGGAATTACTTTATGACCGCGCGCCTCGGCAAGTAACGAGCAATAATAACCCTGACCGAGATACTTGTAGTTACGACAAAGATTGATCACCTGGCCACGTTGCCCAGAGCGCTCGTCCAAGTTTTCGAGATACTCTTGCGCAAGCATGAGGGTTTCACTGGGCAAGTAATCGGCCCAATCTTCCTTCTTCTCCACCAACACCAGCAATCGCCCTGGCTTGCGGCTTTCGCCGGGAGGTTCATCCTGTACCGGGCTTGTGGAAACCTCCGCCCTGCTGAATACTTCGACCATGTTCGCTTGCACCGCTGACATGAGTAATAGATCCATTGGTTGTGAGTAGTCGCGCCCCTTATTAACCATGGCCGAGAACGAAAGTCTCGTTCCGTTACGCAAACTTTACGGTGCAGTGATGAATCTTAACGTCCGCGTTGCAACCCTGGCCGATATGCCGGCACTGCTGGCCCTGGAGCAGCAATGCTTCGCCCTGGACCGGCTCAACCAGCGAAACTTCCACTGGATGCTGGCGCGCGCGAACGCCTGCCTCATGGTCGCTGAATCTGACCAGCGCCTGCTCGGCTACGCATTGCTGCTGTTTCACCGGGGCACCTCCATGGCGCGCTTGTATTCCCTGGCCGTGGCCCCGGACAGTCGTGGCCTGGGCCTGGGGCAGCGACTACTGAGCGAAGCCGAGGCCGTGGCGGTCGCCCATGCCTGCGCCTACCTGCGACTGGAAGTGCGCCTGGACAACCCGGCCGCCATTGCCCTGTACGAGGCCCTGGGATACCGCCGCTTCGCCGAGGTACCGGATTATTACGAGGACCACAGCGGGGCCTTGCGTTATGAGAAATGCATCGCCGGACAGGACGCGGGCATGACCGGCGTGGCCCCTTACTACGCCCAGACCACTGAGTTCACCTGTGGCGCGGCCTGCCTGCTCATGGCCATGGCTGCCCTGCAACCCCAGCGGCCCATGGCCCAGGGCGAGGAAATCCAGATCTGGCGAGAGGCGACCACCGTATACATGACCGCTGGCCACGGCGGTTGCAGCCCGCAGGGCCTGGCCCTGGCCGCCCTGCGTCGCGGCTTTGGTGCGCGCCTGCAACTGAGTCGCCCTGGCTCGCTGTTCTTGGACGGGGTGCGCAGTTCCAACAAGAAGGCGGTGATGCAACTGGTGGAGGACGGCTTTACCCAGGCGCTCGCAGAGCGGGGCGTGGAGCAGACCTACGGCGCGCCCTTGGATATTCAGGCCACGTTGGCCGCAGGGCTCAAACCCGTGGTGCTGATCAGCAGTTATCGGCTTACCCGCTTGAAGGCGCCGCACTGGGTGATGGTGACGGGGTGCGACCAGACGTTCGTATACCTGCATGACCCGGACGTAGACCACAGCCGTCATCGTCGTCCCATCGACTGCCAGCATGTGCCCGTCACCCATCGCGAGTTCCAGCGCATGAGCGCATTCGGACGGCAGCGCGCCCGGGCCGCGGTATTGCTTTATGCCTTGGCATCCTAGGGTATGTGTGTGAAAAGTCTTGAAGCGAAGGTCAGGCAAGGCGAAGACAGCCCAGGGCGCGGAGCTCACGGGATGTAAATGAGCATTCCGAGCTTTCAACGCCGCATCACCGAGTATCAAGGCTTTTCATACAGAGCCTGGGGCGTCCAGGCCCAGGCCGGGCTGTCGAGCCCATTTTTTACGCAAGCTTTACGCCCGGGCGCCGTTTCGCAATCGTTCCTTTACGCCCATCTCTCGAACAATGGCGCCCATACCAGTTCGGTATCGAGGAGAGGGACACATGAGCATCATGCAAGGGGTTTCGCTGCTATTGGCAGTGGGGCTGTTCGTTTATCTGCTGGCCGCGCTGTTGCGCGCGGACCGGGGGTAACGGCAGCCATGCATAGCTACGACGGGTGGTTGATCGTTCTGTTTCTGGCCTTGGTGGTGGCGCCCGCGCCACTGCTGGGCCGTTTTTATTACCGGGTCATGGAAGGCCAGCGCACCTGGCTGCATCCGTTGCTAGGCCCGGTGGAAGCCGGCTGTTACCGATTGGCCGGGATCGATGCCGGGCAAGAGCAAAGCTGGCAGCGGTACACCCTGGCCCTGCTCGCTTTCAACCTGGCGGGCCTGCTGTTCCTGTTCGCCGTGCTCATGGGCCAGGGCACGCTGCCGCTCAACCCCCAGGGCTTGCCCGGGTTGAATGCTTCCCTGGCGTTCAACACCGCGGTGAGCTTCGTCACCAACACCAACTGGCAGGCCTACAGCGGCGAAGCGTCGCTGAGCTACTTCAGCCAGATGGTCGGGCTGACCGTGCAGAACTTCGTCAGCGCCGCCACCGGCCTGGCCGTGCTGGTGGCGCTGAGCCGCGGCATCGCCCGGCGCTCGGCCCGTACGCTGGGCAACTTCTGGGCTGACATGACCCGCGCCACCCTCTACGTGCTGCTGCCGTTGTGCCTGGCCTTCGCCCTGTTCCTGGTATGGCAGGGTGTGCCACAGACCTTCGCCGCCTACATAGACGCGCATACCCTGCAGGGGGCTACCCAGAGCCTGCCGCTGGGCCCCGCCGCCAGCCAGATCGCAATCAAGCAGCTGGGAACCAACGGCGGCGGGTTCTTCGGCGTGAACTCCGCGCACCCCTTCGAGAACCCTACCGCGTGGAGCAACCTGTTCGAGATGGCCGCCATTCTGATGATCCCGGCTGCGCTGGTCTTTACCTATGGGCACTATGTGAAAGACCTGCGCCAGAGCCGCGCCATCTTCGGCTCGATGCTGGCCTTGTTGCTGATCGGCGGCGCCATCGCGCTCTGGGCCGAATACCAGCCCGCGCCCGGCCTGCAGGATGCCCTGGTGCAAAGCACCGCGCCGCTCGAAGGCAAGGAAAGCCGCTTCGGCCCCGGCGGGACGGCGTTGTGGGCGGTCGTGACCACGGCGGCCTCCAATGGCTCGGTCAATGGCATGCATGACAGCCTCAACCCCATCACCGGCATGGTGGCCATGATCAACATGATGCTGGGCGAAGTGATCTTCGGCGGCGTGGGCGCCGGCCTCTACGGCATGCTGCTGTTCGTGCTGATCGCTGTCTTCCTGGCCGGCCTGATGATCGGCCGCACCCCGGAATACCTGGGCAAGAAGCTGGTCGCCCATGACGTGAAGCTGCTGGTCGCCACGCTGCTGGTGATGCCGGTGGGCGTACTGGTGCTCAGTGCCATAGCCGCCTGTCTGCCCAGCATCGGCTCAGCGGTGGCCAACCCCGGCCCGCACGGCTTCAGCGAACTGCTGTACGCCTATACCTCGGCCAGCGCCAACAACGGCTCGGCCTTCGCCGGGTTCGGCGCCAATACCGACTTCCACAACATCATGCTGGGCCTGGGCATGCTGATCGGCCGTTTCGGCTACATCCTGCCGGTGCTGGCCCTGGCGGGCAGCCTGGCGGCGAAGAAAGCGCTGCCGGTTGGCCCCAACAGCTTCCCGACCCACGGCCTGCTGTTCGTTGTGTTGCTCACCGCCACCATCGTCGTGGTCGGCGGCCTGACCTTCCTGCCCACCCTGGCCCTGGGCCCGATCGCCGATCAACTGAGCGCGGGCTTCTGAGGACTGATCATGAACATGCCTGTCAATAACACCCAGCCGGCCGCCGCCACTCCTGCGGTGACCCAAACCGGCCTGCTCGCCCTGTGGCGCCCTGCCCTGGTGCAAGCCTTCGTCAAGCTAGACCCGCGCCAGCTCAAGCGCGCCCCGGTCATGCTGGTGGTGGAACTCACGGCCGTGCTGACCACGGTGCTGTGCTTCGTGCCGGATACCGAGGTACCGCTGGGCGTGGGGCTGCAGATCGCCCTGTGGTTGTGGTTCACCGTGCTCTTCGCCAACTTCGCCGAGGCCCTGGCCGAAGGTCGCGGCAAGGCGCGCGCCGACAGCCTGCGCGCTGGCAGCGCCGACCTCAAGGCCCGCCGTCGCCGCGCCGATGGCAGTTTCGAAATCGTTTCGGCCACGGCCCTGCGCCAGGGTGATCTGGTTCGGGTACAGGCCGGCGAGATGATTCCCAGTGACGGCGAGGTGCTCGAAGGTATCGCGGCGGTGGACGAAGCGGCCATTACCGGGGAATCCGCCCCGGTGATCCGCGAATCGGGCGGCGATCGCTCAGCGGTGACCGGCAATACGCGGCTGGTGTCGGACTGGCTGCTGGTCCGCATCACCGCGAACCCGGGTGAATCCACCCTGGATCGAATGATCGCCCTGGTGGAAGGCGCGCGTCGGCAGAAGACGCCCAACGAGATCGCCCTGGACATCCTGCTGATCGGCATGACCCTCATCTTCCTGGTGGTGGTGGTTACCCTCCAGCCCTTCGCGGCCTTTGCCGGGGGCAGCCTGCCCCTGGTCTTCCTGGTGGCGCTGCTGGTCACACTGATTCCCACGACCATCGGCGGCTTGCTGTCTGCCATCGGCATCGCCGGCATGGATCGCCTGGTGCGCCTGAATGTGATCGCCAAGTCCGGCCGCGCCGTGGAAGCCGCCGGCGACGTGCATGTTCTGCTGCTGGACAAAACCGGCACCATCACCTTCGGCAACCGCCGCTGCACTGGGCTGTTCGCCGCCCCGGCGGTGACCAAGGCGGAAATCGCCGAGGCCGCCCTGCTCGCCTCCCTGGCCGACGATACCGCCGAAGGCAAGTCCGTGGTGGAATTCGTGGCCCAGCTGGGCGCTGCCCGCGCGCCTGAACTGCCAGGGGCCCAGCCAGTCCCCTTCACCGCCGAAACCCGGCTGTCCGGCCTGGATGCCGAGGGCAAGCGCTACCGCAAGGGTGCCGTGGATGCGGTGCTGGCGTTCATTGGCCGCACCCGTGCCGAACTGCCAGGGCAAATGGCCAAGGAAATCGAGCGCATCGCCCAGGGCGGCGGCACGCCCTTGCTGGTGGCCTGTGACGAGCGCCTGGTCGGTGCCATCGAGCTGACCGACGTAGTCAAGCCAGGCATTCGCGAGCGCTTCGATGAGCTGCGCAAGCTAGGTATCCGCACGGTGATGGTGACCGGCGACAACCCCCTCACCGCAGCGGCCATCGCCGCCCAGGCCGGTGTGGACGACGTGATCGCCGAGGCGACTCCGCAGAAGAAACTCGACCGCATCCGTCATGAGCAGGACCAGGGCCGGCTGGTGGCCATGTGTGGTGACGGCGCCAACGATGCTCCGGCCCTGGCCCAGGCTGACGTAGGCATGGCCATGAACGAAGGCACCCAGGCCGCGCGCGAGGCAGCCAACATGGTGGACCTGGACAGCGACCCCACCAAGCTGCTGGACGTGGTGCAGATCGGCAAGGAACTGCTGGTGACCCGCGGGGCCTTGACCACCTTCTCGGTGGCCAACGACGTGGCCAAGTACTTCGCCATCCTGCCGGCGCTCTTCGCCGGCCTGTACCCGCAGTTGGGCCTGCTCAACATCATGCATCTGCAAAGCCCACAGAGCGCCATTGTCTCGGCCATCGTCTTCAATGCCTTGATCATCATCGCGCTGATTCCCCTGGCCCTGCGCGGGGTACGGGTGCAGGCCAAGGACGCCGCCAGCCTGCTGCGACGCAATCTGTTGATCTACGGCCTGGGCGGCATCCTGGTGCCCTTCATCGGCATCAAGACCATCGACCTGCTGCTCACCACCCTGCACCTGGTTTGAGGAAACCTGTCATGAACAGTCTATTGCGCCCCGCCGTCACGCTTCTGGCCGCCATGACCCTGGTCACGGGCGTCGCCTATCCGCTGGCGGTCACGGCCATCGCCCAGGTGGCCTTCCCTACCCAGGCCGGGGGCAGCCTGGTCCGCGACGACAGTGGTCAGGTTCGCGGCTCGGCCTTGATAGCCCAAGGCTTCGAAGGTGAGCGCTGGTTCCAGCCGCGCCCTTCGGCCGGCGCCTTCGCCACTGTGTCCAGTTCAGCCAGCAACCTGGCCACGACCAATCCAGCCCTGGACAAGCGCGTCAAGGCGGACGCGGCCAAGCTGGCCGCCCAGGGCGACGGGCCAGTGCCCCTGGCCTTGGTCACTACCTCCGGAAGCGGCCTGGACCCGGATCTGCCGCCCCAGGCCGCGCTCTGGCAGGCCAGGCGCATCGCCGTAGCCCGGGGCATGAATGTCGAGGCAGTGGAGCAACTGGTGCAGGCTCAGGTACGCTCGCCTCTGGTCGGCCCGCCCACGGTGAATGTTCTCGCCTTGAACCTGGCGCTCGAGCAGGCCACCACCCCTTGAAGGATGCTGTAACCAATGAGTGATGCCGCCCGCGCCGATGCGCTCCTGGCCGCCCTGCCCGATGGGCGCGGCCGCCTGAAGGTCTACCTGGGCGCATCGGCCGGGGTCGGCAAGACCTGCGCCATGCTGCGCTGCGCCCAGGCCCTGCAGCGCCAGGGTGTCAAGGTACTTGCGGCCGTGGTGGAAACCCATGGCCGCAGCGATACTGAAGCCTTGCTGGTGGGTCTGCCACGCCAGCCCCTGGCGCGGGTCCACTACCGCGAGCGCATCCTGGAGGAAATGGACTTGGACGGCGTGCTGGCCGCGCGACCGCAACTGGCCCTGGTGGACGAGCTGGCGCATACCAACGCGCCCGGCAGTCGTCACGGCAAGCGCTGGCAGGACGTGCAGGAGTTGTTGGCCGCCGGCATCGATGTGCATGCCACCGTGAACGTGCAGCACCTGGAGAGCTTGAACGACCAGGTGCATGGCATCACCGGCGTGCGCGTACAGGAAACCGTGCCGGACTGGGTGCTGCTCGAAGCCCAGGAACTCATTCTTATCGACCTGCCGCCGCGCGAGCTGCTCGAGCGCCTGCGCGACGGCAAGGTCTACATGCCGGAACAGGCCCGGGCGGCCATCGAGGCGTTTTTCATTCCCACCAACCTGGCGGCGCTGCGCGAGTTGGCCATGCAAACCGCCGCCGCCCAGGTGGACAGCGACCTCGCCCAGGGGTATCGCCAGCAGGGCCAGGCAGCGCCCAGCGTGCGCGGGCGCCTGCTGGTTGCGGTCAAGGGCGATGGCCAGGCCGAACGCCTGGTGCGCCACGCCAGCCGCATCGCCCAGCGCCGCCACCTGCCCTGGGCCCTGGTGCACGTGGACACTGGCCGACAAAATGACGAGGCCGGCCGCCAACGTCTGCTGCTGGCACAGCAACTGGCCGAACGCCTGGGCGGCGAAGTGGTGACCCTGCGCGCCAGTGAAGTCGCCGCGACCCTGCTCCAGCATGCCGCGGAACGGCGAGCCAGCGTGCTTCTTCTGGCCGCCAGCCGACGGCCTGGGCCACTGCGCTGGCTGCGACCGGCTGGGGGGCTGGGCTTGGCGGGTCGCTTGCTGGGCCAGGCCAAGGGGCTCGAGGTCGCCGTCCTCGACCGCGACGCTTCGGTGGAAGCGCCTGGCCGTCCGCTGCGGCCTTCAAGCAGGCCTGGTCACTACGCCCTGGCGGTAGGGGTTTCGCTTCTGGCCGCGGCCCTCTCCTGGGGGGTTTCCCATTGGCTGGTGCTGCCCAATATCTCGCTCGTGCTATTGGCCGGTGTGCTACTGGTCGCCTTGGCCGGTGGGTTGGGCCCGGCTCTGCTCAGCGCGGGGCTGTCTTTCCTGCTCTATGACTTTCTGTTTATCGAGCCGATTTTTTCGCTGTCCGTCGACCTGCGGGAGGACTTCCTCACCCTCCTGTTCTTCCTGTTCATGGCCGCCTTGACGGGCAACCTGGCTACAGCCCAGCGCCGCCACCTGCATGCACTGCGCGATACCCAGGCTCATACCAGTGAGTTGCTGGACCTGTCGCAGCGCCTGGCCGCCGTCAGCGAGCGGCGAGACGTAATGGACGCTGCGCAACGGCATTTCGAAGGCTGGCCGGATGTGCGAGTGACCTTGCACGAACGTGACGCCAGTGGCCGCCTGGCATTGCCTTCGGAGGCTACGGAGAGGGACCGCGCCGCGGCCGATTGGGCCTGGAAGCATGGCCAGGCGGCGGGCTGCGGCACCGGCACGCTGCCTGCCAGCCAAGGGTGGTGGTGGCCCTTGGTCAGCGAACCGGGCACCTTGGCGTTGATCGCGGTCTGGCCCAAGGCAGGCGGGGACATTCCGGACGCCCGGCGTCGCCAGGTCATGGCCCTGGGACAGCCTCTGGCCCAGGCGATTGCCCGGGCGCGCCTGGCGGAGGATCTGGAAGCCGCCCGTTTGAAAGGCGAAACCGAAGAACTGCGCAGCGCCTTGCTGGCATCGGTGTCCCACGACCTGCGCACCCCCTTGACCGTCATGCGTGGCAGCATCGAAAGCCTGCAAGCCCTGGGTGGGGCCCTTAGCCCCCAAGACCGGGACCAATTGCTGGAAGGCACCCGTCTGGAGTGCGAACGCCTGGATCGCTATATCCAGAACCTGCTGGACATGACCCGCCTGGGCCACGGCACCCTCAGCCTGGCGCGGGACTGGATCGCCCCGGCCGATATCATCGCCTCGGCGGTGCAACGGCTACGCGGGGTGCTGGCGCCCTTGCAACTGGTAGTGGAAGCCGGCAGCGCCTTGCCACTGCTCTACGCCCACCCGGCGCTGATCGAGCAGGCGTTGGTCAACGTAATGGAAAACGCCGCCCGCTTTTCCCCGGCGAACGGCCGCGTGCGGGTGTCGGCCCGTGCAGTGGATGGCGAACTGCGGTTCGCGGTCAGCGACCAAGGCCCTGGTATTCCAGAGGACGAACGATCCAGGATCTTCGACATGTTCTACACCGCCGCCCGGGGCGACCGCGGCGGCCAGGGCACGGGGCTGGGCTTGGCCATTTGCCAGGGCATGGTGGGCGCTCACGGTGGCCACGTCAGCGTGGCCGAGGGTGAAGACGGTGGCGGGACCTGCATCACCCTGCACCTGCCCTTGCATCCGCAGCCGGAGGAACGGGCATCGGCAGAGTGAGCCGCGGCCAGGGCTCGCCCCCGACGATCAGCTCCGGCTGGAATGGCCTGGCCAGAAGGTTTCGCGTGACGATCAAGCGCAGGAACTGCTTTATAAGCACAGTTTCAACTGATGCTTGTGCTTGTTTCACCTCAGATGCCTGTTATTGATGCAGAAATCGCCCCAGGCCGTGGACGCGGCGGATACGGCTTCCTGGTAACGATCATGCTCGGCCCAGTCTTCCTCGGACGCAGGATAAGAGGTCGTTTCAAGATGCTTACGATAGGCGGCGTAGGCATCGGCAAAGGCCTGTTCCAGGCGCTGAGCTTCCGAACGATAAGCGTCACTCATGGCGTTCTCCTCGCAAGATTGGATGGGGCGACATCGCCGGGTTTGAGTGTGTGCCGCGCGAGAGGTTCGTCGACTGGGGCTGCCGCAGGGCGCGGCCACCGTGGTTTCGGGGAGGAGCATCCACCCTGTCAGCCCGCTTGTCTTCTATCGCAACCCCAGGGCGGTGAAGCATTGACGCCAAGGATTCTTCAATATAGCCTGCTGATAGCACATAGCCATCGGCTTGGTTGCGATGGACCGTCCATAAAGCTGTGCCCTGGCTCTTTGTCGGCAGAACTTCCCACGGTTTCGCCTGCCCCACCTATAACCCAAGATCCAGGCGGCAAGGCCGCTCTACCTCTTTACGAATCTGACAGGCTATGACCATCAGGGCGGGCACCTTCGCAAAGCGCCTCTATCTTCCCCGGATTCTCGGCTCTGCCGCCGGTTTCTGGGCCGTGGCCGCCGTTCTGACGTCCTACGCCCTGCCGGCCTGGGTCTGGGTGCTTCTCGTCTTCCATGGTTTCGTCTGGCCTCATGTGGCTTATATCCTGGCGCGCACAGTACGGGTGTCCTATCACGTGGAGCGCCGGAACATGATCGTCGAGTCCGCGTTTGGCGGGCTCTGGGTCGCTGCCATGCAGTTCAATGCGCTAGGCTGCACGCTGCTGATGTCCATGTTCTGCATGAACTGCATCGCGGTAGGCGGCCCTCGCCTGTTGGCCATAAGCCTGCCGGTGATGGCAACCAGCGCCCTGGCTTTCACCTGGCTGCTTGACTCGACGTTCCTCCCCCAGACCTCGACCGCCCAGGTCTACGCCTGCCTCCCCATGCTTGCGGTCTACCCCATGGCGGTAGCCTTCGCTGCCTACCGATTGGCCGCACAGCTTGCCGAGCACAAGCGTCAGCTCAAAGAAGCCAACCGGATGGACAGCCTCACCGGTCTGCTGAACCAGGGCGCATGGAAGCGCTTTCTTTGCGAAGAATTCACAGCCGCGCAGCAGCGCCCCCTGCCCACTACCCTGGCCCTGATCGACATCGATCATTTCAAGGCTATCAATGACCTGCACGGGCACCTCGTGGGCGATGAAGTCATTCGGCTGCTGACCGTTACTCTTCGCCAGCGGTGCCGCCCCACTGACGTGGCCGGTCGAATAGGTGGCGATGAGTTCGGCCTGGTACTGCCGGATACCGACGGCGAGCAGGCAAAGGGCATTTTGGCCCGGCTCAAACACCATATGCTCGAAGCCTTCGAAACCAGAAAGGATTTGCCACCCATTACCTTGAGTATCGGAGTTTCGGAGCGTAGCGCAACCATGATCCGGGCCGAAGACTGGGTCATGGCCAGCGACAACGGTCTCTATCAGGCCAAACGGGAGGGCCGCGATCGGGTGATTCTGGCTGGGCATGACAGCGGTATGCAGACCTTCAATTACGCTGAGACCGGCTCCCCATAGTCAGACTGGAAAGGCGTCGAGAATTTCTATAAATGCCTCCATGGCGCGAGACACGAACTTGTCCCGATGATGCACTTGATAGAACGGCCTCGTCAGTGGCGCCAACCCGTGACGCAGGGCCATCAGTTGCCCCTGGGCGATGAGATCCGCCACTACCCGACGCGACAGGCAGCTGATACCCAGCCCAGCCGCGACCATGTGCTTGATGGCTTCGGAGCTGCCCACCTGCTGGGTATGCGGCCAATGCTTGAGGTGTGGCAACAGCAGTTCGCTTACCTGCTCGGCCGTACCGGAGCCAGGTTCGCGTAATAGCCAACGCGCGGAGGCAAGCTCATGCAAGCTGACCTTCGCGTTTTTGGTCAGGGGATCTTCAGCGGCTGCAACTATCAGCAATTCGTCCTCGCACCAGTGCCGGGCGCTGAGTTCCGCCAGGTGGCACGGGCCCTCGATCAGGCCCAGGTCGATGCTGAGCTGAGCGGCGTGGCGAGCGATATCGGCGCTGTTCCCCATGATGACGTCAACTTGTACCTTGGGAGCGCGTTTGGACAGGGCTTTCATCAGGGCGGGCATCAGGTAGTTGCCGATGGTGGTACTGCAGCCGACTCGTAGACGGCCACCGATATCGGCATGTTGAAAGCCGTCTTCGATCTGGGCGGCGGCTTCTAGCAACTGTATCGCCCGGGGTAACAGACCTTGCCCATTCACATTGAGCACCAGCCGCTTGCCTGCCCGATCGAACAGCTGTGTGCCCAGAGCATGCTCCAATTCCTGGAGAGCGGCGCTAGTGGCTGATTGAGATAAGGACAAGACAGCACTGGCCCGGGTCGTGGAGCCGTGCTGAGCGATCGTTCGAAAGATAGCCAACTGGCGCAGGGTAAGCTTCATGATCTACCGGTTATCCAGGTAATAGATAACGATATTAACCGTTTTACCAACTAAATGCGGCGGGTTAGCTTCAACGGACCAAACACTTGTATCGTCCGGAGCACTTTCATGGCCGTTACCCTTTCAGCCAACACCTTGCGCCTGCGGCGGCCCCTGTCTCACCTGCCGAGGCCGCTGGAAGTCATTCGGCAATTCACACCCAACTGGTTCGCCGTGACCATGGGCACCGGCATCCTTTCACTCGCGCTAGGGCAATGGCCCGGCCACCCAATACCTCTGAACCGTATAGGGGAAGCCTTGTGGCTGCTCAACATCCTGCTCTTTGCGCTTTGTACGATGCTGTACAGCGCTCGCTGGGCGTTGTTTTACCCGCAAGCCAAGCGTGTATTCGGCCACGCTACGGTCTCGATGTTCTTCGGCACCATTCCCATGGGCCTGGCTACCCTGATCAACGGCTTGGTGCAGTATGGCCTGCCTCGCTGGGGCGAGGCGGCCCTGCACTGGGCTTATGCCTTATGGTGGCTGGATGCCGGGTTGGCCCTGGTGTGCGGTGTGGCCATCCCTTTTCTCATGTTTACTCGGCAGGAGCACCGCATCGATCAGATGACGGCGGTGTGGTTGCTGCCAGTGGTGGCTGGCGAAGTGGCTGCCGCCAGCGCAGGCGCGCTAGCGCCTCACCTGGCCGATGCCGCGACGCGGTTCCATCTGCTGGTGGCTAGCTACGCGCTCTGGGCCTACTCGGTGCCGGTGGCCATGAGCATTCTGGTGATCCTTATGCTGCGCCTGTCGTTGCATAAACTGCCTCAGGCAAGCATGGCTGCATCGAGCTGGCTCGCCCTTGGCCCCCTGGGCACAGCCGCGCTGGGCATGTTGCTCCTGGGCGCGGAGGCGCCGGCCACCTTCGCCGCGCAGGGCCTGGGCGAGGCCGGCCAAGTGGCGGCGGGCGTCGGCCTGGTGGCCGGGCTGTTGTTCTGGGGCCTCGGATTATGGTGGTTGCTGCTGGCCGCTCTCATCACGATTCGCTACCTCAAGGTAGGCCTGCCTTTCAATCTGGGCTGGTGGGGCTTTACCTTTCCCATTGGAGTTTATGCACTGGCTACGCTCAAGCTCGGCGCCCTGCTCCACCTGGGCTTCTTCGATTGGCTGGGCGAGGCGCTGGTGGTACTGCTGGCGGGGCTATGGCTGCTGGTGGCAGGTCGTACCGCGGCGGGGGCTTACCACGGCAGCTTGTTCGTTTCGCCCTGTATCGCGCACGGCCACAACTGAACCGGCTCATGGCGTTGCAGAGTTGACCCGTGGCACCTTGACAACCTGCGCCGTAGTTAAAAGCCTTGCCATCCGGCAAGAAACCACTATATTAACGCTTAACGTTATCCGTTAAGCGCTTCCGATGATTGTCAGCTTCAATTGTAAGGACACCGAGACGCTCTATCGTACAGGACGTACCGTTCGGTGGTCAGGGATTGTAAAAGTGGCAACTCGCAAGCTACAAATGCTTGAGAGCGCCTCGAAACTGATTGACCTTTGTGCGCCTCCAGGTAACCGGCTGGAAGGCCTCAACGGTAACCGGGCGGGGCAGCATAGCATTCGCATAAATGAACAATGGCGGGTGTGCTTCTCATGGACGGAAAACGGTCCGGCAAACGTTGAAATCGTGGATTATCACTGAGGTTCCTATGTTCAAGAACGGCATGCGCCCTATCCATCCCGGTGAAATATTGCGGGAGGAGTTCATGGTGCCGCTGGGGCTCTCTGCTTCCGCCTTGGCGCGTGCACTCCATGTTTCAGCTCCGACGGTCAACGAAGTGGTCAGGGAACGGCGTGGCGTCACGGCCGACATGGCCCTGCGGCTGTCGCACTGTTTCAGTACCACGGCAGAGTTCTGGGTCAACCTGCAGGCTAGCTATGAGCTTCGTTTGGCTGAAGCTGAGCATGGAGATGCAATTGCCCGACAGGTCGAGCCAATCGTGGCTTGTGCCTTGTCTGCCGTCCACGGCTGCTGAGTCCAACGATAGGCTAATGCGCTCTTTCTGCGTTCAGCTTCGCTGGAATCTGAACGCACATCAATCCAGCGTCATCACCATTTCATGCCAGGTCATGCCGCCATGCTCCGAGGCCGAGGGCTGGACGTACCGGTAGCCCAGGCGGCGGTAAAGCTCGACATGGGGTTGCTTGCACATAAGATGGATGCTGCGTTTTCCAAGCCCTTTCATGCGCTGGACGAACCTTTCCATCAGCAGCCGGGCGTAGCCTTGGCCCTGCCGCTCAGGTGTGATCACCACCGACATGATGACCACATTGGGTGCGTCCGCAGCATGCCCGATCAGCTCTTTGAAGGCTTCATCGGCCATCTCCACCACATGGGCGCATCCGCTATTGATGAAGCCCACCACCTGCCCTTCGATTTCCAGAACCAGGAAGCCTTCGGGGTACTGGGCGATACGAGTCTGGATTTTCTCCAGGGTGGCCGCCTCGTCGCCTTCGTAGGCACTGGTTTCGATTTCATAGCAACGAAGGGCGTCGCCAGGAACCGCTGTGCGTAGCTGAAGATATGACATTGGATTGCTAATGTTTTCCACCGGGCCACTATTATAGCCAGCCGCGATGCGTGCCTTCATCCAAGATGCCTCACTCGTCGATCCGATAATGGAAGGTATTGCGCACCGCGTTCACTTCTACCGCATGGCCGTCGACCATCCGCGGTCGATAGACGAAGGTACTGGCGGCCGCCAGGGACGGGCGAATGAACATGGGATGGCAGCTGCCCACCACATGCGGATCTTGCACACGGCCCTGGGTATCCACGCGGTATTCGACAGTGCAATCGCCTTCGATGCCATCGTCGAGCGCGCGCGCCGGGTAGCTTGGCGCTTGCTTGCGGATGGGCAGGTATTGCTGGCTCGAGGTTTCGGCGGTGGCTGGAGCAGCCGCCGAAGACGGGCCAGCGCTGGCTCCTGTCAAGGGCATGGAAGCGGAGCTGGGTAAGCTGGGCGCAGCAGGAGCTGGCGTCGGCATGGTCCGTGGCGCGGTCGCCGGTTCAGCCACCTTGGGCGGCACTGCCGCAGCCTTGGGCCGCGGCGTCGAGCTTACCCGCTGCCGCGCCAGTCCGGCCGTCTTGGCGATGGGCCGTGCAACCTCAGGCATAGGCGCGGATATCGGAGCGGGCGGCGGTGCGCTAGGCTCTGCCCTCGGCGTCATGGGAGGCGCGGTAATGGGCTGAGCAACCACGGGCGGCGCCGCCACGGCCGCCAGGCTGGGCGCGGCAGGTGCCAACATCACCACCTCGGTATGCAGCACCTTCGGCGCAGGCACAGGCGGTTGCGCCAGCCCAAGCCGGTAAAGGGCCCAGCCCAGCGCCAGATGCAAGCCGACCGCCAAGCCCACCGCCAGGCCTCGCCCCAGCCAAAGCGTCCATAACTCGTTGGCGCAGTGGCCAGCGAGCGAACCCGCGCGCGGGGCGACCAGTGCATTCATGGTGCTGCCTCCGTCATCAGGCCGAGCTTGCGGATGCCCGCGGTCTGTAGCGCGGCCATCACCTTCACCACAGCGCCATAGTCCACGCCCTGGTCTGCGCGCAGGTACACAGGCGTGTCCTGGGCTCGCTCGAGCACACTGACGAGCTGCTCGCGCAGCGCGGGGATGTCACTAGCCAAGTGAGGCTCGGGGTCGCGGCCTTGGGTCCAGGCAAAGCCGCCTTCTGGCTTGATCGATAGGGTGACGGCCTGGGACTCATCAGGACCCAGCGCCTGGGCTGCCACCTTTGGCAAGTCGATCTTTACCGCTTGGGTAAGCATGGGGGCGGTGACCATGAAGATCACCAGCAGCACCAGCATCACGTCAATGTATGGCACCACGTTCATTTCAGCCTTGGGGCTATGCTTGCGCAGGGGACGAGTGAGCATGGGCAGGTCCTCAGGCCGCTTTGGCCAGCGCGCCGTGGCTGCCATGCCACTGGCGATGCAGGCGGGCCTGCAGTTGATTGGCCAGGTTGTAATAGCGCGCCAGCAGGCGCTGACCCCGGGCGGCGAAGCGGTTGTAGGCAATGACGGCGGGAATCGCGGCGAACAGGCCAATGGCCGTGGCGATCAGCGCCTCTGCAATCCCCGGCGCCACGCTGGACAGGGTTGCCTGCTGCGCCTGGGAAAGGCCCATGAAGGCCCCCATGATGCCCCACACCGTGCCCAGCAGGCCGATGTAGGGGCTTACCGAGCCGATGGTCGCCAGCAATGACAAGCCCCGCTCGAGCCGCAGCTCCTCCTCAACCAGCAGCACGCCCATGGCGCGCTCCGAGGCTTCCAGTGCCGCGACCGGGGCACTGCCGTCCAGGGGGCGCAGTTGCTGATAGGTGTTCAGGCCAGTGGACAGCAGGCGCGCTGGGCCGTCGTTGGCATTGACGCGACCCAGGGCCGCAAGGTCCTGGCTCGCCTCCAGTCCTTGCCTGGCCCTGAGCATGGCCGCCTCGGTGCGGGCCAGGGCCCAGTGGCGCAGCCCGATGAGGTACCAACTGGCCAACGAGGCCAGCAGCAGGATGGCCATGATCCCCTTCACCACCGGGCTTGCACCGATGATCAAGGTCCAGAAATCCATATGCTCAAGTGAGGCTTGCATGGGTAGCTCCTTCCCGCCGATGCGCGGGCACTAGATAAAGGCGAAAGAATGACGGTTTGATGACTCAGGCCTTCATGGCAGCCCAACGGCCCGGGCAATGTCGGTCCAAGGCACCAACTTGAAGTTCTGGGCCTGCTCGGGCATGCGCTTGCGCCCGTCCTGCACCACCAGCAGGCCGGCCTGCCAAGGCCCGCCCAGGTCGGCGCTGGTCACGTCCAGGCCATCGGTTTCGGAAGTGCCGTCAATCCCGGCGGCGGCGTTGATTCCCACCCGGAAGGCCCCGTGCAAGCGGTACGGCGGCTGTGCGTCCAGCACCAGGTAGCTGTCGTTGCCCTGGCTGGAGACCACCAGGTAGCGGCGGTCGCCCTTGACATAGAGCGCCAACCCCTCTACGTCGGCCTTCAGCATGTCGCCCACGGCAATGACTGGCTTGGGCTCGGCAGGCTCGCTCGCGCGGGCGTCCAAGGCCCAGACACCGACGTCCTCTTCGCCGATGAACAGCCGATGCTGGACGTCGTCGGCGACACAGCCTTCCGGCTGGCTGTGCAGAGCGAAACCGCGCAGCCGCTGGCCTACTACCTTGCCCTGGCTCTCCTGCAGACGGTACTGCACGAAGCGGCCATCCTTGTCATTGGCGATCGCCTGGATGCCTTGCTCGTCCTTGTAGAGGCACAGCCCGTAGATAGCCCCCAGTTCAGTCGGCACTTCCCCAGCCACTTCCAGATGACCATCGTCGGGCCGGATGGCGAAGATCAACAGGCTGTTGCGGTCGCGCTGGGTAGCCACGGCCAGGTCCACCGGCTTGCCAGCCAGGCGAAAGCCTGTGCGCAGGTCCACATTGTTCAGCCGGCCCACGTCCAGGCTCTGGCGCAGGCGGCCGTCCAGGCCGTAAACCAGCAAGCCTTGCTTTTTGTTGGTGCCCAGTACTAGGCTACGGCTGGCATCGGTGGGGTGAATCCAGAGGGCAGGATCGTCCGCCGCGTCTCCCTGCCGGGCCACAGGTTCGGTCTGCGCCGCCGCCTGCACCTCAGGAAGGGCCGACGCAGCGGCCAAGGGCTGAGGCCGCCACGCCAACTGCCCCAGGCGCACGCCAGCATGGCCGTCACCCTGTACGACCACGTCAAAGCCACTGGGCGACGGGCGAGCCGCCAGGGTTTCCGGGTGACCGCCGCCTGGAACGCTCAGGCTACCCATCGCTTGCCATCCCTTGCCGCTGGCTTGGTACAGGTGCAGTTGGCCTGTCTTGCTGTCCAGCCCCAGTAAGCCGCCGGCTGCCCAGGCCAAGCCATCGGCCGAGCCTGCGAGCCCGCCGAAGGGCTGCCGCAGGTCCACCGGGCTGCGCTCGGCGCGCGCCTCGGCTTGCGCCGGGTACAGCCACCAGCCCAGGCCGGCCTCGTTCACCGCCAGCTGTTGACTGGTGTCGTCCACTCGGCAATGACTGGCGTCCGGGGGCAACGCCAGGGTGCGTACCTGGCGCGGGTTATCCAGCAGGCGCTCCTGGCTGCCGATCAGCCACTGCTCGCCGTGACCGCCCTCGCCCACCAGAAAAACGAACAGGTTTCCAGCCGGGTCGCGGAACAGACAGGCACCGTTCAACGCCACCGCCATGGGGGGCAAGGCCAGTCCGATTTGCCAAGGACTCGCAGGCCCCGCAGCCGTAGCCAGCACCAGTGCCTGTCGCGTGCTGTCTACCGCGGCTACCAAGGTGCCGTTACCTAACGGGCGACTGTCCAAGCTGTGGAAAGCGCCCTCCAGGCGTGGGCCAGGCACGCCACCGGCGCTCAACCAGGTCAGGCCCTGGGCGCCCGCTACCAGGGTGCCTCCGCTGGCGGGCAGGTCCACGGCCTTGGCCGGTGGTACGTCCAGGGGCGCCTGGAGCGTCAGGCTCGGGTTCGTCTGGGCGAACGCCGTCTGCAGCCCGGCCAACAGGCCGAGCAGGACAAAGGAATAACGCATCGAGGGCTCTCCAGGTCAGAAATGGGTGAAGGTCAGGCCGAGCTTGTAGGTGGGCCCGTACTCTTCGTACTGGTAGTTGCGCGCGCTGCTGCCGCTGTACACGAAGTAGGGTTCGTTGGTGAGGTTCTGGGCGTCGAAGCTCAGCTGCAGGTTCTTGCTCAGCTTGTAGCGGGCACTGAAATCCACGAAAGTCTGAGCATCCACGTAGGCGTCATGGTCTTCGTCGTCGATACCGGAGAGCTCGAACAGGTAGCTGGACTTATAGTTGGCAGCCAGGCGCAGGCTGACCTTATCGTTCTCCCAGCCTACGCTCAGGTTGGCGACACGCTTGGCCTGCCCGGGCAAGTCGATGGCACGCTTGCGCATGGCCCCCGCGCTACTGTCATAGCCTTCGATCTTCGCGCGGGAGTGGGTGAAGGTGGCGTTGGCGCCCAGTAGGAGGCCGTCCCAGGGAGCGGGCAGCCAATCCAGTTTCTGCGACCAGGCCAACTCCAGCCCATAGAGCCTGGCGTGGTCGCCGTTGGCATAGGTGTGGGCCTCAGAGAAGTCCGCATAAGCACCGGTGCCGGCCAGGTCAGTGTTGTAGATGAAATCCTTGATGTCCTTATAGAAGACGAAGGCGGACAGCGTGCCGGCGCGGCCCATGAAACGCTCGATGCCCAGGTCCAGGTTGCTGGATTTGAGCGGGTTCAGGTCCGGGTTGCCGAAGCTGGCTTCGTCGTCTTCGATCACGAACCCTGGCGCCATCTGGCCAAAGGTTGGCCGCACCACGGTGTTGGTCCAGGCAGCCCGTACCTGGGTGGCGCGGTCCAGTTGATAACGCAGGTGCAGCCCTGGCAGCCAGTGGTGGTAGCTGCGCTCGCTTTCAACAGTGCTGAAGGCGCCATCGGTGTAGCCGGTGCCCTTGGCTTCGGTGCGGGTGCCCTCATAGCGCAGCCCGGCGATGATCCGCCAGTTGTCCACATCCACGGTGTTCATGAAATAGCCGGCGTCGATGTCTTCGCTGATGTCGAAGTCGTTGACCCGAGACTCCTGCTCATCGTAGTACGCCGATGAATCCAGGCCGCCGATCAATCCCTTGATAGCGCTGGCGCTGATACCACTGCCGTAGTTACCCAGGCTGTAATGCACCTTGCTGCTGCTGAAATTGCTCAGGTTCAACTGCTCGTCGGTGTAGCCGGCATCATCCAGGTCCTCGTACACCCAGGTATCCAGGTCGTTGGTCTTGTCGCGGCGGCTCACCTTGCCGCCGAACTTGAACTGCGAGGCATAACCCCGGACATCGTAGTCACGGGCCAGGTCCAGGCGCAGGTTCTTTTCGGTGTCGCGGGTGTACTGCTTCTCCCACTCGACCTTGTCCAGGCCGTAGCTGCTGGCGTCGTAGGCGCTCGCCGGCAGCAGGGCGCGGGGCTGATCGCTGTCGTAGTAGCTGGCATCGAAGGTATCGTCGGCCTCGAACACTGCGCTGGCAATATGCCCCGGGGTATTCTCGCTGGAACGACTGAAACCCGCCTGGCTGCTGACCGTCCACAGCCCCAGGGCACGCTTGCCACCAAGGACATAGGACTGGATCAGCTGGGTTTCTTCGCGGTTCTTCAGGCGTTGACTCACCTCGGCCTCGCCGGTTTCACCTTCGGCCAGGGCGTCTTCGAATTCGATGACCCGAGCGTTTCGGGTTTCGCTGTCCTTGAAGCTGCTGTAAAGGGTACGCAGGTAGTAGCTGCTCAGGTCGTCGGGCTTGTAGTCGAAGTTCAGGCCCATGCCGGCCCGCTCCCGGCTGATGTCATAGTCCCGTTGCTCGAAGGATTGTAAGGCGTTGCCGCTCCAGTCGCCGCCTGTCTCCACGTTGTCCGAGCCGAAGTCACGCTTCTGCCAGCTCAGGGCCGCGGCCACGCCGAAGTTGTCTACCCCATCGCCCAGACTGAAGCGGTCGCTGACGGCGCCAGAGAATTTGGGGCTGTTCTGGTGGCTATTGCCGTCGTGGCTCGCCTCCGAGGTACCGGTGTAGAACAACCCCTTGTGGTCGAATGCCGAGAGGCTCTGCACTTCCACGGTACCGCCAAGGGCGTTGGCGTCCATGTCCGGGGTCAGCGTCTTGGTCACCGACAGCGACTGCACCAGCTCGGCCGGCAGCACGTCCAGGGCCACGGCCCGACGATCGCTCTCCGGCGAGGGCACCAGGGTGCCGTTGATGCTTACGCTGTTCAAATCAGGGCTCAGGCCGCGCACGCTGACGAAACGACCTTCACCCTGGTCCCTCTCGACGCTCACGCCTGGCAAGCGCTGGGTCGCCTCGGCCACGTTCTGGTCCGGCAGCTGGGCCACGCCATCGGCATGCACCACGCTCTTGATGCTGTCAGAGGCTTTCTGCTCCTTGAGCGCCTTGTCGATGCGCGCCGCCTGGCCTACCACCTTCACGTGCTCCACGGGCGGTGCCACGGCCTCGTCTTCCGCCTGGGCGGCCACTGCCACCGCCATGGTGCTCAAGGTAAACCCGACCCAACGGGCGGCGCCCCATGCCTTGCTCATCCTGATGATCCCCTGCCTGCCATGCCGGGCAACGGCCCGGCGATCTGGTGGGGCACGCTAGGCAGCGATCATGACACTGGCGTGACAGCCTGGGACGGCACGCCCTGTAAACACCGGATTGCAGGCAGTGTCGAGGCCTCGGTGGGCTGATCCGACCCCTCTCTTGGGCCATGCCGCTTGACCCATTGGCCGCGGGACCGGCATCAAGGAGGCCGGGCGAGGATTCTTTGGCACATGACCTGGGCTGAATCGACCCCTGGGCTGTCACCGGCCTGTCACACCGCTCTGCTTAGGTGGCGCCATCGAAACCGGGAGATACGCCGATGCACAACGGATGGCGCTCACACCTCGCCCCCCTGCTCTTGCTCGCATTGGCGGCCAACGTCGTGCTCGTGGGAATGCTCATGTTCGGCCGGGTCAAGGGCCCGGAAGAATGGATCTGGATCGACATCCTGGGCGAGGGCGGCTCGGCGTTGTTGAACCTGGTATGGCTGGGGCTGGTGCTCAAGAGTCGGCCGGCCGGGCGTGTCACCCGCTACCTGATGCTGGGCCTTTCCCTGGTGTTTATCGCTGGCTGGGCGGATTGGTTGGACGAGTTCATTCGCCTGCCCGCCAGCGTTCCCCTGGGGCATTTCCTCGAATCGAGCTGCATGCCCGTAGGGCTGCTGCTGGTGACCTGGGGCATCTATCACTGGCATCGCGAGCAGTTGGCGATCAACGCGCGCATGGCCAAACGGGAACAGGGCGTGCGCGACCATGAAAGTTTCGATGCCTTGACGCCCCTGGCGACTGCCGACTACCTCAAGGCCCGCCTGCCACGGATGATGGCGACCGCGCGCCGTGCAGGCCAGCCGCTCAGCCTGGTCGCGCTGGACGTTTGTGACTTCCGCCAAGTGAACGATGCTTTCGGATACGCTGAAGGCGATGCCTTGCTAAGCAGCCTCAGCAACTTGCTGCTACTGAACCTGCGTCGGCAGGACTTGCTCTGCCGCCTGGCCGGGGACCGCTTCGCCGTGGTATTGCCCGGCACGGGAGAGCAACAGGCCGGACTGATGGCCGCCGAGCTGGCCGAGGCAGTCGCCAGTCTGGCCCACCGCACCACTGCGCAAGGCGAGCGCATCCGCCTGCGAGCCCGGGTCTGCGCCGTCATGGCCCGGGACGAAACCCCCGAACAGTTGCTGCAACGGGTGAGCCTTGGGCTGGCTCGCGCCGCCAACCTCGCCCGGAGCGCCTGACATGGCCGCCAGCGTTAGCTACGAACGCGACAGCGTTTTCATTCCGGCGCACGGCCAGCCGGCGTTGCTGATCGACCTGGTCTTGTCCCGGGGTATCCACAGTCACCGCCTGCTGCGCGGCACCGGACTGTTCTACGAGGACATCGCCGGTGGTCGCGCCCTGCTTGCGGCCAGCCAGTACCTTGACCTGATCGGCAATGCCCGGCGCTTGCTGGTCGCCGACGACACCAGCTTCCTGTTTGGCCATCGGCTCTGGCCCGGCCACTATGGCCCCGCCAGCGATGCGCTGCGGACCGCCGCCAATCTTGGCGAAGCCCTGGAATTGCTGGTGCATTTGCAAGTACTGCTCAGCCCGCTCGCTGCCCTCCGGGTGCGCATCGACGAGCAGCAGGCTTACCTGAGCTGGCGGGACAGCTGCGGCGCCGGCGAGCAGTGGCCCTTCCTGCTGGAGGCACTCTGCGCCGGCCTGGTGAACCTCTGCGATGGCCTTGCCGGGGAACGGCTGCCGTGGCGTTTCGACTTTCGCCATCCAACGCCCAGGCATCTGGAGCAATACTGGGTGCACCTGGGAGAACAGTGCCGCTTCGATCAACCCGTGCAGCAACTGTGCCTGCCGCTGCGCTATCTGACGCGCCCGCGTGCCGGGGTCTCGCCTCTGGCCGGCCGGGTCGCCACCGACGAAGCCCGCCGCCAGGTACAGCGCCTGGGTTTCAGCCATAGCCTGATCGACTCGCTCTATGCCGTGTTGCGCGACGCCGGGCCCAGGCCACCCAACCTGGAGGCCGCCGCCAGCAACCTGGGGATGAGCGCCACCACCTTGAAGCGCAAGCTGCAGCGCCACGGTACCGGGTTCCAGACCCTGCTGGATGAAGCGCGTCGGGACCTGGCCCTGGACCTGTATCAACTGCGCGGCTGGGACCACGAAGCGGTGGCCCACTACCTCAATCTCCAAGACCCAGCGAACTTTCGCCGGGCCTTGAAGCGCTGGACAGGAACCACACCCAGCTTGTTGCGCAGGCTGTTGCAGGGCGGCTGAGCACTTCCCGGCACTACCCTCCATGCACTGGGCGCGCCCGCCGACGGCACTTGCACTGAGTGAAGATATTCATACAGCCGACGCTAGCTTCGCTTACAGTGGCAAGCCACATCATGGAGGGCAATCCTAATGGCCAGCACCGAGACCCGCCCGCCACTGCCGCCTTTCACCCGGGAAACCGCGATACTCAAGGTGCGCCTGGCCGAAGATGGCTGGAACAGCCGCGACGCCGCCAAGGTCGCCTTGGCCTATACGCCGGATACCCAGTGGCGTAACCGCGCCGAATTCATTCAAGGTCGTGCCCAGGCCCAGGCCTTCCTTGAACGCAAATGGAACAAGGAGCTGGACTACCGCTTGATCAAGGAACTCTGGGCCTTCACGGAGCACCGCATCGCCGTGCGCTACGCCTATGAATGGCATGATGATTCCGGCCACTGGTTTCGCTCCTACGGGAACGAAAACTGGGAATTCGCCGACAGCGGCCTGATGACTCGCCGCTTCGCCTCTATCAACGACCTGCCCATCGCCGAGGCCGAACGCAAATTCCGCTGGCCCCTGGGTCGCCGGCCGGACGACCATCCCGGGTTGTCAGAGCTGGGGTTGTGATCGTAGATCGAACCCCAGGGATGCGATGACCTTAGGCCGATCCCACTCAATCGCTACCGTAGCGCGGGGACCGCGGCCCATAGAGCAACCCGGCGGGATGCCCGGCGGACAGTAGGCGGCTGCTGGTAATACCAGCGATGGGATAACCGGCATCGTCCACCGCGCTGGCGATGATCTGATTCACCGCCGCCACGATCAGCATGCCCACCAGGCCGCCGCCGTTGTTCTGGTTTTCCTGGCTGGACGCACTGGCGGCCCCCGTCCACAGGGTGGTGCCGGTCTTCAGGTCAACCAGGCGGGCGTGGGCGGTCACGATGGTCGCGCTGCTGAGCACCATGTACTTGGTACCGTAATCGCTGACGGTGATATACAGCCCTGCATCGGCGCCGTAGATCTCACGCAGCTTGGCCGACGGCAGTTGATGAATGTCCCCTGCAGCGGTCACGCCGTTCTGGCGGAAGGTCTCGTCCATCAGGGCCACCGGCACCACGTAGTAACCCGCCTCGGCCAACGGAACCGTCACCTGGGACAGCATGCTGTAGGTGGCCTTGACGTCCGGCGACTCGTTCAATGGTGGCAGCACCACGATCGAACGCGGGCGAGCCTGCTTGTAGGCCTGGTAATCGACAGTCTTCATCGGCACGCAGCCACCGGCCAGGGCCGCCAGGGCAAGCAAGGCCAGGCATTTGAGCATAGGTTTCATAGCGACGTCGCTCCTTGAGCCGAGGCCGTGGTGGCGGCTGGAGCGCTGGCGGCGGGTAGCGCATCGCCCGCGGCGCGATTGCCGCCTGCGTGTTTCAACAGAAAGTCCATATAGGTGGCCGATTCAGGAAACAACGCCTTTTCGGCCTGGAACTCTGCCGCCATCCGCGCCGGTTGGCCGAGGTCGGCGCAAAGCAGGCCCATCTGCGCGTGATAGCCAGGTGGCACCGCGCCGTTCTTGGCCTTGATCCGCTCCAGCCCCGCTTCGAGCGCCTGCAACTGCTCTTCTTTGGATTCACCCTTGAAGTAGCTGCGCACCTGGGGCTGGTAACCTTCCCATTGGTACAGGGTTTTAGGGCCGGCGCAGCCGGCCAGCCAGCCACACACCAGCGCGGTGGTCATGCATCTCAATACAGGCTTCATGCGTTCAGTCCCTTGATCAGTGTTGCGGTTTCCAGGCACCGCTGTCCACGGCGCTGACCAGCCGGTTCACGGCTTCACGCAGGGCCAGGTCCAGTACCTTGCCGTTAAGGGTCGAGTCATAGCTCGCGGTACCCCCGAAGCCGATGATCTCGCGATTGGAGAGGGCGTACTCGCCGGCGCCCTGGGTGGAATACACCACCTCGGACGTGGTGCTGTCGACGATGTTCAACGCTACCTTGGCGTAGGCCACCTGGGTTTTGGCGCGGCCGAGGATGCCGAACAACTGCTGGTCGCCCACCTCTTTGCGACCGAACTCGGTCACGTCGCCGGTCACCACATAATCGGCGCCCTTGAGGCGCTGGGCCTGGCCTTTGAACGTGGCTTCCTGCTGGATCTCACCCAGGTTGTCACGGTCCAAGACGTTGAACCGCCCCGTCTGCTGCAGGTGAGTCACTAGAATGGTCTTGGCCTGGCTGCCGAGGCGGTCCACGCCATCGGAGAAGATCCCGCGCATGTAGCTTGAACGGTTGTCGAACTTGCCGACCGCGATGGGCGAACGCGCGCCGCTGTAGGGCCGAGCAACGCTCTCGACTTGGGCTACTGGCAGGGCTCGGGAGGTTTCAGTAGCGGCGCAGCCGGCCAGGGTAGCCAAGGCGACGACCGCCAGCACAGGCGAGACGGCCTGGATAAACATGGATTTCACGAACAGCTCCTTGTCAGTCTTCCATTGCGCCCGCTGACAGGCGCGCTTGGGAGCTGCAGTATAAGGATGCTATTCAATTGCCACTAGTGGCCTTCTGAAATTTATCCATATTTATACAGTACTGCAAAGGCTCTACCACGGGCCTTGGCAGACGCCTATCCGAGTGAGAACCCGCCTGCATGTATCGGTAATAGCCACTATCAAAGCCCGTGATTTCTGCACCGGCGCCGAGGGCCTTAGCCTGAACGCATTCCAGAACTGAAATGCGCCGAGAGGCCGGAGGGACCCATGAAAACCTTGCTGATGATGACGTCGTTGCTGATCACTGCCGCCCTGGCAGGCTGCGCCACCAATGGACCTGAAACCCGGCCGTACTCGCCCGAAGAGCGCTTCCAGCTTTCCATGGAGGCCCTCAACCGCCAGGGGCTTTCCTACGACCAGTACGTCCAGGCCCGGGCCAGGCTTATCCGCGGCCAGGACGCCAACGCCGCGGGCATTGCCCAAGGCCTGCGCCCCGCTTCGCCTGGTCGTGAGAGCTGAACCCTGACCACCTAGGGATGAACGCCCTGCTCTCTCACCCCTACCACTGTCGCCGAAGGCTCCGCCGCTAGAGGCTCGATCTTGCCTACGATGAACAGGTAGCTGAACGCACCGAGCAGGGCGAAGGCCCCTGCCGTCATCAGGGGCGCGGTGAACGAGCCATTGCCCAATACCAGCATGAACCCCGTAAAGGTGGTGATGAAGATCCCCGCCGTGTTCGAGGCGAAGTTCTGGATACCGCCGATGGAAGCGACGTGGGACGGAGTGGGCGCAACGTCGGCCGGCAGGCACCAGATGCTGGCGCCGGCGAACGCCAGGCTCGCGTAGGCCAAGCTGAAGAAGCCCAGCATGGCATAGGTGTTTTCCGTGAACACCGACAGGGAAATGCTCGATGACATCAGCATTCCACCCACGATGCAGGTTTTGCGCGCGGCGGTGAGGCTCCATCCTCGGCGGTAGAGCGCGTCTGAGGTCAGCCCGCCTATCCAGCCGCCAACGATGGAGGCGATCGCCGGTAGGGTGCCGAGGGTACCCAGGGACTTGAGCGAGAAGCCACGCTCCTGAACCAGATAGGTAGGGAACCAGGTAATGAAGAAATAGATGACGAAATTCAGGCAGAAGAACCCCAGCATCATGCCCCACAGGGTGCGATGGCGGAACAGCGATGCCCAACGTACCTTGGGCTGCGCCGCCAGGCTGGCTGCCTTGGCCGCCATGGCGGCGTCGTTGCGCTGTATCGCGGCCACGGCAGTGGGCTCACGGTAGATCAGGAACCAACCCACCACCCAGACAAATCCCACCGCGCCGGTGACGATGAAGGACGCACGCCAGCCCCACAGCTCGATGATCAGCGCGACCAGCGGAATGGAAAGCGCCGAGCCCACCCGCGAGCCGCTATCGAAGATGCTGGTGGCAAAGCCACGCTCCTTGACGTCGAACCACTGGCTGACGATCTTCGCGCAGGAGGGGTAAGCCCCCGCCTCGCCCACACCCAGCAGCAGGCGGCAGCCGAACATGGCCGCCAGGCCGCTGGCCGCCGCGGTCGCTGCGGTGAACAACGACCACCAGGCCACGGCCAAGGGCAGTGCGATCCTGGCTCCGACCTTGTCCACGAACCAGCCGAAAGGCATTTGCATCAAGGCGTAGGTCCAGAAGAAGCCGCTGAGCAACAGGCCCATCTGCCCGGCGTTCAGGCCCAGTTCTTTCTGGATGTAGGGAGCGGCCACCGCAAGGTTGGCCCTGTCTATGTAATTGATCGCAACGGCGAGAAAGCACAGGAATATCACACACCAGCGCCCTTTCTGCATGGCGAGTCCTCCGTAATTATTTTTATGAGTAAGACTGCATTCGTGCTTCGAGCATAAGGCCAGCCGCCCTAATTGGCCTGACCAAATCATCGACAGAGGCTGATACTAGCCCTCGAATCAGCAAATAGGAAAGAAATCCAAGTCATTTCGTCGCCTGAACAGAACTCGCAGTCTGCGATCGTGCATTTTGGCCTGACCAATCTATACTGATGGCACCCTTGGCAGCCCACAGCCGAGCGACACAACAAAAAAGGACATGCCGACATGAAGATGACGTTCCGCTGGTACGGCGATACCGACCTGGTAACCCTCTCGTACATCCGCCAGATACCGGGCATCACCGGGGTCGTGAGCGCGATCTATGACATTCCGGTGGGCGAAGTCTGGCCGATGAAACGCATCCAGGCCTTGAAAGACAAGGTCAACGCGCATGGCCTGGCCCTGGACGTGATCGAAAGCGTGCCGGTGCATGAAGACATCAAGCGGGGCCTGCCAGGCCGGGATCTCCTGATCGAGAATTATGGGAAAACCCTGCGCAACCTGGCGGCCTGCGGTATCAAGGTGGTGTGCTACAACTTCATGCCGGTGTTCGACTGGACCCGTTCCACCCTGGAAAAACGACTGCCGGATGGCTCCACCACCCTAGCCTTCGAGACCGCCGTGATCGAGCAGGCGAGCCTGGAAAATGGCCTTACCCTTCCAGGCTGGGATGTGAGCTACGAACCGGCCGCGCTCAAGGCGCTTCTGGCCGAATACGCCGAGGTGGATGAAGATACCCTGCGCCAGCGCCTGGCCTATTTCCTGGAGCGGGTGATCCCGGTGGCGAGCGAAGCGGGTATCAAGATGGCGCTTCACCCGGATGACCCGCCCTATTCCATCTTTGGCTTGCCGCGCGTGGTCAAGAACCGAGAGGACCTGGCCCGGATCCTGGCCATGGTGGATGACCCGGCCAACGGCCTGACCCTGTGCTCCGGTTCGCTTGGGGCGGACCTGGGCAATGACGTTCCCGCCCTGGTGCGAGAGTTCGGCGGCCAGGGGCGAATCCACTTCGCTCACTTGCGCAACGTGAAGGTCAACGAAGCCGGTGATTTCTTCGAAACCGCGCATCGCTCCGAGGACGGCTCGCTGGACATGGCCGAGATCGTGAAGGCTTACGTGGAAACCGGCTTCGAAGGGTATTACCGCCCGGACCATGGGCGGATGATCTGGGGCGAAACCGGTAGGCCGGGCTATGGCCTGTACGACCGGGCGTTGGGCGCTGTGTACCTGAACGGACTCTGGGAAGGTATACGCAAGACGCTGGCGGCCTGAGACCAGCAGCCCTCTACGCGCTGGCGGCCTGGGTGTCCGCCACCTTGGCCTCGGCGTCCACCCCCTTGAGCCAGCGCGCTTCGGAACAGCGCAGGTGCTGACGCATTGCCGTCTGCGCGCCTATCAGGTCACGGGCTTCCACCGCCTGCAGGATGGCTTCGTGCTCCGCTACCGCGATAGCCCAGGTATCCCGGTTTTCGGAGTGCTCGCTGATATGGGCCGAGAGGGGGCTGTACCTTTCTTCGAACAACGAGGTCACGATGCGCGCCAAGGTGGAGTTGCCGCTCATCTTCGCCAGTCGCTCGTGGAACCGGCGGTCATCGTCCAGAGCCGGTATACCCTTGCGCGCGCCCTCACGCATTTTGTCGATGCAGGTTTGCAGGTAGCGATAGTCCGCCTTGGTGCCATTGAGGCACGCCAGCATCACACACTCGCCCTCGATCAACGCCCGCGCCTGCATCAGTTCGGAGGGGCTTTCGCCCAATGTCCTGGTGCGCTCCTTGACTCCCAGCACGTGCTCGCACACATAGATACCCGAGCCCATGCGAATCTCGACGCTGCCTTCGATCTCCAGGGCGATCAAGGCTTCGCGCAGCGAGGGCCGGGACACGCCCAGCATTTGTGCCAGGTCCCGCTCCGGAGCCAAGCGGGTGCCGGGGGCAATGCCATGCTTGCGGATATGCTCACGCAGCCGGTCGGCGGTGATCTGGTAGAGGCGGCGTTCGGCGGGTGGGGTTGGCGTGGGCATCGATCAGCATCCGTGTGGCTGCGCCGGAGCATACCATAGCCCTTCTGATCGCTCCGCAGGCCGCCATGGCCCGGCCCCAACCGAATCGACCCTCCCTAGACGGCCACTGGCACAAGTCGTTCACCTCGCGCGTCATGCCTCAATGCCGCTGAGCCCAAGCGCTGCCATCAGCCGCGGCTGCGAAAGATCGAGTGACAACCTTTGGCTCATCTTCACCAGGGGCAGGAAACGGCGGCACTTCTTCTGTTCGTGATTCTGGGCGATGTCGGCGATGCGGTGGCGCAGGTAAGGGTTGAGGAAGCGTTCACGTACGGATGCCAGGTAGTCCATCGCCTCGGCCAGGCATCCTTGGGCAGCGAACACCGGCAGCACTTCCTCTTCCCAAAGGCTTTCCAAGTCCTGGCGCAGCGCTGGGTCCTGCATGGCCTGATGCACGGTTTCGTCCGCCGCGCGCCCGTCCACATGCCAGCGTTCAGCCAGCCAGCTGTGCCCAAGGTTGAGCATGAACAGCTTGAAGTGTTCGTAACGGTCGAGGCGGTCGGTCACGATCATTGACGGATGCTTGCAAGGCAATAGCAACCCTTCTTGCCGCTCGATCGCCCAGAGGGCATAGGGCTCCGCCACGGCGCCGACGGGCTCGATGGCCTGGGAGACGATGCGGTCTACCAGGGAGTTGGCCCAGCGACAACCTTCGTGAAGGTAGGTGATGAACGATGGTGCCAAGGCCCAGCCCCGGGCAAGGCTCAGCACAAGCTCGCGCAGCACCTCGCCATTGCGTGGCACCAGCTCGCAGGGAAACAGGGAAAGCATGGCGCTGGGGTTCGCTTGCCAGCGGTCGTGCAGCAGCACCAGCAGCTTGGCCGGGAAACTCGCGGGCGCAGGGGCGCCAGGGGCAAGCGCGGCCGAGGTGTCCAGATCGCTCAGGGCATAACCGGCATCCCCGGTGTTGGACAGCACCACCTGAGTGTCTCGAACGAATAGCGCCCTGATCAACGGCCAGTCTGCCGCGGTTCGCAACGCGCCGGCGATGGACGTCGACCAGCGCAGCTCGTCGATGACTCGGCCCTGCTCGATGCCCTGGATGCGCACCGGATAGGCCTCGCCACTCGCCAGGGCCTTGACCCGCTCGGCGCTGCCGGGATTGTCGGTAGTCTGTACCACCGTGACCCGCCCCAGCGCCTGCCCACGGACCAAGGCTTCGGAAATGAACAGGTCAGCGTGGGCCTGCAAGAAGCGGCTGGTGCCGAACTGGAGAATGGGGGTTCCGGTCGCCGCGAGGGTTGTTGCGCTCATGCTCACCCCTCAGCATTCGACGATGGCTTTGACCACGCCCTGGGCAGGGTCCAGCAGCGTGGTGAAGCGGCTGGGCACTTCGCTCAGGGCCATGCGATGGGTATTGAGCGCGGCGTCTGGAATCAAGCCTTCGCGCAAGCAGCGCTCCACATAACGAAAGTCTTCCACAGTGGCGTTGCGGCTGCCCAGCAGCGTGGCCTCACGCTTGTGGAATTCCGGATCGGAGAAACTGATACTGCCACGAACGATGGACACCAACACGTATTTGCCGCCGTGGGCGATGAATTCGAAGCCACGCTCCATGGCGCTGGCATTGCCGGTGGCGTCGAAGACCAGGTCGAAGAACTCGCCCTCGGTGATCCGCTCCAGCTGTGCCTTGTCGTCGCCACCGATCAGCACGGCACTGTCCACCTGCAGGTGCTGGGTACAGAAGCGCAGTCGATCTTCACGGGTATCCAGCACAGTGACCTTCGCCCCGCGCAGCCGCGAGAAGATCGCCACCGCCATGCCGATGGGGCCGGTGCCCACCACCAGGGCGCGCTGCCCGGCCTGGATGTCCGAGCGGCGCACCGCGTGCGCGCCGATGGCGAGAAATTCGATCATCGCGGCCTGGTCCAGGGTAACCCCCTCGGCCTTGAGCACGAAGGCGTGGGGCAGGCTCAGGTATTCGGTGAAGGCGCCGTCGCGGTGCACGCCCAGCACCTGGATGCGCACGCAGCAGTTGGTCTTGCCTTGGCGGCAGGCGATGCAATCCCCACAGGAGAGGTATGGCATCACGTAGACGATGTCGCCCGGCTCCAGCCCGCTGCCCTCCTCGCTTTGCTCGACGATGCCGGAGAACTCGTGGCCCATCACCCGGGGGTAGTCGAGAAAGGGTTGGTTGCCATTGTAGATATGCAGGTCGGTACCGCACACGCCGACACGCTTGATCCGCACCAGGGTTTCCCCTGGGGCCCGCTCGGGCCGAGGCCGGTCTTGGGCGAGCAGGCTACCGGGTTTCTCGCAGACAACGGTGAGCATGGCGTTCCTCCGGGCCAGGTACGCTGGTACGCGTCGGGCGTTACCCCACTCGCAACCGGTGCTGGCGCTTTGTTGTTGTAAGAGATCGCGCGCAGACGGCAGTCGCGCGCTTGGCCGAAAAGCTACACAGCCACCCGCTTATTGGCAAGACCAATTTTACATTTACCGAATTGGCCTGACCAGGCATCGGCACGGCCAGGCTTCGGGGCGAAGCGCGGTTACAGCGTGCCCCGGCTGAAGATGCGGATCACCTCGTCCAGGTGCGCCGCCATGGCCTCGCGCGCGCCCTTTGCGTCCCGACGGAGCAAGGCTTCGAGTACCTGCCGGTGTTCGTGCTCGGAGCGCAAGGGCATGTCCTGGCTGGTGTAGTGGGCTTGCAGCCGCTGGAACATGCTGCCGTAGCGATGCCCCAATAGGTGCTGGATCATCAGCGCGTAGGCCGGATTGCCGCAGGCTTGCGCGATACGGATATGGAACAGCCGATCGCCGGGATGGGTATGCGAGCCCTCCTGATTGTCCCGTCTGTTGCGCTCGAACGCCTCGCCGATACCAAGCAGCTCTTGCTCGCTGGCATTGGCCGCCGCCAGGGCCGCGGCCTCGGGCTCGACCAGGCGTCGGGCCTGGAGCAGCGAAAAAGGAGGAATCTCGGCATTGAAGTCCACTTCGATACCGAGTTCCGGGTCCAGGTCGCTCCATTGGTCCCGGGTGGCCTGGGTCATCACCGGTTCGTCGGACAGACGCTGCACAGGCGGCTCGCACACCAGCACGCCATTGCCCACCCGAACCTCCACCAGCCCGATCACTTCCAGCGCGATCATTGCCTCGCGCACCGAGGCCCGGCTGACGCCAAGCAGCTTGGCCAGTTCTCGCTCCGCCGGCAGGCGGCTACCCGGCGGGTATTCACCGCTGTTGATCAATGCTCGCAGCTGGTCGGCGATCTGGCGGTAAAGCCTTGGGTTTTCAATTGCTTGGATAGGCATCTAGCGTCGACTCGGCTGAATTCTGCATTTGGGCTAACGCGATTACCTTGTGGCGCGAACAACCTGATGCTACACATAAGGTCCAATGGCCTGACCATTGGATCGGTTAGCGGTGCCCGGATCATAGCAAATCGACCGAGCCCCCTGTTTGCCGTGCTCTGCCAGGTCATTGATTTTCGGGCATCGCTGATAAGAACAAGGAATCGCAAATGGACCTCAACGGTAAGCGCGTGCTCATTACCGCAGCAGCCCAAGGCATCGGGCGCGCCAGCGTAGCGGCGTTTCTCGAAGCCGGTGCCGACGTCATCGCCGTCGATATCAACGGTGACGCGCTGGCGGCCCTCGAAGGGGCACGCACCTATGTGCTGGATGTAACCGACCACGCGGCGATCCAGCGCCTGGCCACGGAGATCGGCCCCCTCGACGTGCTGTTCAACTGCGCCGGTGTCGTGCACAGCGGAACCGTGCTGGAGTGTTCCGACAAGGACTGGCACTTCGCCTTCGAGCTGAACGTCACCGCCATGTACAAGATGATCCAGGCCTTTTTGCCTGGCATGCTGGCCAATGGCGGCGGCTCGATCATCAACATGTCCTCGGTGGCGTCGGCTATCAAGGGCGTGCCCAACCGCTTCGCCTATTGCGCGAGCAAGGCCGCGGTCATCGGTATCACTCGCTCGGTGGCCGCGGACTTCGTGGGCCAGAACATCCGCTGCAACTGCATATGTCCCGGGACGGTGGAATCGCCTTCCCTGCGCCAGCGCGTAGCGGAGCAGGCAGCCCGTGAGCAGCGCAGCGAAGCGGAGGTTTACGCTGCCTTCGAGGCACGCCAGCCCATGGGTCGCCTCGGCACCCCGGAAGAAATCGCCCGCCTGGCGGTGTACCTGGGTTCCCCCCACAGTGGCTTTACCACGGGCACTGCACAAGTGATCGACGGTGGCTGGAGCAACTGACGCCTCGAGCGGGCGCAACGGCGCTGCATGGCGCCCGAGTGCCGCCCCCCCTTACTTCGACCAAGGAGCAAACATGAAACTGCTGCGTTACGGTGAACCCGGCCACGAGCGCCCCGCCCTGCTGGACCCCGCCGGAGGCATCCGCGACCTCTCCGAGTTCATCGACGATGTGTCCGGGCGCTTTCTGAGCGCGGACAGCCTCGCCAGGCTCAAGGCCCTGGACCCTGCCAGCCTGCCGCTGGTGACAGGCAACCCACGGCTGGGCCCCTGCGTGGGCCAGGTGGGCAAATTCATCTGCATCGGCCTGAACTACGCGGACCACGCGGCCGAGACCGGTGCTCAGATTCCTGCCGAGCCCATCATCTTCAACAAGTGGACCAGCGCCATCGTAGGCCCTAACGACAATGTGGAAATCCCGCGCAATTCTCGGAAAACCGACTGGGAAGTGGAACTGGGGGTGATCATCGGCACGGGCGGGCGTTATATCGAGGAAGCTGACGCACTGGACCACGTAGCCGGCTACTGCGTGATCAACGATGTGTCCGAGCGCGAATTTCAGATCGAGCGCGGTGGCACCTGGGACAAAGGCAAGGGCTGCGATACCTTCGGCCCCATGGGCCCATGGCTGGTCACCCGCGACGAGGTGCCTGACCCGCATCAGCTCGACCTATGGCTGGAAGTCGATGGCAAGCGCTACCAGAACGGCAATACCCGCACCATGATCTTCCAGATTCCCAAGCTGGTGAGCTACCTGAGCCAGTTCATGAGCTTGCAGCCGGGCGACGTCATTTCCACCGGCACCCCGCCCGGGGTCGGCCTGGGCTGCAAGCCCGAGCCTGTATTCCTGCGCGCCGGACAGCGCATGCGCCTGGGCATCGAGGGCCTGGGCGAGCAGGAGCAACTGACGGTCGATGCCTGACCCGCAACGGCCCGCCGCGCCAGCGGCCGGCCGGTTCGTTCCGATCACAAGACCGACAAGATCAACGGGAACCGCCATGACCACCATTACCGCCCTGCGCGTCGAAGACATTCGCTTCCCTACCTCGCAGTCGCTCGACGGCTCTGATGCCATGAACCCGGACCCCGACTATTCGGCGGCCTATGTCATCCTGGAAACCGACCAGCCTGGCCTGCAGGGCCATGGCCTGACCTTCACCATCGGCCGCGGCAATGAAATCTGCTGCGCGGCCATCAAGGCTTTGGCCGGCGTCATGGTGGGCCTGAAGCTCGAGTGGATCGCCGAGGACATGGGCCGCTTCTGGCGTCATGTCACCAGCGATAGCCAATTGCGCTGGATCGGCCCCGACAAGGGGGCCATTCACTTGGCCACGGGCGCGGTGGTCAATGCCACCTGGGATTTGTGGGCCAAGTCCGAAGGCAAGCCCGTGTGGAAACTGGTGGCCGACATGACGCCCGAGGCGCTGGTGCGTTGCATCGATTTCCGCTACATCACCGACTGCATCACCCCCGCGCAAGCGCTGACCTTGCTCAGCGAACGGGCCAAGGGCAAGGCCGAGCGCCTGGCGGCCCTCGAAGCCGAAGGCTATCCCTGCTACACCACCTCGGCCGGGTGGCTCGGCTACCCGGACGACAAACTGCGTCGCCTGTGCCAGGACGCGGTAGACGCCGGCTTCTCCCACATCAAGCTCAAGGTGGGCCGCGACCTGCAGGACGATATCCGCCGGGTGCGTATCGCCCGGGAGGTATTGGGCCCCGACCGACAGCTGATGATCGACGCGAACCAGGTATGGGACGTGGACGCCGCCATCGACTGGGTCAGGGAGTTGTCATTCGCCCACCCCTGGTTCATCGAAGAGCCCACCAGCCCCGATGACGTCGAAGGGCACAGGCGCATCCGCCAGGGCATTGCTCCGGTCAAGGTGGCTACCGGCGAGATGTGCCAGAACCGCATCCTGTTCAAGCAGTTCATCATGCGCGAAGCCATCGACGTGGTGCAGATCGACGCCTGCCGCCTGGGGGGTGTCAACGAGGTATTGGCAGTGATGCTCATGGCCGCCAAGCATGGCTTGCCCGTATGCCCACACGCCGGCGGCGTCGGGCTGTGCGAGTACGTGCAGCACCTGTCGATGATCGACTACCTGTGCATCGCTGGCACTCACGAAGGCCGGGTGGTGGAGTATGTGGACCACCTTCACGAGCATTTCGAAGAGCCCTGCGTGATCAAGGGGGCTGCCTATATGCCGCCGAGGGCGCCGGGCTTTTCCATCCAGATGAAAGACCTGTCCAGACAGCGGTTCGCGTTCCGGGGCTGACCCAGAGCGCGCCAATGCCCACTCACCGAAGGACGGAGTAAAACAACAATGTCGTCCCAAGCCTCAGGGGAGCCGGCGTCCAGCTTGCGCGTGGACGCCCATCAGCACTTCTGGCATTACCAGGCCGCGCACTACCCCTGGATCGACGAGCGCCACGCGCCCCTGCGCCGCGACTTCCAACCCGCGGACCTCAAGCCCCTGCTGGAGGCACACGGCATCGACGCCAGCATCGCAGTGCAGGCGCGCCAGCGAACGACTGAAACCGATGCTTTGCTGGCGCTGGCCCAAGACAACCGCTGGATCGCTGGCGTGGTCGGCTGGGGTGACCTGCGCGGCGACGGTTTCGAAGCCCAGCTCGAGCAGTGGTGTGAGCACCCGTCATTCGTTGGCCTGCGCCACTTGATCCAGGACGAGCCCTCGCCCACGCGCTTGATGGGCGACCCGGCTTTCGAACAGGGTATCCATACGCTGCAGGGCCGGGGCCTGACTTATGACCTGCTGGTTCGGGAGCAGGACCTGACGGCAGCCGCCGACTTTTGCCGGCGCCATGATCGCCACCACCTGATCCTCGACCATTTCGGCAAGCCCGCCGTCGGGCGACAGAGTCCCGAGGCCTGGGCGGATCGGATTGCGCCATTGGCCGCCCTGCCCCATGTGAGCTGCAAGCTGTCGGGGTTGATTACCGAAGCCGATTGGCAGCAGTGGCGACCGGAACAGCTGTTGCCTTACTTCCACCTCGCCCTGGAGCTGTTCGGCCCGCAACGGCTGATGTTCGGCTCTGACTGGCCGGTATGCCAGCTGGCCGGCGGCTACCAAGACGTTCACCAGCTGTTCAGCACGGCTATCCATGCCCTGTCTCTCAGTGAGCGAGAGGCATTGGCCGGTGGCAACGCACTTCGTATCTATGGCCTGGAGGGGTACCGCCCGTGAACCTGCATCTCAAAGACAAAGTCGTGATCGTCACTGGCGGTGGCTCAGGCATTGGCGCGGCGATTTCACTGGGGTTGGCCGAGGAAGGGGCCATTCCGGTGATTTTCGCCAACCAGCCGCTGCCAGCCGCGCTAGGCGCGGAGCTGGACCGCCGCCAGCCACAAACCCTGTTCGTGCAGGTCGAGCTGCGCGACGAGGCCCAGTGCGCCGCGGCCGTGGCCCAGGTGCTGGAGCGCCTGGGCCGGATCGACGGGCTGGTGAACAACGCCGGCGTAAACGACAACGTTGGCCTGGAGGCGGGGCGCGCGGCCTTCATCGAGTCGCTGGAAAAGAACCTTGTTCACTATTACTTGATGGCCCATCTGTGCGTGGACGCACTCAAGGCCAGCAAGGGCGCGATCGTGAACATCGGTTCCAAGACCGCCCTCACTGGCCAGGGCGGCACCAGCGGCTATACCGCCTCCAAGGGCGCGCAACTGTCTCTGACCCGTGAATGGGCGGCTTCGTTGCTGGAGGACGGGGTACGCGTCAACGCGGTGATTCCGGCGGAAGTGATGACACCCTTGTACGAGCGCTGGATCGCCAGTTTCGAAGACCCCGAGGCGCGCCTGGCCCGGATAGTGGCGAAGATTCCACTGGGCCGGCGCATGACCACCCCCGAGGAAATCGCCGACAGCGTGCTATTTCTGCTGTCCCCGCGTGCGTCCCATACCACGGGCCAATGGCTGGTGGTCGATGGTGGCTACACCCACCTCGACCGGGCATTGACATGAGACGCCAATGCCTGGCGCTGGACCTGGTCGACGATGCCGCCGCGATCGCCGAATACCAGCGCCTGCATGAGCGTATCTGGCCGTCCATCAGCGCTCACCTGCGTGAGGCGGGCGTGCTGGACATGCAGATCTGGCGGCTGGGCACGCGCTTGTTCATGGTCATGGACACTGCCCCCGGTTTCAGCGCCGAAGCCATGGCCCAGGCAGCGCTGGACAACCCTGACGTGCAAGCCTGGGAAACCCTGATGTGGCGCTTCCAGGCACCTACCCCCTGGACCACCCCAGGCAACAAATGGGAGCCCATGACGCTGATCTTCAGCCTGGCCGCCCAGCCGCCGTGAATGCCCTGCTCCACCGCTTTCGGCGCTGACACGCTTCACACCTACAAAAACAAGAGGAGAGCGTTATGTCCACCAAACTGGGCAAGATCGAAACCCATGCCTATACCCGGGCCGAACCCTCGGTGCGCCTGGCGCTGATGCTGGTGACCAGCCTGTTCTTCCTATGGGGCCTGTCCTACGGCCTGCTGGATGTACTGAACAAGCACTTCCAGGAAACCCTGCATGTGAGCAAGGCGCAGTCCGGCTTGCTGCAGGCGGCCTACTTCGGCGCCTATTTCATCATCGCCTTGCCCGCCGGCTTACTGATGGACCGCTTTGGCTACAAGGCGGGCATCCTGCTGGGGCTGTGCCTGTACGCGGGCGGCGCGCTCCTGTTCATGCCCGCGGCCAATGCCGCCAGCTTCCCATTCTTTCTGTTCGCGCTCTTCGTGATCGCCCTGGGCCTGGGTTGCCTGGAAACTGCGGCCAACCCCTACGCCACGGTGCTGGGCGAACCCGGCGGCGCCGAGCGACGGCTCAACCTGGCGCAGTCGTTCAACGGCCTGGGCCAGTTCATCGGGCCTCTGCTGGGGGGCATGCTGTTTTTCGGTGGGGCCAACGGCAGCGGTGACAGCAGTTCCCTGCAAACCACCTACGTGGTGATCGCGGTCATCGTGTTGCTGGTGGCCGCCATGTTCGCTCGCACGCCCATGCCCGATGTACGCGAGCACACCGCCCAGGCACAGGCCAGTTCAGGGAAGGGGCTATGGCAACACCGGACCTTCGTGATGGGCGTGGTCGCGCAGTTCTTCTACGTGGCCGCGCAGGTGGGCGTGGGGGCCTTCTTTATCAACTACGTGACCGAACACTGGGCCAACATGAGCAGCCAGACCGCCGCCTACCTGCTGTCGGTGGCGATGATCTGCTTCATGTGCGGGCGTTTCTTCAGCACCTGGCTGATGGGCCGGGTGCCAGCGCAACGCCTACTGATGGTGTACGCCTGGATCAACGTGGCACTTTGCGCTGTGGTGGTCAGCGGGGTGGAAAGCGTTTCGGTGGTGGCCTTGGTCGCCATTTTCTTCTTCATGTCCATCATGTTCCCGACCATCTTCGCCATGGGCGTCAAGGATCTGGGCGCCCATACCAAGCGGGGCAGCTCCTTCCTGATCATGGCCATCGTGGGCGGCGCCTTGATGCCGTATTTCATGGGGCTGGTGGCCGATCACGCTTCCACGGCCCTGGCCTACCTGCTACCCATGGGCTGCTTCGTCATTGTGGCGCTGTATGGGCGTAGCGGCGCGGCTGCGCTGGGCGTGGATTCCCGCACTGTTTGAGCTGGGAGGCCTTATTCGGCAGCTGGCGCTGCCTCCTACCGGCTGAGCCGGACCCGGTGGGACCCAGCGCGAGCTGGGGAGCGGGCCTGAAAACAGCTGCGCTCATCCGATGGCTGTCGCTTCCGCCTTGCGCGGCTGGCGCAGCAACTCGATCAACCGTTCCGCCGCCGGGGACAACACACTGCTGCGCCGGGTCACGATACCGAAGGGCTGCGAGGGCGAGCGCAACGCCACGGGCAGGATGCGCAGCATCTTGTGCCGCTCGAACAGCTGGGCGATATCGGTGGGCAGCAAGGACACCAGGTCGCGACCCTGATTGAGCAGCGTAACCGTCACGAAAGTCGAAGCGGTGGACACCGTGTCAACAGGCTTGTCGATGCCTGCCAGGTCAAGCTCACGCTCGAGCAGGTCACGCAAGGGCATCTTGCTGGGGTAGGTTACCCAGCGACACTGCGCAAGGTCGCGGATGCTCAGTTCGCCCTGCCCCCTGGTTGGATGGTCGTACCCGGCCACCACCGAGAGCGGCTCGTCGGCCAGCTTCAGGTAGCGGTACCGATCCGGGTGGGCGCTGACGGCGGAGCGGCCGATGACAAGGTCCAGGCGGCCGTCATCCAGCTGCTCCAACATACGGGCGCTGGTGTCTTCGACGATCTCCACGGTCACCGCCGGCATCTGCGCGTGAAGGGCATCCAGGGCCGGTATGACATAGGTGGGAATCGCGCCCATGATGGTGCCGATGGCCAGTCGGCCAGTGCGGCCTGCCTGGATGTCCGCCATGTCGTCACACAGCAGGGCAAGGTCGGTGGTGAGCAGGCGAGCATACTCGATCACTCGACGGCCACAGGCGTTTGGAAGCATCCCGCTGGCTGAACGCTCGAACAGCGGTGCCTCGAACATCACTTCCAGCTCGTGCAACGCCTTGCTGGCCGCGGACTGCGTAATGGACAGCACGGCTGCCGCCTTGTGCAACGACTTGTGCTGGTCGAGCGCTGTCACCAGTTGCAGCTGCTTGAGGCGCAACCGGGCCAGTAGCAGGTTGAGGGTATTCATGGGTGAGTCGTAAAACTCATCAGGGGATGGAAAGGACTCAATATACAGGCCGGAAAATGCCTGGGTATAGTCAACCCAGAAGCCGCCGGCCCGGACCTCCCCGAACCGCCAGCCTTGCATTCCCGGCGCCGGGGCTTCGAGAGCACCCGCCCGGCCGCAAGGGTGGACCCTCCTTCCGCAGTCATGAGCAAGCACCTTATGAGTGATCACAACAAGAACCGCTATAGCGGTGTGTTTCCCGTCGTCCCTACGATTTTCCACGCCGACGGCCGAATAGACCTCGACGGTCAAAAACGCTGTGTCGACTTCATGATCGACGCAGGCTCCGACGGCCTTTGCATCCTGGCCAACTTCTCGGAGCAATTCGCCCTGGCCGACCATGAACGAGACACCCTGATGGAGGCCGTACTGGCTCAGGCGGCCGGACGCGTGCCGGTGATCGTTACCACCACCCATTTCAGCAGCCAGGTTTGCGCCCAGCGTAGCCGGGCCGCACAGGATGCGGGCGCGGCCATGGTAATGGTGATGCCGCCCTACCATGGGGCGACCATCCGAGTTTCAGAGCAAGGCATTCATGAGTTCTTCGATCAGGTGTCGAGCGCTATCGACATTCCGATCATGATTCAGGATGCCCCGGTTGCCGGCACGCCCCTGTCCGCGGCTTTTCTCGCACGCATGGCGCGAGAGGTTGAAAATGTTTCCTACTTCAAGATCGAAACCCCCCAGGCGGCCGCCAAGTTGCGGGAGCTCATTGGGCTGGGTGGCGACCATGTGGTGGGGCCTTGGGATGGTGAGGAGGCAATCACCCTGCTGGCCGACCTGGATGCCGGCGCCACGGGCGCGATGACGGGAGGGGCGTATCCCGATGGCATTGGCAGGATCATCCAGGCTTACCGCGGCGGTGACCGCCTTCGCGCGGCCGAGCTGTACCAGCAGTGGTTGCCGCTGATCAATTATGAGAACCGGCAATGCGGAATCGCGGCGTGCAAGATCCTGATGAAGGAAGGGGGCGTGATTCGCTCCGACGCTGTGCGTCATCCTATGGCCCCCATTCATCCACAGACCCGGGAAGGACTCCTGGAAATCGCCAGCCGCCTTGACCCCTTGGTTCTGCGCTGGGGGCGCTAGGCCGACCCAAAACCTATCACCCGTCCGATCCTATAAAAATAACAGGAGACTCGGCATGGACATGCCCCGCCAGTTGAACAACAAGAAGACCACCGTGCGATGGAAGATCTTTCTTCTGTTGCTGTTGCTCGTATCCATCAACTATATCGACCGCGCGGCGCTGTCCGTGGCCATGCCGGCAATCTCCCAGGAGTTTTCCCTGACTCCGGAAACCCAGGGCTTGATCCTAAGCTCATTCTTCTGGACCTACCTGTTCATGCAGGTACCTTCCGGAATGCTCGCCGACCGCCTGCAACCACGCACCCTGATAGCGGCCGCTACCATCACCTGGGGGGCGTTCCAGGCGCTGGGCGCGGCCTGCACCGGCTGGCTTAGCTTGATGCTGACCCGCATGGGCCTGGGCATGGCCGAAGCGCCCATCTACCCCGTCGGGGGCAAGCTGAACGCACTCTGGCTCACCCAGAACGAGAAGACCCGTGGGGCGTCTCTGGTGGATGCCGGCAGCGCCCTTGGCTCCGGCATCGGGGCGGTGGTGGTCGCCTCGCTCATGGCCTGGCTGGGGTCGTGGCGGGCCGCCTTCGTTGTGGCGGGCGTGGGCACCATCCTCTGTGGTATCTGGGCGTGGTGGTACATCCGCAATACTCCCCGGGAGCATCCGTCGATCAATGCCGCGGAAATCGCCTACCTGGAACAGGCCCATGCCGAGGAAGACGCCCGGGAACCCAAGGTAGCGGCCGGGGTATCGCTGCTGCGTTTCTTCTCATTCCGCTCCGTCTGGGGCATGTGTGCCAGCCATACCTGCACCAACCTGATCTTCTTCGGGTTGATGACCTGGCTGCCGACCTACCTGTTCAACGTCCACGGCTTCGATCTCAAGTCCCTCGGCGGGGCTACCTTCCTGATCTTCTTTTTCGGTTTCGTCGGTGAAGTCATCGCCGGGCAGCTGGCGGACCGCTGGAAGGCCGCCGGGGCCGGTGCCAATCGGGTCTACCGGGCGATGGTGATGATAGGCGCGGGCGCGGTTGCGCTGTCGATGCTGGGGGTGGCCTATGTGCGCACGCCCCTGGTAGTGGTCGCGCTGCTGTGCGTAGCCTTGTTTTTCCTTCGCTGGTGCGGAGGCTGCAACTGGGCTACGCCAGCGATGCTGGCAACCCGCGCCCGCACCGGTGCCCTGAGCGGCATCATGAACTTCGTCGGCAACCTGGCCGGTATTTTCGTGCCGATCTTCATCGGCTACATCGTGCAGCGCACAGGGTCGTATTTCCTGGCCCTCATGTTCTTCGTAGGCGTCGCGGTGTTCCAGATGGTCGCGGTTTCGATCATCGACTATCAAAAGAAGCTGCCGGTCTAGGGGGTGCCAACGTGCGACGTCGTCTTTATACAGGCCGCAATCCCGGCCGCGCGCACAGCATTGAAGAGCTGCGCGCGATGGCCGCCCGGCGCCTTCCGAACTTCTGCTTCGAGTACATTGAAGGGGGTGCCGAGGAAGAAGCGACATTGCGACGCAACCGGGAAGTGTTCTCGGAGATTGCCTTCAAGCCCCGGACTCTTGTCGACGTGTCGCGACGAGACATCAGCGTCGAGCTGTTCGGCCGGCGCAGCGCGGCGCCTTTCATGATCGGGCCGACGGGTTTCAGCGGCTTGCTCACCCATGAGGGCGACATTTCGCTGGCCAGCGCGGCGGCCCGGGCCGGCATTCCATTCATCCTGAGCAATGCCTCCACGGTCCCGCTGGAGCGGCTGATCGCAGCCGCCGGGGGGCGCGTCTGGATGCAGGTGTACATGTACCGCACCCGGGCCTTCGTCGCCAAGCTGGCCGACCGAGCCGAGCGCGCGGGCGTCGAGGCGCTGGTGGTGACCACCGACAGTGCCATCTACGGAAAACGGGAATGGGACCTGCGTAACTATGCACGGCCCCTCAAGCTCGACCTGCGCAACACCCTGGATGTATTGGCGCACCCGCGCTGGATGCTCGACGTGCTCTGGCCCAACGGCATGCCCCGCTTCGCCAACCTCGGCGATCTGCTGCCGCCAGGCAAGGACAGCGTGAGCGGGGCCGCCTCGGCGCTGGCCAAGGAACTGGACCCCTCGCTGTCGTGGGAGGAACTGCGTTGGCTACGTGAGCGCTGGCCGCGACGGCTCATCATCAAGGGGCTGCTGCACCCCGACGATGCCGTTCAGGCGGTGGCCTTGGGGGCGGACGGTATTGTGCTGTCCAACCATGGCGGACGTCAGCTCGACGGTGCGGTGTCGGCGATGGACGTCCTGCCTGAAGTGGTCGATGCCGTGAAGGGTCGGCTGACCGTCATGCTCGACGGTGGGTTTCGCCGTGGCAGCGATATCGTCAAGGCCATGGCCCTGGGCGCCGACGCGGTATTGGTGGGCCGCGCCACCACCTGGGGGCTGGCAGCGGCCGGTCGCGCCGGCGCTGACAGAGCCATCGACATACTGATGAGCGAAGTGGACCGGGTCATCGGCCTGCTGGGCTGCGCCAGCATCGCCGAGCTGGGCCGGCACCATCTGCACTGGGCGCCGCGTTCTCCTACCCTCAAGGGCGCAGAGCAAAACCGGCGTGAACAGGGTTACCCATGCGAGGAGCGATTCCTATGAACCATGCAAATGGCTCGTCTAGCGACGGGCTTGGGGCAAGTCGGCCGGTGCAACGTATCGGCATGGCAGGGTTGGGCCTGATGGGCAGCGCCATTGCCGCCCGGGTGCTGGAACAGGGCTTCAGCTTGTGGGCCTTGGCGCACCGTAGACGCGCAGCCATCGACAGGCTGCTGAGCCAGGGGGCGATCGAGGCGCCCACCGCGGCCGAGCTTGCCCGAACGACCGACGTGGTTCTGCTCTGCGTCACCGGGACGGCGCAGGTACGTGACTTGGTCTACGGACCTGACGGGCTTTTGGACGGCGCCCACCCGGGCCTGGTCGTGATGGATAGCACCACGGCGGACCCTGAACTGGCCGAAGAGCTGGCCAAGGCGTTCGCCGCCAAAGGCACGGCTTTCCTCGACGCGCCTGTCAACCGCACCCCCAAGGAAGCCCGCGAAGGCCGCCTGAATGTGCTGGTGGGGGGCGATCCCCAGATACTCCAACAGGTGCGCCCGCTGATGGCCGCCTATGCTGAAAGCGTGCATCACCTGGGTACTCACGGTGCCGGGTATCGCGCCAAGCTGATTCACAATTTCATTGCCCAGGCCAATGGCGCGATCATCGCCGAAGCGTTCGGCACCGCCGCCAAGGCCGGTCTGGATCTGCCTGCCTTCGCCGAGGTCTGCCGCCTCAGCGGCGCTCATAGCAAAACCTTCGATCGGGTCATCCCCTACGTGCTCGAAGGGGACGACAGCGGCCAACAATTCGCCATCCGCAACGCGGCCAAGGACATGCGCGCCTACGCGCAACTCGCGGCGGCCCAATCGTCACCCGCCTCGATCGCCGAAGCGGTACGCCAGGTCTATCTGCTGGCGACTAACCTAGGGCATGGCGATGCGTACGTTCCCCGCCTGTTCGATGTATTCAAAGCCCTGAATGGCCTGCCGGCCTCCCTTCAGCAAGCGCCCACCGAGGTACTCCCATGCAACTCATAACAACGACAGGCCGCGAAAGCGCCGCTCATGCCGTGATACGCCTCAACCCACTGGATGACGTGCTGATCGCGCGCCAGCCGTTGATCGAGGGGTTGAAACTGGCCGAAGGCATCGAAGTGCGCGAAGCGGTTCCTTCGGGCCACAAGGTCGCCGCGAGATCCATCGCCGCAGGGCAGCCGGTCCGCCGTTATGGGCAGATCATCGGCTTCGCCAGCCGGCCCATCGAGGCGGGCCAGCATGTGCATACCCATAACCTCGCCATGGGCGACTTCTCCCGGGACTATGCCTTCGGGGTCGATGCCAAGGGCGCTCCCGCACTTCAGGCAGCGACCTTCATGGGCATCGTGCGCCCTGATGGGCGAGTGGCTACCCGCAATTACATCGGCATTCTCACTTCGGTGAATTGTTCGGCCACGGTCGCGCGGGCGATCGCGGATTACTTCCGTCGCGACATTCATCCCGAAGCCTTGGCTCCGTACCCGAACGTGGACGGCGTGGTAGCCCTGACCCATGGCGTCGGCTGCGCGGTGGACGCCGGTGGGGAAGCCCTGGCCCTGTTGCGCCGCACTCTGGGCGGCTACGCGGTGCACCCCAATTTCGCCTCGGTGCTGATGATCGGCCTTGGCTGCGAAACCAATCAGATTCCCGACCTACTCGCCTCCCAAGGGTTGGCCAGCAGCCACTCATTGCGGACGTTCACCATCCAGGGCACCGGCGGCACCACCAAGACCATTGCCAGCGGGATTGCCCAGGTGAAGACGCTGCTCGCCGAAGCCAACCAGGTAAAGCGCGAGCCGGTCAGCGCCAGCCACCTTATCGTAGGCCTGCAGTGCGGCGGCTCCGATGGTTACTCGGGAATCACCGCCAACCCGGCCCTAGGCAACGCGGTCGACCGTCTGGTGGCCGCCGGTGGCACCGCGATTCTTTCCGAAACCCCCGAGGTGTACGGCGCCGAACACTTGCTCACGCGACGTGCCGTCAGCCACGCCGTAGGGCAAAAGCTGATCGAGCGCATTCAATGGTGGGAAAGCTACTGCGCGCGCATGGGGGCCGAGCTGAACAACAACCCTTCGGCGGGTAACAAGGCCGGCGGCCTGACCACCATCCTGGAAAAGTCTCTCGGGGCCGTGGCCAAGGCCGGTTCCACAGACCTGGTGGAGGTGTACGAGTATGCCCAGCCTGTGCATGCTCATGGCCTGGTCTTCATGGATACCCCAGGCTACGACCCCGTTTCCGCCACGGGCCAGGTGGCAGGCGGGGCCAACCTGATCGCGTTCACCACCGGCCGCGGCTCGGCCTATGGCTGCGCGCCTTCGCCTTCGATCAAGCTGGCCACCAACACCCGGCTTTGGGAAACCCAGGAAGACGACATGGACGTCAACTGCGGCGGCATCGCTGATGGCAGCATGACCATCGAAGAGCGTGGCGAGCATATTTTCCGGATGATGCTGCGCATCGCCTCTGGAGAGCGGAGCAAGAGCGAACAGCACGGCTACGGCCAGAACGAGTTCGTACCCTGGCAGATCGGGGCCATCACCTGATATCAGGAGGCTCGGCCCGCCGCGGGAGGCAGCGCCAGCTGCCGAATGGGCGCGGGCTTCGAGGGCCATTCCCCGGTTGGACATTGGGCCCCATAGGCAAACACGGGCAGCTTGAGTCCGCCAGCTAAGCCCGTTACGGCACCTGCGCGCCGGCCACCGCCACATGAATCATGTACAGGGACGTATTGGCGGCGATGAACAGCCGGTTGCGCCGAGGGCCGCCGAAGGTCAGGTTAGCCACCTTCTGCGGCAGAAGGATCTTGCCCAGCAGGGTGCCGTCCGCCGCGAAACACTGGATACCGTCGCCAGCGCTGGTCCAGACATTGCCTTCGACATCTACCCGCAGGCCGTCCGGAATCCCGGGTTCTATCTGCGCGAACACCCGGGACTCGCCTGGCCAGCCACCCTCTTCCACCCGGAACGCCCGAATATGGTGGGGCGCATCCGGATCATGGGAGCGCGCTGAATCGGCCACATAAAGGGTGGCCCCATCCGCACTGAAGGCCAGCCCGTTGGGCTGCACGAAGTCGCCGATCACGCAGCGGACCTCGCCCGTAGCCGGGTCGACCCGGTACACATTGCGCCCCGCTTGCTCGGGCTCGGCCTTGTAGCCTTCGTAATCGCTGAGGATTCCGTAGGTAGGGTCGGTGAACCACACCGCCCCGTCAGGGTGAACCACTACATCGTTGGGCGAGTTCAAGCGCTTGCCTTCATACCGGTCCGCGATCACGGTAATCGAACCGTCCGGCTCGGTGCGGGTCACGCGCCGAGTGCCATGTTCACAGGTAATCAGCCGCCCTTGCAGGTCCCGGGTGTTGCCGTTGGCGTAGTTGGACCGTGGCCGGTACACCGAAACCCCTTGCTCCGGGGTCCAGCGCAGAATGCGCTCGTTGGGGATGTCGCTCCAAAGCAGGTAACCACCATCGTTGAACCATACCGGCCCTTCGGCCCAGCGGCATTGGTCGTACAGGCACTCCAGTTGGGTGTTGGGCAGGATAAGCGCGCGAAAGCGCGGGTCGAGCACTTCATAGACGGGTTCGGATATGGACATGGCGGATACTGACATGGCTGCTACTCAAGCGGCGCGGGCGGCCGAGCGCCCGCTGACGGCGGTAATCACCGCGATGATGATCAACCCGGTAAGGATCAGCCGTACCCCGGCGCTGGCGCCGAAGGTATTGAGCATGCTTACCAGCAGATAAAGGAACAACGCGGCGCCCCAGATGCCGGGCACATTGGAAAAGCCGCCGCCCACGGACGTCCCGCCAATCACCACCACGGCGATGGACGCCAACAGGTATTCCTCACCCATGCTCAGCGAGGCCCCACCGGAGAAGCCGGCCAACAACAGGCCGCACAGGCTGGCGAATACCGCGCTCAGTACATAGGTGGCAAAACGGATACGGTCGACGCGCCCCCCGGCCAGTTCCGCGGCACGGGCGTTCTGCCCGATGGCGATGGTCCAGCGGCCATAGCGGGTGCGGGTCAGCACATAGCCCATGACCACGGCGAGCAGCACGACGCTTATGGCCAGGTAAGGCACCCCCAGCACATTGCCGGTGCAGAAGTTGTAGAACAGCTCCGGTGGCTGGATGCGCACGCTGCGACCATAGGCGATGGCCGTCGATTGCAGCAGGAAACTGGCCGACAAGGTGGCGATGATCGGCGGTATCCGCAGCAAGCGGATCAACCCATAGTTGGCACAGCCCAGCAGCACGCCTACGCAGAGCACGCCACCGACGCCAAGCCAGATCAGGCCGGCCTGCTCGTCCATCAGCTTCATGCCTACCGCGCCGCTGAGGGCGATATTGGCTGGAATGGACAGGTCGATGTTCCCAGGGCCCGTCGTGATCACGAACATCTGACCGATGCCTACGATCACGAAGAAGGCGGAAAAGCTCAGGGCGCTGGACAGCAGCGAGCCGCCGCCCACGCCACCGGTGAAGCCCACGGTCGCGAGCCAGATCAGCATCGCAGCCAGAAAGGACCACAGCCATGGCTTGTCCTTGAGGCGCAGGAACAAGGACGGTTTCAGAGACGGTCTCATGAGCGGGCCTCCAGCCGATTGACCAGCGCGCGCAAGGCCAATACCAAGATCAGGATCCCGCCCTGAGCACCGATCTGCCAGTCCGGGGAAATGTGCAGAAAGGAGAGCAGCGAACCGGCCAGTACCAGGGTCAAGGCCCCGAGTACCGCGCCTATGGGCGAGACCCTGCCACCGACGAACTCCCCCCCGCCCAGGATCACGCCAGCAATGGAAAGCAAGGTGTAGCGCAGGGCGATGCTTGCATCCGCGGAGGTGGTCAAGCCCACCAGGAACAGCCCGGCCAGCACGCCAAAGGTACCGGCGAGGGCATAGAGGCTGACCTTGATCCGTAGCAGCGACCCTCCAGCCTTGGCCACGGCCAGCGGATTGCCGCCAGCGCCGCGCAGCACCACGCCGAGGGTAGAGCGCATCAGGAACAGATGCACGGCCAGTGCCAGCGCGATACACACGAAGACCGCGAACGGCAGCCAGGGCGTCTTGTAGCGCACGATAGCTTGCAGCCACTGCGGGGCGGTGCCGCCGGGAGCAGGCAACAGCAGGATAGCGCCGCCCATCCAGATGAAGGACATGCCGAGGGTAACGACGATGGATGGCAACCTGCGCAGGTGAATCAGCGCGCCAAGCAGCGCATAGACCGCTATGCAGCCCGCCAGCGCCAGGCAGCCGAGCCAGGGATGCTCGGTCAACAGGGTGGCGCTCACACAGGCCACGAAACTGATGAAGCTCCCCAAGGACAGGTCCAGGTCGTTTACCGTGATGATCAGCATCTGAGCGACCGTCGCCAGGGCGATAGGCACCGCCAGGTTGAGCATGAGGTTCATGCCCATGTAGCTCATGGCCCGTGGCTGCATCACGCCAATAATCATCAACAGCAGCACCAGGGACACGCCCGGCAGGGCGCTGCGCAGCAGGCGCGCGGCCTTGAACCGCCTTGGCCGTGTGGCGGCGACCTTCAGAGGAAGCGAGGTGGACGCATTCATACGAGATGTTCCTCGAAGGAGCAGCGCAGTATCTGCTCCTCGCTGAGCTGGTTGCGTGGCAGGTCCATTACCGCCTGGCCGTCCCGGAACACGTAGACGTGGTCACAGTGATCCAGCTCTTCCAGTTCGGTGGTGTACCAGATGAAGGTCCGCCCCTTGGCGGCCTCCTCGGCGATGATCGAATACACTTCGCGCTTGGTGTTCACATCCACGCCCCGCATGGGGTCGTCCATCAGGATCACGGCGCTGTCCGAAGCCAGGGCCCGGGCGAACAATGCCTTTTGCTGGTTGCCGCCGGACAACGAAAGAATCGGGTTGCCCATGTCAGGAGTGCGAATCGCCATGCGCTGGCGCCAATGCTCGGCCATGGCCCCTTCGGCGCCGGGGTCGATCAGCGCGCCCCGGCGTAACTGGCCCAGGGAGCTGACAGTGATGTTCTCGGCGATAGACCACAGCGGGAACACGCCATCGGTCTGCCGGTCACCGGCGACCAGCGCCGCGCCCTGGCCACGGGCGATGCAACGGCGCAGCACCTGGATCAGCCACTGGCTCTGACCGTGCCCCGCCAGGCCGGCCAGGCCCACGATCTCTCCGGCGTGGGCGTCCACGCTACGGCCGTCGACCTGGCGTGACGGGCGCTGGGAAATCACCGGCGCGCCCGCGGCTCGCTTGGAGGTGAAGGCGCGACGCTCAGCGGCGGCCTTGGTCGCGCTGCCCATGCATTCCACCAGCGAGCCATGGTCGAACTGCCTGGCGGGGCGGATCTCCACCACGCCCCCGTCACGCATGACGGCGATTCGATCGCAAGTGCCCAGCATCTCGGCAAGGATATGGCTGATCAGGACGATACTCCCGCCCTTGGCCACGAAGCGCCGCACGAACCGCAGCAGCTGCTCGGCCATGCGAGCATCGAGGGACGAGGTGGGCTCGTCGAGGATAACCAGGTTCAGGGGCTCGTCCACTTGTACGAAGGCCCGGGCGATCTCCACCATCTGGCGCTTGCCGATGGGCAGGTCAGCCACGGTTTCGTCAGGGTCGATGCCATGCCCCGGGAAGATTTCATCCAGGCTGTGCAGCACCCGGGCCCGCGCTTCGCGCCGCCAGCCCAGCCCGCGGATGTTGGGCGACATCAGCCGGGTATTCTCGGCAATGCTCAGGTTGGGGCACAGCGACAGCTCCTGGAACACACAACGGATGCCATGGGCGCGCGCCAGCTGCACATTGAAGCTGGCGCGAAGGTCGCGGCCTTCGATCTGCATCGTGCCCGTATCAGCCGCCAGGGTGCCGGCCAGCACCTGCATCAGGGTGGATTTACCGGCGCCGTTATGGCCGATCAGGCCCAGGCATTCACCGGCATGGAAGTTCAGGTCAACCGCGTTCAAGGCGCGCACCGCGCCGAACGATTTGCTGATGCCCTTGAAGGTCACCAGCGATCGCGGGGTCGTGCTCATGCGTTCTCCCTGGCGTGGGCGTTTACTTGGCGGTCAGCGCGGCCGCAGGGCGCGCCTGCAATCTGGCCACATCCTCGACGGTGTAGGCCTGGCTCACGATGCCGCCCTTCGGCAGTCCTTCGAGGGCATCGTCCAAGTGCTCCTGGGTGACGCTCAGCGCGGGAGACAACAGGTCATGGGGCAGTTGCTTGCCATCGAGCAGTTGCTGGGCGACCCAGAAGGCCAGGCTGGAGATGCTGGGCGCGCTGGAAATCGAGAAGGACTGGTAACCGTTGGCGTCGCGCTGCTTCTTCCACCAGGACAGCTCCTCCTCACGGTTACCGAAGATGATGGTCGGCGTCGGCCGTCCGGCATTGGCGAAGGCCTGGGCGGCGCCATAGCCATCATCGCCCTGAGTCACCACGGCGTCCACCTTGGGCAAGCTGGGCAGGATGCCGGCCACGGCCTTCTGCGCCACGGTCTGGGTCCAGTTGCCGTTCACGGAACCGACAATCTTCAGATTCGGGTATTTCTGCGCCCCTGCCACGATGCCGCTGTGAATCTGCTCGTCCACCGAGACGCCGGCCAGACCGCGGATTTCCAGTACGTTGGCGCCATTGGGGAAGCGCTTGGCCAGGTATTCCATTTGGTCCAGGCCGCTTTGCTTGAAGTCCATGGATATCCGGTAGGCACAGGGCTCGGTCACTATGCCGTCGAAGGACACCACGATGATGCCGGCGTCGCAGGCCTGCCTTACGGTGCCATTGAGCGCCGTGGGCGAGGCCGCGTTTATCACGATCGCGTTGTAGCCTTGCAGAATGAGGTTCTGGATTTGCGCCGCCTGCTCGGTCGCCTGGTTCTCACCGGTGGTCAGCGCATCCGTGGAAGCGACCACCCCGTCCTTGACCGCTTTGTCCGTGGTTTCCTTCCAGCTGGCAAGCATGTTCTGCCGCCACGAGTTGCCAGCATAGTTGTTGGACAGGGCGATGGTCTTGTCGGACGTATCCGCGTGAGCGGTCATGAAAGGGGACAACAGCAAGACACTGGAGAGCAGCACGTGCCGCAGTGGAGGACGTTTCATCAGCAGGACCCTTGTTATTGTTGTAGGCAAGTGACGACCAGCCATGGCCGGTCGGCTTCATGACGTTCAGGGCCGAGTCTGCGCCGCGGATCCATTGCCGTCTTCGGCGTTTGGCGCAGAGCTCACGCAGGATCACGCACACCATTTGCGGGATCCCGCATCCGGCAGGCGTAGCCTTGCAAGCCCTGGCTGACCGGCCACGCTAGGCTGTGCAAGTCAGAGGCGAATACGCCATGATGCGCCGACAAGGCATGCCCGATAACAATAAAGGCCCGGCACCGTGCAGCGTCCACAGATTCCTCCCGAGCAGATATTGCAGCACTTCCTTGGCGTTTCCCGCGCTCTGGCCGGGTTGCTGGATTTCCAATCGATGATCAATGCCGTGTCCCATGAGGTGCGCTACGTCTTGCCGCACGACCATATCGACGTGAGCCTGCTGCAACTGGATGGAGAAAGCCACCTGCATGCCTACGAAACTGGCGTCATTACGGCCTGGGGCACCTTCGTCGACCACCCCTTGCCAACTTCCCTGAGCCCGATTCGCACGGTCCTCGATGGCAGCGAGCCGTTCATCCTCACTGATAATGCCATGACCGATGAACGCTTCCAGTTTCCGGGCGCCTTCAACCAACCGATCTTCGACGCACGCCTGCGCAGCCGCCTGCATGTGCCGCTGCGCGCCTGCGGCCAGATCATCGGCGCCCTGAGCTGCTCCAAGCACAGCGCCTGCTTCTATACCCTGGACGACGTGCAATATACCCAACACGTGGCCGACCTCTTGGCTTCCTACCTGTACGCGCTGCGCCAGACTGACCAGGCCAAGAAGCTGGCGATCGCCAAGGAGCGCATCATTGCCCGGGAGGAGGGCCTGCGCCTGGGTGCCCTGCGCCTGACCGAGGAGCTGGAGAACGAGCGACAGCGCATTGGCATGGACTTGCATGACCAGACCCTTGCCGACATGACCCGCCTGCACCGTCGCCTGGCGCGGCTGCAAACCAGCGACGCTGCCCTGGCCGCGGAACTGGCCCTGATCACCGAGGCCCTGCATGACAGCATGCGCGAGCTGCGCCTGATCATCGACGCGGTCAAGCCCACGGTACTGCAGCTGTTCGGCTTCGAGGAAGGGTTGGAAGACCTCCTGTTGCGTAGCGTGCGCAACAGCGGTTTGCCCATCGAGACCCACCTCTATGACCACACCGACGGCCAGGCCAACCGTTTGGCCGAGCCGCAGAAGGTCGCGCTCTTCCGGATCATTCAGGAAGCGGTGAACAACGCCATTACCCATGCCTGCCCTTCGACCATTTCCGTGATGATCCATGGCACCCATGAGCACCTGGAGCTGACAGTGCTCGATGACGGCCTTGGCCTGGGGGTTAACGACCTGCTCAAGACCGGAGGCCTGCGCAACATGCAGATCCGCGCGCGCCTGTTGGGTGCCAATGTACAGATCGACCGAGGCCCGGACGACAAGGGCACCCGAGTGAGAATCCGCATGCCGCTGGGCACCGCACGCCTGGAGCAACCATGAACGTTCTGCTGGTCGAAGACGATCCGGTTCACCGGGCCTTTCTGCGCGAGGTCATCGAAGCTGCATTGCCCGAATGCGGCCGACTGCTGGAGGGCCAGGACGGCCTCGAAGGTGTGCACCTTGCCCATGCGCATCAGGTGGGTGCCGTGGTCATGGACCTGCAGATGCCACAGCGCACTGGGGTGGAGGCTGCCAAGACCATCTGGAAGGAGCGCCCCGACACCTCCATTCTGTTCTGGTCCAACTACGCGGACGAAGCCTATGTGCGCGGCATTGCCCGTATCGTGCCGCCGGGCGCGGCCTATGGCTACATTCTCAAGACGGCGTCCGAAGAACGCCTGCGGCTTGCCTTGAGAAGCCTGTTCATCGAGCAACAGTGCGTGATCGACCGCGAGGTTCGCGGGGTGCAGCAAAAAACCCAGGACCAGCGCAACGGGCTTACCGACAATGAATATGAAGTGCTGCAGGACATCGCCCTGGGCCTGACCGACCGGGCCATCGCCAGCCGTCGAAACCTCTCCTTGCGCACCGTGCAGAACCGGCTGCAACAGCTTTACGAAAAGCTCGGGATCTACCAGCCAGGCCAAACCGGGGATGGCACCGCTGCGTTCAACTTGCGCGCCCGCGCGGTCAACATCGCCCTGCTGCGCAAAATGCTCAACCCCACCGCGCTGGAGCAAGCCGAAGCCGAGCTTCAAGCGTGGCTGAAAAACCCCATGAGCGGTTACTTCGATAGCTTGGCATGAACTCAGCGCCCCACAGGCCAAGACGTTGACTGCAGAGCTGAACATCGACCTGGCCACCAACCTTCGTTCGATCAGCCAGGGGTGAAGTCTGACCGCTGACGCGGTGTGTAGGCGCGCCTCCAGACCGGCATGCCATGGTCCAGGCGCTCGGCCAGACGCGCCCGAGCCTTCAGGCGCAACCCCTTACGCTGTGAAACCGCCATCGACCATCAACTCGGCGCCGCTGACGAAACCCGCCTCGGGGCTGGCGAGGTAGGCGACCGCGCTGGCCACGTCACTGCCTTGGCCGTACCGGCCAAGGGCGATGTTCGGACGGACGAAGTCTGCCACCGGGCCGTCGGCGGGGTTCATGTCACTGTCGGTGGGCCCGGGATGCACCACGTTGACGGTGATGCCGCGCGGTCCCAGGTCGCGGACCAGGCCCCGGCTGAAGCCGGTCAGGGCGCCCTTGGTCAGGGTGTAGGCCGAAGCGGTCGCGAACGCGGCGTACCGCACCATCGAGCTGCCGATATGAATGATGCGACCGCCCTGCCCCATGTGCCGCAAGGCTGCCTGGGTGGCCACGAATACCCCGGTGACATTGACCGCCAGGATCCTTTGAAAGTCTTCGAAGGCAATGTCTTCAGGCGCGCCCAGTACGCTGATGCCCGCATTGTTCACCAGAATGTCGATCTGGCCATAGCGCTGGGCAATGCCGTCGATAGCCTCGCGTACGGCCTGCGGGGCACCGGCGTCGGCGGCCAACGAGACAGCCTGGCCACCCGCCTCGATGATCTGCCGCACCACCGCGTCGGCGCGGTCACGCGAGGCGTTATAGGTAATGGCCACGGTCGCGCCGTCCGCGGCCAGGCGCTTGGCGATGGCTGCGCCGATGCTGCGTGAACCACCGGTAACGATAGCGACTTTGCCGGCGAGCGGAGGATTGGAGATGTTCATCGTTTTAGCCTCTGGTATGTGTGGGTTGATGAGGCTATGAAACGCTTTTCGGTCTTTCTCCAATAGAGGGTAATCGCTAGAATCAGTTTCAAGTATCACTTGAAGGTAGACACATGGAAACCTTGGGTAACCTGTTGTCGTTCGTACGCAGCGCCGAGGCTGGGAGCTTTTCCGCGGCGGCACGGCGACTTGGCCTCACTCCGGCCGCGGTGAGCCGTAACGTTGCTCAGCTGGAAGCGAACCTAGGGGTTCGTCTGTTTCACCGCAGTACACGCAAGCTGACCCTGACCGAGGCCGGCGAGCGGTTTCTTGGGAACGTGGGTGCCGGACTGGACGCCGTGCAGGCGGCAATCGAACATATGGCCAGCCATGCGGACGAGCCCTCTGGCGTTCTACGGCTTACGGCCGCGCCCGGCTTCGGTCGCGACTTCCTGTTGCCGCTCATGCCCGAATTTCTTGAGCGATACCCTAAGGTCATCCCGGAATGGACGTTCGAGAATCGCCAGGTGGACCTGGTGGCGGAGGGTTACGACGCCGCCGTCGGTGGCGGTATCGAGCTGGCTCAGGGCCTTGTGGCCCGAAGCATCGCCCCCGCTCACCAAGTGCTGGTGGCATCGCCAGACTATCTTTCGAAACAGGGCCGCATCCGGGACCTGGAGGCGTTGGCCAAGCGGGATCATCTGGCCATGCGCTCCGTGCAGACAGGCAAGGTGCGTAGCTGGATGCTTCAAGGTCCGCATGGCCAGCAAAGCCCTTTGCAGTTTACTCCCCGCTTGCTGGCCAACGATCCCCAGGCCTTGTGCCAATGCGCCCGCCTGGGCTTGGGCATCGCCCTGCTGGCCGTGCCGGATGTGATGCCGTACTTGCAAGACGGCAGCCTGGAGCGGGTACTGCCTGGGTGGTACGTGGACGCCGGACAGATCTACCTTTACTTCTCCAGCCAGAAACTGTTGCCCGCCAAGACCAGGGCCTTCGTGGATTTCGTGGTGGCCCGGGCGCGCAGCGCTGACTGGGCGATGGGCCTGAATGCGCGACGCAGTCATTGAGACCATTCAAAGACAGAGGGTGAGGTGAAAGAACAGCGACAAGCGGACTACGCAAAGGCGCAGCTTTGCCGATACGGTAATAGCAAACTGCCGCCTATTCCCTGACCTTGAAGCCTGAACATGAACGCTCACTCCGACGCCGTAGACCTGCGAGCGCTTCTGGACTCGATCCAGGAATTCATCGTGGTCAAGGACGGCCAAGGCCGCTGGCTGTTTTGTAATGAAACGGCTTTGCAAGCCTACGGCTTGGGCGGCTTTGACTATGTAGGAATTACCGACGAAGCACTGACAGCGATTCAGCCTGCCTACGCCGATGGGTTCCGCCGAAACGTGGAAACCGACGAGCTTGCGTGGAGTAATGCCCGCCCCACCCTGATCGAGAAATCCTTCATGGGCGCGGATGGACGGGTCAACACCTGGGAAGTGGTCAAAACTCCACATTTCGACAGCGAGGGGAACCGCCAGCGGCTGGTTATCGTCAGCCGGAACATCACTGAGCGCAAGCTTGCGCAAGAAGCGCTCAAGGCCAGCGAAGACCGCCTACGACAGCTTGCCTTCATTGACTCGCTGACCGGCATACCCAACAGGCGCGGGATACTGGATCTGGTTTCCCTGCAGCTATCGACCTTGAACACTGCCAACCCGCCCGAGTCAGGTCGAGCCTTGCTTTATCTGGACCTGGATGACTTCAAGCGCATCAACGACCGGCACGGTCATGAGGTCGGCGATGAGCTGCTCGTCGCCTTCGCCCAAAGAACGCGTCATGCCCTGCGCGACACTGACCTCTTCGGCCGCATCGGCGGGGATGAATTCGTGATATTCCTGGGCTGCGACGAGCGCGCCCAGGCGGTGCGGCTCGCGACGCGCCTCTGCGAGGCGCTACAGCAACCCTGGCCGATCAAAGGCCAGCGGATCAAAACCTCCTCTTCCATCGGCCTGGCCTTCTATCCTGAAGGCGGGCGAGATATCCATACTTTGATGCGCCGGGCCGATGAAGCGCTCTACCAGGCGAAAAGCGGCGGGCGTTCCCAGGTCAAGGTGTACGTTCCGATGGGTTCGGCATCCACGCCTTGATCAACGCTTGGCTCGCTGCGTCGGATCAGGCCGATCGCAGCGCGCCGAAGTCACCCGCTGGACCGTCGGCCACAGGCTCTAGAAGCTATAGGTAAAGCCTGTTTGCACCGTGCGAGGCGCGCCGGGATAGGCATACCAGTTAAAGGCGCCCTCTTCGTACTCTTCATCGAAGAGGTTACGCACGTCCAGGTTGACCCGCAGCTTGGGGGTGACCTGATAGAAGGTGAGCAGGTCCGCCACTGTGTAGCTGGCCATCTCATAGGTGCTGTTGGCGGTCAGCCCGGCCCGCTCGCTCACATGACGAACCCCCATGCCCAAGCCAAGGCCCTTCAGGCGCCCATCCTGGAACTCGTACACGTTGAGCAGATTGAAGCTGCGCTGGGGGATGTTGGCCAGACGCGTGCCGGTGGCCAGCGAGGTGTCCTTGGTGACCTCGGCGTCCACGTAGGCGTAGCTGCCCATTACGCGCCACTGGGGCGTGATGTTGCCCGAAAGGTTCAAGTCGAAGCCGCGGCTGCGCACGGTCCCGGCGGCCACGCTGAAGTTGGAGTCGGCCGGATCCAGCGCCAGGACGTTGTCCTTGATGGTGTGGAAGATGGCCGCGTCGATGGCGAGCTGATCGTCCAGGGCCTTCCATTTCACACCTAGCTCGTAGGACTTGCCCTCTTCGGCATCGAAGCCCGCGCCCGTGCTGGAGCGCCCCATGTTGGGCTTGAAGGATTCGGAATAGCTGCCATAGAGCGCAACGTCAGGGGTAAGGTCGTAGACCAGGCCATAGCGTGGGGTGACCGCGCTTTCGTCTTTGTGCCAGTCCTTGCCAATCTTGTTGTCATAGTCATGCTGGTCACGCTCGAGGCGCACGCCCACCAGCAGCTTGAGCCGTTCAGTGAGGGCGACCTGGTCTTGCAGGAAGGCAGCGGCAGTCTTGAGCTGTTCATGGTCGTAGGTGGTGACGCGGGTCAGTGCTGGGCGCGCCTGGCCCAGCACGGGGTCGAGTATGTCGATCGGGTAGGCACCCGTACCGGTGGCCGAGCGCAGGATGATCGACTCGTAGTCGTAGGCTTCGTACTCGACGCCCGTCAGCAGGGTATGCTCCAGCCCGCCGGCGTAAAAGGTGCCGGAGAGGTTGAGCTGGGCATCGAGGTCGTTCCACTCCAGCTTGCGCCAGTTGAGGTTGCGCCCCAGCGTGCGGCCATCGGCCTGCAGGCCATTGGCCTCCACGGCATTGCCGCGCAAGCTACCGTCCAGCCATTGCAGGCCACCGGCAAGCTGCCAGGTATCGTTGAGCAGGTGCTCGAAACGCAGCTGGCTGACGTTGTTGTCGTTGTGCAGCAGGTTGGTGGAGCCTTTTTCCCAGATATAGGTATCCCGGCTGCCGGTGCCGACCTGGTTCAGGTAGCGGGTATTGCCGCGATCCAGCGGGTGGTTATTGCGCATGTAATCACCGTCGAAGGTGATACGGGTATCTTCGGTGGCCTGCCAGGTCAGCACCGGCGCAACGTCGTAGCGCTCGGTTTCCACGTGGTCACGGAAGCTGTCGCCGCCCTCCCCCAGCAGGTTCAGCCGGTAGGTGAGCGTGCCGCTGTCGTCCAACGCACCGGTGGTGTCCAGGGTGCCGCGGTACATGCCTTGATCGTCGAACTGCCCGCCGATGGTGGTCTTGCGCTCAGCCTGGGGCTGCTTGCTCACAACGTTGAAGGTACCGCCTGGGTCGCCGCGACCATAGAGGGTAGCCGCCGGGCCACGCAGAATATCGATGCGCTCGATGGTGTTGGCGTCCGGGGCGTTGGGGTAACCCCGGTTGACCGGGAAGCCATTGCGGTAGAACTCGCCGGAGGTGAAGCCGCGCACGGTGTAAGTGGTCAGGCCCTGCCCGCCGAAGTTGTTCGCCCGGCCCACGCCGCCGCCATAATCGAGCGCGTCCTGCAGGCGGTTGACATTGCTGTCTTCCAGCACCTTCGCGGTGATCACGGATACGGACTGCGGCGTCTCATGGAGCGGCGTGTCGGTCCGGGTCGCGCTGGACGAACGCTGTGCGCGGTAGCCTTGCGCGCCGTCGCCCTCCTGCCCCACGGTGCCCTGCGCTTCCACATAGAGCGTGGGGAGGTCGGTAGAGGGAACCTGGGCTGGGGTTTCAGCCCACGCAAGGGCGGGGAAGGTTTGTAGCACACACAAGGAAACGAAGGCGTAGCGCATCAAAGCGTATCTCGCGGCAGGTCTGGGGCCAAAGCGCCGCGATCATACATTCGATGAGAGTGAGTTGCATTCACTAAATTCAGGAAAGTTAACCTTGTGCCGCGGGAGTGGCTCCACGGTCGTCGATGTAGCCGTACCGGGATGGCTACGACTGAGCCAATCTACTGATCACTCCCCTTCCCGCTCCGCCACCAATTGATCGTTGAAGCTCGTGAAAAACTCGGCGTATCCCCCGTTGCGCTCGGCGAAGCGTAGCGGCTTGACCCGTTCAACCAATATCTCGTCCGCTTCAGGGGCATGCTTGAAGATGCTCATGACTTCTTCGATAAAGTCCTTCAACGGCATCGCACGAGGGTCATTGGCCTGCCGCTCGCCCATCAGCTCTGTCTGCACGTAGGGCGGGGCCAGTTCATGGACCTTTACAGGGGTGTCCTTGAGTTGATATCGCAGCGATTGACTGTAGGAATGCACCGCCGCCTTGGTTGCGCAGTAGCTGGGTGTGAGCGCCAGCGGCACGAAAGCCAGTCCGGAAGAGACGGTAACGATGGCGGCGTGGGGCTGCTTGAGGAAGTGAGGCAGTAACCATCCGTCCAGGCGAATCGGGCCCAACAGGTTGGTTGCAACCGTGGCTTCCAGCGCCGTGGCACCCTGGCGCAGGGACTCCGCTCGCATGATACCCGCGCAGTGGATCACCACGTTCAACCCAGGATAGCTGGCAATCAGTTGCTGGGCCACACGCTCGGTGTCCGCCGGGTCGCTGATATCGAGCACGGTGTACCGCAGGCCGGGATTCGCCTTGGCGACTTGCCGCAGGGCTGACTCGCGCCGCCCAGCGATGATCACTTCATTGCCCAAAGCCAGGAAGGCCTTGGCCAACTCACGACCAATGCCGCTGCCGCCACCGGTTACCAGGATGGTATTGCCTGTTGTGCGCATGACTCATTCCTCTCTGATGGAAACTCAAGACGCTTTGCCTCAAGCAAGCGGGGGTACCATAGATTTCCCGGGCGCGGACGGGAAGTACGCACCCAAAAGTGCCGTAGTTACCGCGAGGAAACCAAGCTTTATGAACGCTCCGACGTCCCCTGCTTCCCGGCCGCCGAAATGGCCCCATGGCAACGAAAAATACGACCCGCAACTCGATCAGCTGGTGAAGGAGATCATCGGGCGCATCGCGGACAAATGGACGATGCTGGTGATCGAAGCGCTGGCCGAACAGGGCTGTTTGCGCTTCACTCAGTTGGCAGCCGAGCTCGGGGATGTGAGCCAGAAAATGCTGACCAAGACGGTACGCCAGATGGAAGCGGATGGGTTACTTGTACGCACGGTGTACCCCGTGGTGCCGCCGAAAGTGGAGTACCGGCTGACGGAGATGGGCATGAGCCTGGCCGAGGCGTTTTGCAATGTGTGGCTATGGGCCGAGCGACACCGGGAAGCCATCGAGGCCTCCCGTGAGGCCTATCAAGCGAGAACTCGGGATGGCGCGGTGCGGTAGTAAGCCTGATGGCTGCCCGCCTCGTTCTACGGCTGTCCTTCACCACAGTAGCGCGCATAACCTTCGCGCTCGGCCAACCGCTGCAGGTACGCTTCTACCGCAGGGAGCGCCGGGTGCTCGAAAGGTGTCTGGAACCAGCGGTTCACCGAGAGGCCGATGGCGATATCCGCCAGGGTGAAGTCCGCGCCACAAACGTAGGCGCCGGTGCGCGCAAGCTGCCCGTCCAGGACGGCCATGGTCGCCGCCCAGCGAGCCTCGCCCTCCCGCAATAGGTCAGGGTCTTGGAAGCCCGGGTTCTTTCGCACCCGCGAATGAAAGACATAACTCCAGGAAGGATTGAGTTCAGCCGCTTGCCAGTCGAGCCATTGATCCACCCTGGCCCTGGCTTCGGCGGGCTGTGGATAGAGCAGGGACGCGCCCTGGCTGTTGGCGAGATAACGGATGATGCTGTTGGACTCCCAGAGCACGAAGTCGCCTTCGACAAGCACGGGAATCTGGGCATTGGGGTTCAGCGCCAGAAACTGGGGGCTCTTTGGAGATCTGTAGCCCAAGCCCCAGTCCGGGTCATGCTCGAACGGTAGGTCAAGCTCCATACAAGCCCAGAGGACCTTTCGCACATTGATGGACGACGTTCGCCCGAGCAGCTTACGCATGGCTTTCCCTTCCTGGGGAGGTTCGAGGCTTGAGCGTATCACTGATCAACCTTTTTCGGCTCCAAGACGCTGTGTATGGTCACCTCAGGTTGATGCTGCCCGCCGCTCGCTCCGAAAGGAAAGGTGAAAGCATTTCTAGGCTCCATTCCCCTTTTGCATCTCTTCAGTGTCGGGGCTTGGCAATGCGAGCACCAAAACGCTTCGACTACCGGAGGATGGATGCTTTCGATAGAACAGGCCAAGCAAATGGCCAAGCGCTTGCGCGCCTCGCTGGCGTCGCGCAATCAAGTGGTGAGCCACTCGGCGGCCCTGGAACCGGTGACGCAGCAGCTTGGATACAACGATTGGAATACTGCCTCGGCGGCGCTTTCTCAAGTCGAGACTGCGCCGGCGATCCATTTTGAAAAGGGCATTCCCATATTGCGGATGTTCGATGAGGCCAAGGCCCGGGAGTTCTATCTGGACTTTCTCGGTTTCACGACGCAGTGCCTAGTACGCGCCCCAAGATTTCCATCGAACCATTGACCGCGCTTCATCTTGACGGCATTACCGCGCTGTACCGGGACCCGACGGTATGCCGTCAGGTACTGCAGATGCCCTATCAGTCGGTCGACGTCTGGCGAAAGCGTCTGGAGATGAGCACGGACCGGCGCATTCCCCTGGTCGCCGTGCATGAAGGCCAAGTGATCGGGAATATCAGCCTTGAGCAGTACACCCGTATTCGCCAGAGCCATGTAGGCACGATCGGCATGGGCGTGGCATCGACCTGGCAGGGCAAGGGTGTCGGTTCGCGGCTGATGCAAGCGGCCCTGGCGGTAGCCGATGACTGGATGAACCTGCGCCGGGTGGAACTGACGGTATTCGCCGATAACGAGGCCGCGCTGAAGCTCTATGCGAAGTTTGGTTTCGAGCGGGAGGGCCTGCTGCGGGATTATGCCGTGCGTGATGGCGCCTATGTCGACGCGCTCACGATGGCGCGGCTGCGGCGATAGCGGCAGCGCCCGAACGGCAGCCACAATGTGGCCGCCGTTTGGCAAAAGCCCTTGCCACAGGCCTAGGCGGGCGCCGTTCCTTTTGCTCGATCCGCTTGGCTGATGCCGCCGTATCCCCAATCCGAGGCAGGAACCTCGTTCACCACGATATAACTCGCCGGATGCAGGCCCGGCAGAGCGCTGCGCAGCACAGCCATGGCCTTGGAAAGGAAGTCGCGTTTCTGCTCGGAGGAATTGGTGCCGGCGGTCACCCAGACTTCCAGATGGGCCGCCATCGATTGCTCCCTATTGCCGACCGCCCAGCGCAGGCGGCCGGGTACCTCGATGAGCACGGAGGTCAGGTCATGCCGTTTTGCGAGGGCTTCGGCGATCAGCGTTGTAAGCGCTTCGCACAGATTCGCTTCGGTACCGGGAAGAAGAGCGTGAGACAAGGTCACTCGAGCGAAGGGCATGGCGATCTCCTGATGAAGGTTGAAGGCCAGAGCATATTTGAGTGACGCAGAACTATAGTGCAGTTCTACAATGATCAGACTTGAGCGCTTCTCATGCTTCCCGACTTGCCGTCCCCTTTGCTTCGCACCTTCCTTGCCGTCGTCGATGGCGGCTCGCTCGCTGCAGCCGCCAACCGCATCGCTCGCAGCGAGTCCGCAGCCAGCCTGCAAATAGCACGCCTGGAGCGCTTGGTAGGCCAGGCGTTGTTCGACCGGGACGGCCGGGCCCTTCGGCTGAATCCGGCGGGTGGGGTACTGCTGGCCCACGCACGTGCCATCCTTGGCCGGATCGACGCGGCCCGCGCTGAACTGGCTCCGGATCAGGCGCTGCCGGTGCGGATAGGCGTAGTTCAGGATTTCGTGGCGGGGGTGCTGCGCCCTACCCTCGCCGACATCAAGGCAGCAACACCGAATGCGGCCTTTTCCATGATGATCGGCAGTACCACCGAGCTACTCCAGGCACTGGGCGAAGATCGCATCGACACGGCCTTATGCGCGGGGGAGCCTTTCGGCGGCCGGGTCGTGGCCCGCTTGCCTATGCAGTGGTTCGGCGACGCGGGGCTAGCCGAAGCGGACGTGGTGCCGCTGATAGGCATCACCCCGCCCTGCCCCTTCCTGCTCGCCGCGCAAAGGGTGCTTGATGCCGCGGGGCGACCATGGCGCCTGGCACTTACGACTCCAAGCCTGGAGGGCGTGCGCGCCGCGGTAGAGGCTGGCTTGGGTCTTAGCTGCCGTACCGAAGCCGGCTTGGGGCTGCCGCCGCTGGCGTCGGCCTCGCTGCCAGCGTTGCCGGACATCGCTTACTCCCTGGTCGAGCGGCGACATGGCCATGTGGCGAGCCGGCTGCCCTTCGAGCGAATGGCAGCCCATCTGACAGCGCTGCTGGCCCCTCGCTGATATCCGGTTGCCCAGCTTTACTTCAGTCGCCCCAAACGTGCCGTCAGCAGGTCGAAGAAGCCCTGTGCATCGCCGTTCTCAACCCAGAAGACATTCGGTTTCTGCTTCAGGGTACCGTACCAGTCGGCCACCGTCTGGCCAAAGCCGAGCCCCTCACGGCTGTCGATCGCCAGGTTGATCTCCCGGCCGGAGAACAGCTCCGGCTTGAGCAACCAGGCGATCACGCTGGCGTCATGCACCGGGCCGCCGGGCAGGCCATAGTGCTCCATGTCCAGCTTCACGTACTCGTTGAGAATGTCGCCCACCAGTTGGCCGGCGTTGTTGCCCAGGGCGGCGATCTGCTTGAGGCGGGCTTCGCTGGTCAGGATCTTGTGGGTCACATCCAGCGGCACATAGGTGAGCTTCACCCCGCTGGCCAGCACGATCTGCGCGGCATGCGGGTCGGCGTAGAGGTTGAATTCGGCTACCGGGGTGATATTGCCGCCGTTGAAGTGCGCGCCGCCCATGACCACCACTTCCTTGATGCCTTGGGTGATTTCCGGCGCCTGGGTCAGGGCCAGGGCCAGGTTGGTCTGCGGCCCGAGCATGGCGATGGTCACGCTGTGGGGCTTGGCCTGAGTCAGGGTGCGAATCAGGTAGTCCACCGCGTTGCCGGGCGCCAGGCCCTTGGCCGGCTCATGCACAGGCACGCCCGGCAGCCCTTCCTGACCATGCACGTTCTCGGCGTAGATGGGCGTGCGCACCAATGGCCGGGGAGCACCGGCATAGACCGGCACCTCTTCCCGCCCGGCCCATTCGCGCGCCAGGCGAGCGTTGCGCGAGGTCTTGTCCAGCCGCACGTTGCCCGCCACCGTGGTAATGGCCATGACATTCAGTTCTTCGGGCGAAGCCAGGGCCAGCAGCAGCGCTACTACATCATCGGCGCCGGGATCGGTATCGATGATCAGGTCACGTTTTTCCGCGGCCTGCACAGCCGAAATGGTCGAGATGGCCACGAGCAGCGCGCCTCCGATCAGGTATCTGGATAGTCCTTTGAACATCCATGTAGCTCCTTTCGTCAGTTAAAAGACCACGCCGGCCACCAGCGCCACATTGCTATAGGGCTGGCATTCGCCGGTGCGGACGATCGCCTTGGCCGTGCGGCTCAAGGCCTTGAGCGCCTCATGGCTGACCCAGCGTTGTTCACCCAGCTGATTGTCCAGGTTCAGGCTTTCAAGCACCTGCAGAGCCGGCGGCTTGACGTTGATCATTTCATTGGCCAGCACATGGCTTTCCACCTGCATTTCGCTGAGGACCACATCCAGCACGCTGACAAAGTCCGGCACGCCGCGGGTCAGCGCCAGGTCGATCAGCTGCACGCCCGGCGGTACGGGCATACCGGCGTCCACGATCATCAGAATATCGCCGTGGCCCAGGGAGGCGACCACCTTGGACAGTTCGATGTTGAGCAGGGCTGTCTTTTTCATGCGCGGGAAAAATCCTTGACTTCGGCGTAGGTGGGAATCGACGGCTGGGCGCCGGCACGGGTCACGGAAAGAGCCGCCGCCGCCTGAGCGAAGCGCAGCGCATCCCCTTCGCTCTGGCCGGCTGCCAAGGCCGCGGCGAACCCGCCGACGAAGGTGTCCCCCGCCGCGGTGCTGTCCAGGGCGTTCACGCTCGGCGCAGGCCAATGCCCACCGCCCTTATCGCCGAGCTTGAATACGCCTCGCTCGCCAAGGGTGATCACCACGTTGCGCGCCCCGGCGTCGCGCAGTATGCGCGCGGCCTGCTCAGCGCTCTCAGGCGAGTTCACCGCGATACCCGTCAGCGCCTGGGCTTCGCTTTCGTTGGGCACCAGATAGTCGATCAGCGGATACCACTCGGCAGGCAGCGGCCCCACGGCCGGCGCCGGGTTGAGTATCACTGTCTTGCCAAGCTGACGGGCTCGGGTCAGGGCATGCTGTACCGTGGGCACGGGGACCTCAAGCTGACAGATGACGATCCGCGCCGAATCGAGCACAGCGTCGAACTGCTCCAGCAGCTCGGGGGTGAGCTGGCCATTAGCGCCCGCCACGATCAGGATCGCGTTCTGGCTCTGTTCGTCCACCACGATGGACGCCACGCCAGTGGACACATTGGAAAGGGTTGTCAGGGCCCGGCAATCGATGGCTTCAATCATCAGGCCCGCGCGCAGGCGCTCGCCATAGGCATCGTCACCCACGCACCCCACCATGGCAACGGACGCGCCCAGCCGGGCGGCCGCGACAGCCTGGTTGGCGCCCTTGCCACCGGGGACCGTCGTAAAGGTGTCGCCGGCCAGGGTTTCACCTGGGCGCGGCATTCGCTTGGCACGTATCACCAGATCCATGTTGAGGCTGCCGACAATCACGATGTCTGCCTGTTGGTTGTTCATGCGTCACTCCGGGTCGGCATCTTGAGGCCAGGGGCTGCGGTGGATTCCCGTACCACGACACTGGGGGTGACCAGTAGCCGGCGCACTTCAAGGGAATCGGGAGAGATGATGCGGCGCAGCAGCATTTCGGCCGCCGTTTCGCCCAGTTGCCGGATGGACTGCCCCACCGTGGTCAGCGCGGGATAGACATAACGGCTGATCTGAATATCGTCGAAGCCGACCACCGACAACTGACCAGGTACCGAGATGCCCCGCTCGGCCGCGGCACGTAGCACGGCGATGGCGATCACATCGTTGCCGGCGAAAATGGCGGTGGGCTTCATGCCCTCGAGCAGGTGGACGGCAGCCTGGTAGCCGGCCGGGCTGGTGAATTCACTGTTAACCATCCAACCGGGCTCAGGGTCGAGGCCTGCTTCACGCAAGGCCCGCCGATAGCCGGCCAGGCGCATGTCCGCCACAGGCGTCGCGGTCGGCCCGCTGATGCAGGCAATGCGTTCATGGCCGAGCTCCAGCAGGTGCCGGGTCGCCAGCCAGGCGCCCTGTTCGTGGTCGATACGTACCGTGTCAGCAGGGACGCTATCCAGTTCGCGGTCGACCACTACCAAGGGCGTACGCACTTCGGCCAGCCCTCCGGCGATGCCCACATCGCCATCCACTGAAGACACGATCAGGCCATCGACGCGCTTCTCCAGCAGCACGCGCAGGTAATTGCGCTGTTTCTCCGGGTTGTCGTCGGAATTGCAAAGAATCACGCAGAAGCCGTTGCGCTCGCAATGATCCTCGATTCCCCGGGCCAGCTCGGCGAAATACGGGTTGATGCCGTTGGGAATCAACATGCCAATGGTGCGGGTGCTGCGGGCCTTGAGCGACCTGGCCACGCCGCTGGGCACGTAGCCCAGCTGGGCGATGGCTGCCTCGACCTTCAGCCGCACCGGCTCGCTCACCGGCCGGCTTTTGTTCACCACATGGGACACGGTGGTATAGGAGATGCCAGCTAGTGCCGCCACATCTTTGATGGTTGCCATATCAGCCCTGCCGACGTGCCCGGTGGCTGCGGTAGGTATCCAGCACCACGGCAATCACGATCACGGCACCGGTGATGATCCGCTTGGTCGGCTCGCTGGCGCCGATCTGCGCCAATCCGGCGGCCAGCACGGAAATGATCAGCACGCCGAAGAAAGTGCTGATGATCGAACCACGTCCGCCCATCAAGCTGGTGCCACCGATCACCACCGCCGCGATCACTTGCAGCTCCAGGCCAGCGCCGGCGTTAGGGTCTGCCGCTTCCAACCGGGAAATCTGGAACAGCGCCGCTACACCGGCCAACAGGCCCATCAGCGAGAACACCAGGATCTTGTAGGGTTTGGGGTTGATGCCAGCCAGGCGCACGGCTTCTTCGTTGGTGCCGATGCCGATCAGGTAGCGCCCGAACACAGTGCGGGTGAGCACGGCCTGGGCAATGAAGATCACCAGCAAGGCGATCAGGAATGAGGGCGAAATGCCGAAGGCCAGCGGGTTGGACAGCCAGGCGAAGGCGTCGCCGATATAGGCGGTGCGCGAGTCGGTCATCTGGTAGGCCACGCCACGGGCCATTTCCAGCACACCCAGCGAGACGATGAACGAAGGAATGCGCCAGGCCACCGTAATCGAGCCGGTGATGGTGCCCGCCAGGGTGGCGCAACCGATGCCCAGCACCGCGGCGGGGAACACGCTCCAGCCCCAGCCAAGGATGGCCACGCTTACCGCCGAGGCTGCCAGCGCCAGTACCGAACCCACGGAAAGGTCGATGCCGCCGATGATCAGGATCAGCGTCATGCCCACCGCCAGCACCATCAGGTCCGGAATCTGGTTGGCCAGGGTGCTGAAGGTCTGATAGGAGAGGAAATGGTCGCTGAGGATGGAGAACAGCACGATCATTGCCAGGAGCGCGCCGGCCAGGCCAAGGTAGGTTCCCAGGCCAAAGTAGTTACCGCTGCGCCGGGCAGGGGTTTGCAGCGTTGCAGAGCTTATGTTTTTCATGGGGCAGTCCTGAGCGCTGGGTCATGAATGAGCGCGTCACGTTTCTGGTAGCCGGCGAAAGCGGCAGCGAGCAAGCGGTCCTGGGTCCAGTTGTCGCGGTCGAAGGTCTCGATCAGTCGCCCGGCGGAGAGCACACCGATGCGGTCGCAGATCAGCATCAGCTCACGCAGGTCGCTGGACACCACTACCAGCGCGCGGCCTTGGCGGGTGAGCTCGGCCAATAAGGCATAGATGTCGAACTTGGCGCCTACGTCGATACCCCGGGTGGGCTCGTCGAACAGCATCACCGGACAGTCGCGTTCCAGCCAGCGACCTATCACCACCTTCTGCTGGTTGCCGCCGGACAATTCAGACACCAACTGCGACGGCCCGGCGCTACGGATGCGCATGGCGTCGATCTGGCGCTGTGCCAGGGCGCGCTCGTCCTCGGCGCTGACCACTCCCCCACGGGAGATGTTGGCCATGTTCCCCAGTGCGATGTTCGCGCTGATGGATTGAGTCATCAACAGGCCTTCGCTCTTGCGGTCTTCGGTGATCAAGGCGATGCCATGCGCCACCGCGTCGGCGGGCGAGCGCAGCGCAACCGGGCGCAGCGGCCGGCCCACCTCGACGGTACCGCCGTCGGCACGGTCGGCGCCGTAGATCAGCCGCAGCAGTTCAGTGCGCCCTGCCCCGATCAGCCCGGAAATCCCATAGATTTCCCCGGCGCGCACGCTGAAGGACACGTCCTGCACCTTGCCTTTGCGGCTGAGCTTGTTCACGGCCAGCACCACGTCGCCGATCTGCCGCTGGCCCATGTCGATATGCTCACCCAGCTCGCGACCGACCATCAGGGTCACCAGCTGTTCGCTGTCGTAGCGGGAAATCGGTTCGGCACACACCAGCCGGCCGTCACGCAGCACGGCGATGCGCTGGGACACGCGAGCCAGCTCTTCCAGGCGATGGGAGATATAGATGATGGACACGCCCTCGGCCCGTAGGCGCTGGATCTGCTCGAAGAGCATTTCCACCTCGCGGGAGGTGAGCATGGCGGTGGGCTCGTCCAGGATCAGAACCCTGCAATCGCCGATCAGGTTACGGGCGATCTCCACCATCTGCTGGTGGCCGATGCCCAGGTCGCCGACCAGGGTGTCGGGGTCGATGGCGTCCAGGCCGACTTGCGCCATGGCCTTGATCGCCTCTTCGCGCAGACGCTTGCGGTCGATCCAGCCCGCCCGGCGCGGAAGGTTGTCCAGGAACAGGTTTTCCGCCACGGTCAGGGTAGGCAGCAGGTTCAGCTCCTGCATCACCATGCGCACGCCGAGCTTCTCGGCCTCGCCCCGGCTCTGCGGCGCATAAGGGCTGCCACTGAACACCATGGTGCCGGCGGTTGGCGTGACCAGGCCGCCGATGATTTTCGACAAGGTGCTCTTGCCGGCGCCGTTTTCGCCCGTCAGCGCGAGGACTTCCCCGCGCATCAGGTCAAGGGTGATACCGCCCAGCACGGGCTGAGCGTAGGTCTTGCCGATGTCGCTGATCGACAGGACCGGCGTCGTTGGGGACGCGGACATAGGGTTTCTCCCGACACCCGCCCGCCTGGAGCGGGTGCCTCGGTCAAGAGATCAAGGCTGGGTAACGAGCTCTACCGGGGTCTCGATCACGCCCTTGTCATTGGTCTGGACCTTCTCGCCCTTGAGTTTTTTCAGCGCGGCCTCGATACCGAATACCGCCTGGCGAGCGGCGAACTGGTCTGCGGTAGCCAATACACGGCCATCCTTGAGCATCGGCTTGATGGCATTGATGTTGTCGTAGCCGACCACCTTTACCTGGCCTGTCTTGCCGGCCGCGCGCACCGCGGACACCGCGCCCAGCGCCATGCTGTCGTTTCCGGCCAGCAAGGCTTTGAGGTCGGGGTATTCGTTGAGCATGGCCGAGGCCACCGCGTTGCCCTTGTCGATTTCCCAGTTGCCGGACTGCACGGAAACCACGTTCATCTTGGCCGCGGCCATGGCGTCCTTGAAGCCGGCGGTGCGCTGCTGCGCATTGCTGGTGGTCGGCACGCCCTCGATGATCCCGACCTGGGCGCCCGGTTGCAGTTGCTTGGCCAGGTATTCGCCCACCAGGGCCGCGCCCTTGCGGTTGTCCGGCCCTACGAAGGGGACTTCGAGGTTCTTGCTCTTGAGCACACCGGCATCGAGCTGGTTGTCGATGTTCACCACCACGATGCCGGCGTCCATGGCTTTCTTAAGTACCGGCACCAGGGCCTTGGAATCGGCCGGGGCGATCACCAGCGCATCGACCTTGGAAACGATCATCTGCTCGACGATACGAATCTGGCTGGAAGTATCGGACTCATCCTTGATCCCGTTGGAGATCAGGTCGAAATCCGAGGCGTGTTCTTTCTGGTACGCCTTGGCGCCATCTTCCATGGTCAGGAAGAACTCGTTGGCCAGGGACTTCATGACCAATGCGACCTTGGGCTTTTCGGAGGATTCGGCGTGAGCCACAGAGAATGGCAACAGGGTGGTGGCGCTGAGTACGGCAGCGGCCAGCAGGCGACCAGCGAAGGGCAGCTTCATGGGTGATCTCCATTATTGTGATTATTCTTCGGGCGAACGCTGCCGGGTGGGATCTGCACACGCGCAAACGTTTGCGAAATGTGACTATGAGAAAACTACAAAGGATTGTCAATCAATGTTTCAGAGTCGACCTTCGCAGGCCGACAGCTCATTCGGGCCGAGCGGGCCGGTTGCTCTCCCCAATCACCAGCCAGAGGCCGCCGGCCGAAACCGCCATCCCGAGCGCCATCTGCCAGCTCAAAGGTTCACCGAACATGGCCCAGGCCCAGATCATGGTGATCGGCGGGCTAAGGTAAAGCACGCTGGCCACGCGGGTGCCGCTGCTTCGGCGCAGGCACAGCCAGTACAGCCCGTAACCGCCGAGCGTCGACAAGCCCACCGTCCACAGCACGCTCAGCGCGAACCCGATGGTCGGAACGGGGGCCAGGCTACCCTGGCTGCCCTGGATAGCGGCGAAGACGAAGCTGGAGACAAAACATTGCAGCCAGAGGTTGGGCAGCAGGCCCATGGATCGGGCAGCACTCAAGCGCTTCTGCCACAGGGTCGCCACCGCGAGTGACAGCATGCCCGCCACCGGCAGGCCATAGGCCCAGAGAGGCGCGCTGCCCAGCTCCAGCACGCCCTGGGTGACCCAGAGCACACCCACCAGCCCAAGGATCAACCCCAACCACATCCGAAGGGCCAATCGCTCGCCCAAAAACCCCGCCGCCAATAGCGCCATGCCCAGGGGCAGCAGGTCCGCGCAAAGGGCGGCGAGGCCGGCCGGCACGCCAAGCGCGATGCCTTGGGCGACCCCGGCCAGGTATCCGGCCATTGCCAGCAGGCCAATGCCGGCATTGGTCAACAGCACGGGAACCGGCGTTGTTCGTAACGGCTTCAGGACGAAGGGCCACAGCAGAACGCAGACCAGCACGCAACGCCAGAACACCACCAGCAAGGCCGGAGCGTAGTCTATGGAAAAGCGCGCGCCGATAAACCCGGAGCTCCAGGTCAGCAGCATTCCTGCTTCGAGCAAAGGTAATGGCAGGGTGTCCCGAAACGTGTGGCGTGCCGGTTCGTTGAGTTGGGTCGAATTGGGCTGGCTCATGCACCCAGGCTAGGGAAATGACCTAACCTAATAAATCAAAATATGCTGCAGTAGTTGTTGAAGGAAATTGAAGCATGAGCGCCATCCTCGATATTGACCTTCTGCGGACCTTCCATTCAGTGGTGCGCATCGGCAAGTTCAGTGCCGCTGCCGAGCAGTTGCACAAGAGCCCGGCGGCGGTGAGTGTGCATATTCGGCGTTTGGAGGAGATAGCAGGCGGCCGCCTACTCAACCGGGACAATCAGTCAGTGTCCCTGACCGCATTGGGTCAACGCCTGCTGGTCTCCACGGCCGAGCTGTTACGCACCCACGACCAAGCGTTGGCGGACCTGCACGGCGCGGCCCTCGCGGGGCGCATCACCTTGGGCGTGCCCGACGAATACGCGGCGCATGTCATTCTGGACATCCTTCCCATCTTCACCGCAGCCTGGCCCAATGTAGTACTGGAGCTCAAGACAGGGCCCAGTTATGCGCTGCGGGAGGGGATACAGCGGGGCAAGCTGCAGACAGCCGTGTTGGCCCAGCCCAAGGGCCAGGCCGACCCCGACGCTCAGGTGTTGATGTCGACCACGCCTGTCTGGGTCGGCCCTATGAATACCGCCGTGGCGCTCGATGACCCTTTGCCCTTGGCCGTACATGCCGTGCAATGCCCCTACCGCGAAGCCATGACCGAAGCGCTCCAGGCGTGCGGTCGACGTTCGCGTATCGTGCTCGAAAGCCAGTCCAACCAGGCGGTAAAAGCCTGCGTGGAAGCCGGGTTGGCGGTGAGCCTGATCGACCGCGCCAAGGTCACCGAGCGTATGCGGATTCTGGAAGATCTGCCAATGATTCCTGACCATGAAATCGTGTTCGTGCGCAGCGCTGCGTCACAAGGGGATGAGGCCGTGGCCCTGCTCGGGAAGGCGATGCGGCAGTGGTTTCGGTTGTAATCCGACAGCGGCCTGATGGGCAGGAAGATGGGTTAACGCCCGCGCTAGTTAGTTCTGTCGCTAGCTGGGTTCGTCAACTTAAGAGGTGACAGCGAAGAGTGGCTTTCGCGCCGATGGCGCTGTCTCTACCAACCGGAACCTATACAACCAGCGTTCTAACGGTTGCCGCTACGTTGTGCGGGGCCGCGTGCTCTTCCACGCCCTTCCAAGCCGCTTCCAGCCAATTTTCACAGCTTATACAGTGGTATGTAGCTGTATAAACGCTGTATAAATGGATCCACAAGACGACGAATGGCACGCCAATTAATTAATGTTATGAGGGCAATAGGAGATAACCCAGATACCTGCCCCTGACCGGGGCTACTGCTCAAGGGCCTCCCATGACCATTGCCCCCCAGGAGTTTCGCTCCGCTTCCCGCTCCCTGCCGCTGGCCGCCAGCGCCGTGGGCGCTGTCGTTTCCATCAGCGCCCTGGCACTGACCAGCGACCTCAGTCTTTGGCTCAACGCTGCCTGTGTCGCGCTACCTACTCTACTGGCCGGTGGTTTCTCTGCCTGGCGCGTCGGTCGGAAGCCTGCCGCCCCCGCTGCCGCCCCATCAGTGGTAGAGCCAACGAGCGAACCCCTGCCTGACGCACAGCGGTTGTGCGATGCAGCGCTGCCCGTGTGGATGCGCCAGATCGAAACATCCCGCGAGCAAACAGAAACCGCAGTAGGCGCGCTCACTCAGCGGTTCGTGGATATCGCGGGACGCCTCGACCAGACGCTGGCCGCTTCACGCCAAGCGGCTGGTGAAATGGGCGAAGGCGGCGTGAGCGAAGGCTTGGCGCAGAGCCATGGCGCCCTGGCCGAGGTGGTCGACAGCCTGCGCATCAGCCAGCATAGCCGCGATGAAATGCTCCAGGCGGTACGCCATCTCACGGACTACACCGGGGAGCTGCGGCAGATGGCCGCCGACGTGGCGGCCATCGCCGCGCAAACCAACCTGCTGGCGCTCAATGCGGCCATCGAGGCCGCCCGCGCCGGCGAGGCAGGTCGCGGCTTCGCGGTAGTGGCTGACGCCGTGCGTTCGCTGTCGAGTCAATCCAGCGAGACTGGTCAGAAGATGTCCGCCAAGGTGGACGTGATCAACGCCGCCATTGGCCACCTGGTAGAAGTTGCGGGCGAAAGCACCGACAAGGGCAACGACAGCGTCGCCCAGGCCGAGCAAGCGATCCAGGGCGTGCTGGGTCGCTTCGAGGGCATCACCGGCAAGCTCCAGGGGGCGTCCGAATTACTGCGTCAAGAAAGCGAAGGTATTGGTCAGGAGCTATCCGAGGTGTTGGTGGCGCTGCAGTTCCAGGATCGCGTCAGCCAGATCCTCAACCAGGTGCAGCAGCGCATGGCCGACCTGCATCAGCACGTGGAGCGAGCCCGCGAAGCCAACGTCCCCCTGAGCATGGACGTGGCCGGCTGGCTGGCTGAAACCGAGCGCACTTACGCCATGCAGGAACAGCGAAACAACCATCACGGCCGGGCCAACAGCGCTCCGACCGCCAGCGACATCACCTTTTTCTAACGTTCGACGCGCAACCGGGAGGTTCCATGGCCAAGGCCATTCTCGTGGTGGATGACTCCGCCAGTATTCGCCAAGTAGTAGGTATCGCCCTCAAAGGGCAAGGCTACGACGTGCTTGAAGCCTGCGATGGCAAGGACGCGCTGGCCAAGCTGACCGGCCAGAAGATTCATCTGGTGATCAGCGATGTGAACATGCCCAACATGGACGGCATCACCTTCGTGAAAGAGCTCAAGAAGCTGCCGGCCTACAAGTTCACCCCGGTGATCATGCTGACCACCGAGTCTCAGGAAAGCCGCAAGCAGGAAGGCCAGGCCGCCGGCGCGCGCGCCTGGGTGGTCAAGCCTTTCCAGCCCGCCCAGATGCTGGCCGCGGTGGCCAAGCTGATCGCGCCATGATCGACGTGCAGCGCGGCGAAGGCCGGCTGCGGCTCGCCGTGCAGACCGACCTGACCATCTACCAGGTAGGCGAGCTGCACGCGGCCATCGGCGCCTGGCTCGCCGAGCCGGATGACTGGCTGCTGGATCTGGGCCAGGTATCTGAAATGGACGGCGCGGGCCTGCAGTGGTTGCTGTACTTGAACCAACAGCGCCAGGCCCGAGGCCAGCGCTTGACCCTTGGGCCGCTGAGCGACGCGGTACAGGCCGTGCTGGCCCAATGCCCCGGGACGCCCCTGACCCCGGCTGAATGAACCTTGTTTGACGAGACCCTTATTCCATGAACCTCGAAGCCGCGTTGCAAACCTTCATCGCCGAAGCGCGCGAGCTGCTTCAGGCCATGGAACAATCGCTGCTGCGCCTGGAGAGCGAACCCGGCGACGATCAATGCCTGGCCGAAGTGTTCCGCGCCGCCCATACCATCAAGGGCTCGGCGGGGTTGTTCGGGCTCGATGCGCTGGTGAGTTTCGCCCATGAGGTAGAAGACCTGCTCGACCGCCTGCGCGCCGGCAGCCTGACCATGGACCGTGATTGCACGGCACTGCTGCTGGCCTGCAACGACCACCTGAGCGCGCTGCTCGAATGCGTAGCCGTTCGTCGCCAAGCCCCCGGGGCCGATCTGATCGCCATCGAACAACCGCTGCGCCAGCGTCTGGCGAACACCAGCGGCAAGCCGCCGGCGGCGCCCCGCATCGATGACTCTGCCCAGGCGCACGGCGCCGTTCGGCTTTGGCATGTCTCGGTGAGCTTTGGCCAGGACAGCTTTCGCCATGGCATGGACCCGCTCTCCTTCCTGCGCTACCTGGACACCCTCGGCGAGCGTGACGGCCTGGCCTTGCACCCACTTGCCGTACCGGGCGACCGCTTCGACCCGGAAAGCTGCTACCTGGGCTTCGAGCTGCGCCTGCGCGCTGGCTGCGACGCGGCTGCCCTGGCCGATGCGTTCGCCTTCGTCGAAGGTGAGTGCGAACTGGGCATTTTCGATCTGAGCCTGGATACCGTAGCCTACGACCAGTGGCTGGCAGGCTTGTCGACGGAGCGTCGGCAATGGCTGCTCGAACAATGGCCGGCCACCGTGCGGGCCGAGCCCGACACGGCCACGGCAGGCGCTCATGCCCCGGAGGCGGTCGCCGAACCGGCGGCGGTGGCGCCGGCCGGTGCTCCAGCCACGCGGCAAGGCCCGGACTCGCGCCAGGCCTGGGTACGGGTTCGCGCCGATAAACTCGAAGCCTTGATCAACCTGGCCGGTGAGCTGGTCACGGCCGGCGCGGGCGCTCGCCTGCTGGCCGAGCGCCTGGCCCAGGCTCAGGGCGAGCCCGCCCTCGCCGAAGCCACGGCGGCGGTCAACGCCCTGGTCGAGCAGGTGCTCGAAGGGGCGCTGGCGATGCGCATGGTCCCCATCGGGGAAACCTTCAACCGGTTCCAGCGCACCGTGCGCGATGTCAGCCAAGCCCTCGGCAAGGATATCGAGCTGGTGATCAGCGGCGGCGACACCGAATTGGATAAAGCTCTGGTTGAGCAACTGGGCGACCCTCTGATGCACTTGCTGCGCAATGCCATGGACCATGGCATCGAGGCGCCTGAACAACGGCTGGCCGCGGGCAAGCCGGCCCGGGGTCGCTTGCACCTGAACGCCTTTCATGACGCCGGCAACATCGTGGTGGAACTGAGCGACGACGGCGCCGGGCTCAACCGCGAACGCATCCTGGCCAAGGCCCGCGAGCGCGGCCTGGTGGGCCAGAATGAACCCAGCGACCGGGAACTGCTGAACCTGATTTTCGAGCCGGGCTTCTCCACCGCAGCCGCGGTGACCAATCTGTCTGGCCGTGGCGTTGGCATGGACGTGGTCAAGCGCAACATCACCGGGCTGCGTGGCAGCATCGAGCTGTTCAGCCCGCCCGGTCAGGGCACGACCGTGCGCATTCGGTTGCCGCTGACCCTGGCGATGATCGACGGCTTGCTGGTGGAGGCCGCGGACAGCAGCTATGTGATTCCCCTGGGCATGGTGCGCGAATGCATGGAGCTCAACCCCGCCGACCGTGCCGCGCTTCGCCAGCGCGGCCACGTGGACCTGCGCGGGGAGGTATTGCCGGTGGTCTTTTTGCGTGATCACTTCGGCCTGGTCGGCGCGCCGCCCCGGCGGGAGAACATCGTGGTGATCCGTGGGCACGGTCTGAAGGCCGGCCTGGTGGTAGACCACTTGATGGGCGAATACCAGACCGTGATCAAACCACTTGGCCCGCTGTTCGCGGGGGTACGCGGCATCAGCGGCTCCAGCGTGCTGGGCAGCGGCATAGTCGCGCTGATTCTCGATGTACCGGCGCTGCTCAAGCACCTGAGCGAAGGCCCAGCTTCATTCCATTCACTTTCCACCGTTCAAACCGTTTAAGCACAGGATTCGTCCCGAGGTGTTCATCATGCAATGGTTCTACAACCTGAAAATCTCTGCCAAGCTGCTGATCGCGTTCCTGCTGGTACTCTCACTTGCGGTCGTGCTGGGCCTGTTCTCCATCTTCCAATTGGCCGCCGTCAATGATACCGCCCTGCGCATGAGCGAGGACTCGATCCCGTCCATTCGCGCCGCCTCCAGCATGCGTTATAACCTCACTCAATACCGTACCCGCGAGGCCCGCCACATCCTGGCCGATACCGAGGAGGAGATGAGTGAACTTCAGCGCAACGGCCAGCTCTCCCGCGCCGAAGTGGACAGCAGCATCGAAAAGTACAAGGCACTGATTTCCAGCGCCGATGAACAGGCGTTGTTCGACAGTTTCATCAACGATTACCACCGCTACCTGACCATCAGCGAGAAGGTACTCAACCTGTCTCACGCCGGTGACAAGGCGAGCGCCAAGGCAATCCTGGCCACCGAATCGCGGCCGGTATTCGAAGGCGCGGCCGCCACGCTGGGCAAACTGGTCGCCCTCAATGACAGCAACGCTCAGGCCGCCAGTGACGAAGCCGCCCGTACCTACGGACGCGCCCGTGTGGCCATTGCCCTGGTGCTCGCCGCGTCGCTGGCTCTGGGCCTGTTCTTGACCTGGTTCATGTCACGCATCATTTCGCGGCCTCTGCGCCACGCCATGGACGTTGCCACCCGCCTGGCCGAAGGCGACCTGAGCGTGGAAGTGAAGGTCACCGCGCAGGATGAAACCGGCCGCCTGCTGGGCGCCATGCACAACATGACCGGCCAACTGGGCCGCATCATTGGCGAGGTGCGCCATGCCGCGGACAACCTGGCCAGCGCTTCGGAGGAAGTGAGCGCCACCGCGCAGTCCATGAGCCAGGCCACCAGCGAGCAGGCCGCCAGCGTGGAGCAGACCAGCGCTTCGGTGGAACAGATGACCGCCAGCATCAATCAGAACACTGAAAACGCCAAGGTCACGGACGGCATGGCCAGCAAGGCCGCCCGCGAAGCGGTGGAAGGTGGCCAGTCGGTACAGGCCACGGTGGACGCCATGAAAAAGATCGCCCAGCGCATCGGCATCATCGATGACATCGCCTACCAGACCAACCTGTTGGCCCTGAACGCGGCCATCGAAGCGGCCCGGGCCGGCGAGCACGGTAAAGGCTTCGCCGTGGTGGCGGCCGAAGTACGCAAGCTGGCCGAACGTAGCCAGGTCGCGGCCCAGGAAATCGGCGAGCTGTCCACGGGCAGTGTGCAACTGGCCGAGCGGGCGGGTGCGCTCTTGACTGAAATCGTGCCTTCCATCGGCAAGACCAGCGACCTGGTTCAAGAGATCACCGCGGCCTCTGAAGAACAATCGGCCGGTGTCGCCCAGATCAACATGGCCATGGTGCAGTTGAACCAGGTCACCCAGCAGAACGCCTCCAGCAGCGAGGAACTGGCCGCCACCGCGGAGGAAATGAGCAGCCAGGCCGAGCAACTGCAACGCGCGATGAGTTTCTTCCGTGTCGAAGGCGATCACGTCCGCGGCGCTGCGCAAAGCCCGCAACGCCCGGCCGCGCGTGGTACCACCGCGGCGCCCGCTCGGGCCGTGTGGCGGGGCGAAGCCGCCGGCGCGCTGTCCGAAGCCGAGTTCACTCGTTTCTAGAGGTGCCGCCATGAACAGCCTGAATGCTACCCCCGCGGGCGACGCCCAATACCTGACCTTCGCGGTCGCTGGCGACACCTACGCCCTGGCCATCGATGGCATCAAGGAAATCATCGAACTGAGCCCCATGACGCTGGTGCCGATGATGCCCGCCTATGTGCGCGGCGTGATCAACCTGCGTGGCGCCGTTGTCCCGGTGGTGGACCTGGCCGCGCGCTTCGGCCAACCCCAGGCCCTGGTAGGGCGGCGCAGCTGCGTGGTGATCCTGGAGATACAGCCGGCCGAGGGAGACAAGCAGGTCTTCGGCCTGCTGGTGGACGCCGTCTGCGCCGTGCTGGACATCGCCGCCGAGCATATGGAGCCGCCGCCGGCCTTCGGCGCCCGCATCCGCGCGGACTTCATCGCTGGCATGGCTCGGCTCGACGAGCGCTTCGTCATTGTCCTTGACGCCAATCGGGTGTTGGCGCTGCATGACCTGGTAGCGCTGGCCCAACTGTCCGGCGAGGCGGCGGCGTGAGCGGTACCGGCATCAGCGACGCGGATTTCGCGCGCTTCCAAGGCTGGCTCTACCAACGCGCCGGCATCCATATGGCGACCAGCAAGAAGGCGTTGGTCGCTGGCCGTCTGGCTGGCCGGCTGCGTCAGTTGGACATGGAAAACTATGGCCAGTACTTCGCGCTGATCACTGCCCCTCCAGGGGCTGGCGAAGCGCAGATCGCGCTCGATCTGCTGACCACCAACGAGACCTACTTCTTCCGAGAGCCCAAGCATTTCGAGTGGTTACGCGACCAGTTGCCAAGCCTCATTCGCCCAGGCCGTACCCTGCGCATCTGGAGCGCGGCCTGTTCCTCCGGGGAAGAGCCGTACAGCCTCGCCATGCTGCTGGCCGATTGCCTGGGTGAAAAACCCTGGGAGGTCCTGGGGTCGGACATCAGCACCCGGGTGCTGGAGAAAGCCGCGCGGGGGCACTACCCGATGGAACGTGGCCGCAACCTGGCCCCGGCCTACCTTAGCCGCTATTGCCTGAAGGGCATCGCAGGCCAGGCGGGGACCTTCCTGGTGGACCGCCCCCTGCGCGAGCGTGTGAGCTTCCAGCAGGTCAACCTCAACGTCACCTTGCCGAAACTGGGCGAGTTCGACGTGATTTTTCTGCGCAACGTGCTGATCTATTTCGATATGCCCACCAAGCGCAAAGTGATCGAGCGCCTGGTTCCGCTGCTGCGCGGTGGTGGCTATTTCCTGGTCAGCCATTCGGAGAGCCTCAACGGTGTCACTGACGCCTTGAGCTTGCTGTCCCCCTCGATCTATCGCAAACCCTGAGCCGCCCATGCCCAACTCGACTCCCATCAAAGTGATGATCATCGACGATTCGGCCGTGGTCCGTCAGGTGCTTCAAGGCATTCTGGAACAAACCCCGGACCTGAAGGTGATAGGCGTGGCCAGCGATCCCCTATTCGCCATGGACAAGATGGCGCGGCAGTGGCCGGATGTGATCCTGCTCGATATCGAAATGCCGCGCATGGACGGGGTGACCTTCCTGCGCAAGCTCATGGCCGAGCGCCCTACCCCGGTGGTGATCTGCTCGACCCTGGCCGAAAGCGGCAGCCAGACAGCCTTGCAGGCCATGGCGGCAGGCGCGGCGGATATCATCGCCAAGCCCAAGGCGGGGCTTAAGGATTTTCTCCAGCAGTCGGCCGCTGAATTGGCCGCGGCCATACGCGGCGCCGCCAGGGCCAACCTCAATGCGCTACGCGCTCGCCCGCAAGCCGGGCCCGTGGCGCCCAAGCATAGCGCCGACGCCATCCTTCCCAGCGGCCAGGGACAGGCCATGGCGCGCACCACCGAGCGGGTGATCGCCCTGGGCACCTCCACCGGCGGCACTCAGGCCCTGGAGCGGGTATTGACCGCCCTGCCCCGGGTCTGCCCGGCCATCCTGGTGGTGCAGCACATGCCGGAGAAATTCACCGCGGCATTTGCAGCCCGGCTCAACAGCCTCTGCGCTCTGGAGGTGGTGGAAGCCCGGGACAATGACCGCGTACTGCCCGGGCGAGTCCTGATCGCGCCCGGCGGTCGCCACATGCTGCTCAAGCGCAGCGGCGCGCAGTATCACGTGCAGATCACCGATGGCCCTCATGTGAACCGGCACAAGCCTTCGGTGGACGTGCTGTTCCGCTCGGTGGCCCGCTTCGCCGGCAGCAACGCCACGGGCGTCATCATGACCGGCATGGGCGACGACGGCGCGCGAGGGCTGCGCGAGATGCTCGACGCCGGTGCCGACACCTACGCCCAGGACGAAGCCAGCTGCGTGGTGTTCGGCATGCCCAAGGAAGCCATTCGGCTGGGCGGCGCGCGGCAGGTGGTGGCGCTGGATCGAGTGGCGCAAGTGATCGTGCAGGCGGGCCGGTAGGCGAGGAGCGCGGCCGAGGGCGGCGCCCCGGATACCGAGCAGGCACATCGCCGATCGCCCCCGCCATCAAGCGCGGCCGGCCCGGGCCCATGTGAGGCGGGCCAGGGCAAGCGCCAGCAGGAATGAGAGCGCTGAAGTTCACGGCCCAGCGCAGGTTCCTTTTAGAACGCTCATCCGGCGCCGTCCTCTGTTTCTGGCCTTTGGTCAACAGCGCCGCGCACACGTCCCTTACATGATCCATCAATTCCTTGCCACGACCTCGGACAATCTCGGCTTGCGCGGCATCGAAGCCGACGTTGCGTCTAAGTGCGATCACCCTGATCCAGATGGGCCATGCGTGATCCTGCACGCTTGAGCAGGTCTCAAACGCTTTCAATGTCTTGGGTGTCACTGCCTTCATGGATACCTAGGGTCGTCACGGCTGTAGCGAGGGTGGCAGCCACCAGGAGGCTGGTTTTGCGATAGGGCATAGGCGCAATGCGCTCTCGTCATGTAGGCAGCGTTCTGCCCAAGACCTGTCGGGTAGTGGCGTGGAATACGAAGAATCCAGCCGCGATGCGCGGCGTGAACCGGGCCAGCGAAGCGCCAATAAAACATCTAGCGGCCTATTGTTTTTTTGACTTCCCTGGCTTGTATCCGTGTGCTTACAACGCAACCGACGCCGACAAACCGTCGTTTTTCCAAGATAGTTAGCGTTTTTATCTGGTTTTTTGACGTTCATATGAAAGGCATAGAAGCGCATATGTGAACTCTGTCATAAACCGTGCCGACTATTTGGCTGCAACTCTCTTTCCCGGGACGGACGCGAACATGATCTTCAACGTAAAGGATTTTGGTGCTGTCGGTGATGGCGTAACGGATGACACCGCGGCGATGCAAAAGGCGATCGATGCGGCTTCGGCAGCTGGAGGCGGCACTGTATTCGTGCCTAGCGGCACCTACATCGTTTCGGCTGGGGAAGAGCCTTCCGATGGTTGCCTGATGCT
>NZ_JAFCTA010000007.1:0-181297 GCF_049895785.1 Pseudomonas sp. DC3200b2 | reverse complement strand
GCGCCGAAGACGCTGCCGGCGGACACCCGCTGCAGGCCGTTGACTCGGATATCGGAGATGGTGAAGGACTCGGCGTGGGCGGTGCCGGCAAAGAGCACGGCCGCCACCAGTGGTAACAGCGAGACGCAGCGCATGTAGAGTTCTGTCCAGTTGACACTCCTGTCGCAGCCCACGAGGACGGTATGGCCTGCAAGGAGCAAGTATCGTCACCGCTGGGCGGTGTACGCTGTAATCGAGCGGCAAGGAGCTTACTGCACGGCCAGGCGAACTAACTTGTCCGCATTGTCGGGCCGCGTACGCAGTACAATACAAAGTCCGTTATCGATATTGATAAACTACACAGGACTGCCACTGTTCGGTGGTTTCAACCTCATGGGTGAAATAACGGTCACCTTCCAGTGTTTGTATTTCATATCCAGGCTGGTGCCCCCTGTGCTCATGCTTGACCACCCGCGCCACATCCTGGAAGCGCAGCGCGCTGGTGCCGTTGTGAGAGGGCCCGGTCAATACGCTGACCCGCTGGAACCAGCCTGGCTCGCCTCGGCAGCCCTGGAAGCTACGGGTCATTGCCTCGAATCGCTCCAGGCGCGAAAAGGCCCAGAGGGTTTGTTCGGGCTTGCTGCCCTGCGCGACGGTGAATACGAACAGACTGATGGCCGGGTCGTCTTCACAGAAAAAGTCGTACGGCACCAGGCCACCCATCATCTTCCCGCCCGGAACGAAACCCTTCTTGTGCACCAGAAACATGGCCGCCTCATAGATAACCCATTCAATAGCGTCGGCATGAAACCATGGAAGTTGATCGATAATTATGGCCACTTTATAGGCAGGCCTGGCGCTTTCGTTACAAATCCACTGTTCAGGAACTTCCCCGATACAGGACTAAAACAAGTGCAATCATTGTTACGGCAGTGACGCTCGGCTTGACGACTTTGACACGCTTAGCCCGTGATCGACCGGGGTACCGCCACGACCATGCCGCGGCTGTCGATGCGATAGCGGTCATAGTCAGCCGCCAGGATGAGCGTGCCTGAATAACGGGCCGCCGCCTCCTGGCGAAGATCCTCGAGCGTCAAACCCGCCGGACCGCTGGCGTGGTAACGCGGGCTGAAGTGAGTCAGGACAAGGTTGGGCACGGCCACTGCCTCGGCAAATTCGGCCACGGCTGCAGCGCTGCTGTGGCCATGCTCGGTCTTGGCCGCCGCCACGGCGGCCGTGTAGGTTGCCTCATGCACCAATAGCCGGGCGCCCCGGCACGCTTCGGTCAGGCGTTGCGGCTCGCTGTTATCCCCGGCCACTACCAGGCTGTGACCTGGCAAGCCGTGCAGCAGATAGTCCGCGCTTCGCAGCGTGCGGCCCTGGTAATCCACTGTGGGTTGCCGAAGCAAGGCGCCCCATACCGGGCCGCGCTCGATTCCGTCGGCTTGCAGCCTGGCCGTGTCGAGCCGCGCCTGCGCGGGCGCGCTGTCGAAGCGGTAGGCGTACGAAGGCACTCGGTGGGCCAGCAGGCTGGCGCTGACGCTAACGGTCGCATCCTGCCAGGCGCCGCCCTGGAGCAGCGACTCGGTGGCATGAAAACGCAGCGCGTAGGGTAGCCAGGTCTGGGTCAGGCGCAGGGTCTGGGTGAGCCAGGCTTCGATACCCTCCGGGCAGATCAGGTCCAGGGGCTGGGTACGTCCCTGCATGCCGGCGGTGGCCAGCAACCCAGGGAGGCCGTAGCAGTGGTCGCCGTGCACATGGGTAATGAAGATCCCCGCCAAACCGTGCAACGACAAGGGCGTGCGCAGCAAGCGGTGCTGGGTGCCTTCGCCGCAATCGACCAGATACCAGCGCTTGCCCTGCCCCACCAGCACCGCCAGGCCACTGACGTTGCGGCTTCTGGTAGGTACGCCGGACGAGGTTCCAAGAAACAGCAATTCCACGCAATGTTCTCCACAAAGCCAGCGCCAGCTGGCAGATGTCCTGACGCTCCGAGCTCGTTCCGACAGTGTCACGGCGCCTACACAAATGAAGGATCTAGCCTATAGTTGTGGCTGGCCAGGCGACGTCGCCCCGGCGTGCCTCGCTTCACCGCGGCTCGTTCGTAGTCTGAACCTTTACCCGCCTTTACAGATCCTTTACGGCCATGGGGTGTAAAGTTTCGGTCGTCATCCCCGATGCCAACATAATGTGACATTATCATGAGCAAAACCGAACCCGTATCTCTTGTCGCACTTGTTTTCCTATTGGCCCTGATCGCCTTGACGTCTTTCGCACGCCTTGAACAACCCAGCCCTGTATTGGCCGGGGTTATGCATCCAGAAAGCCAGGCCTGCATGAAACTTGACTCGGCCCTGAAAACTCGGCGCCTGGCGGTTTAACCTAACGGTAAACTTCAGTGAACTTCGCCGCTGCGTTTTTCCTCCTATTGATAGGCGCCCCGTTGAGCGTTCAACTTCAGGAGAAATCATCATGGCCGCGACACTGCAAGGCAAGAAAGTGCTGATCATCACATCCAACACAGGTATCGAGCGCGACGAGCTGCTCGCGCCCCTGCAAGCGCTGAAGGAAGCCGGCGCAGAGGTGATCCACGCCTCCATCGAAGGCGGCACTACCCAGACCTTCCTGCAGGATACCGAGAAGGACCGCACGGTAGAGTCAGACGCCAAGCTGGCGGGCCTGGACGCCGCGGCGTTCCACGCTCTAGTGATTCCAGGCGGCACGGTGAACGCTGATACGCTACGCCAGGACGCGGACGCGCAGCGTCTGGTCCAGGCATTTGCCAACAGCGGCAAGACCATCGCGGCCATCTGCCATGGCCCATGGGTGTTGATCGATGCTGGTGTGGTAGAAGGCAAGACCCTGACTTCCTACAGCAGCGTGCGCACAGACCTGCTCAATGCCAAGGCAGCAGGTTGGGAAGATACCGAGCTGTTCAAATGCGGCGCCGATGGCTGGACCCTGCTCAGCTCCCGCACGCCCAAGGATTTACCGGCATTCAACCAGGCAATCATCCAGGCCCTGCAGGCGGCCTGACCCAGCCTGGCCCAACGAGCGTCCTTCAGGACGCTCGCTTTTTGGTCCTCGCTTGCTACGCCTCATATGTACGCAACTTTCATATATATATATCTTCAGGTAATCCTCATATCGCCATGATTTATTTAAGGCGCCAAAAGGTTCCGCGCTAAAACGCCGCACGGCAATCCCAGCTTCAGAAAGTTTTGGTGCACTCTACCGTTTATCAGGGCTGGCGAAAACTTTTGAGCACTTTGCCGAAGGGCTCAGTCAGAACTTATGTCCCGCTTGTGGGGCTATCCAAACTTAAAGACTGGAGTTCATCATGGCTAATACCGGAAATAAAAATCCAGGCAACTTTGCAAACGATCGTGAGAAAGCCTCCGAAGCGGGCAGGAAGGGCGGACAATCCTCAAGCGGCAACTTTGCCAATGATCGTGAAAAAGCGTCCGAAGCCGGGCGCAAGGGTGGCCAGAACAGCCATGGCGGCGGCCGCAACAGCTGAGTGCAGCTGGTGACCTGAGCGGGCAGCGTGCTGCCCGCTCCTTCAGACCTAAAAAACCTATAAATCAATCCCTTACCGCTTCGCTTCAATTTGACCGCCCCCGGCCTGCCTGTTATAACGCCGCCGCAGATTCGACCCGGCCCCGGCCGGCGTCCTGCGCGCCTGGCGGCAGCCCTGACCACCTGCCTCCCGACGCGCTCGCGTTCCAATGCAACCTGCGTCACAAAGCTTGTCCGCGCCTGGCCTACCTCGATTTGGACGCTGAACTTTCCCGCTTCGCTGGTTTCAGTTCATCCCAAGATGCTTCGGCCCTTCGGCATGCCTACGCTGGAAGCCGACCGAAACCGCGTCGAATCGAAAACTGACCCATAGCCTCACAAGAAACAGGACCGCGGCCATGACGGATAACACCGTTGCAGTACCACCGGAACAGACCCTACCAGCCATTGCCAATGTCCAACGGTTGAGCTTGTTCGTCTTTGCGCTTTTCTTCATCTTCGGCGGGATCACCAGCCTAAACGACATCCTGATCCCCAAACTCAAGAGCCTGTTCAGCCTCAGCTATGCCGAGGCCATGCTGGTGCAATCTTCCTTCTTCCTGGCTTATGCGATCGCCTCCATCCCGGCTGGCCTGCTGATCGCCCGAATCGGCTACATGCGTGCCGCCGCCCTGGGCCTGCTGACCATGGCCGCCGGCTGCGTGCTGTTCATCCCGGCCGCGCTGGTCGGTTTGTTCGGCGCCTTCCTGGTGGCCCTGTTCGTGCTGGCGATCGGCGTCACCGTGGTGCAGGTGGTAGCCAACCCACTGATCAGCCTGCTCGGCCCCAAGCCTACCGCCCATAGCCGGGTGACCTTCGCCCAGGCCTTCAATTCCCTGGGGACGACAGTGGCCCCCTACCTGGGCGCCATGCTGATCCTTGGCTCCCTCAGCCAGGTCGATCCGGCAACCCTGTCCGGTTCAGCCTTGGCCGCCTTCCTGGCTGAAGAAGCCAAGGTCATCAGCAACACCTATGTAGGTATCGCCCTGGCGCTGCTGGCCGTAGCCATGCTGGTATGGCAGCAACGCAAGCAGCTGCCGGCCTCCGGCACTACTGAAGGCGCTAATCCGCTGTCGGCGCTGAGCCTGCTCAAGCAGCCCCGTTTCGCCTTTGGCGCGGCCTGCATCTTCTGCTACGTGGGCGCGGAAGTGGCCATTGGCAGTCTGCTCACCAACTTCCTGATGCAGGACAGCACCTTCGGTTTCGACGCTGAATTGGCGGGCAAGCACGTGGCCTATTACTGGGGTGGCGCCATGGTCGGCCGCTTCATCGGCGCCGGCCTGCTGCGTGCCTTCGCTCCTGGCAAGGTACTGGCCTGCGCGGCCGTGGCGGTGATGGCGCTGATCGCCAGCGCGGCGACCAGTGAGGGTGCCGTGGCGGGTTGGTCGATCCTGGCGATCGGCTTGTTCAACTCGGTCATGTTCCCAACCATCTTCGCCCTGGCATCCGAGGGGCTGGGCAAGCGCGCCGCCGAGGGCTCCGGCCTGATCTGCTGCGCCATCGTCGGCGGCGCCATCGTACCGCCTCTGACCGGCCTGGCCGCGGACTACAGCACCCTGGCGCTGTCCCTGGCCGTGCCAGCGGTGTGCTACGCGGTCATCGCCTGCTATGGCTGGTACGCCCGCCGCCCGGCGGCGGTGTAAGAACCCGTGAAGCTGGCGCAAGCGAAGGTAGTGAAAACTGCCCGCCCCTTCACCAGCTTCGCTGGCTACCGAATCCTGGGCTGGCCGGCATAGAGCCGGGCGCCACTGGCAACCGCGCCCAGCAAAGCGAAGCCACACCCCAGCCATAGAGACAACTGGGCGCCTGCTCCGGTAAAGAAGTGGAAACACAGAGCAACCAGGGCGGCGCCCAGGGTCTGCCCCACCAGCCGGGACGTGGCCACGACTCCGCTGGCACCACTGCTGCGGGAAACTGGGGCGCTGGTCATCAGAGCCTTGAGGTTCGGAGACTGGAAGAAACCGAACCCTGCCCCGCATAGAGCCATTCGCCAGCCGATATCCCAGGCGCCCGCCCCGGGTTGCAGCAGCGCCAGCGCGCCCATGCCCAGGCTCAGCGCCAACAGGCCCAGCCCTCCCAATAGCCCAGGCGCGAAACGGTCGGAAAGACGTCCGGCGATCAACGCCATGAGTGCCACCACCGCTGGCCAGGGTGTGATCAAGTATCCCGTCGCCACCTGGCTATGCCCCAACTGCTCCTGCAACAGAAAAGGCAAGGCCACGAAGGCCAGGCCCTGGGTGCAGAACGCGCAGACGGCGGTAAGGGACGATAGTGCGAACACAGGCAGGCGATACAGGTCGTGTGCCAGCATGGGCGCCGGGTGCCCGGCCTGACGGCGGCCGAGGGCCAGCCCGCAGCCGAGCGCAATAGCCAGCTCCAGTGCGACCAGCCCACCGTGGTTGCCCTGCACACCTGAGCTGAGCGCCAGCACAGCGAAACCGAACAGGCCGGCGCAAAGCACGGCGGCCGGGGTATCGTACGGGTGAGGCAGGCGGTCTACCGGCGGCAGGTTGCGCGCCGCCATCCACATGGCCAGCAGGCCAAGGGGAACATTGATCAGGAACAACCAGTGCCAACTGGCGACCGAAAGAATGGCCGAGGCCAGCGTCGGCCCCAAGGTGAAGGCGAGCCCCACCACCAATGAATTGATACCCATGCCGCGGCCGAGCCGCGCGCTAGGGTAGATGTGCCGCAGCAGTACCGCGTTGACGCTCATCAAGGCCGCGGCGCCCAACCCTTGCACCACCCGAGCCAGCGCCAGGGTGGGCAGGGACCAGGCCAGCCCGCAGAACAGCGAGGCCAGCACAAACACCAGCAGGCCGCCCAGGTATACCCGACGCGGGCCCAGTACGCCGCCCAAAGAGGCAAAGGGCAGCAAGGTCGCGACCATCGCCAGCTGATAGGCATTGACCACCCAGATCACCGAGGCGGACGTGGCCCCGATGCCCTGGGCGACCGTAGGCAAGGCCGTATTGACGATGGCGGTATCCAGGGTCGCCATCCCTACCGCCAGGCTGACCGCGATCACCGCTGGAACCAGCTTGTTGCGTGGCAGACCATCCATTGTCGACATAGGCGCTTCCTGGTAGCAGGTTAGGCTTTAGGGGTACGCTTGGCCGATCTTACCAGCCAGGCCACCAGCAGCACCGCGAGGCCCATGACCAAGGCGCCAGCCAGCAGGCTGGCGTTGATGGCCTGGCGGTACAGTTCGGTCACCTGCGCAAGTTGAGCGGCGGGCACCTGGCTCAGGGACTGAGGGTCCCCGATCTGGATGCTTCCCAAAGAAACTGGCAGCGCGCCGGCCCCCTGGGTGAGCACATAGCCCATGATCCCGCCCGCGGCGGCAACGCCGACAGCTCCGCCGAGGGAGCGGCAGAAAGACAGCGCCGCTGTGGCGGCCCCCATTACTGCAGGCGACACGGCATTCTGTACCAGCACGGTCGCGTTGGGCATGCCCACGCCCATGCCCAGTCCCAATATGCCCATGGTCAGGAAGAACCATGACGCGCCAAGGCCCGCGTGGGTGAAGGCGAACAGCAGGCACAGCGCCAGGCATTCAAGGGCTACGCCTACCAGCAGAAGCTGGGCGAAGTTCTGCCGCCGGGTGGCGATGGCTCCGCCCACGAAGGAACTCAGGACCATCATGGCCACCTGAGGCAGCGTCATGAAACCGGACTCGGTGGGCGTCTGATGCAGAACGGCCTGGTAGTACAAGGGCATGAACACCAGCGAGCCCATCATTGCGAACGCCATGGCTGCCATGGCGCAGATAGCCACCGTGAACCGCCGGTTACGAAATAGCGCCGGATCGATGATGGGAGCCTGGGCGCTGCGCTCGATGCGATACAGCAAGGCATAGCCCATGATCATCACCGCGGCCAGCCCCAAGGCAGGCAGCAGGCCGCCCCCGAACCCCAGGGCAGGGGCATGGGTGAGCAAAAGCAGTGCCGAGGTAGCGATGCCCAGGGTAACGGCGCCGGCGTAGTCCACTGCTACCTTGGCTTGGGAGGAGAAGCGAGGCACGTTGCGTGCTACCCCGAGCATGGCCAGCAGCCCTAGGGGAAGGTTGATGAAAAAGATCCACCGCCAGCTGAAATTCGATGTGATGAAGCCGCCCAACAGGGGGCCCGCCGCGCTGCTGACCGCGAAGGTCGCGGAAAACACACCCTGGTAGCGCCCTCGCTCGCTGGGCTTGACCGAGCGGCCGATCACGATCTGTGAGAGCGTCATCAACCCGCCGGCGCCCAGGCCTTGCAGCCCGCGCGCGGCGATCAACTGCCCCATGGAGGTGCAGGCGCCGCAGAGCACGGACGCAGCGACGAAGAGCGCAATGGCGAACAGGAACAACGGACGCGGCCCGTAGAGGTCCGAGAGCTTGCCGTAAAGAGGCGCGCTGATGGTCGACGTAAGCATGAACGCGGTCACTACCCAACTCAGGCTTTCGATACCGTGCAAGTCGGTGGCGATAGCGGGCAATGCGGTGGCCAGCACGCTCTGGTCCAACGCAGCGAGAAACATGGCCAGCAGCAGAGAGGCGATCAGGGCTGAACTCGGCCGGGACAGCGCGGCTGCCTGGGTGCTGGCCGGGGCTTGGGCGGTGGGCGACAGGGGCAAGGGAAGGTCCTCTGAACGGGCATGCAGCCCGTCATTTAGCCGGGCGCGGGCAGCGCTCGCAACCCCAGCGGCGGATTCTCCATCATTTCTGCACATTCAACGGCACCGATATCCGCCTGGCCGGCATTTCAGGCCCCTGCCCAGGTCGTCTCGCCTCCATGACGAACTCGATACCGTCATGACGTACCAGGCCAGCATTGGTCCGCTATACCTAGGCTTCCCAGGCTGGAGGCTTGTGTTCCGGCCATGTTCAACAATGGAATGAGATCAATGCGTAAACACTTCCCCAGCCCACGGCGCTGGCTCTGTCTGTTGGCCTGCTGGGCCATCGGCACCACGGCAATGGCTTCGGCGAGCGTACCCGAAGCCCAGGTGGCACGACCTGTACGCAGTTGTGCCAGCCTTGCCGTGGTGGACCTGACCTCGATTGGCGGTACTGGCAGTCAAGTGCTGAGCGCCAGGCTGGAAACCGTCGAAGGTGCGCCAGCTTGCAGGATTGTCGGCCGGCTGGCCCCGGACATCGGCTTTCAGGTAGCGCTCCCTACGGAAACCTGGACCCAACGCTACCTGCAGGTAGGCTGTGGCGGGCTTTGCGGCCGTATCGGCCTGGAAGTGGGCGCGGCCGATGGCTGCACTCCCTTGACCCAGGGCCGGTTCGCCATCGCGGCGACAGACATGGGCCATGAGGGCGACGGTGGCGATTTCGGTGCCGACCCACAGAAGCGCATCGACTTCGCTCACCGGGCCGTGCACCTGACCGCGGTCGCGGCCAAAAGGTTGATCGAAGTGTTCTACGGTCGAGCCCAACGCTACGCCTATTTCACCGGCTGCTCGGACGGCGGTCGCGAGGCCCTGGTCGAGGCGCAGCGGTATCCGGAGGACTTCAACGGCATCATCGCCGGTGCCGCCGCCTTGAACTTCCAAGTGCAGAATGGCGTATACCACGCCTGGCTGGCGAGGGCGAACACCGGATCCGATGGCAAGGCGATCTTGCTAAGCAACCGCTTGCCTTTGATCCACCACGCGGTGCTGGAACAATGCGATGCCTTGGATGGCGAGAAGGATGGGCTGATCTCAGACCCTCTGGCTTGCCATTTCGATCCGGCCAGCCTGGCGTGCCGCGCTGGCGAGACACCGAAGCGCTGCCTGACCCCTGCCGAGGTCGAGGCGGTGCGGCGCTTCTACACCGGCCCTCGAGACCCTGAAAGCGGCAAGCCGCTGTTGGTCGGCAGTGTCCAGCCTGGCTCGGAACTGGGCTGGGCCGGCGTATTCGTCCCTGCCCAGGCCCATCAGCCGATCTTCAGCGAGAAGATTGCCCTCGATGCGCTACGGGGGGTGAGTTACACCCAAAACCCACCCTCGGATTTCAGCCTTTCACAAGTGCGCTTCGACAAGGCCGGCTTCGATCTGTTACGCCCCTTGCACAGCCTGTACGACGCCACCAATCCCAACCTGGACGCCTTCGCCGCCGCCGGTGGCAAGCTCATTCTCTGGCACGGCTGGGCTGACCCGCACATTTCCCCACTCAACACCCTCGCCTACCATCAGGCCTTGCGCTCAACCTTGGGAGAAGCGCGCACCCGTGGCTTCGAACGCCTCTACCTGTTGCCTGGCGTCAACCACTGCGGCGGTGGCGAAGGACCCAGCAGTATCGACCTCCTGACCCCGATGCTGGCCTGGGTCGAACAGGCCCAGGCACCAGGCGTGCTCACCGCTACCGATGCCCGAGATTCTGTCTCCAGTTTCGGCGCGCCCATGGCCGGGCCGCCGCCTGGCGGGGCGGGGCCAGAACAGGGCGCGCCGCCCCCAGGGGGCTTTGTCTCTGGCGCTCCGGGCGCCGGCCAAATGGTTGGTGGCCCACCTGGGCCGGGGCGCGGTCCTGCTGACGGTCGTCGCAAGGCAACGGCTCCGCCCTCTCGTCAGATCCTTCCCTACGAAGGAACGCCGGCCTTGCCTGATTGGCTAGGCGCGGACTTCTTCCAGCCTCGATGAAGTCTCGGCGGCGCGGTAACGCGCCGCCGTCGCCCTCGGGCCCACCGAGGCGGCAAGCAGATTGTCGTCATCAGCCCAATCAACGCTTGCGCAATCATCTGCCCTCTCGTAAATTGTTACGTTATAACCTTGGAGGCCCACAATGAAACTTGGCATTCACCCCGATTACCGCACTGTGCTGTTCCACGATGTAGCCGCAGACGCTTTCTGGCTTATCCGCTCCACAGTCAGCACGGACAAGACCTACACTCACGAAGACGGCAATACCTACCCCTACGTTGCCCTCGATGTGTCCAGCGCTTCCCATCCCGTCTATACCGGCAAAGAGCGTCGGGCCAAGACCGAGGGTCGAGTAGCCGGTTTCAACAAGCGTTTCGCCGGTTTCGCTGGCAAGGCGAGCTGATGGCCCGCCGTCATTCAATCTCCACCACGCCATTAGCGGGCTCCCTGCTCTGCCGCTCGGCGGCGTGGCGTATGGGCCTGGCGCTGGTCGTATTGACGCCCCTGTGGTTGGCTGTGCTGTGGGCGGTCGCCCTTCCATGAGCGCAGACCTTCGGCTTGACAAGCTACTTCTGGCCTACGACGGACGCGCCGCGCTGAACGACCTCAGTGGTCGCTTCAGCGCTGGCAGCCTCACAGCGATCGTTGGTCCGAACGGCGCCGGCAAATCAACGCTTTTGAAAGCCATGGCTGGGGTGCTCAAGCCTAGCCAGGGCAGCCTGGACCTGGGTGGGCTCGATAGTCGAGCGCTGGGCTACCTGCCGCAGATCGCTAACCTGGAGCGCAGCTTTCCATTGACCGTCGCGGACGCCGTTGCCATGGGGGCTTGGGCCAGTCTGGGCGCCTTTGGCGGCATGAGCCGCGCGCAGGCTGCCCGGGCCCAGGCTTGCCTGGCGGCGGTAGGGCTGCCAGGTTTCGAGCGCTATAGCATCAGCATGCTGTCGGCGGGCCAACTGCAACGTGTGCTTTTCGCTCGGCTCTTGCTGCAGGACGCCCCGGTGTTGCTGCTCGATGAACCCTTCACCGGGGTCGATGCCCGAACCACGGAGGACCTGCTTCGGCTGATCCAGGGTTGGCACAGGGAGGGCCGCACGGTGATCGCCGTACTGCATGACCTGGAGCAGGTCCGCGCGCACTTCCCGACCACTCTGCTGCTGGCAGGCCGGGCGGTGGCCTGGGGCCCGACGGTCCAGGTGCTCACCGACGAAAACCTGCGTCATGCTCGTGCCTTGGCGGCGGCCGCCACCGAGCGGCAGACGTTCGCCGACCCGCTAAGGGCTGCCTGATGTCGCTCTATAGCCTGGCCCTGGAGCCCTTCGCCAACTTCGGCTTCATGCGCCGCGCGCTGGTCGCCTGCCTGGCCCTGGGGGTGGGCTCGGGCCCTGTCGGGGTACTGCTGATGCTCAGGCGCATGAGCCTGGTGGGCGACGCCATGAGTCATGCCGTGCTGCCCGGGGCCGCGGTAGGTTTCCTGCTCGGTGGTCTTTCACTGCCTGCCATGGGGTTCGGTGGCTTGGTGGCGGGCCTTACCGTGGCTTTGTTCGCGGGCCTTGTCAGCCGCGTCACCAGCTTGAATGAAGATGCCAGTTTCGCCAGCTTCTACCTGACGTCCTTGGCCGCAGGGGTGATGATCGTATCCTCGCAGGGTTCCAGCGTGGACCTGCTGCACGTACTGTTCGGCACTATCCTGGCCATCGATACCACGGCGCTTACCCTGGTCGCGGGCATCGCCTCGTTGAGCCTGCTGACCCTGGCGTTGATCTACCGGCCGCTGGTCATGGAGTGCTTCGACCCAGGCTTCCTGCGTGCCGTCGGCGGGCGGGGCTCGCTATACCACGTCCTGTTCCTGACGCTGGTGGTGTTGAACCTGATCGCGGGCTTTCAGGCCTTGGGAACCCTCATGGCGGTGGGCATGATGATGCTGCCGGCCACTGCCGCCCGCTTCTGGGCGCGCTCGCTGGGGGCCCTGATGGCTGTTGCCGCCTTGATCGCCAGCCTTTCGGGCCTGCTCGGGTTGGTCCTTTCTTACCACCTGGGCGTGGCCTCCGGCCCCGCCATCGTGTTGGCGGCCAGCACCTTCTATGGCCTCTCACTGCTGTTTGGCCGCGGCGGGCTGCTGCGACGCCTGGCTTCCTCTCCTTCCTCGCCCCTTGAGCATCCCTGATGAACCTGAACATGTTTTCCCGCGGCCTGACGGCCGCAGCCTTCATACTGTGTAGCCTGATGGCTCAGGCCGAGCCCTTGAGGGCGGTGGCTTCGTTCACCCTCCTTGCCGACATGGTGCGCAACGTCGGCGGCGATTACGTGCAGGTCACGTCCTTGATCGGCCCCAATGGTGATCCCCACGTCTACGAGCCCTCGCCCGCCGACGCCCAAGCCTTGAGCAAGGCCGACATCGTGTTCGTCAATGGCCTGCACCTGGAAGGCTGGATGGACCGCCTCATCCAGGCCTCCGGCTATCCAGGCCAGCCCGTCGCGCTGGCCAGCGGTGTTCCGATCCGGTCCATGGAAGAAGACGGTCAGCGTGTTGTCGACCCGCACGCCTGGACAAGCGCGGCCAATGCCTTGTTTTATGTCGATAATATCGTCGCCGCGTTGAGCCAGCAGGATCCCGCCCATGCGCCTGCCTATGCCCGCAACGGCCAGGCCTACCGGGCGCGCCTGCAAGCGCTGGATGCTTACGCCCGCGAACAGATCGCCAGCGTGCCTCAGGCGCAGCGCAAGGTGCTTACCTCCCACGATGCCTTCGGCTATTTCGGCGATGCCTACGGCGTGACCTTCCTTGCACCCCTGGGCTTGTCCACCGAGAGCGAGGCGTCTGCCGCGGATGTGGCCCGGTTGATTCAACAGATCCGCCAGGTCCAGGTGCGGGCCTACTTCATCGAGAACGCTGCTGATCCTCGACTGGTGCAACAGATCGCCAAGGCCAGCGGCGCGCACCCTGGCGGCGAGCTCTATGTGGAAGCCCTGAGCCCAACGGATGGCCCAGCGCCCACCTATGAACGCATGTTGCGCTACAACGTGGATCTCATGGTCGCTGCCATGAAATCAGGGCCCACGTCCCGCTGATGGGCGAAGCTCACCAGCGCCGTGCAAGAAGGCCCGTTCGGAAACTGAAACAATCTGAAACATCTGTGCGGTTCGCTGTCCATGGGGGTATCTCACCACAGGTCCCGTCATGAAAGCTGTCCATCCCGATCAACGCTCCGAACCACTCATTCAACTGCGCAACCTCAAGATGGCCCGCTCCGCTCATGCCTATGTGCGTGGCAGCACGGTGCAATTCTATGAATGGTTGCATAGTCAGCCAGGCCGCCGCTTGCCCAACGGGCCGCCGGTCTGGATCTGCGGCGATTGCCATGCCGGTAACCTGGGCCCTACTGGCGACCTGAAGGGCCGCATAGACATCCACATCCGAGACCTGGACCAGACGGTCATTGGCAACCCGGCCCATGACCTGGTGCGCCTGGGCCTGTCGCTGGCTACCGCTGCCCGTGGGTCGGACCTGCCCGGCGTGGTGACGGCCTACATGATCGAAGAAATGGTGCGTGGCTATGAAGAAGCCTTCGAGCAGGATGCCGAGGAAGAGCCCGAGCGGCCGGCCCAGATCAAGGCAGGAATGCGCAGCGCCGTTGCCCGCACCTGGAAACATCTGGCCAAGGAACGGATCGAGGACCTGCGCCCTACCCTGCCACTGGGCAAGCATTTCTGGCCGCTTTCCAAGGAAGAGCGGAAGGCCGTGCAGAACCTGTGCGCGAGTCCTGAAATCCATGGCCTGGTGACCTCTTTGAAAGGACGCTCCCGCAACGATGAGGTGGAGTTGCTGGATGCCGCTTACTGGGTGAAAGGTTGCAGCTCGTTGGGGCTGTCCCGATACGCAGTGCTACTGGGCATCGGTACGGGCGACGATCAGGAATTCTGCCTGATCGATATCAAGGAAGCCGTCGGCGCCGCGGCGCCGCGGGTGAACCGGGCGCCCATACCCCGTGACAACGCCCGACGGGTGCTGGCCGGGGCCCTGGCTTTGTCGCCAGGCTTGGGCAACCGGATGGTGGCCATCCGCATGCTCGAGCGTGGATTTTTCATCCGCGAACTGCTGCCCCAGGACATGAAGCTGGAACTGGACGAGCTTGATCAACGCCAGGCCATGGGGGTAGCGGCCTACCTTGCCCGGGTGGTGGGCATCGCTCATGCGAGGCAGATGGACATGGCCACGCGCCTGGCCTGGATCAAGGACCTGCAAGCCAACCGCTCGCGCACGCTCAACGCGCCTTCATGGTTGTGGTCGAGCGTGGTGCAATTGGTTGGCAGCCATGAACGCGGCTACCTCGAGCACTGCCGTCGCTACGCCCTGGAACATGGCCGCGAGCGATAGAGGCCCGCGGTTGTCCGAAAGTGTCCGCGACCGGGCCGAACCCTGCCTGTTGCGGATCTACCCAGCTCTCTAGGATGGACTGCACCCCACCACCGAGCGTTAACCATGAACAAGCGCGCGTTGATCGTGATCGATGTACAGGAATCCTTCCGACACACCCCTTACTGGTCGGACGCCGACCTACCCGCCTACCTGGCTCATCAACAGCGATTGATCGACCACGCGGTCAGGGAAGGCATCGCCACGGTGCAAGTACTACATGTGGGCCACGGGCCGTTCGCATTGGCCTCTGGCCATGTGCGCACGCTCCAAGGCCTGGACTTCACGCCGGATGTGACCATCCACAAGCAATACCACAGCGCTTTGGCCGGCACGCCATTGGCCGCCTGGCTGCTCGAGCGTGGCATTCGCCAGCTGACCGTGAGCGGCATCCGCACTGAGCAGTGTTGTGAAACCACCACCCGGCATGCTTCAGACAGCGGCTTTTGCGTAGACTTCGTCAGCGAAGCGACCCTCACTTTTCCCATGACCCATGCCCGCAACGGCCGCACCTACAGCCCGGCGCAGATCCGCGAACGCACCGAGCTGGTGTTGGAAAAGCGTTTCGCACGTATCCTGTCGGTCGCCGAAGCGACGGGAGGCTAGGCATGACAACACGGCCGGTATTGTTCATCGTATTGCCCAACCTGCTGATGCTCGACCTGGCCGGCCCTGCCGAAGTGCTACGCCTGGCCAGCAAGCTGGCCGCGCCGAAAGATCCGCGCTTCCACCTCGCCTACGCCAGCCCGGCCTCTGGCGTGACCACCTCCATCGGCCTGCCGCTGGCGGGCCTGCCCACGCTGCCCGAGCGCCTGGCTCCAGGCACCCTGGTGGTACTGGCCGGTGTTACCGCGGGCGACAACGATGAGCAACGGCAAGCCGGGGAAACAGCGGCAATAGCCCTGGACAGCTGGCTGCGCCAGGTCTGGGAGCCGTCCGGCGAGCGTTTGTTGTGCGTCTGCGCCGGAGCCTTGAACGCGGCCCGGGCCGGCCTCCTCGACGGCCTCTGCTGCACCACCCACCACGGCCTATGCGCGCCGCTGCGCGCCCTGGCGCCGCGCGCCCGCGTTCTCGAAGACCGGCTCTACGTGACCGACGGTCGGGTCAGCACCAGCGCTGGGGTCACCGCCGGTATCGACATGATGCTGCAACTGGTGGCCGAACTGGGCGATGCGCGCCTGGCCAGTGCGGTGGCTCGGGAATTGGTGGTCTATATGCGTCGGGGTGGCGGCGACCCGCAGCTTTCAGCCTGGACCAGTGGCCGGAACCATCTGCACCCGGCCGTGCACCGGGTGCAGGATGCGGTCAGCGCCGCCCCGTGCGAACCTTGGGACCTGACCCGCATGGCGGGCATCGCCTGCACCAGCGGACGGCACCTGAACCGGTTGTTCCAGGAGCATGCAGGGGGCAGCCCACTGGATTACCTGCACCGCCTTCGAATAGCCGTGGCTCGCGGCCTGTTGGCGCAGCCCGCGCTGGACATGGAAGTGATAGCCGAGCGCGCGGGCTTCGGCTCGGCCCGCCAGTTAAGGCGAGTATGGCGAAAATACGAGGCTACCCCTCCGTCACAGGCCAGGCCGGCGGCAAGCGGCAGCCATTGAAACCCTGACGCTCATACCGCTGGCGTTTGCTGAAAAGGCAGCTAGGGTGAGAAGGCCGTCACACTATGGCCCCTCTGCCCACTCTTCAAGGATTGAATCATGGCTGCCTACAACCCTCTGGAAACCGCAAGTTCCACCACTCGCTATGCGCCCGGAAGCGTTGTCGTTGACGTGGCAGGCTTCGATGACGTCAACCAAAGCATCGCTGTGCAGGCCAACGGCAAGATCCTGGTAGCCGGCTTCAGCTTCTATGGTGGCCCTATCGAAACGGCCTATGACTACTCAGTGGTGCGCTTCAACGCTGACGGCACCCTGGATACCGATTATGGCCTCAACGGCCGTAGCCTGATCAGCGCCGAGGTTCCAATCGATGAAGGCTACAGCCTCACCGTGCAGAGCGATGGCTCGTTGCTGGTACAGACCCCCGCCCATCGCAACGGCAATGACAGTTTCGGCCTCAGCCGTCTGCTCCCCAATGGCACCGCTGACGCTGCGTTCAACGCCAACGCCAAGGCCGGTATCCCCTCAGGCCTGGGCAGCGAAGGCACCCGCGTGACCGTCAACGATGACGGCAGCCTGTTGATCAGCCAAAGCAGCGACCAGGGCGCCGTGCTGGTTCAGCTCAACCAGGACGGCACCCTGGACAGCCGTTTCGGCGACGATGGCGTGGTTTACCTGGCCGAAGGGTTGAGCTTCAACGGCGAAGTGCATTCCGTGGCCTTGGACAACGGTCAGTTTCTCCTCGCCGGAGACTTCGATAGCGGCAATGGCTATCACTATGGAATTGTCCGAGTGAACGCCGACGGCACCCTGGACGCCAGCTTCGGTGACGCTGGCCAGGTCGTGTTCGGCGATGAGGTACTGACGGACTACCGTGGCGCGCTGGCTGTGCAGGCTGACGGTAAGATCGTGCTGGCTGGCAGCAATGAGGGCTATGCTGATTTCCAGGTGGTGCGTCTGAGCGTCGATGGTCAGTACGACAGCAGCTTCGGCGACAATGGCGTGGCCAGCATCGATACCCAGGGCGAATATGATTCGGCCCGTTCGATCGCAGTACTGCCTAACGGCAAGCTTTTGATTGCCGGGGTGAGCGACCTGGGCAACGGCCAGACTGTCGACTTCAACGCCGACTATGGGCTGGTTCGGCTCACCCCAGAAGGCGAGCTCGATCTGAGCTTCAGCAGCGAAAGCAACCTTTCAATCGAAGGCTCGATCAACGCTGACCTGCTCCAGGGCCGGGACCTGGCTGAAATACTGGACGGCGCGGGTGGCAATGACCTTTACCAGGGCAACGGCGGTCGCGATAGGCTCTACCTTGGCGATGGCGCTGACGTGATCCGCTTCCTGTCCGTTGAGGACAGCTACCGCACCGCTACACAAAGCGCCAGCGACACGCTGATCCGATTCGACGCCAATGAAGATCGCATCGATCTGATCGGCCTGGGATTCACAGGGCTGGGCAATGGGCACAACGGTACGCTCGCGGTCGCCGTAAAGGGCAACCAGACATTCCTGAAAAGCTACGACTACGATGCCCAGGGCCACCGCTTCGAGCTGGTACTCAACGGCAACCATGCAGGGCAGCTCGATCAAAGCAATGTGCTGTTTGCCCCGGTGAGCGTCCTCGGCGGCAGCGGTGGTGACACCCTCCAGGGCTCGGCGGTCAAGGAAGTGCTCTTGGGCCTGGCTGGGGCTGACCGCTTGAACGCCGGCGCCGATGACGATGTGCTCATCGGCGGCGAAGGCCGCGATTTGCTTACCGGCGGCAGCGGGCGGGATGTGTTCCGCTTCACCTCGTCCACGGATAGCTACCGGGACGCCAGTGCCAGCCACGCCGACATCATCACTGACTTCGACGCCTTCGAAGATCGCCTGGACGTCTCTGCCCTGGGCTACACAGGGCTGGGCGATGGCCGGGACGGTACGCTCCAGGTGAGCTATAACGCCGCCTTGCATCGCACGTTCATCAAGGATCTGACCCCGGACGCCCAAGGCCAGCGATTCGAGGTATCCCTGGCGGGAGACCTTGAGTATGACCTGGATGCGTCCAATTTCCAGTTCAGCGAAGGCGCGCCGGCACTGGTGGCCCTTGGTGTGCAGGAGGAGTACGTCTGAGCCGGTTCGGCAGCTTCGCTACCTTCCACGGCGAGTGGCCGATAAGCCACTCGGCCCTCCCTGGTGGGCGCTTGCGAAGCAAGCGAGCTTCCGGCAGTTCGGGGCCTGCCGCGGCCTCACCCGCTGGCCCTATCCTCGTTTCTACACCTTGAACCGCCCGGCCAGATCACTGAGCCCGGCGGCCAGGCGCGACAGTTCCTGGCTGGCGGCATGGGTCTGTTCCGCGCCGGCTGAGGTACGGATGGAGAGGTCGCGGATACGGACCAGGTTACGGTCCACCTCCCGGGCAACCTGAGCCTGCTCTTCCGCAGCGCTGGCAATGACCACATTGCGTTCGTCGATCGCAGCCACCGCATGAGAGATCGCGCCCAGGGCATCGCTGGCGGCATGAGCCTGCTCCTGGGTCTGCCTGGCCTGATCGGCGCTGGTCAGCAGCGCGTCCACGGTCTGGGTGGTACCTGCCTGGATGGTCGCGATCATGGATTCGATCTCACGAGTCGACTCCCCGGTACGACTGGCCAGGGAACGTACTTCGTCGGCTACCACGGCGAAGCCACGCCCGGCTTCGCCTGCCCGGGCCGCCTCGATGGCCGCGTTCAGGGCCAACAGGTTGGTTTGCTCAGCGACGGCGCGGATCACATCCAGTACCCGGGTGATGTTATGGGCCTGGGAAGCCAGGGTACGAGCGTGTTCGGAGGCGCCCAGCACGTTGTCCGTCAGCGAGCCGATCGCCGACAGGGTGTCGCCCAGTTGGCCTTGGCCACGTCGCGCGGTTTCGCTGGCCGAACGGCTTTGCTCGGAGGCTGAAACGGCATTGGTCGCCACCTGGTCCACCGCCTGACTCATCTCGGTGACGGCCGTGGCGGCCATCTCGATCTCGTCGTTCTGTTGGGCAAGCCCCGTGGCGCTCTCGCTCATGACCGCGCTCATCTGTTCGGTGGACGAAGCCAGTTGTTGGGCGGACTGCATGATCTTGTCCAGGGTCTGGCGCAGAGTGCCTTGCATCGAGGCCATGGCTTGCAGCAGAAGCGCCGCCTCATCGCCGCCGCGGGTGTCAAGACGTTCGGTGAGGTCGCCCGAAGCGATGGACTGGGCAGCCACTACCGCGGCCTCCAAGGGCTTGGTCAGGCTACGGGTGAGGCGCCAGGAGAGCAGTACGGTCAAGCCCAAGGCCAGGAAAACGGCCGCCAGGGTAACAGTGCGAGACTGTGCATAAAGGGCATCTTCACGCTGGTCGTGCGCCTGGGATTCATCTAGGTTCTGTTGCTGCAACGCGGCGGACAGGTCGTTCATTCGGGTGCCCGCTTCGGTCATGGCATCCACGACCATGCGGCGCGCGCCGTCTACGTCCCCGGCCAGTACCAGCGCTTCCACCTGGTGGGTTTGCTGCAGATAGTCGCGATACAAACGGGTAAGCCCTTCGTAGCTGGAACGTTCGTTCTCGCTGCCCACCATCGGGCGGTAGGTTTCGAACAGACCGTCCAGCTTGCCGCTGATCTCACGGATGGTCGACTGCGTTTGCGCCGCGGCAGCAGGCACGGCCACCAGACGGAGAACCTGAAGGCGCAAGCGTGCCAACTGCAAGGCGATGGCGTCACTGGTAACGATCCCCGGTACCCCTTCGCTGGTTACCAGCTTGGCCTGGGTACGGATGTTGGCCATCTGATAAAGGCCGAACAGGCCAAGGGCAGCCAACACGGTGGCGATAACACCGAAGCACAAGATGCTGCGCTTGGCGATTTTCAGGGATCGTAGGTTCATGGGAGGTCCGTGGCTGGAAGGGGCATGGCGCCGGTCTGCCTGGTTAGCGGCACGGAAAAGAAAATATTTAGCCGCGCCAGCCGCGCGCGGCTGAACGGGCTTCGCAGGCCCGTTGCTGTGTGACCCTCAGCCCTCTACCAAGGCTCGCAATAACCTGACCGCGCTGTCCGGGCTACTGAGCACGGGCCCGGCGAACGCCGCTTCGCAGGCCGATACCGCGCTGCTCATGGAAAACTGCGCCAGGCAAAGCACATCGTAGTGGCCACGCAGCTTACCCGCCGTGGCAGCGATCAGTTCGTCGTGCCGAGTGACGTCTCCGGCCTGGAGCGCGGCGAGGGCGCCCTCGCAGAGCACAGGGCTTACCTTTGGCTGGGTAGCGCCGATGCTGGGGCCTGCCTGAGCGAGCGCGACGCTCTGGGCGGCAAAGTCCGCGGCAATAGCGTCCGCCGCGGGCCCGAAGGTGGTCAGCGCGGCGATACGCGACCCTATGTTCAACGCCTCGCGCACCATGGCCTCGTTGGGCTTGAGCATGGGAATCCGGTATCGCCGCTGGCAGCTGGCGATGGCATCGGGATAGGAAGAGCACGTGAAGAGCACCCCGTCGGCATCAGCGCGGACCGCGTGCTCGGCCAAGCGCCAGAGCCGCTCGGTCAATGCAGGCGTCACGTGCCCTGCCGCATTGGCATCCACGGACAGTGAATCGTCCCAGAGGTTGAAACAACGGGCCTGGGGCCATAGACGCGCAAAGCCTGCATTGACAGGGTCCATTGCCAGCCGAGTCGCATGGATCAGAAATATACGCTTCGTGCTCATGAAAGCTCCCTGGCGACCCTCTGTCGCTCCTGAATAGATGCTCCCCGCGGTTCGCCTGCTTAGCCACCGGGCCCGGGCTGATGAGGCGGGGTTACCAACGCACGTTAAAGATTGTTTCCAGCTCCCGAATCGCCGCTTCGCTCAATGGGGCGGGTCGCGGTCGCACTTGCAGCCACAGCCGTGCCGTTTCCTCCAGCTCTTCCATGGCGAAGCTGGCTTTGCTGACAGAGGTTTCCCAGATTACCGGCCCCAATCGTTCGAGCATGACCCCACGCACCTGGGCCGCCAGGGCCGCCACCTCGTCGGCGACCTCGGCCGCACCCGGTCGACGATAAGGAACCAGAGGAATTCGACCTACCTTCATCACCTGGTAGGGCGTGATAGGCGGCAGGATGGCTTCCTCGCGCCAGCAACCGGCGAGCGTCAAGGCTACCAAGGCCGTGGCGTGGGAATGCACCACAGCCTGGGCCTGGGCATTGTTTTCGTAGATGCGTCTATGCAACGCGAGTGTTTTCGATGGCCTGTCGCCCGATACCCATTCGCCGGCCGAGGAGACCTTGGCAATGGCGGCCGGATCAAGGCGTCCCAGGCACGCATCGGTCGGAGTGATGAGCCAACCGTCTTCCAGCCTGGCGCTGATGTTGCCGGCGCTTCCTACGCAATAACCCCTTGCGTACAGGCTTTGGCCGGTATCGCAAATCTCTTCGCGGAGCTCGGATTCGGTACTCATCGCCATCCTCGGGCTGTGGTGACGTTGGCCACTGAGCACCGTCACGCTTGAACACAGGGTGAGCTTATCAGTTTTTCAAAATAACGAAATACAATTTAGTATCTGCGAGTTTTACTTGAAGAGATGGCGACAGGCCTTTGACGAGAGCGTCTCGATCAGATAATCGGTCCCAAGAAGCTAACCGTCTGTCCGTGCAGGAGTTTCGGCCTACCAGTTGTCGAAATGACCGGTAGAAAAGGGTTATGCCTTCAAAAAAATTGTATTGCGGGTGTTTACAGAACAATAACGCTCGCCGTACCGTTGAGCATCAGAGTGGCTCGAACTACAAGAAATCACAATCGGAGAGCAACAGATGAGCAAGCGCATTGCATTCGTTACGGCGGGCATGGGCGGACTGGGCACTGCGGTATGTCAACGCCTTACCAGGGACGGTTTCACCGTGATCGCGGGATGTGGGCCGGACTCGCCTCTCAAGGAGGACTGGCTGAAGACGCAACAGCGCCTGGGCTTCGATTTCATCGCCGCCGAAGGCAACGTGGCGGACTGGGAGTCGACCAAAGCGGCTTTCACCAAGATCCGTGACGAGGTAGGGCCTGTGGATGTTCTCGTGAACAATGCCGGAACGGCCTGCAATGTGGTCTTTCGCGACATGCGCCCGGATGACTGGCAAACGGTCATCAACACCAACCTGAACTCTTTGTTCAACGTTACCAAGCAAGTGATTGACAGCATGACTTCCCGAGGCTGGGGGCGGATCATCAATATTTCCTCGGTCAATGCGCAACTGGGCCAGGTCGGCCAGGTCAACTACTCCACCGCCAAGTCGGCAATCCGCGGCTTCACCCGGGCTTTGGCCCGCGAACTGGCGTCTCGCGGCGTCACGGTCAATACCGTTTCGCCTGGTTACATCGCTACGCCCAGGCTCAAAGCGCTGACCCGCACGGAATTGATGGATCGTATCGTCCATGAAATCCCGGCCCGGCGGCTAGGGACGCCGGAAGAAATCGCTGCCATGTGCTCTTGGTTGGCATCTGATGAGTCGGCCTTCGCAACCGGAGCGGACTTCTCCATCAACGGTGGCCTGCACATGAGCTGATGCGCCTCAAGCGCTCTCCCCAGTGATAAACATAACAACAATTGTACTCTGGCATTAGGAGATACATATGCTCTCTGTTCTTGGCTACGGCATGATTATCACCTTCATGGTGCTGATCATGACCAAGCGCCTGCCACCCCTGGTGGCCCTGACACTGGTCCCGATCATATTCGCCATCATTGGCGGTTTCGCCCCGGACATGGGCCCGATGATGGTCGAAGGGCTGAAAAAGGTCGCGCCCACGGCGATCATGGTGATGTTCGCCATTCTGTTTTTCGGGCTGATGTTCGATACCGGCCTGTTCGACCCCATCATTCGCGCATTCATCAAGATCATCAAGGGTGACCCGGCCAAGGCCGTGTTCTTCGCGGCGCTGCTGGCCGGCCTCGTGTCGCTGGATGGAGACGGCTCGACTACCTACATGATCACGGTCACCGCCATGCTGCCGCTGTTTCGTCGGCTGCGGCTCAATCCCCTGATCCTTCCCTGCGTGGTGATACTGGCGGCGAGCGTGACCAACCTGCTGCCATGGAGCGGGCCTATGGCACGGGTGGCCGCGGCGTTGCAGGTCGAAACCTCAGAGCTGTTCATTCCGCTCATCCCCTCGATGATCATCGGTTTCCTCGGTGTGTTGCTGCTGGCATACCTGTTGGGACTGAAAGAGCGCCAGCGTCTAGGACTGCTGCGAGCACCGGGCAATCCCCTGCGCAGCACGAGCATGGACGAAGACATGGGCGACCTGCTTACACTGAGTGATGAGAACGCTGAGCTGCGTCGCCCGAAGCTGTTCTGGTTCAATGCGCTACTGACCCTGGCGCTGATGACATGCCTGGTGATCGAGCTGTTGCCGCTGCCCGTGTTGTTCATGGTCGCCTTCTGCATTGGCCTGACCATCAATTATCGACAGATGGATGAGCAGCGCCGGCGCATTTCCGCGCACGCGCCCGCCGCGCTGACCCAGATATCCATCTTCATCGCCGCTGGTATCTTCGCCGGGATTCTCTCCGGCACCGGCATGGTCAAGGCGATGTCCAGCTCTCTGCTATGGGCGCTGCCAGACGCTTGGGGCAATTACCTGGCGCCGATCACCGCGTTACTAAGCATTCCCGGCACTTTCTTCATGTCCAACGACGCCTTTTACTATGGCGTACTGCCTGTGCTGGCGCATGCCGCTGAAGCCTATGGCATTACCGCAGCGGAAATTGGCCGTGCGTCCCTGATCGGGCAGCCGGTGCATCTGCTGAGTCCGCTCGTAGCCTCAACCTACTTGCTGGTGGGCCTGGCTGGCGTGGAGTTCAGCGATCATCAGCGCTACACCATGAAGTGGGCATTCGCGCTGAGCTTCCTGATCATGGCAGCCGCGATGCTGATGGGGTTGTTCCCGCTCTACTCCTCGCTATAGGGGTCTGGACGCCGCCAGGACGCGGCTTCGGTGAGCACGAGCATGGCCTGGGGATATGGTAGATTCACTGCCTCCCCCTACGGCTGTGTAGGGCCGACCTACATGGGCAGCGCCAGAAGACTGACATGAAAAGAGACCTTGCCGAACACCTTGCGCCGCGCATTATCGAGCTGGCGCGTGCGCGCTCGATGAAAGCGGGTGAGCCGCTTCGTGAAGAAGCTTTTGCCAAGGAGTTGGGGGTATCGCGCTCCCCGATCCGCCGGGGCTTCGCCCTGCTCGAACAACTGGGGCTGGCACGCAAGGAGCCCAATCGCGGCTTCTACCTGACCCGTAACGCGACCACTATCGAAGCCGCCTCGCTGCCGCCGGAAAGTGACCCCTACGAGGAGCTGTACCTACGAGTAGTGGATGACATGCTGCGCGGTGATATCAAGCACAGCTTCTTCGAAGCCGAGCTGCTGCGGCGCTATGAGATCCCGCGAGGGCAATTGCTGAAGGTGCTCAACCGGTTGGCCAGCGAGGCCATGATCGAGCGCCGCGCCGGTCAGGGCTGGGAGCTCAAGGCGTTTCTGCATGACAGCGATGCCCACATTCAGAGTTATCGGTTCCGCATGGCCATCGAACCCTTCGCGCTGCGTGAACCCGGCTACACCGTGGACAAGCGTGCCTTCAGCGCTGCCCGGGCGCAGCAGCAACGCCTGCTCGACGGAGATATCTTTACCCTCTCTCGGGCACAGTTGTTCGACATCAACTCGGCATTCCATGAGCTGCTGGTGCGCTGCTCCGGCAATGTCTTCTTGCTCGAAGCCATTCGCCGGCAGAACCAGCTTCGCCGGTTCATGGCGTACCGCTCGAACCTGGAGCGAACCAGGTTCATAGGCCAGACCCAGGAACACCTCCACCTTATCGACCTGATCGAGGACGGCAGCCGCGAGGAAGCGGCGAATTTCCTGCATCACCATCTGGACGTAGTGAGCCATCTGAAGGCCGAACAGGACCGCCGGGCCGAGGCGGCTCAAGGAGAACGCGAGGCTGCCACCCCGCCAGTGCTGGCCCTGGGTCTTTAATTCGCCACCTTGAAAGCAGCATCCCCTGCTTTCGCTGTTGCATAAATTGTTTTTAGATGTAATAAGGTACAAACAAACCGTACCCGGCTTGCTTTGGTGTAAAGGCACCGATTCCTACTCAGACGCTTCAACAAGGAGAAAAACAATGCGCATTCTGGTTCTGCCCTGCGACGGTATCGGCCCGGAAATCATCCAGGCCTCCATGTCGGTCTTGGAAGTGGCCAACGAAAAATTCGGCCTGGACCTGTCCTTCGACTACGACGATGTCGGTTTCACCAGCCTGGAGAAATACGGCACTACGCTTCGCGAGGAAATCCTGGAAAAAGCCAAGACCTATGACGGGGTTATCCTGGGCACGCAGTCTCATGCAGACTATCCAGCGCCGGAGAAAGGTGGCCGCAACGTATCGGCAGGCTTCCGTATCGGCCTTGACCTGTATGCCAACGTTCGCCCGGCGCGTACCCGCCCGTTCCTGGCCTCGAACATGAAAGAAGGCAAGAGCTTGGACCTGGTGATCATGCGTGAGGCCACCGAAGGCTTTTACCCCGACCGCAACATGACTCGTGGCTGGGGCGAAGTGATGCCTTCCCCTGACATGGCATTGTCGACCCGCAAGATCACTCGGCATTGCAGCGAGCGCATCGCGCGCCAGGCGTTCGAACTGGCCATGAAGCGCCGCCGCAAGGTGACCGCGATCCACAAGGCCAACAGCTTCCATATGACCGATGGGCTGTTCCTGGAATGCGTACGCAACGTGGCCAAGGAATTCCCGGAAGTGCAACTGGACGACCTGTTGGTGGACGCGTCCACCGCGCACCTGGTGCGCAACCCCGAGCGCTTCGACGTGCTGGTGGCCACCAATTTCTATGGCGATATCATCAGTGACCTGGCCAGCGAGCTGTCCGGCAGCCTGGGTCTGGCCGGCTCCATCATGGCCAGCAACATCCATTGCTGCGCCCAGGCCCAGCACGGTTCGGCACCAGACATCGCCGGCCAGGACAAGGCCAACCCGGTGTCGATGATGTTGTCCATCGCCATGATGCTGCACTGGATGGGCGAGCACCGTAGCAGCGGCAAGCTGCAGGAAGCCGCCGCTGCCATCGACAAGGCCGTGGACCTGGTCCTGGAAGACCCTGCCAAGCGTACTCCGGACCTGGGTGGCAGCCTGGGCTGCGCAGCCTTTGGCCAGGCCGTGGCCCAGGCGCTGCGGGGCTGATTCGCCACCGCGCCTGCCCTTGACGCACCCGCCCTCTTCGCCGGGGCCGGGCGCGCCGACCAGAAGCCCATAACGACAAGAAGGAGACAAGCTATGGCAAAGCCGCTGTTAGGCTGCATAGCAGATGACTTCACCGGTGGCACGGACCTGGCCAGTACGCTGGTAAACCATGGCATGCGCACCGTGCAGGTACTGGGCGTGCCACATGGCCCCTTGCCTGACGACATCGATGCCGTGGTGGTGGCCTTGAAATCGCGCACCACCCCGGCCGAGTCGGCGGTGGCCGAGTCCCTGGAGGCTCTGGAGTACCTGCGCGGGTTGGGTTGTACACAATTTTTCTTCAAGTACTGCTCGACCTTCGATTCCACCGCCCAGGGCAATATCGGTCCGGTGGCCGACGCCCTGGCCGACGCTCTGGGCGCCGACCTCTGTATCGCCTGTCCCGCCTTCCCGGATAACGGACGCACCCTTTATCTGGGCAATCTGTTCGTAGGCCAGGTGCCGCTCAACGAGTCGGGCATGCGCGACCACCCCCTGACGCCCATGACCGATGCCAATCTCAAGCGCGTCCTGCAAGCGCAGACAGACCGTAGGGTCGAGCTTTTACCATGGCCGACGGTACGCCAGGGCGTGGCCGCCATCGTCGACCAATTGCGCGCCATGCAGGCCAGCGGGGCGCGCTACGCCATCGCTGACGCCCTTACCAACGAGGACCTCATGAATCTGGGCCAGGCGGTAGCCGATCATGTTTTGGTCACGGGAGGCTCAGGTGTCGCACAGGGTTTGCCGGCCAATTTCCGTCAGCGCGGCCTGCTGCCTGACATCGCCCAGGCCTCGGCCTTGCCCGCCGTTTCAGGGGCGAGCGCGGTGCTGTCTGGAAGCTGCTCGACCGCGACTCGGGGTCAGGTGGCCCACTGGCTCGCAACGCGCCCCGGCTACAAGCTCGATGTTCTGGCCCTGGCTGCGGGGGAAGATCAGGTGAGCCAGGCCCTGGCCTGGGCAGAGCGTCATTTGGTGGAAGGGCCGGTTCTGGTCTACGGCAGTGCCGAGCCGGAGGAAGTTCGCCAAGCGCAGGAGCGCCTGGGCGTAGAGCGGGCCGGGCAATTGATGGAAGCGGCCCTGGCAAAAGTGGCCATCGGGCTGAGCGAGCGTGGCGTAGGCAAGCTGGTGGTCGCCGGTGGCGAAACCTCGGGCGCGGTGGTGAAGGCGCTGGGTGTGGATACCCTGCGCATCGGCGTCACCATTGATCCGGGGGTGCCCTGGACGCTTGGCTCCGGGACCCGGGCACCCGTCGCCCTGGCATTGAAATCCGGCAACTTCGGTAGCACGGACTTCTTCATCAAAGCATTGAACATGGCGCCCTGATCCGGCGCTCTGTTCGCCGTCGTTACGTTTCAAGGCTCAACCATGCCCAGCTTGGCTTTCCTTCGCGACAAAACCTGGTGGCCCACGCCCATCATCGGCGTGTGCGGAGGCTGGCTGGCCAGCCTCGTGCACTGGCCACTGCCCTGGATCACTGGCGCCTTGATCGGTGTCACTCTGAGCCGCTGCAGCGGCTGGCGGCTAGCGGCGATCCCCCATGGCCGGCCCGCTGGCCAATGGATCATCGCCACGGCGGTCGGGCTGCACCTGACCGCACAGGTGGCGCAGGAAATACTGACTCACCTGCCCCTGATGGCCATTGCCGCCGTAACCACCATCCTCCTGGCCTTGATCGGTATCCTGCTGCTGCACCGTCTTGGCATGAACAGGGAAACCGCGTTCTTTGCGTTCATGCCCGCCAACTTCGCCGAGATGATCAACCTGGCCGAGCGCTACCAGGCCGATACCAGTCGCGTGGCAGCCGCGCACAGCTTGCGTCTGGTGCTGATCGTACTGGTGGTGCCGCCTACCATGCTCTGGGGCATGAGCGCCGGAGCTCCGGCTCCATACCCAGCCGCGCCACCGGACTGGTACTGGCTGGCGCCTCTGCTGGCTGGTGGGCTGGTCTGCGGCATGGCATGGAAGCGCGCCGGCTGGCCGAACCCCTGGATGTTCGGCCCGCTGATGCTCTGCGCCACGCTCACCGCAAGCCTCGACCTGGTTACCAGCCTGCCCGGCTGGTTGAGCCATCTGGCTCAAGTGTTGATCGGTTGTACGCTGGGTTGTCATTTCGACCGAGCGTTCTTCCGCCGCGCGCCGACCTTTCTACTGCTCTCGACGGCCTATACGCTTACCACCCTGGCTTGCACCTTCGCCGTGGCCTGGCTGCTGTCGTGGTGCTTCGCCCTGCCCTTCGCCACCCTGGCCCTGGGGATGACCCCAGGCAGCATGACCGAGATGTACCTGACCGCTGAAACCCTTGGCCTGGCGGTCGGAACGGTAACGGCGATGCAAATCCTGCGCTTGGTGGTAGTCATGGCCGTGGCCGAGCCTTTCTATCGGCGGTGGCGCAGGCGTGGCGGAGCATGAGCGAGCGGCCGGGCGTCAGCCGCGACCCACGAAAGGCATCTGGGTGGCCATCAAAGTGTGAAAAAGCACATTGGCGTCCAGCGGCAGCCCAGCCATGTACACCACTGCCCTGCCTACCAGTTCGGCGTCGATGAGCGGCTCGACCGCTATCTCGCCATTGGCCTGAGGCACGCCCTTTGCCATCCGCGAGGCCAGGTCGCTCATGGCATTGCCGATGTCTATCTGCCCTACGGCGATGTTCAGCGCGCGGCCGTCCAGAGCCGCGGCCTTGGTCAAGCCAGTGACGGCATGCTTGGTGGCGGTATAGGCGATGGCATTGGGCCGAGGCGCGTGGGCGGCGAGGGAGCCGTTGTTGATGATGCGTCCGCCTTGGGGTTGCTGTTCACTCATCAGCTTGAACGCCTGTTGCAGGCAATAGAACATGCCGTTGAGGTTGGTTCCCACGACCGCCTGCCACTGCTCGGGGGTCCACTCCAGGAAAGAGCCCGGCGGGTTGCCTCGACCAGCGTTGTTGAACAACAGATCCAGCCGACCGAAGCGCTGGCGAATGACCTCGAACAGGCGCCCGACCGCGTCCGGGTCGCTTACATCGGTCGCTACCGCTATGGCTTGCCCTGCGGGAAGCGCCTCGATCACTGCCACTACTTCCTCCAGCGGGCCCAGACGCCGCCCGGCCAGTACCAGCGCATAGCCTTCGGCGGCCAAGGCACAGGCTACGGCCTTGCCAATGCCACTGCCAGCGCCCGTGACCAGTGCGATTCCTTTCATATCGGACTCCTTTGTTCTGGAAAGGTAAAGGTCGACAGGGGCTACGGTCTCGGAACCGCCGCCTGAGCCTGGGGCTGACTCAAGCCACTACCGAAAAATGCTCTACCTGCGGTGGGCTGATGAAGAATTCGCCAACGATGGCCCGCCATTGCTCGAACGCCGGAGACTGGCGAAAGTCCAGGGTATGGTTTTCCACAGTTTCCCACCGGATTTGCAGCAGTACCCGGCCAGGTGATTCGATCCCGCGAATCACCTCATAGCCGAGGAAGCCCTTGGCGTTGGCGATCACCGTAGTGACGCCTCGCACAATAGCGGCTTCGAATTCGGCGCTACGCTGCGGGTCGATACGCAGCTCTGCCACTTCTATGATCATCAATACCTGCCTCTATGACGTCTGGAAAGTAAGGGTCAGCGTTCGCTGTAGAGCACGCCGCCCCGCGCCTTGTTGTTCGGGTCCGACTCGACGATCTGCACCACTACCTTGTCCCGGGGCACGTCGAAGCTTTCGATCACCGCGTCGGTGATCTTCTGCATGAGCATTTTCTTCTGTTCATGGGTACGGCCTTGAACGGCATAGACAACGACTTCAGGCATGGGCGTAACTCCGTGGATATAGCGGGTTTGGGTTCAGGCGGTTCAGCTGGCGTGCTCGGCGGCGATTGGACGGGTTTCGCCGGTTTCCACCAAGGTACGGTTGGCGTCTACCGAACCATACACCCAAAGGATCTTCATGGATTGGGTTTCAGAGGCATTGCGAAAGCGATGGGGCACCCCGGCAGGGATGAAGGTGACGTCCTGTGGCTTGACCTCGAAGGATTCGCCGTCGATGTCGAACCAGGCATGGCCTTCGATGAGCATCACGGTTTCTTCGCAATTGTGATAGTGGAACGGGATCTTCGCACCGCCCTTGAATTCAGTGAAGCCGGTGATAAAGCCGGTGGCGCCCAGGCCCTTGGTTACCAGTGGCGTGGTGGCCGCGCCACCGCCCCGGTCGTGCTTGGCGATCGCTTCAGGCTTGAGCAACCAGGCGTTGGATGACGTCTTGATCATAAGTGGTCTTCTTGTAATTAATGGTTGGGGCCTTGCCAGACCGTCTTGATATTAGTGAACTCCCGTATACCGAAGTCGCCAAGCTCGCGTCCGTAGCCTGATTGTTTGATGCCGCCGAACGGCACCCGTGCATCGGAGGCCACCAGGGCATTGATGAATACGGCACCGGCCTGGATCTGCCTTGCCAAGGCGCGGGCCCGCCCCAGGTCACTGGTCCAGAGTGCGGCGCCCAAGCCGAATTCCGTGGCATTGGCGATCTCGATGGCTTGCCGGGCATCCTCGACACGGATTACCGCGGCTGCCGGCCCGAAGGTTTCTTCGGTGGCCGCGGCCATCGCGGGTGTTACATGATCGAGCACTGTCGGAGGGTAGAAAAAGCCCGGGCCTGGAAGCGGCTGCCCGCCGGTGAGCAGTTTGGCGCCAGCCTCGACGCTACGAGTGACCTGGGCGTGAATGTCTGCTCGCAGGCTGGCCCGTGCCAACGGCCCCACCTGGGTATCCCGCGCCGCGGGGTCGCCGACCTTGAGCTTCTCCACCCCGCTGACAAAGGCGTCGACGAAGCGGTCTGCGACGCTCTGTTCGACGATGAAGCGTTTGGAAGAAATACAGCTTTGCCCGGTATTTGAAAAGCGCGCCTTGACGGCGGCGGCGGCCGCAGCCTCGATATCGGCGTCTGCCAGCACGATGAAAGGGTCTGACCCGCCCAACTCAAGCACCTGCTTTTTCATCAGCGCGCCTGCCTGGGCGGCCACCAGCTTGCCCACCGCCGTGGAACCGGTAAGGGTAACCGCGGCAATGCGCTCATCGGCCAACACGGCCGCGACCTGGGATGAGTCGATCAGCAGGGTGCCAATCAGCCCTTCCGGCAGCCCGGCTTCGACGAATAGCTGTTCAAGTGCCAAGGCACAGCCCGGGACGTTATTGGCATGCTTGAGAATGGCGCCATTGCCTGCTGCAAGGGCTGGCGCGGCGAAACGGATGAACTGCCAGAACGGATAGTTCCACGGCATCACGGCCAAGACTACGCCCAAGGGGTCGAACACCACTCGGCTATCCGCCGCGTTGGTACTCACCGCAAGGTCCGCCAGGAAGACCGGGGCCTGTCGGGCATAGAACTCGCAGGTAGCCGCGCATTTTTCGATTTCACTTTCCGCCTCGGTGATGGGCTTACCCATCTCGCGAGTGATCAGCAAGGCATAGGCCGCTTGCCTTTGGCGAAGCACGTCGGCAATACGCAGCAAAGCACCGCACCGCTGCTCGATATCGACCTGTGCCCAGGCGCGTTGCGCTGACTCTGCCCGGGCCAGTATGTCCTCTAGCTCGGCGCAGCTATGCAGTTCGTAGCGTTGCAAGGGTTGCTCAGTAGCGGGATTGGTGGAAACAAGCGTCATCGGGGGCTCCATTGTTCATTGTTATACCGAGTGAGTACGGGCTGGATACTGCATGAAAGGCCCTACACGCGCATTTAGTACTTTGTTGCGACGATATACCATTTTGGACGATAAGGGACAATAAATTGTCAGGACATCCCTGCCCATCCAGGAATGTCCAAGCGTCAGTCACGGTTTTTATACGTCGACCCTTAAGGGCATTTATGTATGAGAGATGCTCGCGAACCTGAATCTGAAGGTTCAGGGTATGCTGATGCGGCCTTCCTTTCCCGCCTCCCGGTAACGGCTTTCCAGCACCTCTGCCAGGCACAGCTTGGCCTGGTCTTCGCCGTGTATGAGGCGGATTTCCTTGGGCCACTGCTTCATGCGGGTGACGAAACCGACCAGGTCGGCCTGGTCCGCATGCGCCGAGTAGCCACCCACACTGTCGATACCGGCGCGGATGTCGATGCGCTCCCCCTCCAGCATCACGAAGCCGCCTTCAGGGCCGTGGGTCTGGATGTCGCGCCCGGGGGTGCCCTGGCCCTGGTAACCGACGAAGACCACATTGTGCCTCGGGTCGCCCAGCATGGCCTTGAGGTAGTTGACGATGCGCCCGCCCGAACACATGCCATTGCCGGCGATCACGATAGCCGGCCGTGCGGTTTCGGTCAGATGCTGCACGATGCGTGTATGGTCTTCATGGCTGTCCACGGTGATCAACTGTTTGAAAGACAGCGGTTTGCGCCCCTCTTCCAGGCGGTGCTGGGCATCTTCGTCCCAGTAACCCTGCAACGCCTTGTAGGTTTTGGTGAAGCGGCTGGCCAAAGGCGAGTCGAGAATGATAGGCACCTTGGGCCAGTCGATATCCGGGGCGCCCCTGTTGCCGCCCTTCGCATCCTCGTTCTCACCTGTTGGCGCGGCGGCCTCGGTTTCGTCGTGAAGAATTTCTTCCAGTTCGTAGAGTAACTCCTGGGTCCGCCCGATGCTGAAGGACGGAATCAATACAGTCCCCTGGTCGGCCAGGGCCCGTTCGATGGCGACCTGCAGGCGCTCTCGCCGGTGGGCACGATCTTCGTGGCGGCGATCGCCGTAGGTGCTCTCCAATAGCAGCAGGTCGGCCCGCTCCGGCGGTACCAGATCCGGCAGGATGGGTGAATGAGGCGCTCCAAGATCGCCGCTGAACACAATCCGCTGGCTATGCTCTTCATTCCCAGGCTCACCCAGGTCAAGCTCCACATAGGCCGAACCAAGCACATGCCCGGCAGGCTGCAGCCGCAGCTTGCAGAGGGCCGTATCGGTTTCATGCACGGTGAACCAGTTGCCGTAGGGCAACGGAAAGATTCGCTGCTCCACCACTTTCAGGTAACGTTCCAGTTGTTCCTGGTCACGGCTGATGGACAGGCGGAAGGCATCTTCGAGCACGATAGGCAGCAACTGGGCCGAAGGCTCGCTGCACAGGATAGGCCCCTCGAACCCGGCAGCCAGGAGGTTGGGGATGCGCCCCACATGGTCTATATGCACATGTGTGACCACCAGGGCCTTGATTCCCTCTATGGGAAAGTCCAAGCCCAGCGGGTCCTCGCCAGCCAGTCCTTCATCGACGCCCTGGAACTGGCCGCAGTCGATGAGCAGGCTGAAGGTATTATCCAGCCAAACCTGGTGGCACGACCCGGTGACGCCCTCGGCGGCGCCATGGTGGATCAATTTTACAGAGTTCATTGAGGGTCCTTGGCAAATGGGCGGTTACGCCGGATGGCCTGGATAAGGCCGATCATCCAGCGCCTGCGGCGTCCCGATTTGGGCAACGAAGCCGCGGCCTTAGTTTCCCTGCTCGATAGCCAGCTCATTGGCCCTTTTCACCAGCTTCGCTGATTCCCATCGCGGTAACGCCAGCGGTAGATCCGCTATAGTGCCGCCCTACGCGCGTTCCGGACCCCATGCCATGCATAAGCTCAAGCGCTACGAAAAGCTCGCCGATGAAATCGCCGCGCTGATACGCTCCGGCGTGCTGGCTCCCAATGAACGGGTGCCCTCGGTCAGGTTGGCCTGCCAGAACTACGGGGTCAGCCCGGCTACCGTGTTCAAGGCGTACTACCTGCTCGAAGACCGCGGGCTGATCCAGGCGCGGGCGCGCTCGGGTTATTACGTTCGCGCGCTGGCGCGGGACTCGCTAGCCGAACCGGAGATCAAGCGCCAGGAGGGTATTGCCCAGGACGTGGACGTAAGCGAACTGGTATTTTCAGTGCTCAGCTCCCTGCGTGACCCCCATACCGTGCCCTTCGGCTCCGCGTTTCCCAGCGCCGATCTGTTTCCCCTGCCGCGCCTGGCCAAGTCCATGGGCCAGGCCCTGCGACGCTTGTCGGCTCATCAGATCATCGCTGACCAGACCAACGGCAACGACGCACTGAAACGCCAGATCGCCCTGAGGTACACCCTGGCTGGGGTCATGTTGCCCCTGGAAGAGCTGGTCATCACTACGGGTGCCATGGAGGCGCTCAATCTGTGCCTGCAGGCGGTCACCTCGCCCGGGGATCTGGTGGCGATCGAGGCTCCGGCTTTTTATGCGTCGCTGCAGGTGCTGGAACGTCTCAAGCTCAAGGCCGTGGAGATTCCAGTGCATCCTCGGGACGGTATCGATCTGGATGTACTGGCCGATACCCTCGACAAACTGCCGATAAAGGCCTGCTGGTTCATGAGTTCCTTCCAGAATCCCATGGGCGCCAGCCTGAGCGATGGGCGCAAGCGCCAGCTCGTGGACCTGCTGCATCGCCATGGAACGCCACTGATCGAAGATGACGTATACGCCGAGCTGTACTTCGGCGACCACCCCCCAACGCCGATCAAGCACTATGAGCGCGATGGACTGGTCATGCATTGCGGTTCGTTTTCCAAAAGCCTGGCCCCGGGTTACCGGGTCGGCTGGGTCGCGGCCGGGCGCTTCGCCAGCAAGGTGTTCCAGCTCAAGCTGATGACCACCATCTCGCCGTCGGTGCCAGCGCAGGCGGCAATTGCCGATTACCTGCAGCACGGCGGGCATGATCGCCATTTGCGCAGGCTAAGGCACGGCCTCGAAACCCAACAACAGGCCATGCTCCTGGCGGCCTCTCGATACTTTCCCGCGCCGACCCGGGTCACGCGCCCGGTAGGCGGGTATTTTCTCTGGTTCGAGTTTCCCGCCCAGGTCGACGCGCTCAAGCTCTTCAGGCTGGCCATGGCAGAGGGCGTGAGCCTGGCACCCGGGCCGATCTTTTCGGCGACGCGCTCGTTCGGCCACTGCGCTCGGCTCAATTATGGCCATCCATGGACCGATGAATCGGAACGGGCCATGCAGCTGCTCGGGCATCTTATTGAATCATTATCGTGAGCAACCTTGGCTGCGCGTGGAGCGCGGCACGGGGTAACTCACGAATACCGCGGGCTTGAACGAAGTTGACCGTTGTAGTGCCTGTCCATAAGACAAGGGCGCATTTTTGCCGGTGCCCACTATAATGCGCTTCCTTCACCGACTATTGCCCTATGAAAAACACTTTCCTTGCCCCGCTGTTGTCGTTGCTTGTCGCTTTTCCTGCATTTGCCGATCCGCCCGCCACCTTCGCCGAAGCCAAGGTTATCGCCAAGCAGAAGATTTACTTCGACCAGGCCAACAGCGACCTGGGTGAACTCTATTGCGGCTGTCACTGGACCTGGACTGGCAAGTCCGGCGGACGAATCGATGCACAGTCCTGCGGCCTGCAAACCCGCGCCCAGGAAACTCGCGCCAAGCGTACCGAGTGGGAACATATTGTTCCGGCCTGGACCTTCGGCCAGCAGAGGCAATGTTGGCAAGACGGCGGTCGGGAGCATTGCGTGAAAGACGACCCTGTCTTCCGTGTCATGGAAGCCGACCTGTTCAACCTTTACCCCTCCGTGGGCGAAGTGAATGGCGACCGCAGTAATTTCAACTATGGCATGGCGTCCGGCGTCGCGCCGCAATACGGCCAGTGCAAAACCCGTGTGGACTTCGAGCATCGAACCGCTGAGCCACGCGATGAAGTCAAGGGCCTCGTGGCCCGCACCACCTTCTACATGTTCGATCGCTACAACTTGAGCATGTCCAGGCAACAGCAACAACTTCTAATGGCGTGGGACAAGCAATTCCCGGTGACCGCCTGGGAGCGCGAACGCAACACGCGGATCGCCGCCATCATGGGCCATGACAACCCTTTCGTTACCAAACAGCGAGCCTGGAGCCTGGGCTATAAACCTGTGGGCGATGGCGTGGTCAGCCCGGTACCGATGCGGCCGACCACGCAGCCCAAGCAGGACAATTCAGCCTCGAAGGCCGCGCCCGGCTCGATCATCGGAAACCGGGGCAGCCATGTCTATCATCTGCCTGAAGGCTGCCCGGGGTATACCCAGGTCGGAGACAAGAACCGGATCAACTTCGCCTCCGAGGCCGAAGCGGTCAAGGCGGGCTACCGCAAAGCTGGCAACTGCCGATAGCGACCGGGCGCCTATTACCGACGCCCTGGTCTGAGCGAGGCTGCCGGCGACGGCTTCGCTCAGATGACCCGTATCATTGCAGCCAGGATTCAACAGTTTCGGCGCCGTATTGGGCCTTCCACTCTTTCAGCACTTTATGATTGCCGCCTTTGGTTTCCACCACTTCGCCGCTTTCAGGGTGCTTGTAGCGTTTGACCTGGCGTGCCCGGCGGGTCGCTTTTTCCGGCTCTGGGGCCGGCGCGCGAGTACGCCGGGAAGAACCCTGCGGATCGAGAATCTCGACGATATGCTTCAAACTAAAGCCATATTCGCCAAGCAGGTCGCGCAGTTTTTCTTCGAACTCGACCTCGCGCTTGAGGCCTTCATCGTTCTTCATGTTTTCAAGCTCTGCGAGCTGCGCGGCGAGCTGTTGTTCAAGGGCACGGAATTCTGCGAGGCGCGACATAAGATAATCCTTCGAGTTGGAGCCCACGAGTATAGGGAGTGCTGTGCATTTCTGATAGTAGAGCAATTGAAAGATACGAATGTCTCGTCGAAGAACTACAGCAGTCTCCATATCGACCTACTTCAATGCGTTGCGCTGAACATACGCGCGCACATTTCTTGCCGGCACATAGACTTGCGCCGAGCCCGCCGTCGAAGTTTGCAGGATTTCCACTGCCATGTCCTGCCTGGAGAGCCGACAGCCACGGATCAGTTGGTAGTCGCCCTGCTCGAGGCGCTCGATGGGTGCCGCGCTGTCACAAAGTAGCGACCCCTTGGGAAGTGTCCGGTCAGCACCGTGGGCGCTCTGGACACTCGCTACAAAAAGCCCCATGCACACCAACGTACCCTTTTTCATATGCGCTTCCTTAGCTTGCGAAAGCGCAATGAAAGACCAAAACCGAAATATTTTCCACTGCCAGGTTCGTCACATGAAAGTGGCAGCCCTTAAGGCTGTGAGCGAATGCTTAGGGGCTGCCGTAACCTGGTCGCCCCTGGGGCGTCTGCATCCCTGAGGCAGAGAAATGAACAATGAGTCCCGAAGCCATGCTTTTCAGCAGCGTGGTCGCGGATCTATCACCGTGCAGCGCGGCAAGGTAGGCCAGGGAACGCCAAGCCTGGGTCAGGAAGAGCTGATTCCCGCGATTGAAGATCTCCGTGATCTACGGCCTCAAGGCGTGCCAGGGTCCGCCAATGGCGCGCGTTCGTCCAGGAGTTCGGCGAGCGCGTCGGCCACGTCGCCATCCAGTTCAGCGATATCCTCTTCGGCGTCGTCCAGGTCATTCAATGGCGATTCGTCAGCGCGCCAGGGCCAAGGCATGTGAAGCGGCCGTGCCAGGCCGCTGTGGTCGGAAATACAGTGAGCGATCATGGTTGAAACTCCTCAGCGAAGATAGAAGCTCTTCCTTTAGTCCTCCGGAAAGGCCGAAGGTTACAGGCAGCGACGATCAGGCTGACCCTCCCGCTCCATTACTTGGCGAACAACTGGTGCATATCCTTGAAGGCTTTGAACTCAAGCGCATTGCCACAGGGATCGAACAGGAACATGGTTGCCTGTTCACCCACCTGGCCCTTGAAGCGGACATAGGGCTCGATCACGAAGGCCGTACCACGAGCCTGGAGCCGTTCTGCCAGTGCTTCCCACTCTGGCCAGCTCAATACGATGCCAAAGTGCGGCACCGGCACCTCGTGACCATCCACTGCATTGGTATGAGCCGCCTCTTGGCTCGCGGTTCTGGGGTGTTCGTGGATCACCAGCTGATGGCCGTAGAAATCGAAGTCGACCCAGTGCTCGCTGGAACGCCCTTCGGCCAGGCCGAACGTTTGGCCGTAGAAGGCGCGCGCCGCGGCCAGGTCGTAGACGGGGATCGCGAGGTGAAAGGGAGATAGGCTCATCCAGTAACTCCTTATCGGGCTGACAACGACGTACCGGCTTCAAGGTCTTGGCAGAAATCCGGCTATGCCGCACTTTAGCCGTTGGCCAATCAACAAGAAAAACAATATATTTTTGCGAGACCCACAAATTAATTCGATCAATGATCCGTGAATTGAGAACCCTGATCGCGGTAGCGCGTGAAGGTACGTTCGCAGCGGCCGCTCAAAAGATCGGCCTGACCCAGGCCGCCGTCAGTGCGCAGATCGCCCGCCTCGAAGCGGACATCGGCGTCCGCTTGTTCGACCGAACCGGGCGCACGGCTGTCTTGACCCCTACGGGTCATCGAACCCTCCTGCAAGCACAGGAAATGGTCACGCTGTACCAGAACCTGGGCTCCCCTGCCCCTGAACCCCAGCCGCCGAGGATGGTTACCCTGGGCGCGATCGCGTCGGCGCAACGAACGCTCCTCCCTGGCGCACTGGCTGGTTTCCATGGGCGATACCCGGACGTTCGTACCCGCGTTCTGCCGGGCCTGTCGATGACATTGCTGGATCAGTTGGATGCAGGTGACATCGACATGGCGGTCATCATTAATCCCGCCTTCTCGCTGCAGAGCGACCTGCGCTGGACGCCGATCGCGCGGGAGCCCTACCGTTTACTGGTGCCCAGGGATACACCAGATGCCCACTGGCGCGACCTGCTCGCTTCGCAGCCCTTCATCCGCTACGACCGAGCTTCGTTCGGAGGCCGGCAAGTGGACAGATTCCTGCGCAGCCTGCCAGTCGTGCCCCAGGAGCGCTGTGAACTGGACGAGCTTGAAGCCATCACCGAGCTAGTGGCCAAGGGTATCGGGGTAGCTCTGGTGCCGCAGACACTGGGGCATCAGGGCTGGCCGGAAAGCGTCCGGGCCATGGATCTGGGAAAGCACGGTTTCCATCGCGACATCGGCTTGGTTCACCGACCCGAGCGGACCCTGAGCGACCTTGCGCGGATATTGGCCGGGCTAATCGAATCATCAGCTTTGAAACTGGGCGAAAACCCACCCACGAAGGCCATCTTACCAGGTGAAACTCAGTCGCCCACCGACGGACTTAAGGGAATCGTCAAAGACTGTTGAGAGCTTGCCTGATCACTTCCGCCATAACGATGCCCGGATGAGGCCCAGGGATCGCTCGAGCATGGCAAGGGTCCGAAGGAAGGGGCCGGTCATTCAGGAGGCGGTTATGGCGAATCTACCGGTGTGGCTGCAGGCCGGGCTGTGGGGGCTGTTGGCGGGCGGTGCGCTCCTGATAGGGGCAGTCGTCGCGTATTTCATCAAGGTGCCGCGACGGCTGATCGCCGCAGTGATGGCTTTCGGCAGCGGTGTGCTGATTTCGGCGCTGTCCTTTGAACTGATGCAGGAGGCCTACGAAAAGGGCGGTTTCGATTCCACAGCGTTCGGGTTTCTCACCGGGGCAGCGGTCTATACCCTGGCGAACTGGGTACTCGCTAGCTACGGTGCCAGGCACCGAAAACGCTCAGGCGAGCGCCAGCCCTCGGAAGCGGACGACCAAGGCAGTGGCGCCGCCATTGCCATCGGCGCGCTCCTCGATGGCATTCCCGAGTCCATCGTCATCGGGCTGTCGATGCTTGAGGGCGGGGCCGTGAGCAAGGTCGCGGTCATTGCCATTTTCCTCTCCAATATCCCGGAAGGCCTGGCGAGCGCGGCGGGCATGAAACGAGCGGGACGCTCGGCGGCCTATATATTTGGCGTGTGGGGCAGCATTGCGCTGGCTTCGGGCATCGCGTCACTGGTCGGCTATACGCTGTTCCGCGACCTTTCACCGGATGTGGTTGCCGCCACCACTGCCATCGCGGCGGGCGCCATCCTTTCCATGCTCGTGGATACCATGATCCCGGAAGCGTTCGAGGAAACCCACAACTTCGCCGGGCTCATCACCGTGGCCGGTTTCCTGGCGGCATTCGTCCTGAGCAAGCTGGAAGGCTAGCCATGGTTAGGCTCATTCTTACCGCAAGGGCACTACCTTGGACTTCTCCGGTCCCATCACCGCTCCGATCGCCTCGCGCAGCGCTTGCTGACTGAAAGGCTTGGCTAGTACGTGGCGAGGTCTGTCGACCTCAGACAGTTCCGCGTAGCCAGTGGCCAGCAGGGCCGGCATCCATGGCCATTCCATGGCTGCAACCTGGATAAGCTGGGTGCCGGTCATTCCAGGCATCATCTGGTCCGTGATCATCAGATCAAAGCCCGTCGAGGCCCGTAGGGCGACGAGTGCAGCCTCTGGAGTGCTGGTCACTGTAACTTTATGGCCCAGGTCCTCGAGCAAGTCGCATGTGTTGGCAAGCACCAGAGGGTCATCGTCGACCAATAGGACCGAGAGCGCCCGTACACCTACATTTGCAGGGGGTTCGACCGTACTGGCTACTGTTTCGATTGACGGGGCGGTCTGACCAACCGGCAACCAGAGCTCGATACAGGTACCTTTACCCAACTCGCTGTGTATTTCGAAGCGGCCGCCAGACTGCTCGGCCAGACCATGGGCCATGGAAAGGCCTAGACCAGTACCCTTGCCGGGCCCCTTGGTGGTGAAGAACGGCTCGGTAGCCCGCCTCAGCGTTTCCGGGCTCATGCCCGTGCCGGTATCCCGGACGCTAAGCACGACGTACTCGCGTTCCGCCTCCTGGGGCGAGGGGCAAGCCAGACGCAGTTGCCCCTCGATGAAGATGGTCCCCCCAGCGTGCATGGCGTCCCGGGCATTCACGACCAGGTTCATCAACACCATTTCAAGCTGATTGACGTCCACATAGGCCGGCGGCAGGCTCAAGGCGAAGCGGCATTCGATCGCAATGCTGGGACCGGCTGAGCGCTGCAAGAGGTCACGCAGGCCGAGGACGGTTTCGGCAAGCCCCGCCGAGACGGGCTTGAGCTCCTGTTTCCGAGCGAACGCCAGCATGCGTTGGGTCAGGGCCGCGCCGCGCTGAGTGGCCATTAGCGCATTGTCGATCAGCTTTTCGGCACGGGGAATGTCGCTTGGCAAGCGGGCGCGCAGCAATTCCAGGCTACCGCTGATCACGTTGAGCAGATTATTGAAATCATGGGCAACGCCACCGGTGAGCTTGCCCACCGCTTCCATCTTCTGCGCCTGCCGAAGCGCAGCCTCGGCATTCTTCCGCTCGGTGATATTGATCAACCCGCCGATGATCAGCGGGCCTTGGGACGTTTCCTCCCAACGGACCGAAGCCAGGACGTCGATGAACTTGCCATCGCGGACCACCAACCGGTATTCGGAATTCAGGCATTCGCCAGTCTGAAGCAAGAACGGCCAATCCTGGCTCAACAATTGCCGGGCCGAGCTTTCGGTCATGAAACTGGTCAGCGGTCGGCCTATGACATCCTCCCGCCGATAACCCACCAGCCTTAACCAGGCGTCGCTCACCGACTCCAAGCGACCTTCGCTGTCCAGCGCATGCAGTGGCAATGGTGTCTTGCTGTAGAGGTGGCGCAGTCTGGCTTCACTCGACCGCAAGGCCTGGGCCTCCCGCTCACCCATCATCGCCATGCGCCTGTCGTGAAGGGAGGCGGCTAGCCCGAGAAAAAGAATGATGAACGTGGAACCTGCGACCGAGATGGCGAGGGTCAGCAGGTCCAGTTCGCTGCCTGGCGGTAACGAGACGGCGTCCTCCATGGGCGTGAAGTTGGCGCCTGCCATAGCGGTGTAATGCATGCCCGCCACCGCTACGCCCATGGCGAGTGCGGATATCGCCTGGAACGAGAGCCGCCTGGCCTGGGCGGACAGCCACAGCGCAACCGTCGAAGCGCTGATGGCAATGATGAAGGACAAGACTACCCAGCCCCAGGTATAAGACAACTGGGCATGCAAGGTCATTGCGGCCATGCCCATATAATGCATGGCGCCGATACCGAGCCCCATGAACACCCCGCCAGTTGCCAGCGTCCGCCGATTGAGCTTGCCGGCTGCTACCGCGAAGAAGCTGATGGCCGTGACCGCGATCGGCACCAGCAGTGACCCCAGCGTAAGCCCCAGGTCGTACTGGATTTCCATGCCCGGCATGCCAAACGCCAGCATGCCGACGAAATGCATCGACCATACGCTGCCGCCCATGCAAAAGGCGGCGGCGCAGAGCCAGATCCGCGACATCGAGCCGCTCGATGCCCGCGCGCGACCGGCCAGGTCCAGCGCGGTGAACGAACCGGCGATGGCGATCAGCACCGAAAGGCAAACCAGGGAAACGCTATAGGTCGTGTGCATAGGCATCATCTGCATCGTGTTTGGCCTGGCTCAGGGTGGGTCCGCGCGCCGATGGCGACTACACACCGGGGCGATCGCACAGGCGCCCGGACGCCCGAATGCTGACGAAGCACCCATGAAAGTATGTTACTCAATTGGAGCCTTGGTGGCTGCCGGTCGTTCACGCGGTGGAAGCCGTGCTGCCGCCAGGATCTTTCTCCACCGGTGATGCTGGGCTTGTACGTGAACCGCGCCGCCGAAGCTCGGCCGCTCGGGCCAGAGCTCGCTACCGGCCCTTTGGCTACCATGCGATACTAGCGCCGAGGACGACCTCACCCACGTCGGGCGATCATCCGGGACGGCCCGGTTCACGGAGAACCGAGCATGGCTTGGATTTACCTGATCCTGGCAGGCGCGCTGGAAGTGCTCTGGGCGTTTGCCATGAAAACCTCCGAGGGCTTCAGCAAACCCCTGCCCACCCTCGTGACCCTGGTGGCGATGACGGCAAGCTTCGGCCTGCTGAGCGTCTCCATGAAGACGCTGCCCCTGGGCACGGCCTATACACTCTGGACAGGCATTGGCGCAGTCGGCGCCTTCCTTGTAGGCATCTTCGTACTGGGAGAGCCGACCACGCCCATGCGCCTGGTCGCGGCGTCGCTGATCATCGGTGGCTTGGTGATGATGAAGCTGGCCTCGGGGTGAGCCCAATGACCAGGCCGGGCCAGGCTGAGCGACGCGTTCCCCGTGGGGCGGAAGACGCGCCGCCCAGCGTTCACCCCATGGACGCCAGCCAGGCCTTCCATCCCCTCCATTGGCTGATGTCCGTTGCGCCCTCAAGGCCGTCGGATTCGCAGATGAACCCCGTTTCCCAACGGCCGTCGCTCAGCTCCACCTTGCCCAGGCCCAGGGGCGCGGGTATCCCGGTCAGGAAGGAACCCAGTTCAGCGCTGGGCAACTGCCACACCTCCACGGCAATGGCCACTCCGCCGTCTCGTACACGTACCATGCCTGGACGCTTCACTGGCCCTCCCGCCAAGGCGTACAGACGGTACGCAGCGGCACTTTGGGTAGCCTCCAGCAGTACGCCGCCTCGCTGCCTGAGCTGCCAGTTCAAGGGCAGGCCATCGAGGTGAGCACCGCAGACCACCACCCGGGCTTTGTCGTTACGGGCCAGGGGAGCTGGGGCCGCCAACCCTTGATAGGCGTTGCCAAGGCTCAGCAGGTATTGGTCCGTAAAGGCCCTTGCGAAGAGCGTGATGCCCCAGGGCAGCCCGTTGGCCATCCGGGCACTGGGCAGCGCCACGGCGGCATAATCGAGCAGGTTCATGAAGTTAGTGTAGTGGCCCAGTTCGGCGTTGCGCAGTACAGGCTCCTCGGCCAGTTCGGCCAGGGTAACGGGCCGCCCGATGGTGGGGGTGAGTATGCAGTCCAGACCGTTCACGACACGATCACACTGAGCCTTGAGCGCCTGCAGTCGATACTGAGCGCGGAAGGTTTCCACCCCTGTCATTCCGGGCGCCTTGGCCAGCACCGCATGGATCACCGGCAATAGCGCCTGCGGCTGTGCCGCGGCCAGATCCCCGACCACGCTATAGCGCTCGGCCACCCAGGGTCCCTCGTACAGGAGCCTGGCCGCGTCCAGGAATGGAGACAGGTCGATGGTGACAGGCTCTCCACCCAGCGCCTGCAGCCGTTCCACGGCATCGCTGAACAAGGCCGGGCCTTCGGCGCATCCGAAGAATTCCAGGTCCTGCTGGCGAGGAATACCGAATCGGAAAGTGCCGACACGTCCGTAGGCGCTCCCATCGTTCCAGGCCGGGTTGCTTCGGCTGTAGTCATCCGTGGGGTCGGCTTCTGCCAGCAAGGCCAATAACCGACTGGCTTCGGCTGCCGTTTGGGTGAAGGTGGTTACACAGTCCAGCGTACGACAGGCCGGCACTACGCCCGCCGTGGAGATCAGGCCCTTGGTGGCCTTCAGGCCCACCAGGCCATTGAGCGCCGCCGGCACCCGGCCGGAACCGGCGGTATCGGTACCCAGGGCGAAACTGACCAGGCCAAGGGCTACCGCTACCGGCGAGCCAGCACTGGAGCCGCCCGAGGGATAATCGCGCAGTACGCTGTTCACGCATGCCCCATAGGGTGAGCGGGTGCCGTTAAGGCCCGTGGCGAACTGGTCCAGGTTGGTCTTGCCCAGCGGAACGGCGCCAAGGTCGATCAACTGCTGCACGACGGTGGCCGAGCGCTCAGGTGTATAGGCAAAGGCCGGACAGGCAGCGGTCGTAGGAATGCCAGCGAGATCGATATTGTCCTTGATCGCAAAGGGTACGCCGTATAACGGCAGGCTTTCGATGGACGAAGCTTCAAGCGCTTCCAGATACGGCTGCAACTGCGCCGTGGTCAACACATGGATGAACATGTTGTAGTCGGGGTTCATCGCTTCGGCTTGATCACGTAGCCCAAGGATCAGTTGCCGGGGCGTCACGTCGCCGCTCAGGTAGCGTTGGCGCAGCGAATCGAGTTGAAGAGACGGGTTCATGCTGCGACTCCATTGGTTGACGGCTCGATGACAACGACACGTTGGCCAGCCCGCACGGCGGCGCCGGGCTCGACTTTCACTTCGCGCACTACGCCAGCGCAGGGTGCTTGCAGCGGTATCTCCATTTTCATGGACTCAAGGACGACCAGGGTAGCCCCGGCCTCTACCTGGTCACCAGGCCTGACCTGGGCCTGCCACAGGTTCCCGGCGATAGGACTTTCCACACTGAGCAGGTGCACAGGCAATACCGCCTCCTCGGCCTGCTCAGTCATGACTTCGGGACTCTCGAAATGCGCCTGGCCGCTGTCTACCCAGCGCTGGCGCTCCGCCGCGAACGCGGCCCGTTGCCGCTGGCGGAACGCGCAGATGCTGTCGGCCTCCTCCGCCAGAAAAGCCTGGTAGTCGGCCAGCCGCAGCTGACTCTGCTCGATATGCAATTCGAAGCGGCCCAGGGGGAAATCCCGGCGTATGCGCTCAAGCTCCACGGCCGTCACGGGGTAGAAACGGATCTGGTCGAAGAACCGCAGTAACCAGGGCTTACCGCCAAAGGCCGGCACCTCGCGGTAGCGATTCCACATCTGCAGGGTGCGGCCCACGAACTGGTACCCGCCGGGCCCTTCCATGCCGTAAACGCACATGTAGGCGCCGCCGATGCCCACCGAATTCTCCGCCGTCCAGGTGCGCGCAGGGTTGTACTTGGTCGTGACCAGGCGGTGTCTCGGGTCCAGCGGCGTAGCTACGGGCGCGCCCAGGTAGACGTCACCCAGGCCCATGACCAGGTAGCTGGCGTCGAACACTGTACGCTGTACCTCATCCAGGTCGGGCAGATCGTTGATCCGACGGATGAACTCCAGGTTGCTGGGGCACCAGGGTGCGTCCCTGCGCACCGTGGTCATGTACTTTTCAATCGCCAATTGGCAGGCCGGGTCGTCCCAGGACAGTGGCAAGTGGACTATCCGCGAGGGCACCTCCAGGTCGGTCTGCGCGCAAACCACGTCCCACAGGCACGCGACTGTCTCAAGCAGTTGCCGCAGGGGCAAACGCTCCGGCTGGTAATGCACTTGGAGCGAGCGGATGCCTGGGGTCAGGTCAAACACTCCCGCCAGCCCCGCCTGCTCCAGCACCTGCATTAATGCATGTGCGCGAAAACGTAATACCAAGTCGAGTTCGGGGTCGCCGATCTCCAGAAGCAGATGCGTATCACCCGCCACCCGGGCGACCAGCCGGGTATCGCCGCTGCCCACGTCCATGACAATCGGGGAACCCAGTATCCCCGCTGGTTCTGGCGCTGCAGGGCTCACCTGTTCCTCGCTCTGCAGCGGCGCGGTGGCCAAGGCGCGGGCGGTAGGGATATCGGTGGGCACGAAGCGTACCTTGTCTCCAGCCTTGAGCTGGCCCAACTGCCAGAGATCCGCTTCGATCACCGTGACCAGGCAAACGAAGCCGCCCAGGCTCGGACCATCCGGCCCGAGGATCACCGGCATGTCACCGGTGAAATCCACGGCGCCGATGGCGTAGGGGTTGTCATGGATATTGGACGGGTGCAGGCCCGCCTCGCCACCGTCCTGGCGTACCCACTCCGGCTTGGGCCCGATCAGGCGGACCCCCGTGCGGCTGGAGTTGAAATGAACTTCCCATTCGGTGGCCAGGAAGGTCTCGACGTACTCGGGCGTGAAGTATTCCGGGGCGCCATGGGGCCCGTAGATCACCCGTAGTTCACGGATGGCGGCGAGCGGCTTCCGAGGGGGCAGCCTGGCGCCGACCGTCTCGTCAAGCAAGGGCGCCAGGTGCAGCACATCACCGGCTCGCAGCGCCCGCCCGCCGTGCCCACCGAACTGCCCGAGGGTAAAGGTGCTCTTGCTGCCCAGGTAGCGGGGCACTTGAATGCCGCCGCGTACACAGAGATAGGCTCGTGCGCCCGCGCCCGAGATGGCGCCGAGGCTCAGTACCGAGCCCGCCCGGACCAGCAGCGCGGTATCCATCTCGGCAGCGCGGCCATCGACAGTGACGGGCAGGGCCGCGCCTGTGACTGCCACTACCGCGTCGGTATTGAAACGCAGCGAGGGTCCGGCCATGGTGATTTCCAGCGCCGCCTCGCCTTCGCTGTTCCCTAGCAACAGATTGCCCAGGCGCAGTGCCCGACTGTCCATGGGCCCGGACGGCGGAACGCCGACGGCCCAGTAACCCTGGCGACCCGGAAAATCCTGTACGCTGGTCTGGGTACCGCCATTGAGCACTTCCACCGTAGCGGCCCGGTACACCAGTTGCTCAAGGCAGCGGGTCCAGGGTTGGCCCTGAGCGAAGGGCGCATCCTGCAGGACCTGCTTGAGGTAGGTCCGATTCGTTTCCACGCCATAGACCAGGGTGCTATCGAGCGCCTCTTGCAGTCGCGCGCAGGCCTGTCCACGGTTCTCGCCCCAGGCGATCAGCTTGGCGAGCATTGGGTCGAAATAGGGCGGGACCTCGCAGCCGGCCTCTATCCAGGTGTCCACCCGAAGCGTTTCGCCATCGGCCTCCGGGAACTGGACAGCGGTCAGCAATCCCGGGCTTGGCTGGAACTCCTTGCCTGGGTCCTCGGCGTAGAGCCTCGCCTGGACCGCATGCCCCCGTGGTTGCAAGCGGCTGGCCAGCGCCTCAAGAGGGGGCAACGCACCGGCAGCCAGCTCGACCATCCAGCGTACAAGGTCAATGCCCCATACCTGCTCGGTCACGCCGTGCTCCACCTGCAGTCGGGTGTTGACTTCCAGGAAATAGAAACGCTGCGCCTGGGCGTCGAACACGAACTCCACGGTCCCCGCGCTACGGTAGTCCACTGCCTTGGCCAGCCGCACCGCGGCTTCGCACAGGGCTTCGGCTATCCCTGGCGCGAGATTCGGCGCGGGCGTTTCTTCCACGACCTTCTGGTTGCGACGCTGTACCGAGCAATCCCGTACACCCAGGGCGATGACGCCCCCCTGCCCATCGCCGAAGACCTGTACCTCCAGATGTCTGGCGCGCTGGATGTACTTCTCGATGAACACGCCGCTGTCGCTGAAATTGTTCTGGCCAAGGCGGCGAACCGCCTCGAAGGCTTCCTCCAGTTCACTGGCCGAACTGCACACCCGCATGCCGATTCCGCCCCCGCCCGCTGTGCTTTTGAGCATGACCGGGTAACCCACATGGTCGGCGGCGACCAGCGCATCCTCAAGGGTGTCCAGTAAGTCCGTGCCTTCGAGCAGCGGTACGCCATGGGCCCGGGCCAGGGCGCGGGCGGTGTGTTTGAGGCCGAACAGCTTCAGCTGTTCCGGTGTCGGGCCAACGAAGGCGATACCCGCGTTTTCACAGGCCTCGGCGAAGGCCGCGTTTTCGGAAAGAAACCCGTACCCGGGATGGATAGCCGTGGCGCCGGCCTGGCGGGCGGCGGCAATGATCTTGTCCACCGCAAGGTAGGTGCTGGCCGCCGCGCCCTCCCCGAGGCTGATGGCCTGGTCGGCCTGGGTGACATGACCGCTGGCCACGTCGGCCTCGGCATAGACCGCGATGCCCTTGACCTTCATCTGGCCAAGGGTGCGCAGGATCCGGCAAGCGATGGCGCCGCGGTTGGCGATCAACAGTGATTCGAACATGAGTAGCCCCTGAACGGCCTGCGCCGTTCGGCTGGGTTGTGGGTCGTCCCACAGTGCTTACGAGGTCTTGGGGCCGTCCCCAGACTGAATCATGAATGCGGGCGGAAACGGTCGGGCGGCTCGCAGCGATACAGAAAACGGCCCGCCCGGACCTGGCAGCACAGGTACAGCCATTGCCGCAGCAGGCGCGCCCAACACCTCAGGCCCATATCGTCAACTCCGCCGGAGTCGGGTTATAGCCGTTGCAGGGGTTGTTCAGCTGGGGGCAGTTGGAGATCAGCACCCAGACGTCCATCTCGGCACGCAAGAGCACATACTTGCCAGGCGCGGAAATGCCGTCTTCGAACGTCAGGCCGCCCTCGGGCGTCACCGGAACGTTCATGAAGAAATTGATGTTGGGGCTGATGTCCCGCTTGCCCAGGCGGCCATCATGGGCGCAGGCGCGCAGATAGTTATCCCGGCAGCTGTGCATATGACGCTTGTCCAGCGCATAGCGAACGGTATTGCTCTCTTGAGAACAGGCGCCGCCGAGGGTGTCATGGCGTCCACAATTATCATCCACCAGGGTCAGCATCGGGCGGCCCAGGTTCGAATACAGCACGCTGCCCTTGCCCAGGTATACATTGCCCTGCCGGCGCAGGGTCCGCTGCACGTCATAGCGCTCGCGGGGGTTGGCGGCGCTGTAGAATAGCGTGTCGATGGCCTGGTTTCCTTCCAGGTCGAGAATGCGTAGCGTCTGCCCGGCTTTCACCTCAGTGAGCCAAGGCTCGCCTGCCGGCACGGTTGCACGGTAAAGGGCCGTTTCAGGTTGCAGTGGCGCGTTCATGAGGTTCCCCTTCAAGCGAAAAGTCGTTCGGTGTTGACGAAGCCGCGCTCGTTCTCCGGGCGTGAGACGCGGCAGTGCTCGGCAGCGCTGGCGTCGGCCTTCATGAAGGTCAGCTGTACCGGCTTGGGGGCGTACTCTGCGTATGGGTCCATGGGGTGCTGCAGGGCGGTGATCACGAAGAGCGTGTCCATGGGCGCGTAGAGCTCGATGCACTGCCCTGCCCTGGAGTTTCCTTCGACGAAATGCAGCCCGCCTTCGGCGTCGACGTCAACCCGGCTGAAAAGGTTGAGCACCATGGTCAGGTCGCTCAGCCCAAGGCCCCACTTGCCCATTTCCACCAACAGATTGTCCGCGCCGTTGCGGAAAAAGCCGTTGCGCAGTTCCTGGTAGCGCCCTTCCCCATATTTTTCTCGCACTTCTTCAGCGCAGAGCACGCCGCCGATGCTGTCGCTCCAGCCGCAGGTGTCCCGGACAATGGCCGCCAGCACCCGCCCCATGTCTGAGTACAGACAGTGCCCGGCGGTAAGCTTGGCGGTGTGCTGGCATTTAAGGCTGTCTGGCAGGTTCAGGCGCTCGGTCTTTTCGCGAGCGTTGAACAGGGTAAGGCTCACATTGGCGCCGCCTTCCAGATCGGTCACGCGCAGCAGCTGGCCACGCTTGAGCACGAAGGAGGCATGCCCCCCGCCTGGCAGCAGCTCTTCGGAAAACACAGTCGGTTCATTCATAGGTCAGGGCCTCGTTTCATGGCATGGCAGACGATAACGACGCGGCAGTAGCCTGATGGCCGTCGATACGTTTGCCATTGAGTGGAAGGTCGTAGGTGACGCGCGCGCCGAAGGCCAGCGGCGCATGTGGGTCGATGCGGACTTTGTCGAATACCATCAGGCGGGTGCCCAGGCTGAAGCCCTCGCTCAGGTCATGGGTAACCATGAAGACCGTGAGCCTGGTCTCTTTCCACAGTTCCAGCAGCAAGGCGTGCATGTCTTTACGAATGCCGGGGTCCAGCGCACCGAATGGCTCGTCCAGGAGCAGGATCCGCGGTTTCATGATCAACGCCTGGGCAATGGCAAGCCGTTGCTGCATGCCGCCGGACAGCTGCGCCGGGTATTTTTCCAGCGCGGGCCCCAGCCCTACCCTATGCAGCAGACCGGCCGCCTGCTCGCGTGCGGCGCGCTTGCGTCGGTCGAACAGCCGCCCAACCCAGGGCGCGCTCGGCAATTCCAGGCCCAGTGCCACGTTGTCCAGCACAGTCAGGTGCGGAAACACCGAATAGCGCTGGAACACGACCCCGCGGGTGGGATCCGGCTCCGCCGAAAGCGGGCGGCCGTCGAGCAGGATCTGGCCCTTGCTGGGCCGTTCTTGCCCTAGCAACAGGCGCAGGAAGGTCGACTTGCCGCACCCGGAGGTACCGACCATGGTGCAGAACTCACCTTCCTCCACGCTCAGGCTCAAGCCTTCGAGCACAACGTGGTCGCCGTATTGCTGCCAAACATTCCTGACTTCGATGAAGCTCATGCCCTCGCCCCCTCGTACCAAGGGAACGCACGATGGGTCAGCGCCTTCAAGCTCCAGTCCATGAGCCAGGCCAGCAGGGTGATCCAGACCACATACGGCAGGATGACATCCATCGCCAGGTAGCGCCGGACCAGGAATATGCGATAGCCCAGGCCGTCTTCCGAGGCGATGGCCTCGGCGGCGATCAGAAACAGCCAGGCCGAGCCCAGCACCAACCGAAGCGAGATCAGCAGGCGTGGCAGCAGTTGCGGCAGTACCACTCGCAGGATGAGCGTCCAGGTGCTGGCCCCAAGCGTCTGGGCCTTGATCAGAAGCTCGGCCGGGATCTCCCGGGCACGTTGCTCCAGGTCTCGGGCCAATAGCGGAGTGATGCCGATCACGATAAGCATCACCTTGGACAACTCACCCAAGCCGAACACGATGAACAGAATCGGCAGTATCGCCAGGGGCGGAACCATCGACAGCACTACCAGCACGGGCGACAGGGAAGCGCCGACCATGGGCAGCGTGCCCGCCGCGATACCCAGGCCCAGGCCCAGCCCGGCGGCGATGGCAAGCCCCATCCCCAGCCGCTGCAGGCTGGCAGCCGTGTCCTGCCACAACAATACCGCTCCACTGCGCTTGTCTTCGCTGAAGGCCAGGCGTTTGACGGCCTCGCTCATCTGTCCCGCGCTGGGCAGCAGCTTGTCATTGGGGTTTTCTGCAAGACGCTGCGCCGAACCCAGCAGGTAGGCGCACAGCACCAGCACGAAGGGCAGGATCACCAGCATCAGACGCATCGGGCGGTCCGGCTGTCGGTTGATCAATCGCATAGGAAGACTCCTGCTCACAGCGTCCCGTCAGCGGCCATCTGCACGAAGGTCGGGTCGAAGCGCAGCTTAAGGTTGGCTTCATTGCCGCGAGTCACGCCGTTGGGGAAGGCCATACCCACCGCATCGCTGTCAGGAGCGCCTTCTCCTAGCAGGCCATGATCGAAAGAGAACTGCGCCACCTTGGCCATGGTCTTGGGCAAGTCCGGGCTGGTCACGAAAGCGAGGGCCTGCGCCGGGGTGTAGAACAATCGAGTAGTCTTGAGCTGGCCCCTGAACCCTTCCAGGTCAGTACCGGAAGCCTTGGCCATGTGCTCCAGCGCGGCATCGGCGCTGGTATTGCCGGCATTCATCAAGGCCACCACCTCGAACCAGGCGCCAGTCAGTGCCTTGCCCAGCGCGGGGTTGTCCTTGAGGGTCCGGGTGTTGACCACCATCATGTCCAGGATCTCGCCAGGGATCTGGCTGGAGTCGAATACCTCGCTGACCTTCGGCACTGCCTTGATGCTGGACAGCATCGGGTTCCAGGTGGTGACAGCCTGGACCGTCTCGGTATTGAAGGCCGCGGCGATGTCCGCGTCGGAGGTATTGACCACCTTGAGGTCACGCTCGCGAAGCCCGACGGTGTCCAGCGCGCGGGCCAGCAGATAGTGGGACACCGACAGCTCGACCAGGTTGACGTCCATGCCCTTGAGGTCTTTCAGGGTTTTGCCGGCGCCCTTGATCACGATTCCGTCATTGCCGTTGGAGTAATCGCTGACCACCAGGGCGGTGCTGTCCACACCCCCGGCAGCGGGGATGGTCAGCGCATCCATGTTGGTCATGGTGCAGCCATCGAACTGGCCAGCGGTGTACTGGTTGATCGATTCCACGTAGTCGTTGAGCTGGGTGATCTTGACGTGGATACCGTATTTGCTGGCCCACTTGTCCATGATTCCCTGGGCCTGGGCGTATTCCCACGGCATCCAGCCGGCGTAGATGGTCCAGCACACCTCGAAGTCTGACTTGACCGCCGCCAAGGATGAGGTTGCGGTCAGCAGGCTGATGCCGGCTGCCATGAAAGCGGATAGAACGGGCTTTCTCATGGTGGGACTCCAATTGACGGTTAGCGGACAGGAGCAGCGCATCACCGCGTGGTCGGTGGTCTGTCTCCCGGGCTTTTATCCCGCCGTGTAACCTCAATTGGAGGTCGTCAGCTCTCGGTCCAGACATTCGCCGCAGCGAACCGGAACCCTAGCCGACCTTTTTCATATTGTAGTGCGCTCAGCTTGCACTGCTCCTGCACGACGATCTCAATGCGACCCTTGTGCCAACATTGGCGCAAGGTAGCAAAATGACCAGACAGCCCTGGTTCCAGCGGCTTGTAGCCTGATTCGGCGGCCCGTTGGCCCGATCGCTGGGCCAGCGGGAAAGCGCCGCTGCGTCATTTCAGGGCGCGGCGCGCCAAATGCGGGCAGTCAGTCATGGCAAGACCGATGGATGGCATTGCACAATGGACATGGACCGCTCGCAATTGTGGCCGGGCCTCGCAACCCCATTAATTGCAGCCTGTCGAAGCAGAAACGGAGCCGTCGCCGATGAAAGTCTTGTTCATGTGCCCCCATAACAGCTGCCGCAGCATTCTTTCCGAAGCGTTGTTCAACCATCTGGCGCCGCCAGGCCTGGAGGCAGTCAGTTCCGGCAGTTTTCCCAGCGGTCAGGTCAATGCGCGTGCACTGCAAACCCTGGAGGCGGCCGGCATTTCCACGGTCGGGTTGAGCAGCAAGGCGTCGGACGCCTTTGAAGCGTCCCCTCCGGATATCGTGATCACGGTGTGTGACCGCGCCGCTGGCGAAGCCTGCCCCGTGTTCTTCGGCCCGGCATTGAAAGCTCACTGGGGCCTGGCCGACCCATCGCAAGCGACCGGTTCGCAAGCGCAGATCACAGCGGCGTTTGAAACGACGCTCGCCAGGATTCGCCAGCGAGTCGGTGCGTTTCTAGCCTTGCCGCTCGATTCCATGGACGCGGAGAGGCTCAAGACCAAGCTAGGCCGAATCGGGTCACTTTGAAGATCACTTACGCGTGCGTTTGCCTGAGCGCAGGATTCATTCGCCTTGGGGCACTTCGCAACGCCTTCGTCATCGCACTTTCATCAGTTCGTCCAACCGCGTCGTATAGCTCTGGCTCATCAGCGCTCGCCGCATGCCCCAGTCCGGGTCGAGCGGTACGGCGGCGGTCCGCATCGTCCCCCTGCCCCAGCGGGCGTTGATTTCGTCCACCAGGCTCATCAGGCGGTCGCTGGCCGTCGGCGGGGATACCGTGAACAGGTCCTGGGTGTATTCACCGCGCTGGCATAGCTCCAGCAACATGACCTCCGCCTTGCTGTAGCGAAAGCCGGGCCGGTAAACCCGTTCCAGCGCCTCACAGGCGTAGCGGGTCATCAGCCGTGTGTCATCGGTGGGATAGGGCAGTTCCACCACCACGCCATTGACATATTTGGCTTCCTCTGGATTGAACAGGCCGGTACGGATGGCGACGCGCATTTTCTTGCAGAGCGAACCCTGGCCGCGCAGTTTCTCGGCGGCGCGGAAGGTGTAGCTGGCCACGGCCTCTCGTATGGGCTGCAGGTCACTCAGGCGATCACCGAACATGCGGCTGCAGCAGATTTCCTGGCGGGGCGGGTCGACATCTTCCAGCTCCAGGCAGGAGGTACCGGCCAGTTCCCGGGCCGTTTTCTCGATGACCACACTGAACGTGCGGCCGAGGGCGCGGGCGTCCGCTTGGGCCAGGTCCCAGGCGCTGCGGATGCCCAGCGGTTGCAGATGCGCCTTCATCCGTCGGCCCACGCCCCATACCTCGCCAACGTCGCAGTGTTTGAGCACCCAATCCCGTACGGCAGGAGCACGCAGGTCCACGACCCCGCCGGTCTGCCTCTGCCAGGTCTTGGCGGCGTAGTTGGCCAGCTTGGCCAGGGTCTTGGTAGGCCCAATGCCCACGCCTACCGGAATGCCAGTCCACTGGCCGATGCGGGTGCGCATCTGGCGGCCCAGCTGTTCGAGGTTTTGGCTGACACCTGTGAGCTCGGCGAAGGCTTCATCGATGCTGTATACCTCCAGGCGCGGCACCATGGCCTCGATGATGGTCATTACCCGCTCGCTCATCTCGCCGTAGAGCGCGTAGTTCGAGGAGAACGCCTTGATGCCATGTCGGCGCAGGATGTCCCGGACCTGAAAGTACGGCTGGCCCATCTTCACATAGGGCTTGGCGTCGGCCGAGCGGGCGATGATGCAGCCATCGTTGTTCGATAGAACCACGATCGGTGTCCTCGCCAGGTCCGGCCGGAACACGCGCTCGCAGGATGCGTAGAAGCTGTTGCAGTCGATCAGGGCGAAGGTCGAATCGTGCTCAGCCATGGTCGGGCTCGCTGTGGCGAAGTTCAAGCGGGAGGGTCATTCAGGGTACTAATAGAAGCCGGTCGTGAACACACTGAAGCTGTATGTATTTACAGTATTACAGGCTTGGCAAGTCCGGCAAGGTCTGTTCCTTCAAACCACCGCGAGGCAATGTTTCATTCCAACTGGGTGTCTTGGGAGCCATGCTTGCGCTTATTGCGTTGATATTTCACACACTCCTGGGTGTATGCGCCGCGCGAATCGGCAAAGCGTTGAAGGATTCCGGTCGGTTTCCCTTGGCCAACTACGCGTTCGCGGCAGTAATGACCGCCTTGGCGGCAAGGCTGCTGCTGCTTCAACGGCCGGCTTGAGCCGTCTCTCGAAGGAGATCTACCATCGCGAACGCCAGATCACGCCTTCACATCATGGCTGCGCAGGCTAAAGGTCACCACCCCCCAGATCTGCAACTCATCACCGTCGAGAATGTAACGCGGCGGGTAGCCACGATTTTCGGACAGCAAGGCCACTTCCCCGCTCCGCCGGTGCAGGCGTTTGCAGACCGGCTCGCCATTCACCGCGGCAATCACCACCTGCCCGTGGGAAGGCTCGATGGCGCGGTCGACGATCACCAGGTCGCCATCGAAGATCCCCGCGCCCACCATGCTGTCCCCTTCGATGCGTACCAGATAAACGTGCGGGGCTCTCAGGCTCAGCAGCTCATCGAGGGAAATCGCGCGCTCCAGGTGATCCGTGGCTGGCGACGGAAAGCCCGCCGGAACGCGAAAGGAATAGATCGGCAAGCGTGCCGAGCAAGGGCCAAGACGGCCAAGGATGGTTGCCATGGGAGGTTAGCCAATTACTGTAATTTTGTACAGTTAACCTTTTACCAGTACCCGTGGTCAATATGAGATGACTCGGGAAACGATAGGTGGCAGTTGTGTGTGGACGGTTTGTGCAAGACCGCAGCCTGGCGGACTACGTGGACTGGTTGGGCAGTACAGCAACCAGTGGCTACGACGGGGTGCCGCTGGAGCGGTACAACGTGGCGCCTACGGCAACAGTCAACGTGTTCCAGGGTGACGGCGACGGCCTGCTGATTTCTTCCCTGAAGTGGGGCTGGCTGCCCTTCTGGGCCAAGGGCAAGCGACCACCGGCGATCAATGCCCGGGTGGAAACCGTGTCATCGAGCGGATTCTTTCGCGACGCCTGGCCCAATCGGCTGCTGATACCCGCCGCCGGCTGGTACGAGTGGGTGAAAGACCCAAGAGACGCGAAACGTAAACAGCCTTATTTTATCCGGCTCAGATCTGGCGAGCCCGTGTTCTTCGCGGGCATTGGCCGCAGCGACGAGGGCTTCGTGATCCTCACCGCTGACTCCATGGGCGGCATGGTGGACATCCACGATCGGCGTCCCATTGTGCTTGCCCCTGAGCTGGCACGGGAGTGGATGGACCCGGCCACCTTGCCGGAACGCGCCGAGGCCATTGTCCGCAATGAAGGCGTCGGGGTGGAGGCCTTCGAGTGGTACCCGGTGGACAAGGCGGTAGGAAACGTACGTAATCAGGGGGAACAGCTGGTGTTACCGCTGGACCGGGGGCCGGAGTGGTGAGGCACCATTGACCCAGGCCTGCACGGTCGCTGCATGATAACAGCCCCGCCCTGCTCAGGTTCCGGCACTCCCGGTTGATAACGACGAGGTAGCTTGCCCTGACCGGCCTCATGCCCCGGATTTTTGCCCATGCTGATCGCCCCCTACCCGACCAACGAGACCGCGCGCGTGGAATTCCTCCGCACCGTGCTCAAGCCAGCGGTATTCGAAGCGCTCTCGCCCTATTTCGACCGCGCCCTGGCAGGCGAGCGCAGCACCCGTGATGACATCCGTTATGACGAGAATGACGGCCGAATCTGGCGCGCCACCTACATTCCGGACGTGCGCGATGACACTGTGATGGGCTTCTTCGTGAGGTCGCAGGACGTGACCGAACAGAAGCGCAAGGAAAAGACTCTGACCGACAGGGCTTTGCTCGACCCCTTGACGGGCCTGCCCAATCGCGCTGCCCTCGTCGAAAAGCTGGCCGAAACCGTGGACTTGGCGGAACGGGGTCAGACCGATTTCTCGCTGTTCTTTCTGGACCTGGATGGACTCAAGCGGGTGAGCGACGAATACGGCCACGACCTGGGCGACGAATTGCTGTGCCAGGTCGCCGAGCGGCTTCGCCAGAAAGTACGCCAGTATGACACCGTGTGCCGCCTGGCTGGGGATGAATTCGTGGTCATCGCCTCAGGCGCGAAGGCCCAGGACACCTGTGAGCGAATCGCCGGGGCCATGTGCGCGACACTGTCCCAACCCTTCCATTTGCGCGGTCAGACAGTGCGCATCGGCACCAGCGTCGGCGTTGTCGTTTGCCCTGCCTATGCCCAGGTCACGCCAGAGCAATTGCTGGCCAACGCCGACACCGCCATGTACGACGCCAAGCGCCGGGGGCGCAACTGCTACCGATTCGCGCCAGCGGTATCGATGCAGGACGGACATGGCTAGGCAGGTCAATCCAGTCACCGATGAAGGATTGGCGCCATTACCATCTGATAGAAGCGGGCACGTTCTGCTTTCTATTTACATGCCGATGTCATGACAACGAAGTACCGACCGTAAAATCAGGCGAAGAGCGTCAAGGACCCCAGCAAGGCGGCTGCCACGAACATGACCATGCAGGTACCGATACTCCACCCGATGGACGCTTTCTGGTTGTCGCCGTAGTCGACATTGAGCAGCCCGCACAGCAAATAGGTAGATGCCACCAGGGGGCTGAGCAAATGCACCGGCTGGCCAATCAGGCTGGCGATAGCCATTTCTTTCGCCCCTATCCCATAGTGCGCCGCCGTTTCCGCAAGGATCGGCAATATCCCGAAGTAGAAGGCATCGTTCGTGAGAATATAAGTGAACGGCATGCTGATGATTGCCGTGAACACGGACATGTAATGCCCGGCGGAGGCTGGAACCACTTTGACCAAGCTGTCCGATACGGCCTTGATCATCCCGGTGCCGGACATCACACCTACGAATATACCGGCGGCGAAGATGAGCAAGGTTACCGCCAGTACGCTGCCCGCGTATTTTTCCACCACCGTTTTCTGCGCTTTCAAGGTCGGGTAGTTGACGACCAGGCCCAGGCTGAATGCGATCATGAACAGGATGGGAAGCGGCAGCAGGTTCATCATCATCAGAGCGATCAGTGCTACGGTAAGCGCAGCGCTGAAACAGAACCGCCAGCCTGAAAGCCGGGCCTGCTGCAATTCTCCGATGCGTTGGGCGAGGTTGACGGGGGTCACGCCCAGACGAGCGCGCTCACGCCGCCCAAGTATGAAGGACACCACCAACACCCAAGCCAGGCCGGCCAGCATGATCGGAAGCATCTCGACGAAGAGTTCGGTAATGTCCACATGCATGGCACTGGCGGCACGGGAGAAAGGCCCAGCCCAGGGCAGTATGTTCATTACGCCTATGGTCAGGAGCAGCACCGTGGCCATTACCTGAGGGCGGATGCCGGTCTGTTTGTACAGTGGCAGGAGCGCGGCGGTAGTGATGATGTAGGTGGTCGCACCATCGCCGTCGAGGCCAACGCAGATCCCCAGGATCGCCGTACCCATCACAATCTTCTGAGGGTCGCCTTCGACGATTCGCAGCACTCGTTCAATCAGCGGGTTGAACAGGCCAGCGTCGGTCATCATGCAGAAGTACAGGATGGCGAAGGTCAACATGATCCCGGTAGGCGCCAACATCTTCAGGCCGTCGAACATCATCGGACCCAGGGAGCTGGCGAAGCCGCCAAGGCAGGCGAAGGTGATCGGGACCAAGATCAGCGCAACCAGAGGCGACAGGCGCTTGGACATGATCAGGTACATGAAGCATGCGATCATGGTATAGCTCAATAGCGTAATCATGAAGCTCTCTTCTTATTGGTGGCCTAGCTATCGGTTCACGCTTGTCACTGGCGCGCTGAACTTGCGCGTGGCGGTGCATGCCGCCATGCTTCGCTTCAGCCAGTGTGGTGGGAGTACATGGGCTTGCCGGTGTGTGGCAGTTGCGCTGTCAGAACGTGGCCGGTCGCTGACTCGGTGATGTAAAGAGTGCTGCCGTCGGCCCCGCCGAAGGCCAGGTTGGTTACCGTCCGCCCTGGTGTGCAGGCTTTGATCCGGTAAAGAGGCACCGCATGGGGGTCGAAGACCCAGACACACCCATTGCCTGCGTCACAGACGTACAGGTTGCCCTCGCTGTCTAGCGCCATTCCGTCCGCCCCACTGACACCGCCTGCCATGGCGGTGAAAATACCGACCTTGGAAGTAGTGCCATCGGCTTGAAGAGGTAGGCGCCACACCGCGTTTCCGCGGGTCATGGCGACCAGCAGCGCCTTCTCTTCGAGGTCCATCACTAGCCCATTCGGGCTGGGCCCATTGTCGAGCAGGCAATCGAGGCGTTGCTGCTGGAAATCGAAACGAAACACACGACCGCTGGGGTCATGCATGCCCGTCTGGCCCTGATCAGTGAAATACAGACGCCCCTGGCGATCGAAGAAAAGATCATTCACCCCTTTAAAGCTCTCGCTGCGCCTGTGGGTGAGGAAGGGCCGGACACTGCCATCGCGCGGATCGACGATCAGAATTCCTTGCTTGTAGTCGGCAACGAACAAGCGCCCATCCCTGTGTACCTTCAAGCCGTTGGGCCAGCCGTCGTATTCGACGACCAGATCCCAGTTACCTTCCGATGAAATTCGGAAAATACGTCCGTAAGGAATATCAGTGACGTACAGGTTGCCAGCCTGATCGAACGCAGGGCCTTCGAGAAAACTCGTCACACACTGGCCTGGCTTATTCGCTCTGACCCAATCGGAATCACCCTTACGCCAGTAGGCTTCGGGCAACCGGGCAAATACGCGGGTAGGGATGTCCTGAGGCGGAGCATAAAGGCTCATGAGGCAGTCTCCGGCGGCAGCTGTAGCATGCACAGCCCATTGTTATAATTGTTCTGAACAGCAGAACGTCATTGCTTTATGCAGAACACTTTTTCAGACCTTCGTGCTACCTGTCAAGCCTCGCCCTTTTAGCAAGACCCACCTCTGATACGACCTCTATTGCGGGCAAGCGGGATTGACAGTTACCAACTCATGCTCTAATACTGAAAAAAGAACGATATTCCGCCTGACAGAACAATCATAAAGCTGGCCTGCGTAGCGTTGGCATTCATTGACTGTTCACGCCAGGCCCTCCACCCATCAGGAGAACCTTCATGCACCATGGGTCAGACATCGACATCCTCATCAGTGAAGTCGCGCCGCGGGATGGGTTGCAGAGCGTCAAGGCGACCATGCCTACCGAACTCAAAAAACAGTGGATCACTGCCCTGGCAGGAAGCGGGTTGAGGGAAATCGAAGTCGGTTCGTTCGTTTCGCCGAAACTATTGCCCCAGATGGCTGATTGCGCTGAACTGGTAGCACATGCCCGGACGATTTCTGGGCTGTTCGTCACGGCCTTGGTGCCAAATCTGAAAGGCGCCCAGGCGGCGTTCGAAGCTGGCGCCCAGAAGATAACCATGCCCATTTCGGTCAGCGAACCGCATTCGCTTTCCAATATCCGCAAAACTCACGCGCAAGTTTTCGACGAGGTGAAATCAGTCGTCGCGCTGAGGAACGAGCGCTTTCCAGATATCCAGATCGAGGCGGGGCTTTCCACGGTATTTGGCTGTTCCATTCAGGGCGTGGTGACCGATGATGACAGCATCGCCATGGCGCTGAAGATGGCGGAGCTGGGTGTTGATGAAGTCGGGCTTGCCGACTCGGTGGGATATGCGAATCCCGTTCAGGTTCGTCGTTTGTTTACCCGCTTGCGTGCCGAGCTGGGCGCCCTGGCCGGTAGCGCGCACTTCCACAACACCCGTGGTCAGGGCCTGGCCAATGTGGTCGCGGCGCTCGAGGCAGGCGTCACCACCTTCGATGCTTCCCAGGGCGGAATTGGCGGTTGCCCCTATGCCCCGGGGGCGTCGGGCAACATCGTGACCGAGGACCTGGTGTACCTACTGGAGTCGATGGGCCTGCGCACCGGGGTGGACATCGACCGCCTGGTCGCCGCTCGGCAATGGCTCAAGGAAGGCCTGCCCGGCGAATCACTGTACGGTTTCATTCCTGACGCCGGCGTGGGCAAGAACTTCAAGTATGCCAGGGAGGCCGTATGAGCCAGACACAAGGCAAGCAACTACCCCTGACTGGCGTTCGTGTCATCGAGTTCGTGCACATGGTGATGGGCCCTACATGCGGCCTGGTGCTGGCCGATCTCGGGGCGGAAGTGATCAAGGTGGAACCTGTCCCGGAGGGGGATAACACCCGACGCCTGATGGGCTCCGGGGCCGGTTATTGGTTGACCTACAACCGCAACAAGAAAAGCTTTGCCGTGGACATCAAGTCCGAAGAAGGAATGGCGGCGGTTCAAAAGTTGATCGCGACCGCGGATGTGGTGACGGAAAACTTCAGGCCTGGCGCAATGGAGAAACTTGGCCTGGGCTATGAGCAGGTCAAGGCGATCAAGCCCGATATTATCTATAGCTCCATGAAAGGCTTCCTGCCGGGGCCTTATGAAAACCGTACCGCCTTGGACGAGGTAGTACAGATGATGACGGGGCTTGCCTACATGACCGGCCCCGTAGGTCGACCTCTTCGCGCGGGCGCTTCGGTCAACGACGTAATGGGAGGCATGTTCAGTGCCATTTCGGTGCTGGCCGCGCTGCTGCAGCGAAAGGACAGCGGCAAGGGGCAGTTCGTACAGACGGGCCTGTTCGAGAACTCTGCCTTCCTCGTAGCCCAGCACATGATGCAGAAGGTCGTTACCGGCGCTCCGGCCGCGCCCATGCCTAGTCGGATTTCTGCCTGGGCCATCTATGACGTGTTCGACACGGCCAAGGAAGGAGAGCAGGTATTCATCGGGGTGGTCAGTGACAGTCAGTGGAGCGCTTTCTGCCAGGCGTTCGACTTCCCGGACCTGGGCGCTGATCCGTCTCTGCAGCGCAACAACCAACGCGTTCAGGCTCGCGATCGCATCATGCCCGCCGTACGTGCCAGGCTTGAGCAGATGGACAAGGCCAGCGTGATGAGTCTTTGCGAGTCCGCGGGGCTACCCTTCTCGCCTATCCAGCGTCCGGAAGACATGTTCGACGACCCCCACCTGAATCAGTCGGGTGGCATGGCGCAGCTGGAACTGGCCAATGGACAGCTGACCAAGGTGCCCATGTTGCCTTTCGAGATGGACGGGCAGCGGTTCGGCGCACGTTTACCAGTACCGCCGCTTGGCAGTCACTCGCGCGAACTGCTCATCGAGCTCGGTTACAGCGATGGCGACGTGGACAGGCTTCACGAAACCGGAACCGTGAAAGCGGACTGATCCGCAAGCAGGCCCGCCGAGCGGGCCTGCGGGCTTTGCGGTAGAAGCCGCCGAGGCCGGGCACCACTGAACAAGATAACAACAATATCGAGGTAGACCGTCATGACGAACGTCACGACTGCTGCAGCGCCCTTGGCGGCTGCTGAAACCGAAGTGTTGAGCGCCGTGCAGAAGCGCGCCTTGCGCAAGGCCGCCTGGCGCCTGATTCCTCTGTTGGCCCTGGCCTATTTCTTCAACTATCTGGATCGCACCAGTGTCGGATACGCCGCACTGCAAATGACCGATCAACTGGGCCTGACCGCCGCCCAGTTCGGCCTGGGCGCCGGCATTATGTTCGTTGGATACTGCCTCTGCGAAGTGCCGAGCAACCTGGCCATGTACCGCTTCGGCGCCCGGCTTTGGATGGCGCGCATCATGATCACCTGGGGCCTGGCCGCGGCTGCCACCGCCTTCGTGATTGGCCCCTACAGCTTCTATGCGATTCGATTGCTTCTAGGCATCGCCGAAGCGGGTTTCTTCCCAGGGGTGATCTTCTTCCTTACCTTGTGGTTTCCGTTGCAATACCGCACCCGGGTGCTGGCATGGTTCACCGTTGCCACGCCCATTTCCTTCCTGGTGGGCGGACCGCTGTCGGTCTGGCTGTTGCAGATGCATGGCCTGCTGGGCCTTGCCGGGTGGCAATGGATGTTCATCATCGAAGGCATACCGGCCTGCATCCTGGGCCTGGTGACCTTGAAGGTACTGGCCAACCGGCCAAGCGAAGCCAGATGGCTGGACGCGCAGGAACGCGAGGCGCTGGCGGGCCTGTTGGCCGCCGAAGGTGACAAGGCGCAGAAGCGCCATGCCTTCACCGCCGCCCTGAAGGATCCACGGGTCTGGATCCTCAGTAGCATCACCTTCAGCTTTACCATCGGAACCTATGGCATTGGCATCTGGTTGCCACAGATGCTGAAAGGCCAAGGAGTCGAGCTGGGTCTTATTGGCTGGGTCGCGGCGGTCCCCTACTTTTTCTCCACCGTGGGGTTGCTGATGTGGGCTCGACATGTGGATAGAACAGGCCGCGGCATCGCCAATCTAGTGACTGCGCTGGTACTGGCCGGCCTGGCGTTGATCTTGACACTGAAAATGAACGCCTTGGTGCCAGCCATGATCGGGATCACCCTGGCCATGGTGGGTACCATCTCGGCCAAGACCATTTTTTATACCTTGCCGGCCAAGTTCCTGAGTGGCCAAGCGGCCGCCGGGGGCATAGCCTTGATCAACTCCGTCGGCGCCTTTGGGGGCTTCGTTGGGCCTTTCGTGATGGGCTACTTGAGAGAAGCTACTGGATCCTTCTCGGCTGGCTTGATGGCAATGGCTTGTATACTTTTCATCGCCGCCATCATGGCCGGGTGCCTCAAGCTGTACATGCGCGATGCCTGAACGGGCAGTGCCGGCTCCAACCTGGCAGGTTCGGGCTTTTACAGGTTAAAGTCGTTTTACCTCGGCCAACCTCGAAATGCGAGGGTTGGCCTTTTTTCCAGGTAAGGCAGCGTAATGAACGACACAGACTTGAGCACGACAACTGAACCGGATACCACTACCGAAGGCGGCGTAGCCGCTGTGGATCGTGCCTTCGCCATCCTCGCTGCATTCGACGCAAGCCGCGCAAGCCTGCCATTGGCGGAACTCTCACGGCGCACCGGCTTGTACAAAAGCACCATCCTTCGGCTGATGACTTCCCTGGAGCGAGGCGGCTATGTACGTCGCCTGGGCGATGGCCAGTTCGCGGTAGGCCATGAACCGCTCAGGCTGGCTCAGCTGTATCAAAGTTCGTTCAATCTCCGGGAAATCCTGTACCCCATCCTCCAGTCGCTTTCAGAGGAATGCGGTGAAACCTCTTCTTTTTATGTGGCCCAAGGAGATTCCCGGGTAGTGCTGTTAAGGGTCGAGCCTCGCCGCGCGGTACGCGTTGCGATCCACGAGGGGGATCGGTTCCCGATCTCAGCCGGCGCGTCCGGCAAGGTGCTGCGCGCCTTCGGCTCCGCCCAAGACCCTACCCTGGCCGAAGTCAGGGCGAAGCTGTGGGCTGAATCCTATGGGGAACGAGACAAAGAGACGTCCGCTATCTCGGCGCCTGTATTCGGCTACCCTGATGATTTACGTGGCGCGCTTACGCTTTCGGGCCCCTTGCAGCGCTTCGATGCCACTCGCATTGCGCAAGTGCGGAATGTAGTGCTTGCAAAGGCAGCACAAGCCAGCACGGCGCTTGGTGCAGCCAGCGAGCGTTTTAGCGACGCCCTGACAACCCTGCGCTCCCTCGAAGGCTGACCCTCTGGTAATCGGCCAAGCCATTCAATCCGCTCTATAGTTATTCTTTTTTGGTATTTAACAGATAGTTCTTATAACGATAATGTTCGGGCATATCTTCTCTTAACCTCATGAGAGCCGGAGCGCTGTATGCCCGCCGCATCCCTCGCAGCACCTTCCAAGCAAATATTCGATATCCGCCCGTTCGATGGCCAGGTAGGCGCCGAGATTGTCGGGCTGGACCTGTCTTACCCTCTCGACGATGCGGATTTTCGTCGCGTGCATCAGGCTCATCTGGATTATCACGTGGTGGTGTTCAGGGACCAGCGCATTACCCCGGAACAGCAGATCGCTTTCAGTCGTCGCTTCGGCGTACTGCAGATTCATGTTCTCAAGCAGTTCCTGCTGCCGGGGCATCCGGAAATTCTGATCGTTTCCAACATCGTGGAAAACGGTGTGCCGGTGGGCCTGGGAGATGCGGGCAAATACTGGCACTCGGACCTGTCCTATAAGGCACTCCCGAGCCTGGGCTCCATGCTCCATGCTCAGGAGCTGCCGAGCGAAGGGGGCGATACCCTGTTCGCCGACATGCACCGTGCCTGGGATACCCTGCCCAGGCACTTGCAAGCGGCGATCGAAGGGCGCCAGGCAGTGCATTCCTACACGGCACGCTACAGCGAAGGCAAGGATGCCGCGAACTGGCGCCCTACCTTGACCCCGGAACAGCTGGCCCAGGTAGTCACGGTCGCGCATCCGGTGGTGCGTATTCATCCGGAAAACGGGCGCAAGGCGCTGTTCGTCAGCGAAGGTTTCACCACCCATATCGTCGGGCTTCCCGAAGACGAAAGTCGCGACCTGCTTGCCCAGCTGTATGCCCACAGCGTGCAACCGGACAACCTTTATCGGCATGCATGGCAGCCCCACGACATGGTGTTCTGGGACAACCGTTCGCTGATCCACCTGGCCACTGGCTGCCCCAATCACCTGCGCCGCAAATTGTATCGCACCACCATCCAGGGCGACGCGCCGTACTGACCAGGAGTTTCACATGAGCGCTGCATTGCCAGGCCACACGGCCAGCGAGGGCACCCTGTCGCCTGCCGAATTGCATGCCGCCCCAGATCCACTGCTGAGGGTCGCGAACGTCAGCCTTGAATACCGCACCAGCGAACGTGTAGTGCGCGCAACCCATGAGGTAAGTTTCGAAGTCGATCAAGGAGACCGCTTCGTGCTCCTGGGCCCGTCCGGTTGTGGCAAATCGACCTTGCTCAAAGCCGTCGCCGGCTTCATCAAGCCGGCACGGGGTGAGATCCTGCTCGCCGGCAAGGTCGTTCGCGAGCCGGGGCCGGACCGGATCGTGGTATTCCAGGAATTCGACCAACTTCCGGCCTGGAAAACGGTTCTGGAAAACGTGATGTTTCCCCTGCTGGCTTCGCGGACCCTCAAGCGGGCCGAGGCCAGGGACCGGGCGTACCTGTACCTGGAAAAGGTCGGGCTTGGCGCCTTCGCCAATGCCTATCCGCATACGCTGTCCGGCGGCATGAAGGCGCGAGTGGCGATTGCCCGGGCCCTGGCGATGCAACCCAGCATTCTGCTGATGGACGAACCTTTCGCCGCGCTGGATGCGCTTACCCGTCGCAAGATGCAGGAAGAACTGCTTCAGCTGTGGGGCGACGTAGGCTTTACCTTGCTGTTCGTGACCCACTCCATTGAGGAAGCCCTGGTGGTGGGAAATCGTATCCTGTTGCTGTCGCCGCATCCGGGCCGGGTTCGCGCCGAGATCAACAGCCATCAATACGACCTTCGCAGCCTGGGGGGTGCTGAATTCCAGGCCAGCGCCCAGCGCATCCACCGCTTGCTGTTCGACGAAGGGGACAGGTCGCAGGCCAGCACGGATGTGGACTTCCGTAGCCTGCGCATCGCTTATTGACCTTGCAGAGCCAGCCCGACATGAGCCGACCTACGCCTGTGCGCCAAGAATACGAAGTGGCGCTGGAACCCTTTATCCCTTCCGAACTGTCACGCGCCCTGCCCCTGCCCCAACGCATCTGGCGCCACGGCTGGGTGCGCAAGACCCTTATCCTGCTCGCCCTGGCGTTGCTGTGGGAGGTGGTGGCGCGCATACAAGACAACGACCTGCTGCTGCCCAGCTTCCTGCAAACCGCCGAGGCGTTCGCGAGGGGCATGGCCAGCGGCGAGCTGCCTGGCAAGATCTGGCTATCGCTGACGGTACTGGTCAAGGGCTATGTGATCGGCATTGCCCTGGCGTTCGGCCTGACCACCCTGGCGGTGTCGACGCAACTGGGCCGCGACCTGCTGAGTACCCTGACCTCCATGCTCAATCCTCTGCCGCCCATCGCGCTGCTGCCTTTGGCACTGCTGTGGTTCGGCCTGGGCCAGAACAGCCTGGTCTTCGTACTGGTGCACTCGGTGCTCTGGCCTCTGGCGCTCAATACCTATGCCGGATTCCTCGGTGTATCGGAAACCCAGCGCATGGCCGGACGCAACTATGGCCTGCGGGGCATTCGCTTCATCGCCTACATCCTCGTTCCCGCGGCGCTGCCGTCCATCCTGGCGGGGCTGAAGCTGGGCTGGGCATTCGCCTGGCGCACCCTGATCGCCGCCGAACTGGTGTTCGGTGCCTCATCGGGCAAGGGCGGCCTGGGCTGGTACATCTTCCAGAACCGCAACGAGCTCTACACCGACAAGGTCTTCGCGGGGCTGGCGGCGGTGATCCTGATCGGCCTGCTGGTGGAAAACCTGCTGTTCGCCAGCATCGAACGGGTCACGCTTCGGCGCTGGGGCATGCAACGCACCTGACCCGGTACCTCCAGCGAAACCAGGCCCGCCTCGAACATGATCCTGGCCAGACCGGCCCACTACCCATGACGTGAGTACCTTCATGACCTCCCTGAAAAAGCTTTCCCTGGCCTTGGGCCTGATTGGCGCGGCATTCGGCGGCAGCGCCCAGGCCGAGGGCAAGATCAGCATCGCGCAGCAATTCGGCATCGGCTACCTGATCCTGGATGTGGTGCGGGACCAGCACTTGATCGAGAAGCACGGCAAGGCCGAAGGCCTGGATATCACCGTTGACTGGAGCAGCATCTCCGGCGCCACGGCCATGAACGAAGCGCTGCTGGCCGGCGCCCTGGACGTCGTATCAGCCGGCGTACCTCCCATGTTGACAGTGTGGGACCGTACCCGTGGCAGACAGAACGTGAAGGCTATCGCCTCGCTCGGCTCCATGCCCAACTACCTGCTGAGCAATCGTCCGGAGGTCAAGACACTCAAGGATTTCACCGACAAGGATCGTATCGCCGTGCCCGCGGCAGGCGTGGGCTTCCAGTCGCGTACCCTGCAACTGGAAACGGCGAAGGTATTTGGTAACGAGGACTTCAAGCGATTCGACAGCTTGTCGGTAAGCCTGCCCCACCCGGACGCCACCTCGGCGCTGATCGCCGGTGGCTCGGAAATCACCGCTCACTTTTCCAGCCCTCCTTTCCAGTACCAGGCGCTGGAGAGTGGCAAGGTGCACAAGGTGCTCAGTTCCTACGACATTCTGGGTGGCCCGGCGACCTTCAACGTGCTCTACACCACCCAGGGATTCCATGACCAGAACCCGAAGACCTATAGGGCGTTCTATGCCGCCCTGGTCGAGGCTGCGGAGCTGATCCAGGCGGACAAAGCCGCAGCCGCCCAGACCTACATTCGGGTGGAGCAATCGAAGTTGCCCCCCGCGCTGGTCGAGAAGATCGTCAAGGACCCGGAGATCGACTTCACCGTAGTACCGCAGCGCACCTTTATCTATGCGGAAAAACTGCATGAACTGGGTGTATTGAAGAACAAGGCCGACAGCTGGAAGGACTACTTTTTCGAAGAAGCCCACGGTGGGGCGGGTAGCTGATCGAGCGCCCGAAAGGTGCAACGGCGACTTGAAGTAGTGCGCCGCGCGCTTATCGTCAGCCCGACTCGCTTCGAGCGCAGCGGCGTTCTTTGCCAGCGACTGCCGTTCGTTTGACATCTTTTCGCCCATGTTCGCGGCAAACTCCGAAAGCGGCCTGTGAATTGCTCTTCTGCCAGCGCTTGCCTTCCGGCAAGCGTCAGCCAAGGAGAACGCGATGAACTCAGCAGGAGAGTTTCCGTTAAGTGAAGCACCCGCTTCGGCCAGGAAAGGATTGCTGTCCATTTCCATGGTGCTGTTCAGCTTTACCTTCTTCACCGGCACCATGTTCGCGGGTGGCAAGTTGGGAATGGCCTTCTCTTTCACTGACATGCTATGGGTCGCCTTCATCGGCAACAGCCTGTTGGCACTATACGCGGCGGGGCTGGCGTTCATTGCCTCGCGCAGTGGCCTCAATACCGTGTTGATGGGGCGCTTCTGCTTCGGCGAGGCGGGCAGCCGTCTTTCGGATTTTCTGCTTGGGTTCGCCGAACTGGGGTGGTATGCGTGGGGCACCGCGACCGTTGCCATCGTGCTGGTGAAGATTCTCGGGCTCAGCGAAGGGTTGACCACGCCGCTGATGGTGCTGTTCGGCTTTGGCTTCAGCATCACGGCGCTGGTTGGCTACAAGGGCCTGGACGTATTGTCCCGGGTGTCGATACCGCTGATGTTCGCCCTGCTGATGGTTTCGATGTACCTGGCCACAGGCCATGCCGGGGGCTTCAAGGGCCTGGCCGCGGTCATCCCCCACGAAACCATGAGCTTTTCGGCGGCTGTCACCATGGTGTTCGGCACCTTTGCCAGCGGCGCGACCCAGGCCACCAACTGGACGCGCCTGTCGCGCACCGGGCGGGTGGCGATCATTGCCAGCGCCCTGAGCTTTTTGCTCGGCAATGGCCTGATGGTGGTCGCCGGGGCCTGGTGCGCCATCGTTTACCAGCAGGCCGATATCGTCGAGGTGATGATTTTGCAGGGGCTGTCGTTCGCCGCGGTGATCATGCTCTGCCTCAACCTCTGGACCATCCAGGGGCCGACCATCTATAACGTTTCTGCCGCGGCCTGCCATCTGTTACGTACACCACGCCGCCGGACAATGACCCTGATTTCCGCGGCCGTGGGTGTGGTGCTGGCCATTGGCGGGATGTACGAGCTGCTGATTCCCTTCCTGGTGCTGCTGGGTTCCATCATCCCGCCAGTGGGGGGTGTGATCATGGCGGACTTCTGGTATCGCCATCGGGGCAAGTACCCTGTACTGGCCACGACCCCACTGCCGCGCTACAACTTCAAGGGGCTGCTCGCCTATGCCGTGGGCGCGGTCTTGGCCTATTGCTCGCCCTGGGTAGCGCCATTGATAGGTATCGCCGTGGCTGCTGTGTGCTATATCGGCCTGATGCCGTTCAACGGCAGCCGCGCCGGAAGCTGGTCCAGGGCGCATGCTTATACCAAGGAGTTACCATGAATATTCTCAACGCCCGCCTGCGCGGCAAGCCAGGCCTGTATCGCATCGGCCTTCAGGGCGATCGGATCGCCGCCGTCACCCCCCAGTCCGGCGTGCTCCAGCCAAGCACCGGCACCGACCTGGACGCTGGCCAGAACCTGGTCACCGCGCCCTTCGTCGAACCGCATATTCATCTGGACGCCACCCTGACCGCGGGGGAACCGTCCTGGAACATGAGCGGCACCCTTTTCGAAGGCATCGAACGCTGGGCCGAGCGCAAGGCCGTGGTAACCCATGAAGACACCAAGGTCCGCGCGCGGCGGACCATCGACATGCTGGTCGATCACGGCATCCAGCACGTGCGCACCCATGTGGATGTCACTGATCCAAGCCTGGCCGCGCTCAAGGCCATGCTGGAGGTGCGTGAGGACGCCAGGCACCTGATCGACCTACAGATCGTCGCCTTCCCCCAAGAGGGTATCGAGTCCTTCAAGGATGGCCGTGCGCTCATGGCTGAGGCGATTGCCATGGGCGCGGATGTGGTGGGTGGGATTCCCCACTTCGAAAATACCCGCGAGCAAGGCGTCGCGTCGATCAGATTCCTGATGGACCTGGCCGAGCGCACCGGCTGCCTGGTAGACGTCCATTGCGATGAAACCGACGATCCGCAGTCAAGGTTCCTTGAGGTGCTCGCCGAGGAGGCCCGAGTGAGGGACATGGGGGAAAGGGTCACGGCCAGCCATACCGTGGCCATGGGTTCCTATGACAACGCTTATTGTTCCAAATTGTTTCGCCTGCTCAAGGCCTCCCGGATCAACTTCGTCTCCTGCCCCACGGAGAGTATTCACCTCCAAGGGCGCTTCGATACCTACCCAAAACGGCGGGGGGTTACCCGGGTAGCCGAGATCGACCGGGCCGGCATGAATGTCTGCTTCGGCCAGGACTCCATCGTCGACCCTTGGTATCCACTGGGCAATGGCAATATCCTGCGCATCCTCGAAGCGGGCCTGCATATCTGCCACATGCTTGGCTACGAAGACCTGCAGCGTTCCCTTGACCTTATCACCGACAACAGCGCTCGCGCGCTGCATCTGGGCGAGCGCTACGGCCTGGGGGTTGGCCGGCCAGCCAACCTACTGATGCTTTCGGCGCCGGACGATTATGAAATGGTTCGTAGCCAGGGGCAGGTACTGACTTCGATCCGTGCCGGCAAGGTGCTGATGCAGCGCACCCCGGCGCGCGTCGAACGCTTCGGCGCCTAGCCTGGGCTTGCTTGGGGAACCACGGAGGGCGCCTTTGCTCCCTGCTTGAACCATCGCTTCGGCGAAGCGCTGGAACCGTAGCGGCCGGCTCTAGGGCAGCCCCCCTGTCGCGGCCCACGGGAAAAAACCGGCTGGTGGGCTATGCTCTTAGGTACTCAGTTTTACCTAAGAACAACAAGGATGAGCCATGCTATCTCCGCTAGAGCTGCGACACATTATGGAAAACGCGTTTCTGCCTACTGTCTGCAAGTGCGAAATCGATACGGCCGGCATGATGAACCTGAAGCTGATCAATGCCCGCACCAATGAAGCCATTCTGGAAGAACGAAACATCCGGACGGCCGACCTGTCTTCAGCGCGGGAAATCGCGACCTTTGTCGCCGAGCTCAAGAACAGGTTGTCGACCATCACCGTGGTTAACCCCGAGCGCAGGCGCCATCGGCGCTAGGGCGGCCAGACAGCGGTAGGGCCCGAGCCACCCTGGCAGAAGCAGGCGCAAATCATCGAGGCGAGTGGCGCGCTGGGCAATATCCCGAATCCCTCCGGCCTGTCGAGCAGCGCTGCTCCTGTCCATCAGGCTCGGACACCGCCTGGCGCCCTTGCTCAGCACGCTTCCAGCAACTACCCTTCGTAGCTTCACCAGGCGGCCTGCCTACCCCATGTCGCCTGGCATCGCGTCACTCGCCTACCTGCCCAGAGCCCCTGAAGCCCTTGATGACCGCCTCGCTGCCGTATTTCCTTCGTCGCCTGCTCCGCCCTCTGCTCGACCCCTTCCGCCGCTTTCGCCATGCCCGGCTGATCCATGCATTGCGGGTGTCCATCGGCCTGGTGGCCACTATCCTGCTTACCACCGGCATCCACCTGCCCCATGGGGAATGGGCATCGGTGACCATGCTGATCGTGATCGGTGGGCTGCAGCATCATGGCAACATCAGGCGCAAGGCCACCGAACGCGCCTATGGGACCTTGATCGGCGCGGTCATAGGGCTGGCCATCGTGGCCCAGCAAAGCTACCTGGGCTGGCCGCTGCTCACCTACGTGTTGATGTCTTCGGCGTGCGGATTCTTTGCCTACCATGCCATCGGCAAGGGCGGCTACACGGCGCTGCTTTCAGCCATCACGATATTCATAGTCGCCGGCCATGGCGACAACCCCATGTCGGATGGCCTCTGGCGCACAGTCGACATCCTCATCGGCAATGTCCTGGCCCTGGCCTTTTCCTTTGCGCTGCCGCTCTACGCGGTGTACTCCTGGCGCTACAACCTGGCCAGCACCCTGCGCGAATGCGCCGCGGTGCACGGGCGGATCATCGCGGGTGAAGCCGTTACCAGCGACGCCCACCTCAAGCGCATGCGCAACCTGAGCGCTTCGCTGGTGCAACTGCGCGGCCTGATGGCGTCGGTGTCCAAGGAAGTGCATATCTCGCAAACCGAACTGGACGCGCTGCAGCGAAACCTGCGCTTGTGTATTTCTTTCCTGGAAATTCTCGCCGACACCCGCCCGCCAGCGGAGGACCTCGCCGCCATGGCTGCGTTGCGTGACTCGCTACAGGCCGAGCACCGTTTCATTCGTCGACAACTGGTCGCCATGGCGCGTGCCCTGCGTGACGGCCACAGCGAGCGACTGCTACGCGTTGAAAGCCTGGCTGGCCAACCACTCGAAGCCCTGCCCTATCCTGCGCTGGACGGCTACCGAGCAATGACCCGGCAATTGGCCGCCAACGTCGACGACATGCGCCACCGTCTGGCCAAGACGGCCCCGCGCTGGAACTTCGCCCACACGCCCGAGGACGCCGTGCCCCATGACTGAACCACGCCTTGAACGTGTACTGCTGACCAATCAAGTCGAACGGGCGTCAGGTTGAATTCCGAACGACGGGTTCTAGTCACAGCCCGGCCAGGAATTTCGACCACGGTACCCGGCCAGAGCGGATTTTACAGGGTACAAAGCACCTACGTGTCCAAGGAAACGTAGGCGAGCAGTACAATGCTGATGAACAGCGTAGTGCGCATGATTGCGGATTCCTGGCCCACTAACTTCAGCGCCGCTGCCGGCGCCGCGCTGATGGAGCTGCAGTGGACTAGCACGGCCGTGTCACTTTCTACCCTAGTGAATGCCTGCGTGTACCGCGCAGTAGCTAACCGCTCCACCGCTCATGTTGCTCAGGAATCCGCGTGTTGGCGAGCGCCTGGACCAGTCCTAGCCCCCGAGAGGTGCGTCGCTGCTGGCGCGTAGTGATAAGATGGGCTGTGAGATCGCAGGCGCAACCGTATGCCTACCGCGTCCATGCCTGCCGAGAGCACCCTGGTGCAATCTTAGGTGGACGACTGCAATCGTTTGCTGCCAGCGGCAATGGGCCCCTATCGACCCATAGACGCCAATAGCGACAACAGCCCCCCTCAGGCTGCCAGTATTTTTTTAAGCTGACACAAGGTCACATGCAGGCTTGGTTTTCTGCAGTTGGAACAATGAGAAAGGTGATAGTGGCCGGATCAAATCTCACCCGCCCAGCTGCTACCTGTACAGCGTCGAACGCCGGCACCGTATCATTATCTGATACCGCCAAAACCTTCCCATTGAGCATTACATCCTTCGTCGACAGACCTGAGCTTGAGGATAGTGTATAGCGCTCGGAGGGAATAGGCAGCTCGATGCTACTTGCATTAGTTTCATCGTTGTTGATCACCAACAAAGAAACGCTTCCTGGAACCGAACGCGTGCAATGGGCATAGATATGCAAACCCACACGGTTTTTCAAGCCTGCCTCCAACACTGCCGCCCCCATGGTCTTGCTCCACAAGGCGGCGGCCCAGTAGTTCGGACGCGGAGTAAAATCATGCTCGTCGATCAGGCCATAGTCGCTTGCAACGAGCGTATTATGGGCGACCATCTGGACTCCTTGTTTGGCCAGGCGACCCAATTGGTCTAGATAACGAAACGTGTCTCGGAATGTGGCCGCCCATGGGTTGCCACCACAGGCGGCGTCTCCCGTTTCGGTGAGCCAGATCGGCTTTCCAGGCTCAAAGGAATCTCTGAGCTTTCGGTAAAAAGCAAGACTGATCTCTGTGCGCTCAAGCCATTGCTCACTCAACGCCGCTTGCTCTGTTGTCTGACTAGCAGGCGCACAACGCTGGGAAACAGCACTGTAATGATGGTAGGAAAAACCATCTATCCCACGTCCGGCGGCGCTAAGAAGCTCTGAGGTATCAACCATGGGCAACCCGGTATGGGACATTCCCCAGTCAGCGTCGTTTTCCCCGACCGAGCCTGGTCCGAGTATTTGTATATCAGATGCAGTTTTGCGAAGAAACTTATGGAAAACTTTGAAATCCCGACCGTACGCTGCGGCATCGTACCCCGGCGGAGCACCTCCGATCGCCGGAGCGTTAGGCTCATTCATGAACTCAGCCGCAGCAATATGACCATTTATTTCACGAGTGTAGGCAAGGAAGCGCTCCGCCTGTGCACTTGTCCAGGCACCGCTGCTGTCACGCACGCCCGCACTGATTGCAAACGACGTAATGATGGGGGCATCTACTTCATTTGAAAAATCGACCAGTTTTTTCCACTGCTCCCGGCTCAATACTCCTCCAAAACCATCCGGTATCTTGGTTGGAAGCGTATCCGACTCAGGGAAATACGTGTTGTTCGCCCAGCTACCACTAGTACGAACATATGCGGGCGACAAGGCTGCTGCAAGGTTACGTAGACGTTTATTATTGAGATCAACCGGTGGTCTGTAGCCAAAGAGCTCTGGATTCATGCCCTTCGAGCCCGATGCCTTTGCCTCTCCCTGCTTTTCGAGGACAGGACCTATATCAGCATATGGCTTCCAGAACCTGCCCCCAGTGACTTCAACCATCTCAACGTTGTATGACTGAAAGCGGTCGTCGACCTTCCCGATCAGAGGCAAATACCTTGGTGAAATCGAAGAATCTTCCCCGTCCGCGAGAGCATACCCATAACTACCCGAGAAGAGTGTCAAGGCCAATACTCCTCGACATGCCAAGCCGCGCCCTATCATTTTCCATTCCTTCTTATTTTGAGCAAGACATTGTTAGAATTTCGACACAATTCTGTAGATCACAGATACTCCATCCGCGCCGTGCAATTAAGCTGCCGAAGGGCATAGGACAATATCCCTAGGTAGACACGTAGATGTCAATCTTAAAAGGCCAGACCGGGTGTCTTTGAAAGCATGTTTTTTTCTGATGACAGGCATCTCGACAAGCGATGAGCAACCAATTGACGATTTCATAAATACGACGCTATAACCTAATTAACACCCGATGCGTGCGCCGAAGCGACATCTTGGCTATAAAAGACGGCTGACCTTATAGTTAACATATACACGTTCGCCCTATAGGCGTCAGCCTCAATATGTTCGGCTCAGAAGTATCGCTCGGCAATTAGAAAACTCGAACTATAATTACAAGAAGGCGATTTTCCTGATGTCATTTAATGCTACGCGCTCTATTTTGACTATCACCATCCTGACCATGGTAAGTTCAGCTTCTTTCGCAGATGACTTCTATGAGCAGGATGGTGCGCTTCGGCTGCGCTTGCGTAATGAATTAAGGCGAGCAGACAAACCGAGCGCAGCTCCAAACAACGATATCTATGCATGGGTGCAGGGGGTAGCATTAGAGTACAACAGCCCGTATGCTTGGGAACATGCGGGGATCGATGTAGGTTTTTTTAGAACGCAACGCCTGGCTACACACGATGATTGGAGCACTCGCTGGTACCTGGATGGGCAAGATAGCTTCAATCTTTATACCGCAGCGATCAAAGTGAAGGTAGCAGATAACCTCAAGCTTAGGATAGGAAGGATGGTCACGGACTCAGCGTACAGCGGTCAAGATGACATCCCTCTTATAAACTCGAGTTCCCAGCGCACGCAACCTACCATGTCGGATGCTGCGCTTGTAAAATACAGCGCCACATCCAATCTAGACATATATGGAATGTATCGATTTGGTGTTTATTATTACCCGGACGTGTCAGAGGGCGTACACAAGGCAGGACCGATAAACCCTAATACTTATGAATATGACACCTTGCGCCCACAATATCTTACATCTGCGGTTTATCGCAATGGACTTGACACTTATGCGCTGACCCTCTCTTGGCAGAACGACGTAGCAGCTCAGGCCATGACCCGGATATCCCAGCGATACGCTGTCGGGAAAGATAACAGGCATTACTTTAAACCTGAGTTCGTTGCTTTATATGCAAAGTTGAATGGTACTTCAGCAAGCTATGAAGGCGCAGACGAAACTTACGTGCTTGGGGGAAGATTCAACTATGTGAGCGATAAAGGATGTGCATTTTTAGCGATCGGCAAGACCGGGGGCAAGCTCTACAGACTGTCGGGGGTTGACACCGATGTCAGTTACACCTACGACCTCAGTATCGACAGGAATTATAATAACATGTGGTCCTGGCAGGCAGGCTACTTATGGCAACTGCCGAACGATATGCAAATTGGGGTCTCGCAGCTTTTTACTAATGGTTATGAAGACTACAAAAATGACGTTCGGGTCAAAGGCACTGCAACCGGAGTGCTGGCTGGCTACAATCCAAAATCTGGACCATTGAAAGGTTTCCGATCAACCGTAATTATTAGTTCTGCCAGAGAAGATCGTCAAGGCAGCAGGCTTGGAAATCACCTCGACTATTACGACGTAAAACTCAACTTTCAATACGACCTCAACCTGTTCTAGCCGAGAGACATCTTGTTCAGCCATGAATGCGCGCCATAGGATGCAGGGACTAGTCGAATTTTCCCTTGACAGCTATAAGATCAGCTTCGAAATCTCAAAAAGACGTGTGATTTTGGAACCAGCGTCAGTGGCTGGCCGCATCGGGTCTAGGCGCCATTCATCATGGCGAAACGGTAAGAACAGTCAGCTAGAGGCAACCAGATGCTCAAAATGTGTTTACAGTGCTTTCTCATCAAAAGCCATACAGGGCTACCGGATTGTCATGAAGGATCTGAGCGCGAATTTTCTCTTCCGGCGCCCAATTCGCTAGAAGGTCGAGGATCAAGGCATCGTCGGGCTTTTGCTCCATGGGAAGCGTGGGATGAGGCCAATCGCTGCCCCAGAGCATCCGCTGTGGCGCTCGCTGGACCAGTGCTTGGGCAACGGTTCCAACATCGGAATAGGTCGGCGCGCCGACCTTTGAGCGAAGATAAGGCGCCGAGAGCTTCACCCAGGCGCGGCCCGTGTCGATCAACGTTGACAGAGCGCGAAACGCATCCGATGACAGACCGTCCGGTTGAGGAACATGTCCCATATGGTCGATCACTACCGGAGCCGTTAGCCTCAATAAGCGCGGGGTAATTTGAGGAAGCAACGGTCCAGGTGCCACTTGCACGTTCCACCGCAGCTCATTGACCCTCGGCGCCAAGCGCTCGAGATCGTCCAGGGCTGTATTTCCGACGCTAAGGTTGAAGCGTATTCCCCGTACACCTGCCTTATGCATGCTCGCCAGGGCTGCATCCGTTACTGAGGCGTCCACTACCGCCACGCCTCGGGCATTGCCTTGGCTTTGCAGTAGTCCGTCCAGCATTACGCTATTGTTGGTTCCGTAGGTGGAAGGCGTGACTATGACCATGCGGCCTATGCCAAGCCGATTTTGCAATCCACGGTAGTCTTCCAAGGAAGCGTTCGGTGGAAACAGCGTTGCCTCTGGCACAGGCGGGACCCGGTTGTCATATAAGTGCATATGACAGTCAACGCTACCGGCCGGCAGCGTTAATTTCGGTTGGTTCTCCCCTTCACTGAAAGGTACGCTGGCCAGCACCTCGGTACAGGCGGTCAAGCCCAGCACCCCGCCCGCCTGCAGAAAACGACGACGCGTAAACGACATTGCAATTCCCTCGATTATTGTTGTTGTGAGCGCTCCCCTGTCATCGAGGAGCGCTTGGCGACCGAAGCCTCAGGGGCGACCGGGTGCCGCCGTGGTAGAGGCCTTTGCCTGTTCTTGCTGGCGTTTGCGGCCTATGACTACCACCATGATGCCGGCCACGGTGCACAAGGCTGCCAGAGGCATAAGGGCAAGCGCGTAGCTGCCTGTGGCGTCGTGAATGGCGCCATAGGCGTTGACCATCAGACCGCCGCCGATAAGGTTGGCCATGGCCCCAACCGCAGCCAGGCCCGCGGCAGCGGTAGAGGACGAAAGCCAGCCGGATACGAGCGCCCAGAATGGCCCTTTCATTGAATAGGCACCCACCAAGACCATCGTGAGCATCACGACCGTGGCCGCGAGAGACGAGGTGAACAGGGTCATCAATAGCCCCGCGGCGATCAGCAACATGGTCATTGCGGTGTGCCAACGACGCTCACCGGTCCGGTCGGAACTGCGGCCCCAGATGATCATCACTACCGAAGCGATTCCATAAGGGATGGCGTTGACCAGACCAATCTGCATCGAAGTCAGACCGAAGGTCTTGAGCAATTGCGGAGCCCAGACGCTCATGGTGCTGCCGGCAGCCGAGGCCCCGGAGTAGATCAGGGACAACACCCAGATGTCCTTGTGGCGCAGCAGCTTCCACAGCGAAATATGGCCAATGGCAGTCTTTTTCGCGCCCTCCTCCCGAAGGCGTCCAATCAGCCAGCCGCGTTGCTCATCACTGAGCCAGGCGGCCTGCTCTGGCCGATCCGTCAGGATGAACAGGCAGGCGATGCCGAGCAGCACGGCAGGTATGCCTTCCAGCAGAAACAGCCAATGCCAGCCACGCATGCCCATCCAACCGTCCAGGCTTAACAGAAGCCCGGATAAGGGTGAGCCAAGGAAGTTGGCCGCTGGAATGGCGACCATGAAGATCGCCACCATACGCGCACGATAGGCCGCCGGTAACCAGTAGGTCAGGTACAGCAGCACGCCAGGGAAAAAGCCGGCTTCGGCCGCACCGAGCAGGAAGCGCATGACGTAAAGCGAGTTTGCGCCCTGGACGAAAGCCGTGCCCGCTGAAATCAGGCCCCAGGTGATCATAATCCGGGCAATCCAGATACGAGCGCCATAGCGCTGCAGGGCCAGGTTGCTCGGAACCTCGACAAGGAAGTAGGCGAAAAAGAACAGGCTACTGGCGAAGCCGAATATCTTTGCCGACAAACCCAGGTCCTGATTCATCTGCAAGGAGGCCATGCCGATATTGCCGCGGTCGATGATCGCGATCAGATAGCAGACGATAAGAAAGGGCAACAGGCGCCAGGCAACGCGTTGCATGGTGCTCCGTTCGAGCTCGTCCGGCTGGGCCGCTGTTTTGGTCATGATGTTCTCCAATTGTTATTTTTTCTGGAGTCAAGCGATCAGGTAGCGCGCCGTCCGGCGTGGGCAGCGCGCGGTCTTAGGCAGTCAGTTGTTGATCAGATGCCTATTGACCACACAACGCGGGTCCAAGGGTTTGTCAGCCCAGGCATCGAGGATCTGCCCCAAGGCTACCAGCCCTACCCGGTCGCGGGCTTCGGCCGTGTTGGCGCCGACATGAGGCGTGGCGACCAGGGTCGGCAGCCCCCACAGCGGGCTATCGGCGGCTGGGGGTTCTGGATCGAACGTATCCAGGCCAGCGCCTGCGATCTTGCGTTCGCTCAAGGCCTGCACCAAGGCTTGAGTATCGATCAACTCCCCTCGTGCGGTGTTGATCAGGATGCTTCCTGGACGCATCCGCGCCAACTGGTCAGCGCCGATCAGGTTGCGATTGGTGTCGGTCAGTGGGCAATGCAAGCTAAGAATATCGCTTTGGGCCAGGAGACGATCGAAATCGTCTTCCCGCTGCACATGCGCGCGCTCCGGGAGTGCTTTTAGGTAGGGATCGAAAACCTTGACCTTCATGCGCAGCGGTTCGACCAGGTCCATGAGAATACTGCCGATGGCGCCCAGCCCGACCAAGCCCAGGGTCTTGCCAAACAACTCTATGCCGTTGGCTGATGTCTTGTCCCAGTGACCGTCTCGCATCCGTGCGTCCAGCAGGGCGGTTTGCCGGGCCACGCTGAACATCAAGGCGAAGGCGTGTTCGGCCACCGACTGGGCGTTGGCGCCAATGGCAGTGGTGACGGGAATACCGCGCTCGGCCGCGGCCTGAATATCGATCGTGTTGTAGCCTACACCGTGCTTGGCGATGATCTTGAGCTTGCTGGATGCCTTGATCATGTCTGCGGTCAAGTTACCTTGGCGAACGATTATCGCGTCGGGCTGCTCAGCGCGAATGATCGCCTCGAGTTCGGCAGCAGGAAGGTAAGGCGTGGTAGGGATGACGGTAACACCGTTTTCGGCGGCCAGCGTCATGGCGGCTGGCGAGAGCTCAGGGCCGGTGATCAAGAGAGTGAGGGGCATTGGGGGCACCTTATTATTGTCAAGAACGTCTGCAGCCGGTTGGGCTGACCAGGCGATTACCCTAGCATAATGGAATGGCGTTGCAATAATAACCTGATTTGTGCGCAAGGACGCTTCCACTCAGCTAGGCGCGGGTGCTTTAATCGTGCGTAATGAAATGGCGTTCTACACCAGTGCCATCTTCATATTTGATGGCACCCAATAAAAATCGACAGAGGTAGGTCACATGAGCATTGGATTTCAAGTCTTGGAACGAAACCGCAAGGTTGGCGAAGAATGGGTTGCACGGTATCGGGAGGTTCCGGTAGCCAACGTCAGTGACTCCATGAACCGCATGACGGCCGGTGGCGCCCGCCTACGCCCCATGCACCGCCAGGGCGTGCTTGCCGGTCCGGCCCTTACCGTAAAGGCCCGTCCGGGTGACAACCTGATGCTTCACTACGCTATCGATATCGCCGAGCCTGGCGATGTAATCGTCGTCGATGCCGGTGGTGACCTGAGCAACGCGCTCATTGGCGAGATGATGGTGGCCTACGCAATCAAGCGTGGTGTTGCCGGCATCGTCATCAATGGGGCTATCCGCGATGCTGCCAATATCGGCGCCGGGGATTTCCCACTGTTCGCCGCTGGGGTCACCCACCGTGGGCCTTATAAAGATGGCCCGGGTGAAATCAACGTACCCATTGCCATCGACGGCATGGTGATCGAACCGGGCGACCTGGTCATCGGTGATGACGATGGACTGCTCTGCGTGCCCTACCAAGAGGTCGCCGAGGTCTACGCTCGTGCTGCGGCCAAGCACGCCGCAGAAGCCGCTCAGATGGAGCAGATCGCCCAAGGTACCAACGACCGCTCCTGGGTACTGGAATCATTGAAGAAAAAGGGTTGCTTGCTGCCAGGCTGATTTCACGCCCATCGACGCCAACACAGCCCCGGCCATAGCGCCGGGGCTGTTCTTTGCAGACCTGGCTACCGCTCTACCTCAGTGGATTAAGCTGAGCATTTTGTCCTGCAGGCTCGCGCTTGGCCGGATCGCCGAGCCAGATCATCAGACAGGTTCCGACCAGCAGAATGGACGCCACTGCAAAGAAGGGCACCGTAAAACTCTGGGTCGCATCCTTGATCAGGCCGATCAGGAATGGTCCGGCGAATCCCCCCAAGTTACCGATGGACACGATCATGGCGAGTCCGCCCGCCGCGGCCCGGCCCGTCAGGAAGGTCGATGGGATCGCCCAGAACGTGGCTTGGAACGACAAGATACCAGCCACCGCTACGCACAAGCTCGCGATCTTCAAGATGGGCTGATCGAACAGCGCGGCCCCGACCAACGCCAGGGCCGCCACTGTCAATGCTGCCACCACATAGGGCAAGCGATGTGCGCTGCGATTGGCCAGGCGGGCCCACAGGGTCATGGAGATGGCGCCCAGCAGGTACGGCAATGCCACCACCAGGCCAACTACACCGCTGCTGATACCCAGCCCCTTGATGATCTGCGGCAACCAGATACCAATGCCGATAGAGCCGACGATGCAGCAAAAATTGATTGCCGCAAGCGTGAATACCTTGGGATTGGTCAGCGCGCCGCGCAGGGTGTTGCCATGGGTGGCGCCTATGGCGCTTTGCTCTTGGGACAGCCGCGCGGTCAACCAGGCTTTTTCGCGAGAGCTTAGCCACCGTGCCTTGGCCGGAGTATCCACCAGGACAAATAGGCAGGCGATACCTAGTAGCACTGCGGGCAAGGCTTCGGTTACCAGCAGTAGCTGCCAGTTCTTCAGCCCCCAGACGCCATGTTGTTCGAGCAGCCATCCGGAAAGCGGCGAGCCGACGATGTTCGCCACCGGAATGCCAAGCAGGAAGGTGGCGGTCGCCTTTGCCCGCCACTTCCCAGGGAACCAGTAGGTGAAATACAGGTACACCCCAGGCGTGAATCCCGCTTCCGCCAACCCCAACAGGAAGCGCGCGATACTGAAACTGATCGGCCCCGTCGCGAACGCAGTGGCCATGGAGATAAGTCCCCAGGTGATCATGATCCGGGCAATCCAGATACGCGCGCCGAAGCGTTGCATCAGGAGGTTGCTGGGAATCTCGAACATGAAGTAGCCAAAGAAAAACAGGCCAGCCGCCCAACCGAACATGGTGGCCGTCAGCCCCAGATCCTGGTTCATGCTGATCGCGGCGAAGCCGACGTTGGTCCGATCCAGGTAACTGACCACGTAGCAGATGAAAATGAAGGGAACGAGACGCCAAAGGATGCGACGCATCAAGCGTTCACCCTCGGCGTCGTTAAGCGATTCCTCGGCATGGAAACTGGCATGAGACATAGGTCACCCGTTTTTGTCGTTATTGGGTCGGTCGGCTCAGCTATGGGAGAACATAGCCAGACCCGGGCTCTGGACGGGCACCTGGAGAATGCTTCCCGTCTCTGATTCGGTGATGAACAGCGTTCGCGCATCCGGGCCACCGAACGCAAGGTTCGTGTTACTGATGCCGGCGCAGGAAACGATGCGCTGCAAAGGCTCGGCGACTCTGGATAGTTTCCAGACCGAGCCAAACCCGGTATGTGCGACATACAGGTTGCTCTGCTCATCCAGTGCCAGCCCGTCCGGACCGCCGAGGCCGCCGTGGAGTTGAGCGAACACGCCGACCTTGCCGACCATTGCGCCGTTCCCCAAGGGTATCCGCCAGACTTGCTGGGCCCGCGTTACGGCGACCAGCAGATGATTCAGGTGCGGGTCGTAGACGATCCCGTTAGGGCTCGGAATCGTATTCAACAGGCAGCTCAACTGGCCGTTGGTATCGAGCCTGTAGACGCGGCCGCTAGCGTCCTGCAGGCCAGTCTGCCCCTGGTCAGTGAAATACAGATCACCATTAGGGGCGAAGACCAGGTCGTTCACCCCCTTGAAACCTTCCGAGCCCGCTGATTCCAGCAATGGCTCTACCACCCCAGTGAGCGGATCGAGTACTAGGATGCCTCGTTTGTAGTCAGCGATGAAAACCCGGCCATCACGGTGAATTTTCAGACCGTTGGGCCAGCCGTCGTACTGGCAGACAAGCTCCCACTCTCCAGCTGGCGAGATTCGGAAGATACGCCCATAGGGAATGTCCGTTACCCAGAGATTTCCCTGGCGATCGAACGATGGTCCTTCAAGAAAGGAGTCGATTTCTCGCCCCTGGCGATTGGCATTGGCGCAGGAAGTGTTCCGCGGATTGCGGAATCGCTGCGGCAGGCGAGTGAACAGGATCGTCTCAGACGAAGGGGGCGGTGCGAAGAAGCTCATGCATGCTCCTGACACGGAAAGACCGCTGGGCGGCCATTTCTTAAAATTATTTTGCGAAACGCCATTTCAAAATAGACCATAAAATCGAGCGAGACCACCCCTAAACGGGCCGCTAATCGCCAATACAGGTGATCGACTTAGGGTATTGACTGCGACACCAAGCTATGACTACCTATAAAAAGGAATAGCGTTTCAAAAATAACAAAAAGGAGTCTGGCTATGCCCGTCACTCGTTTGCGCGCGCTGTGCATTCACTCGTCGTCTTTCAAGGCGCTCTCTTTGACACTGGCGCTGGTCGCCTTGAGCCCCGTGGCCAAGGCGGAACAGAGCAAGGTCACCCTCGCGATCCAATACGGTTACGCCTACCTGCCCGTTACCGTCGCGGACAAACTCGGTCTGTTTCAAAAACAGGCAGCCGCCCATGGAGAGAAGGACACTACATTCGAAATCAAACGCATCAGCGGGGCCCCGGCCATCAATGATGCATTGATCAGCGGTAACGTCGATATCGGCGGCTATGGTTTGTCCGGTACCTTGATTGCCTGGGAAAAAACCCGCAAGTCCCTGGATGTACGAGCGTTGTGCGCGCTGGTGGCTGGAGACAACGGTTTTTTCGTGAATGACGCTTCGGTCAAATCCCTGGCCGACCTCAAGCCTGAAGACAAGATCGCCGTGAACTCGCCCAGTGGCCAGCAAGCGCTTCTGCTTCAGATGGCAGCCGAGCGTGAATTCGGGCCTGGCCAGAGCCACAGACTCGACAATCTGATGGTCAGCCTTCCGCATCCTGATGCTACCGCCAGCCTGGTCAATAAAACCGGAATCACCGGTTACATCGGGCCTAATCCGTACAGCTATCAATTGGCGAGAGACTCTCGCGTTACCAAACTCTATGACTTCTCCAAGGCCCTCGACCTGCGCATGACCAGCGGCGTCCTTACCACCACAGGGCGCTTCGTCAAGAACAATCCCCAGCTCAGTGCCTCTGTGGTCGCCGCCATCGACGAGGCCCAGGCGTACATCCGAAGCCAGCCGCGCAAGGCTGCGGAGCTTTACCTGGCCAGCGAGTCATCCAGCCTTTCCGTGGACCAGATCGAGGACATGCTGCACCAGGTTGAAAGCGAGTGGTCCGTACAGCCGGTCGGGGTGATGGCGCTCGCGACCTTCATGGTGCGTTCGGGGGCCTTGAAACTCACACCCCCGGCTTGGCAGGACGTCTTCTTTGCCCCTGTTTCAAATGGGGAGGGAAGCTGATGAACGGATTGTCCTACAACCGAGTGCCGGATGAGGTAGTCACTCGCGCGCTGCTCAATGTCCGCGATGTGACCTTGCAGTACAAGACCCGGGACCAGCTCATCACCGCCACCCACCAGGTGTCCTTCGACGTACAGCGAAACGACCGTTTCGTTCTGCTGGGTCCTTCCGGCTGTGGCAAGTCCAGCTTGCTCAAAAGCGTGGCAGGCTTCATCGAACCGGTAGCGGGTCAGATATGCCTGGACGGCCACGTTGTACGCTCCCCTGGCCCAGATCGCATGATGGTCTTCCAGGAATTCGACCAGCTCATGCCCTGGAAAACCGTCTTGGGCAATATCATCTTTCCAATGCGGGCTACCGGCCGTTTCCCTCGTGAGGAAATAGCCGACCGCGCCGCACGTGCAGCGACCAAGGTTGGGCTGGGCAAATTCTTCGACGCTTATCCCCATCAGCTCTCCGGTGGCATGAAACAGCGTGTAGCCATAGCCCGAGCGCTAGCCATGGAGCCAGCGATGTTGCTGATGGACGAGCCCTTCGCAGCGCTTGATGCACTGACCCGTCGACGCATGCAAGAAGAGCTGCTCGGGCTATGGGAACAGTCGCCATTCACACTGATGTTCGTCACGCACTCCATCGACGAAGCGATCGTGCTGGGTACTCGCGTCCTGGTACTTACGCCTCATCCTGGGCAAGTACGCGCTGAACTGGACTGTAGTGCCTTCAGTTTCGCTGACCAGGGCACTCCAGCGTTCAGTCACCTGCAGCAGCGTATCAGCCATATGCTCTTCGGCCATAGCGAGACAGCCCATGAATAAAGTCGTCCAACCGCGCGCGGATATCGAATATGCCCCGGTGGCGCCAGGCCAGATAGGAGACGTTGCCCGCCGCCTAGGCTTGCGGGAACGCCTTTTCGCCCAGACAGGAGTGCGGCGTACCCTGGTGCTGGTCGCTTTGGCTTTGGTGTGGGAGCTGTATGCTCGCTACCTGGACAACTCATTGATGTTCCCGACCTTCAGCGAGACGGTGGTGGCCATGGTCCAGGACGTCCTCAGCGGCGTACTGCCTCAGGCTGTAGTCAGCTCATTGAAGGTATTGCTGATGAGCTATGCCCTGGCTATTGGTCTGGCGGCAGTACTGACATCCCTGGCTGTTTCAACCCGCCTGGGCACCGATGTATTGGCTACCCTCACGGCGATGTTCAACCCTCTACCCGCTATCGCTATCCTGCCCCTTGCCATGCTGTGGTTCGGCCTGGGGATACAGAGCTTGATGCTGGTCATCGTTCATTCGGTCTTGTGGGCGGTTTCGCTCAATACCTATTCTGGCTTCCAATCGGTCAGTCAGACCCAGCGAATGGCTGGACGAAACTACGGGCTACGCGGGCTCAAGTTAGTCGTGAGCATCCTGATTCCGGCAGCGATACCCTCTATTCTGGCCGGCCTGAAGATTGGCTGGGCATTTGCCTGGCGCACCCTCATCGCCGCTGAACTGGTATTTGGCGTGTCGGGTAATTCCGGCGGCCTGGGTTGGTACGTGTTCCAGCATCGCAACGCCTTGGAAACACCCAATGTCTTCGCAGGCCTGCTTATGGTCATCCTGATCGGCCTGGTGGTCGAGGGCCTGGTATTTCGCAGCATTGAAATGCTCACGGTGCGCCGCTGGGGCATGCAGGGCTGATTCGCTTCATTCCAATAACAAGATCATCGCGCCCCATCATGGGGCCACAGGAGCTTCTACCTTGAAAAGGACCACTTCGCTCGGCCAGCTGGCCTGGGCTGGCGTCGGCGGCTGTCTGGCAACCTTCTCGGCGCATGCTGAGGTTATCGCCGACAGCCATGCCAACCTCTCGCTGCGCAACTTCTATTTCAATAGTGATAACCGCGACGGTACTGCGGCGCCCTCGAAAACCGAAGAGTGGGCACAGGGGTTCCTGCTCGATTTTCGCTCAGGCTATACCGAAGGCACCGTAGGGGCTGGGGTCGATATCATGGCCATGATGGGGCTCACACTCGACAGCGGCACGGGCCGGCATTCAGGAAGTACCATGATCCCGTCGGACGGGAGCCAGGCTGCAGATCAGTGGAGCAACATGGGCGCGACGGCCAAATTCAAGCTGAGCCAGAGCGAGCTGCGTATTGGACAGCTGATGCCGAAGATGCCGGTATTGCTCGCCTCGGATGGTCGGCTGCTGCCTCAGACTTTTCAAGGCGCGCAGATTCAGTCCAAGGACGTGAAAGATTTCACATTGATCGCCGGGGCCCTCAACCGCGCCAAGGGGCGAGCCTCTACCGATCTTACTGGCATGGCCGTCAGCGGCGGCACTCAGGAAAGCGATCGTTTCTACTTCGCCGGCGCTGACTATCGCGCTACCGAGGCGCTGATGCTGCAGTACTATGTGGGGCAGCTCCAAGACTACTACACCCAACAGTTTGTTGGGCTTACCCATTCATTTCCATTGACTGAGATGAGCTCCTTGAGCACAGACGTGCGCTATTTCCGCACCCGCTCCGAGGGCGCCAACGCAAGTGCCTCGGGCCGAAGCCTCGGTTATACCGTTGCCGGCTACACGCAAGATGGTGATGGCGAAATCGACAATGACCTGTGGAGCGCCGCATTTACCTACCGCCTGGGCGGTCACGCGGTCACGCTGGGTCTGCAAAGCGTTTCAGATGACAGCAACTTCGTTCAGCTAAACCAGGGCTCGATCGATAAGGGGGCCGGCGGCAGCAGCCTTTACCTCTGGACTGACAAGATGCTCCTGAGCTTTACCCGGGCTGGGGAACAGACGCGGTTTGCGCAATATGCCTATGATTTCGCAGCCAACGGCATTCCAGGGCTGAAGGCTTCCTTGATCTACTTGAAGGGCGACAGCATCCAGACCACCGGCGGCCAGAAGCAGGAGGAGTGGGAGCGCGACTTTTCCCTGGACTATGTCGTTCAGGGCGGGACGTTCAAAGGGCTCGGAATAGCATGGCGTAACGCAGAGTCTCACTCCGAGGCTGCTCGCAATGGAGACCAGAACCGGGTCATTCTCAACTACACCTTACCTTTGTTCTGACAAACCCGGAGCGTAACTTGCAATCTCCCCACGCCCCGGTTCGGCCCGATTGGCTGGCCAAGGTCCAAGAAGCGCCGTTGGACCCGGACCGCATGATCGTCGATGCGCATCACCACCTGTGGGATCGCCCTGGCCAGCGCTATCTGATCGAGGATTACCTCGCTGATATACAGAGTGGACACAACATTGCCGCCTCGGTCTACGTCCAATGCCGCTCCATGCTGGCACTGGATCGTTCAGAGCCGTTCCAGCCAGTGGGCGAGGTCGAGTACGCCAACGGCGTCGCCGCGCAGAGCGCCAGTGGCGCTTTGGGCACGCGACGGTTATGCGCTGGCATCATTGGCGGCGCGGACCTCATGCTTGGCGAGGGTGTTCAACCGGTGCTGGAAGAGATGCGTCAGCGGGCCGGCAATCGATTCTGCGGTATCCGCAATACCACGGCCTGGCATCCGGACCCAAGGCTGGTTTCCAATCCCAAGCCACCGCCACCTGGGCGTCTTGGCGAGCCAGCTTTTCGCCGCGGCCTGGCCGTGGTCCAGCGCATGGAACTGGTACTGGATATCTGGGCCTACCACACCCAGCTGAACGAAGTGCTCGCGCTCGCGCGCGACTTTCCTGATCTTGTGATCGTCATCGACCACCTGGGTGGACCACTGGGCGCGGGTTGCTATGCGGACCAACGAGCCCAGGTGTTCGCCAGCTGGGCAGCCAGTCTCGAACGCCTGGCCCAACAGCCCAATCTGCGCCTCAAGTTAGGCGGGTTAGGCATGAAAGTGGCCGGGTTCGACCTCGATGCCGCACCGCTGCCGCCAACTTCCCAGGCGTTGAGCCAAGCCTGGCGACCTTACCTGCTGACGGCAATCGATTGCTTCGGGGTTGAACGCTGTATGTTCGAAAGCAATTTTCCGGTGGATAAAGGCATGGTCAGCTACGGGGTATTGTGGAACGCCTTCAAGCGCACTGTGGAAGACTTTACCGAAAGCGAAAAGGATCGTCTGTTCAGCGGTACGGCGAAGGATGTCTACGGGGCAGGTCTTATGGTCGATGATCTGATACCGTTCCAATAGACGCAGCGGCCGACTGTAGCGCTCGGTGTACAGGCCTCGAGTCGCCATGACTCAAAGGTTGCCTCGGCAATGGTGTCGCTGACGGTAAATCAACGGGATATTCGGAACCCTGACATTCCGAAGTAGAGAGGCGAAGACGAAAGATGGCCAAAGCTGCCGATGTGGTTGTTAAATGCCTGGAAAACGAAGGGGTCGAATATGTGTTCGGCATTCCCGGCGAAGAAAACCTTGATCTGCTGGAGTCTCTGCGCAAGTCCAAGATCGAACTGGTGCTTACGCGGCACGAGCAATCAGCCGGTTTCATGGCCGCGACCTATGGACGCCTGACCGGCAAAACCGGGGTCAGCCTGTCGACCCTGGGCCCCGGTGCCACCAACCTGGTCACTGCCAGCGCCTACGCCTACCTGGGCGGCATGCCGATGATGATGATCACTGGCCAGAAGCCGATCAAGAAGTCCAAGCAAGGCCGCTTCCAGATCATCGATGTATGCGGGATGATGGCCCCGATCACCAAATACACCCACCAGTTCGCCTCGGCAGACAACATTCCGGCCCGCATGCGTGAAGCCTTCCGCCTGGCTGAAGAAGAAAAGCCCGGCGCCGTGCATCTGGAGTTGCCTGAAGACATTGCCGCTGAACAGACCGACTCGTTGCCGATCCCGCCAAGCCTGCACCGCCGTCCGCTGGCCGAGCACAAGGCTGTGGAGGCTGCCGTGCGCAAGCTCCAGCATGCCCGTAATCCCATTCTGGTGATCGGCGCCGGGGCCAACCGCAAGATGACTGCCAAGGTACTCAAGCAGCTGATCGACAAGACCGGCATTCCCTTCATTACCACCCAGATGGGCAAAGGGGTGGTCGACGAACGCCATCCGCGCTTCCTGGGCAACGCGGCGCTGTCGTCCGGTGACTTCGTTCATCGTGCGGTCGAGGCTGCGGACCTGATCGTCAACATCGGCCATGACGTGATAGAGAAGCCGCCCTTCTTCATGGCGCGTGGTGGTACCGAAGTCATCCACATCAACTTCCGCTCCGCCGAAGTCGATGCCGTTTACTTTCCTCAAGTAGAAGTGATCGGCGACATTGCCAACGCCGTCTGGCAGATCAGCGAAGCGCTGACGGAGACCTCGCACTGGGACTTTGGCCGCCTGATGATGATTCGCGAAGCGAACGAAGCGCAGATTGCCGAGGGCGCCAGCGACAACCGCTTCCCCGTCTATCCGCAGCGCCTGGTAGCGGATATCCGCCGCGTACTGCCGTCTGAAGGGATCGTCGCCCTAGACAACGGAATCTACAAGATCTGGTTTGCGCGCAACTACAAGGCGCACAAACCGAACACGGTTCTGCTCGACAATGCCTTGGCCACCATGGGCGCTGGCCTTCCCTCCGCCATGGCGGCACATTTGGTGTATCCGGATCGTCCGGTCATCTCTGTCTGCGGCGACGGTGGCTTCATGATGAACAGTCAAGAGTTGGAAACCGCGGTACGCCTGGGCATGCATATCACCGTGGTGATCCTGCGTGACGATGGCTATGGGATGATCCGCTGGAAGCAGGCCAACATGGGCTTCACTGATTTTGGCCTGGACTACGGCAACCCCGACTTCGTCAAATACGCCCAGGCCTATGGTGCCGAAGGCCATCGCGTTGAAAGCGCCGAGAGCCTGCTGCCCCTGCTCGAACACTGCATCAGAACTCCAGGCGTTCACGTGATCGACTGTCCGGTCGACTATAGCGAAAACGATCGTATTCTCAACAGCGAACTGCGCGAGCGTAGCGCAGCGGTCTGACCCCAGGCGGGGAGTCGCTGGTGCCCTCCCCGCTCGTTTCCATACAAGCCTTGCCGTGAATGATGGCGCCGACCAAGCCATTGGTCGATAATGCGTTTCCTTTGTCTATAGCATCTTCATTCGAGGTTTTCACCATGTTGAAAGCGCGGCCGCGCCCAGCGGTAAACGGTGTCGCTTCGGCGGATCGTGTGCTCACCGTGCTCTCCGCGTTTCAGATCGGCGATACTTCATTAAGCTTAGTGGAGCTGGCCGAACGTACCGGGTTGATCAAAAGTACGATCATGAGGCTGATGGTATCGTTGGAAGATCATGGCTTCGTGACGCGAATGGCAGACGGACGTTACCAGTTGGCGAGCGAAGTGATGCGCCTCAACGCCGTTTACCAAGACGCTCTGGACCTGGAGCGGCATGTCATGCCGCGGCTTCATCATTTATCTGAACAAACCGGCGAAACCGCGTCATTCTACGTACGGCACGGCGCGTATCGAATGTGCCAATACCGAGTGAACTCACCTCACCGCCTACGGTTAAACATGCAACCTGGCGACATGCGCCCTATGGACGAAGCCGCTGGCGCACAGGCGCTGCGTGCTCCTTTCGAGGTGGGGATCGCCCTGGAAAGGCCCTATTATTCCTGCGGCGCCACCGACCCCCATGCAGCCTCGGTCGCCCTTCCTATCTATGGCGCCCAGCGGGAGCTGATGGGCGCGCTCGTCATTTCAGGGCCGGCCAGTCGCCTGACAGCTGAAAGCGCCGAACGCTTCAAAAGCCTGTTTTTCGAAACGGCGCGCGACCTGATGCGAAGTCTTGGCTACAAAGGGCCGAGGTGACAAGGCTCCGCCCTTTATGCCACGGGGTATTTCAAACTGGGCTTGCCCCTGCTTTTCGAGAAATCTGCCAAGCCTCATCGGAACTCATAGTTCAAAAGTACACTGAAATGCGACGCTCCGAAGTTGGCATGAGAGAACCATGGGGCGAACCTACAGGGAGTTCACTTTCGGATTCAACCGCACCAGAACCTGCCTGGTATTGCCGCCACCGAGGATACTCATCACGTCGACCACCCGGACGGGAGCCTTGGGGTCGATACTCAATTGAACGCCGTCGTTCTTACCTTTGAATAGCTTGACCAACAGCTCGCAGCTATCAACGAGCATTGGTGCATCGGCGCGCATTTTGCTTTCACAGCCCTTTTGCCAGCTCTTCAGGCTTGATTCAAACCACGCCTGACGCTGTTGATCAGCGCTGCCGACAGTCGGGTCCAGAGGCGTGCCGTAGCGTTTTGCGAGCAATACGCTACGTTTGACCATACCTTGCTCGTTGAAGGTGACCTTGAACTCGCTCAACTCGGCCCAAGCAAATGCATTCTGCAAGCCTTGCGCTACCCCGCCAAGCAACTCAAAGGCGGCCATTTTATCGCCGTGCTGCAAGTCGCTGACCGTACGGCGAAGGTCTTTGACATTATCCATACGGTAGCTGGCTGTGAAGGTGAACAGATCTGGCATGTCCACCAATGCCTCACCGGTAGCCCGGCTGGCGTCGTCATCCACGTCCAGCGACAATGTCACGTCGAAAGGTTTGAGCTCATTACGACCGCTGCTCAATAGCGGGCCGAAGTTGCTCATGCCGCTCAAGCCAGCGCCCATGCCGATCATGCCGGCCACCGCGCCGAGTTGCTGCAAACCTTGCAGCGAGCCCTTGGATGCCTGGATGCCGGTGGCCTCGATGTGCACACGGGTACGACTGTCACTGTTGACCAGGTCGGTCACGGTCACCCTTTCAGCACGCAAACCGCCTGCCTTGCCGTCACCCAGCTCAATGTCCTTGATGACAATCGTGCCGCCTAGTGGCGAAGAGCTCACAGACGCCCAGCTCAGGCTTCCATTGAGATGGTTGTCATATACAAAGTCATCCAAGTGGTTCTGTGCCTGCTTGCTTGCATAGGCGCACAAGCCGAAATAGCCGGCGGCGAGCAGGGCTACCGCCGTTGCCGGGACAAGCAGTTTTTTCTGAATCATGGCGCATCCCCCTGAATGTTCCGATCAGGCCAGGCCTGTTTGATGACTTGGCGCGCTGCGTCGGGCGTCCAACTGTCGTCACCCAGCTGCATGCGCATGATCTTCAGTGGGTCCCGCAAATCGGTGCAGCCGCTTTCAGTGCAGGCTTGTAGGTAAGCGACCGCCACCAGGGTGAGCGGCAAGTCCTCACCGTCTCGCTTGACCGGGTCCAGGGTGACTTCGCCTTTGGCCAGGAACCAGCCGTTCTCCGGCTTGAGACCGGCGCCGACCATATTGAGCTGGGACTCATAGGGGTAATCGGTTTCCCAACCCTCTCCCTTCTTGCCGACGATGTGCACGATCTGGCTGTACTCGGCTTTGCCGCCGGCCAGCAGACGCGCATAGCGTCCTCCAGAAACCGGTGCATAGCTGACATCGGCGAGCAAGCGAGACCGAATGTATTTAGGGTCGCGACTTTCGGTCTTGAGTTTGGCGAATTGCTCGAGTTGGCGCTGGGCCTGGTAGCCGGCCTGCTCACGCCTGTTTTGCTCTTCGTACTGGCGCTGGCGGTCGGCTGCACGTTTCTGCTCGACCAGCTGCGCCTCATGCATGAAGACATAGTTACTGGCATTCTGCGGATTGAACTGCCAGCTCTTGCTGCGCCAGTTGCGGCTGATGGGTGCTTCATAAAGCCAGGCGTCGCGGTCATTCTTGATAAGACCTTGGGGGACATCCCGAACAGCAATGAAGTTGACGCTTGATGTCTTCGGCTGGATTTTATCCAGCGCACCAAGTGCAGTGAATACCGTCGGTTCAATGGATTCAAACTGGCGGAACAGTTCTTGATTTTCAGTCACAGCCACTACCGCAGGGCTGCGTGTATCCCAATAGCCACTCCAGTTGTAAGGTGCTCTGAGCAGATAAAGTGTGCGGCTGGCCGGGTCGCTGGCGAGCAACATCAAGGCCCTTTTCTGGTCGTCGAAACCCACGATGGGTAGCGCCGGCGCTTGGTAGTTGAACGGGATGCCGTGATGGAAGCTTCCTTCGTATTCTTTCAACTTCACCCCATCGGCCCGCATCAGCACCACTACCCCTTCGCCGGCAGCGTAGCCATCTGGATCGCAAGCGACGCCGGTGGACCGGGCCGTCACATACTGCGCATCACTCTCTGGCTTGTAGGTGGTACGGAACAGACAACCGTTCTGGTCCTTGATCTGGAAGAAAAAGGCGGCGGCGTTGATTGCTTCGGTCTCGGCCGGAGGCGTCCAGCCGGACACCGCAAAAACCGCTGTTACCGGTGGGGGGGTGGTTAGTGCTCGAGACGGAGTCGGCTCAGACGACTGCGGCGCCTGAGCCGAAGCGGCAGGTGGCGCAACAGGAGCGGAGGCCGCTGCCGCGGGCGCTGGAGCTTCAGGTTGAGCAGGCGCAGGAGCGGGAGCGGCCTGCGTAGGTGCAGGGGCTGGCGTTTGCACAGGCGCAGCCATTTCCGGGCCCGACACGACCGGAGCCGGCATTCCGGCTGCATGACTGAGCCAACCCTCTTCCTTGGCGGCCGTGCCGTTTGCGGCGGTCTGGCCCTTGGCGTCGGTACTGTGCCAGTTTATCGTGGAGGCACCAGGACATTGGCTGGCCAGCAGGCCACCCAGCTTGGGCAACAGGCGCGCTACCGCATCGTTGGCTGGCGTTCCGGCGAAGACAAAACGAAGCGGCAACGGGTTCGTGCACCATGGTTGGGTGTCGGTGTGATCAACGAATACTTCAACGTTTTCACCCTTGGAGAAGGCCAGGCGATAGGCGGAGGCCTCAGCGCCTCCACAGACGGACAACGTCAAGAGCGCCAACGGCAGGTGCTTGCTCAGGTTTTTCATCAAATCAGTTCCCAAGCGCCATCACCCGCCTGACAGGCCTTGACCGTTTGCTTTTCAGCGGCGCCCCCCTTGGCTTTGACGTCATAGTCAACGGTCCGGCAGGTGGTTTGTGCGGTCAGGGTGTCTTCTACCGGTTTAGCATCAATGGCATCCAGATCCACGCCTTCTCGAGCGGCGCTGGCAGCGTCGAGCTTGTCCAGGTCGGTGGCGCTATCGACCGGGGCTTGGGAGACGATACCGCTCGCTGCCTTCATGGGCTTGGGCGCTATAGCCTCCACCAGAGGGGCATAGACATAGCCCACGGTAACGCCACGGCGGCCGACCATGATCCAGTCATTGTGAGTACGACCCAGGGCCGTGAACGTCGAACTGGGCGGCAGCCCTCCGACTTTTTCGGCATTGCTGTCCGGCGCGCTGCGCAGGTTCGCCGACTTGATGGTCCGGTAGGGTTTGTTCAGCACCGTCATGTCAGTGACAGGCCGAATTTTCGGCAGGCGCTTTATGCCACTTGGCGAGCTTCGGATTCGGTTTTCACTGGCGTGATTTGCGCGCTGCTGCCACTGTGGCTGGACGTCCAGCTGCTGGCTTGACCGTCCGGGTTGGTACTCAGCACTTGCTGGGTTTGTGCAGCGAGGGCCAGGCGATCACGTTCGTCCAGCTTTGCACCGATCACCTTGCCCAGCAATCCGCCTGCCAGGCCACCGATCAACATCGCTGCAGTGCGCCCGCCTCCTGCGCCAATGCGGCTGCCGATCAGCACGCCAGCCGCGCCGCCGAGTACGGTGCCCATGTTTTCCTTGTTCGCCCAGTCGTTACCCGACGTGGCACAGCCGGATGACAAACCTATGCTCACTGAGAGCAATACAGCTCCGGCTCTTTTTGCAAAACCCATCGCACAGTCCTCTGGCGTAAATGAGAGATCTGCAAGGACGAGTTAGCACACTGCATAGTCGATCAGCCTTCATCCTTGAAGAGGTGCGCGGATTACACACAAATTTGAAACGCGTCACAACCGTTTTATGAATTAGAAGCGATACGGGCATGACTGAGCAACAACTTGCTTGCAGCAACCTTCTCAAACGGTTCATGGCATATCGACATGCCGCGATCACGCAACCTGAAAGCGCTGTTGAGCCGCGGATTGATTGGACCTTTCAGGCCAAGCGCATTGCGCAAGACTTGCAGGAGGCTCGATCCTTGCGACCCAAGCCCCAGCGAATGCGGGTAGCTTCAGGACTTGACTGGTTTTCCCACCAAGACTGTCATCGGAAGTGGGTTCTGCGAACCTATCGTAAAAGCCTTTTTCAGCCTCTAGGCCATATGGATATTGAGTGAACGTCTTATATGGCCATTTCTCGGCACTGGATATAAGCAGCCTCTCGAATCAAAGTTCACCACGAGCCGTAGTGCGTGAAGTCAAGTAGCGAATCGGTTGTATCGATGACCACCGCCTGCCTGCATAAAGCACTCCGGCGCGCGGCATCTAACACAGCCTGACAAGCCAGCGATTCGGCGGTGGATACCGGTGCTGGGTTCCTTTTCGTCAGCATCACCAACCACTGTGCATAGAATTGATCCCATCGGCCACGCTCGCTTGGTACTCGTTCGCTGATCGCCAACGTCGCCAACGGCGTTATCTCCGTAGTGGCTACTTTCGTCGGCATCTGGCTGCTCGGTCGCGTAAACCGCCGCCCCATGCTGTTGATCGGCCTGGTCGGCACTACCGCTTCGCTGCTACTGATCGGGATACTGTCCCTGGTGCTCGAGCCAGGCCTCACCCGCGGTTTCGCCATCCTGTCCCTGACCTTGGCTTTCCTTGCCTTCCAGCAGGGCGCCATCTCGCCAGTGACCTGGTTGATGCTGGCGGAAATCTTCCCCATGCGCATCCGCGGCTTCGCTCTGGGCATGTCCGGCTTTGTGCTTTGGCTGGTCAACTTCCTGGTAGGCTTCTTCTTCCTGCAGCTCGTGGCATGGTTCAGCATCTCCAGCACCTTCTTCCTGTTCTTTGCCTTGGGACTGGTCGCCCTGACCTTCGTGTTCCGCTATTTGCCGGAGACCAAGGGCCATTCGCTAGAGTCACTCGAACGCTATTTTCGCAAGCTCGGTTGACGTCCCGCCTGCCTCTGTTCTTCATCGTTATTGCATCCAGGAGTCATATCATGAAAATCGCCATCGATCCCTATATGTACCGCAACCTGAGTCTCACTGAGACCTGTCGGCGGGTAGCGGAGTCGGGTTTCGAGTACGTCGAGCTCTCGCCCCGGGAAGACTTCCTGCCTTGGTGGAAGCGCCCCCGAGCGCACCCCGAGCGCATTGGCGAATTCAAGAAGGCGCTCAAGGACCACGGCTTACAGGTGGCTTCGCTGCTGCCATGTACCGCTGGGCCAGCCCTCACGAGGATGAGCGCCGAGCCGCGGTCAATTACTGGAAAGAAGCTATCCACGTGGCGACTGAACTGGGCTGCGATACCATGAACTCCGAATTCGGCCGCGGTCCCTCGCCCGAACGCGGCCACAAATTGAGTTGCTGCGGCGGTAGCCACAGTCATGAATCCAGCGAAGCAGCCTGGTGGCGCTCGATGGAAGAGCTGGTGCCGATCTTCGAGCGCGAAGGCATCACCCTGAACATGGAGCCGCATCCGGAAGACTGGTGCGAGACCCTGCACCCGGCCATCGATATGCTGAAAAGCATCGGTTCAGCCAACGTCAAGTTTCTCTACTGCGCGCCTCACACCTTCTATTTCGGCGAAGACATGGCCCAGATGATAGCCTAGGCCGGCTCGCTCATCGGGCACGTACACATTGCCGATACCTGGAACCACAAGGCATCTTCGGGCCTTCGTTATATCGTCAACCCGCCGGGCGCCCAGGTGACCGTGCATCAACACATGAATATGTATCAGGGCGAGATCGATTGGGATCTGTTCTTTGCTTCGCTGGCCAAGACGGGCTTCGATGGCATAGTCACCTCCTGCGTATTCGGCTGGGAGGAGCGTGCCGGTGAGTCAGGCCGCTTCATGCGCCAGGAGATCCAGAAATACGTCGACAGATACTGGGCGCCGCATCGTCGGGCCAATACGGAGTAAGTTCAGCTCTTGTTCGTTTACCCTGACCCTTAGGTCAGCGTATCGAACAGCGGTGTCAAGGCACAGAACAACGAGGCGAGGCCTCCTTTCTCCGGAAGCATCTTGAAACGAATTCTCAAACCGCCTGGCAAGAAAACCGAGAATTCCGATGGGCCAAGATAAGTCGTACGCGTGGTGCTGCCCAAACCCTGACGGGCTACCGGTGCCTCGTGCTGACCACGGAATGGAAGACGGACATGTATCGCAGACGGATTATCCAGTTGGGTTCGGCCATTGGCGCCGGACTGATGCTTCCAGCGGCAGCGTCGCCCTCGCCCTCGCCCTCGGACAGCTCGAGTCTGCTTATCAAGAACGCCCAGTTGATCACCATGGACCCTACGCTGGGAGAACTGGACCAGGCTGACGTTCTTATTGAAAACGGGATAATCCGCAAGATCGGTAAGGCTCTGTCGGCCACTGGGGCGAAGGTGCTGGATGGCCAGGGAATGCTTATTCTGCCTGGGCTGATCGACACCCATTGGCACCTCTGGAACAGCCTCTTGCGCAGCAGCGCACCGGTACCGGGAGGCCCGGCGTTCTTCGAAACGCAGCAGACCCTCAGCAAACGATTTACGCCAGCCCTGACCGAGTTGAGCGTACGACTTGGTCTCGCGGATGCGATCAATGCCGGGTTCACTACGGTCAATAGCTGGTCACATAATATCCGCAGCCCGGAACATGCCCAGGCAGAACTTCGAGCTTTGGCGGGATCGCGGATCAACGCCCGCCTGTGGTACGGCTATGCACAGGATCTACCCCCGGCCTCCCCCATGGATTTTGCCGACATCCAGCGCGTACACACCCAAATCCAGAACATGCCCCAGGGGCGAATCGATCTTGGATTGGCGGTACGTGGCCCTGAGCGCACCGACGTTCCCATATGGGTAGCCGAGTTCGAATTCGCAGCGAAGCAATCGCTGCCCATTTCCACCCATGTCGCTGTAACCAAACAGATGCAGAAGCAAAAGGCCATTCAGCAACTTGCGAGTCGCGGTCTTTTGTCATCGCGAGTGCAGCTGGTGCATGCAACCCATGCCGATCCAGAGGATTTGACGAGCATTCGCGAATCCGGGGCATCGGTCTGTGTTACACCGCTGACCGAAATGCGCGTCGGCTATGGCTTGCCACCCGTGGCAGCGCTTCATCGGGCAAAGGTGCCGGTAAGCCTTGGGGTGGATACCCTTGTGCTCAGCGGCAACGCGAACCCCTTCATGCTCATGCAAACCTGTTTGAACCTTGCGCTGGCCACCACCGGTGACGAGCAGGCGATGACTGCCCGCGATGTCCTTCATTGGGCGACACAAGGGGCTGCGGACATCATGGGATTAGGGGAAAAGATCGGCTCGATCACCGTCGGTAAGCAAGCGGATCTGATCATGGTCAACACCCGGAATATCGGTATGTTCCCGGTAATCGATCCGGTGAACTCGATTGTCCAGTCCGCGTCGCCTGCCGTGGTGACCAGCGTTATCGCCAACGGCAAGCTGGTGAAGCATAACGGGGTACTGGTCGGGGTAGATCCGCAAGCGCTGGCAGGCGAGGCATGGGAAGGCGTTCGTCAGTTGCTGCAACGCCAGCCATCCCGATCCGTTTGATCGGTCTCAGGGCCAAGGACGCTGCTAGCCGCTGCTGCGCAACCGACGGACTGGCGAAGTCGCCCCTTGAGAGCAGGCGGCCTTCCTTTATAGAGGCCAATGCGCCGATTCGAACTCACCCGCCTGTCCAACCTACCCACGTCGATCGTCGAGGTTTTGCGATAACCGTACACCGCTGCGCTTTCCAGCCAAGCATGTTGATCAAGCCAAGCAGACGATGATCTTGCTCTGCTCTGGCCGATCGAGGGTCGGCGGGAAACTGACCCAGCGCGGGCCTCCTCGTCAGGCTTGGAGGCGCCTACAACACCAGACGTGACTCATCTGTGGTTTGAAACCGCAAGACAATCGCGGCGGTATGGAATCATCGCGTGCCTGGGAATAAACCCTTTGCACACGCATAGCTTTCCGTTAACATCTGGTATACCGTAATACGATAAACCACTCGTATCAGTCATCTGGCTATAAGGGGAACCCCATGGGCTTCGAGATCCGCAAGATCGTGACGTATACCGAGCAAACCTTTATCGAAGGTGGTAAGGCAGCCGATAAGCCGGTGACCATGGTTGGACTGGCCGTGGTCATCAAGAACCCATGGGTTGGCGCCTTCGTTGACGACCTCAAGCCCTTGATCAAGGCCAACTGCTCTGACCTGGGTGCGCTGATGGTCGAGCAATTGGTCGCTGCCATTGGCGGTGCCGGGCGCATTGAAGCCTACGGCAAGGCGGCGGTCGTGGGGGCGGACGGCGAGATCGAACACGCCTCGGCAGTGATTCATACCCTGCGTTTCGGCAATCACTATCGCGAGGCAGTACAGGCCAAGAGCTACCTGAGCTTCACCAACAAGCGCGGCGCGCCAGGTACTTCAATCCAGATCCCGATGATGCATAAGGATGATGAAGGGCTGCGTTCCCACTACATCACCTTGGAGATGAAGATTGAGGATGCCCCTCGCGCCGACGAGATCGTCGTGGTTCTAGGCGCAGCCGATGGTGGTCGTCTACATCCGCGTATCGGCAATCGCTACATGGACCTTGAAGAACTGGCTGCGGAAAAGGCACAGCAGTGATGGACAGTCAGGCCACTCAGCGGACAGCCGCGGGCACTGCGTTCCAGGTGACCGGGGAAGGCGAACCCGTGGTGCTGATCCACGGTGTTGGCTTGAATAAAGCCATGTGGGGCGGTCAGGTTGTAAGCCTGGCCGAACACTACAGGGTCATCACCTATGACATGCTCGGCCACGGTGAAAGCGCCATGCCTGGCCCGGACAGCGGGCTCGACGCCTACGCCAACCAACTGGCCGAATTGCTGGACCATCTGGGTATCAAAAACGCCCATGTGGTGGGCTTTTCCATGGGCGGGCTGGTCGCTCGGGCCTTCGCGCTGCATCACCCTACGCGTTTGGCATCGCTGGTCGTACTCAATAGCGTTTTCGCGCGCACGCCCGAACAACGAGCCGCTGTGGTAGAGCGTACCCGCCAGGCTGCGGAGTTCGGACCCAACGCCAACGTCGAGGCGGCGCTGGCCCGATGGTTCAGTCGCGAATATCTGGCTGCCAGCCATGCGCAGGTGGACAACATCCGCCAGATCCTGGCCAGCAACGACCCTCTGGGCTACCTGACCACTTACAGCCTGTTCGCGACCCAGGACATGTACCGAGCCGACGAGCTGCCGGCGCTGAGGGTGCCTACGCTGGTAGCCACCGGTGAACTGGACACCGGCTCGACGCCGGAAATGGCGCGGCAACTCGCGGCACGCATCCCCGGCGCGCAGGTTTCCATCCTGGCCGAACAACGCCACATGATGCCGGTTGAATCGCCCAGACTGGTCAACCAGCTGCTGGTCGACTTCCTGGCTAACGTCAAACGCCTGTCTGTACAGGCTGAGGGGAATGTCGCATGACTCTGGTCCGTTTTCAGATGTGTATCGGCGGCACTTGGCAAAGTGCCCGCTCAGGACGTACCTTCCAGAGCCTCGACCCCTCCACGGGCCAGGCCTGGGCCGAGCTGCCCGACGCCGACGAAGCCGATGTGGATGTGGCCGTGAAGGCTGCGCAAGCAGCCTTCGACAGCCTGGAGTGGCGTGGGCTGACTGCCACTGCCCGTGGTAAATTGCTACGCCGCCTCGGTGACCTGATCGCCGAGAACAAGGAACACCTCGCACAGTTGGAAAGCCGCGACAACGGCAAGCTGATCCGCGAAACCCGCGGGCAGGTGGGCTATCTGCCTGAATTCTTCCATTACACGGCGGGCCTGGCCGACAAGCTCGAAGGCGGCACCCTGCCCCTCGACAAGCCCGACCTTTTCGCCTACACCGTGCACGAGCCCCTGGGGGTAGTCGCCGGGATCATTCCCTGGAACAGTCCCCTGTACCTTACCGCCATCAAGCTGGCGCCGGCGCTGGCAGCGGGCAACACCATCGTGCTCAAGCCCTCGGAGCACGCCTCTACCACCCTCGTCGAACTGGCGCGACTGGCGCTGGAAGCCGGCATCCCGCCAGGCGTCGTCAACGTAGTCACCGGTTACGGCCCCAGCACCGGCGCCGCGCTAGTGCGTCACCCACTGGTGCGAAAGGTGGCGTTCACCGGCGGCGCGGCCACTGCCCGCCATGTGGTACGCGGCACCGCCGAAAACTTTGCCAAGCTGTCGCTGGAACTGGGTGGCAAGTCCCCCAACATCATCTTCGCCGACGCCGACCTGGACAGCGCCATCAATGGCGTTGTCGCCGGGATCTATGCCGCCTCCGGACAAAGCTGTGTCGCCGGGTCACGCCTGCTGGTGCAGGCCGAGATCTACGACACCTTCGTCGAACGCCTCATCGAGCGTGCCCGCCGCATCAGGATTGGCGCGCCCCGCGAGGAGGCCACCGAGATGGGCCCCATGGCCACCGCACAACAGCTGGGCGTGGTAGAGCGGCTGGTGGGCGAAGCCGTGGCCGAAGGCGCGGTATTGCGCATGGGCGGCAAGCGCCCCGATGGGGACAACCAAGGCTGGTACTACGAGCCCACCTTGTTCGAATGCGACCGCCACTCGATGAAAATCATGCAGGAAGAGGTCTTTGGCCCGGTGGCCTCGGTGATCCGTTTCAGCACCGAAGCCGAGGCGCTCGAACTGGCCAACGACTCGGAGTACGGCCTGGCTGCCGGCATCTGGACCCGCGACCTGGGCCGCGCCCACCGCCTGGTCCGTGATGTGCGCTGCGGGATCATCTGGGTGAACACCTACCGCGCGGTATCGGCCATGGCCCCGATTGGCGGCTTCAAGAACAGTGGCTACGGCCGGGAAAGCGGCATCGATTCGGTGCTGGCGTATACAGAACAGAAAACGGTATGGATCAACCTTTCGCAGGCCCCCATGCCAGACCCATTCGTAATGCGTTGAGAGGTAAGGCGGCAATGATCGAAGCCCAAGTATACAAAGAGGTGATGGCCTCCTTTCCGTCCGGCGTCACCGTAGTCACTACTTTGGACGCTGAAGGTGACCTGGTAGGCATTACCGCCAGCGCCTTCAGCGCCCTCTCGCTCGAGCCGGCGCTGGTATTGTTCTGCCCCAACTACAGTTCCAACACCTACCCTGTGCTGATCGAACGCAAGCGTTTCGCGATCCATCTGCTGTCTGGGGAACAACAGGCCCAGGCGTTCGCCTTCGCCAGCAAAAGCAAGGAGAAGGCGCGCGAACTGCCATGGACACTCAGTGCCCTGGGCAATCCGATCCTCGAAGGCGCCACGGCCATCATCGAGTGCGAGCTGTGGCGCGAATACGAAGGTGGAGACCACGCAATCATCGTGGGGGAAGTGAAGAACCTGATCCTGCCCACCGAACCTGTCACGCCGATGATCTATCACCGCGGAAAGCTGGGCGCCCTGCCGGTGTTCTGCTGAACCGTTAGCATGAGGTAGCTGCGCATGATCAGGCTTTTTCGCGAGCAAGCGTTCATTGCCGGTCGTTGGCGTGATGCAGCGCCAGGGATTACTCAGGCGGTGTATAACCCAGCAACCGGTGCGGTGGTCGGCCATGTACCAGAGTTCGGCGCAGCTCAAGCGCAGGAGGCGATCAGCGCCGCCGAGGCCGCCCTGCCCGCCTGGCGCGCCATGAAGGCCGGGGACCGCGCCGCGCTTCTCAAGCGGTGGCACGCCCTGGTGCTGGAGCACACGGAGCCGCTGGCCGCCCTTCTTGTGGCAGAGCAAGGCAAGCCATTGGCCGAGGCTCGGAGCGAGATTCTCTATGCCGCCAGCTTCATAGAGTGGTTTGCCGAAGAAGCACGTCGGGTGTACGGCGATATCATCCCGAGTCATAAGGAGGACGCGCGCATTTTGGTGACCAAGGCACCGGTAGGCGTGGTTGCGGCCATCACCCCTTGGAATTTTCCCGCCGCGATGGTTACCCGCAAACTGGCGCCTGCCCTGGCGGCGGGCTGCACCTGCATCCTCAAGCCAGCACCGGACACGCCCTTTACAGCGCTCGCCTTGGTGGCCTTGGCCGAGGAAGCCGGCCTACCTCCGGGCGTGATCAATGCGATCACCGGCGATGCCATTGCCATTGGCGGGGTATTGACGGCTAGCCCGGTGGTGCGCAAGTTGTCGTTCACAGGCTCTACCGCCGTAGGCAAACACCTGATGGCCCAATGTGCGCCAACCTTGAAAAAGCTGTCTCTGGAGCTGGGCGGGAACGCCCCGTTCATTGTCTTTGACGACGCCGATCTGGAGGCCGCCGTCGAGGGCGCGTTGCTGGCGAAGTTTCGCAACGCTGGGCAGACCTGCGTGTGCGTGAATCGGTTCCTGGTGCAGGCCGGGATTCATGACCGTTTCGTGGCCCGGCTCGCCGAATGTATGGGTGAGCTGGTCGTCGGCGAAGGCACCCAGCCCGGGGTTACCCAAGGACCGCTGATCAACCAGGCGGCCGTGGTGAAGACCGAACAGCACATTGCAGACGCGCTGGAGCACGGGGCACGCCTACTAAGGGGAGGCGAGCGGCATTCACTGGGTCATGGGTTCTTCCAGCCTACCTTGATAAGCGAGGCCACGGCGGCGATGCGGGTCGCCCGTGAAGAAACCTTCGGCCCACTGGCCGCGGTGTTTCGCTTCACCGATGAGCCAGAAGCGGTTGCCCTTGCCAACGACACGGATTCAGGCCTTGCTGCTTACTGCTATACCCGCGACCTAGGGCGAGCGTTTCGCATGAGTGAGGCGTTGGAGTACGGCATGGTAGGCATCAACGAGGGGTTGATCTCCACGGAAGTGGCGCCCTTCGGTGGAATCAAGACGTCAGGGCTAGGGCGCGAGGGCTCGCGCTACGGCCTCGAGGACTATCTGGAGGTGCGCTATACGCTAATGGGCGGGCTTGCGGCGCGTCCCTCGGCTGCCTAGCCTGAGTACGCAGGGTCGACAACTGTTGAGGTTCAGGCCTGCCAATGAAAAGATATGCACTCTCTCCGCTTTACCTGAGTTTACAAGAGCACTTATGAAACGCACGCCACTCGACGACAGCTTCAAGGTCAATCGCAATCCCGTGACACTGCGCGAGATCGTGCTCGACAAACTTCGTAGCGCCATCATGAACTTTCAGTTGCTGCCCGGTGACCGCCTGGTGGAGCGCGACCTGTGCGATCGCCTCGGCGTGAGTCGTACGTCCGTGCGCGAAGCACTGCGCCACCTGGAATCCGAAGGCCTGGTCGAGTTTGCTGACGCCAAGGGCCCTCGCGTGGCGATCATCACCCTGGAAGATGCCTGCGACATCTACGAACTGCGCGCCGCGCTCGAGGGCTTGATCGTGCAGTTGTTTACCCTGCGCGCCAAGGCCAGGAACATTCGCGCACTGGAAAAGGCCCTTTCGGTAAACCGTCAGGCACTCGAAGAAGGTGAGCTGGCTCAGGTTCTGGATTCGGTGCAAGGCTTCTATGAAGTACTCATGGAAGGCTGCGGCAACCAGGTGGCCGCTACTCAGCTGCGCCAACTGCAGGCGCGCATCAGCTACCTGCGGGCAACGTCCGTGTCCCAGGAAAACCGCCGTGGCGCCAGCAACCATGAGATGGAACGCATGGTTGAGGCGATCAAGAGCGGTGACCCGCAAGCGGCCTTCCAGGCTTCGGTGGATCACGTTCATGCCGCCGCCCGAGTGGCGCTCGATTACCTGCGACAGAAGCAGGAGGGCGACAGCCGCCCGCGCGACATGAGCGAACCGTTGCCCGTGCCTCAACCCGCGGTAGGCCGCTGACATGCCCGCGCCTCGCTATTGCTCGCAATGCGGCGGGGCCGACCTTCAGCAGCGCTGCCCTCCTGGCGATACGCACCCGCGCCTGCTATGCGCCGGCTGCGGTTTCATTCACTACGTGAACCCGAAAATCATCGCCGGCTGCATCGTGGAGCACGGGGGGCGCTACCTGCTGAGCCAGCGCGCCATTGCTCCGCGTCCGGGCACCTGGACCCTTCCTGCGGGCTTCATGGAAGCCGGCGAAACCACCGAACACGCCGCGCTACGAGAGGTGTGGGAGGAAACCGGCGTACAGGCCCGTATCGTTGCACCCTACTCTATCTTCAGCGTACCGCGCATCAGCGAGGTGTACATTGTCTTTCGTGCGGCGCTGGTGAGCATGGCAGACACCTGGGGCAGCGAATCGCTTGACCGGCGCCTGTTCCTCCCGGATGACATCCCCTGGGATAACATCTACTACCCTGCCATCCGGCAGATCCTGGAGCGCTACATCCACGAACGCGCGGCCGGGGTTTACGGGTTGTACATGGGCAATGACGAAGATGGGCAGGTGCATTTCGTGCGGTGAATGAGGGTGATGTTCCCGGGTTTCCCTGGAGCCTATGGGCCGACAGGGGCGGCCATCCTCTAATCCCGGGAACAAACACTCAACCATCAGCCAGCGCTCAAACCCCCTCCACGATGACGATCCTGGCCACCCCTGCCCCTTCCCGATGCGCCGCGGCCGCCTGGTACTCTGCCGAGTTATAGCAGGCCACGGCCTGTTCGTAGGAATCGAACTCGATCACCACATTGCGGGGCGCGGCCGGGCCGTTTTCCATGGCTTCGCAGCGCCCGCCACGGGCCAGGAAGCGTCCACCATAACGTGCGAAGGCCTCTGGCGCGCGGCGGGTGTATTGGGCGTATTGCTCCGGGTCGGTCACGTCAACGTGGGCGATCCAATAACCTTTCATGCGGTGCTCCTCATGGTCATCAATCTGTATTATGGTATACCAACTTATATTAGTACACGTACCGAGAGTGCCATGCCCTTCGACAGCATAGAAGCAATCCTTGAAGACTACCGCCAAGGCAAGATGGTGTTGATGGTCGATGACGAAGATCGGGAAAACGAAGGTGACCTGCTGTTGGCGGCAGATCGCTGCGACGCGGCAGCCATCAATTTCATGGCCCGCGAAGCCCGGGGGCTGATCTGCCTTACCCTCACCGACGAGCACTGTCAGCGCCTCGGGCTGGAGCAAATGGTACCTACCAACGGCAGCGGTTTCAGTACCGCCTTTACGGTGTCCATCGAAGCGGCGACCGGGGTATCCACGGGTATTTCCGCCGCGGACCGCGCCCACACCGTGGCCGTTGCAGTCCATCCCGATTCACTGGCTAAAGACATTGTGCAACCCGGTCATATTTTCCCGGTGCGGGCCCGAGATGGCGGTGTGCTCACCCGCGCCGGTCACACCGAGGCCGGATGCGATCTGGCACGCATGGCGGGGTTCACCCCGGCCTCGGTGATCGTGGAAGTCATGAACGATGACGGCAGCATGGCTCGCCGGCCTGACCTGGAAGCCTTCGCAAAAAAGCATGACATTCGTATCGGCACCATCGCCGACCTGATTCATTACCGCTTGAGCACCGAGCACACCGTGCAGCGCATCGGCGAACGTGAACTGCCCACTGTGCACGGTACCTTCCGTCTGCTCACCTACGAGGATCGCATCACAGGTGGCGTTCACATGGCCATGGTGATGGGCCAGCCTCTGCGCACCCAGCCCACGCTCGTGCGCGTGCATGCCATTGATCCGTTGCGCGACCTGGTGGGCGCCGAGTATACCGGCCCTCCCAACTGGACCCTCTGGGCGGCTCTGCAGAAAGTGGCTGAAGCGGGCCAAGGCGTGGTGGTGATTCTCGCTCACCACGAGTCTTCCCAGGCTTTGCTTGAGCGAATACCCCAGCTGACGCGCGCGCCCAAGCGCTTTACCCCGGGGTCGACACGCACCTACTCGGAAACGGGTACTGGGGCGCAGATTTTGCAAGACCTCGGTGTGGGCAAAATCCGGCACCTGGGTCCCCCCATCAAGTACAACGGTCTCGCCGGGTATGACCTGGAGGTGGTAGAAAACCTCCCTTTCGAGCCTGTGTGAGTCCCATCCGTACTGACCCGCGCAAGGAAGACCTTGCGCAAATCTTGGAATACCATAATATGATATTCCAGACCAAATTGATCAGGGCATCGCGTTCATACTCATAACTGATGCTCGGTCCGGTCTCCTTTCATGTCCACTGGACCACTGCTCCCGAATACACGCGGGCGCCACATAGCCCGCATAAACACAACAAGCGAGGGCGACATTATGGTGTTCAAGAAACAGACGATCGCGGCATGCATTGCCGGGCTGCTGACGCTCGGCAGCGCGACCTGCAACGCCGACGTACCCTTGAGTTTCGTCAGCTGGGGCGGCACGACCCAGGACGCCCAGCGCGATGCCTGGGCGACCCCCTTCAGCAAGGCCAGTGGAGTGAAGGTGGTGATGGACGGGCCCACCGACTATGGCAAGCTCAAAGCCATGGTTGAAAGCGGCAACGTGCAGTGGGACGTCGTGGACGTAGAAGCCGATTTCGCCCTGCGCGCCGCCGCCGAAGGGTTGCTGGAACCGCTGGACTTCTCGGTGATCAAGCGGGACACGCTGGACCCGCGCTTTGTGTCCGACAACGGCGTAGGCTCGTTCTATTTTTCTTTCGTGCTCGGTTACAACCAAGGCAAGGCGGGCAACAAGCCGCCCCAGGACTGGACTGCCCTCTTCGACACGGCGAGTTATCCTGGCAAGCGCGCCCTCTACAAATGGCCAAGCCCCGGCGTGCTCGAACTGGCACTACTGGCCGACGGCGTAACACCGGACAAACTCTACCCATTGGACCTGGACCGCGCCTTCAAAAAACTCGACACCATCAAATCCAGCATCGTGTGGTGGGGCGGCGGCGCGCAGTCCCAACAACTGCTGGCCTCAGGAGAGGCCACGCTGGGGCAGTTCTGGAACGGCCGCCTCTATGCCCTGCAGGAAGATGGCGCGCCGGTTGGGGTGAGCTGGAAGCAGAACCTGGTCATGGCAGACTTTCTCGTCATCCCCAAAGGCTCGAAGAACAAGGATGCCGCCATGCGCTTCCTCGCGGCGGCCAGCAGTGCCAAGGGGCAGGCGGATTTTTCCAACCTTACCGCCTACGCCCCGGTGAACAACGACAGCATTGCGCGCCTGGATTCGACGCTGGCGCGTAATCTGCCCACCGCCTACGCCAAGGACCAAATCACCCTCGACTACGCATACTGGGCCAAGAACGGCCCGGCTATCGCTACACGGTGGAACGAATGGCTGGTCAAGTGAAGCTACAAACTGCCGCCCCTTCGCCCGTTTCAACTGCTGTCACCCATGCTTCCGGTCGTGGAAGCACGGGTGAGCGAGCATGGCGAGGAAGCGGGAACCTACTCCCGGCCCTGGCCTTCCTGGGGCTATTTTTCTTCGCGCCCCTGGTCGGCCTGCTGTTGCGCGGGGTGCTTGAGCCTGTGCCGGGGCTGGGAAATTACGAGCAACTGTTCGCCAACTCGGCCTACGCCAGAGTGCTGCTCAATACGTTCTCCGTGGCCGGCCTGGTAACCCTGTTCAGCCTGCTGCTGGGTTTTCCGCTTGCGTGGGTGATTACCCTGGCGCCACGGGGGTGGGGCCGCTGGCTACTGAACGTGGTACTGCTATCGATGTGGACCAGCTTGCTGGCACGCACCTACGCCTGGCTGGTTCTACTGCAAGCCTCGGGGGTGGTCAACAAGGCGCTGATGGCGCTGGGCGTCATCGACCAGCCCCTGGAAATGGTGCATAACCTCACCGGCGTCGTAATCGGGATGACCTACATCATGATTCCGTTCATCGTGCTACCGCTGCAAGCCACGATGCAGGCCATTGACCCCATGGTCATCCAGGCGGGCGCCATTTGCGGTGCCTCCCCCTGGACCACCTTTGTCCGGGTGTTTCTGCCGCTGTGTAGGCCAGGGCTGTTCTCCGGCGCGCTCATGGTGTTCGTGATGTCGCTAGGGTACTACGTGACCCCGGCGCTGCTCGGCGGTGCTCAAAACATGATGCTGCCCGAGTTCATTGTGCAGCAGGTGCAATCCTTCCTCAATTGGGGTCTGGCCAGCGCTGCCGCGACTCTGCTGGTCGTCATCACGCTGGTGCTGTTCTACGTCTATCTCAAGCTGCAACCGGAGTCTCCGGTGGGTACTGTCAACGGGAGGTAATGCACATGTTGCTCACTGCCAACGCCATCGGCCCGCGCCTTCGCTGGGGCCTATACCTCTCCACCGGCGTGATCGCGCTGTTTCTGCTGTTGCCGGTGATGTTCATCGTGCTGTTGTCGTTCGGCTCTTCCCAGTGGCTGGTATTTCCGCCGCCGGGGTGGACGTTGAAATGGTACACACAGTTCTTCGCCAATCCCGAGTGGATGGGCGCGGCTTGGTCGAGCCTCAAGGTGGCATTGCTGACCACCGTGTGTGCGGTCGCGCTGGGAGTACCCACGGCCTTCGCCCTGGTGCGAGGACGATTCATCGGGCGCGAGTTACTGTATGCGCTGTTCACCCTGCCGATGATTGTTCCGCTGGTGATCATCGCGGTGGCGGTTTATGCGCTGTTTCTCAAATTGGGGCTCACCGGCACACTGTTCTCCTTCGTAGTGAGCCATGTGATCGTTGCGCTGCCGTTCACCATCATCTCGATCATCAATTCGCTCAAACTGTTCGACCGCGCCATTGAAGACGCTGCGGTGATCTGTGGGGCCTCGCGACTGCAGGCAATCCTGCAGGTGACGTTTCCAGGCATTCGACCGGGCCTGATCTCCGGCGGGCTGTTCGCGTTCCTGGTGTCTTGGGATGAGGTAGTGCTCAGTGTGATGATGGCCAGCCCTACCCTTCAAACATTACCTGTAAAAATGTGGACCACCCTTCGCCAGGACCTTACTCCGGTAATCGCTGTCGCCTCGACATTACTGATTGGCCTGTCGGTTCTGGTCATGCTTATCGCCACCGGCCTGCGCCGCCGCAACGAAGCCCGCGCTCTGGAGTTGCAATGAACGCCATTCTTACGCCAACGCCGCACACCACGCTGGTAAGCTTGCGCCAGTTGAACAAGCACTATGGCAATTTCACCGCTGTGGACAATCTCTCGCTGGAGATCGCAGATGGCGAATTCCTGACCTTCCTGGGTTCCAGCGGATCGGGCAAAAGCACCACGCTGTCCATGCTTGCAGGCTTCGAAACGCCCAGTTCAGGAGAGATCGACGTCGCCGGCCGCTCAATGGTGAACGTGCCGCCTCATAAGCGTGACATTGGCATGGTGTTCCAGCGGTATTCGCTGTTTCCACACCTGTCGGTGCGCGACAATATCGCCTTCCCCCTGGCCATTCGCAAGCTACCGGCGGCCGAGCGGGATAAGCGTGTAAATGCCATGCTCAAGCTGGTTCAGCTTGAAGCCTTTGCCCACCGCCGCCCAGGGCAGCTGTCTGGTGGTCAGCAGCAACGGGTGGCGATTGCCCGGGCATTGGTCTACGAGCCGCGGATCCTGCTGATGGACGAGCCTTTAGGCGCGCTGGACAAGAAGCTGCGCGAAGACTTGCAGGATGAGTTGCGCCAACTGCACCGGCGACTGGGCATCACTATCGTGTATGTGACTCACGATCAGGAAGAAGCTATGCGCCTGTCTCAGCGCATCGCAATCTTCAGCCACGGAAAGGTGGTAGGCCTGGGCAGTGGCGTGGAGCTTTACCAGAACCCGCCCAATGCATTCGTTGCATCCTTCCTGGGCAACTCGAACTTCCTCCAGGCTACTGCGACCGGTCACGCCAGTGCCGTGTTCGAAGGCCAGGCGATCAGCATCCGGCCGCAAGCCCAGACGAGCAGCCAGCAACCCGTGCTGCTAATGGTGCGACCCGAAAAGGCACTTGCCCTGAGCCAAGTCGAGGCGGCCGCTTCCCCCTTGCCCCCGGGTTGGAACGAAGTACCGGCCATCGTGAGCGAAGTGTTGTTTCTGGGTGAAAGCCAGACCTGCTCGGCTGTGACCGCCAGCGGCGCCGCACTTACGGTGAAAGCGCTGTCCGCCTGCGGCATGGCCCTGACTCCGGGGGAGGCCATCCGTGTACGCTGGGCGGCTGCTGATGCCTGTGTGTATACGGAGTGGGCAGCTTCGGATTTGAAAAAGGGCTGAGTCGCATCAACCGCGCCCATCGGGAATGGCCCAACCCTGGCCAGAACGCCCATTTTCATTCGCATCTGACCAGCTCCAGATTCACCTGCCCAGTGAAAACATCTATGGCAGGTGATCGAGTGGTTCATCGGCAAGGTATAACGCCCTCGGCCGTCGCGTAGCGACCGGGCTTGCTCGCGACCAGCCTTATGCAAGGCAGCACGACCGTCGCGACCAAGCCTGGCTGTTATGCGCGGGCGAGCACTCGCCGCGCCTTGATTGCCGCTTGGTCATAAGCGAGCCAGAAGTACAAAGGACAGGTGATCGCTATTCCTACTACCCATGAGAGGTCCGCTCCAGGCACCAGGTTGGCGTAAGGCCCGACAAACAACGCCGTGTTGGCAAACGGCAGCTGGGCCATGATGCCAACGGCGTAGGCTCCGATGGCGTGACCATCGAAGCGGCCGTACAGGCCACCGTCGCCACGGAACAACGAAGGCACATCGTAGAAGCCGTACTTGATCAGGTAGAAATCGATCAGGTTGATGGACGCCCATGGCACCAGAATCAGCAGCAGCGCCAGGATCAAGTCGATAAATCGGCTTATGAAGTCTGCCGGCGCGCCAAGTGCGATGGAACAACAGGCGGCAAGTACCCCAGTCGATAAGGCCACTTTCACCTTGACAGTGGGCGTCCAGCCGGCGGCGAAGGTCTGGATCGAGGTGATGATCGACAACACCGCGCCGTAAAGGTTAAGGGCATTGTGGCTGATGATGTTGAGCAGGAACAACAGCATCAAGACCGGGCCCAGCGCTCCGGTAGCCTGTTCTACCGCCTGCATGGCTTCGGTACCCGGGGCGCTGGCCAGCACCACCATTGCGCCGAAGCTGAACGACAGGATGGTGCCCAGGGTCGCGCCCAGATAGGTAGCGATAAATGGCTTCCATACGCCCACCGATGGCGGCAGGTAGCGCGAGTAGTCACTGGTGTAAGGGGAGAAACTGATCTGCCAGATCACCCCGAGGGACACTGTGGCGATAAAGCCGCTGAGGTTGAAAGCGCCACGACTGAGAAAGTCGACCGGCAACGGTTGCGTGAGCACCATGGTGAAACCCGCCAGCAATGCCAGTCCCATCACCCAGGTGCCCAACCTGTTGAGGCCGTGAATGAAGCGGTAGCCCAGCACGCCGATCACGGTCGCAGCCAACGCACCCAACAGGATCCCGCTTTCAAGCGGCACCACTGGCGCCAGACTGTGAATCGACTTTCCCGCCAACACGATATTGGAAATGAAAAACCCTATATAGATCAGGGCCGTGAAGCCTACGATCAGCAACGCGCCATAGCGGCCGAACTGGCCGCGGCTTTGTACCATCTGTGGAATGCCCAGTCTCGGGCCCTGAGCGGATGCCAGCGCGATGACCACCCCTCCGAGCGCGTTGCCCAGCACGATGGCAAGCAAGCCCCAAAGGAGATTGAGGTGGAAAACCTGAATCACCATGGCACCCGTTACGATCGGCAGCGGTGCGATATTGGTGCTGAACCAGAGCGTGAAGAGATCGCGAACATTGCCGTGGCGGTCGCTGAGGGGCACCTGATCGACCGTGTGGTTTTCGATCAAGGTAGAGCGGTTGTGATCCGACATTCGGGGGTCTCGTGTCTGTCTGTTGTTGTAGTTGTATGGAGCCAAACCGGGAGGCCCCATGGGCAGCCTCCGACTGAAACACCGTATTATGGTATTCCAAAAACCTCAACCCTAGTGGCTAAGGTTTCTGGCATAGAAAACCTCAAAGTCAGTTTCCTAGTCTGACCTGTTCTGACCTGCCGTGAAGCGCGTGCCAGCCTGAACATGCAAAAGCGCTTGCGAATTTTCGTATTACGGTATACCAATATAGGGCCGTTTCGATCTACAGGGCAGCGCCCTGTCGCTGCTTCGGCATTCATAACAAGCACAGGTAGGCCGAAATGAAATTTTCGCTGTTCGTACACATGGAGCGCTGGGATGAACAGGTCAGTCACCGCCAACTCTTCGAGGACCTGACCGAGCTTACCCTCATGGCTGAGGCCGGTGGGTTCAGCACCGTGTGGATCGGGGAGCATCACGCGATGGAATACACCATCTCCCCTAGCCCGATGCCATTGTTGGCCTACCTGGCCGCTCGCACCACTCGCATTCGCCTGGGTGCTGGCACAATCATCGCGCCCTTCTGGCATCCACTTCGCGTTGCCGGTGAATGTGCCTTGCTCGATGTGATCAGCAACGGCCGCATGGAAGTAGGCTTGGCCCGGGGTGCCTACCAGGTGGAGTTCGACCGAATGGCCGGCGGAATGCCTGCATCCAGTGGCGGCAATGCTCTGCGTGAAATGGTCCCGGTAGTTCGCAAGCTGTGGGAAGGTGACTATGCCCATGACGGAGATATCTGGAAGTTTCCCGTTTCCACCAGTGTGCCCAAGCCGATCAATACCCCGCCGATCTGGATCGCCGCGCGGGACCCGGACTCCCACAACTTTGCGGTCAAGCATGGTTGCAACGTAATGGTCACCCCGCTGATGAAGGGCGACGAAGAAGTGGTGGACCTGAAGAACAAGTTCGAAGCCGCGCTGGCCAACAATCCTCAAGTGCCCCGGCCACAGCTGATGGTGCTGCGCCACACCCACGTGCATGCCGAAAGCGACCCTGAGGGCTGGCAGGTCGGCGCCACCGCGATCTCGCGCTTTTATCGCACCTTCGACGCCTGGTTTGGCAACAAGGAAACGCCAGTCAATGGCTTCCTGCAGCCCAGTCCGGAATCCAAGTTCGCCGAGCGCCCCGAGTTCCAGCTGGAGAACATCCGCAAGAACACCATGATCGGCACGCCAGGCGAAGTGATCGAGCGTATTCGTTACTACCAGGAACTGGGCGTGGACGAGTTCAGCTTCTGGTGCGACAACAGCCTGCCGCATGAAGAAAAGAAGAAATCCCTGGCGCTGTTCATTGAACAGGTGGTGCCGGCGTTTCGGTAAATGGGTGTTCATTCCCGTGCTGCGCCCAGTCCCGCAGGTGAGTGCAGGACGAGCGCAGACCGGAAATGGATCGGCGTTAGAATGCTTCGCTTCTCCCGAAGCTTACGCCCGCCTCTCACCTAGCTATAAAAACAAGACTCAGTGGTTGTAAGCCCGTTCATTGTGCTCCCCCAAGTCCAGCCCAAGCTCTTCGATGGCGTCGTGGGCGCGCAGGCCGGTCACGGCTTTCACCCCTTTGAGGATGATCCAGCTGCCGACGAAGCAATAGACGAAGGTGAACCCCACGCCCTTGAGCTGCGCCACCACCTGAGTCGTCATGTCGACGCCTTCGACCAGGCCGCCCAGCGTGGGCACGCAGAACACACCGGTGAGCACCGCGCCGATGATACCGCCTACGCCATGGAGCCCGAACACATCCAGGGTGTCGTCATACCCCAGGCGTTGCTTCATCACCGTAACACTCAGGTAACAGCACACCCCGCACAGCAAACCGATGGCCAGCGCGCCGCCTACACCGACATAGGCACAGGCGGGCGTAATGCCTACCAGCCCAGCGAGGGCACCGCTGGCCAACCCCAAAGCACTTGGCCGGCCCGCCTTGAGCCATTCAGTCAGCAGCCAGCCCACCACGCCCGCGCAGGCGCCCAGCTGGGTATTGATCATCACCATCCCTGACAGGCCGCTCAGCCCGCCAGCCGAGCCGATGTTGAAGCCGAACCAGCCAACCCACAGCATGGCCGCGCCCACCATGGCCAGGCACAGGTTGTGGGGCGGCATGGGTGTGTGTGGGTAGCCCTTGCGCTTGCCCAGCATCAGGCAGGCTACCAGTGCGGCCACGCCGGCGTTGATGTGCACTGCAGTGCCGCCAGCGAAATCCAGTACCCCCCAGTTGTGCATCAGCGCCCCGGCGCCCCCCCACACCATGTGGGCGATGGGTGCATACACCAGGGTGAACCATACGGCCATGAACAGCAGCGCCGCAGAGAATTTCATGCGCTCGGCGAAGGCCCCGGCAATCAGTGCGGGGGTGATGATGGCGAAGGTCATCTGGAAGGTCACGAACACACCCTCGGGAATATCCCCTACCAGGCTGTCGGGGGTCATGCCACTCAAGAAGGCTTTGCTCAACCCTCCGACGAAACTGTTGAAGCTGACCTGCCCCTCCACCATACCGGTGCTGTCCACCACCAGGCTGTAGCCGTAGATCGCCCATAGCACGCCGATCAGGCCCGCGATGCCGAAGCATTGGGTGAACAGTGACAACATGTTCTTGGCCCTGACCAGGCCACCATAGAACAATGCCAATCCCGGCAGGCACATGAACAATACCAATACAGCGGCGGTAATCATCCAGGCGGTACTACCTGTGTTGAGCGTGGGGGGTTCGGCGGCCTCGGCCGCCGTGGCGGCAACGCCAAGAAGAACGAAGGCAAAGCAGCTTCGGCTGATCATTGTTTGCTCCTGCTAACGAGTGGGATCGGCAGGCCTATAAAGGAAGCGCAACGGCCCTGTGGACAGGGCTCTAGGAGCACCCCCGCCGCGGTGCATGCGGCGAGGGCTGTAGCACTCAGTACTGTTGCCCGGGAATCCAGCTGGTGCCGGCCAGGGGCACCCTGGCCATTGCGGCAGACTCCACCGTCAGGGCCACCAAGTCCTCGGGGTCCAGATTGTGCAAATGAGACTTGCCGCACGCGCGCGCCATGGTCTGCGCTTCGAGCACCAGTACGCGCAGATAATTGGCCAGGCGGCGGCCACCTTCGACCGGATCCAGCCGCTGGGACAGCACCGGGTCCTGGGTGGTGATGCCGGCCGGGTCCCGACCGTTTTGCCAGTCGTCGTAGTAGCCTGCGGCCGAGCCGAGCATGCGCAACTCCTCATCCAACCGGGGGTGATTGTCGCCCAACGCCACGAGGGCGGCCGTACCGATGGCCACCGCGTCGGCGCCCAACGCCATGGCCTTGGCCACATCGGCGCCGTTGCGGATGCCCCCCGATACGATCAACTGCACGGTGCGGTGCATGCCCATCTCCTGCAAGGCTTGTACGGCTTGGGGTATGGCTGGAAGGATGGGAATGCCCACGTGCTCGATGAACACTTCCTGCGTGGCAGCAGTCCCCCCCTGCATCCCGTCGAGCACTACCACATCGGCGCCGGCTTTGACCGCTAGCTTCACGTCGTAGTAAGGCCGGCTGGCGCCGATCTTCACGTAAATGGGCTTTTCCCAATCGGTGATTTCGCGCAGCTCGGCGATTTTGATCGCCAGGTCGTCCGGCCCGGTCCAGTCCGGATGGCGGCAGGCTGAGCGCTGATCCACCCCGATAGGCAAGGTGCGCATGCCTGCGACCCGTTCGGTCACCTTCATGCCCAGCAGCATACCGCCGCCGCCGGGCTTGGCACCCTGCCCCAACACGATCTCGATGGCGTCGGCTTTGCGCAGGTCATCAGGGTTCATGCCATAGCGGGACGGCAAGTATTGGTAAACCAGGTGGCGCGACTGGCCACGCTCCTCAGGCGTCATGCCGCCATCGCCGGTGGTGGTGCTGGTCCCGGCGATAGACGCACCACGGCCGAGGGCCTCCTTGGCATTGGCTGACAGCGCGCCGAAGCTCATGCCGGCGATGGTCACCGGGATCTTTAGGTGAATCGGCTTTTTGGCGAAGCGCCCACCAAGGATCACGTCCGTGCCACACTTTTCCCGGTAACCTTCCAGTGGGTAGCGGGAAACACTGGCCCCTAGCAGCAGCAGGTCATCGAAGTGAGGCAGCTTGCGCTTCGTGCCGCCACCGCGAATGTCATAGATACCGGTTTCCGCGGCGCGTTGGATTTCCTGAATGGTAAGGCGATCGAACGTGGCAGACTCGCGCAGTACCGGTGGGGTTTTATCAGTCATGGTAGGGCTCCAGATCAGTACGCCGAGGCATTGTCGACTTTGAAGTTGTACAGCTCACGGGCCGAGCCGTAGCGCTTGAAGTCAGTGGCCCTTTCATTCAGGCCCGCCCGATTGAGCAGTGCCTGCAACTCTTCCACATGCTCGGGGCGCATGGCCTTTTCGATGCAGTCCGAACCCAGCGAGGCCACGGTGCCTTTTACGAAAATGCGGGTTTCGTAGAGAGAATCGCCGAGCGCATCGCCAGCGTCCCCGCACACCACTAGGCGCCCGGCCTGCCCCATGAAGCAGCTCATGTGGCCGATACTGCCGCCGACCACGATGTCCACGCCCTTCATGGAAATGCCGCAGCGGGCGCCAGCATCGCCTTCGATCACCAGCAAACCGCCATGGGCCGTGGCGCCTGCGGCTTGGGACGCGCTGCCCTTGACCCGAACGTAACCGCTCATCATGTTCTCGGCGCAGCCCACGCCCACGTTGCCGTGTACCGTTACGGACGCATGCTGGTTCATGCCGGCGCAGTAATAACCGGCATGGCCCTGAATATCGATGGAAACCGCTTCGTTCACGCCTACGGCCAGGTTATGGGCGCCGTTGGGGTGAGTCACCAGCCATTCGCGCTCCTCCACCACCTTGGCCTGGTCGTGCAGGGCCTGGTTGAGTTCACGCACGGTGGTAGTAGAGAGATCAATCATTTTCATAGAAGTACTCCTTCAGGCCGAAGCGCGTTCCCAGATGTACATGGTGGCAGGGGTGGGCTCCCACACCTTGGCGTGTTCAATACCCGGCAGGCTTGCCAATGCCTGGTACTCCGAGGCCATGGCCACGTAATCTTCAGTTTCGGCGAGGATGGCGGGTTTGCAGGCAATCGGGTCGCGGATCACCGCGAAACCGTTGCGGGTGCCGATGGCGAAGGTGAAGAAGCCGTCCAGATCCTCAAGCGATTTATCCAGCGCCTGCTTGAGGGTGTCGCCCTGGCGCAGTCGCCAGGTGAGGTAACCGGCGGCCACTTCGGTGTCGTTCTCGGTTTCGAAGGTAATGCCTTCAAGGCGCAGCTTCTGCCGCAACCTCGAATGGTTCGACAGCGAACCGTTGTGTACCAGGCACAGGTCGGCGCCGGTGGAGAAAGGATGGCTGCCCTCCATGGTCACGGCGCTCTCGGTGGCCATGCGGGTATGCCCGATGATGTGGCTGCCTTTCATGGCGGCCAGACCGAAACGTTGAGAGATCTCCCTGGGCAAGCCCATACCCTTGAGGATTTCGATGCTCTGCCCGGCGCTCATGATGCGCAGTTCGGGTGCCATCTCAGCCAGCGCAGCGCGGAGGATGCCTTCTTCGGCATGCACTTTCAAAACGGCTGCGCTAGCGTTCTGGAACCAGTCCAGCTCCAGGTTCAGCTGCGTTTTGAGCTGCGCCATCAGCGCTGCGAAGTCGTAACCGTCTGCCTTCGCCTGAAGGGTCAACTTTATCCACCCATGCGCTACTTCATCGCCATAGATCGCAAAGCCCGCGCTGTCCGGCCCGCGGTCGGTCATGGCTTCAAGCATTGGCTCGAAGAGCGCCCCCAGCCGGGATTCCAGCGCTGGGTTTTTCAAGTACAACCCTACGATTCCACACATACGAACCTCGCTTGATTCAAGGCGACCAGGGTTTGAGCTGCAAGCTGCAAGCTGGCCGCGCAGACAGGTAATTTGGATGTTCACTGCCGAGCTGCTTTTACGGACGGTGTGAGGCTTGATGCCTGCGGCTAGAAGAACTCGGTATACCGCTGGATTTCCCAGTCGCTCACGTGACGGCTGTATTCCACCCATTCCATACGCTTGAGCCGGATGAACTCGCCGACAATCTGCGGCCCGAGCACCTCGCTGAACAGAGGGTCGGCCTCCAGAGCGTCACAGGCCTCCTTGAGGGATTGCGGCAGGGTCTTGATGCCCCGGGCGGCGATCTCTTCCAGGCTCAGCTTGTAAAGGTTCTCGTTGCACAGGGTGTCAATGGTCAACTTGCGGTCGATGCCATCCAGGCCGGCAGCAATGATGGCCGCCGTCACCAGGTAGGGGTTGCAGCCCGCATCTGGCAACCGGAACTCCAGCCGCCCATAGGGCACCCGCACCATGGCCGATCGATTGTTGGCGCCGAAGGCGATGAACGCCGGCGCCCAGGTGGCGCCGGACAGGGAGTTACCCACCACCAACCGTTTGTACGAGTTCACCGTGGGCGCAGCGAAGGCACACAGGGCTGACCCATGAGCCAACAGCCCCGCAGCGAAGTGGTAGGCCATTTTCGACAACCCCATGCCGCTGGGGTCGCTGGCGTCGTGGAACAGGTTCTTGCAGTCGACACTGGCCAGCGAAAGGTGGAAGTGCATGCCGTTACCCGCGCGCTTGGGGTCGGGCTTGGGCATGAAGGAGCAGATCATGCCCATGTCGTTGGCGATTTCCCCCGCTGCCATGCGGAAGAAGGTAAAGCGGTCCGCGGACTCCATGGCCTCGGAATAGGTGTAATTGATCTCGAACTGCCCGTTGGCGTCTTCGTGATCGATCTGATAAATATCGAAGCCCACCGGTTGCAGCGCTTCGGTCAGGCGTTCCAGGAATGCCCGCGAACGGGACAAGCCTTTGTAGTCGTAGCAAGGCTTGTCCAACGCATCACTGGCATCCACCAGTTGCAGCTTGCCCTCAGGCCCGCGCTGAAACAGGCTGAATTCAGGTTCCAGGCCGGTATTGAGCGTCCAGCCACGTTGGGACAACCGTTCCACCTGCTGCTGCAAGACGTAGCGGCTGTCATAGGGCCAGGGCTGACCTTCTACGTGGCCGATACACACCACCCGCCCATAGCCGGGCTGCCAGGGCACTGGCATGAGCGAGGCCAGGTCGCCCTTGGCCATGAAGTCTGGGCCATGGGGCTCCATGCCCATGCCGCAGATGGCGAACCCGGCAAAACCCGCTCCGGCTTCGGCCACCGCTTCGAGTCCACTGATCGGCACCGACTTGGTTTTCGCCGACCCGTGAATATCCACGAACTGCGCCAACACGTACCGGATGCCATGCTCTTGAATCAAACGCTGGGTCTGGACGGGCAACATTGCTTTTGCTCCTAAGACGTCGGGAAGACTAGCCTGCATATTCAAAGCAGGAAATTTATTTTCTCCTTGGGAATGCAACACGCTTGCCAATGTGCACCCAGGCTGTCAAAACAAGCCATCGCACTGTATTTATGGGAAAATCCGTTTACCTTAAGGAAACAGCAAAAGGGTCAAAGCGTCGATTCGCCCATTCCTGGTGCGAAAATAACTTTAATGACTAGAAACCGTGCAGATCACCTCATGAATAGCGCACCGGAACAGCCCCCCCGTTTAAAACTCGAGCAATACCTAGGCATGCAAATCAAGCGTCAACGTCAGGCACAGGAGCTGAAGCTGGCCGATGTCGCCCGCATCGCCGGTATCAGCCAAGGTATGTTGAGCAAGATCGAAAACGCTCAGGTGTCCACCAGTCTGGATACGCTTAGCCGACTGTGCGACGTGCTCGGGATGCCGATGTCCAGACTCTTCAGTCAATACGATCAGCAAGGCGGCAGCGCGCTTCTAGTGAAAAAGGATGAAGGATTGGAAGTGGTCCGCCGGGGTACGGAAAAAGGACACACCTACCACCTGCTCAACCATACCCGCGGGCCGAAAAAAAGCTTCGAGGCCTATATGGTGACCATGGACGACGCCAGCGAAGAGTTCCCGACGTTCTCGCATCCAGGTACTGAGTTTCTTCATCTATTGGAGGGCGAATTGGTGTATCGCCATGGGAATCAGCTTTATCGGATGGAGGCCGGCGATAGCCTGACCTTCGACGGGGATGTACCGCATGGGCCAGAACAGCTGGTACAGGTGCCGATCCGTCTGTTGTCGATCATGAATTACGGCACCGAAGGGTAAGCCCATCGAAGCTAATATTTCCTGCTAAGAAAAATATTTTCATAAACTGCTAGACAGCTTTCAACCCCTCCCCTATAAAAGCACCCACAGGAATAATTATTTCCTTGTGGGTATTTTTTTCCTGCAAGCCGCCCTTTGCTCATCGCCAAACCGCCGTGACGACCTGCCCGTCGCCTAAAAAGGAGTCACCATGCAAGCACCTGTTTGTGCGTTCACTTTGAAAATAAGCTGTCCGGCCATGTCCGGCATCGTCGCTGCTGTCAGTTCATACCTGGCCGATGCCGGTTGCTATATCGCTGAAATGGCGCAGTTCGACGACGAAACCAGCGGCACATTCTTCATGCGGGCGGTGTTCCGGTTCAACGATGGCTTGAGCGGTGATATCGGTCAGGTAAAGGTGGGCTTCAGCGACGTGGCCATGCGCTTCAGTATGCAGTGGGAACTGTTCGACAACCGTCGGCCTATGCGTGTGTTGCTGATGGTAAGCAAGTTTGACCACTGCCTCAGCGACCTGCTCTACCGCCATGCCAAGGGTGAGCTGCACATGACGATCACGGCGGTGGTGTCCAACCATCTTGAACTGCGGCCCATGGCCGAGCGGGAAGGCATCCGCTTCATCTACCTGCCGGTCAGCCGCGACACCAAGGCCGCTCAGGAAGCCGAGCTCATGCGCATCGTCGACGACACCGAAACCGACCTGGTGGTGCTGGCCCGGTACATGCAAATCCTCTCCGACGACCTGTGCCAACAGCTGGCTGGCCGCGCTATCAACATTCATCATTCGTTCCTCCCTGGGTTCAAGGGCGCCAAGCCCTACCACCAGGCTTACGAACGCGGCGTGAAGCTGATTGGCGCCACGGCCCACTACGTCACCAGCGATCTGGACGAGGGACCGATCATCGAGCAGGAAGTGCAGCGCGTGGACCACGCTTACCTACCCGACGATCTGGTGGCGATCGGCCGGGACACTGAAACCGTGGCGTTGTCCAGGGCGTTGAAATACCACCTGCAGCACCGGGTGTTTCTCAACCAGGACCGAACGGTGATCTTCCGATGAACGCGCCCCTGTTGATCGACGGAAAGGCGGCTGCCGCCCGCGCGCTCGCCGAGGTGAAGCTCGCAGTGGCGCAGCTGAAGGTGAACGGCATCACGCCGTGCCTGGCGGTGATTCTGGTCGGCAGCGATGCAGCCAGCGACGTATACGTGCGCAACAAGGTGCTGAGAGCGACCGAGGCCGGCATCCGTTCCCTAGAGCACCGGTTGCCCGCCAGCATTGGCAACGTTCAACTGCTGGGGCTGATCCACAGCCTGAACGCGGACCCGGGCGTGCACGGCATCTTGTTGCAGTTACCCTTGCCGCCCCACATCACTGAAAGCGCCGCCCTGCAGGCAATCGATCCGCGCAAGGACGTGGATGGCTTCCACAGCGAGAATGTAGGCGGGCTAAGCCAAGGCCGTAACGTGCTCACCCCGTGCACCCCCACCGGCTGCATGCAGTTGTTGCGCGATACCCTGGGCGACCTGCGCGGTAAACATGCGGTGGTGATCGGCCGCTCGAACATCGTGGGCAAACCCATGGCCGCCCTGCTGTTGCAGGCCGATTGCAGCGTTACTGTGGTGCATTCGCGCAGTGTCGACGCCCAAGTGCTATGTCGCCAGGCCGACATCGTGGTAGCCGCTGTCGGCCGCCCCCGGATGATCGATGCCAGCTGGCTCAAGCCCGGCGCAGTGGTGATCGACGTTGGCATCAACCGCATCACCGAAGGCGGCCATTCCCGGCTGGTAGGCGATGTGAACTTCGACAGTGCGCTTACCACGGTGGCTGCCATCACGCCAGTGCCCGGAGGCGTCGGCCCTATGACAATCGCCTGCCTGATGAAGAACACGGTGATCGCCGCCCGACAGCAAGCCCATGCAACGGAGGCTCCATGCCTTTCAATCTGCTGAAATACGGCCTCGGTTCCGACTACCCATTGGAGGTAGACCTGCCGCCGCCCAAGGCGCTCAAGCCCAGCTACGATGTGGTGATCATCGGTGGGGGCGGCCATGGTCTGGGCATCGCGTACTACCTGGCCAAATACCATGGCATCACCAACGTGGCAGTACTGGAAAAAGCCTACCTGGGCGGCGGCAATACGGCGCGCAACACCGCCGTGATTCGCTCCAATTACCTCACCAGCGAAGGGGTAAAGTTCTACATCGAGTCGGTGAAGCTGTTCGAGAACCTCTCCAACGAATTCGATTTCAATGTGATGTACTCCGAACGCGGCCAGCTCACGCTGGCCCACACGGACGCGACAGTGCGCGCGTTTCGCCAGCGGGCCGAGGTGAACAAGCACTTCGGTGGCCGTACCGAGATGATCGACCGCCAACAGATCCGTGAGCTGGTGCCCTCTCTCAACCTCGACCCCGGCCACCTACCGGTACTCGCAGGGCTATGGCACATGAGCGGCGGCACTGCTCGTCATGACGCGGTTGCCTGGGGTTACGCCAAGGAAGCAGCCAAGCGCGGGGTCGAGATTCACCAGCTGACCGAGGTGCAAGACCTGGTAATCGAGCACGGCGCTATCGTGGCGGTGAAGACCAACCGTGGCACCATCAAATGCGGTTGCGCGGTGCAAGCCATCGCCGGGGCCAGTTCGCTGATGCTGAAGAAAGCCGGTATTCGCGCGCCCATTCACACCTACCCCCTGCAGGCCATGGTAACGCAGCCGTTCAAGCCATTCCTGGACCCACTGGTGAGCTCTTCGGCGCTGCACTGCTACGTGCAGCAGACCAGCCGTGGCGAAGTCGTGTTCGGGGGCGGGTCAGACCCCTACCCGCTGTACAACACCCGCTCTACCCTGGAGCTCAAAGAAAGCCTGCTGGCCCACGCCATCGAGATGTTCCCGTTCCTGGCCAACGCCAAGTTGATGCGCCAGTGGGCTGGTATCACTGATATGACGCCGGACTATAGCCCGATCATGGGTCTTTCCCCGGTGAAGAACTATTACCTGGACGCAGGCTGGGGTACCTGGGGGTTCAAGGCCACCCCCATCGTGGCCAAGACCATGGCCGAGCTCGTCGCCACCGGCACCCCGCCCAGCTTGATTGCCCCCTTTGCCCTGGAACGCTTCTCGCGGTTCATTCAAGTGAATGAAATGGGCGCCACGGCAGCCAGCCACTGACTCGGAGCAGACCATGAAAATCCTCACCTGCCCGCTAAACGGGCCCCGCAATATCAGCGAATTCACCTATGGTGGCGAGCTCAAACACATGCCTGACCCGGCCACCTGTACGGATGCCGAATGGGCCGATTACGTGTTCAACAGTGACAACGAAGCCGGCGTCGTGACCGAGTGGTGGATGCACACGCCCTCTAGCTACTGGTTCCTGGCGCAACGCCATACCGTCACGGATGAAGTGATCCGTACGTTCGACCCCAAGGAAGTGTTCAGCCAGCGTGTCGACTTCGCCGCCGCCACTTTGGAGGTCACAGGATGAGCCGCCTGCCCGCCCCGATGGGGCTGCTGATCGATCGTGATCAGCCGTTGCAGTTCAGTTTCGAAGGCCAAGTTTACAAGGGCGTGCAGGGCGATACCCTCGCCAGCGCGCTCGTAGCCAATGGACAATTCCTGCTGTCTCGCTCGTTCAAGTACCACCGGCCGCGCGGCCCGCTGACCATGGCCGGGCAGGACGCGAACACCCTGGTGCAACTGCCTCACGAGCCTAACGTACTGGCCGACGTTTACCCCCTCAGTGCCGGCCTGGCGGCTACGGCGCAAAACGTGAATGGCTCGCTGGAGCATGACAAGGATGCCTACCTGGGCAAGTTCTCCCGCTTCATGCCCGTAGGCTTCTACTACCGGGCGTTCTACAAGCCCAAGGGCATGTGGAAGCGCTGGGAGCCGATCATCCGCAAGAAGGCCGGACTGGGCGTGCTTGACCTGGCATTCAAGCCCGAGTACTACGACAAGGCCTACCTGTTCACCGACTTGGCGGTGATCGGCGCCGGGCCTGCCGGGCTGCAGGCTGCGCTCACGGCGGCCACCTCAGGCGCCAGGGTACTGTTGATCGAAGAACAGCCGATCCTTGGTGGCTCGCTCACCTATGCGCGCTTCGACATTGCCGGCACCCGCGCTGACACCTTGCGCCGTGCGCTGGTGTCGGCCGTGGAAGGCCACCCGAACATCACCGTGCTCACTCGTGCCACCTGCAACGCCTGGTTCGCGGACAATTACCTGCCGGTGATCCAGGGCAAGCGGATGTACAAGGTGCGCGCGCGCCAGTGCCTTGTAGCCAGCGGTGCCTTCGACCAGCCGGTGGTGTTCCGCAACAATGATCTTCCTGGGGTGATGCTCACCAGCGCTGCGCAGCGGTTGATGAAACTCTACGCGGTTAAGCCCGGTAACCGTGCCGTGGTATTGACGGGCAACGATGACGGCTACCTTGCCGCGCTCGACCTGCTGGAGCAGGGTTTGAAGGTGATGGCGGTGGTGGACATGCGTCCGAAGGCGCACGACCCCGCCCTGCCCCGCTTGCTCGCCGAACGCCAGGTGCTGTGCTATAGCGGTTGCACAGTGTACGAGGCGCTGCACGGCAAGGGCATGAAACACCTCACCGGCGTAGACATCCGCGCCATTACCGGGCAAGGCCAGGTGGCCGAAGAGCGTCAGCAGATCGACTGCGATCTGCTCTGTATGTCTGCTGGATACATGCCGGTGTATCAGCTGCTGTGCCAGGCCGGCGGCACCTTGTCCTATGACGAGCCCAGCGCCGGATTCACCCTTGGGCGCCTACCGTCGGCGCTACATGTTGCGGGGTCGGTGAACGGCTGGCATCAACTGGATAACGTACTGACCGATGCCTGCAATGCAGCGCTCGGGTGTGTACGAGCATTGGATCTCGAAACACCACTGCAGCCATCTGCCATGACACCGGAACCGATCGTCAATACGCCCTGGCCGATCTTCCCCCACCCTAAAGGCAAGGACTTCGTGGACTTCGACGAAGATCTCCAGGTGCGTGACATCATCAACGCCACCCGCAGCGGCTACCGGGATATCCAGCTGGTGAAACGCTTTTCGACCGTCGGCATGGGGCCGTCCCAGGGCCGGCATTCGGCCTTGCCTACCGCACGTTTGGTCGCCGCCGCGACCGGCCGCAGTGTCAGCGAAACCGGCGTGACCACGGCGCGGCCGCCCTACACCGCTGAAAAGCTGGCTCATGTGGCCGGCCGTGCGTTCGACCCTTACCGGCAAACCCCTATACACAAGCGGCATGTGGAACTGGGGGCGAAGATGATGCCGGCCGGGGTCTGGCAGCGGCCCGCCTACTATGGCAAACCGAACGCGCGTGAAGCCTGCATGCAGGCCGAAGCGCTGCACGTACGTACCAAGGTGGGGCTGATCGATGTGTCCACCCTCGGTGGGCTGGACGTACGGGGACCGGACGCTGCAGAGTTGCTGAACCGGATTTATACCTTCGCATTCATCAAGCAACCGGTGGGCCGGTCGCGCTATGCCCTGATGACTAACGAGCAAGGCGTGGTGATCGACGACGGCGTGTGCGCGCGCTTCGCCGACGAGCATTTTTATGTGACCGCCACCACCAGCGGTGTAGATCGGATCTATCAACAGATGCTGAAGTGGAACGCCCAATGGCGGCTGAATGTGGACGTGACCAACGTGACCGCTGCCCTCGCTGCGGTAAATCTCGCAGGGCCGGATGCGCGCAAGGTGCTGGAAACGCTGTGCACCGACCTGGACTTGTCGCCAGAAGGCTTCCCTTACCTGGCGGTGCGCGAAGGCACCGTGGCGGGGATCAAGGCACGGCTGTTGAGGGTGGGCTTCGTAGGCGAACTGGGCTATGAAATTCACGTTCCGGCGCGCCACGCTCTGGCGCTCTGGGATGCGCTGATGACGGCCGGCAAGCCCTTCGACATCAAGCCATTTGGTGTGGAAACCCAGCGACTGCTCCGGCTGGAAAAAGGCCACGTGATCATCAGCCAGGACACCGACGGCATGACCCATCCCATCGAGGTAGACATGGATTGGGCAGTGAGCCGAGCCAAACCGTTCTTTGTGGGCCGCCGCTCGGTGGACATCCTCAAGGCGCAGCCGCTCAAACGCAAATTGGTGGGGTTCAGCCTGCCCAAGGGTAGCGCGCAGCCGCTGGAAGGCCATCTGGTTTTGAGAGGACCGGACATCAGTGGCAACGTGACCTCGTGTGAATACTCCACCACGCTGGGCCAGATCATCGGCCTTGCCTACGCCGGTCCGGATCAAGCCGAGCCCGGCCAGCAGATCCCCATCCGCGTGGACGGTGGCGCCCTGGTATACGCCACCGTAGTGAAACTGCCTTTCTATGACCCGGCCAACAGCCGTCAGGAGCTATGAACATGAGCAGCGCAAGCGCCGAAGCGCGGGTTCAGCCCCTTATCGATACAACACTGTCCCTGGCTGACTGTACCGATGTGTCGCGAGTCGGGTTTCGGGGCGCACAGGCCGCCAGCTGGCTGGAAGGTCTTGGGCTGACCCTGCCCCAGCGGCCGAACAAGGCGGTGAAGCAGCAGGACGGTAGTCTGGTGGCGAGGCTGTCTCAAACCGAATACCTCTGGCTCGGAGCAATTGCAGACCAGGGAGCACGGGTCGGCCGGGAAGAAGCACGGTGGGAGCAGAACCAGACGGCTAACTATCTATTGCCTCGCCAGGATAGCCACGCCTGGCTGCAACTGAGCGGAGATCGTATCAGCGAGGTAATGGCCAAATTGTGTGGCGTGAACCTGCATCCGTCGGCGTTTTGCGAGGGTGACGTAGCGCAGACTTCGGTAGCCCGGCTGAGTTGTATCGTGATCAATGCCACCCGAGGCAAAGCGCCCTGCTTTTACTTACTGTTTGATCGGCCGTCACTGGCTTATCTCAAGGAAGTACTCGTAGACGCGATGGACGAATTCCAACGCTACAGGGGTCAGGCAAAAGCAGATCGCTAGCGCTTGCCGAAATCGCCAATCGCTGTTAGGGAAACGCCCGTCGGGCTTTGGCTAGCTGAAACGTTCTGGCCCAAGCTTGTGCAACAGCCGCCGGGCGTCGGCAACCATACTGCATTTCACCGAGGGAACGCGATTCAGGATCGTACCCACTGATTATGTAGATCTGGTGTGAATTGCGAAACCGACGTTCTGGGGAGGGGTGAAACCGACTCTTTAGCCACAGGTTGCGGCGCACCTTCCGGAGTTGCGAGAAAAATTGCCCGCGAAGCGAAAGCTCTTTAGGTGTCCCAAAAGCAAAAACCCCTGATTGCTCAGGGGTTTGAAGATGGCGGAGGCGTAGAGATTCGAACTCTAGGATAGTTGCCCATCGGCGGTTTTCAAGACCGCTGCCTTAAACCACTCGGCCACACCTCCTCGTATTGCGGGCGCCATCATACCGGAATGAAACAAGCTGTCAAACACTGACGCTGGCCTTGTTGCCTGGCTTTGGTATGCTCATTTGCGACCAAAGCTTTCAGGGGCGGATATGGCGCTTGCCCCCGGGCCGAAAGGCCTGTTCAATCGCCTCATCAACGACCTAAAGGAGTTTCGCCATGCGCGAACAGGATTACACCCTCAGCCAGAGCGCGAAAAGCGCCGAGCTGGAAGTCAGCCGAGTGCTGCGCAACACCTATGGCCTGCTTGCCCTTACCCTCGCGTTCAGCGCCCTGATGGCGTTCGCGGCGCAGCAGATGAACGTCCGCTACCCGAACGTGTTCGTGGTGCTGATCGGCTTCTATGGTTTGTTCTTCCTCACCAGCAAGCTGCAGGATTCGGTGTGGGGCATCGTCTCCACCTTCGCCCTCACCGGCTTCATGGGCTTCATCCTCGGCCCTATCCTCAACCGCTACCTGGGCATGGCCGGTGGCGCCGAGGTGGTGAGTTCCGCTTTCGCCATGACCGCGCTGGTGTTCGGTGGCCTGTCGGCCTATGTGCTGATCACCCGCAAGGACATGTCCTTCCTGTCCGGCTTCATCACCGCCGGCTTCTTCGTGCTGCTGGGCGCCACCGTGGCGGGCCTGTTCTTCCAGATCAGCGGCTTGCAACTGGCTATCAGCGCGGGCTTCGTGCTGTTCTCGTCGGTGTGCATCCTGTTCCAGACCAGCGCCATCATTCATGGCGGTGAGCGCAACTACATCATGGCAACGGTCAGCTTGTACGTGTCCATCTACAACCTGTTCGTGAGCCTGCTGCAACTGTTCGGCCTGATGGGCCGGGACGACTGATACGTTGCTTGCCCCTAGCCCGCTTCGGCGGGCTTTTTTATGCCTGAAGGATTAGAATCAGGCCATTCTGTTACCCGGAAGCGTCATGAAATTCGCTATCGCTGTAATGTCTCCGCCCCATGCCCCGGCCACGCGGCGCGCGCTTCGCTTCACCGAAGCGGCGTTGGCGGCCGGCCATGAGGTAGTGCGTGTGTTCTTTTATGGCGAGGGCGTGCATACGGCCTCGGCCAGCCTGGTAGTGCCTCAGGATGAAGTGGACGTTGGCGCGCAATGGCGCTCGCTGATTGCCGAGCGACAGCTGGACGCCGTTGTCTGTATCGCTGCCGGCTTGCGGCGCGGCGTTCTGAATGCCGAAGAGGCAGCACGCTGGGAACGTCCCGCTGCCGCGGTGCTGCCGCCGATCGAGCTCTCCGGCTTGGGACAACTGCACGAAGCCGCTCAGCATGCTGACCGTTTGATCTGTTTTGGAGGAGACTGAGATGGCCAAATCCTTGCTGATCATCAGCCGCAGCGCGCCTGGGCATGGTCTCTTCGCCCGGGAAGCCCTTGACATAGCACTCGCCGGGGGCGCCTACGATTTACCCCTGGGCATGCTGTTCCTGGATGACGGCGTGTTTCAACTGGCCCCGCAACAGCGCCCGGAGCTCCTCCAGCAGAAAAGCCTGGCCGCCAATCTGCAAGCCCTGTCGTTGTTCGGCGTTGATGAGCTTTTCGCTTGCTCCTTCAGCCTTGCCGAGCGCGGCCTGGCCCAGGAGGACTTGGCACTGGCTGTGCAGGTATTGCCAGTCGAGGCGATTTCGCCCTTTCTCAACCGATTCGACGAGGTGATCACGCTCTGATGGCGACTCTCCATGTACTTTCGGCTTCGCCTTTCACTGACGGCCGGTTGGGCAGCTGCCTTCGCGTGCTTGGCCCTGGTGACGGTCTACTGCTTTGCGGCGAAGCGGTGCAAGCCTTACGACCAGGAACGGAAATTTTCACGCGCCTGGCCAGGCTTTCCTCAGCGAAACTGTACGCCCTGATGGAAGATTGCCAGGCGCGAAGCTTAAAGACGGAAGCAGCCCAACAGTTGGATTATCCCGCGTTCGTTGAGCTGAGCCTGGCCTATGACAGGGTAAACACATGGCTGTAAGCACAATCGACGTCGAAGGCCGTGACGTCCAGCTGGACAAGGACGGCTTCCTGGTAAACCTGGCCGACTGGTCGCCCGCCGTGGCGGCAGTGCTGGCCGAACGCGAAGGCATGGTTCTCACCTCAGCCCACGCTGAGGTATTGAATGCGCTGCGTCAGTTCCACGCGCAGTTCCAGCTGTCGCCAGCCACGCGGCCGTTGGTCAAGTACATCGCCACGACTCTGGGCACAGACAAAGGCAACAGCGCCTACCTCAATCAACTGTTCAAGGGCACTCCCGCCAAGCTTGCCGCCAAGCTGGCCGGCCTGCCCAAACCGGCCAATTGCATATGACCCTACCTGAACCGCTTCGCCTGGACACTCCTGCTGAACATCCTTTCGCGGAATTCGTCCGCATCCTTGGCAAGGGAAAGCGTGGCGCCCGCGCCCTGACTCGGGAGGAAGCGTTCCGCGCCATGGGCATGGTATTGGACGGCGATGTGGAAGACACCCAATTGGGCGCCTTTCTGATGCTGTTGCGTCACAAGGAAGAAAGCGCCGAGGAACTGGCCGGATTCACCGAGGCCGTGCGCGCTCGGGTCAAGGCGCCTGCGCTGAATGTAGACCTGGACTGGCCTTCCTATGCTGGAAAAAAACGCCACCTGCCCTGGTACCTGCTGGCGGTGAAATGCCTGGGCCAGAATGGCCTGCGGGTATTCATTCATGGTGGCGGCGCGCATACGGCGGGACGACTGTACACCGAGCACTTGCTCGATGCTCTTGAGCTGCCGTTGTGTCGCGATTGGCAAGCGGTCGGCGCCGCGCTGGATACTACAGGGGTGGCTTTCGCTCCGCTGTCGGATTGGGCACCGGCATTGCAGCGCATGATCGACCTGCGTAATACCCTCGGCCTGCGCTCACCCATTCATTCCCTCGCCCGGGTACTCAACCCTCTGGGTGCCCGCTGCGGCCTGCAAAGCATCTTCCACCCTGGCTACCAGCCCGTGCACCGGGAGGCGGCTCGTCTGCTGGGGGACACTTCCATCGTGATCAAGGGTGATGGTGGAGAGCTGGAAGTCAATCCGGATGCGGCCTGCCACCTCTATGGCACCGCCGGTGGCGAAGCCTGGGATGAGGAATGGCCCCAGATGTCAGCGCAACGCCACCTGAAACCGGGCTATCTGGACCCGGCTCAGCTGAACGCTGTCTGGCGTGGGGAAGCCGAGGACCGCTATGGCGAGCTGGCGACTATCGCCACCATGGCATTGGCCCTGCGCGGCCTGGGCAAGCCCCAGGAAGAAGCCTTCGCCACTGCGCGCGCCTGGTGGGCGGCACGGAACCCGGCCCACTGACACAGGAAGCGTCAGGCTGAAGCGGCTCCTTCGAACCAGGCCAGTTTCTCCCGCAGTTGCACCACTTCACCGACGATCACCAGCGTCGGCGCATGTACCTCGTGGCGGGCCACCAGATCCGGTAGGTCGGCCAGGGTGCCGGTGAAGACGCGCTGCTGCGCGGTCGTGCCCTGTTGCACCAAGGCCGCTGGAGTGTCGGGCGCGCGGCCATGGCGAATCATGCCCGCGCAGATGGCCGGCAGGCCCACCAGCCCCATGTAAAACACCACCGTTTGCGCCGGCGCCACTAGGTCGTCCCAGGGCAAGTCACTGCTCCCGTCCTTGAGGTGACCGGTGACGAAGCGCACCGACTGAGCATAATCCCGATGGGTCAACGGAATGCCGGCATAAGCCGCGCAGCCGCTGGCCGCGGTGATACCCGGCACTACCTGGAAGGGAATGCCGTGGGCGGCGAGCTCTTCGATTTCCTCGCCGCCGCGCCCGAAGATGAAGGGGTCGCCACCCTTCAGCCGCACTACCCGCTTGCCTTCCTGGGCCAGGCGCACCAGTTGCTGGTTGATCTGGTCCTGGGGCACGGCGTGATCCGCGCGACGCTTGCCCACGTAGATGCGTTCAGCGTCCCGCCGGCACAGTTCGATGATGGCTGGCGCAACCAGCCGGTCATAGAGCACCACGTCCGCTTGCTGCATGAGGCGCAACGCCTTGAATGTCAGCAGGTCAGGGTCGCCTGGCCCCGCCCCGACCAGATAGACCTCTCCGGGGGCGTGGGGCGGCGCCCCTTCGACCCGCTCGGCCAGCATGCTGGCCGCTTCGCTGCTGCGGCCCGCCAACTGGCGATCCGCGATGGGACCCTGGAAAACTTCTTCCCAGAAGGCGCGACGCTGATTGACGTTGGGGAAGCGCTGCTTGACCCGGTCACGGAACCCAGCCGCCAACTTGGCCAGCTCCCCGTAGGCCGCGGGTATCCACGCCTCCAGACGAGCGCGAATCAGCCTAGCCAAGACCGGGGCGTCCCCACCGCTGGATACCGCCACCACCAAGGGCGAGCGGTCGACGATCGCCGGGAAGATCACCGTGCACAGGGCGGGCGCATCCACTACGTTCACTGGAACGCACCGCGCTTGTGCGTCGGCAGATACCTGGGCGTTCAATGGTGCATCATCGGTAGCGGCGATCACCACCGCGCAGCCGTCCAGGTCTGCCGCGGTATATCCGCGCTCGAAGACTTCACCGCCGCCATGCTCCACCAGGGCCGCCAGCTGGGCGTCCACCTGCGGCGCCACCACGCGAAGGCGTGCGCCTGCGTCCGTAAGCAGGCGACTCTTGCGCAGCGCGATCTCTCCGCCGCCCACTACAAGCACAGGACGCCCGGTGAGCTTATGAAACAGCGGCAGGAAATTCATTCAACCGATTACCTCAAGGCCAGCCATATAGGGTTTGAGCACCTCGGGCACACGGATGGAGCCGTCGGCCTGCTGGTAGTTTTCCAGAATGGCCACCAAGGTACGTCCCACCGCTAGACCGGAACCATTGAGGGTATGCACCAGTTCCGGCTTGCCCGTTTCCGGGTTGCGCCAGCGGGCTTGCATACGCCGTGCCTGGAAGTCGCCAGTGTTCGAACACGAGGAAATTTCCCGGTACTTGTCCTGGCTAGGCACCCAGACTTCCAGGTCATAGGTTTTGGTTGCGCTGAATCCCATGTCGCCGGTGCAAAGAGCCAATACCCGGTACGGCAGTTCCAAGGCCTGAAGCACGCGCTCCGCGTTGGCCGTCAGGCTTTCCAGGGCTTCCATGGATTTGCTCGGCTCAACGACCTGTACCATCTCGACCTTGTCGAACTGGTGCTGGCGGATCATGCCGCGGGTATCGCGCCCGGAGGCGCCCGCCTCGCTACGGAAGCAGGGCGTATGGGCCACCAGCTTGATCGGCAGTGCCTTCGGATCGAGAATCTGATCGGCGACCAGGTTGGTAAGGGACACTTCCGCGGTAGGGATCAGATAAAGATCGGCCTCGCCCTCCCGGGTGATCTTGAACAGGTCTTCCTCGAACTTGGGCAATTGGCCGGTGCCCTGCAGCGCCGGCGCTTGCACCAGGTAAGGCGTGTAGGCCTCCTCGTAGCCATGCTCGCTGACGTGCAGGTTGATCATGAACTGCGCCAGCGCGCGGTGCAGCCGAGCGATAGGGCCGCGCAACACGGCGAAGCGGGCACCGGACAGACGTGCGGCGCTTTCGAAGTCAAGCCAGCCGAAGCGCTCGCCGAGGGCGACGTGATCCTTGACCTCGAAGTCGAAGGTAGTGGGCGTGCCCCAGCGGCGCACTTCCACGTTGTCGTCTTCATCCTTGCCTGTGGGCACCGAGGCGTCCGGCAGGTTGGGCAGGCCGAGGAGGATGCTGTCGAGCTGCGCCTGGATATCGTCCAGCTCAGCCTTGCCCTGGGCCAGTTCTCCAGCCATGCGCTCGACATCCGCCATCAAGGGTGCGATGTCCTCGCCCTTGGCCTTGGCCTGGCCAATGGATTTGGAACGACTGTTGCGCTCGGCCTGCAGTTGTTCGGTGCGGGTCTGCACCACCTTGCGCTGGGCCTCCAGGGCTTCGATGCGGGCGACGTCGAGCGTGAAGCCACGGGTGGCCAGGCGCTCGGCAACGTCTTGCAGTTGGCCGCGTAACAGTTTCGAATCGAGCATTGGGTTCTCTCGTTGTTCAGAGTTTGGTCAAGTACAGGCCCGCCCAGGTTGCGAGCAGGCCGCCTAGGACACTGGCAGCGGCATAGCCGAAGGCCAAGGGTGCCTGGCCGCTTTCCAGCAGCCGCAGGGTGTCCAGGGAAAAGGATGAAAAGGTTGTCAGCCCGCCGACGAAGCCGACGATCAGGCCAGCCTTGAGGTACAGCGGCGCGTCCGGACGCGCCAGAAAAGCCCCGTAAAGATAGCCAATGATCAGACAGCCTACGAGGTTCACCGCCAGGGTCGCCAGGTAATAATGTCGCGGGTAGTTCGCGGTTACCCAGGTGCCCGTGGCGAACCGGAGCAATCCGCCAAGAATGCCGAACATGGCCACCGATACCACTGTGGGAATCACGGTTTCCTCCGCTGCAAGGGGCTGGCCCGGTCCAGTTCCGCCAAGTGCTTGAGTTTTTCGCCGATCTTCAGTTCCAGACCGCGCGGCACGGGCTGATAATAATGCCGTGGTGCCATACCTTCGGGGAAGTAGTCTTCACCGGCGGCATAAGCGTCTGGCTCATCATGGGCATAGCGGTATTCGTCGCCATAGCCCAGGTTCTTCATCAGCTTGGTAGGCGCGTTGCGCAGGTGAAGCGGCACTTCCAGTGAACCCAGGCCCGCGGCATCGGCCTTGGCGGCCTTGAACGCGGTGTAGACGGCGTTGCTCTTGGGCGCGCAAGCCAGATAGACAAGTGCCTGGGCCACCGCCAATTCGCCCTCCGGGCTGCCGAGCCGTTCCTGTACATCCCAGGCGGAAAGGCAAAGCGCCAGGGCCCGAGGGTCCGCGTTGCCTATGTCTTCGCTGGCCATGCGTACCACGCGCCGCGCAATGTAAAGCGGGTCGCAACCGCCATCGAGCATCCGCGCGTACCAATAGAGCGCGCCGTCCGGGTTGGAGCCGCGCACGGATTTGTGCAAGGCGGAGATCTGATCGTAGAAAGCCTCCCCGCCCTTGTCGAATCGGCGGCGGGTGTCGCCGAGCAGGCTTTGCAGCAGCTCCACGGTGATAGCCTGTCCATCCTCGACCAGATCGGAGGCGTTCTCCAGCAGGTTCAACAAGCGACGGCCGTCACCGTCGGCGGCCGCCATGAGCATGGCGAAAGCGCCCTCCTCCAGACTCAGCCGACGCTCCCCCAGGCCACGGGGTTCATTCAGGGCACGCTGCACCAGTTGGCGCATGGCGGCTTCGTCGAGACTCTTGAGCACATACACTCGGGCCCGTGACAGCAGAGCATTATTGAGTTCAAAGGAGGGGTTTTCAGTGGTAGCGCCCACGAAGATCAGGGTGCCGTCTTCGACGAAGGGCAGGAAGGCATCCTGCTGAGATTTGTTGAATCGATGAACCTCATCCACGAACAGCAAGGTGCGCCGGCCGTATTGCGCGGCCTGCTGACGGGCGACCTCCACCGCCTGGCGGATCTCCTTCACCCCGGCCAGTACCGCGGAGACTGTGACGAAATGGGCATCGGAAACCTTGGCCAACAACTGGGCCAGGGTGGTCTTGCCCACCCCGGGCGGGCCCCAGAAGATCATTGAATGCAGCGCGCCCTGTTCCAGCGCCTCGCGCAGGGGCTTGCCGCGGGCCAGGAGGTGATCCTGGCCCACGTATTCATCAAGCGTGCTCGCGCGCAGCCTCGCCGCCAGGGGCTGCGCGGGCGGGACGGAACTGAACAGGTCCATCAGGGCGGCGAGGCCTTATTCCTGGATGACGTCGGCACCCTTGGGGATGGCGAACGTAAACTTGCTGGCCGATACCGGCTCGTTGGCCTTCACGCCCATGAACAGGATATTGGTGCGCTGGCCGACGCTGTCGATCAACTGCATGTCATTGATCAAGCCCCGCCGGAATGACAAGCGCAGGGAGTCGAAGAGCGTGTCCTTGGTTTTCGGCTTGAGCACGAAGTCCATCACATCGCCCGCCTGCTTGGCGGTAATGTCGAAGCTCTGGCTGATCTTGGACACGTCACCGGAGAGCAGCAAGGCAGGCGTCTGGGTCAGGCGCTGGTCCAGCTTCTTGACGGTCACCTGTTCCAGGTCCGGGTCCCAGAGGGATACCTTCTGGCCGTCGGACACCATCAACTGCTCCTGTGGCGCATCGGTGTGCCAGTTGAAGAGCCCAGGGCGCTGCAAGGTCATCTCGCCGCTGGTTTCCTGCAATTGAGTACCGCCTGCGTCCAGGGTGAGCTGGGAGAAGCGCCCGGTCAGGGTCTGCGACTTCTCCAGCAGCTGGGTCAGGGACTTCACCGCCTGCTCATCGGCCACCACGGAAGCGCTGGCCAAGGCCAGCGCGGACACCAACAACATGCGAATCAGGCGCATGATAATCCTCTAGTCAGAAAGCCAGCCGGCGCCATCGGACGCCAGCGTTTAGTCCCGCGCCGGGCCAGGCGCGATCACGTCGCGGCTGCCATTGCTGTTCATCGGCGTAACCACACCCGCCATTTCCATGGCCTCGATCATGCGCGCCGCTCGGTTGTAGCCAATCTTCAATTTTCTCTGCACCGAAGAGATGGAGGCCCTGCGGCTCTCCAATACGAAAGCCACGGCTTCGTCATAGAGCGCATCGCTTTCGCTGTCTTCGCCGTCGCCGCCACCGCCGCCTTCGTAGGTGCCGCCGCTGCCTTCCTCTACCCCGTTGAGAATATCGTCGTTGTAGTCAGGCGAGCCACGCATCTTCCAGGCTTCCACCACGCGGTGCACTTCGTCATCGGAAACGAACGCGCCGTGAACACGAATCGGCAGACTGGTACCGGGCGGCATGTACAGCATGTCACCGTGGCCTAGCAACTGCTCGGCGCCGCCCTGGTCGATGATGGTCCGCGAGTCGATCTTGCTGGACACCTGGAACGCCATGCGGGTGGGAATGTTCGCCTTGATCAGGCCGGTGATCACGTCCACCGACGGGCGCTGGGTGGCCAGGATCAGGTGAATGCCGGCGGCACGAGCCTTCTGGGCGATACGGGCGATAAGCTCTTCGACCTTCTTGCCCACGATCATCATCATGTCGGCGAATTCATCGACCACAACCACGATGGTGGGCAGGGTATTGAGCAGCGGCGCTTCGTCTTCCATGCTCTCGCGACGGTAGAGCGGGTCCCCAAGCGGATGGCCCGCTTCCTGCGCCTCCTTGACCTTGCGGTTGAAGCCGGCCAGGTTGCGCACGCCCATGGCCGCCATCAGCTTGTAGCGGCGCTCCATCTCCGCCACGCTCCAGCGCAGGGCGTTGGCCGCGTCCTTCATGTCCGTCACCACGGGGCACAGCAGGTGCGGGATGCCTTCGTAGATGGACAGCTCCAGCATCTTCGGGTCGATCATGATCAACCGCGCATCCTGTGGCGTGGACTTGAACAGGATCGACAGGATCATTGCGTTCACCCCCACGGACTTGCCGGAGCCGGTGGTACCGGCGACCAGCAGGTGAGGCATCTTGGCCAGGTCGGTGATCACCGGCTTGCCGCCGATGTCGTGACCAAGGGCAAGGGCCACCGGCGACTGCGCCTCTTCGTACTGCGGCGTGGATAGCACCTCGGAGAAACGGACGATCTGGCGGTCTTCGTTGGGAATCTCGATACCCACCGTGGTCTTGCCCGGAATCACTTCCACCACGCGAACGCTGGTGACAGCGAGCGAGCGCGCCAGGTCCTTGGCCAGATTGGAAATCCGGCTGACCTTGACCCCCGCGGCGGGCTGTATCTCATAGCGGGTAATGACAGGCCCTGGGTGGATGGAGTCTACCGTAACCTCGACGCCGAATTCCTTGAGCTTGATTTCGAGCAGCTGGCCGACACCCGCCAGGGATTCGGGCGAATACTGGACCTGCTTCTTTTGCACCGGATCGAGGATCGATAACGGGGGGATGGTGCCTTCCAGCGCCGCGTCCACCATGGGTGGCTCCGGCTTTTCCGGAAACAGGCGCCGCACGGGTTCAGCTTTCGGAGCCGGAACCGGCACAGCCGGAGCTTGCGCGGCAGGCGCGATGATAGGTGGCATCGCTGGCGCGGACACCTGGGCAACAGGGCGCACGGCCGCCAGTCGGGGCGCCTCGCTGGGCGCTTCCGCGTCCAGGGCGGAGAAGCTTTCCAGCTCCTCCTCGTCGTCCCATGGCATGCGCAGAGCCACCTCGGGCACCCTGGCCCGCGCGGTCGCCGGGGCGCCTGCCATGGCGACCGCCGGCGTGGACACCGCGGCCGCTGGCGCCACAACCTCACCGCCGAACACCGGTTCCTGCCGCACCGCTACCGGTTGCGGCCGGGCCTCGCTGCGAGGTTCCACACGGGTTTCCTTGCGGGGTGTGGGGGCTTCCACATGCACGGGTTCGTCGTCTCGCAGGCGCGCCACCAGGCGTCGCTGCTCGCTACGCGCCGCCCACCAGCGGCTGGCCGCGCCCGTGACCAGTTCGAAGAGGTCCAGAGTGATCTTGCCCGTGGTGTCCATGACCGCAAACCAGGAAAGATCCGTGAATACGGTGAGGCCGAACAGGAAAAGCGCGATGAACAGCAACGTACTGCCCTGGACGTTAAGGGCGTTGCGGGCCAGGTCCCCAAGGCTTTCGCCCAGGGCGCCGCCGGCGGAGGCCGGCAGGCTGGCGGCAGAATGGAAGTGCAGATGTGCCAGCGCCGCGCCGGATAGCACCAGGAACACCAGGCCGATCAGCCGCCAGGAGAACAGCCAGCCGCTCCACTGCCATGGCTGATGGCGCTCGCGGAAGATCTGCCAGGCCTTGACGCCCAGCAACAATGGGAAGATGTAGGCAAAGTACCCCAGTACCATGAACAGGATGTCCGCGGCGTAGGCACCGGCGCGCCCAGCGGCGTTCTGCACCTGGCCGACGCTGGTGCCCGTGTGGCTCCAGCCCGGATCGGCCTGGTCGTAGCTCAGCAAGGCCATCCAGAGGTAAAGGCACAGCGCCGCCATGGCAATGAGGGCGCCCTCCTTCAAGCGGTAGTGCAGCTGTTGCCGCCAGAGAGGGACGGGGACGGGTTTAGCGGTAGACTTCTTCAAAACGCGTTCTTTCCTGCGCGGTACGCGCGACCCAGGGACTGTATCGCGGCCGGTTCCGTTCATGGCTGACCATTGTACGGATTTACAGTACCGATGTCATAGGGTGGCGCTAGGCCAGTGTTCAGGCGAGCACGGGCGGACGACTGATAAAATGATTCCGATTTGACCATGGTTTTCTTGACCTGACAAAGGGTTAAAGCCTTTATTTGCTTATCTGCGTGAAGCTTCATGGACCAGCAGGCCGACAGGGGGTTCCGGGCCCCTTGGCTCGCTGGCCATCGGCCAAGCATGCGCATACGGACTCGACGACAGTGACCACCGAGGGCGATACTCTCCCCTCCCCTTTCGCTCGACCTGTCATTCCGATGCTGACCTGGCTGACCCGCAACGACCTGTGCTTCCCACCCCTGGAGCGAGCCCTGCGCAACCCTAACGGTCTGCTGGCCGCTGGCGGGGACCTGACCCCGGAACGCCTGATCGCGGCCTATAGACATGGCTGTTTTCCATGGTATGAACAAGGCCAGCCTGTAATGTGGTGGTCTCCCGACCCACGCATGGTAGTGGCGCCAACCGATGTCAGAGTATCGCGCAGCTTGCGCAAGACCCTACGCCAAGGCCACTTCCAGATCACTCTGGACAAGGCATTCACCCAGGTCATACAGGCCTGCGCCGCGCCTCGCGCCTATGCCCGGGGCACCTGGATCACCCCTGCCGTCGAACGGGCCTATACCGAGCTGCATCGGCGCGGCATCGCCCACAGTGTCGAGACCTGGCGAGACGGCCAACTCGTTGGCGGGCTCTACGGTATCGCCATGGGCCGGTTGTTCTTCGGTGAATCCATGTTCAGCCGAGCAACCGATGCATCCAAGGTCGCGTTCGCCTATCTGGCCGAGTACCTGAACAGTCATGGTTTCGTACTGATCGACTGCCAGATGCATACCCGTCATCTGGAAAGCTTCGGCGCAAGGGAAATCGCGCGCGCCGAATTCGTCCAATACCTTGAGCGCCACCTGGATGCGAGCAGCACGGCTACCTGGGGTCGCTAGGCGAGTCGCGCCACGCTGGCATACACTCATTGAGTAAGCTTCGATCGAGGGTTGATCATGACCGAGTTGGCGCGCCTGAAGTTCTATGCCACTCAACCCCATGCCTGCAGCTACCTGCCGGACGAGCAGGCCACCACGCTGTTCCTGGACCCAAGCCAGCCGATGGACCCGAGCGTTTACGCCGACCTTTCAGAGCTGGGCTTTCGTCGCAGTGGTGACCACCTTTACCGCCCTCATTGCCAGCGCTGCAATGCCTGCGTGCCGGCCCGCATCCCGGCGGCGCGCTTCCTGCCCAGCCGACAGCAAAAGCGTATCCTCAAGCGCAACGCCGATATCCAGGTACAAGCGACCCGTCCGCGCTTCACCGAAGAATATTTCGACCTTTACAGGCGCTATATCGAACAGCGCCACAATGATGGTGACATGTACCCGCCCAGTCGCGATCAGTTTTCAACTTTCCTGGTACGGGACCTGCCGTTTTCCCGCTTCTACGAGTTCCGCCTCGAGGGCCGGCTCGTAGCCGTAGCGGTCACAGACCTGCTGCCCAACGGCCTGTCTGCCGTTTACACGTTCTACGAACCCGAGGAAGAGCGACGCAGCCTGGGCCGCTTTGCCATTCTGTGGCAGATCAGGGAAAGCTTACGGCTGAACCTTGGGGCTGTGTATCTTGGCTACTGGATCAAGAACTGCAAGAAGATGAACTACAAGACCCAGTACCGCCCAATCGAATTGCTGATCAACCAGCGGTGGGTAACACTGAACTGAGCCCTTGGCGCGTGGTCCCTTTTTCGGGCACAATATGCGCCGCTTTTGCCTGGCGCAGTTGCACCGGGCCACTTTCTGGATACCGAGGGCTTTACTGCATGTCGAAAGAAGACAGCTTCGAAATGGAAGGCACTGTCGTCGACACCCTGCCCAACACCATGTTCCGCGTGGAGTTGGAAAACGGGCACGTCGTTACCGCGCATATTTCTGGAAAGATGCGCAAGAACTACATCCGAATCCTGACCGGCGACAAGGTCCGCGTCGAGCTGACCCCTTACGACCTCAGCAAGGGCCGCATCACCTACCGCGCTCGCTGATAGCTCGAAACGACAAAGCCCGGCTTCCAAGCCGGGCTTTTCGTATGCGTGTGACTGACAGGGCGCGGCGAGAGCGAACCCTCGCCACATGCCTTCAGGCCATTTCGGCGGCGGTTTCGAAGTCGAACGTAAGCTCGCCATCCTTGATATCGATGTGCACCACCCCGCCGTGTTCCGACAGCTCGCCGAACAGGATCTCTTCGGCCAGGGGCCGCTTGATCTTGTCCTGAATGAGTCGAGCCATGGGCCGGGCACCCATTTGCGCATCGTAGCCACTTGCCGCCAACCAGCTGCGGGCAGCATCGGTGACTTCGAGTTGCACACGCTTGTCTTCCAGTTGCGCCTGCAGTTCGGTAAGGAACTTGTCGACCACGCTCTTGATGACTTCATGGCTGAGGCGACCGAACTGGATGATGGTATCCAACCGATTGCGGAATTCCGGCGTGAAGCTCTTCTTGATCACTTCCATGGCATCGGAGGAATGATCCTGCTGAGTGAAGCCGATGGAGGCCCGCGCAGCGGTTTCCGCACCTGCGTTGGTGGTCATGATCAGGATCACGTTGCGGAAGTCGGCCTTGCGCCCGTTGTTATCGGTCAGGGTGCCGTGGTCCATGACCTGCAGCAGCAGGTTGAAGACTTCCGGATGCGCCTTTTCGATTTCGTCGAGCAACAGCACGCAATGTGGCTGCTTGGTGATCGCCTCGGTGAGCAGCCCGCCCTGGTCGAAGCCCACATACCCGGGAGGCGCGCCTATCAGCCGGGACACGGTATGCCGCTCCATGTACTCGGACATGTCGAAGCGTACCAGCTCGATACCCAGCGCCTTGGCCAGCTGGCGGGCGGCTTCGGTCTTGCCGACCCCGGTCGGGCCGGCGAAGAGGAAGGAACCCACAGGTTTGTCGGGCGCCTTGAGGCCGGCGCGTGAGAGCTTGATCGCCGTCGACAGCGAGTCGATGGCCGCGTCCTGACCGAACACCGTCAACTTCAGGTCGCGCTCCAGGTTACGCAGCAGTTCCTTGTCGGAGCTGTTGACGTGCTTCGGAGGGATGCGCGCGATCTTGGCGATGATGTCCTCGACCTGAGGCACCTCGATGCGCTTGACCCGAGCCTCGGCCGGCTGTAAGCGCTGGTAGGCGCCGGCTTCGTCGATCACGTCGATGGCCTTGTCCGGCATGTGGCGGTCGTTGATGTAGCGAGACGCCAGTTCAGCCGCGGCACGCAGGGCTTCGTCACTGTATTCGATGCTGTGATGCTGTTCGAAACGGTTCTTCAAGCCACGCAGGATGCCAATGGTGTCTTCGACCGATGGCTCGCTGACATCCACCTTCTGGAAGCGACGCGCCAGGGCACGGTCCTTCTCGAAGATGCCACGGAATTCCTGGAAGGTGGTGGACCCGATGCAGCGGATTTCACCAGAGGACAGCAACGGCTTGAGCAGATTGGACGCGTCCATCACCCCGCCGGACGCAGCGCCCGCACCGATGATGGTGTGAATCTCGTCGATGAAGAGAATCGCCTGGGGCCGCTTGCGCAGCTCGCCGAGCAGGGCCTTGAAGCGCTTCTCGAAGTCGCCCCGGTACTTGGTGCCGGCCAGCAGCGCGCCCAGGTCCAGGGAGTAGACGACACTGTTGGCGAGCAGGTCAGGCACCTGGCTGTCGACGATGCGCTTGGCCAGGCCCTCGGCGATGGCGGTCTTGCCGACGCCCGCCTCGCCCACCAGCAGTGGGTTGTTCTTGCGCCGGCGCGCCAGGATCTGCGCGACGCGCTCGACTTCGCTCTCGCGCCCGACCAGCGGGTCGATACGCCCTTGACGCGCCAGCTCGTTCAGGTTGCTGGCATAGGCATCCAGGGGGTTCCCGGAGGATGAAGACTCGCCGCCCTCGTCGTCCTGCATTTCCTGCTCACCCTCGGAGTGCTCGCCATGCCCCGGCACCTTGGAAATACCATGGGCGATGTAGTTGACCACGTCGATGCGCGCCACGCTCTGTTGCTTGAGGAGGAAAACAGCCTGGCTTTCCTGCTCGCTGAAGATGGCCACCAGTACGTTGGCACCGGTGACTTCGCGCTTGCCGGAGCTCTGCACATGGAAGACGGCGCGCTGCAGCACTCGCTGGAAACCGAGCGTGGGCTGGGTTTCGCGGTCTTCGTCGTGGACCGGAATCAGTGGGGTGGTGGAGTCGATGAACTCCTGGAGGTCGTGCTTGAGTTTGTCGAGGTTGGCACCGCACGCCCGTAGCACGGTAGCGGCTGCCTCGTTATCCAATAAGGCCAGCAAGAGATGCTCGACGGTCATGAATTCATGCCGTTTGGACCGAGCCTCCTTGAAGGCCAGATTGAGAGTGACTTCGAGCTCGCGGTTTAACATAGCTTCACCTCATAACCCAAGTGGCCGGATTTCAACCGTCCTTCTCGATTTCACAGAGTAGCGGATGCTGGCTTTCCCTGGCGTACTGATTCACCTGCATGGCTTTGGTTTCGGCGATGTCCCGGGTGTACAGCCCACAGACCGCACGCCCTTCCGTATGCACCGCCAGCATCACCTTGGTCGCCAGCTCGCGATTCAGGTTGAAGAACAGCTCCAGCACCTCTACCACGAAATCCATCGGGGTGTAGTCATCGTTGAACAGCACCACCTTGTACATCGGCGGCGCCTGTAGCGTCGGCTTGGACTCCTGCACCGCCACGCCGGCGGAATCGTCCTCGTGAGGCGCGGGGCTGTCCGGGCCGAGCCGGCCCTGTTGGAAGGTTAGACGAATATGGTTGGTTGAATGCATTTCGGAAGTGTTCATCGTTGAGCGATCGAAGGTTGTGGTGAGACGTGTGTCCAGATTGATACTCGGCCGCCGCATGACCTTGACTATCGGCAAAACGGTGTTACAAACAGTAGAACCCACATTGGGGAGGAAAGGTCCGCGCAGTCAAATAAATTTTTCGGCCGGCGCGCGGGCTTGGTGGATGATACTCCAGAGATGGGGTCCTTTGCAGAGGGATATGAGCATGCCAAGCGGTAAAGTCAAGTGGTTCAACAATGCCAAGGGCTACGGGTTCATCAACGAGGACGGAAAAAGCGAAGATCTGTTCGCGCATTTTTCGGCCATTGAAATGGAAGGTTACAAAACGCTCAAGGCAGGGCAACCCGTAAAATTCAACATTATCCAAGGCCCTAAAGGCATGCATGCCGTGGGGATTTCACCGGTAACCGACTCTGTCAACGTTGCCGTTTCACAGTACGCGTCTTCTACCGAACACGCCTGACGCAGCCCAACTCCCGATGGCTGGGCCCGCTTACCGAGGCGGCCCAGTCATATTTCGCCCTTCCCGCCTTTCCATCGCCATTGCCGCCACCTCCGGCGAACTTTCGTGCGCCCGGCCATGGGTTTGATATACTCCGCCCGGTGACCAGTGAGTCATAGTGGCGCACCCCCATGCAAGGTACGCCCAGCGGTAACCGTGAACCCGTCCAGGCCCGCACCTCGGCCCGGCCGTTTGACGCTCGACTGATGCACCCAACATCACCGCGAGGCCTCTCGACTTTCGACGCGCGCCGCTGCGCCGAAAGCGCCTACCCTGCGCAACGAGATGCTTAGCATGCTCAGCAAAACAGAGAGTTAACTCGACATGCCCACCCGATCCAAGATCATCTACACCTTCACCGACGAAGCCCCCGCCCTCGCCACCTACTCCCTCCTGCCCATCATCGAGGCGTTCACCAAGACCGCCGACATCGCCGTCGAAACCCGCGACATTTCCCTGGCCGGCCGCATCCTCGCCGCCTTCCCGGAACGTCTAGGCGAGCGTGCCGTATCCGATGACCTGGCGGAGCTGGGCGAACTGGCGACCACGCCCGAGGCCAACATCATCAAGCTGCCGAACATCAGCGCTTCGGTGCCGCAGCTGAAGGCAGCGATCAAGGAACTGCAGGCCAAGGGCTTCGACGTCCCGGACTACCCCGACACCGCTGACAGCGACGAGGCCAGGGACGTACGCGGCCGCTATGACAAGATCAAGGGCAGCGCCGTGAACCCGGTACTGCGCGAAGGCAATTCCGACCGCCGCGCGCCCCTGTCGGTCAAGAACTACGCGCGCAAGCACCCCCACAAGATGGGCGCCTGGGCAGCGGACTCCAAGGCCCACGTCGCGCACATGGACAACGGTGACTTCTACGGCAGCGAGAAAGCCGCCGTCATCGCCGCCGACGGCACCGTGCGCATCGAGCTCGCGGGCAAGGATGGCAACACCACCGTGCTCAAGGAAAAGACCAAGGTCCAGGCCGGCGAGATCATCGACAGTGCCGTGATGAGCCGCAAGGCCCTGCGCGCATTCGTCGCGGCGCAGATCGAAGACGCCAAGGCCCAGGGCGTGCTGTTCTCGGTACACCTGAAGGCGACCATGATGAAGGTCTCGGACCCGATCATGTTCGGCCAGTTCGTCGAAGAGTACTACAAGGACGCCCTGGCCAAGCATGAGGCCACCCTGGCCGAGGCTGGCTTCAACAGCAACAATGGCATCGGTGATCTCTACGCGCGCATCAAATCGCTGCCGGCCGACAAGCAGGCTGAAATCGAAGCGGACATACAGGCGGTGTACCAGGCTCGCGCCGCCGTGGCCATGGTCAACTCCGACAAGGGAATCACCAACCTGCACGTGCCCAGCGATGTGATCGTCGACGCCTCCATGCCGGCGATGATTCGTGATTCGGGCAAGATGTGGAACGCCAAGGGCGAACTGCAGGATGCCAAGGCAGTGATCCCTGACCGCTGCTACGCCACCATCTACCAGGCCGTGATCGACGACTGCAAGCGCAATGGTGCCTTCGACCCCACCACCATGGGCAGCGTGCCGAACGTTGGCCTGATGGCCCAGAAGGCCGAGGAATACGGCTCCCATGACAAGACCTTCCAGGTCAAGGCCGACGGCGTGGTCCGCGTGCTGGACGCCGACGGCAAGGTACTGATGGAGCAAGCCGTGGAAGCCGGCGACATCTTCCGCATGTGCCAGACCAAGGACGCGCCCATCCGTGACTGGGTCAAGCTGGCGGTCAACCGCGCCCGCGCCAGCAACACCCCGGCCATCTTCTGGCTGGACGCCAACCGCGCCCACGACGCCGCGCTGATCGAAAAGGTGCAGCGCTACCTGAAAGACCACGACACCGCAGGCCTGGACATCAGCGTCCGCTCGCCAGTGGAAGCCATGAAAGTGTCCCTGGAGCGCATTCGCGCCGGCAAGGACACCATCTCGGTCACCGGCAACGTACTGCGCGACTACCTGACCGACCTGTTCCCGATCATGGAACTGGGCACCAGCGCCAAGATGCTGTCCATTGTCCCTCTGATGAACGGCGGCGGCCTGTTCGAGACCGGTGCCGGCGGTTCCGCGCCCAAGCACGTTCAGCAATTCAACGAGGAAGGCTTCCTGCGCTGGGACTCCCTCGGCGAATTCCTCGCCCTGGCCGCTTCCCTGGAACACCTGGCGACCGCCTATGGCAACCCCAAGGCCCAGGTCCTGGCTGACACCCTCGACCAGGCCACCGGCAAGTTCCTGGACACGAACAAGTCCCCTTCCCGCAAGGTGGGCGGCATCGACAACCGCGGCAGCCACTACTACCTGGCCACCTACTGGGCTCAGGCGCTGGCCGAGCAAACCCAGGATACCGACCTGCAGGCGCGCTTCAAGCCGTTGGCCGAGGCCCTGACCAGCAAGGAAGACACCATCGTTTCCGAACTCAACGGCGCCCAGGGCAAGCCTGTGGACATTGGCGGTTACTACTTCGCCACTGCGGAACTGGCAAGCAAGGCCATGCGCCCCAGCGCAACCCTCAACGAAGCCATCGCTTCATTGCAGTAACGAGCGACACAGCCCCGGCCCAGGCCGGGGTTTTTTATTTTCTGGACTTGGACATTTGTATGAGCTGGCAACCCCATATCACTGTCGCCACCGTCATCGAAGATGATGGCCGCTTCCTGTTCGTCGAGGAGCACAAAGGCGGCCGCCTGGTGCTCAACCAGCCAGCGGGCCATCTTGAACAGGGCGAGACGCTGCGCCAGGCCGCCTTGCGTGAGACACGTGAAGAAACAGCCTGGGAGGTGGAGCTCACGGGCGTAGTCGGCATTTACCTTTACGTCGCGCCTTCCAACGGCGTCACCTACCAGCGGATCTGCTTCGCGGCTCGCCCTGTGCGTCGGCATGATCACCCACTGGACCAGGACATCACCGCGACTCACTGGCTTACCCGCGAGGAACTGCTCGCCGCCCCCCACCGCTGGCGCAGCGAGCTGGTGCCACGCTGTATCGAAGACTACCTCGCCGGCCCGACGCACAGTCTCGATGTCATCCGCGAGTGAGGCGGCTTTTCACTGTGGGCGTCTGGCCTGATAGAATGCTTCGTTTTCACCAGAGCCTTATCCAAGCCCATGCGTGAGCCTCTCTCTCACGATCCCTATCGGGATCCCCGTAATACGCGCGTGATCGTCGGCATGTCCGGCGGCGTCGACTCTTCCGTGTCTGCCCTCCTCCTGCTGCAGCAAGGCTTCCAGGTCGAAGGGCTGTTCATGAAGAACTGGGAGGAAGACGACGGCACCGAGTACTGCACCGCACGGGAAGACCTCGCCGACGCCCAGGCAGTGTGCGACCGCATCGGCATCAAGCTGCACACGGCCAATTTCGCCGCCGAGTACTGGGACAACGTGTTCGAGCATTTCCTTGACGAATACAAGGCCGGACGCACGCCGAACCCGGACATCCTCTGCAACCGCGAGATCAAGTTCAAGGCTTTCCTCGACTATGCCCTCGGCCTGGGCGCCGACCTGATCGCCACCGGGCACTACGTGCGCCGCCGGGACCGGGATGGCGTTACCGAGCTGCTCAAGGGCCTGGACCCGAACAAGGACCAGAGCTACTTCCTGCATGCGGTGGGCGGCGAACAGATCGCCCGCACCCTGTTCCCCGTGGGCGAGCTGGAAAAGCCCGAAGTGCGCGCCATCGCGGACCTGCATGGCCTGGCCACGGCCAAGAAAAAGGATTCCACGGGCATATGCTTCATCGGCGAGCGGCGCTTCAGCGACTTCCTCAAGCAATACCTGCCGGCCCAACCGGGTGAGATCAAGACCACCGAGGGCCTGGTCATCGGGCGCCATCATGGCCTGATGTACCACACCATCGGCCAGCGCCAGGGCCTGGGCATCGGCGGTCTCCAGGGTGCCGGCGATGAGCCCTGGTATGTACTGGCCAAGGACCTGACCCGCAACGAACTCATCGTCGGCCAGGGCAACGATCATCCATGGCTGTTCGCCAAGGCCTTGCTGGCGTCGGAAATCTTTTGGGTGAACCCCCTGGACCTTTCCAGCCCGCGCCGGCTGACCGCCAAGGTCCGCTACCGTCAGGCCGATCAGCCGTGCACCCTGGAGCGTACCGCGGAGGGCTACCGGGTCGTCTTCGACGAGCCCCAGCGCGCTGTGACTGCGGGGCAATCAGTGGTGTTCTACGATGGCGATGTCTGCCTTGGTGGTGGCGTGATCGAAAGCGCCGAGCCGGCGACACCACGCGAGGCAGCAACCGCATGAACCGGATGCAGGAACAATTGATCGCGCTCGGCGGCGTCTTCCAGGCTGCCGCGCTGGTGGACCGGATAGCCAAGACCGGGCAGATCACCGAAGTGGAACTGGAGACCATGCTGGGCACCCTGCTGGTGGTAGACCCGAAAGACACCCTGGAGGTCTTTGGCGGCAGCCACCAGTCGCTGCGCGAGGGCTTCCAGGCCCTGGCCGCCGCCCTTGAGCGCGACCCGGTCAGCCTGCAGCGCGAGCCCTTGCGCTATGCCTTGTCCATGGTCACGCTGGAGCGCCAGTTGGAAAAGCGCCCCGCCATGCTGGAAACCATTGGCAAGCGATTGCCGCAGATCCAGGCCCAGGTCGAACACTTCGGGCCGGCCCACGAGAACGTGATCGCCGCTTGCGGGGGCCTCTATCAGGACACCCTGAGCACCCTGCGCCAACGCATTCAGGTCCACGGCGACATGCGCTTCCTGCAGCAACCAAGCAATGCCTCGAAGATCCGCGCACTGTTGTTGGCCGGCATCCGCTGCGCCCGCCTGTGGCGACAGCTCGGCGGCCATCGCTGGCAACTGCTGCTTGGCCGGCGCAAGCTGTTGCGCGAGCTCTACCCGTTGATGCGTAGCGAATGACCCGGGCGCTGGCCGATAGGCCAGCGAGCCCGACGCCTTTTCGTGTATCATACGCGCCCTTTTCGTTGCCCGACTGTCCGAGAACACCCTATGCAGCTCTCTTCGCTCACTGCGGTTTCCCCTGTAGACGGCCGCTACGCCGGCAAAACCGAGGCCCTGCGCCCTATCTTCAGCGAGTACGGCCTGATCCGCTTCCGCGCGATGGTCGAGGTCCGCTGGCTGCAGCGCCTGGCGGCCCACCCTCAGATCACCGAAGTGCCGCCGTTCTCGGAAGGCGCCAACGCATTGCTCGATGAACTGGCCACCGGTTTCGCTCTCGAACACGCCGAGCGCGTGAAAGAGATCGAACGCACCACCAACCACGACGTCAAGGCCATCGAATACCTGCTCAAGGAGCAGGCGGCGCGCCTTCCGGAACTGGCCAAGGTCAGCGAATTCATCCACTTTGCCTGCACCAGCGAAGACATCAACAACCTGTCCCACGCGCTCATGCTGCGCGAAGGCCGCGACAACGTCCTGCTGCCCCTGATGCGGCAGATCGCCCAGGCCATTCGCGAACTGGCCATCCGCTTCGCTGACGTGCCGATGCTTTCCCGCACCCACGGCCAGCCCGCCTCCCCGACCACCCTGGGCAAGGAACTGGCGAACGTGGTCTATCGCCTGGAACGCCAGATCAATCAGGTGGCGGCCGTACCGCTGCTGGGCAAGATCAATGGCGCGGTGGGCAATTACAACGCACATCTGTCGGCCTACCCGGATGTGGACTGGGAAGCCAATGCCCGGGCCTTCATCGAAGATGAGCTGGGCCTGGTATTCAACCCCTACACGACCCAGATCGAGCCTCACGATTACATTGCCGAGCTGTTCGATGCCATTGCCCGCTTCAATACCATCCTGATCGACTTCGACCGGGACATCTGGGGCTATATCTCCCTGGGCTACTTCAAGCAGCGCACCGTGGCCGGGGAGATCGGTTCCTCCACCATGCCGCACAAGGTCAACCCCATCGACTTCGAGAACTCCGAAGGCAACCTGGGGATCGCCAATGCCCTGTTCCAGCATCTGGCCAGCAAGCTGCCCATTTCCCGCTGGCAGCGCGACCTCACCGATTCCACCGTCCTGCGCAACCTGGGCGTAGGCTTCGCTCACAGCGTGATCGCCTATGAAGCCAGCCTCAAGGGCATCGGCAAGCTGGAAATCAACGCCCAGCGCATCGCGGCGGACCTGGACGCGTGCTGGGAGGTCCTCGCCGAGCCCATCCAGACCGTCATGCGTCGCTACAACGTCGAGAACCCCTACGAGAAACTCAAGGAGCTGACCCGCGGCAAGGGCATCAGCGCCCAGGTCTTGCAGGAGTTCATCGAGGCGTTGGAAATCCCGCAAGGTGCCAAGGCCGAACTGGCCCGGCTGACACCTGCCAGCTATATCGGCAATGCTGCCGAGCAGGCCCGTCGCATCTAAGGGCCCATCCTGCGAACGCCCGGCCTGGCCGGGCGTTTTTCTTTCTATATGGTCATAACATTCAAAGAGTTAGCGATGTCTTCCGATAAACCTCTTCAACTACTCGGCGGCCTGACAGCTCGAGAATTCCTGCGCGATTACTGGCAGAAGAAACCTCTTCTGGTACGCGAGGCATTCGCTGATTTCGAAAATCCCATCAGCCCGGACGAGCTTGCCGGGCTGGCCCTGGAAGACGAAATCGAATCACGCATTGTTCTGGAACACGGCGATCACCCTTGGGAGTTGCGCCGCGGCCCCTTCGGCGAAGACACCTTTTCGAGCCTGCCCGCCAAGGACTGGACCCTTCTGGTACAGGCAGTGGATCAGTTCGTTCCGGAAGTGAGCGCCCTGCTCGAGCCCTTCCGCTTCCTGCCCACCTGGCGCATCGATGACGTGATGATCAGCTATGCCGCCCCTGGCGGTGGCGTGGGCCCTCATTTCGATCACTACGACGTATTCCTGCTGCAGGGGCACGGCAAGCGCACTTGGCGAGTGGGCCAGATGTGCGACGCTGAAAGTCCTCTGCTCGAACACGCCGACCTGCGTATTCTGGCGGATTTCCAGGAAAGCGACGCCTGGACGCTGGAGCCGGGCGACATGCTCTACCTGCCGCCTCGCCTGGCGCACTTTGGCACCGCCGTAGACGACTGCATGACCTACAGCATTGGCTTCCGCGCACCCAGCGCGAGCGAAGTGCTGACCCATTTCACCGACTTCCTCAGCCAGTTCATTCCCGATGATGAGCGCTATGGCGACCCGGATATCCAGCCAGCCACGGACCCGAGCCAGATCCAGCATGACGCGCTGGCGCGCCTCAAGGATCTGCTGGCGCGCCACATGAGCGATGACCGCTTGCTGCTGACCTGGTTCGGCCAGTTCATGACCGAGCCTCGTTATGCCGAGCGGGTCGCCGGGAGCGAGTTGAGCGAAGAAGACCTGCTCGAGGCCCTGGCCCAGGGCGCGGTTATCATCCGCAACCCCAGCGCTCGGCTGGCCTGGTCGGAAATGGGCGCCGAATTGATGCTGTTTGCCAGCGGGCAGAGCCGCCTGCTACCTGGCAACCTGCGCCCGCTGCTGCAGCTGGTCTGCTCGGCGGACGCCCTGCACCAGACCAACCTCGGTCCCTGGCTGGAAGACGAAGAGGCAGTCACCCTGCTCAGTCAGTTGGTCATGCAAGGTAGCCTGGGGTTCGCCGATGAATGAGCTGAGCATCCGCCTGGCCGACTGGCATCGGGACTATTCGAGCATCCATCGGATTCGAGAAAGCGTGTTCGTCGCTGAACAGGCTGTACCGCCTGAACAGGAGTGGGACTCCGAAGATGAAACCGCGGTGCACTTTCTGGCCGAACAAGGGGACTTCGCCATCGGTACGGCCCGGCTGCTGCCGGACGGCTACCTCGGACGGTTGTCGGTCCTCAAGGACTGGCGCGGACAGAAAGTTGGGGACGCACTGCTACAGGCTGTGATCGAGCAAGCCCGACAGCGAGGGCTCACCGAGCTCAAGCTCACCGCCCAGGTACATGCCACTGCCTTCTATGAGCGCTTCGGTTTCAAGGTGGTGAGCGAGGAATTCATCGAGGCCGGTCTGCCGCATGTAGACATGGTGCTCGATGTGCATCCAGGCGAACGCTAGCGGTCAAGCTCATCGAACCGCAGCGCCAGGACGGCGTTGTTTCGGACTCACGGACCGAACCTGTGAACCGCGTCTACTTGCGTGCCGCCATGCAAGCGAGCCCTGAGTCATACTTGGGGCTCGACCTCGCGGAGTAACCTGCCATGCCGCTGCGCCCCTTCTTCCTGCTTGTCCTGCTGACCCTCGCCCCGCTTACCCAGGCGGCTACCCAAGTACTGGAGCTGCACTACCGTAGCAGCGAAGAAATATTGCCCTTGGTGAGATCATTCCTGGGTAATCAAGGCAGCGTCAGCGCGCTGGGCAATCAGCTGGTCGTCAATGCCGAGCCAGGCAAGCTCGATGAACTTGGCACCGTGCTGGAACGGCTCGACGTGCCGGCGCGCCGCTTGCTCATCAGCGTGGATACCAGTGACAGCAATCGCAGCGCTGGCAGCGGCGCGGGCAGTGGTCGCGTCATTCACTACGGCACTGCCAACCGTACCGGCGGATTGCAGCAAGTGCAGGCCAGCGAGGGGGCTGCGGCCCTCATCCAGGTTGGCCAGAGCGTGCCGCTGACGACCGCGCAGACCGACGCCTACGGGCGGCTGCAAACCCAGACCGAATACCGCAACGTAACCCAGGGTTTCTATGTCACCGCCACGGTAAGCGGTGAAACCGTACACTTGGCGATCAGCACCAACAACGATCGAATGAGCCAGGAACGTCCTGACGTCGTGAACGTGCAGAGCACTGACACCCGTGTCAGCGGCCCCTTGGGCCAGTGGATCACCGTCGCTGGTATCAACGGCCAAAGCCAGGCCGAACGCAACGCCGGCACCCGCTATTACGGTACTGCCGGCCGAGACGACATGACGCTTCGGGTCCGGGTCGATGCCCTGCCCTGAGAGCCCGACCCCAGGGCCTTTCCGTGACCGATGAGTCGTATTCCTGAAAGTATGTAGTGACCTGAAATAAACACTACAAAGTGTTTGACGGCGTTCCTGCCCGAAGGCATGATGGCCTCGCTCCCGCTAATCAGGGGCCCTCATACGGGGCCTCCGGCGCGCGTTCTCGCTACCTAGGGAACCGCTCTGGTGTCAGCACGGCCCACAAGGCGGTTTGACGGGGTTGCGACTGGAACGAAGTTGTCCCGAGGGACGGAAGCGCCGAAGGCCTGTCAGCCAGATGTGCGATCTTGGAGTGGCCTGAGCCCCACACTACACGCAGCTCAGCCATGCCGGTTCGCCAGCCCTTTCGTTCGCCCGCGCAATGGGTTCCAGCCCTCCCCTCAAGCCTTCCTCTGCCGCCGCGCCCTGATGAATGGATGCCCTTCGGGCGGAGCACGACATCCCAAGAGACCTATGCGACGAGGCTTACCCAATGGCACTGACACGCGAACAACAAATAGCGGCCCTGGAGAAAGACTGGGCGGAGAACCCGCGCTGGAAGGGGGTCACCCGTACCTATACCGCCGCCGATGTGGTCCGCCTGCGTGGCTCCGTTCAGCCTGAGCACACCTTTGCCAGACAGGGCGCGGAAAAACTCTGGAAGCTGGTCACCCAGGGGGCCCGCCCCTCCTTCCGCCCGGACAAAGACTTCGTCAACTGCATGGGGGCGCTTACCGGCGGCCAGGCTGTACAACAGGTCAAGGCAGGCATTCAAGCCATCTACCTTTCGGGCTGGCAGGTCGCCGCTGACAACAACAGCGCTGAGTCCATGTACCCGGACCAGTCGCTGTATCCGGTGGATTCGGTTCCAACGGTTGTGAAGCGTATCAACAATGCTTTCCGCCGCGCTGACCAGATTCAGTGGAAAGCGGGCAAGAACCCGGGCGACGATGGCTATATCGACTACTTCGCGCCCATAGTCGCGGACGCCGAAGCGGGTTTCGGCGGCGTACTCAATGCCTATGAACTGATGAAAAGCATGATCGAAGCCGGTGCCGCCGGGGTGCACTTCGAAGACCAGCTGGCATCGGTAAAGAAATGCGGCCATATGGGTGGCAAGGTACTGGTCCCCACCCAGGAAGCCGTGCAGAAACTGGTCGCCGCCCGCCTGGCGGCGGACGTGGCCGGTGTGCCTACCATCATCCTGGCCCGCACCGACGCAAATGCGGCGGACTTGCTCACTTCGGACTGCGATCCTTACGATCAGCCATTCGTAACCGGCACGCGCACTCCTGAGGGCTTCTATAAGGTTCGTGCCGGTCTGGATCAGGCCATCGCACGCGGCCTGGCCTATGCGCCTTACGCGGACCTGATCTGGTGCGAAACGGCGAAGCCAGACCTGGACGAAGCGCGCCGCTTCGCCGAAGCCATCAAGAAGGAATACCCGGACCAGCTGCTTTCGTACAACTGCTCCCCTTCCTTCAATTGGAAAAAGAACCTGGACGACGCCACCATCGCCAAATTCCAGCGCGAGCTGTCGGCCATGGGCTACAAGCACCAGTTCATTACCCTGGCGGGCATCCACAACATGTGGCATGGAATGTTCTCCCTGGCCCACGACTACGCCCGCAACGACATGACCGCCTATGTGAAGCTGCAGGAGCAGGAATTTGCCGATGCCGCCAAGGGTTACACCTTCGTCGCGCATCAGCAGGAGGTGGGCACTGGGTACTTCGATGACATGACGACGGTCATCCAGGGTGGAGTGTCGTCGGTCACGGCACTGACCGGCTCTACCGAGGAAGAGCAGTTCCACTGACCGCTTTGATCTTACGAGCCGCCTACGGGCGGCTTTTTTGTTGCCAGCGATCTCGCCGCCGCCGTGTTTCGACCGCTGTACCACACAAACCTTGACCTGTGTCCATATGACGAAATGAAACCGGCATAAACTCAAGACGGGACTATAGTGACTTCATGGCACGACACCACCGAAGTGTACTAAGTGAGACTTATTATCATTTACCTAAGTTTATTGCGCAGCGGAGGAAACAGCGTTGAGTGAAAGCGGTCGAATCCCCGGCTGATGGGGCTTTGAAGCAGGGAGCGCTTACTAGGCCAATGAATTGAATGAATTAATTTGATGCAGCAAATTTACTTGCCGCGGGTTTGCCCATAAAATCCCGCCGATCTAATGGCTGCGACATTTCGTCACTGCTTTACCCTTCTTCATTACAGAGAGCTGCCGCTCTGTTAAGGATTGCCAGCATGACCCCAACAGCAGGACTCATTGCCCACAACTGGGGCTTTGCCATCTTCCTCCTGGGTGTAGTGGGGCTTTGCGCCTTCATGTTGGGCCTGTCGAGCCTCTTGGGCGGCAAGGCCTGGGGGCGCAGCAAGAATGATCCGTTCGAGTCCGGCATGCTGCCCGTCGGCAGTGCCCGGTTGCGCCTTTCCGCGAAATTCTATCTGGTCGCGATGCTGTTCGTGATCTTCGATATCGAAGCCCTTTTCCTGTTCGCCTGGTCGGTATCGGTACGCGAGAGCGGCTGGGCCGGCTTCGTCGAAGCGCTCATTTTCATAGCAATTCTGTTGGCAGGCCTTGTCTACCTTTGGCGAGTGGGGGCGCTCGATTGGGCACCCGAAGGTCGTCGTAAGCGGCAAGCGAAGCTGAAACAATGAGGCTTTGGCAATGCAATACAATCTCACCAAGATCGACCCGGATGCTCCACAGGATCCGGAACAGCGTTATCCCCTGGGCAAACAGGGCATCGTCGACGACAAGATGCTCGAAGACCAGGTCCACCGCAGCGTCTTCATGGGCAAGCTCGAGGATGTGCTGAGCGGCGCGGTCAACTGGGGCCGCAAGAACTCCTTGTGGCCGTACAACTTCGGGCTGTCCTGCTGCTATGTGGAGATGACCACGGCGTTTACCGCGCCTCATGATATCGCCCGCTTCGGGGCTGAAGTCATTCGGGCCTCGCCTCGACAGGCGGATTTCATGGTGATCGCCGGCACCCCCTTCATCAAGATGGCGCCGATCATCCAGCGGCTCTACGAGCAGATGCTCGAGCCCAAGTGGGTCATTTCCATGGGTGCCTGCGCCAACTCGGGCGGCATGTATGACATCTATTCCGTAGTGCAGGGCGTGGACAAGTTCCTGCCTGTGGACGTTTACGTGCCCGGCTGCCCGCCGCGCCCCGAAGCATTCCTGCAGGGCCTGATGCTGCTGCAGGAATCCATCGGCAAGGAGCGGCGGCCATTGTCGTGGGTGGTCGGCGATCAGGGCGTTTACCGCGCCGAGATGCCGTCCCAGAAAGACCTGCGTCGCGAACAGCGCATCCAGGTCACCAACCTGCGCAGCCCAGACGAAGTGTGAGCCGGCGCCCTGCCCATCGCGGACAGGGCGTTATTGGCACTCACTCTTGACGTTGACCGAAAGCGAAAGCGACCGACACCATGACAACAGCGGACACCGCTCTGTATATCCCGCCCTACAAGGCTGACGACCAGGATGTGGTCGTCGAACTGACCAACCGCTTCGGCCCGGAAAGCTTCCACGCCCAGAACACCCGCACCGGCATGCCGGTGCTGTGGGTGGCCCGTGCGCAGATCAAGGACGTGTTGACCTTCCTGCGCAACCTGCCCAAGCCCTATGCCATGCTCTACGACCTGCATGGCGTGGACGAGCGCCTGCGCACCCAGCGCCGCGGCCTGCCGGAATCGGACTTCACGGTGTTCTACCACCTGATGTCCATCGAGCGGAACAGCGACGTGATGCTCAAGGTAGCCTTGAGCGAGGGCGACCTGAACCTGCCCAGTGTCACCGGTATCTGGCCCAACGCCAACTGGTACGAGCGTGAAGTCTGGGACATGTACGGCATCACCTTCACCGGGCACCCGAACCTGAGCCGCATCCTGATGCCGCCCACTTGGGAGGGTCATCCACTGCGCAAGGACTACCCGGCGCGGGCGACCGAATTCGACCCGTACAGCCTGAGCCTGGCCAAGCAGGCCCATGAAGAGGAAGCGGCACGCTTCCGGCCCGAAGACTGGGGCATGAAACGCGGTACTGCCAACGAGGACTTCATGTTCCTCAACCTGGGCCCGAACCACCCTTCGGCCCACGGTGCCTTCCGCATCATCCTGCAGCTCGATGGCGAAGAGATCGTCGACTGCGTGCCCGACATCGGCTACCACCACCGCGGTGCCGAGAAAATGGGCGAACGCCAGTCCTGGCATAGCTACATCCCCTATACCGACCGTATCGACTACCTCGGTGGGGTGATGAACAACCTGCCTTACGTGCTGGCGGTGGAGAAACTGGCCGGCATCACGGTGCCGGACCGGGTCAACACCATCCGCATCATGATGGCCGAGTTCTTCCGCATCACCAGCCACCTGCTGTTCCTGGGCACCTACATCCAGGACGTGGGCGCCATGACGCCGGTATTCTTCACCTTCACCGACCGCCAACGGGCCTACTCGGTGATCGAGGCGGTCACCGGATTCCGCCTGCATCCGGCCTGGTACCGGATTGGTGGCGTGGCGCACGACCTGCCGCGCGGCTGGGAAAAGCTGGTCAAGGACTTTGTCGACTGGATGCCCAAGCGCCTGGACGAATACACCAAGGCGGCATTGCACAACAGCATCCTCAAGGGCCGTACCATAGGCGTGGCGCAGTACAACACCCGGGAAGCGCTGGAATGGGGCACCACCGGCCCCAGCCTGCGCGCCACCGGCTGCGACTTCGACCTGCGCAAGGCTCGCCCCTATTCAGGCTACGAGCACTTCGACTTCGAAGTGCCGCTGGCCCACAACGGCGACGCCTATGACCGCTGCATGGTGCGCGTCGAGGAAATGCGCCAGAGCCTGCGGATCATTGACCAGTGCATGCGCAACATGCCGGAAGGCCCATACAAGGCGGACCACCCGCTGACCACGCCGCCGCCGAAAGAGCGCACCCTGCAGCATATCGAGACCCTGATCACCCATTTCCTGCAAGTTTCCTGGGGCCCGGTGATGCCGGCCAATGAAAGCTTCCAGATGATCGAGGCAACCAAGGGCATCAACAGTTATTACCTGACGAGCGATGGCGGCACCATGAGCTACCGCACCCGTATCCGTACCCCCAGCTATCCGCACCTGCAGCAGATCCCATCGGTGATCCGCGGCGAAATGGTTGCCGACCTGATCGCGTACCTGGGCAGTATCGACTTCGTCATGGCCGACGTGGACCGCTAAGCATGAACACTACGCTTATCCAGACTGACCGTTTCGTCCTCAGCGAAACCGAGCGCTCGGCCATCGAGCACGAGATGCACCACTATGAAGACCCGCGCGCCGCGTCCATCGAAGCGCTCAAGATCGTTCAGAAGGCCCGTGGCTGGGTGCCTGACGGCGCCCTGTATGCCATCGGCGAGATCCTCGGCATCCCCGCCAGCGATGTCGAAGGGGTAGCCACCTTCTACAGCCAGATCTTCCGCCAGCCGGTGGGGCGCCACATCATTCGCGTCTGCGACAGCATGGTCTGCTACATCGGCGGGCACGAATCCGTGGTCGCGCAGATCCAACGGGAACTGGGCATCGGCCTGGGGCAGACCACCGCCGACGGCCGCTTCACCTTGCTGCCAGTGTGCTGCCTGGGCAACTGCGACAAGGCGCCGGCCCTGATGATCGATGACGACACTTTCGGCGACGTCAAGCCAGACGGCGTCAGCCGCCTGCTGGAGGCCTACGTATGACCCTGACCTCGTTCGGCCCGGCCAACCGCATTGCCCGCGCACCGGAAACCCATCCCCTCACCTGGCGCCTGCGCGACGACGCCGAGCCAGTGTGGCTGGAAGAATACCAGCGCAAGGACGGTTACACGGCCGCGCGCAAGGCCCTGGCGCAGATGTCGCAAGAAGATATCGTGCAGACCGTCAAGGATTCGGGCCTCAAGGGCCGTGGCGGCGCCGGCTTCCCTACCGGGGTGAAGTGGGGCCTGATGCCCAAGGATGAATCCATGAACATCCGCTACCTGCTATGCAACGCGGATGAGATGGAGCCCAACACCTGGAAAGACCGCATGCTCATGGAGCAGCAGCCTCACCTGCTGATCGAAGGCATGCTGATCAGCGCCCGGGCCCTGAAGGCCTATCGGGGCTACATCTTCCTGCGCGGCGAATACACCACCGCGGCCCGCCACCTGAACCGCGCGGTGGAGGAAGCCAAGGCGGCCGGCCTGCTGGGCAAGAATATTCTTGGCAGCGGTTTCGACTTCGAGCTGTTCGTGCATACCGGTGCCGGACGCTACATCTGTGGCGAAGAAACGGCGCTGATCAACTCCCTGGAAGGCCGCCGCGCCAACCCGCGCTCCAAGCCGCCCTTCCCCGCGGCCGTGGGCGTCTGGGGCAAGCCGACCTGCGTGAACAACGTGGAAACCCTGTGCAACGTACCGGCCATCGTCGGCAACGGCATCGATTGGTACAAGGGCCTGGCTCGCGAGGGCAGCGAGGACCATGGCACCAAGCTCATGGGTTTCTCCGGCAAGGTGAAAAACCCCGGCCTATGGGAGCTGCCCTTCGGCGTCACCGCCCGGGAGCTGTTCGAGGACTACGCTGGCGGCATGCGCGACGGCTACACCCTCAAGTGCTGGCAGCCAGGCGGCGCGGGCACCGGCTTCCTCCTGCCAGAGCACCTGGAAGCGCAAATGTACGCTGGCGGCATCGCCAAGGTAGGCACTCGCATGGGTACCGGCCTGGCCATGGCCGTGGACAATACCGTGAACATGGTATCCCTGCTGCGCAACATGGAAGAGTTCTTTGCGCGGGAATCCTGTGGCTTCTGCACGCCCTGCCGCGATGGCCTGCCGTGGTCGGTGAAGCTGCTGCGTGCGCTGGAGAAAGGCCAGGGCGCCCAGGGCGATATCGAGACCCTGCTCGGCCTGGTCGGCTTCCTCGGCCCCGGCAAGACCTTCTGCGCCCACGCGCCTGGCGCGGTGGAACCGCTGGGCAGCGCCATCAAGTATTTCCGGGATGAATTCGAGGCCGGCATCGCCCCCGTGAGCGTGGCCAACGCCGCCCTTGGCTTCGGCCAGCCACGACCTGTACCGACGGGAGCCTGATTTGATCCGGGCGGTGCCCTGCCCCGCCCGCTGCCTGTGAACGCCAAGCGCCAGGCATAGAACAAGATTTCCATTAGCCAAGCCCGGGCGACCGGGCCAACGAAGAACCTTGAACCATGGCCACTATCCACGTAGACGGCAAAGCCCTCGAAGTCGATGGCGCGGACAACCTGCTACAGGCTTGTCTGTCCCTCGGCCTCGATATTCCCTATTTCTGCTGGCACCCGGCGCTGGGGAGCGTCGGTGCCTGCCGCCAGTGCGCGGTAAAGCAGTACAACGATGAAAACGACAAGCGCGGCCGCATCGTGATGTCGTGCATGACCCCGGCCGCGGACAACACCTGGATCTCCATCGATGACGAGGAATCCAAGGCCTTCCGCGCCAGCGTGGTGGAATGGTTGATGACCAACCATCCCCATGACTGCCCGGTCTGCGAGGAAGGTGGCCACTGCCACCTCCAGGATATGACCGTGATGACCGGCCACAACGAGCGCCGGTACCGCTTCACCAAGCGCACCCACCAGAACCAGGACCTCGGCCCTTTCATCGCCCATGAAATGAACCGCTGCATCGCCTGTTACCGCTGCGTGCGCTTCTACAAGGACTATGCCGGCGGCACGGACCTGGGCGTCTACGGTGCCCACGACAACGTTTATTTCGGCCGGGTCGAAGATGGCGTGCTGGAGAGTGAATTCTCCGGCAACCTCACCGAGGTCTGCCCTACCGGGGTATTCACCGACAAGACCCACTCCGAGCGCTACAACCGCAAGTGGGACATGCAGTTCGCGCCGAGCATCTGCCACGGCTGCTCCAGCGGTTGCAACATCAGCCCCGGCGAGCGCTACGGCGAGCTGCGCCGGATCGAGAACCGTTACAACGGCTCGGTGAACCATTATTTCCTGTGTGATCGTGGCCGCTTCGGCTACGGCTACGTCAACCGCAAGGATCGCCCCAAGCACCCGATGCTGGGTCAGGAGCGCACCATGCTTGGCGTGGATGCCGCACTGGACAAGGCCGCGCAGTTGCTCAGTGGCCGCACCATCGTCGGGATAGGCTCGCCACGCGCCAGCCTGGAAAGCAACTTCGCGCTGCGTGAACTGGTGGGTGCCGAGTGGTACCACACCGGTATCGAAGCCGGCGAGCTGAGCCGTATTCGCCTGGCGCTGGACGTGCTCAACAACAGCCCGCTTCCGATTCCGAGCCTGCGCGAAGTGGAAGACCACGATGCCGTCTTCGTGCTGGGCGAGGACCTGACCCAGACGGCCGCCCGCATGGCCCTGGCCCTGCGCCAGTCCGTCAAGGGCAAGGCCGAGGCCATGGCCGAAGCGATGCGCGTGCAGCCATGGCTCAACGCCGCCGTGAACAATATTGGCCAGCATGAACTGTATCCCCTGTTCATCGCCAGCCTGAGCGAAACCCGTCTCGATGACGTGGCCGAGGAATGCGTGCACGCCGCGCCCGAGGACCTGGCGCGCATCGGCTTCGCCGTCGCCCATGCCATCGATGCCAGCGCCCCGGCCGTGGCTGGCCTGGATAACGAAGCCCTGGGCCTGGCGCAGCGTATCGCCGAGGCGCTGCTCGCCGCCAAGCGTCCACTGGTGGTCGCCGGCACTTCCCTGGCCTGCCCGGCACTGATCGAAGCGGCCGCCAACATTGCCAAGGCGCTGGCCCTGCGCGCCAAGGCCGGCTCCTTGAGCCTGATCGTGCCCGAGGCCAACAGCCTGGGCCTGGCCATGCTCGGTGGCGGCTCTCTGGACGCCGCCCTGGATGCCGTGATCGAAGGCCGCGCCGACGCCATGGTGGTCCTGGAAAACGACCTCTACAGCCGTCTTCCAAAGGCCAAGGTCGATGCCGCCCTGGCCGCGGCCAAGGTAGTGATCGTCGCCGATCACCAGCAGACCGCGACCACCGACCGGGCGCACCTGATTCTTCCCGCAGCCAGTTTTGCCGAGGGTGACGGTACCCTGGTCAGCCAGGAAGGGCGCGCCCAGCGTTTCTTCCAGGTATTCGACCCACATTACCTGGACCCGCAGAACTTCGTCCACGAAGGCTGGCGCTGGCTTCATGCCCTGCGCTCGACGCTACTGGAGCGCAAGGTGGATTGGACCCAGCTGGACCAGGTCACCGCCGCCTGCGCTGCCGCCGCGCCTCAGTTGGCAGGCATCGTCGACGCGGCACCCTCGGCGGCCTTCCGCATCAAGGGTCAGAAAATGGCTCGCGAGCCGCTGCGCTATTCGGGCCGCACCGCCATGCGCGCCAATATCAGCGTGCATGAACCGCGCACCAGCCAGGACGTGGACTCCCCCTTCGCCTTTTCCATGGAAGGGTACTCGGGCAGCGCCGTGCCCCGTCAGCAGGTGCCCTTCGCCTGGTCCCCGGGCTGGAACTCCCCGCAAGCCTGGAACAAGTTTCAGGATGAGGTCGGCGGCCACCTACGCGCGGGCGATCCGGGCGTGCGCCTGATCGAGAGCCGTGGCGATAACCTGGCCTGGTTCGATCGCATTCCGGCAGCCTTCGCCCCGGCCCGTGGTACCTGGACCGCCGTTCCTTACTTCCATCTGTTCGGCAGCGAGGAAACCTCCTCGCGCGCGGCGCCTGTGCAATCCCGCATCCCGGCGGCCTATGTGGCTGTCGCAAAGGCGGAAGCCGATCGCCTTGGTGTCAACGAAGGTGCGTTGGTCAGCCTGAACCTGGGCGGCACGTCCCTGCGTTTGCCGCTGCGGATCGACGAACAGCTGGCCGCCGGCCTGGTAGCCTTGCCAAAGGGCCTGGCAGGCATTCCGCCCGCCTTCGCCGGGCAAGCCGTGGATAGCCTGCAGGAGGCAGCGCAATGACCTGGTTCACACCGGAAGTGATCGATGTGCTGGTGTCGGTGGTGAAATCCATCGTCATTCTGCTCGCCGTCGTGGTTTGCGGCGCCTTGCTCAGCTTCGTCGAGCGGCGCCTGCTGGGCTGGTGGCAGGACCGCTACGGTCCGAACCGCGTCGGCCCCTTCGGCATGTTCCAGATCGCCGCCGACATGCTGAAGATGTTTTTCAAGGAGGACTGGAACCCGCCCTTCGTCGACAGGGTGATCTTCACGCTGGCGCCAGTGGTGGCCATGAGCGCCTTGCTGATCGCCTTCTCGGTGATACCGATCACTCCGACCTGGGGCGTCGCGGATCTGAACATCGGCGTGCTCTTCTTCTTCGCCATGGCGGGCCTCTCGGTGTACGCGGTGCTGTTCGCCGGCTGGTCGAGCAACAACAAGTACGCGCTGCTCGGAAGCTTGCGCGCCTCCGCCCAGACCGTCTCGTACGAGGTGTTCATGGGCCTGGCGCTGATGGGCGTGATCGTGCAGGCCGGCTCGTTCAACATGCGCGATATCGTCGAATACCAGGCTCAGAACCTGTGGTTCATCATTCCGCAGTTCTTCGGCTTCTGCACCTTCTTCATCGCTGGCGTGGCCGTGACGCACCGTCACCCCTTCGACCAGCCGGAAGCGGAGCAGGAACTGGCCGACGGTTACCACATCGAGTATGCCGGCATGAAATGGGGCATGTTCTTCGTAGGCGAATACATCGGCATCGTGTTGATCTCCGCCCTGCTCGTCACGCTGTTCTTCGGCGGCTGGCACGGCCCGTTCGACATTCTGCCGCAGGTGCCTTTCCTGTGGTTCGCCCTCAAGACCTGTTTCTTCATCATGCTGTTCATTCTGCTGCGGGCATCGATTCCACGCCCACGCTATGACCAGGTGATGGACTTCAGCTGGAAGTTCTGCCTTCCGCTGACCCTGATCAATTTGCTGGTGACGGCCGCCATCGTGTTGTTGAACACGCCGGCCGGTGCTTGAGGACGAGACATGTTCAAATATATCGGCCATGTGGTCCATGGCACCTACACCCAGCTGCGCAGCCTGATCATGATTTTCGGTCATGGCTTCCGCAAGCGTGACACGCTTCAATACCCCGAGGAGCCGGTGTATCTCACGCCTCGCTACCGGGGCCGCATCGTGCTGACCCGTGACCCTGACGGCGAAGAGCGCTGCGTGGCTTGCAACCTGTGCGCGGTCGCCTGCCCGGTGGGTTGCATCTCGCTGCAGAAGGCTGAGACGGACGACGGCCGCTGGTACCCCGAGTTCTTCCGCATCAACTTCTCCCGCTGCATCTTCTGTGGCCTGTGCGAGGAAGCCTGCCCGACCACGGCGATCCAGCTGACGCCTGACTTCGAAATGGCGGACTACAAGCGCCAGGACCTGGTCTACGAGAAGCATGACCTGCTGATTTCCGGCCCCGGCAAGAATCCGGACTATAACTTCTATCGCGTCGCGGGCATGGCCGTGGCCGGCAAGCCGAAAGGCGCCGCGCAGAACGAAGCCGAGCCGATCAACGTGAAAAGCCTGCTGCCTTAAGGAAGAAAGATGGAATTCGCGTTCTATTTCGCCTCCGGCGTTGCGGTGCTGGCGACCCTCAGGGTCATTACCGGCACTAACCCGGTGCACGCCCTGCTCTACCTGATCATCTCCCTGATCGCCGTGGCCATGACCTTCTTCGCCCTGGGCGCACCCTTCGCCGGGGTACTGGAAGTGATCGCCTACGCCGGCGCCATCATGGTGTTGTTCGTGTTCGTGGTGATGATGCTCAACCTGGGCACGGCCTCGGCGCACCAGGAGCGGGAATGGTTCAAGCCGGGCATCTGGGCGGGCCCCATGCTGCTGGCCGCGCTCCTGCTGCTCGAGCTGATGTACGTGCTGTTCTCCGGCCCGGGCGATATCCCGGTCGGTGAAACCACCATCGGTCCCAAGGCCGTCGGCATCAGCCTGTTCGGCCCCTACCTGCTGGCGGTGGAACTGGCCTCGATGCTGCTGCTCGCCGCAGCCATCACCGCCTTCCACATTGGCCGCAACGAGGCGAAGGAGTAACCCATGCCAGCCATTCCTCTCGAACACGGGCTGGCCGTCGCCGGGGTACTCTTCGTCCTCGGCCTGGTCGGCCTGCTGGTTCGCCGCAACATTCTTTTCGTGCTGATGAGCCTGGAAATCATGATGAATGCCTCTGCGCTGGCCTTCATCGTGGCGGGCAGCCGCTGGGCCCAACCGGATGGGCAGATCATGTTCATCCTGGTGATCACCCTCGCGGCCGCCGAGGCCAGCATTGGCCTGGCGATCCTGATCCAGCTGTATCGCCGCTTCCATACGCTCGATATCGACGCTGCCAGTGAGATGCGCGGATGAACCTACTCTTCCTGACTTTCGTCTTCCCCCTGATCGGCTACCTGCTGCTGTCGTTTTCCCGCGGTCGCCTATCGGAAAATACCTCCGCGCTCATCGGCGTCGGCTCCATCGGCCTTTCCGCCCTGGTGGCGGCCTATGTGATCTGGCAGTTCAACATGGTGCCCCCGCCGGGCGGTGTCTTCACCCAGGTGCTCTGGACCTGGATTTCCGTCGGCACCTTCAAGCCGAGCTTCACCCTTTACCTGGACGGCCTCTCGCTGACCATGCTGGGTGTGGTGGTGGGCGTGGGCTTCCTGATCCACCTGTTCGCTTCCTGGTACATGCGCGGCGAAGAAGGCTACTCGCGCTTCTTCTCCTACACCAACCTGTTCATTGCCAGCATGCTGTTCCTGATCCTGGGCGACAACCTGCTGTTCATTTACTTCGGTTGGGAAGGCGTGGGCCTGTGCAGCTATCTGCTGATCGGCTTCTACTACGGTAACCGCAACAACGGCAACGCCGCCCTCAAGGCCTTCATCGTCACCCGCATCGGCGACGTGTTCATGGCCATCGGCATGTTCATTCTGTTCCACCAGCTGGGCACCCTGAACATCCAGGAGTTGCTGGTACGCGCGCCTGAGCATTTCAAGGTCGGTGATTTCTGGATCGTTCTGGCGACCCTCATGCTGCTCGGTGGCGCAGTGGGCAAATCCGCCCAGTTGCCCCTGCAGACCTGGCTGGCGGACGCCATGGCTGGCCCAACGCCGGTTTCGGCGCTGATCCACGCCGCGACCATGGTGACCGCGGGCGTCTACCTGATCGCCCGTACCCACGGCCTGTTCACCCTGGCGCCGGATATCCTGCACCTGGTAGGCATCGTCGGCGGCGTCACTCTGGTGCTGGCTGGCTTTGCCGCGCTGGTGCAGACGGACATCAAGCGCATCCTGGCCTATTCGACCATGAGCCAGATCGGCTACATGTTCCTTGCCCTGGGCGTGGGTGCCTGGGAAGGCGCCATCTTCCACCTGATGACTCACGCCTTCTTCAAGGCACTGCTGTTCCTGGCATCGGGTGCGGTGATCGTTGCCTGCCATCACGAGCAAAACATCTTCAAGATGGGCGGGCTCTGGAAGAAGCTGCCACTGGCCTACGCGAGCTTCATCGTCGGTGGCGCGGCCCTTGCGGCCTTGCCTATCCTGACGGCCGGCTTCTATTCCAAGGACGAGATCCTCTGGGAAGCCTTCGCCAGTGGCCATACCGGCTTGCTGTACGCTGGCCTGGTAGGCGCGTTCATGACGTCGCTCTATACCTTCCGCCTGATCTTCATCGCCTTCCACGGCGAAGCGAAGACCGAGGCGCATGCCGGTCATGGCATTTCCCACTGGTTGCCGCTAGGCGTGCTGCTGGTACTTTCCACCTTCGTCGGCGCCTGGATTCACCCACCGCTGGCCGGTGTGTTGCCGGAAAGCGCCGGCCACGCCGGGGGTGAAGCCAAGCACAGCCTGGAGATCGCCTCGGGCGCCATCGCCCTGGCAGGCATCCTGCTGTCGGCGTTGCTCTTCCTGGGCAAGCGCCGTGTCGCCACCGCCATCGCCAACAGCGGCCCCGGCCGTCTGCTCTCGGCCTGGTGGTTCGCGGCCTGGGGCTTCGACTGGATCTACGACAAGCTGTTCGTCAAACCCTATCTGTGGATCAGCCACGTGTTGCGCAGGGATCCAATGGACCGCGGCATTGGCCTGGTTCCTCGGCTGGTCAAGGGCGGGCACTCCGTCATGAGCCGTACCGAGAACGGCCAGCTGCGCTGGTATGCCGCTTCCCTCGCCTTCGGCGCCGTCGTGGTGCTGGGTGCTGTAGTGATGGCTGCCTGACTATGAACCTTGCGACTTTGCGAAAGGAAACGACCTCGTCATGATTCTGCCTTGGCTGATCCTGATTCCCTTCATCGGCGGCCTTCTGTGCTGGATGGCTGAGCGCTCGAGCGCCACCCTCCCCCGCTGGATCGCGCTGCTGACCATGTCCCTGGAGCTGGCACTGGGGCTTTGGCTCTGGACCCAAGGGGACTACTCCCTGGCGCCGGCGCCAGGCGCCGACCCGGTCTGGGCTGTCGAATTCAAGTGGGCGTGGATTCCGCGTTTCGGCATCAGCGTGCACCTGGCCCTGGACGGCCTGTCGTTGCTGATGATCCTGCTGACCGGCCTGCTCGGTGTGCTCTCGGTGCTCTGCTCCTGGAAAGAAATCCAGCGCCATGTGGGCTTTTTCCACCTGAACCTGATGTGGATCCTGGGAGGGGTCATCGGCGTGTTCCTGGCGCTGGACCTGTTCCTGTTCTTCTTCTTCTGGGAAATGATGCTGGTGCCGATGTACTTCCTCATCGCGCTCTGGGGCCATAGCTCGGCAGATGGCAAACGTACCCGGATCTACGCGGCCACCAAGTTCTTCATCTTCACCCAGGCCAGCGGCCTGATCATGTTGGTGGCGATCCTGGCGCTGGTGCTGGTGAACTACAACCATACCGGTGTCATCACCTTCAACTATTCGGACCTGCTCAAGGCGCACCTGCCCGCCGGCACCGAGTATCTGTTGATGCTGGGCTTCTTCATCGCGTTCGCGGTCAAGCTGCCCGTGGTTCCGGTGCACTCCTGGCTGCCAGACGCTCATGCCCAGGCGCCGACCGCCGGTTCCGTGGACCTGGCCGGTATCCTGCTGAAAACCGCGGCTTATGGCCTGCTACGCTTCGCCTTGCCATTGTTCCCCAATGCCTCGGCCGAATTCGCGCCCATCGCCATGGGCCTGGGCTTGGTCGGTATCTTCTACGGTGCCTTCCTCGCCTTCGCCCAGACCGATATCAAGCGTCTGATCGCCTATTCCAGCGTGTCGCACATGGGCTTCGTGTTGATCGGCATCTATTCCGGCAGCGTCGAAGCACTCCAGGGCGCCGTGGTGCAGATGGTTGCGCACGGCTTGTCCGCCGCCGCGCTGTTCATCCTCAGTGGCCAACTGTACGAGCGCCTGCACACTCGGGACATGCGGGAAATGGGTGGCCTGTGGTCACGTATCGCCTACCTTCCCGCAATCAGCCTGTTCTTCGCGGCCGCGTCCCTGGGGCTGCCCGGTACGGGCAACTTCGTGGGCGAATTCCTGATCCTGCTGGGCAGCTTCGCCGTGGCGCCCTGGGTTACCACCATCGCGACCTTTGGCCTGGTGGTAGGCTCGGTCTACGCGCTGATCATGATTCACCGCGCCTATTTCGGGCCGGCCAAGTCCGATACCGTGCTACACGGCATGGATGGCCGCGAACTCGCCATGATCCTGCTGCTGGCGGTGCTGCTGGTGCTGCTGGGTGTGTATCCGCAACCCATTCTGGACACCTCGGCCGCGACCATGGCGGGCGTCCAGCACTGGTTCGGCTCGGCTTTCTCTCAACTTGCATCGGCCCGGTAACCTGCAATGGAACTGACCTCTCAACACTTTCTGGCATTGGCGCCGCTGCTGATCACCAGCGTCACCATCGTGGTGGTGATGCTGGCCATCGCCTGGCGCCGCAACCACTCCCAAACCTTCCTGTTGTCCTGCGCAGGGTTGAACCTGGCGTTGCTGTCGATTCTGCCAGTGCTCAAGGTGACTCCCCTTAGCGTCACCAGCCTGTTGCAAGTGGATGACTTCGCTTGCCTGTACATGGCGCTGATCCTCATCGCCACTCTGGCCTGCGTCACCCTCGCCCACGCTTACCTGGGCGACGCCGGGGCCGGTTATCCGGGTAACCGCGAAGAGCTGTACCTGCTCATCCTACTGGCCGCGGCAGGCGGGATGGTTCTGGTGTGCGCCCAGCAGCTGGCCTCGCTGTTCATCGGGCTGGAGCTGCTGTCTGTGCCGGTATACGGCCTGGTGGCCTATGCCTACTTCAACAAGCGCTCCCTGGAAGCAGGCATCAAGTACATGGTGCTATCGGCGGCCGGCTCGGCGTTTCTCCTGTTCGGCATGGCGCTGCTGTATGCCGATGCCGGTACGTTGAGCTTCAGCGGAATCGGCGCGGCCCTGGCCGCCACCGGCATGCCGAGCATGATGGCGCAGCTGGGCCTGGGCATGATGCTGGTAGGCCTGGCGTTCAAGCTGTCCCTGGTGCCCTTCCACCTGTGGACTCCGGACGTCTACGAAGGTGCTCCCGCTCCGGTAGCTGCCTTCCTGGCGACCGCCAGCAAGGTGGCCGTCTTTGCCGTGATCGTGCGTCTGTTCCAGCTCTCGCCCGCCGCGAGCAGTGGCGTGTTGAACAATATCCTGAGCCTGATCGCCATCGCCTCCATTGTGGTGGGTAACTTGCTCGCCCTGAACCAGAGCAACCTCAAGCGGCTGCTGGGTTACTCTTCCATCGCCCACTTCGGCTACCTTCTGATTGCCCTGGTGGCAAGCAAGGGCCTGGCCCTGGAAGCCATCGGTGTCTACTTGGCCACCTATGTCATCACCAGCCTGGGCGCCTTCGGCGTGATCACGCTGATGTCCTCGCCCTTCAAGGGGCGCGACGCCGACGCACTCTTCGAATACCGCGGGCTGTTCTGGCGACGCCCCTACCTCACCGCCGTGCTGACCGTGATGATGCTTTCCCTGGCCGGCATCCCGCTCACCGCAGGTTTCATCGGCAAGTTCTACATCATGGCTGCAGGCGTGGAATCCGGCCTGTGGTGGCAAGTCGGCGCATTGGTCCTTGGGAGCGCCATCGGCCTGTTCTACTACCTGCGTGTCATGGTCACCATGTACCTGCGCGAATCGAGCATTCCGCGCCAAGACGCGCCGCTCAACTGGGAACAGCGTACGGGTGGCGTCATGTTGCTTGCCATCGCCATTCTGGCATTCGTGCTCGGTGTCTATCCACAGCCGCTGGTGGACCTGGTGCAGCATGCGGGCCTGCATCTGATGGGCTGATACCTTGGCCATAAAAAAACCCGCTCACGCGGGTTTTTTTATGGGGGCAGTGGTCAGGGACCATACAAGAGGGTCATAGCCCATCCGCATGCACGAAACAAAGCTTGTTACCCTCAGGGTCCCGGCAGTAGGCGCCGTAGTAGTCGGGCGCATAGCGAGCGCGCAGGCCGGGCGCCCCCTCGTCACTGGCCCCATTGGCCAGAGCCACGGCCCAGGCGGCATCGACCTGCTCGCGGGTGCCACAGGCGAAGCTGACCTGGTGACCGTTACCGGGAGACGCCGGCTGGCCATTGAACGGCTCCTGCACGAAAAACTGTGGCCAACGCTTGCCCGGTAGCTGCCAGCCCTTTCCAGCCGGACCACCGTCTTGTTCCTCGGGCATGGGGACCAGGCCTATTCGAGGCAACACTTGGTCGTAAAACGCGACCAGGCGCTTCAGGTCACGAGCCCCCACAATGATGTGTGAATACATGCTCAAGCCCCTGGCTGCTGGCCGTTTAGCTGAAAAGCTTGGCCGCGGTCCGGGCGACCAGTTCCCCTTGATGACGGGCACCGGCCAGCTCGATTTCGCTCGGCTGCCGGCTGCCATCGCCGCTGGCGATAGTCGTGGCGCCGTAGGGCGCGCCGCCGACGATCTCGTCCATGGTCATTTGGCCTTGGTGGCTATAAGGCAGTCCCACAATGACCATGCCGAAGTGCAACAGGTTCGTGATGAGCGAAAACAGCGTGGTTTCCTGGCCGCCATGCTGGCTGGCTGTGGAGGTGAAGGCCGCGCCGACTTTCCCATTCAGAACGCCCTTTGCCCAGAGCCCCCCGGCCTGGTCGAGAAAGGCTGCCATCTGGCTGCTGACCCGGCCGAACCGCGTCGGGCTGCCGAGAATGATCGCGTCATAGTTGGCCAGATCTTGGACCGTAGCGATGGGGGCCGCCTGGTCAAGCTTGAAATGGGCGGCCTTTGCCACTTCCTCCGGAGCGGTCTCCGGTACCCGCTTCACATCGACGCTGGCGCCAGCAGCGCGCGCACCTTCAGCGATGGCGTTGGCCATGGTTTCGATATGCCCATAGGAGGAGTAATACAGAACAAGAACTTTAGCCACGATGATGCTCCCTTGTGTCGCCGCGTCGACATGACACGGCTCATCAACTTCGCATAGCCTGGGACAGGTTAAAAACAAGTTGATTCGAAGGGTTTGATCGAAGCACTGGATCTACCCGCCCGGACCGCCGGCCAGGTTCAGGTCGCTGGCGGCCTGGCTGGCGGTGTGGGGCTCGCGTACTGAGGCTTTAGATGACCGTTTTGATCGAGCAGCCAGGCGTCCAGAACCTCACGTACCACCGGGCCTGCCACGCGCCCGCCGGCTTCACCGTTTTCGATCATTACAGCCACGACTATCTTGGGGTTTTCCGCCGGGGCGAAGCCAACGAATAAGGCGTTGTCGCGGTTTCGCTCCAAGGTTTTCTCCCGGTTATAGCGCTCCCCCTGGCGTATCGCTACCACCTGTGCGGTACCGCTCTTGCCAGCAATGCGATATTGCGCGCCGACGGCGGACTGCCGTGCGATGCCGCGAGGGTCGTGCAGTACCGCCTGCATGCCTCGGTTCACTTGCTCCCACTCGCCTGGGTCACGGAGCACGATATTGGGCATGGGATTGCTATCGACGGGCGGCTCGCCGCCTACACTTTCGGCCAGGTGCGGGCGATGCCATACCCCCTTGCTGGCGATCAGGGACGTGGCCTGGGCCAGTTGCAAGGGCGTGACCTGCATGTACCCCTGCCCAATGCCAAGAATGAGGGTTTCTCCCGGGAACCAGGGCTGCCGCCGCGTGGCACGCTTCCATTGCTCAGACGGCATCAAGCCTGGCGCTTCCTCGAACATGTCCAAGGATACTTTCTGCCCAATGCCGAAGCGGCTGAGATAATCGTGCAACCGGTCGATGCCAAGACGATGTGCCGTTTCGTAGAAATAGGTGTCGTTCGAGCGCATGATGGCCGCGTACAGATCGACCCAACCGTCACCGCTGCGGTTCCAGTTGCGGTATTTGTGGTCGTAGTTTGGCAATTCATAGTAGCCGGGGTCGAATACGCGGGTGCCTGGGGTGATCACTCCGCTGTCCAGGCCAGCGATGGCGACCTCCGGTTTTATGGTGGAGCCTGGCGCATAGAGCCCCCGTAAAACGCGATTGAATAAGGGCCGGTCGATGGAGTCGCGCAGGGCCGTGTATTCTTTGTAGCTGATCCCCGTCACGAACAGGTTGGGGTCAAAGCTCGGCTCGCTGACCATGGCCAAGACATCCCCATTCTGCGGATCCAGCGCCACTATCGCGCCCCGCCGCCCGTTCAGGGCTTTCTCGGCCGCCAGTTGCAGGTTCGCATCCAGGGTCAGGGTAATGTTCTTGCCGGCTACCGGGTCGGTATGGCGCAAAACGCGCATTACTCTGCCTTGCGCGTTGGTTTCTACTTCCTCGAAGCCGACATGCCCATGCAATACGCTTTCATAGAAGCGTTCCACCCCCGTTTTGCCCACCGACTGCGTGCCCCGGTATTCCACCGGGTCCAATACCTTGGCTTCCTTCTCGTTGATGCGGCCTACGTAGCCGAGCGAATGCGCGAACTCTTCGCCCAAGGGATATTCACGAACGAACTGTGCCTCTACGTCGATGCCGGGTAGCAGGAACTGATTGACCGCGATCAGCGCGATCTGATCCTCGGTCAGCTCATACATGAGGGTGACCGGTTCGAAGGGATGCCTCGCACGGCGTAGGTCTTTATCGAACTCGTGGCGTTGCTCTTCAGGCAGGTGCAGGATTTTAGCGAGTTGATCCAGCACCGCTGGTGTATCGCCGGCCCGCTCGCGGGTCAATGTGAGGTTGAAGCTGGGACGGTTGTTGGCCAGCACCACGCCGTTGCGATCGTAGATCAGGCCGCGCTCAGGCGGGATCGGCAGCACATGCACTCGGTTGTTTTCGGAAATGGTCGAGTGATAGTCGTATTGGACTACCTGAAGGAAATACAGACGGGCGATCAGCGCAAGGGCCAACCCAAGTATCAGTACAGCGCAGGCGACCAGCCGCCCGTTGACCAGGCGCTGTTCTTTGTCGTGGTCCTTCAGGGGTATGGGATCTGGCATCGGTAACGCTCGTGTGAACCTATCGAAACATCCGCCCGCGGCGGGGCGTTCGATAGGCTCTTAACGCAATTACCGAGGCAGGTCGGGGGGCAACTGTACAGCGGGGCGGTCGCCGACGAAGATGCTCCAGGTGGAGACGAACAATGCAGCGATCAGCGGGCCGATCACAAAGCCGTTGAGCCCGAAAACGGCCAAGCCTCCCAGGGTGGAGATCAGCACCAGGTAATCCGGGAGCTTGGTGTCCTTGCCGACCAGGATAGGGCGCAGCACGTTGTCCACCAGACCAATGACGAACACCCCGTAGAGGGTGAGCACCACGCCGCGCCACATCTCGCCGTCGAGCATGAAGTAGGCCGCTACCGGCGCCCATACTACCCCAGCACCTACGGCCGGCAATAATGAAAGAAATGCCATCAACACTGCCCACAGCAGGGCGCTGGGGATATCGAGAATCCAGAAGATCAACCCGCCCAGGGCGCCTTGAGACACGGCAACCAGCATGTTGCCCTTGACTGTGGCGCGTACCACCCGGGTGAACTTGAGCTGCAGGCGGCGCTTCTGCGGCTCGGCCAATGGCACCGCCAGGCGCATCTTGCGCACCAGTTCGGGCCCATCGCGCAGAAAGAAAAACACAAGGTAAAGCATCACCCCGAAACTGACGATGAAATCGAGCGTGCCCTGCCCGAAGCTGAAGGCCTGCGAGGTCAGCGCCTCGCTACCTTGCATGGCCCTGGCTGCCACTTTTTCCCGCAGGCTGTCCAGGTTACCCATGCCCATGCGGTCAAGCAGGCTCTGAGCGCCGCTGGGCAAGGCATGCTTGAAATGGGTGACATAGCTGGCAACGTCGATCTCTCCGTTCTGGACGGCTTTGTATAGCGCGGTACCCTCCTGTACCAACAGCGCGCTGATGATGATCACTGGCAACACGGCGACCACCACACAGATGGCCAGGGTGATCACGGAGGTAACATTGCGAGGCCACTTGTACCTTTGGATCAGTTTGCGCTGCAGTGGCGCGAAAAGAATACCCAGGATGATGGCCCAGAAGACCGCCCCGTAATACGGCAGGAGGATCCAGATGAAAGCGAGGGTGACCAATACAAGCAAAACCAGCAGCGTCTTGTATTGCAGTGTGTTTTCGTTCATGCGCGTTCCGTCGTGGCAAGCAGGGCGCCCCGTCTGGAGCGCCTGCTGCTTAGGCCCGCAACGGCACGGTAAGTGCCGTGGAACTCGCTGTCAGATGCGGAATTGCGAGACCAGTCGACCCAAGCCTTGGCCCAGCGCCGCCAGCTGACGCGCGGTTTCAGCACCCTGGCGGGTTTCGTCAGCCACCTGATCCACCGCGCCGGCGATCTGATGCACGCTGCGGTTGATCTCCTCGACGACCGCGGTCTGCTCTTCGGCGGCGGTGGCGATCTGGGCATTCATGTTGCTGATGGTTGCAATAAGATGCCCCATCGCGTCCAGTGAACGACCGGCCTCGTTGGCGCGGGTGCTGGTACCCTCCCCGGCTTCGCTGGAACGCCGCATAGCTTCCACCGCATCGCGGGTGCCTTTTTCCAGGCGGTCGATCATGCCCTGGATTTCCTGGGTGCTTTGCTGGGTCCGGCTCGCCAGAGCGCGCACTTCGTCAGCCACTACGGCAAAGCCGCGGCCTGCCTCGCCAGCGCGCGCCGCCTCGATGGCCGCGTTCAAAGCCAGCAGGTTGGTTTGCTCGGCAATGGAGCGGATCACCCCTAGCACACTGACGATGGAACGAACTTCGTTCTGCAAGGTGTCCAGCGAGTTGCCGCTGAGCTGGATGTCCGCGATCAGCGAATGGATCTGCGCAACGCTGCTATCGACCACCACCTTGGCCTGGCGGCCTTCCTCATCGGTCTCCAGGGCGGCGGTCGCCGCGCCCTGGGCACTGCGGGCCACTTCCTGGGCCGCGCCGGACATTTCATTCACCGCGGTGGCCACCTGGTCGGTTTCCTGCCGCTGGCGCTCCATGGCGCGCTCCGAACGCTGAGCCTGGTCCGCTACATCGCTGACCAAACCGGTCAGTTGGCCGGTCATGTCAGCGATCTGGCGTACCAGCCCATGGATTTTCTCGGCGAAACGGTTGAATGAGCCTGCCAGGGCGCCGAGTTCATCCTGGCTGGTAACCGGCAGCCGACGCGTAAGGTCACCTTCACCGGCGGCGATGTCATCCAGGCTTTGCTTCATCAACAACAGAGGACGAAGAATATTGCGTGCCAGCAGCAAGCCGACCACCGCGATGATGGCCAGCAGCACTACGGCGATGCCGACGATGCTCATCAGCAGGTCGAGGGTACGAAGGTGTACCGCCTCGCGCACCTGCTCGAGCTGGGCGTCGATTCCATCAAGATTCACCGCGGTGCCAATGACCATGTCCCACTTGGGCAAATATTCGGAGTAGGCCAGCTTGGGCACCAGCTGCTGAGTACCGGGCAGGGTCGAGGAGTAATTCACGAAGTGAGTACCGCTCTTGCCGACATTGACCAGTTCGCGGTTGACGTAGACACCGTTGGGGTCTTTGGCGTCGATGAAGCTTTTGCCGACACCTTCGCTGCTGTTGCCTTTGAACAGCCGTACCGCCTGGCCGTCGTAACCGAAGAAATAGCCATCGGTGCCATAGGTGACCTGGGACAGCATCTGGATGACCTGAGCACGCGGGGCGGGATCGCCTGGCATCGCGGCGTCGTACACAGGCTTGACCGTCCCCAGTGCAATGGCAACGAAGTTCTGCAGCGAGGTACGCGCATCTTGCAAGTACCGCTCTCGGGTTTCCTGCACTTCCTGCGCCGCTTGCTGGCGAAGGATGTAGAGGGTGAACAGGCTGATGATCAGGGCGAACAGGAGCACGGGAACGATGGCGACGGACAGGACCTTGCCTTTCAAGCTAAGGCGCATGGCGAATCTCACGGGCAGAGAATGAATATCTGCCTTATCGGCCGGTGGCGTTCAAAGTTGAGCCCTGTAACGGTTCGGTAGGGTCACGCTTACTCGCAGGCCTCCTGAGGCGCTGCTGCCCAGAACGAGGCGCCCATGGCAGGCATCGACGATATCGCGCACGATGCCCAGGCCCAGACCATGCCCCATGGCGGCTTCATCCAGACGCTCTCCTCGAGCCAACACCTGCTCCCGTGCCGCTGGAGCGATACCTGGCCCGTCGTCTTCGACCTCGATACTGTAGCCCTCGGGATTGGCTGAAAGCGTCAGGCAGACCTGGCTATCACCCCATTTGCAGGCATTGTCCAACAGGTTACCCAGCATCTCCAGGACATCTTCCCTGTCCCAGGGCAATACCAACGCGGGTGGACTTATCCATTTCATGCTCAGGTGGTTGCCATGAATGGCCTGCAATGTGGCGAACAGCCCTGGTAATTCGGCGTCGCAATCGAAAGGTACCCCAGGTAGCGCCTCCCCAGCCAGGCGCGCGCGACTCAACTCCTTGTCGAGCCGCGCTTGTACCTGGCCAAGTTGTTCGAGCAAGACGGCACGCAAATCGGGGTGGGCCTCCAGACGCGGCCCATTGACCTGGCTGAAGAGCACGGCTAATGGGGTCTTCAGGGCATGCCCCATGTTACCCAGGGCCGTACGGGCTTTATGCAGGCTATCTTCGGTATGGGCCTGTAGATGATTGATCTGGTCGATCAAGGGGGCCAATTCCGAAGGGGCGGCAAGCTGCAACTGATTACGCTCCCCGCGCTGAAGCTGCGCCAGCTGGATACGCGTCATCTCGAGCGGCCGCAACGCGCGCTTGAGCATCCAGCGCTGCAAGCCAAGCAACAGGACCAGCAACGTCACACCCACGGCGCCCCCCCAATAGCGCACACGGTCGAAGCTTTCATGTATCGGAGTGTAATCCTGGCCCACCGTGATAGAGATGGAAGATCCGAGTCGTCGGTAGTCCGAGCGCAGCAGGATCAACTCTTGATTGTCAGGACCAGGCGCCCGTGAAAGCCCGGGCTGGGCAAGCGCGGGAAACTGGGCATCCCAAAGCGAACGCGAACGCAATTGGTGTCCCGGCAGGTTTATTTCGTAGTAGTAACCGGAAAACGCGCGCTGATAGGCCGGCAGGGCGCGCTCTTCCAGCAGCCCTATCTCGCCTTGCTGCCGTACCAGGGCAAGCAGCAAGGTTTCGCTCTGGCTACGCAGATTGTTCGCCAGGTAGCCCTCGATCCCTTTCTCGAAGAGCCATAATCCCGCCTGGGCGAAAGCCAGCCCCCCAAGCGCTAGCACGCCAAGCAACCCGATACTGAGCCGTGCCTGTAACGACCTCATTCTCTCGGGCAGCCAAAGCAGTAGCCTTGCCCGCGCCGGGTTTCGATGATCTCTCGCCCTAGCTTGGCGCGCAGATGGTTGACGTGGACTTCTAGCACGTTGGAATTGCGCTCGGTCTCTCCATCATACAAGTGATCGGCCAGGCGGCTTTTGGAAAGTATCTGCCCCGGATGCAGCATGAAGTAGCGCAGCAGCCGAAACTCGGCGGCCTTCAGGTTGACCGGGCCGCTGGGGGTCGAAACCGACTGCGTGGCTTCGTCCAGCGTCAGGCCACCGGCTTGCAATCGGGGCTGATTCGCTACCCCTTTGGAGCGTCGAACCAGAGACTGCAACCGCAGCAGAAGCTCTTCGGGATGGAAGGGTTTATTGAGGTAATCATCTGCGCCGGCCTTTAGCCCCTCGATCCGTTCCGCCCAGGAACCTCGGGCTGTCAGTACGAGCACAGGCAGGGTCGAGCCGTGGGCCCGCCAGCCTGAAAGGACTTGCAAGCCCGGTATCCCAGGCAAGCCCAAGTCCAGGATCGCGCAATCATAAGGTTCGGTCTGGCCTTGCGCCAGGGCATCTCGGCCGTCGCTCAGCCAGTCCACCGCATACCCTTGCTTCTTCAGGAGTGCAAGCAACTCATCAGCCAAGGGGACCGAATCTTCCACCAATAGCAACCGCATTCAGTCATCGTCCTTATCTTCAAGCAGGTCACCGGTCACCGCGTTGAATTCAAGCTCCCGGACTCGCCCGTCCGGCAGCAGGATCTCGAATTCATATCGATACCCAGCGTGCTCCTGCTCCAGTTCCGCCTCGAGCAGGACACCACCAGGGTACCCCGCCAAGGCTTTATCCAGCAGTGACTCCAAGGGCAGGATGGCACCTGACTGGCGTAATTGAAGTGCTTCATCCTGGTTCAAGTCTCGAGCCACAAGGCCGGTCGAGGCGAACATCGCCAACATCCAACCTGCTGCACGCAGCACAGACATCTTCACTCCTCCAAGGGTTCGCCTCGGCTGCTTAAGGGGAGCCGGATCGCTGCCTGGATGGCAGCGTGCTTCCCCTGACTTTAGGACATCGCCCTTAAACCAGGCTGAATCCAGCAGCCTGCGCCGGAGTATCTGGATACTGGTAAGATGGCGCATTGTCTTTTTGCTGGGTGTCTAGCGCGTGGAAATTTTTAAAGAGTTCACCTTCGAATCGGCGCATAAGTTGCCGAACGTCCCTGAAGGCCATAAGTGCGGGCGCCTGCACGGCCACTCATTCAAGGTCGGCATTCATCTATCCGGGCCTGTTGACCCTCATACAGGCTGGATTCGTGACTTCTCCGAGATCAAGGCGATTTTCAAACCCATCTACGACCGTCTCGACCATAACTACCTGAACGAGATTCCTGGTCTGGAAAACCCAACCAGCGAGAATCTCGCAGTATGGATCTGGGACGAACTCAAGCCTCTTCTACCTGAGTTGAGCAAGGTTCGCATACACGAGACCTGCACCAGCGGCTGCGAGTACAGTGGCAACTGAACTGTGACTTGAGCACGAACTGCCTCACCAAGGGCTGGTTGGCTCTTGGTCAAGGCTTCGAGCAATACGCGCGGGACCTGAGACTGTTTCCTTGAAGCCTGCGGCTCGACGCGTGCCGTTTCAGACCCGCAAAAGACAAAACCCCTGATCGCAGGGCGACCAGGGGTTTTGGGAATGAATCTTGACGATGACCTACTCTCACATGGGGAAGCCCCACACTACCATCGGCGA
>NZ_JAFCTA010000006.1:0-276996 GCF_049895785.1 Pseudomonas sp. DC3200b2 | reverse complement strand
CATCACATCCTGGGGCTGAAGCCGGTCCCAAGGGTATGGCTGTTCGCCATTTAAAGTGGTACGCGAGCTGGGTTTAGAACGTCGTGAGACAGTTCGGTCCCTATCTGCCGTGGACGTTTGAGATTTGAGAGGGGCTGCTCCTAGTACGAGAGGACCGGAGTGGACGAACCTCTGGTGTTCCGGTTGTCACGCCAGTGGCATTGCCGGGTAGCTATGTTCGGAAGAGATAACCGCTGAAAGCATCTAAGCGGGAAACTTGCCTCAAGATGAGATCTCACTGGAGCCTCGAGCTCCCTGAAGGGCCGTCGAAGACTACGACGTTGATAGGTGGGGTGTGTAAGCGCTGTGAGGCGTTGAGCTAACCCATACTAATTGCCCGTGAGGCTTGACCATATAACACCCAAGCAATCTGCCCAAGGGCAGAGCGCGAAGACCACACCGAAAGTTCGCCATCACAAACGCACATACCCAGATTCGCTGCGCCGTGAAAACGAGGCAGCTACCAAATTTCTTGACGACCATAGAGCGTTGGAACCACCTGATCCCATCCCGAACTCAGCAGTGAAACGACGCATCGCCGATGGTAGTGTGGGGCTTCCCCATGTGAGAGTAGGTCATCGTCAAGATTCATTCCCAAAACCCCTGGTCGCACCGCGATCAGGGGTTTTGTCTTTTGCGGGTCTGAAACGGCATGCGTCGAGCCGCAGGCTTGAGGCATATAGTTCGGGTCGCTTAGCTTGCAGGCTGTTACCGCTCATATCTTGTGCATAAGAAAGCCGCCTCGGCAAAAGCCCAAGGCGGCTTCAGGTAACGTCTGCTCAGATGGCTGCGTCGGCAAGCTCCGATGCGGCCTGAGCAACAAGAGATTCGTCATGACGTCGGATGAGCTTCCAGTCGGCTTCGTCAATGTAGATGCCGTTGGGGCCGCTGCCGCCTTCCAGGTCGATGGCCACCCGCGCCGATACCTGCGGTTTCACCGAAGCCAGGATAGGCGTAAAGCCCAGTTGTTGGCTGGTTTCCAGCAAAGCCATCTGGTTGCGTTCGTCGATATCCGCTGCCTCGTCCAGATAGTAGGGGAGGCGGATACGGCCTGCCTGCTCCCGGTCCATCAGGTGCAGCAGCAGGTACATGTTCGTCAATGCCTTGATGGTCATGGTGGTGCCGTTTGACGCCGCGCCGTCGATATCGGTATGCAGCACTGGCTGGCCGTTGACCTTGGTGATCTCGAACGCCAGTTCGAACAGGTCCTTGAGCCCCAGCTGGTTGTGGTTGGCGGCTACCAGGCGAGCCAGGTATTCCTTGGCTTCTTCGTTCTTGCTGTCCTGCTCAGCGCTCTGGCTCAGGTCGAACACGGAGAGCGTTTCGCCTTCTTCATATTGACCGGCGCTGTGAATGATCTGATCGATGTGCTTCAAGGCATCTTTGTTGGGCGCCAGGACAATGCGGAAACTTTCCAGGTTGGAAACCTGGCGTCGGTTGATCTCACGGTTGAACAGGCCCAACTGATGTTCCAGGCTGTCGTAGTCGCTACGGATGTTGCGAAGGGTACGGGCGATGTCGGTGACCGCGGCGCGGCGCGCCTTGCCAAGGGTCAGGGCTTCATCCTGACGATGGGCATAGGCGTTTATGAGAAGTTGCAGGCGCCGCTCGGTGTCGTCTTCGCTGTCGAACTTGGCCACTCCCTTCAACCGGACCTGCGCATACAAGGCCTCGATCTGGCCGTCGACCCGCAGCAGGGCCTGCCAGCTGTCCTGATAGTCGTTGAGCAGCGGGAGCAGGTTGCTCATGGCATCATCCACAGGCTCCATGAAGGGCGTGCCGAAAGGCAGGTCCGCTGGCAGCAGCTGGCGACGGCGCAAGGCATCGTCCAAGGTGCGTTGCTGGGCTTCCAGGTCGCCGATCTGGCGGCTGACCAGCTGAAGCTTGGCCGCCAGTTGCTGTACCCGCTCGGCAAAGGCATCGCTGGAGCGGCGCAATTCCTCCTGGGCGGCCTCCAGCTGGGCAAGTTGATCGAGTTTTTCCGGTTCTTCCGCAGCCAGGGTCTGGGCACGGCGATAGTCCTCCAGCGCTTTCTGGGCGTCGACCACCGCCTGGTAGAGCGTCTCCGCCTGGGCCTTGCTGGCGACTCGATCAGCCGCCACGGCCTGCTGAGCCTTTAGCTGACGCAGCTCCTTCTCCAGACGGTCCTTCTGGTCGCGCAAGGCCACCCGATCGGCCAGGGCCTGGAGCGCGGGTGGCTCGATGCCGGACAGATCGATGCTCATGCCGGGCACTTCGAAGCGCTCGCCCTGGAAGCGATCCAGCAGGGCCTCCAGCGTCCTGACCCAGGTCTCACCTTCGAGCGCAATGCCGCTTTCCCCCAAGGGCAGGCTGAACAAGGCGCCATTGAGGAGGCGCATCAAGCGCTCGACGTCTTGTTGAGAGAACTCTTCACGCAGGCGGGCATAGCTGTTGTTGTCCGCATGATCGAGCTGATGCTTGACTGACTTTAGGCGTCCTTCCAGTTCTCGTACCCGGTGGTCCAGATCGTCGTTGCTGAACTGGCGCGCGTGCGCCAGGGCACCGGCCAGTTCATCATGCGCGTCCTTGGCGGCCAACAGTTGCTGCTCCAGTATCCGTACGTCTTCCACCAGGGCGAAGCGATGTCGCAGCACGGACAATTCGCCCAGCCAGCGCTGGATGCCCGTGATTTCCCGCTCCAGACGCATCAATTCCTGAGTCGTGCCGCGCTGGTCGTTCTGCAAGACATCTTGCTGGCTGCGGTAGTGTTCGGCCTGGATAAGCAACTCTTCCTTACGATCACCCGCATAGGTTTGCCAAGTGCCAAGCAGCGAATCCAACAGAGGAGACAGGCGATGCAGCTTGCCGCGCAGTTGATCCCGTTGGCGCACGCCGTTGGCCAGGGCCTCGACCAATGGCCCCGCCGCCACCAGCGCGTTGTAGTCCTGCTCCATGCGCCGAACATCGCGGAAGGCTTCCTCACACGCCGCAATGTAATCGACGCTGCCGGAGCGAAGGCTGTGTTCGAATGCATCCAGGAACAGCTGCTTGAGCTTGGCGGCCGTGATTTCGCGCATATGCAGCAGGTTGATGAACAGTGCCCGGAACGTCTTGAGGCTCTGCTCACTGGTGGAGCGCAGCGGAATCAGGGTCAGGTCCAGTGGGATGGAGGTGTGTCCACCCACCAGCAAGCGCCTGAGCTCGTCGGGCTTCACTTCATAGGCCTTGAGGCCGTGGCGCTCCAGGTTGGCGAACAACTCCTTCTGGCGCAGGCAGGTGTCGTCTTGCTGGTAGTGGGCCAGGTCCAGCGCGCCGGCGTAGACGAAGAACTGATGGCCGAACCCACCGCCCGGGCCGCGACCTACCACGCCAATGACATGAGGGCCATGGGGCAACAGCACTTCGCACAGGATGTAGCTGGTATCGCTGGCGAAGTAGAAGCGACGGGACTGCTCCAGGCTGTATTTGCCGAAGCTCATGTCAGACATGCGCGCCAGGATAGGGAACTGCAGCGCATTGATCGAAGCGCTCTTGCCGAGGTTGTTGGCGCCATATACCGACAAGGGATGTTCCAGAGGGAACAGCCCGAGGCTGTAGCCAGCCGTGTTCAGCAGGGCGAAGCGGCGAATGCCGTAGCGTTCCTGGCTCATGCGTGCAATTCCTGTTCATCGGCGATGGCCCGCGCCAACGCTTCGTCATCATCGAAAGGCGTAGGGCTCAGTGGGTGGTCCGTTGGCGCTTCGGCCGGCTCGTCTGCCAGGATTGGGGTCGGCAAGGGCAGCGCGCTGTGAAGGCTGGCGGCCAGGTCACGGTCCTGCTGGACGGACAGGCACACGTCAAGGAAGCGGTGCATGGGCGCCAGGAAGCGATACACGCCGTTTTCTTCATGGGTGAAGCCAAGCTGGGCCATGCGCCTCAGGATTTTTTCCTCGAGCTCTTCAACCGTCTGCACTTCGGCCTGGCCGAAAAGGTCCTTGTACTTCTCCAGCAGCGCTGGCAGTTCATCACGCCCAAGGCTGCCGCCGTCCAGCACGGCGATCGGGTCGCGGCCCTGGTCGGCCAGATGTTCCACCAGGATGAAGGTGAACAGGGAAAGCCGCTGGGCGGTCTTGTTCACCTGGGCCGCGGCCTGTTCCGGAACGAAATAATAGAAGCCACGGGTATCGCATACCAGTTCGAAGCCCAAGGCCTTGAACAGCGTGCGATAGGCGTCCTGGCATGTGGAAAGCTGAGCATAGAGTTCCGGGTCGCGCCGACTGATATGAAAGCCTTTGAACAGCTCACGGAAGATGGGCGCCAGCTGGCTGAGTTCAGAGAGATCAAGATTCATGCAATGGGCTCGACATAGATTCGCCAGGGCCCGTTGGCAGAGGGCCTTTGGCGGAAAACAAGGCAAAGGAGCGCAGACTCAGCACATGCTCAGCGGTCAGGTAGTCCTGGCGCTCGAGGCGCTGGCGGCTGAAGCGCTTGTCCCGAGACAAGCGGGAGAACCAGTAGAGCAACTCATCGGTGGGCCCACCGGGCTCCTGCTCCAGCAGCCAGGCCATCAGGTCCGGCAATGGCAGCGCATGCTCGCAGCGCTCGAGCATCTCCCGAACGGTACGCGGTGCCCTCGGGGCATCGCCCTGATCGAACTTCTTTTCCGAGCGCGGGAAGCGGGCGGGCTTGGACTCGAAGCGGGCCAGGGCGTAGACATACGCCTCGACTTGACTTGCCGTGCCCAGGAAGTTGCTTTGCGGCCGGGTAAACAATGGCAGCGCCGCCTGGGGCACGGCATCGAGCCCCTTGCGCCGCATGGCCGCCAGGGCCAGGGCAGCGCCCCGGGTAACGGCATTGTGGCGGCGCGCCTCTTCGCGTAGAGGCAGCAACAGCTCCCGCGCGTGGCGCAACGTCAGCTGCGCGCTGGTCTGCATCTCCAGGATGCGCGCATGGGTACGCAGCAGCATGTCGTCGTCCACCAGATGCCCCAGCCGTTGTTGCTCGCCCAACAGGCGCAGCAGCACGGTCTCGACCTTGCGCACGCCTTGCTCGAAAGCGCCATCAGCGTTCACCAGCTGAATCATCGGCTCGATGTATTCGTCCCAGGTCGCCAACACTTCGGCATAGCGCTGGCGCAGCGGGATCTGCCGATCGCTGGTCTTGGCGCGTTCGGCCACCGCGACCAGTGCCTGCTCATCATTGGCCAGCTTCTTGAGCACGTCGCGCACGCGCATGTCCAGCAAGCGCAGCTGGCGAGCCAGGTCATTGCCGTCCCGAATGTCGAACGCATCCTGGATATGCCCGGCCAGGCGCTCCAGGTGTCGCAGGTAGGCTTCGATCTCCAGGCAAAGCCCGAGCCGATGTTCGCGACGCAGGTAGGCCAGGAAGTCATGGATCTGGGCGTTGAGCTCGAAGCGGTTGGGGCTTTTCGCCACGGGCACCAGGATGTCCAGACGTATCCAGAGGTCCAGCAGGGCGGTGATGTCCTGCGGGCTGCTTTCCCGCTGCTGGGCCGCCAGTTGCAGGCGTAGTTCGCCGAGGCTGAGGGTGCCCTGGTCGAAGCGTTCGCACAACGGCTCCAGCAGCGCCCAGTGTTCAGCAAGGGCGCGCAGGACGCGCTTGGGGTCGATCATGGGAGGGCCGGTCGGTTGCCAGAAAAAGGCCGGATTGTAGCGCATCCCCGTCCGGCGGCGGTGCTGTCGGTCGCCAGGCAACGGTCGCCTGCCCTTCGTGAATTGCCCGGCGCCGGGTTAGAATCGCGGCCCTGTTTTTCAACTTGGGCTCAACGTGCTGACCGAACCTCGCCGCCGCGCTTATCTGGATGCCATGCAGGTCGTGCAATGGCTGCCCCGTGCCGAGCTGCCCTTCGCTGCGCCGTCCCGCCCCGAGCTGCTGGCCTGGGTCGAGGCGCCTGCGGTCGCGCCAGCCGTTGATCCGGAATCCGCTCCGGGGTCGCCTCTCCCCACGGCCCCGGTTGCCCCCGCTCCCGCTCCCCGACCTCCAGCGCCTTCGATACGGCCGAAGATCGAAGTGCCCAGGCCATCGCTGGTCAAGGCAGCGCCAACGGCCAAGGCTGTCACCTCCGAGCCTGTCAACGTGACAGAGGCCAAGCCACAGGCCCCGGCGCCGCGCTTTGCGCTGCAGCTGCTACGCGCGGGCAATTGCCTGGTGCTGGTGGAGCTCCCCACCGGAGAGCCGTTCCAGTCCCGTGACCCCGGTTACCTGTTGCTCAAGGACATGCTTCGCGCCGCTGGCCTGCCGGACGCGCCACAACTCCTGGGCGAGCCGGTGCGCTGGCCTCTGCTTGCGCGGGGCAGCCTGGATCAAGGCCCTCAGGCAGCCCGGGATTTCGTTCAGGGCTTCGTGGCGGCGCAGTTGGAGCAGGCCCCTTGCGCCTGCCTCTGGCTGATAGGCCTGCCGGCCTTGCGTTACGCCGGCGAGCAGGAGGCCAGTGCCTATTACCAGACGCTCACCATCGATACGCTTTGCGAAGGCTGGGCCTTGCCCGGCCTGGAAACCCTAATGGACGAGCCGGCCCGCAAGGCGGACGTCTGGCACGCAATGCGCCGGCTCATGGCGCGCTGGAAACCGCTGAATGAATGATGCAGTAAACTTTCGCCCGATGACCGAGGCTGATCTGGATGCCGTGCTCAAGGTCGAATATGCCGCCTATACCCATCCCTGGACGCGCGGGATCTTTCTCGACGGGCTCAAGAGCTACGAAATCTGGCTAATGTTCGAAGGGCAGCAACTGGTGGGGCACGGGGTGATCAACGTCATCATCGACGAAGCGCACCTGCTCAACATCACCGTGAAGCCGGAAAACCAGGGGCGGGGACTTGGATTGAAGCTGCTCGAACACCTGATGGATCGAGCCATGGCGCTCAATGGCCGTGAGTGCTTCCTGGAAGTCCGCGCCAGCAACCAGTCGGCGTACCGGCTGTACGAGCGCTATGGCTTCAATGAGGTAGGGCGGCGACGGGGCTATTATCCCGCCGCCGGAGGGCGCGAGGACGCGCTGGTCATGGCCTGTACCCTGGTTTAATCCGCTTCGCCATCCCAGGGCTTGCCGTCGAGCGGGTCCAGCCGGGCCAGCTCGGCTTCGTCGAGTCCGTCGCCACCGCCAATGTCGTCCTCATCGATGGGGTTGAGCTGTAGGTCGGCGGGGGCGTCACTTACCTCGGCCTCTTCCACGGATTCGGAGCCGTCTTCGCGGATCAGGGTTTCAGGGCTCATGTCGTCCATGGTCTGGTGATGATCATCGGTAGACGCGCCGGTCAGGCCGGCCTCCTGGACGCGCTCGTCCGAGGCATAGGCTTGCGATTCAAGTGCGTCACCCGTGAAGCCGGCGGGGCCGTCGTCGTTCGGGTCATTGAAATCCAGCGGGTGAACCGAGCCGATGCGGTCTTCGGTGGTGTCGATCTCGGCAGGCTGCGGTGCACCGTAAGGGCGTTGTTCAGGGGTCATGGTTGTCCTCCGGTTAATGGGCCTTACAAGGTGGACTCGTGACCTCGAGCAAGATTCAATCGAGCGAACCGCGCCGAGACCTGTACCGCCGCGTGACTCGCCCCCCGGCAGCGGAGTCACACTGGTGCATCACTTCCGAGGCCCCGACCATGCATGACCTACAAGAACTGATCGACAACAATGCCCGCTGGGCGGATGCGATCAAACAACGTGATCCAGACTTCTTCGCCAAGCTCGCCCGCCAGCAAACCCCCGAATTCCTCTGGATCGGCTGTTCGGATGCTCGGGTGCCGGCCAACGAGATCGTGGGCATGCTGCCTGGTGATCTCTTCGTTCACCGCAATGTGGCCAACGTGGTACTGCACACAGACCTGAACTGCTTGTCGGTGATCCAGTACGCCGTCGACGTGCTCAAGGTCAAACACATCCTGGTCACTGGCCACTACGGTTGCGGCGGCGTGCGCGCGGCCATGCAGGACCGCCAGCTGGGCCTGATCGATGGCTGGCTGCGCTCGATCCGCAACCTCTACTACGAACACCGTGAAGCCCTGGGCCAACTGCCTAACGAGGAAGCCCAGGTAGACCGCCTCTGTGAACTCAACGTGATTCAACAGGTGGCGAACGTCGGCTACACCAGCATCGTGCAGAACGCCTGGCATCGTGGCCAGAACCTGTCCATCCATGGCTGCATCTATGGCATCAAGGACGGCCGCTGGAAGAGCCTGGACGCGACCATCAGCAGCGCCGAACAGTTGCCACCCCAGTACAGGCTGCGCCCGCTGACATGATTGGCCACTGAACGGAGCGAACCCGCCCCGCCAAAAGCCGACTAAGGTGTGCACAAGCATTCGAGAAGGAGGCAAGGCATGAAAGGGTACGGGTGGATCGCGGCCGTATGCATGAGCACAAGCCTGGCGGCGCAGGCGGCCAGCGAAGTGGTCAAGCTGGATGAGGTAGGCCCCAACGGGGCTGTTCAGGCCATTGGTGAGGTGAAGGTCGAAGAAACCTCCCATGGCCTGTTGTTCACGCCGGCCTTGAAGGGGCTGCCGCCTGGCGTGCACGGTTTCCATGTTCACCAGAATGGAAGCTGCGCCCCAGCCATGAAAGACGGCAAGATGTCCTCCGCCGAAGCAGCGGGAGGCCATCTGGACCCGAACAAGACCGGCAAGCATGAAGGCCCTTATGGCGAAGGCCATCTGGGTGACCTGCCGGCGATCTACGTCAATGCCGATGGCACGGCGACCTATCCGGTGCTGGCGCCCCGCTTGAAAAGCCTGGCCGAGGTCAAGGGCCATGCGCTCATGATCCATGCCGGAGGCGATAATCACGCCGACATGCCACAGCCTCTTGGCGGTGGCGGTGCCCGGGTGGCCTGCGGCGTGCTGTGAACCGAGGCGTACTGCTTGCAGGGCTGCTGGCCCTGGACGCGGCCAGCGCAGCCATTGCCGCTGAAACAGACAAGCGTGGCCCGACGCTTTTCCAACGTTGGGCTGGCACTCAGTCTGGCGTGAGCGCTTTCGAAGGCTACCTCGCACAACAAGGCGTGCAGGATGTGGTGCCATCCTGGCAACTGCTGCGCACGGCCAGCGACTGGCGACGCTGTAGGGCCGAACCCTTTGCGGTGCCGCCTCGTGCGCAATGGCCGGATGCTGTCCGCACCCTGCGGCTGCTCCGGCTATTGCGCGAGCGGGCCGTACTGGGCCAGTTCGAAGTGGTGTCAGCCTGGCGCGGCGAAGCGCTCAACCGCTGCGCCCAGGGTTCGCCTCGCAGCGCCCACGTTCACAGCTTTGCCGTAGACCTGCTGCTTGCCAGCGATGCCCCTGGCCTGTGCGGCTTCTGGAAGGCCGAGGGCCAGGCCTGGGCCATGGGACTGAGCCACTACCCTTCCGGGCGGATACACATTGACGCGGCCGGATACCGCACCTGGGGTGCGGACCACAGTCAGCGCAGCGCCTCCTGCCGCTGATGAGCGGTCAGGGCAGAGGGACAGGCGTCAATACTGGGCGCCCGGAGAAGTGCGCCAGCAGGTTCTGGGTGACCAATTCCACGGTGGCCCTCACCGCCTCGGGCGACAAGCCAGCTACATGAGGCGTCAGCACCACATTAGGAAGGGCTCGCAAGGCCGCGGGCACATGGGGTTCGTTTTCGAACACATCAAGCGCGGCGCCCGCCAGGCGCTCGTTGGCCAGGGCATCGACCAGCGCCGCGGTATCCACCACGCTCCCCCGGGCAACGTTCACCACGAACCCATCGGAGCCCAGGGCAGCGATCACGTCCGCATCTACCAGGGCACGGGTGTTTTCGCCGCCCGGCGTGGCGATCATGAGGATATCGCTGTTGGCCGCCAGGCTTCGCACGTCTTCGAACCAGGGATAGTCCACGTCGGCGCGCGCCTGGCGGTTGTGATACCCCACCGCCATGCCAAAGCCCAGGGCAGCGCGGCGCGCAATGGCCAGGCCCACCGCGCCCAGGCCGAGAATGCCCAGGCGCTTCCCGGTCACGGAAGGCCGCATCACCTTGCTCCATTCTCCTCGGCGTACCGACGCATCGGCCCGAGGAATGTCGCGTACCAGTGTCAGCAGCAACGCCATGGCATGATCGGCTACCGCGGGTGCGTTCACGCCCGCACCATTGGTGACTACCACGCCGCGTTGCCGTGCCGCGGCCAGGTCAACCCGCTCGTAACCGGCACCGATCACGGTGATGATCTGCAGCCTGGGCAAGGCTGCCATTTCGTCGCCCGTCAATCCAAGGGGGCCGCGGGTGAGCACCGCGTCGATCAGGCCGCCTTGCTCGGCAATGGCCTCGGCCCGAGCTTCGGGTGTGGTCGCCAGTAGCAGCCGGAAGCCAGCCTCTTCCAGTATGGGCAGATAGGGCCCAATGGTTTCCACCAGTACTAATACGGTCGCGCTCAAGGCCCTGCTCCTTTCTGGATTTCGTTCACTCTATCGCGGCCTGGCGCCGCATTGGAGAAAAACACTCGTGCCAGGGTCACAGTTGCTTCGGCATGGCCTGGCCGAATGCAATGAAGGAGACGATCATGGCATGGTTGGTCGACCCCGCGACCTGGGTAGCCCTTTTGCAAATCCTCCTGCTTGATTTGCTCTTGGGAGGAGACAATGCCGTGGTCATCGCCATGGCCTGTCGTCGCCTGCCCGAAGCCCGCCGCCGCCAGGCCATCTGGGCCGGCATGGCCGCGGCTATCGCGTTGCGCATCTCCTTGCTGGGCTTGGCCATGCATTTGTTGGAACTGCCATGGCTCAAGCTCGGCGCTGGCGTCCTGCTGGTCTGGATAGGCATCAGCCTCATTGCGACCCCTGGAGATGACCACCGCGACCTGCAAGGCAGTACCCAGCTGTGGAAAGCGGTCCGCACCATCGTCATTGCCGATGCGGTGATGTCCCTGGATAACGTGCTGGCCGTGGCCGCCGCCGGGCATGGCAACCTCTACCTCGTAGCGGCGGGCGTGCTGCTGAGCATCCCGTTGATCGTGTTCGGCAGCCGCCTGGTGCTGGCCCTGATGGAGCGTGTGCCAGTCATCGTTGCGCTTGGCGGTGGGCTGATCGGGTGGATTGCCGTCAGCCTGGTCTTGTCAGACGCTGTCCTGGCTCCATGGGTAATGGCCCCGTCCAGCCCCTTGCACTATGCAGCCAGTGGCCTGGGCGCGGCGCTGGTCATGCTGGTCGGCATGGGGCTGTCCCGCTACCGGGCCAGACGGCAGGCAGCCGCGACCTAGGCTCTGCTAGCGCTCGAAGGCAAGGGCATTGGTCAGGTCGCCCATGGGCGTCTGGCCCCGGGCGGCCATGGCTTTGTCCCGAGCAACAAGGCCGTCGAGCGTCTCCAGGTCGAACACCCGCGTGATCAGGCGCAGGATCGAGGCGGTGTCGTATACCGTATGGTCTACCGTGCCCTTGCGCGCGAAGGGCGAGATCACCAGCGCGGGTATCCGCGAGCCAGGGCCGAAGCGATCGCCCTTGGGCGGGGCGACGTGATCCCACCAGCCGCCGTTCTCGTCCACGGTCACCACCACCACCATGTTCTTCCACTGGGGGCTTTCCTGCAGGGTACGCACGATGCGCGCGATGTGCCGGTCCCCAGAGGTCACGTCAGCGTAGCCCGCATGCATGTTCAGGTTGCCCTGAGGCTTGTAGAAGGTCACTGCGGGCAGCTTGCCGGCGGCGGCGTCGGCCAGGAAATGGTTGCTCGACGGGTCTTCGCCCAGGCCGCCGTCACGCAGGCGTCGCTTGCGCTCCTCCGGGTGCTCCGGACCCTGTTGAACGAAATAGTTGAAGGGCTGGTGGTGGTATTGGAAGTTGGGGATCTTCGGAATGCCGGGCGAGTCCTTGAACTGATCCAGGGTCGCTTGCCAGCCGCCGGCATACCAGGCCCACTCCACACCCTTGCGCGATAGCTTGTCGCCGATGTGTTCGTGGTGCTGTGGCACCAAGACATTGGGTTGGTCCGGCTTGGCGTAGTCTGGCCGTTCCGGGTCACGAATCCAGGTCGGCCAGTAGGGCGGCGCCATGGTGTTCACCGCGTAGCCGTCCGGAGTGATCGCGCTGGGACCGAACTGCGGCGGGCCTTGCATGGCACTGGCCGGCGAGGTGGGGAGCGGCTTGAGGCGAGTGTCCAGTGGGTCGTCGCTCAAGAGGGTGGCAATCTGCGACTTGGCTACCGAGGTATCAGCGTTGGGGTAAACAGGTGCGGTGGCGCTGACCAGGTATTGATGGTTGAGGAAGGAACCACCGAAGGCACCCTGGAAGAAGTTGTCACACAGTACGAACTCCCGGGCCAGGTCCCACAGGCGCAGGGCGTAGCGGCTTTGCGGATAGTAGCCCATGGTCAGGCCACCGGAGTCGGCCCAGGCCACGAACTGATCGTTACGCCCGCCGTTGATCTGCATCTGGTTCTGGTAGAACACGTGCCAAAGGTCGCGGGTGACCAGGCCCATGGGCAGGTCTTCCCCTTGCGGGCCCTTGAGCGGGAAGGGCGCATTGGGCAGGTTCTCCTGATACTGCACGCCGCTGGGGTAGGTCACCCCTTCAACGGTCTGCGGACCCAGCTGCAACACGCCGCCCCAGGCTGGCGGCAAAGTGGTCAACAGGCTGCCGTCCCGGTCCCGCTGCTGGTATTGCGCCGGCTTGAGCGAAGACAGCGGCGCCTCCACTCCGGGAAAGTCAGCGAACAGATTGTTGAAGCTGCGGTTCTCGGCATAGATCACCACAATGGTCTTGACCTGCTCGCGCAAGGCCTTGTCCAGCTGCGTCGGGTTCAACGGCGCCGGTTGGCCAGGTGCATTCGAAGTAGGGATGCAGCCAGCCAAGGCGCTGCCGGCGCCCATCAAGGCCATGCCACCAAGGAACCTGCGACGACTCGAGGAGAGAGTAGGGGCGTCTGGGGTGGACGGATCGTCTGGCTGATCGCTCATATGGCTTCCGCAACTGTGTCCAAATGTTGCGGCGAACCTAACAATGGAAGATGACACTTGGGTGACAGTTGCCAAGGCCTTCCTCAAGTTTCATCCATGCAGCGCATCAACAATCGAGTGCTTTCCAGGCGCGCACAAAAAAGCCCGCGCTAGGCGGGCTGTCTTGTCGTTCTCGATGCCGAAGCAGGCGAAAACAGGTTTGGTGGCTACACAGGGACTTGAACCCCGGACCCCAGCATTATGAATGCTATGCTCTAACCAACTGAGCTATGTAGCCAAGTGGCGCGCATTATTCGCGCTGAGCGGGTAAGTGTCAAGCATCTATTTTCAATTTTTTTCCAGGTCGATGCTTGTAACCGCTTGAATCCATGACGGTTCATCCTTATCCCCACTGCCGGTAAGCCGGCCGGCGGGAAACCGAGACTGCAGGGTTCAAAGGGTGCAACACGGTGTGAATATTGCTAAGGATCAGGCCTGGCCTCTCAACGAGGCCCCCTTCCTTTGTCCAGGAGTGTCGTCGGGCATGGCCACCTTGCTTTCTCCAGGGATCCGCCTATTGGGCCGATTCACCTTCGCAGGCAAATTCCTGCTGCTGTTTGTGCTGTTCATGCTGCCGCTGCTGGCGAGCCTGGGCATGCTGGGCCATGGCTACCAGGCACGCCTGGATGTCATCGGTCACGAGCGCCTGGGCATCGCGCGGCTCAAGGCGCTGGAGCCCACGGACCGCCTGCTCAACATCCAGCGTGCACAGGTGGCACGCTGGAAAGCCCTGGACATCCAGCACAAGCCCACACCCGCGGCCCAGGCGGCACTCGATGCAGTGACCGCGACAGCGCCGCAACTGGTCGAGGCGGTGTCTCAGCTGGGCCTGGCGCTGAGTGATACCGGCGCCAGCGCTGAAGTGCTACGCCGTTACCAGACGCTACAACAAGCCACGGCTGCCCTGGACCTGCAACGTCTCGGCGGCATGGGCTGGTGGCCGGACGGCTATGACACCTTCACCAAAGCGATCAGCGACCTGCAATTGCTGCGCGAGCACATCGCCATGGACAGCGGCCTGATTCTCGACCCTTGGATGGATACCTATCTGCTGATGGAAATCGCTACCCAGCGCGCGCCAGATCTTTACGAGCGCATCGGCCGCCTGGCCGCGGCAGGCGAAAGCGCCATTGCCGCTGGCCAGTTCACCTTGCAGAGTCGGCTGCAGCTGCGCGACCTGCGGGCCCGGATAGGCGATGCCCGTGAGCAGCTGCGCAAGAGCGGCGGCGCCCTGGTGGCCCAACTGCCTGATGATGCAGGGTGGACGCGTCAGTACCAGCAAAGCTCCGAACGACTTGACCAAGTGCTTCAACTGCTCGATGAAAAGATGTATGGCAGCACCCTGGCCCTCACCAGCGCTGAATTCGACAGTAGTCTCGATAGCCTTGGCGAAGCCATCAGCGCCCTTCGGCAACAGGCCCTGGCTTCGTTGGATCAACGGTTGCAGGGTTATCACAGCCAGGTGATCAATGAATTCGTTCCTGTGGCCACAGGCTTTGCCGTGTTGCTGTTGCTGGCCCTCTACCTGTTCATCTGTGTGCAGGCCTCCATTCGGCGCAGCGCGGCAAGCATCACTACCCTGGCCGAATCCCTGCGTGACGGCGACCTGCGGGTGCAGGTGGAGGTCGCGGGCCGGGACGAACTGGCTGCCATTTCGGCAGCCTTGAATCGCGCGGTGCAGCAGTTGCGTACCAGCCTGGCCGGCGTGGAGCGTGAAAGCTCGGCCGTCGGTGGGGCTGTGGCCACCCTGACTGCCCAGGCTCATGGCACCTTGCGCGACGTTGAAGAGCAACAGTCGCAGATCAGCCAGATTGCCGCCGCCGCCACCCAGCTGGCAGCCACCTCCCAAGGCGTGGCCAGCAGTTGTGAGCAGGCTTCCACCAGCGTGCGGCAGACGCGTGAGATCGCGGTCAGCAGCAGCCAGCAAAGCGAGCAGACCACCCGTAATATCCAACAGCTCAACGCCCGCCTGACCGCCACCGCGCAAGCGCTGGGCCGGGTCAGCGAGCAGGGTCAGCAAATCCAATCCGTGGTGGACGTGATCGGCGGCATCGCCGGGCAAACCAACCTGCTGGCGCTAAACGCCGCCATCGAGGCTGCCCGGGCAGGAGAGCAAGGGCGGGGCTTCGCCGTGGTAGCCGATGAAGTGCGCGGCCTGTCTCAGCGTACCCAGGCCTCCACCGCGCAGATCGCCACCACGGTGGAAAGCCTGCGCGCCACGGTGCAGCAGGCGGTGGAGCTGATGCAGGCAGCCTGCGTCCAGGCCGAAGGGGATGCGGCGGCCGTTACGGGGCTGGGGGCGAATCTGGGCGCGATCGCGTCGGCGGTGCAGGCGGTGAACGATAACCTGGCCCAGATCGCCACGGCTGTGGATGAGCAGGCGGCGACGGCCGATCAGGTCAGTGCAAGCATCCAGGAAGTGGACCAGGCAGCCCATCGCTTGCTCGAGGGCGCGCGGGCGGTGAGCGGCGCCGCCGGCAAGCTGGACGAAGGCAGTCGAGCCCTGCGTGCGAATACGGCTAGCTTCGCGACCCATTGATGGGCTTGTCGACAACTCGGCTGGAAGAAATTGTTGCGAGATGTCACAGTGGCGCACCTGAATAGTGCGCTACTGACCTCAGGTGATCCATGGCTCTCGCAACCGCAAGCTCCGCGCCACCGGTTTCATCGGCGGCGTCTCCAGCCGCCAGCCCGCTGGTAATGAAAATCATCGCCGCCTGTGCCCTGGCGCACTTGATCAATGACCTGATCCAGGCGGTATTGCCCTCCATCTACCCGATGCTCAAGGCCAACTATGGCTTGAGCTTCACCCAGGTCGGCCTGATCACCCTTACGTTCCAGATCACGGCTTCGCTGCTGCAGCCCTGGATCGGCTTCTACACAGACCGTCACCCCAAGCCGTTCCTGCTTCCAGCCGGCATGGTATGCACTTTGGCAGGCGTGCTCATGCTGTCCATGGTCGGCAGCTTCGAGCTGATACTGCTGGCCTCCGCCCTGATCGGTATCGGTTCGTCCACCTTCCACCCTGAAACCTCCAGGGTGGCGCGCCTGGCCTCCGGCGGGCGCTTCGGCCTGGCGCAATCGAGTTTCCAGGTTGGCGGTAACGCCGGCTCAGCCTTCGGCCCATTGTTGGCCGCGGCCATCGTGATCCCCTTCGGGCAGGGGCATGTGGCCTGGTTCGCGTTGTTCGCCCTGTGCGCCATCGGCGTGCTCTACGGGCTGAGCCGCTGGTACCGCGCTCACCTGAATACCTATGCAGCCAAGCGGGGACGCCAAGCCAGCCATGGGTTATCCCGGGGTCGCATCACCGGGGCGCTGGTGGTACTGGCCCTGCTGGTGTTCTCCAAGTACTTCTACATGGCCAGCTTCACCAGCTATTACACCTTCTACCTGATCGAGAAGTTCGACTTGTCGGTGGCCAGCTCGCAGTTGCATCTGTTCCTGTTCCTCGGCGCAGTGGCCGCCGGCACCTTCTTTGGCGGCCCCATCGGTGACCGTATCGGGCGCAAGGCGGTCATCTGGTTTTCCATCCTCGGCGCCGCTCCGTTCACCCTGATGCTGCCCTACGTCGATCTGTTCTGGACCAGCGTACTGAGCGTAGTCATCGGCTTTGTGCTGGCTTCGGCGTTCTCGGCCATCGTGGTGTACGCCCAGGAGCTGTTGCCTGGTAACGTCGGCATGGTCGCCGGGGTGTTCTTCGGTCTGATGTTCGGCTTCGGCGGCATAGGCGCGGCCTTGCTCGGACAGCTGGCTGATGCCCATGGCATCGAATTCGTCTATACCCTGTGCTCGTACCTGCCCTTGCTGGGGATACTGACGGTGCTGCTGCCATCGACCCGGGCAAAAGCCTGAGGCCTACAACTGCCCGAGCAGCCACTGCCGGAATGCGCGCAACGAAGGCAGGCTCTCGTTGCGTTCCGGATAGCGCAGGTAATAACTGCGAGCGCTGGCCACCGGCGGGCCAGCGCTGATCAGCTCGCCCTTGGCCAGTTCTTCTTCCACCAGTACCCGCGGCACCAGGCCGATACCGATGCCGGCGCGTACCGCCTGGACAAGGTGAGACGTCAGCTCGAAGCTCGGGCCCAGGCGCATGGCTCGGTGCGGCAGGCCATGGTGGCTGAACCATTCGGCCCAGGCATGTGGGTTGCTGGCCACGCTAAGCAGGACTTGCCGGCCGATCTGTTCGGGGCCGGGCTGCCCCAGGCGCATGGCGTCGGCAGGGCTGAGAATGACCACCAGTTGCTCGGCATGCAGGCGGTGGCTGATCAAGCCCGGTACCTCCCCGATACCCACCCCGATGGCCGCGTCTATCTCGCTGGCAACGAAGTCGATGGCTTCGATTCGTGAATGGATGTGAATCAGCATGCCAGGATGATCGCGATAGAAACCATGCAACCGGGGCAGCAGCCATTTGGAGCCGAAGGTAGGCAGGGTGGCCAGGCGCAGGGTACCCACCCCGGACTGGAACGCCAACGCCTGCAGCGTGGCGCTGCGGATTCGGCCCAAGGCTTCGTTCAGCTCTCGCTGGTATAGCCGCCCCACATCCGTGAGCAGTACCTTGCGACCTTCACGACGGAACAAGGTCAGGCCCAGCTGCTGCTCCAGCGCCTGCACCTGCCGGCTGACCGCGCTCTGGGTCAGCGACAGCTCCTGGGCGGCGCGGGTGTAGCTTTCATGACGTGCTGCCGCCTCGAAGGCCAGCAGCAGCGACATGGATGGCGTAAGGCGGCGGTAATTCATTCGGAAAAGTCATCGATAGGGGGATCAATATCCGTTTGTGATCAGGCCCGGGCCCGGCGAAGATGGTAAGGCCCTGGCAGCAGTGAGTCACCCTGCGCCCATCATCATAACGAGGCATCGACCATGATCGCCCAGCTGCATCCGGCCGCCGTGAAGGCCGATTACCGTGATTTTCTCGTGGCCCTGCGTGCTCGCGGTTTCAAAGGTGAAGTCAGCGCCGACTACGCCAGCCGTACCGTGCTGGCCACGGACAACTCCATCTACCAACGGCTGCCCCAGGCTGCCGTGTTCCCTCGCGATGCCGGCGACGTAGCGCTGGTGGCCCGGCTGATGGCCGAGCCGGCTTACCAAGGCATCAAGCTCACCCCGCGTGGTGGTGGCACCGGTACCAACGGGCAGTCCTTGACCGACGGCATCGTGGTGGACCTGTCCCGGCACATGAACCGCATCCTGGAAATCGACGTGGAAGGTCGCTGGGTACGGGTCCAGGCCGGCGTGGTGAAGGATCAGCTCAACGCGGCCCTGAAGCCCCACGGCTTGTTCTTCGCGCCGGAGCTGTCGACCTCCAACCGCGCCACCATCGGCGGCATGATCAACACCGACGCCAGCGGGCAGGGCAGTTGCACCTACGGTAAAACCCGTGACCATGTACTGGCCCTGGAGTCGGTGCTGCTCGGTGGCGAGGCGTTGCACAGCCAGCCCATCGACCAGGCCGAGCTGGAGCGTCAGTGCGCTCGCCAGGATCGGGTCGGCGCGGTATACCGTACCGCCCGCCATATCGACGAGACCCAGGCCGAGCTGATCGAAGCGCGCTTCCCCAAGCTCAACCGTTGCCTGACTGGCTACGACCTGGCCCACCTGCGCGAGGCGGATGGGCGCTTCAACCTCAACAGCGTGCTCTGCGGCGCCGAAGGTTCCCTGGGTTTCGTCGTCGAAGCCAGGCTCAATGTGCTGCCCATTCCGAAATATTCGGTGTTGGTCAACGTTCGCTATGCCAGCTTCATGGACGCCCTGCGCGACGCCCGGGCATTGATCCAGCATGAGCCGCTGTCCATCGAGACCGTGGACTCCCGCGTGCTGTTGCTGGCCATGAAGGACATCGTCTGGCACAGCGTGGCTGAATATTTCCCGGCTGATCCAGGCCGGCCCACCTTGGGGATCAACCTGGTGGAGTTCAGCGGTGACGAGCCGGAGGAGGTGAACGCCCGGGTCGCGGCCTTCGTCGCCCACCTGCAGCAGGACCAGAGCGTTGAACGCCTGGGGCATACCCTGGCCGCCGGCAACGAGGCGGTAACCCGGGTGTATACCATGCGCAAGCGCTCGGTGGGCCTGCTGGGCAACGTGGACGGGGAGATTCGCCCGCAACCCTTCGTGGAAGACACCGCGGTGCCGCCCGAGCAATTGGCGGATTACATCGCCGAGTTCCGGGCCTTGCTCGATGGCCATGGGCTGACCTATGGCATGTTCGGCCATGTGGATGCCGGGGTGCTGCATGTGCGCCCGGCCCTGGACATGAAGGACCCGGCCCAGGCGGCCCTGGTACGGCCGATTTCCGACGCCGTGGCCGCGCTGACGCAGAAATATGGCGGGCTGCTCTGGGGCGAGCACGGCAAGGGCGTGCGCTCAGAGTACGTTCCGGCTTTCTTCGGCGAGTTATACCCATCGCTACAGGCCTTGAAGAGCGCCTTCGACCCTCATAACCAGCTGAACCCAGGGAAGATCTGCACGCCTCTGGAGAGCAGCGATGCCCTTTTGCGCATCGACGAGGTCACGCTGCGCGGCGAGCTGGACCGGCGCATCGACGAGCGCGTGTGGCAGAGCTACGGCACCGCCATGCACTGCAACGGTAATGGCGCGTGCTACAACTACGACCCGAACGACGCCATGTGTCCTTCGTGGAAGGCGACCCGTGAACGTGCCCAGTCACCCAAGGGACGCGCCTCGCTGGTACGTGAATGGCTGCGCCTGCAGGGCGAGGCGGGGGTGGACGTGCTCGCGCCCGGCAAGCGGCAGCCTGGTTTCTGGAAAACGTTGCCGCAGCGCTGGCGCAATAGTCGGGCGCAACGCGAAGGCCAGGCGGACTTTTCCCACGAGGTCTACGATGCCATGGCTGGCTGCCTGGCGTGCAAGTCCTGCGCGGGACAATGTCCGGTGAAGGTCAATGTGCCCGAGTTCCGCTCGCGCTTCCTGGAGCTGTACCACACGCGCTACCTGCGCCCGGCCCGGGATTACCTTATCGGCTCGCTGGAATTCACCATCCCGTACCTGGCCCGGGTGCCGGCCCTGTACAACGCAGTGATGAACGCGCCGGTAGTGCGCAACCTGCTGCAACGCCAGGTGGGCATGGTGGACAGCCCGTTGCTGAGCCGCTTCAACTTCCAGGCCAGCCTCGATCGCTGGCAAGTGCAACCGGCCACCGCGGCGCGCCTGATCGGCCTGAATGAAGCCCAGCGGGCACGCAGCGTGATCCTGGTGCAGGATGCCTTCACCCGCTACTTTGAAACGCCGCTGCTGGCGAACCTGGTCGAACTGGTGTCACGCCTGGGGTATCAGGTGTACCTGGCGCCCTTCTACGCCAACGGCAAGCCGCTGCATGTGCAGGGCTTCTTGAGCGCCTTCAACAAGGCGGCCATTCGCAATGCCAGCCAGCTGCAAGCATTGAGCGCCTTCGGTGTGCGCATGGTCGGCCTGGACCCGGCCATGACCCTGGTTTACCGCCAGGAGTACGCCAAGGTACCTGGCATTGCCCAACTGCCCAAGGTCGAGTTGCCGCAGGAATGGCTGCTCGATGCCCTGCCGGAGGGCCGTGAGGCGAGTGTGACCAAGCGGTACCGATTGCTGGCCCACTGCACGGAGAAAACCAATGTTCCGGCCAGTACCAGGCAGTGGGAAACCCTGTTCACCCGGGCAGGGCTGATCCTGGCTACTCAGGCCACGGGTTGCTGCGGTATGTCCGGTACCTACGGCCATGAAGCGCGCAATCAGGAGAGTTCCCGCACCATCTTCGGCCAGTCTTGGGCGGCGCAAGTAGCCGCGCCGGTGGAGGAAGCGGGCGAGGCGCTGGCCACCGGTTACTCCTGCCGCAGCCAGACCAAGCGCCTGGCCGATCGGGAGCTGCGCCATCCGCTGGAGGTGTTGCTGGAGCTGCAGCGCGCCCGCGGCTGAGCGCTCACGGATTGATAAGCGACGGCGTTCTGTTGTCCACAGGTAACGACCTGTGCCAGGAGAACGCCATGGCCCCGCCTGCTTTTATCCACACCCTCGACGTGCCCTTGCTTGTCAATCAATTGCCCCTGCGCGCTGATGGCAGCCTGGCGCAAGTCGAAGCCGTGCGCCTGGAGCGCAACGAGTGGGTGCCGAACAACCCGCGGCTTCCGGTGATCCTTTACCGGCAGGTGCTTTCCAGGATCAGCGACCCGGCCACGGCCTTCGAGCAGCTGTTCCAGGTCAACCATTGGCCCGCCCAATGGCGCGACGGCGTCTTCGATTACCACCACTACCATTCCACCGCTCACGAGGTGCTTGGCTTCGCCCAAGGGCATGCGCGGCTGCAATTGGGCGGGTCGGGTGGCTATGAGGTGGTGGTCGAGGCCGGCGATGTGGCCTTGTTGCCCGCCGGTACCGGCCACTGCCAGCTCAGCGCCAGCGAGGATTTCCTGGTGGTGGGGGCGTACCCGGCCGGCGCGGACTTCGATATCTGTCGAGAAGCTCCTAGCGCCAAGCAACTGCGGGCGATCGAGGCAGCGAGCTATCCGGATTCAGATCCTGTTTTCGGTGCCCAGGGCCCGTTTCATACGCTGTGGCAGGCCCAGTCATGAGCGAGGCGCGCATCGGCTTCGCCTGCCTGTACCGGCATTCCCAACGCAGCCTGGCGCTTAAGGCGCTGGAAGCCATCGAGAAAACCTTCAACCCTCGCACCACGACCCTGCGCTGGTTGTCCAGCGCCACGGAAGAGGCCGCCCGGGAAAAGCTGCTGCAACTGATCGAACACAACCTCGATGCCCAGCTGAAGCTGCTGGCCTATGTTGCCCAGTTGCCGCCCACGCTGCGCATGTTGCGGCTCAGCAGTGACCTGCTGCCGTTGTACAGCCATCCGAAGGTGGCGAGCTTCTACCACGACCCTGTTCTGCAGGCGCACCTGCAGCAACGTTTCGGCGCCATTGGCGACTTCGCCCGAGCCGCCGACATCCGCCTGTCGTTCCATCCCGGACAGTATTGCGTGCTGGGCTCTGACAAGCCTGACGTGGTGGATAACAGCGTGGCCGAGTTCGAATACCATGCCGACATGATCCGCATGATGGGTTACGGGCAGCGCTTCCAGGACTTCAAATGCAATGTGCACATCGCTGGGCGCCTGGGCGTTGAGGGCGTGCGCGCCACCTGGCCCAGGTTGTCCACGGAAGCGCGCAACACCATTACCTTCGAGAACGAGGAGAAGGTCTACGGCGTGAACGATTGCCTGGCCTTGGCAGACCTTGCCCCGGTGGTGCTGGACATCCACCACTGCTGGATCAACGAGGAAACCTACATTCCAGCTGACGACCCAAGGGTGGATCGCATCATCGAAAGCTGGCGTGGGGTACGCCCGGCCATGCACTACTCGCAACCTCCGGAGCACTTGCAGAGCCTGGGCTTCGGCCCGGATGTACCGCTGGAAATGCCGGCCCTGTTGGAAAAGGTCAACAAACGCGATCTGTATCTGCACAGCGCTCGCATGTGGAACCACCCCACCAACGAATATGCCCTGCAATTCCTGGATCGCTTCGACATCATGTTCGAGGCCAAGGACAAGAATCAGGCGACCCTGGAGTTCTACCAACGCTACCTGCTGCATAGCCACTGAGCGATTTCAAAATGAACTCCTTGCGCCGGCCGGGGCTCAGCTGAAGGTCACTATTCAACAAGCGAGGAGACCTGGAATGCCCGATCTAGACGGTAAAGTACGCTACGCAGTGGTAGCCGGTGGCTCGATTTCGCAGGGCGCGTTCATGCCAGGCGTAGGCCAGACTGATAATTCCATCATGACGGCCCTGGTCACCGGCGACCCTACCAAGGCGGATGCCCTGGCCAAGCGCTACGGCCTCAAGGCGTACAGCTACGATCAGTATTCCCGGTTGCTCGCTTCGGGTGAGATCGATGCGGTCTATGTAGCCACCCCCAACTTCCTCCATCGCCAGTTCGTAGTGCCCGCGCTGGAAGCGGGGATCCACGTACTTCTGGAAAAGCCCATGGCGACCGAGGAAGCAGACTGCCAGGCGATGATCGAAGCGGCCCAGCGTTTCGGGGCGAAGCTGATGATCGCCTATCGCCTGCACTGCGAACCGGGCACGCTGGAAATGATCGAGCGGGTGAGGGCGGGTGAGTTCGGCGACCCTCGGGTGTTCACCTCGACCTTCACCCAGGTAGTCAAGCCCAGCAACCATCGCGCCCAGAACGGCTTCGCCGCGGGGCCGGTATTCGACATGGGGCCTTATCCCTTGAACATGGTGCGCCAACTGTTCGGCTGCGAGCCTATTGAGGTTAGCGCCCTGGGCAGCAAAACCCCCGGAGGTGAAGTGAATACCTGGGACACGGTATCGGTATCGCTGCGCTTCCCTGAAGACCGCCTTGCCCATTTCACCGTGAGCTACACCTTGCCCAGTTCCGAGCGTTTCCAGTTGATCGGGACCAAGGGTGAGATCGAGGCTTCGCCCTGTTTCGGTTACGGCGAGGGGGTGAGCATCAGCTACCGCGCCACGCTGGATGGCAAGACCCAGGAACACACGCATCCGGTGGTCGACCATTTCGCCGGAGAGACGGCCTACTTCTCCGATTGCATCCTCAAGGACCGGGCACCGGAGCCCGATGGCCAGGAAGGCTGGCGCGACGTGCGGGTGATCCAGGCTATCGAGCGCGCGCTGACCACCGGGCAATCGCAGCGCCTCGAACCGGTGGCGCCCAAAGGCACCGCCCAGCCGGATCAGCGTCGCCAGTTCCCGCTGGCCGAGGTCCCCGACTACATCAATACAGAGTCGCCTACCGAGTGAGGGCCAGGCTCAGCGTTGCGGGAAGATGCCGACAGCGCTCTGATCGAGACCGGTGCAGCGCACTTTCTTCGAATAGCCTTTGGCATGATTGGACTGAACCTGTTGCCTACTGACGAAGCGGGGTGCGGTTCGGTCGAGGGGCGCTAGCTCGCAAGGCGCCCAGCCACAACCTGCGTTGCCGCGTCGGGCCATGACCCAGGGCCTTGAATGGAGCTATGTCCTAAAAGGTGACGCTAAACGTCGTTCCGGACATGGCCGGCCACGGCATGATGGTTACCGACCTCCGTTCTTTCCGCTTGATGCGCACCTGGCTGTTCCATCTGGACTGGCTTGGCCGCGTCTGCGGCCTCCGCCAGGACTATCGCCATGACTCAGCCCATTCCACGCGCCTCTCGACGCGCATTGCGTTCGTTAAGCCTTGCATACTTCATCCAGGCCGTTGGGGCACTGTCGGTAGTCGGCAGCCTAGAAGCGATTTCCCACGAGTGGTCGCTGAGCCCATCGCAGGGCGCTTACCTGATTACTGTCTTTGGCATTACCTTCGCTTTGGCCGCGCCGCTGCTCCAGATCGCGCTCGGGTCCATGGCGCGACAGCGGCAGGTGTTGCTCGGTCTTGGGGTCTTCAGCATAGGCTCGATGCTTTTCGCCTTGGCGCCCGGCTATGAAACCTTGCTGGCTTCTCGGGTGTTGATGGGGATAGGCGCAGGCTTCATCGGCCCGGTGCTCGGCGCGCTGGGGTCCCATCTAGTGGAACGTGACCAGCAAGGCAGCGCCATCGCCACGGTGCTGCTGGGGCTGAGCGTCGCGGGCCTGGCGGGCATGCCCATCACGGCCTGGCTCGCGCAAACCTGGGGGGGGCGTCAGCTCTTCATGAGCATTGGCCTGGCCGGTATTGCCACGGCGCTGCTGGTCGCCTGGCAGGTGCCGAACAAGGTCGCCGGGGAGCAGGCTGCCTTCGGGAATGCTCGGGCGCTGTTGACCGACCTCGGCTCATTGACAGCTCTGCTGGTGGTCTTCTTCGTCGCAACAGGCGTGTTCTCGACCTACGCGCTGCTTGCACCGGTGATTCGCAACGACTTTCAGGGCGCTCCTGGTGATGTGTCGCTGGCGCTCACCGTGCTTGGCGTGGCTGGAGTGATGGGCAATCTTGTGGTGACCCAACTGGCGCGCCATTGGAGTGCGCGGGCCATGCTGGCAGCCGGTATCGGCCTGCTGATGGCCGACATTGCCTACCTTGGATTCACCCCCCGGCATCTCGGCTGGTTGCTCGCCGCGCTAGTACTCTGGGCCTTCGCGACAGACATCGTCTGGCCTACTCAGCAAAGACGAATGGTGGAGCTCCGTCCTGAGCAGCGAGGCATGGCGCTGGCCCTGACCGCGTCTTTTCTCTTCTGCGGCATAGGGTTCGGCTCGGCTATCGCTGGCTGGGTTTATCCGGTGCACGGCTATGCCGGCCTGCTGGTGGCCTCATTGCTGTCATTTGGCTTGGCGCTGGGTTCCCTGGCCCTGTCGGAACGTCAGGCTCGGCGTGACATTCCCGGCCCGGCTGTCTCGTAAACGGGCCTTGATAGGCGGGGTGGGGTGTCATGGCGGGTCAGGGGGGCTCAAACTAGTCCTTCGGTGCCGGCGGCGCGAATTCCAAAACGATACGAATATCTAGGCCCCAGGATGGCTTCCGGCGCGCTTAAGCATAATATTCAATAATCTCGAGGGATTATTCATGCAACGTATTGGGTACTACGATTGCTGGACAGTCCGGATCAATCCGCTTACCGCTAGCGAGTCATGGTTCAGGGCATAAATAGTCGAAAATTATAAGCGCTATAAAGGTGACGCACTGCACGTATAACACACTAACCAATAATCGCCTCGTTCTGAGGGGGAATCGTTTAACCTCATTCAGGTCGATAAAGCCCTTCTTTGCGAAGACTCCCGGCATTGCCAGAACCCAGGCGATCAACCCTGTACGCATTAATTTCCCTGGAAGGCCTCCATGTTGGAATAGTATTCTGTTTTCCATGATGAAAATGCAGTTGGGAAGAAGTGCTTCATAATCCTCAATGTGCCTATGCGCGATGTAGCTTTGTACAATAATTGAAGTTATCATGGGCGCCATGATTAAAAAGGCGACCACAGCCATATAAGTTTCACTCATTCTCTCGCTTCTCTATATGTCCTTCGCCAGGGACTATGCTCTCCTAGGAAAGAGGCTAAACCAGTTGGAAGACTCGTACCCGAGAGCGGAATACTAGGGGCTAGGCAGGGCATGATGCGAGACGATAAGAGCTAACACCAATATAAAATGTATAGTCAAAATGCTAACCAGAAGCCGCTTTTCGCGCGGCGGAAAGCGTTTCACTTCATCCAAATCAATCCCGCCCCGGCGCATGAAGATGCGCGGTGCTGCCAACACTATAGAAATCATGCCTGTTCGTAATACCTTGCCGGGGAGCCCCGCGTGTCCAAATGTTCGTTTATTATCTGTCACGAATACACAGTTCGGCAGAAACGATTCAAAATGTTCAGTGTATCTATGTGCGATATAGGCGTGCACAATCATGGTGAGCCACATGGAAGTGATGATGATGAATGCATTAATTGCTAGATAAGTGTCATTCACTCGAATACCTCCCGGTAGATCTTGCCCCCAAAAGCCTTTCCCTGTTTTCCGCCATAATCACCCAATACAGTTCCACCAACTGCTCCGCCAATTACAGCGCAAACTAGCCCTGCACTACCGGCTGTGCTAATTCCTAGGGCAAAACAAATTGTTGACGCTACCATTCCACCAAAGGCCCCGCCGACGGCGCCGCCTCCCAAACTACCAACCAAAGCCGAACCTTCAACGTACTTGGCACGCCGGCATTCCTCTTCCCGGCCTTCGGTGCAGGCTTTATGGATCTCCAAGGCCGTGGATGCCATATCCAGCCCGATACCGATATAAGCGCCTTTCTTCGCCAAATTCGATGCTCTAGCAACGCCGAGGACCTTATCGGCGTAGCCTGCTATCTCACCGTGGTGCAGAAAGCTTTTGGTCGAAAGGCCCAGCGCATGCTTGATCTTTCCCTTTTTACGCAGGCCTGACCCATAAGCTGCGATGCTACTCAACTGCTCTTCCAGTTTCACGAACAGCGCCGTTCGTTTTGCATAGAAGGCGTCGCGCCCTGAGGAGCCGGTGCGCAGATAGTCGTGGTGTACTTCCTTGATTTCCTCAAGGGTGGACAGGGTATTGCGAAGGTGTCTGCTCCATCCATCGCTGGCCGCGCCTATACCGATAGCGCCATTGGCCAGTACATCTTGTAATAGATCGAAGTTCTCCAGGAAGAAATCATCGTCCTCTACACCGCTTGCCATCAGGCTGTTGTGTACGTAAGCAGCCTTGCCCATCAGGTATGCTTCATCGCTGGTACAGGAGGGGGTGGTCGGGTCGCCGATGATGACCAGCTCTCCCGCCAGGACCACCCTGTTGACAATATGACCATTAAGAACATCGAACTTTGCCCGGGCATGCCCGGATACAGGGGTAGAGGCCTTCAAAGCCGGATAAGACTGTGTTCTGTGATTGATGAAGCTGCGTGCTTGAGACATGGCTATACCTTGCACATAGTTATTATGATGTATTTGGCCGCATTCTTGGGTCGCTTGCCCGCCAGCGCTACCGCCGGATCATTGCTCCCGTCGTTGGGTATTGGCTCTAAACTTCCTAATCAGGCGCGATAGCCTACCGGTAAGCCGAGACCTGTACGTTGATCTTGGTCAAGGAGTGAGTCCGAATAAAGGCAATATGCGAAGCTTGCCTATTTATGGCTTTACTCTCGTCGGAGTAACTGCTCGGTATTCAATTGCGCCGAACAGATCCTTACATGTGAGGGGGGTGTTGTCTATTATGAAAGGGCGGCTGTTTGAAACTTAAAATTTCGATTGCCGCTATGAGCTGAATAACGCAATGTCTTCCGGGCGCGCACGTTCAGGCCTTCGCCAAGGGCTGCCTGCATGCTCTTGCGGCTAATGTCCGCATATGCCTCGTGGTCCAGGACCAGGCGCAGGGACTCATGCTGGTCGCGCTGGGCGTGGTTGAGGTTGGCACTGGATGATGTCGGTGTGGCTAGGCAGCGCTGTGGCCACCTGCTTTTGCTGCGTGGACGGATGGGCTTGATGCCAGCGCTCAGGTGCTGCAGCTGCACCTGCTGGTCGTGACGCTTGATAGGGCGCTCGATGATGCCTGCCATGCGGAGCCAGTCGGCGCAAGCTGACGCCATTGATAGCTGTAAGCGAGCAGGGCTGTTCCTTAGATTGAGGTTTCATTGGCCGCATGGCCTGAATCAAGGTGGAGAACAGTTTTTATGCACATTCAGGATTTGAAAAGGCAAGCGCAGGAAAACGCTCAAGTGTCTATCGAGGCGCAAGGGCCGCGCGGGGCTTTCAACGCGACCGAATCGGGGGGCTACACACAAGCTAACGAATTGCACGTCTGGGGCGTCCAGGGAGACCCTGAAGGGCAATACCAATTCATCTTCCTGCGTATCCCTGACGGGACCCCCCATGGCAAACATGAAATCGTCCCGGAAGGCGAGCGCGGGGTCCATGCAGTGTTCGGGACAGAGGAAGGCACTGCCTATGCAACCCAAGGCGATATAACCCTCGCCTACGAGGGCAATAATTTGAAGGGTGCGTCCTTTGTTTACCAAGGCGTTTTCGAGAATGACACGCCCTACTTCATTTCCAACGGCACTCTGAGCATCAGCTGGGGCCTTTGAGCTCAGCGTACTTGCCGATGAAGTAGCTACTTCAAAAACAAACCCCCTGCCGGTTGTTCACCGACAGGGGGTTTGAGCAAAGCTCGCAGCGTCAGACGTTGAAGCGGAAGTGCATCACGTCGCCATCCTTGACGATGTATTCCTTGCCTTCCAGGCGCCATTTGCCGGCTTCCTTGGCGCCGGCTTCGCCGTTGTACTGGATGAAGTCGTCATAGGCGACCACTTCGGCACGGATGAAGCCTTTTTCGAAGTCGGTATGGATGACAGCGGCGGCCTGTGGAGCGGTGGCGCCGATGCGCACGGTCCAGGCGCGGACCTCTTTCACACCCGCGGTGAAATAGGTTTGCAGGTTCAGCAGCGAGTAACCGGCGCGGATCACCCGGTTCAGGCCCGGTTCTTCCAGCCCGAGGGACTCCAGGAACATGTCCTTTTCCTCGCCGTCTTCGAGCTCGGCGATTTCCGCCTCGATCTTGTTGCACACCGGCACCACGATCGCGCCTTCCTCTTCGGCAATGGCCTTCACCACATCCAGATGCGGGTTGTTCTCGAAGCCGTCTTCGGCCACGTTGGCGATGTACATCACCGGCTTGCTGGTCAGCAGGTGGAAACCGCGGATCAGCTGTTTCTCTTCGACGCTCATGCCTTTCATCAGGCTGCGCGCCGGCTTGCCTTCGGTGAAGTGCGGAATCAGACGCTCGAGCACGGCTTTCTGAGCCAGTGCATCCTTGTCGCCGCCCTTGGCGTTGCGGGCGACCTTCTGCAGTTGCTTCTCGCAGCTGTCCAGGTCAGCGAAGATCAGCTCCAGGTCGATGATCTCGATGTCACGCTTCGGGTCAACGCTGTTGGAGACGTGAATCACGTTCTCGTCTTCGAAGCAGCGCACCACATGGGCGATGGCGTCGGTTTCGCGGATGTTGGCCAGGAACTTGTTGCCCAGGCCTTCACCCTTGGAGGCGCCGGCCACCAGGCCCGCGATATCCACGAATTCCATGGTGGTAGGGATCACCCGCTCGGGCTTGACGATGGCGGCCAGGGCATCGAGGCGCGCGTCGGGCATGGGCACCACGCCGCTGTTTGGCTCGATGGTGCAGAAGGGGAAGTTTTCCGCGGCGATACCGGACTTGGTCAGCGCGTTGAACAGGGTGGACTTGCCTACGTTAGGCAGGCCGACGATGCCGCAATTGAAACCCATGGTGCAACCCTCTTCGTGAAGTCAGGCCTTCTGGCTGTGCAGCGTTCTCATCGCCCGGGCCCAATCCCCGGCGAGAATGTCTGGCAGCACGCCGAGGGCGAAATCGATACTGGCGTCGAGTTTATCCTGCTCGGTGCGTGGCGCGCGGCCGAGCACGAAACCCGAGACCTTGCTGGCGTCGCCCGGGTGGCCGATGCCAAGCCGCAGGCGATGGAAACCATTCTGGTTGCCCAGCTGCGCGATGATGTCGCGCAAGCCGTTGTGCCCACCGTGGCCGCCGCCCTGCTTGAGCTTGGCCACGCCGGGTGGAATGTCGAGTTCGTCGTGAGCCACCAGGATCGCGTCCACGGGGATGCGATAGAAACCGGCAAGCGCGGCCACGGCCTGTCCGCTGCGGTTCATGTAGGTGGTGGGGATCAACAGGCGAACGTCCTGACCTTTATGGCTGAAACGCCCGGTCAGGCCAAAGAATTTGCGCTCCGGTACCAGGCTGACGTTCTGGTCACGGGCGATACGCTCAACGAAAAAGGCCCCTGCGTTATGCCGGGTCTGTTCGTATTCGGGGCCGGGGTTACCCAGGCCAACGATCAACTGGATGGCGGTCACGAGGGGCCTTTCCTTATCGCTTGAAGCAGGGCGGCAGCGTGATGCAGGCCGCCCGAACAGGCTCACTGATTACTCAGCGGAACCTTCGCCTGCTTCTTCAGCCTGTACGCGTGGCGCGTGGACGTTGGCCACGGCCAGGTCGTTGCCATGGGCCAGTGCGACGAACTCGACGCCAGCTGGCGCCTTGAGGTCGGACAGGTGCACGATGGTGCCGACTTCAGCGTTGGCCATGTCGACTTCGATGAACTCGGGCAGGTCTTTCGGCAGGCAGGAGATTTCCAGTTCCGAAACGGTATGGGAGATCTCGCCACCTTTCTTGACCGCAGCTTCCTGGTTGATGAAGTGCAGCGGTACGGTGGCGGTCAGCTTCTGGCCGGCGACGACGCGAACGAAGTCGGCGTGCATGACGTGACCCTTGGCAGGGTGACGCTGCAGTGCCTTGATGATCACGTTCTGCTTGGTGCCACCAACGTTCAGCTCGATCACGTGAGCGTAGGCCGCTTCGTTTTCCAGCAGCTTGGCAACTTCCTTGGCCAGCAGGGTGATGGACTCAGGGGCTTGCTCGCCACCGTAGACAACGGCAGGAACCTGAGGCGCAGCGTTACGACGCAGGCGGCGGCTCGCACCTTTCCCCAGGTCGGAACGCGATTCGGCGTTAAGAATGAAATCGGTCATGTTGTTTCTCCAAAGTGGCCCCGACCCATCAGCGTTTGCGACCAGCGCGGGTGGGGAGGGCAAAAAAGCCCCGCCCGGACAAATGTCGGGGCGGGGCATCTTCGTCAGCGGTGTGGCATAAGCCTCGGGCTTAGCGGAACATCGCGCTGATCGATTCTTCGTTGCTGATGCGGCGAACCGCTTCGGCGACGACGGGTGCGATATCCAGCTGGCGGATACGCGAACACGCTTGGGCCGCGGCGGACAGCGGGATGGTGTTGGTCACCACCAGTTCGTCCAGCACGGAGTTTTCAATGTTTTCAATGGCGCGGCCAGACAGTACCGGGTGGGTACTGTAGGCATACACCTTGGCGGCGCCGTGGTCTTTCAGGGCCTTGGCCGCGTGGCACAGGGTGCCGGCGGTATCGACCATGTCATCGACCAGGATGCAGGTGCGGCCTTCCACGTCACCGATGATGTGCATCACCTCGGAGTGGTTGGCTTTCTCGCGGCGCTTGTCGATGATACCCAGGTCGACGCCCAGGGACTTGGCAACAGCGCGTGCGCGCACGACGCCGCCGATGTCCGGGGATACGATCATGAGGTTCTCGAAACGCTGGTCTTCGATGTCGTCCACCAGTACGGGGGAGCCGTAGATGTTGTCCACGGGAATATCGAAGAAGCCCTGAATCTGATCCGCGTGCAGGTCGACGGTGAGCACGCGGTCTATACCGACCACGGTCAGCATGTCGGCCACCACCTTGGCGCTGATCGCTACCCGGGCCGAACGAGGACGACGGTCCTGGCGGGCATAGCCGAAGTAGGGGATCACCGCGGTGATACGGGACGCGGAGGAACGACGGAAGGCATCTGCCATCACGACCAGTTCCATCAGGTTGTCATTGGTTGGTGCGCAAGTCGGCTGAATGATGAAAACGTCTTTGCCGCGTACGTTTTCATTGATTTCAGTGCTTATTTCGCCATCGGAGAACTTGCCGACGGAGACGTCACCCAGTGGAATGTGCAGCTGACGTACGACACGCCGAGCCAGATCGGGGTTAGCATTCCCCGTAAAGACCATCATCTTGGACACGCGCAGTACCTGCCGGCTGGGGTATACCTGGATGAGTATAGAAAATGGCAGGGGCGGCTGGATTCGAACCAACGCATGGCAGGATCAAAACCTGCTGCCTTACCGCTTGGCGACGCCCCTGTGGCGGATCATCGAGTGCCTAGCACTCGCTTCTTTAGGACAGGATTTTCAGCTTGCGATGCAACATCGAAACGTTGCTTCCCTTTGCCACAAACCCTGTGATGGTACCTGTTAGAAGGGCCAGAACTTTATCAGCTTCAGCTTTGCTTGGGAAGGCCCCAAACACACAACTTCCAGTACCGGTGAGCTTAGCAGAAGTAAATTTACTTAGCAAACTCAAAGCGTTACGTACATCTGGGTAACGCTGCTCTACGATGGGTTGGCAGTCATTTCTGCTGTTTCCCCTGAGAACGGAGCGCACTTTAATGGCGGGAGAGTCACGTGTCAACAGTGGATCTGAAAAAATTTCTGCTGTACTTACAGAGACTTGCGGAACGAGCACGACATACCAGGGTTCCTCGGGCTCCACGGGGGTGAGTTTCTCGCCCACGCCCTCGGCGAAGGCAGCCCGCCCGCGCACGAAAACCGGCACGTCGGCGCCCAGGGTGAGCCCCAGGGCCGCGAGCCGATCCTCGGTCCAGTTCAGTTGCCAGAGACGGTCCAGGCCCAGCAGGGTAGTGGCGGCGTCCGAGCTGCCGCCCCCGATGCCGCCACCCATTGGCAGTACCTTGCGCAGCCGGATGTCCGCGCCCAGAGGCGTGCCGGCCTCGGCCTGCAAGCGGCGGGCGGCCTTGACCACCAGGTTGCTGTCGTGGGGCACGCCGTCCAGCGCGCCATGCAGATGAATCACGCCGTCGTCTCTCAAAGCGAAATCCAGCTCATCGCCATGGTCGAGAAACTGGAACAGGGTCTGGAGCTCATGGTAACCGTCCGCACGGCGCCCCAGAATATGCAGCATTAGGTTGAGCTTGGCTGGCGCTGGCAGGGTCAGGCGAGTCGCGTTCATTTCAGCGGCCCAGCTGGCGGGGCTGCCAGTCCTTGATCACAAGCGTGACGTCCAGATCCTGCCCATGGACTTTCAGGCGCTCCGGCAACCAGTAGTTGCCTTGCTGGCTGTAGCGAGTGTATTCCACTGTCCAGCCGTCCTGTTCGAGCCGTGCCAGCCGGCTGTCACTGTCCAGCACCACGGTACTCTTGCCTTCCGGGGCGGGCAGGCCGCGCACCCAGTACACCAGGTTGCCCACCGGCAGGCGCCAGCCCAGTTGCGCCTGTAGCAGCTCCTCAGGGGTTGGAGCCTGGTAACGCCCCTGGTTGGCGACCTCCAGGGTGACTTGCCCGGGGTGGCCGGTGAGGCGCGCGGCCCCGCGGCCCAAGGGGCCGGACAAGCGGATGTCGTAATAATCGTTGCGCTGCAGCCAGTACAGGGTGCCGCTGCCCGAGTCGCTTGGCGCGCGGATACCCACCTTGCCGTTGATTTCCCAGCCGTTCACCGTGGCGGTCAGGGCCTTGTGGTCACGCCAGGCCTGGGCATTGCCCTGGCCTTGCACGGCTTCGTTGGGCCCCAGTCCGGCGCAGCCGGCGAGCAAGGCGAGGAGGGTGACAGCGATACAGTGGCGCAGAAACATGAGTCAGAGCTTCTCGGATCCGGTGAGGCGCAGCAGGGTGCTGCGCAAGGCAGGGCTGTCGGGCTGGTCTTTGAGGGCAGTGCCCCAAACCCGGCGGGCTTCCCGTTGTTTGCCCTGGGCCCAGAGTACTTCTCCGAGGTGGGCAGCCACTTCGTGGTCCGGGTAGCGTTCCAGGGCCTGGCGCAGGTAGCGCTCGGCCTCATCGAGGTTGCCCAGGCGATAGTTGACCCAGCCCAGGCTGTCCAGTACGGCCGGGTCTTCCGGGTTCAACCGGTGAGCCTTCTCGATCAGTTCCTTGGCCTCGGCATAGCGGGTAGTGCGATCCGACAGGGTATAGCCCAAGGCGTTCAGGGCCATGGCGTTGTCCGGCTCGCGGGCGATGATGCTGCGCAGGTCGCGCTCCAGCTGTCCCAGGTCGCCGCGTTTTTCAGCCAGCATGGCCCGGGTGTAGAGCAGGCTTGAATCGGTTGGGAACTGCCTTAGCCCTTGCTCCAGCGCTGCCCAGGCTCGATCGGCCTTGTCATTTTCGGCCAGGGTTTCAGCCTCGACCAGGTACAGCTGGGCGGCGTAGTCAGGGTTGGCGGACCGGCTTTCGGCCAGGCGACGGGCAGCTTCATCCGCCTGCCCATTGGCCACCAGGATATCGGCAAGGCGCAGTTGGGCGGGCAGGTAATCGGTACCGGGAGTGACCAGGCCATACTGTTCCAGCGCCCGTTGTGGCTGGCCTCGTTCTTCCGCAAGGCGGCCCAGGTTAAGGTGCGCCGAATCCACATGGGCGCCGCGCTCGACCAGGTCATTCAGATGGCCTTCGGCTTCGTCCCACGCCTTGGCTTCAAGGCATACCAGCGCCAGCGAGTAGCGCAGCTCATCATCGTCAGGGTTCTGCTGCAGGAGCACCTGGAACTGTACCCGGGCGTCGTCGATGCGATTCTGCTCTACCAGGGTGCGGGCGTACGCCAGGCGCAGGCGCTTGTCATCCGGAGCCTTGCGCACGGCCTTGTCCAGCAGCGGCACGGCTTCGTCGCCGCGGTCCAGGTTCTGCAGCAGGCGCGCCCGCAGTAGCAACGGGGCGATTTCTCCTTCCTGCGGCGGGCTTTTTTCCAGCAGCCCCAGCGCCTGCTCAGCCTCGCCGTCCTGCTGCAGCAGCAACGCCTTGCCAAAGACCAGCTGGCTATTGCCCGGATATTTGCCCAGCAGGCGCTCGAACCCTTGCAACAGCCCGTTCCGAGTCGCCTGGTCGGTTTCCGCCGCGGAAAGCGCCAGGAAGTCGAAATGAGTATCGCCCTTGCCCTGGAGTACTCTCTCCATATAGGCCATGGATTCGTCGTAGCGTCCGCCGCGGGCCAGCTGGATAGCGGCGGCGCGCTGGGCTTCCAGGTCGGCGGGTGCGTTGCGCGCCCAGATCAGGGAGGTCTGCAGCGCGGCCTGGTCAGCGCCCATGTATTCGGCAATGCGGAAGGCGCGCTCGGCGACTCCCGGGTCCTGGGTCTTGTTGGCCTGGGCCACGTAGTTGTCCAGGGCAATGTCGAAGCGGTTGCGCTGCCCGGCCAGTTCAGCGGCGAGCAGGCTATAGAGGGTGTCTTCACTGAACGAGCCGTAGACCACCGGCGGCGCTGGAGCCGGCGTGGGCGTAGGAGCCTCGGCGGCGGCGGGGGCCGCGGCTTCGCGGGTAGCGGCCCAGTTCTGGCAGCCTCCCAGCATGGCGAAGGCGAGGAGCAACGCGGGGGATGTTTTCATATAAGGAGAAATCGAGCGGCTGACCTGCGGTGGGAGGCATGATGACATAAGCCGTGGGGCAAACCCACATGAGCGGCTTTATCTCGTCCGTCTATTGGGACAATAGAGTCCGGTGGTTGTTCTGAGCCGGGCGAAGTAGGACAATTGCCGGCTCAGAATTCCTTCAGCGACAGTGCATGGCCTTCCTCGCCCTTGGTATCAACCACAAGACCGCTTCGGTAGACGTACGCGAGCGCGTGGCGTTCACGCCCGAGCAATTGGTGGAGGCCTTGCAGCAGCTGTGCGAGCGCACCGGCACGCGGGAAGCGGCCATCCTGTCCACCTGCAACCGCAGCGAGCTGTACATCGAACAGTCCACCGCCGAGGCCCAGGCGGTGCTGGCCTGGTTGGCCGAGTATCACCAGTTGAGCGCCGAAGACCTTCGTGCCTGCGCCTATGTACATGAGGATGCGGACGCGGTGCGCCATATGATGCGCGTGGCCGCGGGCCTGGACTCACTGGTGCTGGGCGAGCCGCAGATCCTCGGCCAGATGAAATCGGCCTATGCGGTAGCGCGCGAAGCGGGCACCGTGGGGCCGTTGCTCGGGCGGCTGTTCCAGGCGACGTTCAATGCCGCCAAGCAGGTGCGCACCGACACGGCCATCGGCGAGAATCCGGTGTCGGTGGCGTTCGCCGCGGTCAGCCTGGCACGCCAGATCTTCACCGACCTGCAGCGCAGCCAAGCCCTGCTGATCGGTGCCGGGGAAACCATCACCCTGGTCGCCCGCCACTTGCATGAGCAAGGCGTGAAGCGGATCGTGGTCGCCAACCGGACCCTCGAGCGGGCCAAGCTGCTGGCCGAAGAGTTCGGGGCCCATGCAGTGCTGCTCGCCGACATCCCTCAGGAACTGGTCAACAGCGATATCGTGATCAGTTCCACCGCCAGCCAGTTGCCGATCCTGGGCAAGGGCGCGGTGGAAAGCGCCTTGAAACAGCGGCGCCACAAGCCCATCTTCATGGTGGACATCGCCGTGCCCCGGGATATCGAGCCGGAGGTGGGCGAGTTGGATGACGTCTACCTCTATACCGTGGACGACCTTCATGATGTGGTGGCCGAGAACCTCAAGAGCCGCCAGGGCGCGGCCCAGGCCGCGGAGGAAATGGTCGCCGAGGGCGTCAACGACTTCATGGCCCGGCTGCGGGAACTGGCGGCGGTGGATGTGCTGCGTGCCTATCGCCAGCAGGGGGAGCGGCTGCGCGACGAGGAATTGCAAAAGGCCCAGCGGCTGCTGGCCAACGGCGCCAACGCCGAAGACGTATTGGCCCAGCTGGCGCGCGGCCTGACCAACAAGCTGCTGCACGCCCCCAGCGTGCAGCTCAAGAAACTCTCCGCCGAAGGCCGCCTCGATGCGCTGGCCATGGCCCAAGAATTGTTTGCCCTCGATGAGGGCGCCACGGACAGACCCTTGCAATGAAAGCGTCACTGCTGAACAAACTGGATACCCTTCAGGAGCGCTACGAAGAGGTGACCGCGCTGCTTGGCGATGCGGAAGTCATTGCCGACCAGAACCGTTTCCGCGCCTTTTCCCGGGAGTATGCCGAACTCACCCCGGTGGTCGAAGCCTTTGCCCTGTGGCGCAAGGTCAATGCCGACCTGGAGGGCGCCCAGGCGCTGCTCAAGGACAGTGATCCCGACCTGCGCGAAATGGCCCAGGAAGAAGTGCGTGATGGCAGGCAGCGCCTGGCCGAGCTGGAAACCAGCCTGCAGCGCATGCTGTTGCCGAAGGACCCGAACGACGGCCGTAACGTCTTCCTGGAGATCCGTGCGGGTACCGGTGGCGACGAGGCGGCGATCTTCTCCGGCGACCTGTTCCGCATGTATTCGCGCTATGCCGAGAAGCGCGGCTGGCGCATAGAGGTGCTTTCCGAAAGCGAGGGCGAGCACGGCGGTTTCAAGGAAGTGATCGCCCGCGTGGAGGGCGACAACGTCTACGCCAAGCTCAAGTTCGAGTCCGGTGCCCATCGTGTGCAGCGCGTGCCGGAAACCGAATCCCAGGGGCGCATCCACACCTCGGCCTGCACCGTGGCGGTGTTGCCAGAACCCGACGAGCAGGTAGCGGTGGAAATCAACCCGGCGGACCTGCGCGTGGACACCTATCGCAGCTCCGGCGCCGGCGGCCAGCACGTGAACAAGACCGACTCGGCTATCCGCATCACCCACCTGCCCACCGGGATCGTGGTCGAATGCCAGGAAGAGCGCTCTCAGCACAAGAACCGCGCCCGCGCCATGGCGTGGCTGTCGGCCAAGCTCAACGACATGCAGACCAGCGCGGCGCAGAATGCCATCGCCAGCGAGCGCAAGTTGCTGGTGGGCTCGGGCGACCGCTCCGAGCGCATTCGCACCTACAATTTCCCACAGGGCCGGGTGACCGACCATCGGGTCAACCTGACGCTGTATTCCCTCGATGAAATCCTCGCCGGGGGCGTGGACGCGGTCATCGAGCCCCTGCTGGCCGAGTACCAGGCCGATCAACTGGCCGCTCTGGGGGACTGAATGACCATCATCGCCAGCCTGTTGCGTGACGCGCAGCTCCCCGAATCCCCCACGGCCCGCCTGGATGCCGAGCTGCTGTTGGCCGCTGCCCTGGGCAAGAATCGCAGCTACCTGCGTACCTGGCCGGAGCGGATCGTCAACAGCGAGGCCGCGCAGTTGTTCGCCTCCTACCTGCAACGGCGCCGCCTTGGCGAGCCGGTGGCCTATATCCTGGGCCAACAGGGGTTCTGGTCGCTGGACCTGGAAGTGGCCCCGCATACGCTGATTCCGCGCCCTGAGACGGAATTGCTGGTGGAACTGGCGCTGGCCTGCGTACCGCGACCCGAAGCCCGCACGCTGGACCTGGGCACCGGTACCGGGGCCATTGCCCTGGCCCTGGGCCGCGAGCGCGCCGGCTGGAAGGTGGTGGGTGTGGATCGCGTCGAAGCCGCCGTGGCCCTCGCCGAGCGTAACCGCGAGCGGCTGGGCCTGACCAATGTCAGCATCCGCGCCAGCCATTGGTTCAGTGCCCTGCAGGGCGAGCGGTTCGACCTGATTGTCAGCAACCCTCCCTACATTCGCCAGCAAGACCCACACCTGAGCGCTGGCGATGTGCGTTTCGAGCCTGCCAGCGCGCTGGTGTCGGGCAGCGATGGCCTGGATGACATCCGCCAGATCATCGCCGCCGCGCCCGAACACCTGCTGCCCGAAGGCTGGCTGCTGCTGGAACACGGTTACGACCAGGCCGCCCAGGTCCGCGAGTTGCTTGCCTGCCACGGGTTCGAGCAGATCGAAAGCCGTGAGGACCTCAGCGGCCATGAGCGCGTGACGCTGGGGCGACTGCCATGCTGACCGATGAGGAACTGCTGCGCTACAGCCGGCAGGTCCTGCTGGCCCAGGTCGACGTGGCCGGGCAGCTCAAGCTCAAGGCCAGCCGTGTGCTGGTGGTGGGCCTGGGCGGGCTCGGTTCGCCAGTGGCCCTTTACCTGGCCGCCGCCGGGGTGGGCGAACTGCACCTGGCGGACTTCGACCGGGTAGACCTTACCAACCTGCAACGCCAGGTGCTGCACGACACCACCACCGTCGGCCTGCTCAAGGTAGATTCGGCCGCCGGACGTTTGCAGGCCATCAATCCCGACATCGCCCTGGTGCGTCATAGCCACGCGCTGGATGCCCACAGCCTTGGCAATGTCGTGGCAGCCGTGGACCTGGTGCTCGATTGTTCGGACAACTTCACCACCCGCGAAGCGGTCAATGCCGCCTGCTTCGCCGCTGGCAAACCTCTGGTCAGCGGCGCGGCCATTCGCCTGGAAGGGCAACTGAGCGTTTTTGATCCGCGCCAGGCCCATAGTCCCTGCTACCACTGCCTCTATGGTCAGGGTAGCGAGGCCGAGCTCAGTTGCAGCGAAGCGGGGGTGCTGGGCCCGGTCGTGGGGCTGGTCGGCAGCCTCCAGGCCCTGGAAGCGCTGAAGGTGTTGGCAGGGTTCGGGGAGCCTCTGGTGGGGCGCTTGCTGCTGATCGATGCCGCCAGCGCGCGCTTTCGCGAGCTGCGCCTCAAGCGAGACCCTCATTGCCCGGTCTGCCAGGTGCGGCTTGGCTGAACAGGCCCAGGCGCCGGTTGGCGTCTTCGACTCGGGGGTCGGTGGCCTTTCCGTGCTGGCCGAGATACGCCAGCTGTTGCCCGGCGAAACGCTTTTCTACGTCGGGGACTGTGGCCATATCCCCTATGGCGAGAAAACCCCGGAATTCATTCGCGCCCGCTGCGTGGCCATTGCCGACGCCTTTCGCAGGCGAGGCGCCAAGGCCCTGGTGATAGCCTGCAATACCGCCACCGCCGCTGCCGCGACGGACCTGCGTGAGCGTTATCCCGGTTGGCCGATCATCGGCATGGAGCCGGCGGTAAAACCGGCCGCCGCGGCCACTCGCAACGGTATCGTGGGCGTGCTGGCCACTACTGGCACCTTGCAGAGCGCCCGCTTCGCCGCCTTGCTCGACCGTTTTGCCGCAGGTGTCACGGTAGTCACCCAGCCATGCCCAGGGTTGGTGGAACTGATCGAAAAAGGCGAGCTGGCCGCACCAGCGCTCAGGGCGATGCTCGCTGGCTACCTGACGCCGCTGCTGAAGGCTGGCTGCGATACGATCATACTTGGCTGTACCCACTATCCTTTCCTCAAGCCGTTGCTGGTGGAGCTCCTGCCTGCGGATATCGCGATCGTGGACACGGGCGCGGCGGTTGCCCGTCAATTACAGCGGCTGCTCGGCAAGGCCGGAGTGCTCAACGCTGGCCCGGCGGGGGCTGTGCGCTACTGGACCAGTGGACCTTGCGAGCAATTGCGTACAGTAGTACGCGCTTTCGATCTACCCCCCGGCCTTGTCGAACCACTCGAAACGTGAAAAAGTCGTGAAAATATGGTCTGTAAGCTTGAACTTACAAAGCGGCCATGTTTTCTAACACGCAACGTTTGGCTGACCGCGCAACCGTTCGAGAAAAACATCAAAAAGGATGACCTCATGAAGAGAATGTTGGGTCTGGCCGCGATTGCTGCCATGGTTCTGGGGCATAGCCTGTCCGCTCAGGCTGGCCAGGGCGTATCGTTTTCGGTAGGGCAGACCGGCGAGTCCACCATGGTGTACCGCCTGGGCGTGCAATCGGATTGGGACAAGACGTGGTGGCAGAGCAACCTTGGCCATCTGACCGGCTATTGGGACGGAGCCTACACCTACTGGGAAGGCGATGAGCACTCCGGCAACAACAGCCTCTCCTTCGCGCCGGTGTTCGTGTATGAATTCGGCAATGGCTCGGTGAAGCCATTCGTTGAGGCCGGCATTGGCGTCTCGGTGTTCTCCCAGACCCAGATCGAAGGCAACAAGCTGGGCTCGGCCTTCAACTTCGAAGATCGCCTCGGCCTGGGGGTGCGCTTTGGTGGCGGACATGAGGTAAGCGTTCGCGCGATCCACTATTCCAACGCAGGCATCAAAGAGCCTAACGACGGTATCGAAGCGTATTCGCTCAACTACCGCATGCCCATCTGAGGCATGAACGAAGAAGCGGCCAGAAAAGGCCGCTTTTTCGTTTTCAGGTCTGCTATCGAACGCGCGGCAGGTTCTTGAAAGCCGTCAACGCGCGCGCCCGGCTCTCTCCCAAGTCTACCCGCGGCAATGGATAATCCAGGCCCGAAGCAAGGCTTTGCCCTTGCCGAGGAAGATGAACATCCTTCGGTGCCAGCGACTGCAATTCGGGCACCCAGTGCTTGATGAACACGCCCTGTGGGTCAAAGCGTGCCGACTGGCTGACGGGGTTGAACACGCGGAAGTAGGGCACCGAATCGGTTCCAGTCGAAGCGCTCCACTGCCAACCACCGTTATTGGCCGCCAGTTCTCCATCGATCAGATGCCGCATGAAGTGGCGTTCCCCCAAGCGCCAGTCGATCAACAGGTTCTTGCTGAGAAACATTGCCGCAAGCATGCGCAATCGGTTGTGCATCCAGCCGATGGTCGCCATTTGCCGCATGGCGGCGTCGATGATGGGAATGCCGGTCCGGCCTTCGGCCCAGGCGGCGAAGTCCTCCGGTGCGTCTCGCCACGGCAGGGCCTCGGTATGGGGCTTGAAGGCTCGATGACGCGAGACGCGTGGGTAGCCGACCAGGATATGTTTGTAGAACTCTCGCCAGATCAGCTCGCCTACCCAGGTGGTCACCCCGGCCTTGCCGCTTTCCAGCTCACCCTGATTGGCCCTCAATGCCGCATGCAGGCACTGGCGTACCGAGACTACGCCCGCGTTCAGATAGGCGGACAATTCGCTGGTGCCGGGGCGCGCGGGCAAGTCCCGCGCCACATGGTAGTCGTCGATGATGCCATCGACGAAGGTCTCCAGGCGGCGCGAAGCTTCCTTGGCACCTGCGGGCCAATGCGCGCGGATGACCTTCGACGTAGCGGCGAAGCCTTCCAGCCGCTCGGGTAAAGGGTCGCTGGGCAGATCGAGGGGCGCCTGTGCCCGGGGCTTGCCACCTACGCTGGGCAGCCCGTGGTAGAGCTGCTCCATGCAGGCACGGCGGAATTGACCGAACACCTGGTAATAGCCGCCTGTGCGGGTGAGCACCGTACCGGGCCGGAACAGACTCTGATCCAGGTGGCTGGAAAAACCGATACCCTTGGCTGTGAGCACGGTTTGTACAGCCTGATCACGGGTGCGCTCGTTGATCCCGTATTCTTCGTTGCAATGCACGGCAACTGCCCCAATTTTTTGGCAGAGCGCCGAAAGCAGCGCGGGGGCCTCTTTCCAGTAGTCAAGGGTCCGTACCAGCAAGGGGATGTTCAGTTTCGCCAACTGGGGCTGCAATGCGCGCAGGTTGCGCAGCCAGAAGTCGACCTTGCAGTCGGCGTCGTCATGGGCCCGCCACTGGGCCGGGCTTATCACGAACAGGGCCACGGTGGGCCCTGCCTGGCAGGCAGCAAGCAAGGCGGGGTTATCTTCCAGACGCAGGTCGGTACGCAGCCAGACCAGCTGGCGCGGGGAGGGATGGCTCATGGAATTCCTAGAACAGACTGTGTTGCCGTAGCGTCAGATGCGCGGCCAAGGGGTCGCTGGCCTGGAGTAGCCCGCGCAGGTCAGCGCGTTCCTTGAGTGCCTGGCCATGAATGATCACGGCCGGCCCCGCCAGCATGACCGGGCAAGGGCAACCGGCCAGGACGCGAGCCAGGTTATCCAACTGCAGCGGGCGTGCCGAGTGAAGCACCAGGGCACGGGCAGCCAGGCGATCGGTGGCCAGGGCTATTTCGCTTGCCGGCAATGGCCAGTCGAGCACTTCGATCGGGCAATCGGCGCTACTGGCCAGCCATGCGGTCAGCCACAGCTCAGGGTCGAACGGGACGTCACTGTGCTTGATCAGCAGCAGCGGTGGCCCGCTCAGTTGACGGTTGTTGTGATAAAGCCGCGTACCTAGCTTACTGCGCAGCCAGCCGTGGAAAAACGCTTGCTCGAGCTGGGCGCCGTACTGGTGCTGCCAGCGCAGGTGCAAGTCGCTGAGCAATGGCAGCATCAGGCGCTCGCACAGAGTAGTAGGTGGATAAAGGGCCATGGCCTGGTTGAACAGCTCATCCAGCCGGCGTTCGGCTAGCTCGCCGATGGCACGCACAAGGTTTTCGCGCAGTGGCACCCAATCGCTGGGCGTGGGAGCCGCCAGGCGCTGTTCCGGGGTATCGAGCAAGGCCTTGATCTGGCTTACCGACACGCCTCGGTTCAACCACGTAAGAACCCTGTGGATGCGTTCAAGATGCTCTGGTGAATACAGCCGGTGCCCTTTCGGGGTGCGATGCGGTACCACCAGCCCGTAGCGACGTTCCCAGGCACGTAGCGTCACAGGGTTTACGCCTGTGCGCCTGGCTACTTCGCGTATCGGTAGCCAGCCCAGGGCCACGGCATTGTCAGGCAGCGCAGCGTCAGCGCCAAGCGTATCGAAGTCGGGTTCCGGTAGTGCAGTCATAGGTCAGATCGCATTGCGCAGGCTCAGGGCTTCAGGGTGGGGTTGCAAGTACACCTGGTCGCGGATGTAGGGGTGCGGATGCAAGCGGAAAAGGTGCTTGAGCAAGGTAAGGGGCACTACCAGGGGCACCATGCCTTGCCGGTACTGACTGATCAGCTGCGCGACTTCCTGACGGCCTGGGCTGTCCAGTGAGCTTCGCAGGTAACCTGCAATATGTTGCAGGACGTTGGCGTGTGTTCCCCGAGTGGCACAGCGACGCAAGGCGGCCATCAGCTGGCTGAAGTACCTGGGGGCGATCTCGTCGACCTCGGCACGGCCCATCGAGCCTAGCAGGCGGCCGAGAGCCTTGTACTGCTGAGGATGATTGGCCATGAGCTGGTACTTATAGCGAGCATGGAAAGCCAGCAGACGCCCCTTGGTCAAACCGGTAGCCAACAGTAGCTGCCATTGGGCATAGGCGTACACCCGTACCAGGAAATTCTCGCGTAGTACGGGGTCACACAGGCGGCCGTCTTCTTCCACCGGCAGGTCGGGCCGCGCCGCGCAGAACGCCTGGGCGTACAGGCCGCGTCCGGTACCCGGCAGGGTGACGCCGTCTTCCCGGTAGACCTTCACCCGCTCCAGGCCGCAGGAGGGTGACTTGTGCATGAAGATGTAGCCGCAGATATCTTCGAGCGAGCCGGCCATTTTCTCGCCATAACGGAGCAGCGGCGCGGTGACATCCAGGCTCGCATGCACGCTGCCGCGGGCCTGGGGACGTTCAGGGTCGCCTACCAGGCGAATCGGCTCGCGGGGGACCCCCAGTCCCACCGCCACTTCGGGGCAGACCGGCACGAAATCCATGTGTTCGCCCAGCACGCCCGTACAGAACCTGGACACCTTGTGACCACCGTTGTAGCGCACTTCTTCGCCGACCAGGCAAGCGCTGATGGCCAACTTGGGGCGGAAGCCCTCGGGCAGGGACGGCAGGTCCGCACTGGGACAATCACGCATGGCAACCTCGTGACAAGTTATACAAACTAATCTATTTGTACAGCAGTGCGATCATAGGTTCCATGCAATCGTTGTCAAGGCCTCGTCGGCAAGCCTCAGGCGATCTTGCCGGCTCGCTATTGCAAATGCTCGAGCAGTCGCCGGGCGGCCTCCTGGCCGCTGAGCCAGGCGCCCTCTACCCGGCCGGACAAACACCAGTCGCCACAGGCATAGATGCCCAGGTCCGCATCGCCCAGCGCGCCCCATTCATGATTGCCCGCAGGCCGCGCGTACAACCAGCGATGAGCAAGGGCGAAGGAGGGCGATGGCACGGCGCAGCCGACCAGCTCGGCAAAAGCCCCATGCAGGTGCTCGATGACCGCTTCCCGGCTCAGGTCGATGTGTTCGCGGCTCCACTCACTGGTGGCATGCAGTACCCAGGTATCGCCGGCACTGGCGCGGCCCGGCTTGCTGCGATCGCGGGCCAGCCAGTCCAACGGACTGTCCTGCACGAAGCAGCCCTGCATACGGGTGTCCAGCGGGTTGTCGAATCCCAGCGCCACCGCCCAGGTTGGGTCCATTTTCACGCCGGCCACCACGGCGGCCAGCTTGGGCGCGGCGGCCAGCAAGGGCGTAGCCTGCGGGGCGGGCACCGCGCATACGACCTGGCTGAAAGGCCCATGGCTGGCCCCCTCGCCATCGAGCAGGTGCCAGTAGTCCTTGCCCCGAAACACTTCCGTCACACGACAGCCGTAGACGGCTGGAAAGTCACTGATCATGGCGCGAGTCAATGCGCCCATGCGCGGGGTGCCCACCCAGCGCGTCTGTTCGTCCGGCGAGGGACTGAGCTGTCCACCCTTGGCGTTGAACAGCATCGGGGCCCATTCAGCGACGTGCCCCTCGGCCTGCCAGCTTTGCAGCTGGCTCACGAAGCGGCGGTCACGCGCGGTGAAGTATTGGGCGCCCAGGTCAAGCGAGCCGGCCTCGCTGCGCTTGCTTGACATGCGGCCGCCAGGGCCTCTGCTTTTATCGAAGATGTGTACGCGTTGGCCTGCCTTCACCAGTGCGCCGGCAGCGGACAACCCAGCGATGCCGGCGCCGATGATTGCGATTGGTACGGTCATAGTGCCCTCTTTACGAGTTCTCGAATGCCAGGCTTTGGCAATAAAACCTGTACAATCGGAAAAACTAGTATAAGCCTGGTTTCATTGTCTTCTGTCTGTCGGCCTATGGTTAATCTGAGATCGACCTTGGTAATTAGTGCCTCGCACAAGCAAAAATAGACGATCACCCATTGGTTTCGGGCGCAAGGAGAAAGACCGCTATGCACATCCTGCTGACCGGTGGCACCGGCTTGATCGGCACGCAGCTATGTCGGTACTGGGTAGGCTTGGGCCATCGCCTGACCGTGTGGAGCCGCCACCCGGAGCGGGTGGCCCAGCGCTGTGGCCACCGGGTACGCGCGGTAAGAGAGCTCGAAGAACTCCACAGCGAACCGGTGGATGCGGTGATCAACCTCGCCGGCGCGCCCATTGCCCAGCGCCCCTGGACACGGCACCGGCGCAACCTGCTGTGGGCGAGCCGGGTGGCGCTTACCGAGCAATTGTTGGCGTGGCTCGATGTTCAGCCACGGCGGCCGCGACTACTGATTTCCGGCTCCGCTGTCGGCTGGTATGGGGATGGTGGCGAGCGGCAACTCGACGAGGACTCGCCGCCAGTCAGCGAAGACTTCGCCAGCCAGCTGTGCATCGCATGGGAAGAAACCGCCCAGCGTGCCCAAGCCCTTGGCATCCGGGTCGTGCTGCTGCGTACCGGGCTGGTGCTCAGCGCTGAGGGTGGAATGCTGCGCCAGCTGTTGCCAGCCTTCCGGCTCGGGCTAGGCGGGCCTTTGGGCAACGGTCGGCAGTGGATGCCCTGGGTGCACATCGCCGATCAAATCGCGTTGATTGATTTTTTGTTGAACGCCCCTGATGCCAGCGGTCCTTATAATGCCTGCGCGCCGCGACCGGTTCGTAACCGGGAGTTCGCCCGCCGCCTGGGCAAGGCGCTGCATCGGCCAGCGGTGATACCGATACCCGGCCTGGTGCTCAAGACGGGCTTGGGCGAGCTGTCCGGCTTGCTGCTCGGTGGGCAGCGGGTACGGCCCCGGCGTCTGGAAGAGGCCGGTTTCGAATTTGGATTTCCCGACCTGCAGCCAGCATTGGAAGACCTTTTGCACCGCTCATGAATTAGGACCCCGCATGACCACTCACGCTCTGTTGCTCGTCAACCTGGGCTCACCCGACGCCCCCGAGGTGGAGGCCGTACGGCGTTACCTCAATCAGTTCCTGATGGACCCTTACGTCATCGACCTGCCCTGGCCCTTGCGGCGGCTGCTGGTGTCCTTGATCCTCATACGGCGGCCGGAGCAATCGGCCCATGCCTACCACTCCATCTGGTGGGACCAGGGCTCGCCCCTGGTCGAGCTGACCCGTCGGTTGCAGGCCCAGATGCAGTCCCGCTGGGCCCATGGGCCGGTGGAGATCGCCATGCGCTACGGTGAACCCTCCATCGAGCGGATGCTGGCCGAGCTGGCCAGCCGCGGCATCCAAACGGTGACCTTCGCGCCCCTTTATCCTCAGTTCGCTGACAGCACCGTTACCACCGCCGTGGAGCTTGCACGCCAGGTCATTCGGGAGCAGGGGGTGCCACTGGCCCTGAAAATATTGCCGCCGTTCTATGATCAGCCAGCGTACCTCGATGCTCTCGCCGCCAGCGCGCAGCCCTGGCTGGAGCACGACTTCGACCATTTGCTGCTCAGTTTCCATGGCTTGCCGGAAAGCCATATCAAGAAGCTGCTCCCCAAAGGCAGCCGTCACTGCTTGACTGACGCGGACTGCTGCCGTGATGCGACCGCCGCAGAACGGGCCGTGTGCTATCGCGGCCAGTGTATCCAGACCGCCCGCGCCTTCGCAGAGCGCGCAGGTTTGCCGGAAGGCAAATGGTCCGTATCGTTCCAGTCGCGGCTGGGCAAGAACAAGTGGATCGAGCCTTATACCGAGGCCAGGCTGGATGCGCTGGCAGCCAAGGGTGTGAAGCGTCTGTTGGTGATGTGCCCGGCGTTCGTTGCCGATTGCATCGAAACCCTGGAGGAAATCGGCATCCGTGGCGCGGAGCAGTTCAAGGAGGCCGGTGGCGAGGAGCTGGTGCTGGTGCCCTGCCTGAACGACAACAGCCAATGGGCCGATGCGCTGGCCACGCTATGCGAGACCTTGCCTCGTTAGGCTGGTAAGGTCCCGGGAGTGATGAAAGCTGGCGAGCGTGCATGGGATATACACGGCTCGCCAGCCTCGACGCCTGTCAGGCCGCGGGGCGGCGGTTGGGCAGCAGCAGGTTGAGGGCAATGGCCACCAGGGCGCACAGGGCGATGCCCTTGAGGCCAAAGTCGCTTGGGCCCGGACCGGTGCCGATCAGGACGCCGCCGATTCCAAAGACCAGGGTTACGGAAACGATTACCAGGTTGCGCGCTTCGCTCAGGTCAACCTGATGGCGAATCAGGGTGTTCATGCCTACCGCGGCGATGGAGCCGAACAGCAGGCAGAGAATCCCGCCCATCACGGGTACCGGGATGCTTTCGAGCAAGGCCCCGAATTTGCCGATGAAAGCCAGGCTGATGGCGAAGATGGCCGCCCAGGTCATGATCTTCGGGTTGTAGTTCTTGGTCAGCATCACCGCGCCCGTGACCTCGGCGTAGGTGGTGTTGGGCGGGCCGCCGAACAGGCCGGCGGCGGTGGTGGCCAGGCCGTCTCCCAGAAGCGTGCGGTGCAGGCCAGGGGTACGCAGGTAATCCTTGCCCGTCACGCTACCTACCGCGATCACGCCGCCGATGTGCTCGATGGCCGGCGCCAAGGCTACCGGGACAATGAACAGAATCGCCTGGAGATTGAATTCCGGGGCGGTGAAATGGGGCAGGCCGAACCAAGGCGCGGCGGCGATGCGCGCGGTATCGACCACGCCGAACCAGAACGCCAGGGCAAAGCCGACGATCACTCCGGCGAGAATGGGCACCAGGCGGAACAGGCCACGGCCGAACACGGCCACGATCAAGGTGGTCAGCAGGGCGGGCATGGAGATGAGCATGGCGGTGCGGTAGGGGATCAGCTCGCTGCCGTCGCCTGCCTTGCCCATGGCCATGTTGGCGGCGATCGGCGCCATGGCCAGGCCGATGGCGATGATCACCGGGCCGATTACCACCGGCGGCAATAGGCGATCGATGAAGCCTGTGCCCTTGATCTTCACGGCCAGGCCGAGGAAGGTGTACACAAAGCCGGCCGCCATTACGCCGCCCATGGTCGCGGCCAGGCCGAACTGGCCCTTGGCGAGGATGATCGGGGTGATGAAGGCAAAGCTGGAGGCCAGGAACACCGGCACCTGGCGGCCGGTGACCAGTTGGAACAGCAAGGTGCCGAGCCCGGCCGTGAACAGCGCGACGTTGGGGTCCAGGCCGGTGATCAAGGGCATCAGCACCAAGGCGCCGAAGGCTACGAAGAGCATCTGGGCGCCGGAGATCACCTGTCGCCAGAGCGGATCTTTATACTCGTCCGACATGCTCAGGCGTCCTTCTGCTTGGTGCCGAAGATCTTGTCGCCCGCATCACCCAGGCCAGGGATGATATAGCCGTGTTCGTTGAGCTTCTCATCGATGGATGCCGTGTAGATCTGCACGTCCGGATGAGCTTTTTCCACGGCCTCGATGCCTTCGGGCGCGGCCACCAGCACCATGGCGCGAATGTCCTTGCAGCCGGCCTTCTTGAGCAGGTCGATGGTGGCGACCATGGAGCCGCCGGTGGCCAGCATGGGATCGATGATCATCGCCAGGCGGGCCTCGATGCCGGTGGCCAGTTTTTCCAGGTAGGTGTGAGCCTGCAGGGTTTCTTCGTTGCGGGCCACGCCTACGGCGCTTACCCGCGCGCCCGGGATCAGGCTGAGCACGCCGTCGAGCATGCCGATGCCGGCGCGCAGGATCGGCACCACGGTGATTTTCTTGCCGGCGATCTTCTCCGCCTGGACCGGGCCACACCAGCCGTCTATTTCATAGGTTTCCAGAGGCAGGTCCTTGGTGGCCTCGTACGTCAATAGAGCACCCACTTCCTGTGCAAGCTCGCGAAAATTCTTGGTGCTGATATCGGCACGGCGCATCAATCCCAGTTTATGACGGATCAGCGGGTGGCGGATTTCGCGAATGGGCATGGGAAAACATCTCCGAGGGGGTCTGAAAAATGCGCGGTAGATTAATCTATCCACAGTCCAATGTCTGGACGTTAGTCCAGAAACCCTTGATTCGTTCGGCCCGGATGCGTACCTTTGCCGCCTTTTACCCGGACCCCCCTGGAGAGCGCCATGCCCGCAGATCTCGAGCACATTCGTCAAGTCATGCGCGAGGCTGACTGCCTGTACACCGAAGCAGAGGTGGAGGCGGCCATTTCCCGCGTGGGCCAGGAAATCTGCGCGCGCCTGGCCGACCGTAACCCGGTGGTGTTCTGCGTGATGAATGGCGGGCTGATCTTCGCCGGCAAACTGCTTACCCACCTGGACTTCCCCCTTGAAGCCAGCTACCTGCACGCCACTCGCTACCGCAACGAAACCCGTGGCGGCGACCTGTTCTGGAAAGCCAAGCCGGAAATCTCCTTCATCGATCGTGATGTGCTGATCATCGATGACATTCTGGATGAGGGGCATACCCTCAGCGCCATCATCGATTTCTGCCGTCACGCCGGGGCCAGCGCCGTGCATACGGCAGTGCTGATCGACAAGGCGCATGACCGCAAGGCCAGCCCGGACCTGAAGGCAGACTTCGTTGGCCTGCCGTGCGTAGACCGTTTCATCTTCGGCTATGGCATGGACTACAAGGGCTACTGGCGCAACGCCGCTGGGATCTACGCCGTCCAGGGTCTGTAAGGCCGGCGCACCCTATGCTTCGGCAGCGGTGATGGTGTTACAGTGGCAGGCCTCGCTTCGGAGCCTGCCATGCGCCTCGTTCTTCCCGCCTTGCTGATGCTTGCCTGTTCGATGCCCCTGGCGGCCGCGCCGCTGCATGAACAGTACCTGCCGCCGGACGACCAGGGGCTTCGCCAAGGCGAGCCTGAGCAGCAACAGTTGCTTCAGGTCACAGAGTTCAGCCTGGTGGCCGGCAACCAGCGCCTTTCCAATCAGCAGCCAATACCGGTCACTGCCCCCGTGGCCTTGCGATTGAAAGGCAAGCCGCTGAGCAAGGGCACTACCCTCAACCTGGTGATCGTCACCTTCGACGCCGAGAGCAAAAGCCTGAAGCGGCCGACCTTCGACGAACAGACCCACGTACTGAGCCTGAGCTATCCACTGAACCAGTACCGCGTGCTCATGGACATGCTACGCAACGACCAGGTGTATGTGCAGTTTCTCACTTACCCCAACGGCCATGTCTGGGCCGACCTGCACACGGGCGCGGTCAAGGTCCGTTGAGCCGGGGGTAGGGCGGCGGTACACTGCCGCCCCTCGGGTTATCCACAAGGTGAACAGGCAATGCGTAAAGACAAGAAGCAAATCATCGGAGACGAGATCGGCGATGAACAGATCAAGCTGTTCCTGGGCGTGGAACCCGCCGACGATACGCCGCCTTCGCTGCACAAGCTGGTGAAAGCTTATCGCGGGCTGCGGGTGGACGACTTCGAACGCTTCGTGGGCTTTTTCGTGGAGGCCGGCTATGACCTCAACGCCAAGGATGCGCGAGGGCAGGACTTCATCGCGCAGATCCAGGACCAGCGCAATGCCGAGGAGTACATCGAGATCGTTCGCAAGGCGGCGACTTCGGCATAAACCCGCCGGGCGCCGCTTCAGCCTGGACCGAAGCGGCGCGGCCTTGGGTCAGGCGTAGCGCTCGCCGTCCGCCTGGCCAGCGGAGGCCAGGTCCAGCTTGGCGTTGTTGCGGTCGAACACTTCCCGGTATAGGGCAGCGTCCGTCGCCAGGGCCTTTTCCCGCGCGGGGAAGATTTCCTTGAGCTTGTCGGTCCAGGCCTGGGAGCGGTACTGCTCGGGGAAGCAGCGCTCGATCAGCTCCAGCATGATCGACACCGTCACGGACGCGCCAGGAGAGGCGCCGAGCAAGGCGGCCAGCGAGCCATCCCTGGCCGAGACCAGCTCGGTGCCGAACTGCAGCACACCGCCTTTCTTCGGATCCTTCTTGATGATCTGCACCCGCTGCCCGGCCACTTCCAGGCGCCAGTCCTCGGCCCTGGCTTCTGGATAGAAGCGCCGCAGGGACTCCAGGCGCTGTTCCATGGACTGCATCACTTCGCTCACCAGGTACTTGGTCAGGTCCATGTTGTCACGCGCCACGGCCAGCATGGGGCCGATATTGCCCATGCGTACCGACAATGGCAGGTCCATCAGCGAGCCGTGCTTGAGGAACTTGGTGGTGAAACCGGCATAGGGCCCGAACAACAGCGACTTCTTGCCATCCACGACCCGGGTGTCCAAGTGCGGTACCGACATGGGAGGCGAGCCTACCGCCGCCTGGCTGTAGACCTTGGCCTGGTGCCGGTTGACGATTTCGGGGTTATCGCAGCGAAGCCACTGTCCGCTGACGGGGAAGCCACCGAAGCCTTTGCTTTCCTCGATTCCCGACATCTGCAGCAACGGCAGCGCGGCGCCACCGGCGCCAAGGAAAACGAAGCGGGCATCGAGCTGGCGGGTGTTGCCGCTGTGCACGTCCTTGACGTCCAAGGTCCAGCCGCCGTTGCGACGGCGCAGGCCGACGACCTTCTTGGAATACTTGACCTGAGCGTCGCTGGTGCTTGCCAGATGGGCCAGCAGCAGGTTGGTCAAGGCACCGAAGTTGACGTCAGTACCCTTGGCCACACGGGTTGCCGCCAGTCGCTCGGTCGTGGGACGGCCGTCCATCATCAGCGGCATCCATTCCACCAGCCTGGCGTGGTCCTCGGTGTACTCCATCTCGGCGAACGCGTGGTGGGGCTTGAGGCTCTCGTAGCGCTTCTTGAGGTAGGCAATGCCGCTTTCGGCCACGTAGCTCAGGTGCGGAACCGGGTTGATGAACGCCTTGGGCGAAGGAATCGCACCCTTGCCGGTGAGGTAAGCCCAGAACTGCTTGGAAACTTCGAACTGGGTATTGATCTGCACCGCTTTCTTGATATCGATGGAGCCGTCCGCGGCCTGCGGCGTGTAGTTCAGTTCGCAGAGGCCTGCATGCCCGGTACCGGCGTTGTTCCAGGGGTTGGAACTTTCCGCCGCGCCGGAATCCATTGCTTCGACCACTTCCAGCCGCAGCGTGGGGTCGAGCTCCTTGAGCAGCACCGCGAGGGTGGCGCTCATGATACCGGCCCCGACCAGGACCACGTCGACTGCTTCGTTCTGCGCCATTAACGCATCTCCAAAATCTTCTGCATCAAATAGACAGCCAAGGATCCCGGTTGCTCCGCAGGCCCGCATCGACGCGGGGAGGCAGGGAGCCGCCAAAGGCCATGGCCGATTCTTCTGCGCTCACGCTGCCCTGCGCCTCAGACCCCGGCGATGCGCCCATGTACGCACGGGCGAAGGCCGGGGGCAATAGACCAATGGTCCAAGGCGAGGGCGGCGGGAGTGGATCACCGGGAAGTCATACCCCGGCGTGATGACTGAAACGGGAACGTTAAGGCTTTGCTTGCTGACGCAATGTTGTTCATTTTTTGCTCGCCACACTCTCGTGAAGTTGTGAAAACCGTGTGTTTTCCACGCTCTTTTGGAGTCTTGAACCTCAAAGGGAGCACGGCCGCGAGGGCCAGGCTCCGAGGTCGTGTGGCGGATGCAGGCACACCGCGCCACCGACCCGTGGAAGCCTCTCTGTCGATGGCGCTGGAAAGCGACGGTGAGTGTCGGCAAGGCAGCGGGGCCCGATCAGGAGACATCCTTGTAATCGGGGCCAGATTATAGCGATCTACTGGGGAAAATAGCTGCTGGAACCGGTAAAAGTTCACCACTGTCTGAACAACAATCATCGAGCATCGGCCCGCGCCCTGCTTTTATCTGGGGCGCCGGCCTTTTGATGAGCAGTGACTGGCGTTTCGTTATACTGGCGCCTCGTGCCTATTTCTGGAGATCCCGCGCATGTTGCCACGTCTGTTGTTCGGTTTGATCGCTGCCTCCGCCCTGGCCCTGGCGGGCTGCGCCAACAGCCCTCAGCAACTCAACCCGCAGCCGCGAATCAGCGAGCAACTCGCGCCCGTGGGTCACGGCCAACCGGTAGTGGTTCGGGTGGTCGATGGCCGGCCTTCGCCGACCCTGGGCACTCGTGGCGGGCTGTATCCGGATACCAGTGCGGTCTCGGTCAATGGCGCCGATCTGCTGCCCAAGTTGCAGGCCCAGGCCGAAGCCGCCGTGCGCCTGCTGGGCTTCACGCCAAATGCCAGCGCCTATAACGCACCGCAGCTGACCATCACCCTGGCCGACCTGAAGTACCAATCGCCCAAGGACAAGATGTACGTGACCGAAGCCACCATTGGCGCCACCTTCCGTGCGGACGTGCAGAACGCCAGCGGTCGTTACAGCGGGCGCTATTCGGCGTCGCTGGATCAACGCTTCGGCATGGCCCCGAACCAGGAAACCAACAACAAGCTGGTAGGCGATGTTCTGAGCGACGCGCTGACTCGCCTGTTCAAGGACCCGACCATCGGCCAGAAACTGTCGCAGTAAATTGGAGAGGGAACGGGCAGCGGGCAGCAGAGATGGAGGCCTTCTCGATCTTCAATGCCTGTTCCTTGTGGGAGCTAACGGCAGCTAGGGACTGGCAGTGAGCTGAACATCCGCCGGCTCCGCTGGCGCTCCTGGTCATGCCGCCTCGATGCGCCAGTCCAGCAGACTGATCCCGGTGTCGGCGTCCACTTCTGGCCAGTGCCGATGCGCCCGGCCCCCCAGGGCGCAATAGACCAGCCAGCCGGAATCCTGCACATTGACCGCCAGGCCATCGATCAGCGCTTCCTGCTCCTCGCTGGGGGTGATGAGGTAGAGGCGATCCTGATTGTGGGCGTGCAGCATGTCGGGGCTCCGTCGAACTGTGGTTCCAATGTGGTCGCACAGCCTGACGGGCTTCGATGACCGTTGTATGACGACAGGTCGTCAGCTGTCCAACGGTAGGCCGGCCTTGACCCGGTACTGGTTGCGCACGGGGCAGGCATACTGGGCGACCAACCAGGGTCGATGTTCCTCGGGGCAGGTTTGCAGCCGACGCTCCCACTCCGCCTGGGCCTTTTCCAGCTCATCCCGCCCGAACAGGCGGTCCGCGGTCGGCACTGCCAGCGTCGGATCCGCGCCCTCCCACTGGGTATAGGCCAGGTAATGAACCGGGAACAAGCGGTACCCGCCCAGCACGCAGCGGTCGATTTCCGCTGCCAGCAACCGCGCATCCTCGAATGCGGTGGTAATGGGAGCGGAAAAATTGATATGCACCCGCCCCTTGTAGCCGGTGATGCCCTGGGCGATGCTGATGTCGTCTTCCCCGGGCGCCTTCACGTAGCCGCCGGTAGTGGAGCGAATGTAAAGCTCCCGGGCCTTGGCCAGGTCGCAGGGGTCGTATTCGTAGCTGATGGACACCGGTGTCAGGTTCAGGGAACGGATCACCTCGGCGAAGGGCTCGTCCTTGCGGCTCATGTGGAACATCTTGAGGATGGCCGAATCGGTACGGTCATCGCCGTCCTTCGCCCGCCCCTCGGCCTGGGCGATCCATACCGACTGGCAATCGGTGCGCAGGGAATGGTTGATGTAGGCCGACAGCAGTTGATAGGACGCCAGTTTCTCCCGCCGTCCCGTGAGCGAGCGGTGCACGATGAAACTCTTGTTCAGGCGCATGAGGTCGCTGACGAAGGGCTTTTGCAGCAAGTTGTCGCCGATGGCGATACGCGGGGTCGGCAGGCCGGCGTGGTACACGGCATAGTTGACGAACGCCGGGTCCATCACGATATCGCGGTGGTTGGCCAGCAACAGGTAGGCACTGCCGCGCTGCAGCTGCTCCACGCCGGTATAGGTCACCCCATCGGTGGCGCGCTCGATGGTATGGTCCACATAGAGTTCGACCTTGTCCTGCAAGGCTGCCACGCTTTCGATGCCGGCGAACTCACGGCGCAGCTTGCGCGCGATCATCGGCCGCAGCGCCCAGCCCAGGGTATTGGCGAAGCGGGGAAAGCGAAAGCGGGTGAGGATGTCCAGGAAGGCCGGATCGCCCAGCAGGCGGCTCAGGACAGCTTTGACCTCGGAATCGTCGTAGGGCCGGATGGCATCGAATTCGCCCATATGTTCTCTTGTAGGAAACGGCTAGGGTTATAAACAAGCTCACCATTATACGCATAACTTGCAGGGGTAGCCCGATGCTGGAAACCGAGCGGTACCAATGCCCATGCTGTGGAGAAATCGTGGAAGCGGTGCTGGACCTTTCCGCTGACGAGCAAACTTACATCGAAGACTGCCCGGTATGCTGCCGCCCTCTGGAGTTTCACCTGGTCACCGATGGCGAACGCTGGTCGCTGAGCGTGCGCGGCGAGAACGAATGATGCGCCGTGTCTATGAGCCCGAGACCTTGCTGGAAGCCGAGATGCTGCTCAGCATGCTGGGCAATGAAGGCATCCAGGCCCACCTGAGCGGCCGCCATCTAGTGGGCGGGGTAGGGGAGTTACCCGCGCTTGGCTTGCTGGGGCTACTGGTGGCCGACGAGCAGGCCGAGCGCGCGCGGTCGCTGATCGGTGCGTACAATGCCGCGCTGGTGCTGCCTGCCGACGAGCCGGACAGCTACCCAGGTACCCTGTTGTGCTGAGCTGGAGTGCGTTTGCATGTGCGGTCGTTTTGCGTTGTTCCGATGGGCTCCGGCCTTCGCTGGCCTGCCAGGTTTCCCGGCAGGGCACCAGGCCCATTGGAATATTTCCCCAGGCCAGCAGGTGCTTATCCTGCGGGCCGAGGCGGATGCGCACGCGCTGGCCCCGGCGCGCTGGGGGCTTACGCCGCCCTGGTTGACCGATATGTCACGGACCCCCGCTCATGCCCGGGCCGAAACCCTGGCCGAGCAGCCGATGTTCCGCGAAGCCTTTCGCGCCCGGCGCTGCCTGGTGCCGGCCAATGGTTTCTACGAATGGCGAGGCACGGTGCGCAAGCGGCCTTACTGGCTCACTCCGGCCCAAGGCTCGTTTCTCTATTTTGCCGCCGTCTGGGAGGCCTTTCCTGTGCAGGAGCAGGTGTGGTTAAGCATGGCCATCGTCACCCAGGCCGCGGCCAGCCAGCGCCGCCCCATCATTCTGGACGAGGCGGCCCAAGCCGCTTGGCTGGACCCTGCGATGCCCTTGCCCCGGCTGCATTCGGTGCTGGCCCAGCCGCCAGCGCCGCTGTTGGAGCGGCCGCTGGCCAACCTGGTCAACGATCCCAAGCTCAATGCCCCGGAGTGCCTGACGCCGGCAGTGTGAAGATCGCGCATTGTGTCCAGCCTGTTACCTTGCTGCTAGCATGGCGCTCTGTAGCCACAGGGAGCCTTCCATGCGCAAACCGTTCATCCTTTCCGTCCTGGCCAGCAGCCTGCTGCTCGTGGCCTGCCAGGCGGTCAACACCACCAGCGGCGACGCCGTAGGCGTGGAGCGCAAGCAATACATGTTCAGCATGCTCTCCACCGAGCAGGTGAACCAGATGTACGCTCAGTCCTATCAGCAAACCCTGTCCGAGGCTTCGGGCAAGGGTGTGCTGGACAAGGGCAGCAGTGAAGCCAAGCGGGTACAGGCGGTGGCTGACCGCCTGATTGCCCAGGCCCCGAAACTGAGACCGGACGCGGCTCAGTGGAACTGGGAAGTGAATGTGATCAAGAGCGATGAGCTCAACGCCAACTGCGGGCCTGGCGGGAAAATCATCGTGTACACCGGCCTGATCGACACCCTCAAGCTCAGCGATGACGAACTGGCCGCGGTGATGGGTCATGAAATCGCCCACGCCTTGCGCGAGCATGGTCGGGAGGCCATGTCCAAGGCCTATGGCATCGAAATGGCCCGCACGGGCGCGGGGGCGTTGCTGGGTTTGAGCCAGGACAGCCTGGCCCTGGCCGATACGGTGGTGCAATACAGCCTGACCCTGCCCAACAGCCGCGCCAACGAAAACGAAGCGGACCTCCTAGGCCTGGAACTGGCAGCCCGGGCAGGCTATGACCCCAATGCGGCCATCAGCCTGTGGAAAAAAATGACCGCGGCCGAGTCGGGCAACGCACCGCCGGAATTCACCAGTACCCACCCCTCCAGCGCCAATCGCATCGCCGCGCTGGAAGCGGCCATTCCCAAGGTTCAGCCCCTGTACCAAGCGGCCCGCAAAAGTTAAGCCCAGCCGCTGACCTTCATTGCTTCATAGACGGCGAACGCGGCCAGTACGAAGAAGGACAGGGCCGCCAGCCGGCGGATGAGGGTCAGCGGCAGTTTGTCGGCGGCAAAGTTGCCGGCGAGCACCACGGGCACGTTGGCGGCCAGCATGCCGAGGGTGGTACCGATGACGACCAGAATCAGATGCGGGTATTGCGCCGCCAGCATTACCGTGGCGACCTGGGTCTTGTCGCCGATCTCGGCCAGGAAGAACGCGATCAAGGTGGTGACGAACGCGCCATGGGCCTTGCCGGTGCGGGTCTCATCGTCGTCGATCTTGTCAGGCACCAGGGTCCACAGGGCGGTGGCGGTGAAGCTGGCGGCCAGTATCCAGTGCAGGACGGTATCGGACAGGTAGCTGCTGACCAGGGCACCGACGGCGCCTGCCGCGGCATGGTTGGCCAGGGTAGCGGCGATGATTCCGGCGATGATCGGCCAGGGCTTGCGAAAACGCGCGGCCAGGATGAGTGCCAGCAGTTGGGTCTTGTCACCGATTTCGGCGAGCGCTACCACGCCGGTAGGGACAAGGAGCGATTCGAGCATCACGATTCCTACAGGGGCGGGTCAACACAGCTATGACACGTACAGCCTCCCCGCCCCGGGTAAGGTGAACGTGTCATAGGTCTTGTCAAACCGGCCGGTGCCACGGATGGGCACGGAGGTCGCAGCGCCATGGCCTGAGGGCCAAGTATGTTGACGCATGCCAGGATTCAGGCTGCCCTGCCGACATTGAGCCGTGACTTGAGCTGCGCTACCTGAACCCCATGGAGACTACTCCCCTAGGACGGAGCGGATTCTGCCTAGCCGCCCCCCAAAGCGCAAGCGCTTTCAGCGCGCGGCCTGGTAGACGCGGAAGCCATCGCCTTCGGCCAGTACCTTGCATTCGCGCAGATGGGCTTCAAGCAAGGGCTGGTAGCGCAGGAAACTGTTGGCCACGATGCGAACCTGGCCGCCCGGCGCCAGGTGCTCCCTGGCTCGTTGCAACAGCGCCTCGCTGGCGCGGTAGTCGGTGTGCACGCCAGTATGGAAGGGCGGGTTGCTGACGATTGCGCTCAACCCTTCGGGCGCCGCGGCAATGCCATCGCCGCAGGTCACCTGCGCGTCAAGACCATTGGCGTCCAGGGTCAGGCGAGCGCTGGCCACGGCAAAGGCATCCACGTCCAGCAAGGTTACCCTCGCCTGTGGGTAGCGACGCTTGAGCACCGCGCCCACCACGCCGGCACCGCAGCCGAAATCGAGCATGTGGCCCAGGGGCAGGGCGTCCAGTTGCCCCAGCAGCAAGCGAGTGCCCCGGTCCAGTCGACCATGGCTGAACACCCCGGGCAGGCTGACCACGTTCAGGCTGGCCGCCCCCTCCACTTCGAGAGTAAAGCGCTGGGCAAGGCTCTCCAGGTCTGGCGCGGCCGGTGCCTGCTCGATATCCACCTGCCACAGCTGACAATGACGGGCGCTGTCGAGCTTGCGGGCGCGGCCGAAGCTGTTCAATTGCCGCGCCGCGCCTTCGATGCCGCCGCGCTTCTCGCCCACCAGGAACAGGCTGTGCCCGGCTAGGCGGGCGGCAAGCGCCTGTAACAGGTAGCCGGACAATTCTCGTGCCTTGGGCAGGAAAAGCACCGCGGCCGTGAAGTCTTGGCTCGGCGGCGTCACGCCAAAGCCTGTCCGCTGGGGGTAGCGCGCAGACAGGGCGGCGTGATCCGCCGCGTTCCAGCTCCAGCCAAGGGCTTGGGGTAGCTGGCCGAGCAGGCCATCGGCGGGCAGCCCGGCCAGCAGAACACGGCCTTCGAAAAGAGAGGCCTGGCGAAGCAGCACTTCACTGCGCGGGTCCATTGGCAAGTTCCTGGCAAAAATGCCGAGTTTACCAGAGGCGCTTCAGGCCACCACGCGTAGCGGCTGTCCGGCGAAGAACGCCAGGGCGTTCTCGCTCATCTGACCGATGATGCGTTGGCGGGCCTCTCGACTACCCCAGGCACAATGCGGGGTGATGATCAATCGCGGCACCTCGCGGCTGAGCAAGGGGTTACCCTCGGCTGGAGGCTCCACGCTGAGCACGTCAGTGGCGGCTCCGCCCAGGTGTCCGTTGCGCAATGCCTCGACCAGGGCGGACTCATCGACGATGCCGCCCCGGGCGGTATTGACCAGCAACGCACCGGGCTTGAGCATGGCCAGTTCGCGAGCGCCGATCAGGCCGCGGGTATGCTCGGTCAATGGGCAGTGCAAGGTAAGCGCGTCCACCCTGGGAAGCAGCTCGGCCAAGGGCAGGCGGCCTGGCCGGACAGGGCGCCCGGGCAGTTGTCCGAGCAGCACCTGCATGCCAAAGGCTTCGGCCAGGCGGGCCACCGCGCTTCCCAGCTCACCATGGCCAAGCAGGCCGAGGGTTTTCCCTTCCAGCTCCATGATGGGGTAGTCCAGCAGGCAGAACTGACTAGCGCGCTGCCATCGCCCCTCGGCCACGGCCTTCTGGTAGTCGGGCAGGCGAGTCGCCAAGGCCAGCAGCAGCATCAGGGTATGCTGGGCCACGGAAGGCGTACCATAGCCTTGGCAGTTGCACACCGTTACCCCCCGGCGTGCCGCCGCGGCCAGGTCCACGTTATTGACGCCCGTGGCGGACACCAGTATCAGCTTGAGCTCGGGGCATTGGTCCAGGGTCGCCTGGTCGATCATCACCTTGTTGCTGATGGCGACCTGCGCGCCGAGCAGCCGGGCGGCAACGTCTTCCGGCGCGGTGCGCTCGTGCAGGTCGAGGCTGTCGAAAGCCTGGCGCAAGGGGGAAGCATCCAGGTCACCCAGGTCCAGAGTGCTGTAATCGAGGAAAACGGCGTGATGGGTTGCAGTCATGGGGCCTCTTTGCATTGAACTGTATCTGTCAGGGGGGCCAGCGAAGGGTTAAGGTAACCGCTGAACGGTTTTGTTACATCACAAGGAATGCCTTTATGTATTGGAGTGAGTTCCTGGCCGTAGCGGCCATCCATCTGCTGGCGGTGGCCAGCCCTGGGCCGGATTTCGCCGTCGTGGTGCGTGAGAGCGTGACCCATGGTCGGCGCGCAGGTACCTGGACGGCCCTCGGGGTTGGCTCGGCGATCTTCCTCCATGTGGGGTACTCCTTGCTGGGCATTGGCCTGATCGTTTCGCAGTCCATCGTGCTGTTCAACGCATTGAAATGGCTGGCCGCGGCTTACCTGCTGTATATCGGCTTCAAGGCCTTGCGCGCCAAGCCCGGATCGCAACGTCCGGACCAGGCGGCAAGCCAGGCGCCACTCAGGTCAGCGAAGGACGCTTATGTCGCCGGTTTCATGACCAATGGGCTGAATCCCAAGGCAACCCTGTTCTTCCTGTCGCTGTTCACGGTGGTGATCAATCCGCATACACCTTTGTTCATCCAGGCCGGCTATGGGGTATATCTGGCATTGGCCACCGCCGCCTGGTTCTGCATGGTGGCGCGCCTGTTCAGCCATGACCGTGTGCGCGCCGGGTTCGCGCGCATCGGTCATTGGTTCGACCGCACCATGGGTGCCGTGCTGATCGCCTTGGGCGTGAAGATCGCGCTCAGCGAAGTGCATTGATGCCGCGCATCGGCACTGCCGCCGGGGACGTTCAGGTTGCCACACGCTTACACGCCGCTTCCTGACAGCGCCTGATCAGGTTCAGGATCCGTCATCCGCGCGGGCTGAACCTGGCCAGGCCGCGTGCTAGAGCTATCCGGCCACGCCTTTGACTTGCCAAATCGACGATTTGGGCCATGCTTGCCTCCGTTCGTGGCGCTTCCCCAAAGCCCAATTGGCCATCACTGGTAAATATTGTGATACATCACCGCAAGAGCATTCGCGCTGGGCTGGCTATAGTCGAATCGGGGCTGCCTGACTGGTCTGCAAGCCCCCGGCGCCTGGCCGCTCCCAATAACAAGAATGAACATGGAGTAGTGTCGATGAAGTCCATCCGTACCCTCTGGCAGCGAGGCCGCTTGCCCTTGGCTGTCAGCCTTGCGTCTACCTTCGCGACGCCCGTCATGGCGGTCAGTTTCAACATCGGTGAAATCGAAGGCCAATTCGACTCGTCGCTGTCCATCGGCGCCAGCTGGTCCACTGCCAGCCCCAACAAGAACCTGATCGGAGTCAACAACGGTGGGCGCGGCCTCTCGCAAACTTCCGATGACGGCCATCTGAACTTCAAGCGTGGCGAAACCTTCTCCAAGATCTTCAAGGGCATCCACGACCTGGAGCTCAAGTACAAGGACACCGGCGTGTTCCTGCGCGGCAAGTACTGGTACGACTTCGAGCTCAAGGACGAGAGCCGTCAGTTCAGGGACATCAGCGATTCCGGCCGTAAGGAAGGCGCGAAATCCTCCGGGGCCGAGCTGCTCGATGCCTTTGTCTACCACAACTACAGCATCGGCGACCTGCCGGGCACGGTACGCCTGGGCAAGCAGGTGGTCAGCTGGGGTGAAAGCACCTTCATCGGCAACTCCATCAACAGCATCAACCCGGTGGACGTTTCCGCGTTCCGCCGACCCGGCGCGGAAATCAAGGAAGGGCTGATTCCGGTCAACATGTTCTATCTGTCGCAGAACCTGACCGACAACCTCTCGGCCGAAGGCTTCTACCAGCTGGAGTGGGACCAGACCGTGGTGGACAACTGCGGCACCTTCTTCTCCCAGGGGGATGTCATCGCCGACGGCTGCAGCGACAACCTGGCGGTATTGCGTACCCGTACCGCTCTGAGCAGTGCCCTGGCGTCCGCGGGGTTGCCCAGCGCGGCGCGCTCGGCGGTGCTCACCAGCCTCGGCAGGCAGGGGGTGAACTTCAGCAATGAAGGGGTCGTGGTGTCTCGCGGGCCGGACCGCGACGCCCGGGACAGTGGCCAGTTTGGCTTGGCCATGCGCTACAACTTCGAGCCGCTGGATACCGAATTCGGCGCCTACTACATGAACTACCATAGCCGGCTGCCCATCTTCAGCGGCCGGGGCGGTTCCGCCAGTGCCTATAGCGCGGCCAACCTGGTGAGCTCACTGGCCAGTTCGGGCATTCCTGCGGCCACTGCGCGCGCGCTGGCATCCACCCTGCTGCCCGTAGTGGTGGCGGGCAACGGCAGTTACTACGTGGAATACCCCGAGGACATCCATCTCTACGGGCTGAGCTTCTCCACCACCCTGCCCACCGGCACGGCCTGGAGCGGCGAGATCAGCTACCGGCCCAATGCGCCGGTACAGATCAACACCACGGACATCCTGTATTCAGGCCTGTCCCCGCTCAATTCCAGCGTGTCGCAACTGCAAGGCTCGCCCGGCGCGGACCAGCCCGGCTACCGGCGCAAGGAAATCACCCAGCTGCAGACCACTTTCACTCACTTTTTCGATCAGGTCATGGGGGCCGACCGCCTTACCCTGGTCGGCGAGGTGGGCTGGACCCACGTGGGCGGCCTGGAAAGCTCATCCAAACTGCGCTACGGGCGAGACCCGAGCTACGGCCCTGGCCCATTGCCCAATGGTCAATGCCAGGCGCTCAACGCCGGCACCCTGGCCGGCGGCCCGCAGAACAACCTGAGCCGGTATTGCGAGAATGACGGTTTCACCACCACCGATTCCTGGGGCTACCGCATGCGTGCCATCTGGGATTTCAACAATGCCATCGCAGGGGTCAACCTCAAGCCAAGCATCGCCTGGTCCCACGACGTCGACGGTTACTCGCCCAGCCCAGGAGGCAACTTTGAAGAAGGGCGCAAGGCGGTGAGCATCGGGCTGGACGCCGATTACCTCAATACCTACACCGCGAGCCTGTACTACACCAACTTCTTCGACGGCAAATACAGCACAGTGGACGACCGCGACTTCGTAGCCATGAGCTTTGGCGTGAACTTCTAAAAAGGGTGACCACAGGATGAACACTATAAAAGCAGTGGCATGGGTGTCGGTGCTGGGCTGGGCATTGGCGGCGGCCAATACCTGGGCAGCGGTATCGGCGGCAGAGGCCGCCAAGCTTGGCGCCAGCCTCACGCCCATGGGCGCCGAAAAAGCGGGTAACGCGGACGGCTCCATTCCGGCCTGGACGCCCATGCCCAAGACGGCCGGCGCGGTGGACGCCAAGGGTTTCCTGGCCGATCCCTACGCCAGTGAAAAGCCCTTGTTCGTGATCGACAGCAAGAACGTGGACAAGTACGCCGGCAAGCTCGCTCCCGGCCAGGTGGCAATGATCAAGCGCTACCCGGATACCTACCGGCTGCCGGTGTACCCTGGTCACCGCGGCGCCACCGTGCCCGATGCAGTGTTCGCTGCCATCAGGGAGAACGCCACCCAGGCCAGGCTGGTAGGGGAGGGCAATGGCCTGGAAAATTTCAAGACGGCCATTCCTTTCCCGATCCCGCAAAGCGGCCTGGAAGTCATCTGGAACCACGTCACGCGCTATCGAGGCGGCGCGGTCAGCCGCACCGTGACCCAGGCCACGCCCCAGCAGAATGGCGACTACAGCCTGGTGTACTTCAACGATTCCTTTGTGTTCCGGGATCGGATGAAGGACTACGACCCCAACAATCCTGGCAACATCCTGTTCTATTTCAAGCAGGCAGTCACTGCCCCGGCGCGCCTGGCAGGTACCGTACTGCTGGTGCACGAGCCCATCGATCAGGTCAAGGAGCCCCGCGAAGCCTGGATCTACAACGCCGGCCAGCGCCGGGTACGCAAGGCGCCGCAGGTAGCCTACGACGGCCCGGGCACCGCGGCGGACGGCATGCGCACCTCGGACAACCTGGACATGTACAACGGCGCGCCGGACCGCTACGACTGGAAGCTGGTCGGCAAGCAGGAGATGTACATCCCCGCCAACAGCTACAAGCTGGACTCCCCCAGCCTCAAGTACGCTGACATCATCAAGCCCGGCCATATCAACCAGGACCTGACCCGCTATGAGCTGCGCCGGGTGTGGCACGTGGTAGCCACGCTCAAGTCCGGGCAGCGCCATATCTACGCCAAGCGCGACATGTATTTCGACGAGGACACCTGGCAGGCCGCGGTCATCGACCACTATGACGGGCGCGGCGCCCTGTGGCGGGTCGCCGAGGCCCACGCGCAGAATTACTACAACTACCAGGTCCCCTGGACCACCCTGGAAACCCTTTATGACCTGCAGAGCGGTCGCTACCTGGCCTTGGGCATGAAGAACGAGGAAAAACGCGCTTACAACTTTGAATACACCGCGAATTCTTCCGAATACAACCCCAATGCCCTGCGCCAGGACGGTATCCGCTAGCCTGTCTCTTGCCTGGCCGCCAGCGCGGCGGTCAGGCAATGTCCTAATGCCATGTTTTAAAGAGACTGTCATCAAAAGGTCATATTCAAGGCTTTAAATCAGCACGGCCAACTCCTGTGGAATGACTCCACCGGAACCAACAGAGGTGTTGCCGTGAAACTGCTGACCAAAAATCGCCTATCGATTTTGCTGGCTTCGCTGTGCCTTTCTGGTGTCGCCCATGCGGCCACCGTCACTGGCGCGGGCTCGAGCTTCGTGTTCCCCGTTCTGTCCAAGTGGAGCGAGGCATACTCCAAGAACAGCGAAAACCGCATCAACTACCAGTCGATCGGTTCCGGTGGCGGCATTGCGCAGATCAAGGCGGCAACCGTTGATTTCGGCGCTTCCGATGCCCCGCTGAGCGCTGAAGACCTCAAGGCCGCCGGCCTGGGCCAGTTCCCCGTGGTCATCGGCGGCATCGTGCCGGTGATCAACGTCGAAGGCGTTGAGCCTGGCCAGCTCAAGCTGGATGGCGAAACCCTGGCCAAGATCTTCCAGGGCACCATCACCAGCTGGAACGACCCGGCCATCGCCGCCCTCAATAGCGGCGTCAAGCTGCCCGACGCCAAGATCACCGTGGTTCACCGTTCGGACGGTTCCGGCACCTCCTTCAACTTCACCAACTACCTGCAGAAAGCCAGCGGCGAATGGAAAGCCGGTGCCGGCAGCACCGTGCAGTGGCCAGTGGGCGTGGGTGGCAAGGGTAACGAAGGTGTCGCCGCGTACGTGAAGCAGATCAAAGGCTCCATTGGCTACGTCGAATACGCCTACGCCAAGACCAACAAGATGGCCTTCACCCAGATGAAGAACGCCGCCGGCAAGTTCGTGTCCCCGGACATGAAAACCTTCCAGGCTGCCGCCGACACCGCCGACTGGGCCAACGCCAAGGACTTCAACCTGCTGATGGTCAACGCCCCGGGCGACAACGCCTGGCCGATCGCCGCCACCACCTGGGTGATCATGTACAAGCAGCCGAAGAACGCCGAGCAGAGCAAAGCCGCCTTCGACTTCTTCAAATGGAGCCTGGACAAAGGGCAGGAACAAGCCGCCGCGCTGGACTATGTCGCCCTGCCGGACAGCTTGGTTAAACGCATCGAAGGCTACTGGCAGTCCGAGTTCGCCAAGTAACCGCAACCCGAAGCCATCCCTCAGTCGGCCTCGCGCTGGCTGGGGGATTTGCCATGAGTGGCCCTACCGATGACCGACAATTCTCAAGTGCTGACCACGATGACCGCCGAGCGCCAGAGTGTAAGTGAAGCCCGCGCGGCCAAGGATCAACGCCACGACCTATGGTTCCGCCGCACCGTGCGCGGCGCGGCCATGCTGGTGTTGATCCTGTTGGCCAGCATCGCCGGTTCGACCCTGTGGGGCGGCAGTGAAGCCTTCCGAACCTTTGGCCTGGATTTCCTGACCAGTACCGACTGGGACGCCGTCGCCGGCAAGTTCGGCGCCGTGGTACCTGTATACGGCACCCTGGTGACCTCTCTTCTCGCGCTGCTGATCGCCGTACCGGTGAGCTTCGGCATCGCGATCTTTCTGACCGAAGTCGCGCCGCCTTGGCTGCGCATGCCGATCGCCTCCGCCATCGAGCTGTTGGCAGGGATCCCTTCGATCATCTACGGCATGTGGGGGCTGTTCGTGTTCGCCCCCTTCATGGCCGAGCACCTGGCACCCTGGATCAATGACCACCTCGGCGCCATTCCCGGCGTGGGCGCGCTCTTCCAGGGCCCGCCGCTGGGTATCGGTACCCTGACCGCGGGCATCGTGCTGGCGATCATGATCATTCCGTTCATTACCTCGGTGATGAATGAAGTGTTCCGCACGGTGCCGGTGGCGCTGAAGGAATCGGCCTATGCCCTGGGTGGCACCACCTGGGAGGTGGTCTGGGACATCGTGTTGCCCTATACCCGCACCGCGGTGGTCGGCGGGGTATTCCTGGGCCTGGGCCGCGCCCTGGGTGAAACCATGGCGGTGACCTTCGTGCTGGGCAACGCCCACCAGCTGTCGGCATCGCTGCTGATGCCAAGCAGTTCCATCGCTTCGGTCATCGCCAACGAATTCAGCGAAGCCTATACGGACCTGCATCGCTCCTCCCTGATCGGCCTGGGCTTCCTGCTGTTCGTCGTCACTTTCATCGTGCTGGCCTGTGCCCGCCTGATGCTGATGCGCCTGTCGCGCAAGGAGGGCCTGTGAGTTCGCCTAACGAAAACCTGTATCGCCTGCGGGCGTTCAAGAACAAACTGGCGCTGGTGCTCAGCTGCGGCGCCACCCTGTTCGGCCTGCTGTGGCTGGTGTGGATTCTCATCACCACCTTCACCAACGGCTTCCAGGCCTTGGGTACCGCGCTGTTCACCGAGATGACCCCGCCGCCGGGCAGTCCAGGCGGCCTGGCGAACGCCTTCTTCGGCAGCGCCCTGATGTCGCTGATCGCGCTGGTGGTGGGCACGCCCATCGGCCTGATGGCCGGTGTATGGCTGGCCGAGTTCGCCCGCCACACCAAACTGGGCATGGCGGTGCGCTTCATCAACGATATCCTGCTGTCGGCGCCGTCCATCGTGCTGGGCCTGTTCATCTACACCGCGTTCATCCTGCCGGTCAGCGCCATGACCGATCATCGGGTAGGCTTCTCCGCCCTGGCCGGTGCCCTGACCCTGGCCTTGCTGGTGATTCCGGTGGTGGTGCGCACCACGGATGAGATGCTTCAGCTGCAACCGACCACCATGCGTGAAGCCGCGCTGGCGTTGGGTGTGCCCCAGTGGAAGCTGACCCTGCAGATCGTGTTGCGCGCCGCCCGCGCGGGTGTCATCACCGGTGTGCTGCTGGCCCTGGCGCGTATCACGGGTGAAACCGCGCCCCTGCTGTTCACCGCGTTCGGCAACCAGTTCTGGAGCGCCGACGTGCTCAAGCCCATGGCCAGCGTTCCTGTGGTGATCTTCCAGTACGCCATGAGCCCCTTCGAGGACTGGCACGCGCTGGCCTGGGCCGGTGCCCTGGTGCTCACCATGTTCGTACTGATGCTCAGCCTGCTTTCCCGCCTCATTCTTTTGCGCGATAGGTCCCACTAATGAATACCCTCGCCCCGAAACGAACCAAGATCCAGGTGCGCGACCTCGAGTTCTTCTATGGTGCCCATCGGTCGCTGAAGTCGATCAACATGGACATTCCGGAAAAGCACGTGACGGCCATCATCGGCCCGTCCGGCTGCGGCAAGTCCACGCTGCTGCGGGTGTTCAACCGTATTTATTCGATGTACCCCAAGCAGGAAGCCAAGGGCGAAGTATTGCTCAACGGCGAGAACATCCTGGCCCCTGGCTACTCCATGAACCGCCTGCGCAGCCATGTGGGCATGGTGTTCCAGAAGCCGGTGCCGTTCCCCATGTCGATCTTCGACAACATCGCCTACGCTGTGCGCCACCATGAGCGGCTCAACCGCCGCGAGATGGAAGAGCGCGTCGAGCAGGCCTTGCGTGGCGCGGCCCTGTGGGATGAAGTCAAGGACAAGCTCAAGCAGAGCGCGCAGAGCCTGTCTGGCGGTCAGCAGCAGCGGTTGTGCATCGCCCGCACCATCGCCTTGCGCCCCCAGGTACTGTTGCTGGACGAACCCACCTCCGCCCTGGACCCGATCTCCACCGGCCGGATCGAGCAGCTCATCACTGAGCTCAAGGAACAGTTCACGGTCATCATCGTGACCCACAACATGCAGCAGGCTGCGCGCTGCTCGGACTACACCGCCTTCATGTTCATGGGGGAGCTGATCGAGCACGGGGATACCGACACCATCTTCACCAAGCCCAACAAGACCCAGACCGAAGACTACATCACGGGCCGGTTCGGTTGATCGGGCTGCCCGCCGTAGCAGCACCCCTTGGCGGCGACGGGGCGTGGTGACGATGCTGGGCCCAGTCGCGCGCAAGCGCGGCTGCTACGGCGAGATAACGGCAAGGACGGTATCTACGCCCGGAGTTACAGGTGGCTTACGTCCAGCCGGGTGTAGGTCACCTTCCCGCCTTCGGTCACCGGGCCGGTGTTATCCAGGGTGTAGACCCCTGCCTTGAAGTAGAAGGCATATCCATACCAGGAAGGCGCCAGGGAGATCTGCGGGCCGGTGTTGTTGATCAACACGGTCAGCCTGCCTTGCTTGTTCATCTGGATGGCATAAGCGAACGCCTTGTTCAAGGGGACGTTGGGTACCGTGTAGGCCACCGGGCTTTTCTCATCGGCCGGGTTGACGCGATATTCCAGGTCGATGTTTCCGGTACCGTTGGCGTAGCGGTACACCACCTTGAGCAGTGGCGCGGCGGCATTCTTGGCATGGATCTGCGCCACCACTACCCGGCCGTTGGACGGCACCTGGTTTACTGACAAAGTCCCCTTGAGCGTATTCAGGCCGCTGTTGTACAGCCAGTTTCGGGCCTTGCCGTCGGCCAGGGTTTCACGCAGTTCAGAACGCGGGTACTCGCTGCTGCCAGACGCAGAGCCGGTAACCGGCGCCCAGAAAACGATCTTGTCGCCGGTATTGGTGAAATAGGAGGTCTGCAGCGTCGGCATGGCCGCGGTCGCGACGGTGAGCGTCGGCGCTGGGACGGGAAGGGTCAGGTTCCAGGTAGTCAGGTCGATCATGTTAGTGTCTCGGCGGGGCTGAGCCTCGCCTGGAGGCGGACAGCCGTATGCAATAGCGGAATATCGCCGTCCATGGCGCTACTACGTGGGTTAACGGCGATCCGCAGGCATCCTTGATGGCATTCTGACAAGCGGTGCGGTGGCGCAGCATCTGGGGCCGTGGTCGCAGCCCGGTCGAGAAACCGGTTGAGAAAGCCGGTGAAACAATTGTCACTGGAAGAAGGGCATGGGCGCGGGTTCAAATCGCCAAGCGCAGCCTTGCCCGGTTGCACGCCTCGTACATGTCTACCCAGGAGTTTTTCATGCTTACGCCAAGCCGCCTGATGATCACTGCCACCGTCGTCGCCCTGTTGTCCGGCTGCGCCGGACAGAACCCCTATGCCAACCAGGATCAGGGGCAAGCTGGCCAGGGTGTGAGCAACACCGCCAAGTACGGTGGCCTCGGTGCCCTGGCCGGTGCGGTGGCCGGCGCCGCCATCGATCACAACAACCGGGGCAAGGGTGCGTTGATCGGTGCCGCGGTAGTGGGCGCCGCTTCGGCGGGTTACGGCTACTATGCTGACAGGCAGGAAAAAGCCCTGCGTGAAAGCATGGCCAATACCGGGGTGCAAGTGCAGCGCCAGGGAGACCAGATCAAGCTCATCATGCCGGGCAATATCACCTTCGCCACGGACTCATCCGCCATCGCCCCCAGCTTCTATGCGCCCTTGAACAACCTGGCCACGTCGTTCAAGCAGTTCAATGAGAACACCATCGAGATCGTTGGCTACACCGACAGCACCGGTAGCCGCCAGCACAACATGGACCTGTCCCTGCAGCGGGCCCAGGCCGTGAGTACCTACCTCAGCTCCCAGGGCGTGGATGCGTCGCGGCTGTCGGTGCGCGGCGCCGGGCCGGACCAGCCTATCGCCAGCAATGCCGACGCCAATGGCCGCGCCCAGAACCGCCGTGTCGAAGTCAACCTCAAGCCGATCCCGGGCCAGCAATACCAGCAGCCCGCCCAATGACGGCGGCGGGTATCGGGGTCAGCGCCTCAGGCGGCTGGCCTGGATGGCCGTAAGCGCGATGGTATAGACGATGTCGTCCACCTGGGCGCCTCGGGGCAGATCGTTGACCGGCTTGCGCAGCCCTTGCAGCATCGGCCCCAGGCTGACGCAGCCCGCGCTGCGCTGTACGGCCTTGTGAGTGGTGTTGCCGCTGTTGAGGTCCGGGAACACGAATACCGTGGCCCGGCCGGCTATCTCGCTGCGGGGAGCCCATTGCCTGGCTACCGTCTCGTTGGCGGCGGCGTCGTACTGTAGCGGGCCGTCGATCAACAGCCCCGGTTGCGCCTCCCGGGCCAGGCGAGTGGCCTGGCGAACCTTCTCCACGTCTTCGCCCGTGGTCGTCTGCCCGCTGGAGTAGCTGAGCATCGCCACGCGTGGCGCAATTCCCAGGGCCTGGGCGGAGTCGGCGCTCTGCAGGGCGATCTCGGCCAACTCTGTCGCGTCGGGATGCGGGTTCATCACGCAGTCTCCGTACATCACCACCTGGTCGGGGAACAGCATGAAATACACCGAAGACACCAGGTTCCAACCTGGTGCGGTCTTGATCAGCTGCAAGGCCGGGCGAATGGTGTTGGCGGTGGGGTGAACCAGCCCGGACACCAGGCCATCCACCTCATCCAGTGCCAGCATCATGGTGCCGACCACCACCGGATCTTCCAGCTGTTGTTCAGCCATGGGCGCGTTCAAGTTCTTGCTATTGCGCAGCCGCACCATGGGTTCCACATAGCGGGCACGAATGGCATCCGGGTCGAGTATTTCAAGCCCAGGGGGAAGATCCAGACCCTGGGCGCGCGCCACCGCCTCCACGTCGGCGGGCTTGGCCAACAGCACGCAGCGAGCGATGCCCCGCGCCTGGCAGATGGCGGCGGCCTGTACGGTCAGCGGCTCGCTGCCTTCGGGCAGCACGATGCGTTTGCCGGAGGCTTGGGCCTGCTGGATCAGTTGATAACGGAACACCGCCGGGGACAGCCGCAACTCTCGAGGTGAGCCGCAACGCTGATGCAACCAGTCCGCGTCCAGGTGGCTGGCGACGAAGTCGGTCACGTGCTCGGCGCGCTCGCGGTCGTCCACGGGTATCTCGTTGTTGAGCTGGTTGAGTCGGGTAGCGGTGTCGTAGGAACCGGTGCTCACCGACAGCACGGGCAGCCCGGCCTGGAGCGCGCCACGGCAGAGGTCCAGTACACGCGGATCGGGCCGGGTGTCGCTGGTCAGCAGGACGCCGGCCAGGGGAACGCCGTTGAGCGAAGCCAGGGCCGCGGCCAGGAGGATGTCGTCGCGATCCCCGGGGGTGACCACCAGCACGCCGGGCTTGAGCAATTCCAGGGTGTTGAGCACTGTACGGGCGCAAATGATGATCCGGGACATTCGTCGCTGTTCGTAATCGCCGGCATTGAGTACCTGCGCGCCCAGCAGTTCGGCGACGTCTCTGGTACGTGGCGCGTTGAGCTCAGGCTGGTAAGGAATGCAGCCCAGCAGGCGGAAGTCACCTCCGCGCAACAGGGGTGAGTGCTCGCGCAGGCGCAGCGCGAACTGTTCGATACTTTCTTCGGTACGCACCTTGTTCAGGATCACGCCGATCAGCTTGGGGTCACTGGCGCCGCCGAACAGTCGTGCCTGCAGGTCCACCCGCCCGGACAGCTCGGCCAGCGCCTCGCTCTCCGGCGCCGACACCAGGATGACATCGGCGTCCATGCTCTTGGCCATGTGCTGGTTGACGCGCGCGGCATAGCTGGCCTGGCGCGTCGGCACCATGCCTTCGACCACCAGCACGTCCTTGCCGATACCGGCCTGCTGGTGGCGGGTGATGATTTCCTCGAGCAGTTCGTCCAGCTGGCCGTCTCCCAGCATGCGCTCTACCTGGCCCAGGGGAAGCGGGGCGGGCGGCTTGAGGCCGTGGGTACGCGCCACCAGCTCCGTGGAGCGTTCGGGCCCGGTATCGCCGGGGTGCGGTTGGGCGACCGGCTTGAAAAAGCCTACCTTCAGCCCGGCCCTTTCCAGCGTGCGGATCAGCCCGAGGCTGATGGAGGTCAGGCCTACGCCGAAATCAGTGGGCGCGATGAAAAAGGTTTGCATGGGTTCTCTCGGTCAGCATGGCGAGCCATGGTGCTACACAGTACATGCCCGGGTCAGCGAGGGTCAGGAGGAACCAAGGTTAACGCCAAAACCGCGTTGCGCGCACCAGCCGCAGGTGAAAGGCTGGCCGATGCGCCGCGCCCGTGCCTGGGGATCCAGCACCCAGGGGCGCGACTGCCAGGGCGGCGCGTGACGCAGGTGCTGGGTGTGCCCGCAGCACAGGCGCACGAACCAGTCCCCATGCCCGTCCTGGTCAAAGCCGGTTACGCATCGGCTGTCGCCAGAGCCACGCTCACATTCGCAATCGGCCCCATGCTTGTTTACACTGAGGTCTTCCAATCTCTTGTGCAAAGGTCTTACCCCATGCTCATTGCCGCCAACAAGGCTGTGTCCATCGACTATACCCTCACCAACGATGCTGGTGAGGTCATCGACAGCTCGGCCGGCGGCGCCCCGCTGGTATACCTGCACGGCGCCGGCAACATCATCCCTGGCCTGGAAAAGGCCCTGGAAGGCAAGCAGCCCCAGGACGAAGTCGATGTCACCATCGAACCGGAAGACGCCTATGGCGAATATTCCGCCGAAATGGTCAGCACCCTGAACCGCAGCATGTTCGAAGGCGTGGACGAACTGGAAGTCGGCATGCAGTTCCATGCCTCGGCGCCCGATGGCCAGATGCAAATCGTCACCATCCGTGACCTGGACGGCGATGACGTGACCGTGGACGGCAACCATCCCCTGGCCGGCCAGCGCCTGACCTTCAAGGTCAAGGTTGTCAACGTCCGTGATGCCAGCGAAGAAGAAATCGCCCATGGCCACGTCCATGGCGAAGGTGGCCACCACCACTGACAGGTCTTCCCTTCGGTTGACCTGTGCGTGTTTGCCGCGCAAGGAGGCTGCATGAGCGAGTTCCACGATCTTCGACTGTCCGCCCTCGACGGAAGCGAGCTTCCGTTGAACCGTTTCGCGGGGCAGGTGGTGCTGGCGGTCAACGTAGCATCCCAGTGCGGCCTTACACCGCAGTACGAAGGCCTCGAAGCGCTGCAACAGCGTTTCGGGCCTGAAGGTTTCAGCGTGCTGGGGTTGCCCTGCAACCAGTTCGCCGGGCAGGAGCCCGGCACAGCCGTGGACATCCAGGGCTTTTGCAGCGCCCGCTACGGAGTGACCTTCCCCTTGGCCGCCAAGGCCGATGTGAACGGGGCGCAGCGTCAGCCGCTGTACCGTCTGTTGGCCGGGGAAGGCGCGACCTTTCCTGGCGACATCACCTGGAATTTCGAGAAATTCCTCATCGGCAAAGACGGCCGAGTACTTGCCCGCTTTTCGCCGCGTACCTTGCCGCAGGCCCTGGAAGTCATCTCCGCCATCGAGGCGGCGCTCGCTGAAGGCCAGGGCTAGGTTCGCGCAACGCCTGGCCTCGAATCATTTTGTGCGCGGCCTGGTGATCACCTTGGTCAATAATGCTGGGCCCTCCACTTCCGTGGCTTTAAACTTTGGCGCTGAACTCCTCAGAGGCGGCGCCGATGTCTGTGCATAACCTGTTCGACCCCTTCGTGTATGGTCCCTTGACGCTGGCTTCCCGCGTGGTGATGGCGCCCATGACCCGCTCCTTCTCTCCCGGCGGCGTGCCTACCGAGCAGGTGGTGGAATATTACCGTCGCCGTGCCGCGGGCGGGGTGGGGCTGATCATTACCGAGGGCACCACCGTCGATCACCCGGCCGCCAATGGCTACCCGAACGTACCACGGTTCCACGGTGAGGACGCCTTGGCCGGCTGGCGTCGCGTGGTAGAGGCGGTACATGCCGAGGGCGGCAAGATCGCCCCCCAGCTTTGGCATGTGGGCAATGTGCGCCGCCTCGGTACAGAACCCGATGGTACCGTTCCCGGCTATGGGCCGGTGGAGAAGCATAAAGGCGACCAAGTTGTGGTCCATGGCATGACCGAGGGCGATATCCTGGATGTCATCCGGGCCTTTGCCGAGGCTGCCGCGGCCGCCAAGGCCATTGGCATGGATGCGGTGGAAATCCACGGCGCCCATGGTTACCTGATCGACCAGTTCTTCTGGGCAGACAGCAACACCCGCACGGATCGTTATGGTGGCTCGCCCGAAGGGCGTTCGCGCTTCGCTATCGAACTGGTGCAAGCGGTCAGGGCGGCGGTGGGGCCGGACTTTCCCATCATTTTCCGCTTCTCTCAATGGAAGCAGCAGGACTACAACGCTCGCCTTGCCACCACGCCTGAGGCGCTGGCAGCCTTCCTTCAGCCCTTGGTCGAGGCCGGTGTGGATATCTTCCATTGCTCCACGCGGCGGTTCTGGGAGCCGGAATTCCCGCAAATATCGGGCGACGGCGCGGATCTGAACCTGGCGGGCTGGACGCGTCGCCTCACCGGCAAGCCAGTGATTACGGTAGGGAGCGTGGGGCTGGACGGGGAGTTCCTGAAGTTCATGGGCAAGACAGACGAAGTGGCGCAGCCCGCTCGCCTGGATGATCTGCTGTCTCGCCTGGAGAGCGGAGAATTCGACCTGGTGGCCGTAGGCCGAGCCTTGCTGGTGGACCCTGACTGGGCTTTGAAAGTGAAAGAGGGCAGGGAGCAAGAGATTCGTCCGTTCAGCCGGGAAGCGTTGGGCCACCTGAGCTGAAACGCAGGGCTGGCCTTTTGCGGGCCCTATCGCCGAGGACACCCCGATGGCGTTACCGATGCCCGTTATCGGCAGCGCCATTGAGAGCGGCATGACGAGCGCGTCGGCGTAGGCTAAGGCACGGTAGCCGGCAGGCCTTCGCTTTCCCGTACCCAGAACAAGGTAGCGCCGGCCACCGCCGCGGGCATCATCAGGATATTGAGCAAGGGCACCAGCAGGGCCAGGTACACGATGCCGCCGAAGCTCAGGCTCGCCCAGCGCTTGCGCCGCAGCCATTCGAGCATGGCCTGCCAGCTCATCTTGTGGTTGTCCGCCGGGTAGTCGATGTACTGGATTGCCATCATCCAGACGCCAAACAACAGCCACAGCGGCGCGGCCAGTATGTTGATACCCGGAATCAGCGAAACCACCAGCAAGGCTGCGGCGCGGGGCAGGTAGTAGGCGAGCTTGCGCATTTCCCGGCCCAGAGTACGAGGCATCATGGCTAGCAGTTCGCCCCAGTGGAAGGGGGGAAAGTCGTCTCGACCGCGTACTACCACCTCTACCTTTTCAGCGAGGAAACCGTTGAAGGGCGCGGCGATGATATTGGCGACCATGGTGAAGGTGAAGAACACCATCAGCACCACCAGCACGATGAACAGCGGCCAGAGCAGGTAGTTCAGGAAGCCCAGCCAATCGGGCAGGGTAGGCATGAGCTGGCGCACCCAGGCGCCGAATTCATGGCCGGCGAAGTAGATCAGGCCGAGGAACAGGATCAGGTTGATCGAAAGCGGCAGCAGCACGAACAACCGTAGGCCCGGGCTGAGGACCAGCTTGAGGCCCTCACGCAGGTAACCAGGGCCAGACAGTACAGACGGTGGCATGGGAAAAACGCTCTCAGCACAAGGACGAAGCCGCACGGTACCGGCTTTGCGTCTGCTAGAAAAGCGCTCAGGGCTCCTTGAAACAAAGTGTCACTTAGTGAGCACCGCTATTACCCGGGCCTCCATATAGGGCCGCCCTATGGCAAGAATTGCCAAAGGGTATTTCCCATCCTGGGCGCGTCTCGTTAAGCTTCACCCACTAGCGTACCGTGGCACGTTCCAGGCTCCGCGCCCGAGCTTGCGCAGGCCTGATCCATCATTCCCGCCGATGTACGACTCGGAAGAATCAGGTAGGCCAACGCAGGCTTCAACCAGCAGCCTTGCGCCAATGTTTCTTTTCATCTCAAGCCGGCCCGCCGGCACCACGAACGGCGGATGATCGAGCCGTTCGACAGGAGTTTGTCATGTCCGACCTTCGTCATTCCCGCGTTATCATCCTGGGCTCTGGTCCTGCCGGCTATAGCGCTGCCGTGTATGCGGCGCGGGCCAACCTCAAGCCCTTGCTTATCACCGGCCTGCAGGCTGGCGGCCAGCTGACCACCACCACCGAGGTGGATAACTGGCCTGGCGACCCCCACGGCCTGACCGGCCCGGCGCTGATGCAGCGCATGCAGGAACATGCCGAGCGCTTCGAGACGGAAATCGTCTTCGACCATATCAACGCCGTGGACCTGGCCGCCAAGCCCTTCACCCTCAAGGGCGACAACGGGACCTACACCTGCGACGCGCTGATCATCGCCACCGGCGCCAGCGCGCGCTACCTGGGCTTGCCATCGGAAGAGGCCTTCATGGGCAAGGGTGTCTCGGCCTGCGCTACCTGCGACGGGTTCTTCTACCGCAATCGCGACGTCGCTGTGGTGGGTGGTGGCAATACGGCCGTGGAAGAAGCGCTGTACCTGGCCAATATCGCGCGCAAGGTCACCCTGGTTCACCGCCGTGAAACCTTCCGCGCCGAGAAAATCCTCATCGACAAGCTGCACGCCCGGGTCGCCGAGGGCAAGATCGAGCTCAAGCTCAACGCCGTGCTCGACGAGGTGCTCGGTGATGACATGGGCGTGACGGGTGCCCGTCTCAAGAACAACGACGGCAGCAGCTCGGAGCTGAAGGTAGACGGCGTATTCATCGCCATCGGCCATACCCCGAACACCTCGCTGTTCGAAGGTCAACTGCAGCTCAAGGACGGTTACCTGGTGGTCAAGGGCGGCCGCGAAGGCAATGCCACTGCTACGAATATCGAAGGTGTGTTCGCCGCGGGCGACGTGGCCGACCACGTCTATCGCCAGGCTATCACCTCGGCGGGCGCCGGCTGCATGGCCGCCCTGGACGTGGAGCGTTACCTCGACGGCATGCAGAACGCGACCTTCGAGTAGTCGAGTCCAGCAGGGGCCGATGCCACTGCCCGGCTTGCAAGCCCTGCCGATCGTTCGGTAGGCGCTGGCGGCAGCTGGCAAAGGACATGTAAGCGGGACATTCGCCAGCGCTGCCGGCTCACATCAGCGCCAACGGCTTTCCCCTTCGCCGAAACGAGGGGGGGCGTTGCTAAGGCCAAGTCTTGCTCAGGCCCGCGGCACCTTAGGCGTCAAAGCAGGCGCCTCGAAGCGCACCCCCGCCAGCCCATGGGCAATCAGCGCACGGATATTCGCGTGGTCGACCCCTTCGGGGGTGGCCTGCACGGCGCGGTAATGTTCACCGAACGCCAGTAGCGCTTCTTCATCGCTCAGACCCTCGAGCAGAGCCAGTGCCAGGGTTTTGCACGAGCCTTCGTTCTGGCCAGCGGCGTTGCTGACATCGCCATTGGTGAATGCCTGCGGGGCGTAATCGTAATGGTCGGCGACGAAGGCCAGGGTTTCGGCGAAGAGATGCTCGCCGGTTTCGAGGCTGGCACGCAAGGCATTGATATCAGTCATGAGGTTTCCCTTGGGCGAAGGCCGCGGCCTGGGCCGGGTTGGCTTCTGTTTGATAAAGACGTTTCCACTCGTCGTAGGGCATGCCGTACACCGCCTCGCGAGCTTCGTCCTGCTCCAGGGGGATGCCTTGTTCGTCAGCGGCGGCCTTGTACCATTTGGACAGGCAGTTGCGGCAGAAGCCGGCCAGGTTCATCAGGTCGATGTTCTGTACGTCGGTGCGCTCACGCAGGTGGCTCACCAGGCGGCGGAAGGCCGCGGCCTCGAGTTCCAGGCGCTGTTGATCGTTCAATGTGCAGGCTCCTGCGGTTCGTGGGGGCGGCGATGATAAAAGCGTCTTCGGCGCCGGGCAATGGGCCTCAGCGTTGCTGGGCCAGGGTAATGGATACTGATTCGGCGAAGCGCAAGGCATGGGGTTTATCCACTTCCGCCTCGCAGTAGGCAACCGCTTCGTAGGTCATGACCAGGTCCAGGATTTCCTGGGTCAAGCGCTCAAGCAAGGCGAAGCGGTTGCCCTCCACCAGCGCGATCACCGCCTTGGTGATGGTGCGGTAATTCAGGGCATGGTCGATGTCGTTGTCGCGCACCGCGTCGCTGGCGCGATACAGGATGGTCAGGTTGATCAAGACATCCTGCTTGTTGAGGATCTCGTCCTCATTGATGCCGATGTAGGTCCGTAGGCGAAGGTCTTTGACCCGGATTCGGGCCATTCCTGGCTCCAGATGCGGCATGGTTCAAGCTCCCAGATTCATTTCAGATGCCGACCGCCATTGACGGTCAGGGTCGTACCCGTAACGTAGCAGTTATCCAACAGGTAGCGCAGGCTCTGATAGATCACCTCTGCGCCAGGCTCGATGCCCAGCGCGGACTTGGCCAGCGCCTTGCGCCGGTAGGCGTCGTCGTCCTGTTCGTTGAAGGCGATCAGCGCCGGCGCGATGCCGTTTACCTTGATTGCCGGGGCATAGCGGGCGGCGAAGGACAATACCAGACTGTCGAGCCCGGCCTTTGTTGCGCAGTAGGCGCTGTGCCTGGCGCTGCCCTTGCGCGTGACATCATCGGTGATGTGGATGATGTCGGCCTTCGGGCTTGCCCTGAGCAACGGCTCGCTGGCCAGGTTGATCAAGTAGGGCGCGAGCATGTGCACGTTGAACATGGCCTGGAAGGGCGCGGCGCTGTGCTCGCTGCCATCAGGCCGCCAGGTGGAGGCGTTGTGGACAATGGCGCGCAGGCCCGATGTTCGGGCGCCAAGTTCATCTATGAAACGACGAATGCCGGCTTCATCGCTGAAGTCGGCATACAAGGCGGTGCCGCCGGCTGCCTTGAACGTGGTCAGGCCAGGACGCTCGGTCTTGTAGGTACCGATCACCGCGTAGCCGTCCGCCAGCAGGCGCAGGGCGCAGTGCAGGCCGAGGCGCTGGCTGGCACCGGTGATCAGGATGGGGAAAGTATCTGGCATGGGCTGCTCGCTGGCGCCGCCGCGCCGGGCGGCGAAACCAGGCGAGCCTATCGCACCCCGTTGCCCTTCGCCAACCCGCGCCGCACCTCAGCGAACGCCCAGGCCGTTCTTTTCGGCTGTCTCACGGCCCGGAGCGTTGAGCCACGGCGCCAACAATCGCGTGGACAACGGAATGAAGATAAACACCATCAGCGGTGTAAGCGCCAGGGTACTGACCAGGATGCGTGGCGCCAGGGCCAACTCATCCAGCCAGGGGCCGAACGCAATATTGAACAGCAGCGACACCGGGAAAAAGGCCAACCAGATCGCCACCGCCTGCTTCCAGCGCGGCGGGCGAGGCGCATCCGTGGCGCTGGCGACATTGGCGAACCAATTGTCCATGCCCTGCACCCGTCGCTCCGATGGCTCGGCGAACAGCCCATTGCCGCGCTTGAGCCAGGCTTGTCGCGACGCGGAAAACTCCCAGGCATGCAGGGTGGCGGCATCGGCAAAACGGAAAATCATCTGGTACTCGTTACCGCCCACGGGCGGGGCCAGGATGCCGGAGCCCAGGTAGCCCGGGAAATCGGTGGCCAAGTGCTCGCCTTCCTGAAGCCAGGCGATCAGTTCGTTATAGCGGCCTTTGGCGGCACGGCGCGCGACCAGCATCGTCACGGGTGGGGTAGACATTGTGTATCTCCGGCTACGGGCATTCAGCCCCGGGTAGGGGCGACGCGTCCGGGCCCTGGGGTAACAAGGCTCGGCACTCGATGATAGACCTTTCCGAAGCAAGGATCATTCCGGATCTGATGCAAGTTTGCCTGCATAGCGATATGCCCTTGCTGTTCCAAATGCAGAGGGACATGCAGGTGAAGTGTCTGATCAAACGGTTACAATATGCCTACCGCTTGTAACGCCTGGTTCTTTTCGATGAGCGACAACAATTACTTCCTGAGCGCTGACCGTGCCGATAGCCAACAGGAGCTTTTTCCAATACGCGAGGTAGCGCGCCTGACGGGCGTCAATCCTGTGACGCTGCGGGCATGGGAGCGCCGATATGGGCTTATCCTGCCGACTCGCACCGAAAGTGGGCATCGTCTGTATTCCCCAGCGGACATCGCCGAAGTCAGGGCCATCCTTGGCTGGCTCGAGCGGGGCGTGGCCGTGAGCAAGGTCGGCAAGCTCCTGGCACGCATTCAGGCGACGAACATGCCTCAATCCCCGGAGCCTCGCCATGGCTTGAGCGAGTACGCTCAATGGCGCGACCGCTTGACCACGGCCATTCAGGCCTTCGACGAGCTGGCGCTGATACGCCTGTATGGTCAGGTGTTCGCCACCTATCCGTTGGGCGTCGCCTTCGAAGAGGTGTTCATGCCTGTCTGGGAGGAAGTCCGGTTACGCCAGGACGGTTTCGGCGCGGTCAGTGAATGGACCTTCCTGGACCACTTCCTGCGTGGACAGGTCCTGAGACGTCTGCAGTTTTCGTCCACGGAAGGAAGCGACAGTCCGGTGTTGCTCTGCGCGATCCCCGGCCAGTGCTTCGAGCTGGAGTTGCTGGTGGCGGCGCTCATGCTGAGCGACGCGCATACCTGGGTAAGGCCGTTGGGCCTTGGTCAGCCCTTGGAAGAATTGGGGCTGGTCTGTGAGCGGGTACAGCCCAGCGCGGTGGTATTGTTTTCGAACCATGCGCCAGCGGCGGATACGGCCAAGCGCTTGCTCAAGCTGAGCCTGCAATTGGAGTGCCCCCTGCTGTTGGCGGGGGAATTCAGCGAGTTGATCCAGGATCAGCTGGTCAACACCAGTATTGGCTGCCTGGGCAACCACGGGCCGCTGATGCAGCGTCGCCTGGCCCAATATGCGGCAGGCCATCTGGATACCTGATCAGCTATGCAGGTGAGGGTGAGCCAAGCGGTGCTGTTCGAGAATGTAATCATGCAGCCGCTCGGTTTCCTGCGGATCGTGGGGCATCAGCCGGTAGGCCAACAGGCCGTCGGCGGTCTGTCGCTCCAGGCTGCCGCGCAAGGCGATGGGGGTGTAGCCGGGGGGGGCGAACCAGAGCGAGAACACCTCGGGCGCCGCGCCGCCGTCGCGTACTTGCAGTACGAGGCCGTTGACCGAGATTTCCACCACCCACAATGAACTGGCATCGCCGTTGCGGTCCTGCAGAGGAATCGCCTCGGCCAGCGCCAGACGCCACGGCCTGACCATGGGGCCGTCCTCGTAGATGGTCGGCGCGCCCAGCCTGATGCGCTGGGCATGGAATTCATCCTCGGCAACGCGCAGGGGAAAGCTCAATTGCTGGTTCTGGAACTGGGCCTGGATGGTCACGCAGCCCCGCGCCACCAGGCGCAGCAGCAAGTCCTGCAAGCGACCGGCGCCCTCGACCGCCAGGCCGGCTCCGGTATCGGCCAATTCGCCTTCCGGGCTGTTGTGCAGGCTGCGGATAAAATCCAGCTCATCCTGGCTTAGCAGGGAATCAGGTTGCATATCCGGCTCGTTGAACCTCGATGAGTAAGCGCCCGCCGCGTCATGAACGGTCGTCCGGGCTGGAAGCAGGGGCCAGCCCCGCCAGTTCGGTCAGCCTGGCCAACTCGGCTTCGAGCTGCAGGATTCGTTCCCGCGCCGCGACCTGTTCGCTGACGTCCTTTTGAATGCCAATGTAATAGTGGCGACCATCCGCTTCGTTGAACACCGGCGTAATGGAAAGCTCGTTCCAGAACGGCGCGCCGTCCTTGCGATAGTTCAGCAGTACCTGGCGACATGCCTCACCCTTGTCGAGGGCCTCGCGCAGGGCCTGGCGCGCCTCAGGGGCCGCCTGGCCATTCTGCAGGAAACGGCAGTCGCGGTAGAGGATGTCCTCGCGGGCGTAGCCCGTGAGCCGCTCGAAAGCCGGATTCACGTAGATCAGGATGTTGTCCCGGCCTTCCTGTTCGGCGATCACGATGCCGTCGCTGGAGGCATCCACCATGCGCTGCAACAGATTGGAATTGATCATGGCCTCTCCGGACTCCCTTGGCGGACCATTCTAACGTAGCTGCTGGCCGGTTGCCTGGCCTGATAGACTGCCTGGTCAACCCCCAGGAGGCCTGGCATGAATGTCGCTCTGTTTTCCGGCACCGTCTATGGTACCGCCGAAGAAGTCGCCCACCACGCGGTCAAACGGTTGCAAGCAGCCGGTCACCACTGCCATTACCAGCCAAGGAGCACGCTCGCCGACCTGTTGGCCTTCCAGCCCGATGCGTTGCTGGGCATCACCTCCACGACCGGCATGGGCGAACTGCCCGACGACCTGATGCCGCTCTACAGCCAGTTGCGCGATTCGCTTCCGGCCACCCTACGCGGGCTTCCCGGTGGCGTCATCGCCTTGGGCGATTCGAGCTACAGCGACAGCTTTTGCGGTGGGGGCGAGTCGCTTGCCGAGCTGTTCGACGAGCTTGGAGTGATCCAGGTCCAGCCCATGCTGCGCCTGGATGCCAGTGAAAGCGTAACGCCGGAAACCGATGCCGAGCCTTGGCTGAATGCTTTCGTCACTGCCTTGGAGGCCGGGCGCGGGGCATAAAAAAGGCCGCTGCGCACACAGCGGCCAAGCAAGACGTTGGTCAGGAGCTACCAAACAACGTCGGGGGTCACGTTGAACATCACGAGAGGGAACCTTGACTCAAGGACCTTAAGCCAACATTAAGCTGAACGATGTTCGACCCCCCGAAGAATACGTGCACAAGGCAGTTCGAAAAATCGGACTGTTTGACAATCACCGTTGCGCTTGCGGTAACAATCAGTCCTGCCGCAGCCCGTGGCCCATGCGCCAGCTGACACCGACTGCAGCCTCCCGCAAGGCCTGGGCCGCCGGCCCGTCGGCCTCGGCATGGAACATCGAGCTGGGCCCCACCACCGTCATCACCGCAACGATACGGCCCAGGGCGTCGAACACAGGAGCGGAGAGCGCGTCGACGCCTGGCAGTAGCAAGCCATGGACATGATGCATGCCCGCGGCGCGTACCTGGGCCAGGAGCGTGGGCAGTGCCTGTTGCTCCCGCGCGGGCAGGGCCGAGTGCTCCGCTTCCCGTAGCGCCTGGGTTTCGCGCTCGGGCAAGAACGCACAGAACACCAGGCCGGTGGATGAGTGCAGCAACGGCAGTACCGAGCCGACCTGCGTGACCACCGTCACCTCTCGCACCGCCGGTTCGATGCTCACCACCGTCGGCCCCTGGTTGCCCCAGACAGCCAGGAAGCAGCTTTCATTGAGCGCGTCGCGCAGTTGCGAAAGCGGCAGCGCCGCTTGCTTGAGCACGTCCATGGACCCCAATGCCGCCAGCCCTACCCGGAGCGCCTCCCGACCCAGCGCGTAATGGTTGGTGGCTGGATTCTGCTCGGCGAAACCGCTGGCGATCAGTGCTTGCAGGTAGCGATGCACCTTGCTGGCCGGCATGCCCAGGTGCTCGGCCAGGCGCGAAAGGGAAGTGGCCGGCGTCAGGCTCGCCAGGGCCTTGAGGATGTCCGTGGCCACCTCCGCGGAACGAACCTTTTGCTTGGTGTTGGGCGTGTCGGTGGCGTCGCTCATGGCATTGGGTCCAAGGGGAAGGGTCGCCTTTATAGCTTGACCACAAAAGGGGAGCAAATTACGTTATGCGTAATCCGTTTACGGTATCCGGCATTCACAAGAATAACAGGCGGCTACGCCAGGAGACGTAATGACCGACGCTCATCCCATGCTCAGCGGGTTCGGCAACCATTTCTGCAGCGAGGCCATCAAGGGCGCGCTTCCACTCGGTTGCAACTCACCGCAACGGCCACCCCTGGGACTTTACGCGGAGCAATTGTCCGGCACCGCGTTCACTGTTTCCCGGGCTGAAGCGCGACGCACCTGGTTGTACCGCATCCGCCCCTCGGCCCTGCATCCTCGCTTCGAGCGCCTGGGGCGCCAGCTGGTAGGGCAGGACGCCGGGCCGGTTAACCCCAACCGCCTGCGCTGGGACCCGCTTCCCATGCCTACCGAGCCCACGGATTTCCTCGATGGTTTGCGGCCCATGGCGGCCACCGCCCCGCCAGAGGCGGCCAGCGGTGTGAGCCTGTACAACTGGTGCGCCAATCGCTCCATGGAACGCGTGTTTTTCGACGCCGATGGCGAGCTGTTGCTGGTGCCACAGGCCGGGCGTGTGCGGTTGTGCACTGAGCTGGGCGCGCTGGACGTAGCGCCGGGCATGATCGCCGTGGTACCTCGCGGCATGAAGTTCCGGGTCGAGCTGCTCGACGCGCAATCCAGGGGCTACCTGGCGGAGAACCATGGCGCGCCGCTGCGCCTGCCGGAGCTGGGCCCCATTGGCAGCAACGGCCTGGCCAACCCGAGGGACTTTCAGGCTCCCATGGCGAGCTACGAAGACAGCGCCACGCCCACGGTGCTGGTGCAGAAATTCCTGGGCGAGCTGTGGGGTTGCCAGCTCACCCATTGCCCTCTGGACGTAGTGGCCTGGCATGGAAACAACGTGCCTTATCGCTACGATCTGCGCCTGTTCAACACGATCGGTACCGTCAGCTACGATCACCCGGACCCCTCCATCTTTACCGTGCTCACATCGCCTGGTACCCAGGGCCAGGCGAACCTGGATTTCGTCATCTTCCCGCCGCGCTGGATGGTGGCGGAAAACACCTTCCGTCCGCCGTGGTTCCACCGCAATGTGATGAACGAGTTCATGGGGCTGATCGAAGGCACCTACGACGCCAAGGCCACGGGTTTCCAGCCTGGAGGTACTTCGCTGCACCCCTGCATGAGCGCCCACGGCCCTGACGCGGCCACCTGCGCCCAAGCCATGGCGGCCACCCTGGCCCCGGTCAAGCTGGATGGCACCCTAGCCTTCATGTTCGAAACCAGCCAGGTGCTGCGTCCGAGCCGTTTCGCCCTGGAATGTCCACAACTGCAGGCTGACTACGACCAGTGTTGGGCCAGCCTGCCCGGTCACTTCTCCCCCCATCAGGAGCGCCCATGAATCCTTCGTCCATGCCGCGTAGCTGGTGGGCGTCCGCGAACGGCCATGCCGATTTCCCTTTGCACAACCTGCCGTTGGGCATCTTCACCCAGGTAGAAGGCGGGCCGCCGAGGCCAGGCGTGGCCCTGGGCGATAGCATTCTCGATCTGCGGGCGCTCGATGGCACCGGACTGTTGAGCGGGGCTGCGCGGCAGGCGGTACGCGCCTGCGCGGACGGCACGCTCAACGGGTTGTTTGCCTTGGGCTCCGGCCCTCGCCGCGCCTTGCGCGAACGGTTGCTCGCCTTGCTCACTGAACATGCCCCGGAGCAGGCCCAGGTAGCGCCTTGTCTGCTGAAACGTCACGCCTGCACGCTTCACTTGCCAGCGCGTGTCGGCGACTACACCGATTTCTACGTAGGCATCGAGCATGCCCGTAACGTGGGCCGTTTGTTCCGACCGGACAACCCGCTGTTGCCCAACTACAAATATGTGCCTATCGGCTACCACGGCCGCGCTTCCACGGTGCGCCCGTCAGGGCATCCAGTGCTTCGCCCCTGGGGGCAAACCCTGCCGGCGGGCGCCAGCGAGCCGCGCCTGGGCCCCAGTGCTCGCCTGGATTTCGAGCTGGAGCTTGGTATCTGGCTGGGCCCCGGCAACACCCTGGGCGAAGCGGTACCCATCGACGAGGCGGCCGAGCAGGTCGCCGGCTTCTGCCTGCTCAACGACTGGTCCGCCCGCGACTTGCAGTCCTGGGAATATCAGCCCCTGGGCCCGTTCCTGTCCAAAAGCTTCATCACCACGGTCTCGCCCTGGGTGGTTACGCCTGAGGCATTGATGCCCTATCGCTGTGCCCAGGCGCCGCGACCGGAGGGCGACCCCGCGCCCTTGCCCTATCTGCTGGACCCTGAGGACCAGGCCCGCGGTGCCCTGGACATCCAGCTGGAGGTGCTACTGCTTACCCCCGCCTTGCGTGAAGCCGGCATGCCCGCCGAACGCATCGCCTTGAGCAACACTCAGGCCATGTACTGGACAGTGGCGCAGCTGGTGGCCCATCACAGTGTCAATGGCTGCCAGCTGCAGGCGGGCGACCTGTTCGGCAGCGGAACCCTCTCTGGGGCCCTGCCGGGCCAGCACGGCAGCCTGCTGGAAATCACTGGGGGCGGCAAGCAGCCGCTGCGCCTGAGCAACGGGGAAACCCGCTGCTTTCTGGAGGACGGCGACGAGGTCATCCTGCGCGCGCGTTGCCATCGGGAGGGCCTCGGCGGATTGGGCTTCGGTGAATGCCGGGGGCGCGTTCTGCCCGCCAGGGAGTGACCATGGTCCTGTACGGCTATTACCGCTCCACGGCCACCTATCGGGTACGCATAGCGCTGGGGTTGAAAGGGTTGTCCTGGGTCAACGCGCCTGTGAACCTGCTCAAGGAAGAGCAGAGCGCCGAAGCCTTCCGCCAGCTCAACCCCCAGGGCCGGGTACCCGTGCTGCTGCTCGAACATGGCGAGCCGTTGATGCAGTCCGGCGCGATCCTCGAATACCTGAACGCTCGCTACCCCTGGCCTCCGCTCTTGCCCGAGGAAGCTGTCGAGCAGGCACGGGTTCGTGGCGTGGCCGCGCTCATCGGCTGTGATATCCATCCGTTGCATAACGCAGCCGTGCTCAAGGCGCTGCGCCATCTCGGCCTGGATGAAGGCGCGGTCAATGCCTGGATCGCCCGGTGGGTAGGAGAGGGGCTGGCGGCGGTGGAAAGCCTGATCGATTCCAGCGAAGGCTATTGCTTCGGCCCGGCCCCAGGGCTTGCGGACCTTTACCTGATCCCGCAGCTGTATGCGGCGCAGCGGTTCGAGGTCGCGCTGGACCCTTACCCGAAGATCCGCGCCGTCGCCGCCCGGGCTGCGACTCATCCGGCGTTCATCGCGGCACATCCGTCGTGTCAGGTGGATGCCCCCTGAGCGACTACCGCTCAGTGAAGGCGCCGCGGTTCCGCACGCAGGGCCTTCAGTCGTTCGGCAAGCCGTAGCCGTTGCGCCGGGTCCTCGGTCAGCAGTAGCGCCCGCTCTACATCGAAGCGCTCCGCCTGCGTGCATTCCAGGCGCTGGTAGAGGTCAGCACGGGCCAGGTAGTCGGCCACGGTGCCGGAGCCAAGTTCAAGCACGCGTTCGGCGTCCTTGAGCGCGGCCATGTACTGGTCGTGGCTGGCATGCAAGTAGCGCAGGTTGCGTGAAAGCCGCTGGATGATCTGCGCCGGGCTGGCAGCGGCCAGGTGTTCGGCGCGTAACATCTGGCCTGGCCCATATTGCCGCGCCAGCAGCTCCCGGCAATCAGCGGGGTAGAGCCGTCGCCCGCCGCAAGGGTCCAGGCAGTGGTCCGCACCTGGCACCTGCAGGAGGAAATGGCCGGGAAAGTTCACCCCAAGCAATGGAATGTCCAGGCGCCCGGCCAGCTCCAGGGCGATCAATCCCAGGGCCAGGGGCTGGCCTCGCTTGCGCGCCAGTACCCGGTGCAGCAAAGCGGCCTCGGGGCGCAGCGGGTGCCGCTCATCCTGAGCGAAGCCCTGGGCATTGAGCGATCGCAACAGGGGTTGGGCCAGTTCACGCGCGGGAAGGCTGGGCAGAGTGACGTTTACGGCCAGTTGCAGGTGGTGCAGGCTTGCCATGGCCGTGGCCACCTCGAGCGCCGGGTCGTGCTCGGCCGCGACCCAGAGGGCAGCCTCGAAGGGAGCGCCAGGGGAGCGGGCCAGGCAATCCAGGCAGGCTTGGCGTGGGTTCATTCTGATAGCTCCGTGGGGCGGGCTTCGCTGGCTACCGGCGGCATATCCCCCGTTGTAACCCTGCCCAGACGCTGCCGTCCAGTAGGATTCGTCCGCCGCGCAGGATGCGGCAGGCCACCTATACTGCCTAGGATAATCTTCGCCTACCTTATCGGAGCTGCCGACATGCTCGCGCTGATGCAACGCACCCGCGTGGAAAAGGTACACCTGATGGTAGACCCGCCAACCGGCTTGCGAGCGATCATCGCCATTCATGGCGGGCGCGCCTTGCCCGCGCTCGGTGGTTGTCGCTACCTGGCCTACCCGGACGACGACAGTGCCGTGGCCGACGCGATTCGCCTGTCTGAGGTCATGACCTTCAAGGCCGCCCTGGCGGGGCTGCCGTTCAGTGGCGGCAAGGCAGTGATCCTGCGTGGGCCGCATGTCGAGGACCGCGCCAGGCTGTTCGAAGCCTTCGGCCGCTTCGTGGACAGCCTGCAAGGGGGCTACATCACCGCGGTGGACAGTGGCACCAGCACCGCTGACATGGACTGTGTGGCCCAGGCCACCGCCTATGTCACCAGCACCACGGCTGCCGGCGACCCCTCGGCGCACACCGCCCTCGGAGTATTTGCCGGTATCCGCAGCACCGCCATGGCGCGTCTGGGCAGCGACAACCTCGAAGGGTTGCGGGTAGCCATCCAGGGGCTCGGTCACGTCGGTTACGGCCTGGCCGAGCATCTGCATGCGGCAGGGGCCGAATTGTTGGTGTGCGATACCGATCCGGGCCGCGTTCAGCTGGCGGTCGAGCAACTGGCGGCTCGGCCAGTGGCTGCCGACGCGCTGCCGACCACTCCGTGCGACATCTTCGCGCCCTGTGCCCAGGGTGGGGTGCTCAGTGCCAAGACCGTCGCCCAGTTGCGTTGCGCGGCAGTGGCCGGCTCGGCCAACGCGCAGTTGGCCAGCCTCGAGGTGGCGGATCAGCTGGAGGCCCGGGGGATTCTCTACGCGCCCGACTATGTGATCAACGCCGGTGGGCTGATTCAGGTCGCCTTGCAATACGGCAATGCCGAGCCGGTCGCGATCACCCAGCATCTCAGCCAGATCGGCCAACGCTTGACCGGTATCTTCGCCCAGGCCCAGGCGACCCACCGTTCACCCGCCCGGGTGGCTCAGGCCATGGCGGAGCGGCTGGTGTATGGCTGAGTTCAGGCCCTCGGCGGCCTCGCGCAGAAAGTGCCAGGCGCGGGCGTCGTTGATATAAGCCAGGCTCAAGCGCCGTCAGTCGGTCGCCTGGCCGCCGACAGTAGCGCGGTTGCTCGCCTGCCTGCTGCGCCAGAAGCAGCGCCCCAGCGTTGAGCCGAGGCAGCCGCGGCTGGGTAGGGCTACTTGAGCTCGGCCAGGGCTTCGACGTTGCTCTTGAACGCGGCGGCGAAGATTGACCGATGCTTGGCCAGGAAGATGCCGATTTCCTCAGCCTGGTTTTCATTCAGGCCAGGGATGTTCTTTTCCAGCACCTGACCGACCACTTCGGCCAGTTCAAGCATTTGGTCGTGAGCATCTGCGAGTTTCCTATCCAAGAAAATGGTCTCCAGGTCACGAGTACTTCGATACAGGACTTCAACAGCCATGAGGGCCTCTCAAGCGCGAGCGTTTGCGTATGCTGGTTATTTATACAGTGTCATGAGCGCGCAGGCAAGCCTGTGGCCTTGATTCTGCATGTGCGTTCTGCTGTAACACACCCCGGGCAAGCTGCCCGGCTAATGGCAGAAGGATAGACACCGTGAAGAACAATTGGGCCGATGCGTTGCGCGAACGGTTGCACGCTTGCGCCGAGTCCCTGGGCAATCTCCTCGTGGAGGCTTTTCATTACCTGGCGCTGTTCGCCATCGGCGGGGTCACCGCCTGGGCGGCGGTGCTCGCGTTCATGGGCATGCTGGAAAAGGGCGCCATCAGTGTCGATGACATCCTGCTGCTCTTTATCTATCTGGAGTTGGGCGCCATGGTGGGTATCTACTTCAAGACCAACCACATGCCGGTCCGATTCCTGATCTATGTGGCGATCACGGCGCTCACCCGTCTGCTCATTTCTGATGTGTCCCACCATGAGCCGGCCGGGTTGGGTGTGGTGTACCTCTCCGGCGCCATACTGCTGTTGGCCTTCGCTATTCTGGTGGTGCGCTATGCCTCGTCGCGCTTCCCTTCCATCAAGATCGAGGGCCCTAGGCGCAAGGGCCCCGGCAAGGTCGAGGTAGTAGAACTGGAAAAGGGCGAAACCTGAAGCGCGGCAGTATTCGAACCCAGGCCGCGAGCTTTGGTCTTCTCTTGTAACGTTTTTTTCAGAAGAGAAGTCCATGTCCCCGCATCGATCGCTGGTCATCCTGGCCAGAAGCGGTTATGCCGCTCGCGGCGTGATTTACTTGATCATCGGCCTGTTCGCCCTCTTCGCCGCGAGAGATTCGACCGAGCCCAAGGACAGCCGTGGTAGCCTCGAGGTACTGCTGAGCCAGCCATTGGGGCACACCCTGGTAGGGATGGTGATCGTCGGTCTGCTGGCCTTCGCCGGTTGGCGAGTGCTACAGGCCACCCGCGATGTGGACCACCATGGCACCCAGGCCAAGGGGGTGGTCATTCGTGCCGGGCTCTTGGCCGGCGGCATCATCAACGGCGTGCTGGCCGCGTTCGCCCTGGGGCTGTTGGTTAGCGGCCTGCGCAGTTCGGGAGGTGGGGACGGGCAGCAAACCAAGGATCTGCTCGCTCATCTGCTGTCCTGGGAGCATTCCAACTGGCTGGTGTACCTGGCAGCCCTGGTTCCTCTCGGGGTAGGCATCGCGCACCTGATCAAGGGGTGGAAGGCCTCGTTCGAGAAATACTTCGAGGCGGACGAACGCGTTATGCGTTACGTGCGGCCGGTATCCCGCTTCGGCCTCATGGCCCGTGGGGTCGCCTTCATCGAAATGGCCGTTTTGCTCGGCTTGAGCGGGTCGGCCTACAAGGCCATGGACCCGCCCGGCATCAAGGATGCGCTCAACGCGTTGCAGGACATGCCCGCCGGCGGGTTGATACTGGGGGTCATGGGGCTCGGGTTGATTGCCTTTTCGGTCTACAGCTTCGCCGAGGCAATATGGCGCCGGATCAACATGGATGTACCTGGCGTCCCCGGTGGCGGCAGGTAGGGCAGGGCAGCCGTTTTCTAGGAATGGCTTTCAGAGCTGGAAGCCTTCGTAGCACGCTACTTTCAGAACCGGGCGGCCGCTGCCTGGGCCGGCACCTGGGCGGCAACCTGTGAAGGAACATGGGTAACGATCGCCGCGCGGTTTGCGGCGGTCATGGCCGCCAGCATCTCCATGGGGTGCTCGCCACGCTCTATGGCGATGCCGAACTTGATGCTCTGGATCAGGCGCTGCAGCCGCTTGGGATCGTTGCGTTGCGCCGGGCTGATCATTCGCTTGGCGACCATGCCCGCATCGTTGGACAAGGTCAGCATAATGGTGCCATCGAGCCCCTGAATGCTCAGATTCACTCGGTAATCGGGCTGGAACGCATCGCTGATGATTTGAAAGGGGTTGTCCATATGTCACCTGCCTAACGAGACTGCCTTATTGACTGAGACGGCCTGGGATAGTTCTGGGCGTACTGACCATCGGCACCCCCGCCAGAGGCCGTGCTCAGGCCCGGCTTCTGGTCACAAGCAAGGCCCATGCCGCTGACACCCTGTCCGTCTTGGTCCATAAGATAAGTCACGCGCCCGGCCTCTGTACCCCGGCTTGGTTCCAGGCGGAGCATCCAGGGCAGGATCGCACTGAGAAAGGGCATCCACATCTCCGCCTTTGCGTATGAGAATGTTTATCAATAGAATCGGCAGCCATTCTTCGCCCCTACTGGCTGCCCCATGAAAAAGCCTGTGTCCGTACCCTTGGGCTATCGCCTGGGTGTGTTCTCCCGTTGCCTGGCCGCGAGCCTGGGTGGCTATGCCCTGGCCAGCGCGGGCAGTGCGTTCATAGGCGTCGCCTTGCCTGGAAGCAAGGCCTCGGCCGCGGTGCTCGGCATGATGCTTGGCTTTGTCCTTTACCTGGTCGCGGTGCTCTGGGTGTTCGCCTGCCGCAGTGCTGGCAAGGCATGGTTGGGCCTGGGAGTGGCGACGTTGCTACTGGGCGCGGCCGACCTGGCGCTGTACCGGATCAACACGCCATGAGGGAGAGCTTGCGCCAAGCCATGGCCTGGTTACATACCTGGTTGGGTCTGACTTTCGGCTGGTTGCTGTTCGCTATCTTCCTGACAGGCACGCTCAGCTATTTCAAGGAAGAAATCAGCCATTGGGCCCATCCTGAGCTGAGGGTGCGGCCGCTGGACACCCGGGCGGCGCTGGACCGTGCCGAGGCCTACCTGCGCCAGGCCGCGCCGGGCGCCGCGACCTGGTACCTGATGCCCCCGGACGAACGCCAACCGGGGCTGGAAGTGATGTGGGCCGGCGCGCCAGGTAGCGGCAAGCGCTTCGTCAGCAAGCTGCTGGACCCGGCTACCGGTCAGGAGGCTCTGACCCGGGACAGCCGTGGCGGCGACTTTTTCTACCGCTTCCACTATGAGCTGGAACTGGGCTTTCCATGGGGCCGCTGGCTGGCCAGCCTGGCGGCCATGGCCATGTTGGTTGCGCTGGTGAGCGGCATCATCACCCACAAGAAAATCTTCAAGGAGTTCTTTACCTTCCGCCCCGGCAAGGGCCAGCGTTCCTGGCTGGACGGGCATAATGCCGTGGCGGTCCTGGCCCTGCCGTTTCATCTGATGATCACCTACAGCGGCTTGGTGATCTTCATGGCCATGTTGCTGCCGGCCACCCTGGCCACGGTTTACAAGGGCGAGCCGGCGGCGTTCTACCAAGAGGTCTTTCCCAATGCGTTTCCTGGCCCAGCCAAGGGTGAGGCGGGGGCGCCCCTGGGGCTGGCCAGCTTGTATGACCGGGCCATGATGCGCTGGCCAGGGGCGCGCCTGAGCCGGGTGGAGGTGCAGCATCCTGGCGATGCCGCCGAGCGGGTGGTGTTCTACCGCCACGGCGGGGACCGCATTGCCTACCTGCCCGGCAATAGCCTGGCGTTCGATGGCGTCAGCGGTGCCTTGCTGGAAACCAGCGTGCCGGATGGTGGCGCGTTGCTGATTGCCGGTGGTTTCTATGGGCTGCACATGGGGCAGTTCGCCAACGGCGTGGAACGGTGGCTGTATTTCATCTTCGGCCTGGGCGGCACGGCCATGATCGGTACCGGTCTGGTGCTCTGGGTCAGCAAGCGTCAACTCAAGCACGCCCGGGAACCCCGGTTGCCGTTCGGCTTGCGCATGGTTGGCGTGCTCAACATGGCCAGCATGGCCGGGTTGCCTTTGGCGGTGGGCGCGTTTTTCTGGGCCAACCGCCTTCTGCCTCTGCAGCTGGAGCACCGCGGTGGCTGGGAGGTGCGAGTCTTCTTCCTGACCTGGCTGGCGCTGCTCATTCATGCGCTGCTGCGGCAAGGACGGCGGGGCTGGCTGGAGCAATTGAGCCTGGGCGCCGCCCTTTATCTGGGGCTGCCGTTGCTGGGGATCTTCACTACCGAACGTGGCCTGCCGGTGGCTATCGCCCAGGGCGATTGGGCTACCGCCGGGGTGGATCTTACCGCCCTGGCGTGCGGGCTGGCGCTGTTGTGGCTGCTGCGCAAGGTCGCGCTGCGCGGTGCGCTGCCCACTGTTGGATCGCAGCCAGCGAAGGTGCCTTCATGATGCTTTGCGCTGGCTTGTTGTGTTACCTGGGCTTGACCATGCTTTGCCTAGCCATGGACCGCCATCATCAAGACCTGCTCGGCCACAGGCTCGGGCTGGGGCGGCGCAGGCGCTTGCGTCTGGTCGCGGTCATCGTGCTCGGCGCTGCGCTAGGCCTGCTGGTGTCCACGGCAGGCTGGGCCATGGGCCTGGTACGGGGGCTGGGCCTGGCCATGGCCAGCGCCGGCTTGCTGGTGTGGTTATTGCCCTACCGGCCCAGGCTGGCCCTGAGCCTGGCGCTGCTGGCATCGCCGACAGCGCTGGCGGTACGCCTCAGCCTTTGAAGGTGCTGGGGTTGACCAGGTCCATCGGACGTTGGCCCTGCAGGGCAGCGGTGAGGTTGGCCATGGCGCGCTCGGCCATGGCAGCGCGGGTTTCACTGGTAGCCGAACCGATGTGGGGTAGGGTGACGGCGTTTTTCAGCGCAAACAACGGAGACTCGGCCAAGGGCTCGCGTTCATATACGTCCAGGCCAGCGCCACGGATGGTCCCGTTGCGCAGGGCTTCGATCAGCGCCGGCTCATCGACCACCGGGCCGCGGGCGATGTTGACAAGGAACGCAGACTTCTTCATCAGGCCCAGCTCGCGAGCGCCGATCAGGTGGCGGGTGCTGTCACTGAGCGGCACCACCACACAAACGAAATCGGCCTTGGCCAGCAGTTCGTCCAGCTCGCAATAGGTGGCCTTGAGCTCGGCTTCCAGGGCCGGCTTGCGGCTGTTGCCGCTATAGAGCACCGGCATGTTGAAGCCCAGGTGCCCCCGCCGCGCGATGGCCGCGCCTATGTTGCCGAGGCCGATGATACCCAGGGTCTTGCCATGCACGTCACTGCCGAACAGGTCCGGGCCCACCGTAGCCTTCCATTGCCCGGCCTTGGTCCAGGCATCGAGCTCCGCGGTACGCCGTGCGCTGGCCATGATCAGGGAAAAGCCCAGGTCGGCGGTGCTTTCGGTCAGTACGTCGGGGGTATTGGTGAGCTGGATGCCACGGCGGGTCAGGTAATCCACGTCATAGTTGTCGTAACCCACCGAGACGCTGGCGATCACTTCCAGGTTGGCCGCATCCTTGAGCTGCGTCTCCCCCAGGGGCCGCCCGGCGCCGATCAGGCCATGGGCACGCGGCAGCGCTTCGTTGAACTGCGTGCTTATGTCCCCGGCCTTGGGGTTGGGCACGATCACTTCGAAATCCTGCTCGAGACGCGCGACCATTTCCGGCGTGATGCGGCTGAAGGCAAGTACGGTTTTTTTCATCGGGCAGCTCCGTCTGTTGAGGAGGATAAGCTACAAGCGGCCAGCAGCAAGCTACAAGCGGGTTCGGCGCTGGCCGCCTTCGTCTTGAGGCCTGCCGCTCAAGCCCTCTGTTCCTGGCTACGCAGGTCGGCATCCTGGGCGGCAAGGATGTCGGGCAGGGAGCCGCGCAGGTACTCCACCCAGGTCTTGATCTTGGCATCCAGGTACTGCCGCGAAGGGTAGATGGCGTAGAGGTTCAGCTCCTGGAGGCGGTATTCGGGCATCATCCGTACGAGGGTTCCGTTGCGCAGCCCTTCGATGGCGGCGTAGATCGGCAGCACTCCCACACCCATACCGCTGGAAATGGCGGTTTTCATGGCGTCGGCCGAATTGACCTGGAAAGGTGCGTTGGTGATGTTGAGCACTTCCGAGCCTTCCGGACCCTCGAACATCCAGCGTTCCAGCTGGACCACCGGGCTGACCAGGCGCAGGCACGCGTGATTCTTCAAGTCGCTGGGCTTGCGTGCCACCCCGTGGGTACGTACGTAATCCGGCGAGGCGCAGACGATGCTGTAGGTAATGCCGAGACGCTGGGACACGAAACCCGAATCCGGCAGCTCGCTGGCGAGTACGATGGACACGTCGTAGCCTTCATCGAGCAAGTCAGGCACCCGGTTGGCCAGGGTCAGGTCGAAGGTCACGTCCGGATGAATCTTGCGGTAGCGGGCAATGGCATCAATGACGAAATGCTGGCCGATACCGGTCATGGTATGCACTTTCAATTGTCCGGCGGGGCGTGCATGGGCGTCACTGGCCTCGGCCTCGGCTTCTTCCACGAAGGCCAGGATCTGCTCGCAGCGCAGTAGGTAGCGCTTGCCGGCTTCTGTCAGGGCGATACGCCGGGTGGTGCGGTTGAGCAGGCGGGTTTGCAAGTGCGCTTCGAGATTGGAAATGGCGCGGGAAATGTTCGCGGTGGTGGTATCCAACTGTACGGCCGCCGCGGTGAAGCTGCCGGCTTCGGCCACGCAGGTGAAGGCGCGCATGTTTTGCAGGGTGTCCATGGGTCGCTCTCTGAATCTACCGGCAAATTGTCGCACGAAGTTACACAATGGTAATCATCATTGAGCTGCCTGAGCACAAGCTTTCACCTTGCCTTGTCCCTACGCAAGCCATCTGGGGCCATGCCAGGCGGCCAAGGCGAAGCGGCGCAGGCGGCCGCGCCAGAGCGGGCGATTATCGCTGCGCGCGTAACAAAGAATCACCGGAACGCCCGCTTATCGGCATGCGGGCGCGCTCCTAGAATGGCGGCTCCCATCCGCCTCTCTTTCGTTCCGGAACCCGCCGCTGTGCCGCGTCGCTTTTCTCGAGCGCTCAATGCGCTCCGTTTGTGTGCCCTGACTTCCTGTTTGAGCGGCTGTATTGGCACAGGTGGCATCGCCCCCCAGGCACAGGTGCCCAGGGCCGATGACCTGGCCACCGATAAGGCCATCGATTCGGCAGGTGCCCAGGCCCATTGGCCCGACGCTCAATGGTGGCGCGGCTTCGGCGACCCCCAGCTGGACCAATGGGTGATCATGGCGCTGCAAGGCAGCCCTGGCCTGGCCGTGGCCAGCGCTCGTCTACGCCAGGCACGTGCGGTGGCGGGCCTGGCCGAGGCCGCTGAAGCGCCGCGGTTGAATGCTGAGGCCGCGCTGCACAGGCGTAACTGGCCCACCGATGGCTTTTATGGCCCCGGCGACCTGGCGGACCAGACCACCTGGGACAATAATGCCGGCCTGAGCCTGAGCTATGACCTGGACCTCTGGGGCCGCGAGCGCAATGCCAGCGAACGTGCCCTGGATCAGGCCCACCTGGCGGCCGCGCAAGCGCGCCAGGCCCAGTTGGCGCTGACTCGCGACCTGGTGCGCGTGTATATCCGCCTGGCTTTGGCCTATGCCCAGCATGACATCCTGGACGCTACCCTGGCGCAGCAATCCCAGGTCCTTGACCTGGCCGACAAGCGACTGGCCGCAGGCATCGGCACTCAGTTGGAAGTAAGCCAGGCGCAGACGCTGATACCTGAAACCCGGCGGCAACTCGATGCGCTTGAAGAGGAAATGGCCCAGGCCCGTCATCAACTGGCCGCTCTGGCGGGCAAGGGGCCAGGGGCCGCTGCTCAGGTAAAGCGGCCTCGGCTGCGCCTGGCTGTTCCCCTCGGGCTGCCGTCCCGCCTGCCGGCACAGTTGCTCGGCCAACGGCCGGACGTGGTTGCCAGCCGCTGGCAAGTGGCGGCGCAGGCGCGGGGTATCGAGGTGGCTCAAGCGAGCTTCTATCCGGATATCGACCTGGCAGCCAGCCTCAGCTACATGACTACCAGTGGCGGGATGCTTGAGTTCCTCACAGGCCAGAAGCTGGGCTACAGCGTAGGCCCTGCGTTCAGCCTGCCCTTGTTCGACGGTGGCCGGTTGCGTGCCCAGCTGGGCGAAGCGGCTGCCGGTTATGACCTGGCCGTGGCCCAGTACCGTGGTGTACTGGCCGACGCACTGAAGGAAGTGTCCGACCAGTTGATCCGGAGGGACTCCCTGCAACATCAGGCTCACTTCGCCGAACAGGCCGTGGCGAGCGCTCAACGGGCCTACGACCTGGCCAGGGTAGGCTGGCAACGGGGGCTCACCGGTTACCTTGAGGTACTGCAGGCGCAAACCGCGCTGTTGCGACAACGCACCGTACAAGAGCAGGTATGGGCCGCGCGCCTGGCAGCCCAGGCTGACCTGGTGACTGCCCTGGGAGGCGGGCTTGGCGCTGGCGCCGACAACCCGGCCGAGCCTCGACTTCAGGCGCCAGCGGCCCCGGCCGCCCTGGTTCGGCTGGACAGGCTGCGCGCGACGGTGAGCCCGTGAGCAGCGCCGCCACGCCCTCGATGGCACGGTTTCATCGGGCTTGCCTGGCTTGGGCGCGCAGCGATGGGGTGACCTGGGTATTCATCTTCAAGGTGCTGCTGGCCGCTTTCGCAACCCTCTGGTTGGCGATGCGTCTGGAACTCCCACAGCCACGGACCGCCATGGCCACGGTGTTCATCGTGATGCAGCCGCAAAGCGGGCAGGTGTTCGCCAAGAGTTTCTACCGCTTGCTCGGAACACTGGCCGGCTCGGTGGTAACGCTGGTGCTGATCGCGGTTTTTCCGCAGAACTCGGAAATCTTCCTGCCGTGCCTGGCTGCCTGGGTCGGGTTGTGTTCGGCCGGCGCGATGCGCCAGCGCAACTTCCGTGGCTACGGCTTCGTACTGGCGGGATATACCGCGGCCATGATCGGCTTGCCAGTGCTGGCCCACCCGGAGGGTGCCTTTTTCGCCGCTATCTACCGGGTACTGGAGATTTGCCTGGGGCTGCTGGTGGCTACCACTGTCAGCGCGGCCGTACTACCCCAGTCAGCCAGCGCGGCCATGCGCAACGCCCTCTATCAGCGCTTCGGCACCTTCGCCAGCTTCGTCCTGCAAGGCTTGGCCGAGCAGGTAGATGACGAGACCTTCGAGGCGAGCAACGCGCGTTTTCTCGCCGAAGCCGTGGGCCTGGAAGGGCTGCGCAGCGTCACGGCCTTCGAAGACCCGCATATGCGCCGGCGTAGCGGACGGGTCAGCCGCCTCAATAGCGAGTTCATGACCCTGACCACGCGGTTCAACGCGCTGCGCCAGCTGTTGGCCCGTACCGATGCCCGAGGCGCGGTAAGAGCCTACATTTCGCCGGGGCTGGAACGCTTCGCCCAGTGTCTGGCGCCCTTCGCGGGCCGACCGCTGACCCTGGACGACGCCAACCGCCTGGCCCTGGCGCTGGAGGACTATCGCCAGGCCTTCGCCGAGCAGGTGCGTGAGCAGCGCTGCGCCTTCCTCGCCACCGACCCAGACGACCACGCCTTGCTCGACTTCCACACGGCCTATGAACTGTTGTTCCGCTTCGCCGAGAACCTGCATAACTATGCCTTGACCCACGCTTCGCTGGCGTCCCATCGCCACGAGCGTGAGCGCTGGGACGCTCACTACAGTGCCCACACCTCCTGGCTGGCTGCCTTGGCGTCCGGCTTGCGTGGCGCCCTGGTGGTAGGCGGGCTGGGGGCGTTCTGGATCGCCACCGCCTGGCCCAGCGGGGCTACCATGACCCTGGTGGCCGCGGCCACCGTGGGCCTGTCGGCGGCCACCCCCAATCCGCGGCGAATGGCATTCCAGATGGCGTGCGGCACCATGCTTGGAGCGTGTACCGGGTTCATCGAGTATTTCTTCGTGTATCCGCGTATCGACGGCTTTGCCTTGCTGTGTCTGGTGCTGGCGCCGGTCTTCGCCTTCGGGGCGTTCCTGGCCTCGCGCCCGGCCTGGGCCGGTTATGGCCTTGGCTTGCTGATCTTTTTCTCCATAGGCTCGGTGCCGGACAACCTGACGCTGTACAACCCCTATGGCTTCATCAATGACTACATCGCCATGGTGCTCGGCATGCTGGTATGCGCGGCCGCGGGCGCGATCATCCTGCCGCCCAACGCCGGGTGGATGCTGCGGCGGTTGGAAGCCGAGCTCCGTTACCTGATGGTATTCGCTGTCAGCGGCGATGCCCGGCGCCTGGCCAGTCGCTTCGAAAGCCGTGCCCGGGATATCGTGCACCATGCCTATGGCCTGGCGGCGGCCCAGCCCAGGGTCCAGCGCGAGCTGATGCGCTGGATGCTGGCGGTGCTGGAGATCGGCCATGGGGTGATCGAGATCCGAGCCGAGCAAGAGGCGCTCTTCGTGCATCCGGCCTATGCCTTGGACCAGCCCTGGCGCCAGGCCATACGGGCCATGGGCCGTGCGTTGATCAGGCTGTTCATCCAGCCGGGGGAGGGCAATCGTGCCCGGGCCCTGGGCGCGGTGGAGCAGGCGATCCAGGCCGTGCGCGAGGCCGACGAACCCTTCGCCCGACATTTCGATACTTCAGTACTGCGTCGGATGCAGAGTTATCTGCATTTCATCCGCAGCGGTTTGCTCGATCCTCGTTCGCCCCTGGCCTTGCCGCCTGATTCCCCTGGACTGATCCATGCCCCGTGAAATCGCCTTCCACGGCGTCTATATGCCCGCCCTGACCCTGTTGCTTCTGGCGGCCATCGCGCTGGCCTGGGTGCTCGACCGCGTTCTTGCCAGCCTGGACCTGTATCGCTGGTTCTGGCACCCAGCGCTGCTGCGGTTGAGTCTGTTCTTTTGCGTTTTCGGCGCCCTGGCGCTGACCGTCTACCGTTGAGAATCACCTCATGAAAAAGCTGTTCAGCCTGCTCGGCACCCTCGTTGTCTTCGGCTTGGCCGTGTTCCTCGGCCGGTTGCTGTGGGTGCATTACATGGAAACCCCCTGGACCCGTGATGGCCGGGTACGCGCGGATATCATCAATGTGGCCGCGGACGTGGCTGGCTATGTAGTGGCGGTACCGGTGAAGGATAACCAGCATGTGCGCAAAGGCGACCTACTGATCCAGATCGACCCGGCCCATTACCAGTTGGCGGTAGACCAGGCCAGGGCCTTGGTTGCCGCGCGCAAGGCTACCTGGGAAATGCGCAAGCTCAACGCCAGGCGGCGAGCAGACCTGGATGCCATGGTGATTTCCCGGGAAAGCCAGGAAGACGCCGGTAGCCTGGCGGACGCTGCCCAGGCCGCCTACCAGCAGGCTCAGGCCGCGTTGGCCGCGGCGGAACTCAACCTGGCCCGCACCCGGGTGGTGGCGCAGGTGGACGGCTTCGTCACCAACCTGAATGTGCATCCCGGCGATTATGCCAAGGCTGGCGAGGCCCGCATGGCGGTAGTCGATGAGCATTCTTTCTGGGTGTACGGCTTTTTCGAGGAGACCAAGCTGCCCCATGTGCATGTAGGCGACGCGGCGCAGATGCAGATGATGAGCGGCGAGATGCTTGGCGGACATGTTGAGAGCATCGCCAGGGGCATCTACGACCGGGACAATCCGGAAAGCCGCGAGCTGCTTGCCGACGTGAACCCGACCTTCAACTGGGTACGCCTGGCGCAGCGTGTGCCGGTGCGCATTCATCTGGACGAGGTGCCCGAGGGAATGTTGCTCGCCGCCGGCACGACTTGCACGGTGGTGATCGGGGCGCGGTGACGAAGATTCGACCGGGTCGCGCGCGGGACCCGGTCGCCGCCAAGGCGGACTGCTACCGCTAGGTCGCGGTCAGAGGTGGGATTCGGCGTACTCGGCCAGGATCGACCGGGGCACGCCCTGAAGGGTGATATGAACGCCGTGGGGGAAATCCTTGAAGCGCTCGGTCAGGTAGGTCAGGCCCGAACTGGTGGCCGACAGATACGGCGTGTCGATCTGCGCCAGGTTACCTAGGCATACCACCTTGGAGCCCGCCCCGGCACGGGTGATGATGGTTTTCATCTGGTGGGGCGTCAGGTTCTGACATTCATCGATGAGTATCAGGCTTTGCTGGAAGCTGCGCCCGCGGATGTAATTCAGGGATTTGAACTGCAAGGGCACCTTGCTCAGGATGTAATCGACACTGCCGTGGGTGTTTTCGTCATCCATGTGCAGGGCTTCGAGGTTATCGGTGATCGCCCCCAGCCAGGGTTCCATTTTCTCGGCTTCGGTGCCCGGAAGGAAGCCGATTTCCTGGTCCAGGCCCTGTACGCTGCGAGTCGCGATGATGCGCCTGTAGCGCTTGCTGACCATGGTCTGTTCGATGGCCGCCGCCAGTGCCAGGATGGTCTTGCCCGAACCGGCCGCGCCCGAGAGGTTGACCAGGTGAATGTCCGGGTCCAGCAGGGCGAACAGGGCCAGCGCCTGGTGAATGTCCCTGGGCTTGAGCCCCCAGGCTTCCTGATGCATCAGCGGTTCCTGGTGCATGTCCAGGATCATCAGCTCGTCATTGCGCACCGCCTTGATCCAGCCCACGAAGCCCTGTTCGTCGATGATGAACTCGTTGATATGGGCCGAAGGCAGCACTTCGCTCAGTTGCACCCGGTGCCAGGTACGCCCGTGATCCTGACGGGTATCGACCTTCAGGACCCGCTCCCAGAAGGAGCCGGGCACGGTATGGTAGCCCCGGGACAACAGGGAAACGTCGTCCACCAGCTGGTCGGTACTGTAGTCCTCCGCGGCGATTCCACAGGCTCGCGCCTTCAGGCGCATGTTGATGTCCTTGGTCACCAGGATGACATCGAGCTCCGGGCGCCGGGCGTGCAGGTCGATCAGTTGGTTGATGATGACGTTGTCGTTCAGGTGGTCGGGCAGCGGGCTTTCCAGGGCGCCGCGCTTGTTCATGAGGATGGAAAGATAGCCCTTGGGCTCGCCCTTGCCGCGCTGGATCGGCACGCCTTGCTCTACGTCCTGGGGCGAAGCCTCGCCCAGCACTTTGTCGATCAGCCGTATGGCCTGGCGACATTCGGCGGCAACGGAATGCTTGCCATCCTTGAGCTTGTCCAGCTCTTCGAGGACGGTCATCGGGATGGCGACGTGATGTTCCTGGAAATTGAGCAGCGCATTGGGGTCGTGGATCAGGACGTTGGTGTCCAGCACATAGAGGATGGGCTGGTGGGCGGAGAAACTGCGTCCTTGTTCATCCATACTCGGTCACCTTTCGTGGGAGCCAGTGGACGCAATACCTGGGCGGTGCTGCGCCTTGAACGGCCGCCGTCACTCCAAGGGGAGGGCTGACAACGACAGGCGGGGTCGGGTATGGACGCCACCTGTGTCGGCAGGGCTCGGCGGTCTGTTTCTTAGTAACCCAAAACCGGTGACCGGACAAAGCCTTTTGCGTGCCTGCAAAGGTTTATTTTCTGGTAAGACGAATAGCGCTTGGCGAGGGCCGGGCCGCGGGCTACAGTCGAAAGTCTGTTTGGTCCGTGCCGGTGGCGCGAGCCGCGAGGGTTCACGGGAAATCCTTGCAGTCTTCCCAGGCGATTCCGCTCTGGCGCGTGGCTTCCAGCAAGGCGGGGAGCACGCTGCGCACCTTGGGTTGAGCATCGTGGAACTGGATGATCCCCTTGCGCCACAACAGCATCAGGGTCAGCACGCGGTCGCTGGTGTCCTGGGCGGTAAGCTGCGTATTGGCGTCCTGGGCATCGATGTCCCAAAGGATGACGTCCAACTGCTGGCTTTCGAAGAACTCTCCACTGTCAGGCCGGCGCTGTCCATAAGGCGGCCGGAACTGCGGCACATAGGCCTCCGGTAACTGACTCTGGGTCAGGGCGACGCTATCGAGCACTGATTTCTGCCAGTCCACCCACTGGCTGTGGGAACGGTACTGCCAGCCCTGCACGCCTACGCACTGGTCTCGGTAGAGGTCTTCCGGCGCCAGGCTCGCGCTGTTCTGACGCAACTTCAAGGCGTTGCCGATCACGAAGAAGGTTGCATTCATCTTCTGCTGGCGCAGGAAGTCGGTAGTCCATTCGGTGTTGCCGCCACTCGGGCTTGGCCCGCCGTCGAAGCTCAGCAGAAATACTCGATCGGCCAACTCATCGCCGTTGTGCTCGGCATTGGAGAAGGTCATCACCTCGCTGCTGATGTCGGGCCAAAGCGCGGCCATGTGCAGTTGCTCGTCCAGATAGGCTCGGCTGAAGGCCCGGCCTGGTTCTGCCCAGGGCGCATAGAAGGAATCGTCTTCCACCTTGAATTGCCCGGCCTGGGCCTTGAGATCGTCCAGGTTGTCCACGGCGTAGCAGAAGGACGCATCCTCGGCGCAGCTCTGTTGGGCATGATCGAAGTTCTCCCACAAGCGCTCCCAGAGTCGCGCTCGTACGTTATCGATCGCGGCCAGGTTGATCTGGCGCAAGCCGAGGCGGCCGGCCAAGGCAGCTTCATCCAGGGCTTCGCTGGCCAGCAGTTCGCGAGCAAAGCTCAGGATCTGGGCGCGGGATGCCACATCGAACAACGCCGGCGTGCTCATGCGGTCAAGGGTGGCGATTTCCACAGGCGCGGCCTGCGCAGTGATGGCACTGGCGAACAGGGCAGTAGCGAGCAGCAATAAAGGCAAGCGCAACGAAGAATCCTCCTTGGCGGTATGCGGCATGATAGCCAGCCCATCCCAGGCTGTCGCGGCGTGGCCCGGTTCGATCACCCATATAGGCAAAAGCCGGTTGATGCCGAGGGTGGAACCGGCCAAGCTCCTTTTCTTTCATTCAAGGAGCTTCCGATGCTGTTGGTGATTTCACCGGCCAAGACCCTGGACTACGAAAGCCCGCTGGCCACCACGCGTTTTACCCAACCGGCATTCATCGAGCATTCGAAAGAACTGATCGCCGGCCTGCGCGAACTCTCTCCGGCACAGCTTGGCCAACTGATGGGCATATCCGACAAGCTCGCCGGGCTCAATGCGGCTCGCTTCGACAGCTGGTCGGCTACCTTCAGCCCGGAAAACGCCCGGCCAGCCATCCTGGCGTTCAAGGGCGATGTTTACACCGGGCTGGCGGCGGAAGATTTCAGCGAAGCCGATTTCGACTTCGCTCAGCAGCATCTGCGCATGCTGTCTGGCTTGTATGGGTTGCTCCGTCCTTTGGATCTGATGCAGCCCTATCGACTGGAAATGGGCACTGCCTTCGCCAATGCCAGGGGCAAAGACCTCTATGCCTTCTGGGGGAGCCGTATCAGTGAATGGTTGAACGCAGCCCTGGCCGAGCAGGAGGACGACATACTCATCAACCTGGCCTCTCAGGAATATTTCGGCGCTGTGGACAAGAAGGTCTTGAAAGCCAGGATCATCGATTGCGAATTCCGTGACCTGAAGAATGGCGAGTACAAGATCATCAGCTTTCATGCCAAGAAGGCGAGGGGAATGATGGCTCGTTATGTGATACGCGAGCGTATCGAACGCCCCGAGGCCCTGCAGACGTTCAGCGAGGCCGGATACCGTTACTCAGCCGAGCGATCGGCTGTCAATCGGCTGGTATTCCTGCGTGATCACTGAACTGTGATCTCGATCACAAGGCTCAGGCGTCCATTTTTGACTGTCTTTTACCGTGCAAGCTGCAATTTGACGAAGTTACGGCGTCAATTGTCAGTCGAAAGTGTTACGCACGTCCATCGCGGCTGTCTTGGATCTCAAAAAAAACCCAAAAAAGCCAAAAAAAGTTTCCCTGATGGCTTTTTGGGGTTTTGAACGTTCAAGTCATTGATTAGCAAGGAATTTTTTGTTGTTCTGTGGCTGTTGTCAGCGCCGCCTGTGGGAAAAATCTACTCAAAAATCGTATGAGCGGTTCTAGTGCTCCGGAACTTCCCGGGGTATCTGTAGCTCATACGACGCGTACCGAGGCTCTGAACGTGTGAGAGATGACGTACAAAGGAGAAGTTGGAGCGGCTGGAGGTAGCGATCCAGGCGTATGACTTGATGGGAACTGTCTGAACAGCCCGAAGGTTGATCTCAGGAGAGCGCGCACCATTACTACCCTCAACGCAAGGCCAGTTTCGAATTTGCGAGGCAAATTCATGCACACGGCTTGATGCTTGATTCGCAAGTCATAACAACAGTGCGAAGGCAAGTAGCGAAAGAAAGTGAGCCGTTTTGTAATAAAGGCTGGCTACATTCCAGGGCGAACCATTTAGTCACGGTTCAAGGGTGCCCTTGTTGAGTGCACATTCTGGGGCACTCGGACTAATTATGCCTGCATGAGGTGTGTGACAGTCGGAATGACACGTCAGTTGTCACGCATCCGAGTGCCCGAATATTGCTGGTTAATTAACCCCTAGTCGGCTCCTGAGTTGGGTCGACGTGATAAACACATGAGGTGAATGCGATGCGTATCAGCATCTTTGGTTTGGGCTATGTTGGCGCGGTATGTGCGGGTTGCTTGACCAACCGTGGTCATGATGTCATCGGAGTCGACGTTTCGCAGGTCAAGATCGACCTTATCAACCAGGGCAAATCCCCTATCGTCGAGCCCGGCTTGGAAGAGCTGCTGAGCGATGCGCGCAAGAATGGCCGCCTGAGCGGTACCGTCGATTTCAAGGCAGCCGTACGTGACACCCAGATCTCCATGCTGTGCGTCCCTACGCCGAGCAAGAAGAACGGCGACCTCGAACTGAACTACATCGAAGCCGTGTGCAAGAGCATCGGTGAAGTCCTGAAAGAAAAATCCGAGCGCCACACCGTGGTGGTTCGCAGCACCGTGCTGCCAGGCACCGTGAAGAACGTGGTCATCCCGACCCTGGAGCAGTACTCCGGCAAGAAGGCCGGCGTCGACTTCGGTGTGGCGGTCAACCCTGAATTCCTGCGTGAAAGCACCGCGATCGCTGACTACGACCACCCGCCGATGACCGTTATCGGCGAACTGGACAAGGAGTCCGGTGACCTGCTGGAGTCCCTGTACAGCGAGCTGGATGCTGAGATCATTCGCAAGCCGGTCGAAGTGGCCGAGATGATCAAGTACACCTGCAACGTATGGCACGCCACCAAGGTGACCTTCGCCAACGAGATCGGCAACATCGCCAAGGCCGTCGGCGTCGACGGTCGCGAAGTGATGGAAGTGGTCTGCAAGGACAAGGCCCTGAACCTGTCTGCCTACTACATGCGCCCAGGCTTCGCTTTCGGTGGTTCCTGCCTGCCCAAGGACGTGCGTGCCCTGACCTACCGCGCCAGCGCGCTGGACGTCAAGGCCCCGCTGCTCAACTCGCTGATGGTGAGCAACGAGCAGCAGGTCCAGAACGCCTTCGACGTGATCAGCCGCTACGGCAAGCGCAAGATCGCCCTGCTGGGCCTGAGCTTCAAGGCTGGCACCGACGACCTGCGTGAAAGCCCCCTGGTCGAGCTGGCCGAGCGCCTGATCGGCAAAGGCTTCGAGCTGAGCATCTACGACAAGAACGTAGAGCACGCTCGTATCCTGGGCGCGAACAAGGAATACATCGAATCGAAGATTCCTCACGTTTCCTCGCTGCTCAAGTCGGACTTCAACGAAGTCGTGAACGGCGCAGAAGTGTTGATCCTGGGTAACGGCAGCAAGGACTTCGCGGACCTGGCTCACAACGTACCCGAGGGCAAGCAGGTATTCGACCTGGTCGGCTTCATGAAGCAGGCCACCAAGGCGGATGTCAGCGCAGAAGGTATCTGCTGGTAACAGCTATGACCGCGGCGGGCCTTGGGCCCCCGCGGTTCTTTACGCCTGCCTTAACACTTTCGAACGCCGATCCGGGCGGTCGATGAAGAGACGGATGCGGATATGTCAGGGCTAAAGCACGGCCTGCTCCAGGCTGCTGGATGGCTGTTTTACTTGTGTCTGCTGATGGGCCTGGCGCTCGCGCTGCCCCCATCGCTATTCAATCCTGATTCCAAGGATTTCATTTTCCTGATTGGCGCCGTGGGTATCTGGCGCTACTCGATGGGTGCCATGCACTTCGTGCGCGGCATGCTGTTCCTTTATGTGGTCTACCCGTACCTGCGACGCAAGGTGCAAAAGCTGGGCGCCGACGCGGACCCGTCCCACGTCTTCCTGATGGTCACCAGCTTCCGTATCGACGCCAGCACCACGGCCGCCGTATACCAGTCGGTGATCCGCGAAGCGATCGACAGTGGTTACCCCACTACCATAGTCGCATCGCTGGTGGAAATGTCGGACGAAATGCTGATGAAGTCCCTTTGGGCCAAGATGAACCCGCCGGAGCGGGTGAGCCTGGACTTCGTGCGCATCGCCGGTACCGGCAAGCGCGACGGCCTGGCCTATGGCTTCCGCGCGATTTCCCGCCACATGCCGGACGAGAACGCGGTAGTCGCGGTGATCGACGGCGACACCGTGCTCAACGAGGGCGTGGTGCGCAAGACCGTGCCTTGGTTCGCCCTCTGGCCGAACGTCGGTGGCCTGACCACCAACGAGTTCTGCGAAGTGCGCGGCAGCTACATCATGAGCGAATGGCACAAGCTGCGCTTCGCCCAGCGCCATATCAACATGTGCTCCATGGCCTTGTCCAAGCGGGTGCTGACCATGACTGGCCGGATGTCCGTCTTCCGCGCCTCCGTGGTCACCGACCCGATGTTCATTGCCGACGTGGAAGCCGACTCGCTCAAGCACTGGCGCCTGGGAACCTTCCGCTTCCTGACCGGTGACGACAAGTCGAGCTGGTTCAGCCTGATGCGCCTGGGTTATGACACCTTCTACGTGCCCGATGCGACCATCAATACCGTGGAGCATCCGCCGGAGAAGAGCTTCGTCAAGGCCAGCCGCAAGCTGATGTACCGCTGGTACGGCAACAACCTGCGCCAGAACTCCCGTGCCCTGGGCCTGGGGATTCGTCGGCTGGGCCTGTTCACCATGGTGGTGCTGTTCGATCAGCGCGTGTCCATGTGGACGTCGTTGCTCGGCCTGACCGCCGCCCTGATCGCGACCTTCAAGTACAGCGTGGCCTTCCTGCTCGGTTACCTGCTGTGGATCGGCATTACCCGCCTGATCCTGACCATCCTGCTGTCCCTCAGTGGGCACTCGGTGGGGCCGGCCTATCCGATCATTCTCTATTACAACCAGATCGTCGGCGCGCTGATGAAGATCTACGTGTTCTTCCGCCTCGACCGACAGTCCTGGACCCGGCAGCCCACCACCAACAAACGCGATCTCGCCAGTTTTCAACAATGGTTCAACACCTGGTCGTCTCGGACCATGACCTTCTCGGCGGGCAGCATCTTCGTTGCTTTCCTGTTCGCGATCGTCTGACCAGCCCTCAATGGATTAAGTAGGAAAATTAGCCATGAATACAGCCGTCAACCCCAATGTGGTCCATGAGTCCGAAGCCCAGCGCCAGCATGCCCGGGTTCGCATGCCAGCTAAGATCCGTTTCATCGGCCCGAATCGTGAAACCCAGGAAGCCAAGGTCGAAGACCTGTCGGCCGGTGGTTTCTCCTTCATGCCCAAGAAGCCCCTGGTAGAAGGCGAGCTTTACCGCGGCCGCCTGATGTTCGTGGTCGACAACCTGGGCCTGGGCATGGACGTCGAGTTCCAGGCCCGCTCCATCGAAGGCAACGGTCGCGTCGGCGCCCAGTTCCAGAACCTGGACCAGGCCGACATCTCCACCCTGCGTCACCTGATCACTTCGCACCTGTCTGGCGAGCTGGTCACCATGGGTGATGTACTCGGTACCCTGCAGCGTGACAACTTCACCAAGGCGCGCAAGCGCAAGGCCGCCTCGAACGACATGTCGTTCTTCGGCCGCTTGCGGGCAGTGACCTTCAGCCTGGGCATCTTCCTGATTGGCCTGGTCGCCTTCGGCTATATCTTCAAGTCCGTGTACAACCTGTACTTCGTGACCCACGCTGAATCCGGTATCGTCGCCGCGCCGGGCATGAACATCACCATGCCGCGCGATGGCACCGTGTCCAGCCTGGTCGGTGCCAACGGCGTTGCGCCAAAAGGCTCGCCGCTGGCCACCTTCAGCACCAGCATGCTGGACGTGCTCAAGGGCCACCTGGAAGAGCAGGACCTGACCCCGCAGAAAGTGACCGAACTGTTCGGCAAGCAGATGACCGGCACCCTGACCTCGCCCTGCGACTGCATCGTGGCTCAGCAGCTGGTTGCCAACGGCCAGTACGCCAGCAAAGGCGACGTGATCTTCAACCTGGTACCTCGCAACGCCACTGCCAACGTCGAAGCCCGTTACACCTACCGCCAGATCGACGACGTTCGCCCAGGCACCAAGGTGGACTTCCGCGTAGCCGGCGACGATCAACTGCGTTCCGGCCAGATCGTCAACGCTACCGCCCTGAAGGTAGACGACCTCTCTACCGACATGCGTGTGACCATCAAGCCTGATCAGCCCCTGGACGTGAAATTCGCTGGCCGCCCTGTCGATGTATCGAGCACCCATGGTCCTTCCCTGGACTGGCTGATCGACAAAGCCATGGCCCACGGTTTCTAAGTGAGCGCCAGGAGAATGAGCGTGGCTGACACCTTACGACACTTGCATCGGCCGGCCCTCCTGGGCCTGGCCGTTGCTCTGGGCCTTGCCGGTTGCGCCGGGCTGCCGGACCAGCGCCTGGCCAACGAAGCCATGAAAAATGGCAACGTGGCCCTGGCGCAACAGAATTACCAGCAATTGGCGGACCTGGGGTACGCCGATGCCCAGGTCGGCCTGGCCGACATTTGGGTAGAAAGCGGTGACCCCGCGCAACTGGCCAAGGCCGAGGCGACCTACCGGGCAGCCGCCGCGACTTCCCCCCGCGCCGCGGCGCGCCTGGGCAAGTTGCTGGCAGCCAAGCCCAACAGCACCGAAGCCGAGCGCCACGAGGCCGAAGGCCTGCTCAAGAACGCCTTCGCCAGTGGCGAGGGCGGCACCCTGATGGCCCTGGCCTTGCTGTACATCCAGTACCCGCAGAGCTTCCCAGGGGTCAATGCACAGCAGAAGATCAACGAGTGGAAAGCCGCGGGCTACTCTGAAGCCGGCCTGGCCCAGATCATTCTCTATCGCGTGCAGAACACCTACGACCAGAACCTGGCCGAGGTAGAGCGCATCTGCAAGGCGGCGCTGGACACCAACGACGTCTGCTACGTCGAGTTGGCCACCGTTTACCAGAAGCAGAACCGCACTGAAGACCAGGCGGCACTGGTCAAGCGCCTGCAGGATGCCTTCGCCGCTGGCAAGGTCATCCCGGCGCGGGTAGACGCCGTGGCCCGGGTCATCGCCAACCGCGAGCTGGGCACTCCAGACCCGAAAACGGCCCAGGCCCTGCTGGAAAGCGCCACGGGCACCTACCCGGGCGCCTGGATCAGCCTGGCCCAGTTGCAATACGACAACCCGGACCTGGGCGATACCGACCAGTTGCTGGGCTACATCGAGAAGGGCCACGACGCCGACCCGAGCCGCGCCGAATTGCTGCTGGGCAAGATCTACTACGAAGGCAAGGTGGTGCTGCCCGATGCCGCCAAGGCCGAGGAGCACCTGAAGAAGGCCACCCCGGACCAGGTCAGCGCCTACTACTACCTGGGCCAGATCTACCGCCGTGGCTACCTGGGCATGGTCGAGCCGCAGAAGGCGGTCGACAACCTGCTCATCGCTGCCCGGCGCGGCCAGAACAGCGCGGACTTCGCCCTGGCGCAGTTGTATTTCAACGGCCGTGGCACCGTGCCGAACCCTGCCAATGCATACGTGTTCAGCCAACTGGCCAAGACCCAGGCGCTGGCTACTGCTCAGCCGCGCCAGGAAGTCCTGGACCTGGCTAAAACCGTCGAAGAACAACTACCGCCGCAGCTCAAGCCTCAGGCTCAGCGCCTGTTGCAGCAGGAAGTCGCCTCGCGCGGCGTGGCCCCGGCCCCTGGCATCACCTCCATGGTGCCGCAGGACGATGTCGCGCCGGAGAAGGACGACCCGCAACAGATAGCCGTCGGTGAAGGTGAAGATCTATGATCCTGAATAAATGGACCCTGGCCGGCATTGGCCTGGGCTTTGCAACACTTTGGTCGTGCCCGACCCTGGCGGCCCTGACCGCCACCGATAACTTCGGCCTGGAAGTCAAGATCACCGGTCAGTCCGAAGACGACCGTGACCTGGGCACCCGCTCCGGCGGCGACGTCACCGGTATCGGTATCGACCTGCGTCCCTGGGCTTATGGCCAGTGGGGCAACTGGAGCGCCTATTTCATGGGCCAGGCCGTGGCCGCGTCGGACACCATCCAGACCGACCCCCTGCTGCAGCCGGACGACAACGTTTCCGGATCGAGCAACAGCCGCTACTACAGCAAGGACCGCGAAGCCGACGACAGCTACCTGGCCCTGCGCGAATTCTGGGTTGGCTACAACCGTCTGCTCACGCCTTACCCTGGCGAGCAGGTCAAGTTCGGCCGTCAGCGCCTGCGCCAGGACGACGGTCAGTGGCACGACAACTACATCGAGTCCCTGACCTGGAACCTGGACACCACCCTGCTCAAGGCAGACGTGGGCGTGGGCCAGCGCTTCAGCGACTACCGTACCGACTACTCGCGCCTGTCGCCCAACGACAAGGACCGCACCCATGTCTGGGGCGATGTGTCCTACCAGTGGGCGCCAAGCCAGTGGGTAGGCCTGCGCGCGCATCACGTGCATGACGACGGTGAACTGGCCAATGCTGGCGAGGAAATCGACGACCTGGACAAGACCAGCAACGGCAACCTGACCTGGGTTGGCCTGGAAGCGACCAGCGATGCCTATAACCATCGCAACACCAACCAGCTCAACTACTGGGGCAGCCTGACCTGGCTGACCGGCAACCGCGATACCTTCAACCGTACCGACACCGACGGCATCGTCACCGCCGGGGATACCTACGGCGAGCATGTCAGCGGCTGGGCCACCGACCTGGGTGTGCGCTGGCGCCTGGACCCACAGTGGCAGGTAGGCGCCGCCTACGCCCGGGCCAGCAAGGAATACGAGCAGAACGGCCTGCAGAGCAACCGCTCCAGCTGGACCGGTACCCGCTCGCGCATCAGCCGTTTCGGCGAAGCCTTCCAGGCTGAACTGGCCAACGTGCAGACCGCCTCGGTGTTCGCTTCCTGGGAAATGCAGGAAGACTACGACGCCAGCCTGATCTACCACCGTTTCTGGCGGGTAGACGGCGACTCGGCCATTGGTGGCAGCAACATCAACGCCGCCTACGAATCTACCGACGCTACCTCCGGTGACATTTCGCTGTCCACCTTGCCGCTCAACGACGGCGAGAAGGACCTGGGCCAGGAAGTCGATCTGGTTGTAACCAAGTACTTCAAGCAGGGCCTGCTGCCGGCCAGCCTGAGTCAATCCTTCGATGAGCCTTCCGCGCTGGTTCGCCTGCGCGCCGGTGTGTTCAAGCCGGGCGACGCCTATGCCGGCAGCGTGGACAACTATATGCACCGGGCCATCGTCGACGTGATCTGGCGTTTCTGATCGGTACCGCCAAGGGAGTGCAATGAGATGAAGCATCCACATAGCAAGGCGCGGCCGCAGGTGCGCAAGCGCGCCTGGCCCGTTGCGCTGCTGGCCGCAGCCCTGCTGGTCGCCGGCGGCACCGCCCTGGCCAACACCGCGCCGGCGACCCAGGCCGCCGCGGCCAAGCCCGGTACCACCAAGGAGCTGCAGGTCGCCAAGACCTACAGCGTCGCCTCCGCGCCCACCGAGCCATTGAACCTGGCGGCGCCCAAGCTGCCCGACCTCAGCGGCTACACTGCTGCCGCCGCGCATGCCAAGGTGGACCGTAGCAAGAAGGGCAAGGTGGCCATGCGTCGCATGATGCAGGAACTGCCGCTCAAGGCCTTCATCGGCGGCGACAACAAGATGATGGCTTGGGTCGGGAAACAGCGCGGCATCCCGCAGGCGATCTTCATCGACGGCGGCTATGTCAACTTCGCTGACCTTGGCAAGGCCGTGCCCAAGCAATACCTGCGCGAGACCTCGCCTGGCGTATGGCTGGCGCGGGTGCCTATCGTGGTGTCCCATGGCGCCACCCTGGAAATCGACGGCCGCGTGAAAGACCTGCGGTTGTCCCAGGACGGCGGCTCGTTCATCGTCAACGACGGCAAGCTGTTTACCTTCGACACCAAGGTGACGGGTTGGAGCGAGGCGAAGAATGACCAGGCCTGGTTCAAGGAGAAGGACGAGTTCCGTCCCTTCCTGGTGTCCTGGGGCGGTACCGAGACCTACATCGTGAATACCGAAATGAAAAGCTTCGGTTACAACGAAAGTAAGTCGTACGGCGTGAGTATTTCCCAGTACACGCCGAGCATGAAGGCGCAGATGAATCGCACCGAGCCTACCGGCTGGATCATCGGCTCCACCTTCTCGGACATGTGGTATGGCTACTACTGCTATGAAACCCAGGGTTTCGTGGTCAAGAGCAGCACCTACCATGACAACATCATCTACGGCATCGACCCGCACGACCGTTCCCACGGCCTGATCATCGCGGACAATACCGTCTACGGGACCAAGAAAAAGCACGGGATCATCATTTCCCGTGAGGTGAACGACAGCTTCATCATCAACAACCGCAGCTACGACAACCACCTCTCGGGCGTGGTACTGGACCGTAACAGCGTGGGCAACCTGGTGGCCTACAACGAGATCTACCAGAACCACACCGACGGCATCACTTTGTACGAGAGCGGCGACAACCTCCTGTGGGGCAACAAGCTGGTAGCCAACAAGCGGCACGGTATCCGTGTGCGCAACAGCACCAATATCCGTCTCTACGAGAACGTGGCGATGGCCAACGGCCTGACCGGCGTCTACGGCCACATCAAGGACCTGAGCGATACCGACCGTGACGTGCGCCTGGACCCCTTCGACGCCGAAGTGTCGATGATCGTGGTCGGTGGCGAGCTGTCCGGCAACGGGACCAACCCGCTGGCCATCGACTCGCCCTTGAGTATCGAACTGTATCGCGTGGCAATGCTGGCACCCGCCAAGCAGGGCGGCATCAGCTTCACCGGGATCCTGGGTGAACACCAGACCGAGATCCTGGATCTGCTGGTACGCCAACAGAAAGCAGTGCTGATCGACCCCGTCGAAAAACAGACAGACATGGCGCAGGATTAAGGAACATCCCATGCATTCACATTTGATTAAGCTGCTCAGCCTGTCGGGCCTGGCCGCTGCCCTTTATGCGTCGGGCAGCGCGCAGGCCGCCGAAGTGCAGCCTCCTGTGTTCACCGCGCAGCCCTGCTGCCAGCTCTGCCCGGCCGCGGCCGATGCGAAGAACTACGTTACCCGTTACCAGCGCAACTTCACCACCCTGATAAAAGGGGAGGGCGATTGGCTGTTCCGTACCGTGGAAGACCTGCGGACCGAGTTCAAGACCTCGCCCGAAGGCTACCGCCGGATGAAACAGTTGCATGACGCCTTCAAGGCGCGCGGCGTGGAGGTGGTCATTGTGTACCAGCCCACCCGTGGCCTGGTGGATCGCGCGCACATGCTGCCCGCCGACCGCGAGCGCTTCGACTACAACACCGCGCTGAAGAACTACAAGGATATGCTCGGCCGCTTCCAGGCCATGGGCTACCACGTGCCGGACCTGTCGCCCTTGACCAATGAGCAGCAGGCCCACGACTTCTACTTCCGCGGCGACCAGCACTGGACGCCCTACGGCGCCGAGCGCACCGCCAGGATCGTTGCCGAAACCATCAAGAAGGTGCCGGGCTATTCGGACATCGCCAAGAAGGAGTTCGAAACCAAGGTCTCCGGGCGCATGGGCAAGACCGGCACCCTGCAGAACATGGCTGGGCAGCTCTGCGGGACCAGCTACGCCATCCAGTACATGGACACCTTCAGCACCGAACCCAAGGGTGCGGCCGGTGACAACGATCTGTTCGGCGATTCCGCCAGCCCGGACATCACCCTTGTCGGTACCAGTCATAGCGGCAAGAACTACAACTTCGCTGGCTTCCTGCAGCAGTACAGCAACGCCGACGTGCTCAACGTAGCCTTCCCTGGCGGTGGCTTCGAGGGTTCGATGCTGCAATACCTGGGCAGCGATGAGTTCCAGAAGAAGCCGCCGAAGATTCTCGTATGGGAGTTCTCCCCGCTGTACCCGCTGGACCAGGAAACCATCTATCGCCAGATGATGGCGCTGATGGGCGATGGCTGTGACGGCAAGACCGCCGAGCTCACCGGCAGCGGCGTGGTGAAACCCAACCAGACCACCGAGTTGCTGGTCAACGGCCAGAACGGCATCAAGGACCTGGAAAACTGGAACCATCAGGTCGATATCAAGTTCGCTGACCCGGCGGTCAAGAACATGAAAGCGACCCTTTGGTACATGAATGGACGTCACGAAGACATCAAGATCGAAAAACCCACCACGGCAGACACCGACGGGCGCTTTGCCTTCGAGCTGCGCGATGATGCGGACTGGCCGAAGATGAACCTGCTGGCCGTGGAAATCCACGGGCCGGAAGACGCTACGGTCGGGCCACAGAAAGTCGAGGCGAAGATCTGCAAACGCAACGTGTTCCCCGGTGTGACCACGCGCAACGCGCAAGCCGGACTCTGAGGGCTGAATGCTTATGTTGACTTCTCGTGTTACACCCCGGGCCGCCCGCCGTTTCCTGGCACCGGCCCTGCTGGGTCTTGCCATGTTCGGTTCCGTGGCGCATGCCGCGGGGCTGGTGCCTCCCAAAGGATATTACGAGGCGATCGAGAAGCCAGGGAAAGGCGGGGATTTCCAGTGTCCGGCCGCGCCAGCGCCTTACACTGGGTCGCTGCAGTTCCGCAGTAAGTACGAAGGATCGGACAAGGCTCGCGCGACCTTGAACGAGGTTTCGGAAAAAGCCTTCCGTGATTCCACCAAGGACATCACGACACTGGAGCGAGGCATCAGCAAGCAGGTGATGCAGTTCATGCGCGACGGCAAGGCCGCCGAGCTGGATTGCACCCTGAACTGGCTCAGTACCTGGGCTGACGCCAATGCGCTGATGTCCAAGGACTTCAACCATACCGGCAAGTCCATGCGCAAATGGGCCCTGGGCAGCATGTCGTCCTCGTACCTGCGGCTGAAATTCTCCGAATCCCATCCCCTGCAGGGCCACGAGGCTCAGGCCCAGAAAATCGAAGCCTGGTTCAGCCGCCTGGCTGACCAGGTAGTGAGCGACTGGAGCAACCTGCCGCTGGACAAGATCAACAACCACTCGTACTGGGCCGCCTGGTCGGTGATGGCCACGTCCATCGTCACCGACCGCCGTGACCTGTTCGACTGGGCGGTGAAGGAGTTCAAGGTTGGCGCCAGCCAGATCGATGACCAGGGCTTCCTGCCCAACGAGCTCAAGCGGCGCCAGCGGGCACTGGCCTACCACAACTATGCCTTGCCACCCTTGGCCATGATCGCCAGCTTCGCCCAGGCCAACGGCGTGGACCTTCGCCAGGAAAACAATGGCGCCCTCAAGCGCCTGGGCGACCGCGTGCTGGCCGGCTCGAAAGATCCCGAAGCGTTCGAGGAAAAGAACGGCGAAGAGCAGGACATGACCGATCTGAAGGTCGACAGCAAATACGCCTGGCTCGAACCCTATTGCACGCTTTATGACTGCTCGCCGGACACCATCGAGCGTAAGCGCCAGATGGAACCCTTCAAGACCTTCCGTCTGGGTGGCGATCTGACTCGTACTTTCGACCCGGACCACGAAAAGGGTGACAAGGGCGACAAGGCCGAGAAAGGGTCCTGACAGGCCCGGCTTCACAATAAACGAGCACCGCGGGTCAGTTCAGGCGTCTGGCCCGCGGTGCATTTCTCTCCAGCCCTTCGCTGGGGGGGTATGGGGGGGCTGTCTTCGGCTCCCAGTGTAGGAAAAACAAGGAGAGATCAGGATGGTTTTCTCATCCAACGTGTTCCTGTTCCTGTTCATGCCGATTTTCTTCGGCCTGTACTATCTGAGCGGAACGCGCTATCGCAACTTGCTGCTGCTGGTAGCCAGTTATGTATTCTACGCCTGGTGGCGCGTCGATTTCCTCGCGCTCTTTGCCGCCGTGACCCTGTGGAACTACTTCATCGGCCTGCGCATCGGCGCCAACGGAGTGCGCACCAAGGCGTCCCAGCGCTGGCTGTTGCTGGGCGTGGCCGTGGACCTGGCCGTGCTGGGCTACTTCAAGTACGCCAACTTCGGCGTCGATAGCCTCAACGCGATCATGACGTCGTTCGGCCTGGAGCCGTTCATCCTCACTCACATCCTGCTGCCGATCGGTATCTCGTTCTACACCTTCGAGTCCATCAGCTACATCATCGATGTGTACCGTGGCGATACCCCCGCGACCAAGAACCTGATCGACTTCGCGGCCTTCGTGGCGATCTTCCCGCACCTGATCGCCGGTCCCGTGCTGCGCTTCAAGGACCTGGTAGACCAGTTCAACCACCGCACCCATACCCTGGACAAGTTCTCCGAGGGCGCGACCCGGTTCATGCAGGGGTTCATCAAGAAGGTGTTCATCGCCGACACCATCGCGGTGGTGGCCGATCATTCCTTTGCCTTGTCCAACCCCACCACCGGCGATGCCTGGCTGGGCGCGCTGGCCTATACGGCGCAGCTGTACTTCGACTTTTCCGGTTACAGCGACATGGCCATCGGCCTGGGCCTGATGATGGGCTTCCGCTTCATGGAAAACTTCAAGCAGCCCTACATCAGCCAGTCGATCACCGAGTTCTGGCGTCGTTGGCACATCAGCCTTTCCACTTGGCTGCGGGACTACCTCTATATCACCCTGGGCGGCAACCGTGGCGGCACCTTCGCCACCTACCGCAACCTGTTCCTGACCATGCTGCTCGGCGGCCTGTGGCACGGGGCGAACTTCACCTACATTATCTGGGGCATGTGGCACGGCCTGTGGCTGGCCATCGAGCGAGCCCTGGGCACCGACGCCGCGCCGCGCCGCTTCAATCCCATCAAGTGGGCCTTCACCTTCCTGCTGGTAGTGCTGGGCTGGGTGATCTTCCGTGCCGAGAACCTGCATGTGGCCATGCGCATGTACCAGGCCATGTTCAGCTTCGGCCAGTGGGAGCTGTCCGAGCTCAACCGCGCCAGCCTCACCGGCCTGCAAGTGGCGACCCTGATCGTGGCTTATATCACCATGGCCTACTTCGGCCTGCGTGACTTCTACAAGGCGCCGATCAACGCCCGTGCCCAGAAAGCCGAAGCCAGCGACAAAGCTGTCGAGGCCAATGGCCCGGCGACCGCGCAGCCAGGGCAGATCAAGGCCGTGCCGGGTGACCAGCCTGCCATCGTTCAGGCCCACGTCCCAGGCCATCAGGTACAAGCGGCCTACTGGGTAGCCGACTGGCCGCGTTACCTCATGCGTACGCTGATTCTGCTGCTGTTCGTGGCTTCGATCCTGAAGCTGTCAGCGCAAAGCTTCTCGCCTTTCCTTTACTTCCAGTTCTGAGTGCCGACCATGACCCGTTCATTACGCATTCTCTACATCGCGATCTTCTTTGGCATCCTGGTGCTGATGGGGCTCTGGTCCCTGGTAGCGTTCACCAGCTTCGATCGAACGCCGCAAATGACCTTCCTCAACGGCAAGCTGGCCAAGGCCGTGGAAACTCACTATGACGAGGAGTTTCCCATCAAGCGGCTGGGTACCAACCTCTGGGCGGCGGTGGACTACAAAGTGTTCAACGAAGGCCGCCCAGGAGTCATCCTGGGCAAGGACCAGTGGCTGTTCACCGATGAAGAGTTCAAGCCTGTCGCTAACCGTGACCAGATCGAGCAGGAAAACCTCGCGCTCATCCGCGGCGTGCGTGATCGCCTGGAAGAAAAGGGCATCAAGTTGGTGATGGCGATCATCCCGGCCAAGGCGCGCCTGTACCCCGAATACTTCGGCGACAGGCAGCCGGCCAGCATGCATCGTGATCTGTACGAGCAATTCCATGCGCAGGCCCAGCAGGCGGGCATCTTCGCGCCGGACCTGATGGGGCCGTTGCAACAAGCCAAGCAGAGCGGCCAGGTCTTCCTGCGGACCGATACCCACTGGACCCCAATGGGAGCGGAAGTGGTGGCGCGCAATCTTGGCGCTGCCATTGCGTCGCAATCCCTGATCAATACCGCGCCAGTCAAATACGTGACCGAAGCGGAACAGGCGAAGCCGTACAAAGGCGACCTGACGACCTTCCTCCCGCTGGATCCTTTGTTCACGAATTTGCTTCCGCAGCCTGATAGTTTGCAACAAAAGACCACCCATGCTGTCGAAGGCGCAGGTGACAGCGGCGATGCGCTGTTTGGCGATGCCACTGTCCCCGTGGGGCTGGTAGGTACCAGCTACAGCGCGAACGCGCACTGGAATTTCCTTGGCGCGCTCAAAGAGGCGCTCAATAGCGACGTCGTCAACTATGCCGAGGAAGGCCACGGCCCGATCCTGCCGATGCTCAAGTATCTGCAGAGTGACGGGTTCAAGAACAACCCGCCGCAGGTTCTGGTTTGGGAGTTTCCCGAGCGCTACCTGCCTATGAAGAATGACCTCAGTGGTTTCGATCCCGCGTGGATCTCCCAACTGAAGAAGGCCCAAGATAACAATCAGAATCTGGCCGTGGGCCAGAGCCACTGATTATTTTCAATCAAACGGCACATATTTCATATCAGCCGCGAGGAATACATATGCCTGTACAGACTTTGAAAGCCGCCATTCGCACTTCCCGTATCGCCAAGGCTTGCGCCGTGGCCGTAGGCCTGGGGCTGCTGTCTACCCAGGCATTCGCCGGAGGCGATGGCGCCCTGTACAAGACTGCTCCGGCAGGGTCCGCATTTGTCCGTGTCTACAATGCCGGCGGTCAGGAAATCACCCCTAGCGTCGGTACCGCCAAGTTCAAGGGCGTATCGCCTGCATCCGCCAGCGCCTATTCATACCTGCCTGGCGGGAGCTATACCGCTCAGCTTGGCTCGCAGAGCCTGCCAGTCAACTTGGCCAGCAATAAATATTACACCGTGGTCGGTGGAACTTCTCAGCCAAAGTTGGTCGAAGAGTCCAAGTTCGACAACAAGCAGAAAGCGCGGGTGGATGTCCAGAATTTGACGGACAAACCTCTGACGCTGAAAACGGCCGATGGCAAGACTGAAGTCGTCGCCGCCGTCGCTGCTGGTGGTTCTGGCAGTCGTGAAATGAATCCTGTGAAAGTTAATCTGGCACTCTTCGATGGCGCTAACAAAGTTGTCGATCTGAAGCCTGTAGCGCTTGAGCGTGGTCAGTTCACTTCTCTGTTCGTTACCGGTTCCGGTAGTAACGTCAAGGCCGATTGGGCCCTGCCTGTTTCCGAATAATGCCTTATACGCGGCTGCTCAACGCAAGCAGCCGCTTTGAATAAGAAGACACGGCGGCACTCGCGGTCCAACTTCATTTACGAAATTCTTGGAGAAACACTATGATCCCGGTGATCTTGTCAGGTGGTAGCGGCTCTCGTCTGTGGCCGTTGTCGCGCAAGCAGTTCCCGAAGCAATTCCTGGCGTTGACGGGCGAGCACACGCTCTTCCAGCAGACCCTGGAACGTCTGGTGTTCGAAGGCATGGATAAGCCTCTTGTGGTTTGCAACAAGGACCACAAATTCATCGTCAACGAACAACTTTCGGCTCTCAAGCTGGAAACCCAGGGCATCCTGCTCGAGCCCTTCGGCCGTAATACCGCGCCGGCCGTAGCCTTGGCCGCGATGAAGCTGGTCAACGAAGGTCATGACGAGTTGATGCTGGTCCTGCCGGCCGACCACGTGATCGAAGACCAGAAAGCCCTGCAGCGCGCCCTGGCCCTGGCCACCGTAGCCGCCGAGCGTGGCGAGATGGTGCTGTTCGGCGTTCCGGCCAGCCGCCCTGAAACCGGCTACGGCTATATCAAGTCCACCAACGACGCATTGCTGCCAGAAGGCGTGAGCCGCGTTTCTCACTTCGTCGAGAAGCCGGACGAGAAGCGTGCCCAGGAATTCGTGGAGCAGGGCGGCTACTTCTGGAACAGCGGCATGTTCCTGTTCCGCGCCAGCCGCTTCCTGGAAGAGCTGAAGAAGCACGATCCGGATATCTACGACAACTGCCTGTTGACCCTGGAGCGCAGCAAGCGCGACGGCGACAACATCGAAATCGAAGAAGCCAGCTTCGCCTGCTGCCCGGACAACTCCATCGACTACGCGGTGATGGAAAAGACCCAGCGCGCCTGTGTGGTGCCGCTGAGCGCCGGCTGGAGCGACGTTGGCTGCTGGAAATCCCTGTGGGAAGTCCATGCCAAGGATGAAAATGGCAACGTCACCAAGGGCGACGTGGTCATCCAGGACAGCCGCAACTGCATGGTCCATGGCAATGGCAAGCTGGTGTCGGTGATCGGCCTGGAAAACATCGTGGTGGTGGAAACCCGCGACGCCATGATGATCGCGCACAAGGACAAGGTCCAGGGCGTGAAGAACATGGTCGCCACCTTGAACGACATGGGCCGCAGCGAAACCCAGAACCACTGCGAAGTGTACCGCCCTTGGGGCTCGTACGACTCCGTGGACCAGGGCGGTCGCTTCCAGGTCAAGCACATCACCGTCAAGCCGGGTGCCTGCCTGTCGCTGCAGATGCACCACCACCGCGCCGAGCACTGGATCGTGGTATCCGGTACCGCCGAGGTGACCTGTGACGAGAACGTGTTCCTGCTGACCGAGAACCAGTCGACCTACATCCCGATCGCTTCGGTTCACCGCCTGCGCAACCCAGGCAAGATCCCGCTCGAGCTGATCGAAGTGCAGTCCGGCAGCTACCTGGGCGAAGACGACATCGAGCGTTTCGAAGACATCTACGGCCGCTCCAACGCTGCCACCGCCGGCGTCTCGGTGAAGTCGATCACCCAGTAAAGGCCTTCTGTAGCAGCCGGCCTTGGCCGCGACCAGGCTAACCGATTCGTCGGCAAGACAGCATGGCCCGACCCGGCTGCTACCAGTGGATTCAGAAAGAGGCCCCGCGCCAAGCCCCATCGGCTTGCCGCGGGGCCTTTTTCGTTTCCGTGCACGGGGCGGCGGGCTAAACTGGGCCATGTTTTCCAGGAGCCAGCTCATGCTCACCCATCTAGATTCCCAAGGCCGCGCCAATATGGTCGATGTGACCGCCAAGGCCATCACCGAACGCGAGGCAGTGGCCGAGGCACGTGTGCGCATGCAACCGGCTACCTTGCAGATGATCGTGGAGGGCGCCCACCCCAAGGGCGACGTCTTCGCGGTCGCACGTATCGCCGGCATACAGGCGGCGAAGAAAACCAGTGACCTGATTCCCCTCTGCCATCCATTGATGCTCACCAGCGTGAAGGTGGAGCTGAGCGGGGAGGGCGCCGATGCGGTGCTGATCCGTGCCCGCTGCAAGCTGGCGGGGCAGACAGGGGTTGAAATGGAAGCCCTCACGGCCGCCAGTGTGGCTGCCTTGACGATTTATGACATGTGCAAGGCTGTGGACAAGGGGATGGTCATCGAGGCCGTGCGCTTGCTCCAGAAGCGCGGTGGCAAGAGTGGTGACTACCAGGTGCAGGCATGATGACGGTCAGGGTGCTGTATTTCGCGCGCTTTCGCGAGGCCATGGGCAAAGACGCCGAGCAGGTGCGGGGTGAGTTCATGGATATTCGCGCGCTGAGAGCCTTTTTGGTGGCGCAAGGAGGGCATGACGTACTGGCCGAAGCCAACCTGATGTGCGCCCGCAATGAAGAGCTGTGCCAGCTGGACGAGCCTGTGCTGCCCGGCGACGAGATTGCCTTTTTCCCTACCGTGACGGGAGGTTGAGATGGCCGTTCGCGTGCAGCGTATCGCCTTCGATCCCGGTGCCGAGCTCAATGGCGTTCATCAGCGGCAGCTAGGTGTTGGCGCGGTGGTAAGCTTCACCGGTTATGTACGCGACTTCAACGACGGCCAGGACGTGGCCGGCCTGTTTCTCGAGCATTACCCGGGCATGACCGAAAAGGCCCTGGAGAAGATCGTGGCCGAGGCGCAGGGCCGTTGGCCCTTGCTCAATGTGGAAGTACTGCACCGTGTCGGTGAGCTCGCCCCGGGAGAGCCCATCGTTTTCGTGGCCTGTGCCAGCGCGCATCGCCAGGCAGCCTTCCAGGCCTGCGAATTCATCATGGATTACCTCAAGACCCGCGCCCCCTTCTGGAAGAGGGAAACCACGCCCGAAGGGCCCCGGTGGGTGGAAGGGCGGCAAAGCGACCAGGATTCGGCCGAGCGCTGGCTGCCGGCGAACAAGCCCTGACGAAGTCTTCGCAGGGTAGGAGCTAGCGGTAGCTAGCGAAAGGCATTGAGCTGAACATTCGCCGACTCCGCTGGCTCCCACCGGCGCCAATGGCCCAAGTCCATTGGCCTCCCCCGACAGCTTGTGCCTATGTACGCCGCCCCACAGGCTTGAGCAGCGCTTCGGGCGGCATCTCACAGCTGATCTTGCGGCCCAGCAGCGCCTCGATGGCAGGCAGTTGGTAAGCGTCATACTCCCCAGCGAAGCTGATCGAAACCCCGCTGGTCCCCGCGCGGCCGGTGCGGCCGATCCGGTGAACGTAGTCGTCCGGGTCTTCCGGCAGGGTGAAGTTGATCACGTGGCTGATGCCTTCGATATGAATGCCCCGTCCGGCCACGTCGGTGGCTACCAAGACCTGCACCTGGCCCGCGCGGAAGGCTTCCAGCGTCTTGATCCGTTTGTGCTGGGGCACGTCACCGGACAGCTGGGCCGCATTGATGCCGTCCTTGACCAGGCGCTCCTCGATGCGACGTACTTCATCCTTGCGGTTGGCGAACACCATCACACGGTCCCAGCCCTGGCTGGTCACCAGGTTGTAGAGCAGCTTGTACTTGTCACTGCTGGCGACGGCGTAGACGTGCTGTTCAACCGTATCGCTGGCTACCTGCTCCGGCTCGATCTCGACGATCGCCGGCTCCGTAGTCCACTGGCGCGCCAGGTTCATCACGTCCTCGGTGAAGGTGGCCGAGAACAGAAGGGTCTGGCGTTCGCTCTTGGGTGGCGTCTGGCGGATGATCTGCCGCACCTGGGGGATGAAGCCCATGTCCAGCATGCGGTCCGCCTCGTCCAGCACCATCACTTCGACCATGTCCAAGTGCACTTCGCCGCGCTGGTTGAAGTCAAGCAGGCGACCCGGGGTGGCCACCAGAATGTCGCAGAAGCGCGACTCCAGTTGCTTGAGCTGCTTGTCGAAGTCCATCCCGCCGACGAAAGTCATCACGTTCAGGCCGCTGTACTTGGTGAGCTGGGCGGCATCCTTGGCGATCTGCACCACCAGTTCCCGGGTAGGCGCGATGATCAGCGCACGGGGCTCGCCCATGTAGCGTTCCGCTGGAGGAGGTGTCTGCAATAGCTGGCTGATGGTGGAAATCAGAAAGGCCGCGGTCTTGCCGGTGCCGGTCTGCGCCCGGCCGATGGCGTCACGCCCTTTGAGGGTGAAGCCCAGCACCTGGGCCTGGATCGGCGTGCAATAAGGGAAGCCCAGGTCATGGATGGCGCGCATTAGTTCAGGGCGCAGGGGGAAGTCATGGAAGCGCGTCTTGCCTTCCTGGGGCTCGACCTGGAAATCCTCGGGGTTCCATGGCTTCGCAGGCGCCTTGGCCGCTACGGTACGGGCCTTGCGGGGCCGCTCGGGAGGTGTTGCGGGTACGATAGGGGCGGTGGGTGCCGGTGCCGCTCCGGCATGGCGTTTGGCGGCGCGGGGCGCCTGCTGGGGTTCGCGAGCGGGGGCAGTCACTGCCGGTGCCGGCCGTGCTGGACGCGCCTCGGCGGGAGAAGCAGGTGCGGCGGCGAGCGGCTCAGCCTCACCCTTGCCGAACATTTTCTTGAGTGCTTTGAGCACGGTCATCTCGTCATTAATTGTAAGGAAAGGTTCGCTGGCAGTGTAATGCAAGAATCGAGCGCGGCGTAGTGCCGCGCTCCGAGCGGCTCAACCCAGGCGGGCTGTGAGCCAGGACGCGATGTCGCTGATTTCCTGTTCGATCACCGCGTGTTCCATGGGGTACTCCTGCCAGCTGACCTCTACGCCAGCGTCCTTGAGCTGGTCATGGGCGGCGCGGCCCATGCTGCGCAGGACCACACCGTCCTGGGTGCCATGCAGGCAAATGACCGGTATCGCCTGTTGGACGGCGCTAAGCGGCAAGACTTCGCCAAAGCTCGGGGCGTAGGTGGACAAGGCCATGACCCCTGCCAATGGGCGTGAGGCCTCGATATAGGCGGTATGCAGGACCACCGCGCCGCCTTGGGAGAAACCGGCCAGCACGATGCGAGTATCCGCGATGCCCTGGGCGTTCTGCTCATCCATCAGCTTCAGCACCGTGTTGGCGGACGCGTCCAATTGCTGACGATTGATGGCCCGGGCCGGTGACATGGCCATGATGTCGTACCAGCTTGGCATCAGGTAGCCGCCATTGATGGTCACCGCCTGGGTAGGCGCCTGCGGTAACACAAAACGTGTGTGGGGCAGGCTACGCTGCAGCAGCTGGGCCGCCGGTTGGAAATCGAAGCGATCGGCGCCCAGGCCGTGCAACCAGATTACACAGCTGTCGGCGGGTGCCTGAGGCTCAACGATCAGGGTTTCGGTCATATCTGCTCCTTATTGGTGCAACAGGGTTCAAGTCGGTGCGCTCTGTGGTAACGGCGCAGTGGCATTTTGCTAATAAAACGTCGCCTTGCTGCAATTTTAACGCTTGACCGCTACTGAATGTTTCCTGGTCTGGCGGCATGGTACGTCCTTTGCTAAACCTGTTGAGCGATGTAGACGCGCCCGCTACCGGTAACACTCGCGATCGGGGGAGAGGCACGGTGGCCCACGGGCCAATCGGGCCCAAGCCGCGAGAGATGGGCTCCAGTCTACACGCACTCGCACGTTGTCCCGCTCGACCCAAAACGATGCCAGCACAGGGTCGAGGGCGCCTCACAAAGGTGCGGGGCAACACTGGGCTCGGGGCCCTAGGGTTGTCGTGTTGGCGGCCCACCCCGGCCAAGCTCGGACACAACAAGAGCCTTATTGGAGGTTTAAATGCAGATGTTGAAATCCACCCTGGCTGTACTGACCACCGCCGCCCTGATCGGGGCCAGTGGTTTCGCTCAGGCGGGAGCTACCCTGGATGGCGTGAAGAAAAAGGGCTTCGTTCAGTGTGGCGTGAGCGACGGCCTTCCGGGCTTCTCCGTGCCGGACGCTCAGGGCAAGATTGTCGGCATCGATGCGGATGTGTGCCGGGCCGTGGCGGCCGCCGTTTTCGGTGACGCCAGCAAGGTCAAGTTCAGCCAGCTCAACGCCAAGGAGCGCTTCACCGCGCTGCAATCCGGCGAGATCGACGTGCTGTCGCGCAACACCACCTGGACCAGCTCCCGTGACGCGGGCATGGGCCTGATCTTCGCCGGTGTCACCTACTACGATGGCGTAGGCTTCCTGGTGAACAAGAAGCTGGGCGTGAGCAGCGCCAAGGAACTGGACGGCGCCACCATCTGCATCCAGGCCGGTACCACCACCGAGCTGAACGTGTCGGACTACTTCCGCTCCAACGGCCTTAAATATACCCCCATTACCTTCGACACCTCGGACGAATCGGCCAAGTCCCTGGAAAGCGGCCGTTGCGACGTGCTGACCTCGGACAAATCGCAGCTCTACGCACAGCGCTCCAAGCTGGCGGCCAAGACCGACTTCATCGTGCTGCCGGAAACCATCTCCAAGGAACCCCTGGGCCCGGTGGTCCGCAAGGGTGATGACGAGTGGCTGAACGTGGTCAAGTGGAGCCTGTTCGCCATGCTCAACGCCGAGGAAGCCGGCGTGAGCTCCAAGAACGTCGAAGAGCAGGCCAAGTCCACCAAGAACCCGGACGTGGCTCGCCTGCTCGGCGCTGACGGCGAATACGGCAAGGACCTGGGCCTGCCGAAGGATTGGGTCGTGCAGATCGTCAAGCAGGTCGGCAACTACGGCGAGGTCTTCGAGAAGAACCTGGGCAAGGGCACCGCGCTTGAGATAGACCGCGGCATGAACGCGCTCTGGACCAACGGCGGCATCATGTACGCACCACCGGTACGTTGATTGCCAGGTCGCCAGCACAGCCGCTGGCGTAGCGAGCAGAAAGGAAGAACAAGGCAGGCGCAGTGACGCGATCAAACGCGCATGCGCCTGCCTTGGCGTTTCCAATCCCTGCTCGCCATTCGAACCGCTGTATCGTCCGTTTCATTCGGGGCATTTCATGCAAAAACACAACGGCGCACCCAGCGCGCAATCCGGGCGGTTTTCCCTGACCGATCCACGGGTGCGCGCCTGGGTCTTCCAGATCATTACCGTGGTCGCGGTGGTATCACTGGGCTGGTACCTGTTCGATAACACCCAGACCAACCTGCAGCACCGCGGCATCACCTCTGGGTTCGACTTCCTCGAGCGCAGCGCCGGCTTCGGTATCGCCCAGCACCTGATCCCCTATGTGGAGTCGGATACCTATGCCAGGGTGTTCGTGATCGGCCTGCTCAACACCTTGCTGGTGACCTTCATCGGCATCGTGCTGGCAACCTTGCTGGGGTTCGTGATCGGCGTGGCGCGGCTGTCCAACAACTGGATGGTAAACAAGCTGGCGACCGTCTACATCGAGGTCTTCCGCAACATTCCTCCCCTGTTGCAGATCCTGTTCTGGTATTTCGCCGTCTTCCTGACCCTGCCAGGGCCACGGGGCAGCATCAACATCGCGGATCGCTTCTTCATCAGCAACCGCGGGCTGAACATGCCAGGGGCCAATCCGGCCGAAGGGTGCTGGCCATTCATTGTCAGCCTGGCGATCGCTCTGATCGCGCTGATCCTGATGGTTCGCTGGGCCAACCGGCGCTTCGAGGCCACCGGCCAGCCATTCCACAAGTTCTGGGCAGGCCTGGCCATCCTCGTTGTGATTCCCGCCCTGGCATCCTTGCTGTTCGGCGCGCCCTTCCACTGGGAGGTGCCGGCCCTGCGCGGCTTCAACTTCGTGGGCGGCTGGGTGATGATCCCCGAATTGCTCGCGCTGACCCTGGCGCTGACGGTCTATACCGCGGCCTTCATCGCCGAGATCGTGCGTTCGGGCATCAAGTCGGTCAGCCATGGGCAAACCGAGGCCGCGCGCTCCCTGGGCCTGCGCAACGGGCCTACCCTGCGCAAGGTGATCATTCCCCAGGCGCTGCGGGTGATCATTCCACCCCTGACCAGCCAATACCTGAACCTGGCGAAGAACTCCTCCCTGGCGGCCGGCATCGGCTACCCGGAAATGGTCTCGCTGTTCGCCGGTACCGTGCTGAACCAGACGGGCCAGGCCATCGAAGTCATCGCCATCACCATGAGCGTGTACCTGGCCATCAGCATCAGCATTTCCCTGCTGATGAACTGGTACAACAAGCGCATCGCGCTGATCGAGCGCTAGGATTTTCCCATGACGACACATGTGTTCAAACCCGACCAGCCGCCACCCGTCAAAGCGGTGGGCGCCTGGGCCTGGATGCGCGCCAACCTGTTCTCGGGCTGGTTCAATACCCTGCTGACGCTGCTGGCGGTATACCTTGTCTGGCTCATCGTGCCACCGGTGCTCAACTGGGCCATCTTCGACGCCAACTGGGTAGGCACGGTCCGTGCCGACTGCACCAAGGAGGGCGCCTGCTGGGTGTTCATCCAGCAACGCCTGGGCCAGTTCATGTACGGCTATTACCCCAGTGACCTGCGCTGGCGGGTAGACCTTACCGTCTGGCTGGCCATACTGGGCGCCGCGCCGCTGTTCATTCCCAAGGTGCCGAAGAAGGTCAAGTACGGCATCGCGTTCCTGGTGGTCTACCCGATCATTGCCTGGTGCCTGCTGCATGGCGGCGTGCTTGGCCTGGACACGGTGCCGACCAGCCAGTGGGGCGGCCTGATGCTGACCCTGGTGATCGCCACCGTGGGTATCGCCGGGGCCTTGCCGCTGGGAATCGTGCTGGCGCTGGGCCGGCGTTCGAAGATGCCGGCGGTGAAGGTGGTATGCGTGACCTTCATCGAGTTCTGGCGTGGAGTGCCACTGATCACCGTTCTGTTCATGTCCTCGGTGATGTTGCCGCTGTTCCTTCCCGAAGGGATGAACTTCGACAAGTTGCTGCGGGCGTTGATCGGGGTGATCCTTTTCCAGTCGGCCTATGTGGCCGAGGTGGTGCGTGGCGGCATGCAAGCCATTCCCAAGGGCCAGTACGAAGCAGCCGCGGCCATGGGCCTGGGCTACTGGCGCAGCATGGGGCTGGTGGTATTGCCGCAAGCCCTGAAGCTGGTGATTCCGGGCCTGGTCAATACCTTCATCGCCCTGTTCAAGGACACCAGCCTGGTGATCATCATTGGCCTGTTCGACCTGCTCAACAGCGTCAAGCAAGCCGCCGCCGACCCCAAATGGCTCGGCATGGCCACCGAGGGCTACGTTTTCGCCGCCCTGGTGTTCTGGATTTTCTGTTTCGGCATGTCCCGCTACTCCATTCATCTGGAGCGCAAGCTGGACACCGGTCATAAGCGCTAAGCGTCAGGAGAGAACATGAACGACCCCATCAAGCAAGTCGCCGGCGCTGAAGGCATCATTCGCATGACCGGTGTGAACAAGTGGTACGGACAGTTCCACGTGCTCAAGGACATCAACCTCAACGTTCGCCAGGGCGAGCGGATCGTGCTTTGCGGCCCGTCCGGCTCGGGCAAGTCCACTACCATTCGCTGCATCAACCGCCTCGAAGAGCATCAGCAGGGCAGCATCATCGTCGATGGCGTGGAGCTGACCAACGACCTCAAGCAGATCGAGGCCATCCGCCGTGAAGTCGGCATGGTGTTCCAGCACTTCAACCTGTTCCCTCATCTGACCATCCTGCAGAACTGCACCCTGGCACCCATGTGGGTGCGCAAGATGCCGAAGCGCCAGGCCGAGGAGATCGCCATGCACTACCTGGAGCGGGTTCGCATCCCGGAGCAGGCGCACAAGTTCCCTGGGCAGCTTTCCGGCGGCCAGCAGCAGCGCGTGGCCATCGCCCGAGCCCTTTGCATGAAGCCGAAGATCATGCTGTTCGACGAGCCTACCTCGGCGCTGGACCCGGAAATGGTCAAGGAAGTGCTCGACACCATGATCGGCCTGGCCGAAGACGGCATGACCATGCTCTGCGTGACCCACGAGATGGGCTTCGCACGTACCGTGGCCAACCGGGTGATCTTCATGGACAAGGGTGAGATCGTGGAGCAGGCCGCGCCGGACGACTTCTTCGACCGCCCCCAGAGCGACCGTACGCGGTTGTTCCTCAGCCAGATCATCCATTGATCGCAACCGGTCGGGCCCGCGACGACCTGACCGGTTGATCCACTTCCCGCAGCAGGCGTAAAGTGCTGGGCCGTTTTATTACAAAAAACAAACCTGCCCAGCCGAGTTTCCTATGCCTGCCCAGAACGCACCCACCGATGCCGCCGTTGAACAGGGCGGCGTCTCCCGGCCCCGCGCCCGCATGGCCCTGTTGATCGCTGGCCTGATACTGGTGGCCCTGAACCTACGGCCAGCCTTGTCCAGCCTGGCCCCGCTACTGCACCAGGTATCCGACGATCTGGGCCTGAGCGCGGCGGCGGCTGGCCTGTTGACCACCCTTCCGGTGTTCTGCCTGGGCATCTTCGCGCCTTTGGCACCCATGCTTTCCAGGCGGTTCGGCGCCGAGCGCACCGTATGCGGCGTGCTGTTGCTGCTGGCGCTGGGCATTGCATTGCGTACCCAGTTCGGCGCCTTGGGCGTGTTCGCCGGCAGCGTAGTCGCCGGTGCCAGCATCGGCGTGATCGGGGTATTGCTGCCTGGCATCGTCAAACGTGATTTTCCGGCCCAGGCGGGCACCATGACGGGGGTCTACACCATGGCCCTTTGCCTCGGTGCCGCCGTGGCCGCTGGCAGCAGCGTGCCCTTGAGCGAGGCCTTCGGTGACAGTTGGCGCCTGGGCCTGGGCTTTTGGCTGGTTCCGGCAGTAATAGCCGCCGTAGCCTGGTGGCCCCAGACCCGCGCCAACCACCACGCCAACCGGGCGGCCTACCGCGTACGGGGGTTGCTGCGTGACCCGCTGGCCTGGCAGGTCACGCTCTTCATGGGCTTGCAGTCCTCGCTGGCCTATATCGTGTTCGGCTGGCTGCCCTCCATTCTCATCGACCGCGGCCTTTCGCCTGCCGAGGCGGGTTTGGTCACGTCCGGCTCGATCATCGTCCAGTTGGCCAGCTCCCTTAGCGCGCCCTGGCTAGCGACTCGTGGCAAGGATCAGCGGCTGGCCATCTTCCTGGTGATGGGCCTGAGCCTGGTGGGTCTGTTCGGTTGTCTCTATGCGCCGCTCAGTGGTCTCTGGGGCTGGGCCGTCGTGCTCGGGCTAGGGCAGGGCGGTGTCTTTGCGGTAGCGCTGACCCTGATCGTGCTGCGCTCTGCGGACTCCCACGTGGCTGCTGGCTTGTCCGGTATGGCTCAGGGGTTCGGCTACACCCTCGCTTCCATGGGGCCATTGGCCGTTGGCGTGGTGCACGACCTCACCGGCGGCTGGGCAGCCATGGGTTGGGTATTCGCAGTCATTGGGGTAGCGGCGTTGACGGCGGGCATGGGCGCGGGTCGGGCCCGACTGGTGGCGGTCCGCAGCGAGCGGGTCGATGGCTGAGACCGCCGTGCCCTGGTGCGTCTACCTGGTGCGAGCGGCCAATGGGTCGTTGTACTGCGGCATCAGCAACGATCCCTACCGGCGGTTCGCCGCGCATCAGGGCGGCAAGGGCGCGCGGTTTTTCCGTTCCAGCCCCGCGGTGGCTCTGGTGTATATCCAGGCCTGTGAGGCGAAGGGCGAAGCCTTGCGCGCGGAGCGGGCCATCAAGCGGTTGCCCAAGAAGGTGAAGGAGGCCATGGTGGCACAATGGCGGGGTGATCGGCTTGATTGATGCACTTCGGGTCGCTATGTGTAATGGTTAATGAGCACACGAGGCGACTCTGCCGAAATCCCTTCGTGAGCCTCGTCATTCAAGCCTGACTGGTTTGCGCGTCGGCGCCGCTGACGGTTTCGCCTTTACGGCGACCCCCCTTTGTTTCGGCAAAGGGGGGGCAAACCATCCGCGCTGTTCGTTCGGCCTCCGCCAAGGCGGGGGTCCCCTCCCTCCGGCATGGCTCGGGCTTGGGGCGCGTCGACAGGGCATCCCTGCCCTGGCGCCGCTCGCCCGCCTTCCCTGGCGGGCGCCCAGCTTCGCCATGCCTCCACTCGGCCGAGCCGAGGCGCATTCGGCGGCGCCTGGGCCATCTGTGCAAGGGACGGCCTACGCCGTCCAGTCTTTTCAAGGCGGCTGCCGTCAACACCAATGCAAGGGCGGACACCTAGGCGATGTGGGGTAGGCGCGGCCCATCCTTGCCGCTAAGCTGCAAGCCCACCCCCCGCCCGGATACCGCCATGAGCGCACCCATCCTGCACCACTATCCCACCTCACCCTTTGCCGAAAAGGCACGCCTGATGCTGGGCTTCAAGGGCCTGGCCTGGCAATCGGTGATCATCCCCGCGATGATGCCCAAGCCCGACCTCACCGCCCTTACCGGCGGTTATCGCAAGACGCCTGTGTTGCAGATTGGCGCTGACCTCTACTGCGACACCGCGCTCATCGCCCGGCAGCTCGACAAGGTCCAACCCACCCCCGCGCTGATCCCCCAGGGCCAAGAAGCGGTGATTTCCACCTTCGCCGCCTGGGCCGACTCGGTGGTGTTCCAGCACGCGGTGAGCTTCGTGTTCCAGCCTGAATCGGCCGCTGTACGCTTCGCTCGCTTCAGCGAGGAGCAGCGCAACGCCTTCCTGGCTGACCGTGCCCGCCTGTTCAGCGGTGGCACCGCCAGCCGGTTGTCCATCGAGACCGTGCGCCACCAGTGGCCGGTCATCATCGGACGTGTGGAACGGCAGCTTGCCGAGGGCGGGCGGTTCCTGTTCGGCGAGCCGACCCATGCCGACTTCGCCCTGGCCCATGTGTTCTGGTTCCTCAAGGGGACTCCGGTCACCGCCGGCCTGGTCGACCAGTACCCTGCCGTCAGTGCCTGGCTCGAGCGTGTGTTGGCCATTGGTCATGGCAGTCCCAGCGAGCTTGGCAGCGAGCAGGCATTGGAAATCGCCAAGGCGGCGAAGCCACTGGGCTTCCCGGAAATCGACTTTGTCGATCCCCGCGGCTTCAAGGCAGGGGATAAGGTAAGCGTCGCCGCCACCGACTATGGGGTAGATCCTGTCAGTGGCGAACTGGTGTACAGCGATGCGGAAGAGATCGTAGTACGTCGCGAAGACGAGCGCGCCGGCGTGGTGCATGTGCACTTCCCGCGGCTGGGGTTTGCCCTGAGTTCGCTGTGATGGCGTAACCAAGGTGGGAGGTCCGGTAGCTGGCGAATTCGGCCCCAGGATAAGGACCATTCGGCAGCTGTCGCTGCCTCCCACCGCCTTAGCCGAGCCGCTGATGTCGACCAGCGAAGCTGGCGAATTTTCCCTGGTAAACTGAGCGTTTGGCGCTGGACAGCGAGATGATCGGCCTGGCCCCCACCTAGTCCTTGCGCCGCTTGAGCTGATCCGCCAGTTGCGTGGGCACGCCCTTGATGGTCAGGGTGCCGGCGGCTTCGTCGTATTCGATCTTCGAGCCCAGTAAATGGGCTTCGAAGCTGATCGACAAGCCTTCGGCGCGGCCAGTGAAACGGCGGAACTGATTAAGGGTGCGCTTATCCGCCGGAATCTCTGGAGACAGGCCGTAATCTTTGTTGCGGATATGCTCGTAGAACGCCCGCGGGCGATCCTCGTCGATCAGCCCGGAGAGTTCTTCGAGTTCCACCGGTTCGCCCATGCGGGTCTGGGTGGTCGCGTAGTCCACCAGCGCCTTGGTTTTCTCCCGGGCTGCGTCCTCGGGCAGGTCTTCGCTTTCAACGTAGTCGCTGAACGCCTTGAGCAAGGTACGGGTTTCACCGGGGCCGTCTACGCCTTCCTGGCAGCCGATGAAGTCGCGGAAGTAGTCCGATACCTTTTTCCCGTTCTTGCCCTTGATGAACGAGATGTACTGCTTGGACTGCGCGTTGTTGCGCCATTCGGAGAGGTTGATGCGCGCGGCCAGGTGCAACTGACCCAGATCCAGGTGACGGGAAGGGGTGACGTCCAGGTCGGCGTTCACTGCTACGCCGTCGCTATGATGCAGCAGGGCGATGGCCAGGTAGTCCGTCATGCCTTGTTGGTAATGGGCGAACAGCACGTGGCCACCCACCGAAAGGTTGGATTCTTCCATCAGCTTTTGCAGGTGTTCCACCGCCACTCGGCTGAAGGCAGTGAAATCCTGCTCGTCATCCAGGTAGGCCTTGAGCCAGCCACTGAAGGGATAGGCCCCTGATTCGCCGTGGAACAGGCCCCAGGCCTTGCCCTGTTTGGCGTTGTAGCTGTCGTTCAGGTCCGCGAGCATGTCGTCCAGGGCCTGGGAGGGCTCCAGTTCTCGGTCGCGGGCGTGCAGCACGGCGGGGGTGCCGTCGGGCTTCTTGTCGATCAAATGGACGATGCAGTGGCGGATCGGCATGGGTGTCTCTGGAAAACCGAAAAGAACAAAGTGTACCGTAAGCGCTTACAGGCGGAATGGTGAAGGCAGAGAAACCCATGAGCAGGCTTGGCAAGCAAGGCCTCCCCGTAATGTTGCTGGCGTGGCTGGTCGCAGGCTCGCCCGCTCAGGCTACTACCTTGCGCTGCGGGCCCGCCCTGGTTGCCGAGGGCGACAACATGGCCTACATCAGCGCGACTTGTGGGGCGCCTCTGGCTTCAGCCAGCGAAGGCCCCGCGCTGCGCCCCAACGGCGTGCCGCGATGGAATGCCGCCAGGATCAGCGTATGGGTATACGGCCCCAACGGCGGTGCCTATCAGTATTTGCGCTTCGTCGATGAGCGCCTGGTGGAAATCGATCTGAGGCGCCAGCCTCCGGCTGCGCCATTGCTCCCTTGGTAGGAAGGAGCGTCGCATTACGGGCGAAGCGCCCGAACGCTGCGACCAGGTGTCACAGACTGTTACGGAAAATGGCTGTTTTTTAGCCAAAACCCCAATAAACGCGAATATTTACCGCCCTAGTGGCGGATATTTATCTGGCTCTGTGCTAGCTTTGCCGGCTCTTGCGCTGGAGCGCCAACGGTTTGCCCGATGGCCCCGGCGTTAGCCCGCTTACCGGTAGCCGTCAGCACGAACCAAACGACGCCCAGGGTATCTACATTGCCGATTGGCGAGACTGTATCCATACGCGGGCCCAAGGGCTGGGCCGACGGCTGATGTTGCTCCGGCAACCAACGAATTTGAAAGGGAAGGAATACTACATGGCACTTACCAAAGACCAACTGATCGCTGACATCGCCGAAGCTGTCGACGCGCCCAAGGCCGTGGCCAAGAACGCGCTGGAGCAATTGGGCCAGATCGTCGCCGACCAGCTGGAAAATGGCAGCGAGATCACCCTGCCAGGCATCGGCAAGCTGAAGGTCACCGAGCGTCCTGCTCGTACCGGTCGCAACCCGTCCACTGGCGCGGCTATCGAAATCGCTGCCAAGAAAGTGGTCAAGTTCGTGCCTGCCAAGGTGCTGACCGACGCGATCAACAAGTAAGTTGAGCGTGACCGGGAAACCGCACTGTGAGGTGCGGTTTTTTTTCGCCTGCCAAAAAGATCGGGCCTGTCAGCCGTTTGCGCGCTGCTCCGGCGTCTGGAAAGTCCAGGCCAGGAAACGGCTCTGCTTCTGGCCTTGTCCCATGGCGACAATGCGGGTGTCCAGGGCGCCAGCGCGGGCGATGCGCGCCTGCAGGGGTGGCAGGTTGCCGGCCTTGGATACCAGGCAGGTGAACCAGCCAATGCATTGGCCAACGGCAGGGCTTTCATCGATCATCCGGCTGACGAACTTCAACTCGCCGCCCTCGCACCACAGCTCCGTCTGCTGTCCCCCAAAGTTCAGCACAGGCAGCTTGCGGGCAGGATCTGCCTTGCCCAGGTTGCGCCATTTGCGCTGGCTGCCACTGAGCGCTTCCTGCGCGGACGCATGAAAGGGTGGGTTGCACAGAGTCGCTGCAAAACGCTCCTGCGGCTGCAGCAGTCCTGCGAAAATGTGCGCGGGTTGCGCCTGCCTGCGCAGTTCGATGACCTTGCCCAGGCCGTTGGCCTGCACGATGGTCTGTGCCGAGGCCACCGCCACGGGGTCGATGTCCGAGCCCAGGAAGCGCCAGCGGTAATCCAGGTGTCCCAGCAAGGGGTAGATGCAATTGGCTCCGGTGCCGATATCCAGCACGCGCACCGAGGCGCCTGTGGGAGGCGTGCCGCCGTGGTCTTGCGCGAGCAGGTCCGCTACGCCGTGGACATAGTCCGCGCGGCCCGGTACCGGCGGGCATAGGTAGCCCTCGGGGATGTCCCAGAATCGTATGCCGTAGAGTGCCTTGAGCAAGGCACGGTTGAAAACGCGGACCGCGGCTGGATCGGCGAAGTCGATGCTTTCCTTGCCATAGGGGTTGAGGATGACGTAGGCCGCCAGTTCAGGCGTGCCCTGGATCAACTTTGGAAAGTCGTAGCGGCCTTGATGGCGGTTACGAGGGTGCAGGGTAGGTTTCATCGCATGGGCCGGAAAGGAAACGCGGCCGGCCCTCTCCACCTGATGGAGAAGGCCGGCCGCGCTGAGGGCGTTAGAGTGCGCCGATACGAGCGTGCTGCTCGGCCAGCTTGGCCAGGGCCTGCTCGGCCTCGGCCAGTTTGGCGCGTTCTTTCTCGATCACCGCTGGCGGGGCCTTGTCCACGAAGGCTGCGTTGGAGAGCTTGCCACCCACGCGCTCGACCTCACCCTGCAGGCGCAGGATTTCCTTGTTCAGGCGCGCCAGCTCGGCGTCCTTGTCGATCAGCCCGGCCATGGGCACCAATACTTCCAGTTCACCCACCAGGGCCGTGGCGCTCAATGGCGCTTCATCGCCGGCTTCCAGCACGTTGAAGGCCTCGATCTTGGCCAGCTTGCGCAGCAGGTGCTGGTTTTCCTCCAGGCGCCGCCGGTCCTCGGCGTTGGCGTTCTTCAGGTACAGGTGCAGCGGCTTGCCCGGGCCGATATTCATCTCGCCGCGGATGTTGCGCACGCCCAGCATCAGTTCCTTCACCCATTCGATGTCTCGCTCGGCCGCCTCGTCGATGCGGCTGTCATTGGCCACTGGCCAGGGTTGCAGCATGAGCGTATCGCCCTGGGCCCCGGCCAGCGGCGCCAGGCGTTGCCAGATCTCCTCGGTGATGAAGGGCATGAAAGGATGGGCCAGGCGCAGGGCCACTTCCAGCACCCGTACCAGGGTACGCCGGGTGCCACGCTGGCGCTCCACGGGTGCGTTCTCGTCCCAGAGCACGGGCTTGGACAGCTCCAGGTACCAGTCGCAGTACTGGTTCCAGATGAACTCGTACAGGGCCTGGGCGGCCAGGTCGAAGCGGAACTGGTCCAGCTGACGGGTCACTTCCGCCTCGGTGCGTTGCAGTTGCGAGATGATCCAGCGGTCGGCCAGGGAAAGCTCCACCGGTTCGCCGTTCTGGCCGCAGTCCTCGCCCTTGTCCAGGACGTAGCGGGCCGCGTTCCAGATCTTGTTGCAGAAGTTGCGGTAGCCTTCGACCCGGCCCATGTCGAACTTGATGTCGCGACCCGTGGACGCCAGGGAGCAGAAGGTGAAGCGCAGGGCATCGGTGCCGTAGCTGTCGATACCTTCAGGGAACTCGGCGCGGGTCTGCTTGGCGATCTTGTCGGCCAGCTTGGGCTGCATCAGCCCGCTGGTGCGCTTTTGCAGCAAGGCGTCGAGGGTGATGCCGTCGACGATGTCGAGCGGGTCGAGCACGTTGCCCTTGGACTTGGACATCTTCTGGCCCTGGCCGTCGCGAACCAGGCCATGGACATAAACCGTCTTGAACGGCACCTGGGGGGTACCGTCCGGGTTCTTCACCAGGTGCATGGTCAGCATGATCATCCGGGCGACCCAGAAGAAGATGATGTCGAAGCCGGTGACCAGCACATCGGTGGGGTGGAAGGTCTTGAGGAAGTCGGTCTGTTCCGGCCAGCCGAGGGTGGAGAAGGTCCACAGGCCCGAGCTGAACCAGGTGTCCAGCACGTCGTTGTCCTGCTCCAGGGTCACCTCGGCGCCCAGGTTGTGCCTGGCGCGAACCTCTTCCTCGCTACGGCCCACGTAGACATGGCCGGCGTTGTCGTACCAGGCGGGAATGCGGTGGCCCCACCACAGCTGGCGGCTGATGCACCAGTCCTGGATGTCGCGCATCCAGGAGAAGTACATGTTTTCGTATTGCTTGGGCACGAACTGGATGCGACCGTCTTCCACCGCGGCGATGGCCTGCTCGGCCAGTGGCTTGGTGGACACGTACCACTGGTCGGTGAGCCACGGCTCGATCACGGTGCCGGAGCGGTCACCCTTGGGCACCTTGAGCGCATGGTCGTCGACGCTGACCAGCAGCCCGGCCGCGTCGAAGTCCGCGACGATGCGCTTGCGGGCCTCGAAGCGGTCCAGCCCGGCGTAGGCGGCGGGCAGGCTGGTGTCGATCCCGTCGTTGGGCGAGCCATCGAGGTTGAAGGCCTGCAGCGCCGGCAGCACCTGGGCGTTCTTGTCGAAGATGTTGAGCAGCGGCAGGTTGTGACGCTTGCCCACTTCATAGTCATTGAAATCGTGGGCGGTAGTGATCTTCACGCAGCCGGTGCCGAAGGCCGGGTCGCAGTAATCGTCAGCGATGATCGGGATGCGACGCCCCACCAAGGGCAGTTCGACGAACTTGCCTATCAGTGCCTGGTAGCGCTCGTCGTTGGGGTTAACCGCCACGGCGACGTCACCGAGCATGGTCTCCGGACGGGTGGTGGCGACCACCAGGAAGCTGGCGCCCTCGGCCGTGGTCGCGCCATCGGCCAAGGGATAGCGCAGGTTCCAGAGATGGCCCTTTTCGTCATGGCTCTCCACTTCCAGGTCGGAAATGGCTGTGTGCAGCTTGGTGTCCCAGTTGACCAGGCGCTTGCCACGGTAGATCAGGCCATCTTCATGCAGGCGCACGAAGGCTTCCTTCACGGCGGCGGACAGGCCGTCGTCCATGGTGAAGCGCTCGCGGGACCAGTCCACCGAGGAGCCGAGCCGACGGATCTGCCGGCTGATGTTGCCACCGGACTCATTTTTCCATTCCCAGACCTTTTCCAGGAAACGCTCGCGGCCCAGGTCGTGGCGGTTCTGGCCCTTGGCTTCAAGCTGACGCTCGACCAGCATCTGGGTAGCGATGCCCGCGTGGTCGGTGCCGGGCTGCCACAGGGTATTGCGCCCCTGCATACGGCGGAAGCGGATCAGCGCATCCATGATGGCGTTGTTGAAGCCATGGCCCATGTGCAGGCTGCCGGTGACGTTCGGCGGCGGGATCATGATGGTGTAGGGCTCGCCAGAGCCTTGGGGTGCGAAATAATTCTGCGATTCCCAGGTGTTGTACCAGGAAGTCTCGATGGCGTGCGGCTGGTAGGTCTTGTCCATGCGCGGCAGGGCCCTGTAAGGCAACGATTCGGGAAAGCCGGACAGTATAACGGCAAGGGGCGCCAGGGTGTAGGCGGCAGCGGAGCTGCCGAAAGGGAGGGCAGGTGAAGTCGGCCGGCATGGCAAGCGTTTTGCTGCTAATGCCGGCCTCCCGGCTCAGCTTAATTGCCGAACAATTTCTTGGACCGGTTGACCTCAGCCTCACCGGCGTTTTCCATTAGCGCCTTGGCCCCGGAACTGACGTTGCGGGTAGCATCGGCCTCAGACTGGATCACGTCGGTTTGAGCGGCGCTATGGCGCAGTTCGGCATCGATATAGTCGTTGGTACGGGCGGTGCGTGCTTTCATGGCTTCAAGCTTGAGTCGCCGCTCTTCCAACGCCAGTGCGCGATCTTCTTCTTCGAAGCGCTCGCTGCGCGCCTGCTGACGCTTGGCTTCCGCTTGCTCTTCCTTGCGCTCAGCCTGGCGTCTTGCCTGGGCTTGCTGTTCCGCCGCCAATCGTTTGCGACGATAGTCCGCGGCCTGTGCTTCTTGGCGAGCGCGCTCGGCATCGTATTGGCGCTTGAGCTCCGCCTGCCGTGCGGCCTCGGCCTCTTGCTGTTGTTGCTCGACTTGGTGCAACTGATCGAAGGGACTTTGAGCCATGGCTGGCAGGCTCAGGGCGCATAGCGCCAGCGCTAGATAAGCCTGTTTCATGGTTACCTCAGCCCTTGGCCGGCTCTGGACAGGTCGCGTTGGGCTGAATGCGAGATTCGTTAGCGGTTGTTTTGACCATCAACGAAATTTCCCCAGGCTTGAACTCGCAGAGCTTGCCTACCTGGGCGGAGGTAAAAATCTTGCCTTCATCGGCATAGCCGATAAGTACGCCAGGTACCAGGGTGGTGTCGTTGACCATGGAGCCTGCCAGAGCGCCAGCACCGCCGCCGGCCAGGCCGCCGACTATGGCCGTGTCGCGGTTCTTGCTGGCGCCCAGCGCGCCACCCGCCGCCAGGCCCAGCACGCCACCTACCAGCGTGGCGGCCTGGCGATTGCGTTCATTGGAGACCTTGATGCGAGTAGGGGAAACCGAGATGATTTTGACCGTCTTGGCTTCCTGCTGGTTGTTGACCTGAGAGGCGTCGAACACATCGGCCTGATACTGATCACCAGTGGCTTGGCAACCGGTAAGAATGGCGACGAGGGAGATTGCGAGCAAACCTTGCTTGAACATCTGTTACTTCCTTGACAACAAAAGGTAAGGGCCGGCCGATTTGCGCTCTCATCATGGAGCGCGGCCGGGCATCATCGAATGTCTCGACGATCAGGCAAGCTTAGCGAAAGAGGATCCGCTTGGTAAAGTTCGGATACATCTGAGCCCTTGTAAAGTTCCATGGAAACGGATTTTTCCGCTGGACATGGAATTAGCGCCAGCAAACGCGGACGAAAGCGGACTACGAGCCGGTTTCAGGCGTACCGACAGGACGTTCGATCAGGCGCTGCATGCGGGCTTCCAGGCGCCGCTTGATCTCGGTTTCGATATGGGGCGCGAAATCGTCGATGACGTCCTGCATGATCTTGCGGGCAGCCTCGCGCAAGTCGGCCTCCAGGTGCAGGAGCGTGTCCTGGCGGTTTTGTTCCGGGGTCGGCCGCGCGGGGGAAGCGACTTCAAGCAGCAGCGGCGCTTCGCAAAGGCGGTCTTCGGGGACATCCACGGCTTCGAACAGCAAGGGGATGGCCTCTTCCGGCGATGCCTCGACGGTTTCGGTGAGCACTGGAGGCTCCAGGGCATCGTCGCCCAGCAGGCGGCGGATGGACTCCAGATCGTCCAGGAGCTGGGTGGAGTCGGGAAGGGGGGCGGGTTTATCCATGGAGGCAACTCAGATACGCGTCAGGCGATGATCCTGCAAAGGATAGCCCTGTTCACGGTAGAAGCGGAAATTGTCCCGCGCCTGGGCACGCACGGCGGGGTCGGCGGTGACTACCTCGGCGACCCGGGTGAAGCGCGCCACGAAGTCCGGTACGGCCAAAGCAAGGTTGACCAGAAGGTCATGGGGCTCGCCGGTGGGCGTGCCCAGCCCCAGGGTAACGGGCGCGAGGCTCATGTCGTCTCCCGGGCTGTGAGGAACGAAACTCTCGCCCTTGAACCGCCAGAGCAGGCTGTCGAGTTCGTCACGCTGGGCTTCGTCCTGGCAATGCAGGTGCACCCGGTGACCCAGGCGCCAGGCCTTTTCCGTGAGTTTGCAGGCGAAATCCAGGCGCGCCGCGGGCAGCGGGCTGGGCAGAATATAGAAATCGACTTGGGTCATGTGTATCGAGGCCGCGCGGGAGTGCCCGCGCGGCCCTGGCTCCTTAAGCGCCGACGCGGTCGAGCAGGTACTGGGTCAACAGTGGAACCGGCCGGCCGGTCGCACCCTTGTCCTTGCCGCCACTGAGCCAGGCGGTGCCGGCGATGTCCAGGTGGGCCCACTGGAAGTTCTTGGCGAAGCGAGAGAGGAAGCAGGCCGCGGTGATGGTGCCTGCCTTGGGGCCGCCGATATTGGCGATGTCGGCGAAGGGGCTGTCCAACTGCTCCTGGTATTCGTCGAACAGCGGCAGTTGCCAGGCGCGGTCGTCGGCGCGGCGGCCCGCGGCGAGCAGGTCCTGGATCAGGCCGTCATCATTGCCCAGCAGGCCGGACGTATGGCCCCCGAGCGCGACCACGCAGGCGCCGGTGAGGGTAGCCACGTCCACCACTGCCTTGGGCTTGAAGCGCTCGGCGTAGGTGAGCGCGTCGCACAGCACCAGACGGCCTTCGGCATCGGTGTTGAGGATTTCCACGGTCTGCCCGCTCATGGTTTCGACAATGTCACCCGGCCGGGTGGCGGTGCCGCTGGGCATGTTCTCGGCGCAGGCCATCAGGCAGACCAGGTTGATCGGCAGCTCCAGCTCCAGCACCGCGCGCAGGGTGCCGAACACGCTGGCGGCGCCGCACATGTCGAACTTCATCTCGTCCATGTTGGCGCTGGGCTTGATGCTGATACCGCCGGTATCGAAGGTAATGCCCTTGCCCACCAGGACGTAGGGCTGTTCGTTCTTGCCGGCGCCCTGGTATTGGGCCACGATCAGCCGAGGCGGCTGGGCGCTGCCCTGGGCCACCGCCAGGAACGAACCCATCCCCAGCTGCTGCAGCTTCTTCTCATCGTGCACTTCGACCTTCAGGTTCTTGTGCTCCTTGGCCAGGCCCTTGGCAAGCTCGCCGAGGAACGTCGGGTGGCACACGTTCGGTGGCATGTTGCCCAGGTCGCGGGTGAGGGTCATGCCCAGGGCGATGGCGCGGGCGTGCTGGACGGCGCGTTCGACCTCGGCGACGTCGGCCTTGGCCGTGACCAGGGTGATCTTCCTGAGGGCGCGGGGGTCCGCCTTCTTGCTCTTGTAGCGCTCGAACAGGTAGGTGGCGTCGAGCAAAGTCTCGGCCAGCAGCCGAGCCTTGCCATAGGTGTCGCGGCCATTGACCGGCATTTCGTCGAGGGCCAGGGCGGCGTCGCTGCCCCCCAGGTTCTTCAGGGTCGAGGCCACGGCGGCGATCGCCTTGCGGAACGGGCGATCGCCCAGGCTTTCCTTGCCAATGCCCAGAAGCAGCACACGCTCGGCGCGCAAGCCCGGCAGGCTGTGCAGCAGGAGGGTCTGACCAGCCTTGCCTTCGAGGTCGCCACGCTTGAGCACCGCGCTGATGGCGCCGTTGCTTTGCTCATCGAGCTTGCGCGCAAGGGTGCCCAAGACACGGCCTTCGCTGACCGGTACCACCAGTGTTCCAGTCTTGAGCGTTTCGGCGTTCACGCTTTTAACAAGCAGTTCCATTTAGCGTCCTCAGTCAGTTGTTCGAATGCGGCGCGGCGCGGCAGCATGGCACGCGCGAGCATGAGGCTCAGTTTGAGCCCGAGCCTGACCCCCTGACAACCCTGGCCGCACGTCGCCAAGTGACAGGCACCCCCATTCACAGGATAATGCGCGCACTTTTTCCGTCGGGCCTGTGCGCGTGTCGCCCGAGTCCATGGCCGCTGAGGCGGGTAACCTCGGAGTGTCTGGTTTGATCGTTTTCCGTTATCTGTCCCGCGAAGTCCTGATCACGCTGAGCGCGGTAAGCGCCGTGCTGCTGGTGATCATCATGAGCGGGCGCTTCATCAAGTACCTGGCCCAGGCCGCCAGCGGCGCGCTGGACCCTGGCGTGCTGTTCCAGATCATGGGTTTTCGCCTGCCTGGCTTCCTGCAGCTGATTCTCCCGTTGGGCTTGTTCCTGGGCATCCTGCTGGCCTACGGGCGGCTGTACCTGGAAAGCGAAATGACCGTGCTGTCGGCCACGGGCATGAGCCAGCAGCGGTTGCTGGGCATCACCATGGTCCCGGCCGCGGTGGTTGCGGCGTTGGTGGCCTGGCTCAGCCTGGGCCTGGCGCCCCAGGGTGTCACCCGGGTGGCGCAGATTCTCAACCAGCAGGATGCGCTCACTGAATTCGACACTCTGGTGCCGGGGCGCTTCCAGATGCTGCGCGACGGTTCGCGGGTAACCTACACCGAAGAGCTTTCCGAAGACCGGGCCAACCTGGGTGGTGTCTTCATTTCGGAGACGCGCGCCTCTGGTGACGGCAAGAAGGATCGCGGGATTTCCGTGCTGGTGGCGGACAAGGGACGCCAGGAAGTACACGCCGATGGCAACCGCTACCTGATCCTCGAGAACGGCTACCGTTATGACGGCAATCCGGGGCAACCGGACTATCGGGCGATCAAGTATGAAACCTACGGGGTGATGTTGCCCAAGCCGGAGGTAAGCGAGGAAATCAGCGAGCGCGAGGCGATTCCAACGGCTACGTTGCTGGGCTCCAGCGAGCTGAGGGACCGCGCCGAGCTGCAATGGCGGCTGTCCTTGCCTCTGCTGGTCTTCATCGTGGCGCTGATGGCGGTTCCGCTTTCACGGGTCAACCCGCGCCAGGGCCGTTTCCTCAAGCTGTTGCCGGCGATCCTGCTGTACATGGCCTATCTGACCATCCTGATCTCGGTGCGCAGCGCCCTGGAAAAGGGACGGCTGCCCATTGGTCTCGGATTGTGGTGGGTGCACGCACTCTTCCTGGTCATCGGGGTAGCGATGATGGGCTGGCAACCCTGGCGGCTCGCCCTGGCGCGCCGGCGTAGCCGCGTGGAGTTGGCCCAATGAGAAAGCTCGACGGATATATCGGCCGTAGCGTCTTCGTCGCCATCCTGGCGGTGCTGGGCATCATCCTGGGCCTGGCGACCCTGTTCGCCCTGATCGACGAGCTGGGTGACCTGAGCGACACCTATACCCTTGGGAGCGCGGCCTGGTATGTGTTGCTGACCGCGCCGAGGCGGCTGTACGAACTGTTGCCGATGTCGGCCCTGATCGGCTGCCTGATCGGCCTCGGCAGCCTGGCCAGCAGTAGCGAGCTGACCATCATGCGCGCCGCCGGCGTATCGGTGGCGCGCATCGTCTGGGCGGTGATGAAGCCCATGCTGGTGCTGATGCTGGCCGGTGTGCTCATCGGTGAATACGTGGCGCCGCCAGCCGAGGACCAGGCCCAGGCCTCGCGTTCCCTCGCCCAGGGCGGCGGTGAAGCGCAGAGCGGCAAGCATGGGCTATGGCATCGCCAGGGCAATGAGTACATCCACATCAACACGGTGCAGCCCAACGGCCTGTTGTACGGCGTGACGCGTTACGAGTTCGACGACCAGCGTCACCTGTTGCGTTCCAGTTTCGCTCGCAAGGCGACCTACGAGCAGGACCACTGGCAGTTGAACCAGGTCACCACCACCGAGTTCAAGGGCGACCATACCGAAGTGGTCAGCCAGGACGCGCTGCGTTGGGATGTGGCGCTCACGCCTCAGCTCCTCGGCACGGTGGTGATGGCGCCCGAGTCGCTCTCGATCACCGGCCTGTGGGACTACATCCACTACCTGAGCGCTCAAGGTCTGAACAGCGGAAAGTACTGGCTGGCATTCTGGACCAAGGTACTGCAGCCCTTCGTGACGGCCGCGCTGGTGCTGATGGCGATCTCGTTCATCTTCGGTCCGCTGCGTTCGGTGACCTTGGGGCAACGGGTATTCACCGGCGTACTGGTGGGCTTCGTGTTCCGTATTGCCCAGGACCTGCTAGGGCCTTCCAGCCTGGTGTTTGGCTTTGCGCCACTGTTGGCGGTGGCGTTGCCAGCGGCGGTATGCGCCCTTGCTGGTGCCTGGCTGCTGCGCAGGGCAGGGTAGGCGCCAATCTTACGGGCGCGCCGATGCGCGCCCCATCTGGCAGCTGTGGCTGCACCTCACCGCACAAACAAAAAAAAGCCCCGGCACTTGCCGGGGCTTTTTCATGCGAAGCGGATCAGCCTTCGGCTTGAACTTCGTCTGCCTGCATGCCCTTCTGGCCTTGCACGGCTTTGAACGTGACTTTCTGGCCTTCTTTCAGGCTCTTGAAGCCGTTGCCTTGAATAGCGCGGAAGTGCACGAACAGGTCCGGACCATTCTCAGGAGTGATAAAACCAAAACCTTTTTCGTCGTTGAACCACTTGACGGTACCGCTCTGACGCTCGCTCATGTCTTATTCCTTGGAACTCAATGTTGATGTCAGCCACTTTCCAGTATGAAAGTTCGCTGTTTGCTGGTTGCAGGAAGTAGAGGCGTAGAACGGGTTGTAGCAAAGCCATCACGCTACTGCCCAGGTCACGAACCATAGCGACCCATGCAAACACAGTCGAGACGACTCTACGCCAACTCCAGTTACAAAAACAAGCCCCGAATCGGGATGCTTTCGTGCCTTTTCTTACCGTTTTTCTGCCTTGTTCCAAACAGGCCAGCAGTTGGAACAAACGCTTATATAAGCGTCGAATAGTTCCTGCGGTTTGCTATGCAAACACAGCGCCATGACGTGACTGTTACAAAAACCCGTCAAGGTGCCTATATAGCTTAGCCTCGGTAATACCGCTGCGCCACGAAGGGCATGGGTGCTACCGTAACAGGCACTGGCTTGCCCCTGACCAGTGCACGAAGTTGGGTACCTTTGCCACAGTAGGGCACTTCCAGCCATGCCATGGCCACAGGCGCGTTCAAGGTAGGGCCGAAGCCACCGCTGCATACCCGGCCCACCACGGTACCCTGCTCATCGATAACGTCGGCGCCTTCACGTACGGGTAGTTTGCCGTCTGGCAACAAGCCAACCCGTTTACGCGCGACGCCTTCGCGTTGCTGGGCGAAAATCCGGTCCGCGCCAGGGAAGCCACCCGCCCGCGTCCCGTCCTGGCGGCGTGCCTTGGAAATCGCCCAACCCAGACTGGCTTCCACCGGTGTCATTCCCGCGTTCATGTCGTGCCCGTACAAGCAGAGGCCTGCTTCCAGGCGCAGGGAATCGCGAGCGCCGAGGCCGATGGGCTGGACTTCCGGCTCCTGCAGCAGGCGGCGCGCCAGCGCCTCGGCACGAGCGGTAGGTACCGAGATTTCATAGCCATCTTCTCCGGTGTAACCCGAACGGCTAACCAGGCAGGCTACCCCCAGGAGTTCTACCTCGACGACCTGCATGAAGGTCAGGGTCGCCACCGCGGGTTGCAGGCGGCTCAGCACCGCCGCGGCCAGTGGGCCCTGCAAGGCCAGAAGGGCGCGGCTGTCGAACAGCGGCTCGATGCTCAGGTTGCCTGGCAGGTGCTGGCGCAGGTGGGCAAGGTCAGCCTCCTTGCAGGCTGCGTTGACCACCAGGAAAAGCTCCTCCGGCCCCAGCTTGGCCACCATGAGGTCATCCAGGATGCCGCCATCGTCATTGGTAAACAGAGCGTAACGCTGCTGGCCCACCGGAAGGTCCAGGATATCGACCGGCACCAGGCGTTCCAGCTCAGCGCAGGCGCCGGGGCCTGTGAGGCGAATCTGGCCCATGTGGGAAACGTCGAACAACCCTGCCTGGGCGCGAGTGTGCAAATGTTCCTTGAGCACGCCCAAAGGATATTGCACGGGCATCTGATAGCCAGCGAAAGGCACCATGCGCGCGCCCAATTCCAGGTGCAACGCGTGCAGGGGGGTTTGCAGCAATACATCGGACATCGGTGAGCTCCTTCTGCCGCGGCCATGGGCCGTCAGCATTCGATAATGTTGACCGCCAGGCCGCCGCGAGCGGTTTCCTTGTACTTGCTCTTCATGTCGGCGCCGGTCTGGCGCATGGTGCGGATGACCTTGTCCAGGGACACATGGTGCTGCCCATCGCCACGCAGGGCCATGCGCACAGCGTTGATCGCCTTGACCGAGCCCATGGCGTTGCGCTCGATGCAGGGCACCTGTACCAGGCCACCGATGGGGTCGCAGGTCAGGCCCAGGTTATGCTCCATGCCGATCTCCGCGGCGTTCTCCACCTGTTGAGGGGTGCCGCCCATCACCTCGCACAGCCCGCCGGCAGCCATTGAGCAGGCCACGCCTACTTCGCCCTGGCAGCCGACCTCGGCGCCTGAGATAGAGGCGTTTTCTTTATAAAGAATGCCGATGGCCGCCGCGGTCAGCAGGAAGCGGATAATGCCGTCTTCGGTCGCCCCGGGAACGAAGCGCATGTAGTAATGCAGCACCGCTGGCACGATGCCGGCCGCGCCGTTGGTGGGAGCGGTGACCACCCGGCCGCCGCTGGCGTTTTCTTCATTGACCGCCAGTGCATAGAGGTTCACCCAGTCCAGCACTGACAGGCTGTCGCGCAGAGCAGCCTCGGGATGGCTACGCAGTTGCCGGTACAGGCCCGCCGCGCGGCGTTTCACCTTGAGCCCCCCCGGAAGAATGCCTTCGTTTTCACATCCGGCGGCCACGCATTGCTGCATGACCTGCCAGATCTGCAGCAAGCCGGCGCGGGTTTCGCTTTCAGGACGCCAGGCGGCCTCGTTCGCCAGCATCACCTGACTGACCGAAAGGCCTTGCTCGGCGCAATGCGCCAGCAACTGCCTGGCAGTGGTGAAGGGCAGCGGCAGCACGGTGGTGTCGGCGACGATGCGGTCGGTGCCGACGGCGCTGTCATCCACCACGAAACCGCCGCCGACAGAGTAGTATTCCCGGCTGCGCACCTGCAGGCCGGCGCCATCCAGCGCGCGAAAGATCATGCCGTTGGGGTGGTAGGGCAGGGGCTTGCGGATCATCGCCAAGTGCTGCTTTTCCACGAAGGGGATTTCCCGCTCGCCCCCCAGCCGCAAGCGGCCGTTGGCGCGGATGGCCGTCAGGCGCGCCTCCAGGACACGGGTGTCGATAGTATCTGGCTGTTCGCCTTCCAGGCCCAGGAGCACGGCTTTATCACTGCCATGACCCTTGCCCGTGGCGCCCAGCGAGCCGTACAGCTCGACGCGTACCTCCCGCACCGACTCGAGCAGGCCATCCCGGCGCATGCCCTCGACGAAACGCGCGGCGGCGCGCATGGGCCCCACGGTATGGGAGCTGGATGGGCCGATGCCGATCTTGAACAGGTCGAACACACTCAGAGACATGATCCGCTCCGGCCTTCAGGCCTCTTGGTAGGCTTCGATAGGCGGGCATGCGCAGACCAGGTTGCGGTCACCGAACACATTGTCGACACGGGCAACCGGCGGCCAGTACTTGGTGCCGCGCAGGCTGGCCAGAGGATAGGCGGCCTGCTCGCGGCTATAGCTGTGGGCCCATTCCCCCAGCAGTTCCTCGGCCGTGTGCGGCGCGTTCTTCAGTGGGTTGTCCTCGGGGTCCAGGGCACCGCTTTCTACCGCGCGGATTTCCTCACGAATGCAGATCATCGCGTCGCAGAAGCGATCAAGCTCTTGCCTGGACTCGCTTTCAGTGGGCTCGATCATGAGCGTGCCGGCTACGGGGAAGGACATGGTCGGGGCGTGGAAGCCAAAGTCGATCAGGCGCTTGGCCACGTCGTCCACGCTGATGCCGCTGCTGTCCTTGAGCGGGCGCAGGTCGAGGATGCATTCGTGGGCGACCAGGCCGTTGCCGCCGGTGTAGAGCACCGGGTAGTGCTCCTCCAGGCGGCGGGCGATGTAGTTGGCGTTGAGGATGGCCACCTGGGATGCCCGCTTGAGTCCGGCGCCGCCCATCATGCGAATGTACATCCAGGTGATCGGCAGGATGCTGGCGCTGCCGAAGGGGGCCGCGCACACCGCGCCCTCCTTGCGGGCCAGTTGCTCGTGGCCAGGCAGGAAAGGCGCCAGGTGCGCCTTGACGCCAATAGGACCGACACCAGGGCCGCCACCGCCATGAGGAATGCAGAAGGTCTTGTGCAGGTTCAGGTGGGAAACGTCGCCGCCGAACTTGCCTGGCGCGCACAGGCCGACCATGGCGTTCATGTTGGCGCCGTCGATGTACACCTGGCCGCCGTTGTCGTGGATGATCTGGCAGATTTCGCCGATGCCTTCCTCGAAAACGCCGTGGGTGGAAGGGTAGGTGATCATCAGCGCGGCCAGGCGGTCCCGATGCTCTTCAGCCTTGGCGCGCAGGTCGTCGATGTCGACATTGCCTCGGGCATCGCACGCGGTGACCACCACGCGCATGCCGGCCATATGCGCCGTGGCCGGGTTGGTGCCATGGGCCGAGGAAGGGATGAGGCAGAGGTCGCGCTGGTGATCGCCACGGCTCAGATGGTAGGCACGAATGGCCAGCAAACCGGCATACTCACCTTGGGAGCCGGCATTGGGTTGCAGCGACACGGCGTCATAGCCGGTGGCGGCGCACAGCATGGCTTCCAGTTCTTCGGTCAAGGCTTGGTAGCCCTGGCTCTGCTCGGCCGGTGCGAAGGGATGCAGATGACCGAACTCGGCCCAGGTCACGGGAATCATCTCGCTGGCGGCGTTCAGCTTCATGGTGCACGAACCCAGGGGAATCATGGTCCGGTCCAGGGCCAGGTCCTTGTCCGCCAGTCGACGCAGATAGCGCATCAGTTCGGTTTCGGAGTGATAACGGTTGAACACCGGATGACTGAGGATCTCTCCCCGGCGCAGTTGAGCCTCGGGCAAGGCGCTGTCGGTACTGGCGCGCAGGGCTTCGAACTCGGGCAGGGTACCCTTGGCGAACAGCCCCCACAGGGCCTCCACATCGGTTTGACGACTGGTTTCATCCAGGGAGAGGCCCAGGCGTTGCTCGTCCACATGGCGCAGGTTGTAGCCCGCGTCTCGCGCCTTGGCATGCAGGCTGGCGGTATCGGCGCCGGTGCGCAGGGTCAGGGTGTCGAAGAAGTGGGTTTGCTCCACCACCACGCCCATCTGTGTCAGCCCCGCCGTCAGGATAGCAGTCAGGGCGTGGGTGCGCTGGGCGATTCGTCGCAGGCCTTCAGGCCCATGGTAGACGGCGAACATGCTGGCGATATTGGCCAGCAGTACCTGGGCGGTGCAGATGTTGCTGGTGGCCTTCTCGCGACGGATGTGCTGCTCACGGGTCTGCATGGCGAGGCGGTACGCCGGCTTGCCGAGACGGTCGATGGACACCCCCACCAGGCGGCCCGGCATGTCGCGCTTGTAGGCGTCGCGGGTGGCGAAATAGGCCGCATGAGGCCCGCCGAAGCCCAGGGGCACGCCGAAGCGCTGGGCGCTGCCAATGGCCACGTCGGCGCCGAAGTCACCGGGTGGGCTGAGCAACGTCAGTGCCAGCAGGTCAGCGGCGACCGCCACCAGGGCCTGGCTGCCATGGAAACGCTCGACGACCGCGCGGTAGTCCAGCAGGTCGCCATTGCTGGCCGGGTATTGCAGCAGCGCGCCGAAGAAGCCGCTGGTGTCTTCCAGAAGCTGTTCGTCGGCTACCACCACCTCGATTCCCAAAGGCTCGGCGCGGGTACGCAATACATCCAGCGTTTGCGGATGGCAGTGCACGGAGGCAAAGAAGGCCTTGGCGGCGCGGTTTTTCGACAGGCGCTTGCAGAAGGTCATGGCTTCGGCAGCGGCGGTGGCTTCATCCAGCAGCGAAGCGTTGGCGATAGGCAGCCCGGTGAGGTCGCTGACCATCGTCTGGAAATTCAGCAGGGCCTCCAGACGGCCCTGGGATATCTCTGGCTGATAAGGGGTGTAGGCGGTGTACCAGGCGGGATTTTCCAACAGATTGCGCAAGATGGGGGCGGGGGTGTGGGTGTTGTAGTACCCCTGCCCGATCAAGCTGGTGAGCAACCGGTTGCGGCCGGCGATGGCCTTGAGCGCCGCCAGGGCCTGGGCTTCGCTCTGGCCCTGGGTCTGCTCCAGCACGCTGGTGCCCTTGATGGTGTCGGGCACCACGGCGGCCGTCAGCGCGTCCAGGCTGTCGAAGCCCAGGGTAGCCAGGAGGGCGCGTTCATCTTCGGCGCCAGGCCCGATATGGCGGCCAATGAATTCGTTTTCGGTAGTCAGGGCAAGGTTGAAAGGCATGGTGGCGGCTCCTCAGGCTTGGGCGGCGATCAGCTGATCGTAGGCGGCTTGGTCGAGCAGGCCATCGAGCTGCGCGGCGTTCGCGGGAATGAAACGGAAAAACCAGCCATCGCCCAGGGGCGCCGAGTTCACCAGCTCAGGGCGGTCTCCAAGGGCCTGGTTCACTTCCACGATGGTCCCACCCAGGGGCATATTGATGCTGCTCGCTGCCTTTACAGACTCCAGCACAGCGACTTCAGCGTCAGCGAGATGATCGCCGGTGTCCGGCAGTTGCACGAAGACCAGGTCACCAAGAGCCTCCTGGGCGAAATCGGTGATGCCCACGGTGACGCTGCCGTCGGCTTCGACGCGCAGCCATTCGTGTTCCCGGGTGAAGCGTAAGGCGCTCATGCAATACTCCTGAAGGCCGATAAAGCCAAGGGCTCAAGCCAGTCGGGCAACCAAGCCCAGCGGGCGAATGAGTGCGTATTGCAATATGGTTGCCAACCCGGGCAACCCCTTGTTTTGCTAGGCTTCGTAAAAAGGTGAAGCGGCTTTGAAGTTCGGCTGTCTTGAAAGCTTTACAGGTTCCACCGCCAAGCCCAGCATTATCAGCCTGTCAGGCTGTATCGAATTCAATACACCGTAAAGAAATCGTGACAGTATCAGGCGCTGGGCGCGTGGGGAATACCGTACTTGCGCAAGCGATTGGCAATGGCCGTATGTGAGGTTTGCAAGCGGGCCGCCAGCAGGCGAGAGGAGGGATAGTCGACGTAGAGCCGTTCCAGCAGCGCGCGTTCGTAGTCTTCGACGGCTTGCTCCAGGCTTTGGATGTTCCGCTCATGGGTCTGGGCCACGGACGTTCCCGCGATGTCCAGGTCGCCAATATCCACCAGGCTGCCTTCGCAGATGGCTGCGGCGCGGAAGATCACGTTCTGCAGTTGGCGCACGTTGCCGGGCCAGCGGTTGCCCAGCAAGGCGGGATAGGTGCCGGGAGCCAGGCGGCAAACGGGGCGGCCGATCTGGGCGCAGGCCTGGCGCATGAACCAGCGCGCAAGCAGGAGAATGTCCTGGCCACGGTCGCGCAGAGGCGGCACGTCCAGGTTGAGCACATTGAGACGGTAGTAAAGGTCTTCACGGAAGCGTCCTTCGCTGACCATCTTGCCCAGGTCCCGGTGCGTGGCACTCAAGATCCGCACATTGACCTTCACCTCGCGTTCGCCACCTACCCGACGGAAAGTGCCGTCATTGAGAAAACGCAGCAGCTTGGCTTGCAGGTAGGGTGACATCTCGCCGATTTCGTCGAGAAAGACCGTGCCTTGGTGTGCCAGCTCCATCAGCCCTGGCTTGCCGCCGCGCTGGGCGCCGGTAAAAGCGCCGGGCGCATAGCCGAACAGTTCGCTTTCAGCCAGGTTCTCCGGAAGCGCCGCGCAATTGAGCGCCAGGAAAGGAGCCGCGTGGCGCGCGCTGGCCGCATGGCAGGCCCGGGCGACCAGCTCCTTGCCGGTGCCCGTTTCGCCCTGGATCAGCAAGGGCGCGTCCAGGGTAGCGATGCGCTGGGCCCGGACCTTGAGCTGGCGGATGGCGGTCGACTCGCCGAGCAAGGCTTCGAAGCCCTCGGCATGGTCGTGGTGAAGGGCTGCCAGGCGTTCGCCGATGCGGTGCGGCGGGTAGAGGGTGAGCAGCGCGCCGGCATGGGGAATGGGCGTGGCGTCCAGCAGGAGGGTTTCGCCCTGGATGGCCACTTCCCGCAAGGGCAGCCGGAAGTCCTGTTCGAGCAAGGCAGCCAACAGATTGGGATCATCGAACAGGTTTTGTACCGACAAGCCCGCGGGTTCGCTGCCATGCAGCGAGACCATCGCCGGGTTGGCCAGCAGCACCGTGCCTTGGGTATCCACCGCCAGCACCGGATCACTCATGGCGGCCAGCAGTGCATCAAGCTGCAAGTGTCGACGCTGCCCCGGCAGCATGTCTACAACGGTCACCGCACGCACGCCGGCCACGCTGAACAGCGCGTCGCGCAGCTCATCGAGCACGGCCGGGCTCAGCGTCGGCGCGTCGATGTACACGTTGGGAGGCACCATCTCGACGGCATCCAGGTTCAGGTTGCGCGCGCCTAGCAGGGCGAGCACTTCCTGGGTAATGCCGACGCGGTCTTGGAAGCTGACATGAATGCGCATGAGCGAAGAGGTGCGAAGCCGCTGAAGTCGCGGATTATGCCCGCTGGCGTCGGCCGAAGGAACCGGGCCGGGCGCTCAGGCCTTGCCCAGGTGCCGCGCATCCACAGGGTCGCCGCAATGGCGTCCGAGCTTTTGCTGGATATCGGCGAACATCTCGTCGTACTGCTTGTGCAGGCTGATGGGCACGACCTGGGTGGCAGGCAAACCATGACGACGGGCCAGATGGTCGATGCTACTGGCGAAGTTGAAGGCCAGGTCCGCCGCCAGGTCGAAGCTTTCGTCCACAGGCTGGCCGGCGATATGACCGGTTACCTGGAAATGCATCGAGGGCCCGTCCTGGCTGCTCGCTGGGGCATAGGTAATGATGAGTTCATAGGCTACGTCCGGCGGTTGGACGGGACTATGCTCCAGATGCAGGCGGCCGGGCTCGAACATGGTGAGGGTCCTGAATGCACACGCCCCGGATTGTCCGGGGCGTGTGGGGCAGCATAGACCCTTATGGCGGGATTGGGTCAGACCTTGAACTGATCCATCAAGCGCATCTGCTGGCTGGCCAGGGCATTGAGCTGGCTGCTCACCTGCGCCGACTCGGTGGCCTGCTCAGTCAGGGTCTCGGTCACCTGGCGAATGGCCGATACGTTACGGTTCACTTCCTCGGCCACCGCGCTTTGCTCCTCGGCCGCGCTGGCGATCTGCAGGTTCATGTCGCTGATCACGCCCACCGCCTCGCTGATGCGCGCCAGCGCCGACGAAGCCTGGAGAATCTGCGCGGCGTTTTCCTGAGCCTTGCCCTGGCTCGAATGCATGGTCGAAACCACGTCGCGGGTCGCGCTCTGGATGCGCTCGATCACGTGGCGGATTTCCTCCACTGAATCCTGGGTCCGCTTGGCCAGATTGCGCACTTCGTCGGCCACCACGGCAAAGCCGCGGCCGCTGTCGCCGGCGCGAGCCGCCTCGATCGCTGCGTTGAGCGCGAGCAGGTTGGTCTGCTCGGCGATACTGCGGATGACCTCGAGCACGGTGCCGATCTGTTCGCTGTTCACCGCCAGGGTTTCCACTTCGCTCACAGCCTTGCTGACTTCCACGGCCAGGCCGTTGATATCCTGGGTGCTGCGCTCGATGATGGTCATGCCGTCCCGGGCCGACTGGTCCGCGCCCCTGGCCGCAGTGGCAGCGTTGGAAGCGCTGCTTGCCACTTCCTGGGCTGTCGCGCTCATCTGGTTGGAAGCGGTGGCGACCTGGTCGATCTCGCGGAACTGTACCTGCATGCCTTCGCTGGTCTGCCGGGCGATTTCCGAAGACTGGTCCGCCGTGGAGCGCGCTTCGGTGATGCTGGTCTTGATCTGCGCGATGGTCGGCTGCAGCTTGTCCAGGAAACGGTTGAACCAGCTGGCCAGCTCGCCCAGTTCATCCTGGCGGCTATACCGGATGCGGCGGGTCAGGTCGCCTTCGCCACTGGCGATGTCCTTGAGCATCAGCGCCACGTTAGTGATCGGCCGGGTCACGCCCGAGGCGGTCAGCCACAGCAGCACCAGCCCCAGCAGCCCAGCCAGCACAGCCACCATGAGGGTTTGCAGAGTGCCGCTGGTTTGCGCGCTGTCGAGCATGTCCTGCAGCTTGAGGGCGTCGGCCAGCAATACCTGGCGTGGCAGATCAATGGCCACGCCCCAGGCAGGGGCGCCTTCTACTGGAGTAACCGGGTACACCGCGCGGATCAGGTCGCCCCGGGCGACCACCTTGGCGGTACCACCCTGCACCAGCTGGAGAATTTCCTTGCCTTCTTCGCCCAAGCTGGCGTCGATGCGCTTGCCCAGGCTGTCGGCAGCATCGCTGTTGGCCGCCAGGATGCCCTTGCTTGAAAGCACCATGATATGCCCGGCGCCGTCGAACAGCTCGGCCTTGGCCTTGGCGGCGCTGACCTGCAGCGAGTTCAAGGCCAGGTCAACCCCTGTGACGCCGACTACCTTGCCGCCTACCCGAACGGGTATGGCGATGGTGGTCATCAGCAGGGTCTTGCCATTGATGGTGTCGGCATAGGGTTCGAGCAGGCACAGCTTGCCGGTCTGCAGGGCGCAGGTGTACCAGGTGTTGTAAGGCAGGCCGCTGGCGTTGATTTCGTTTCTGACCAGATCGTCTTCATCGATGGCGGTGTTGCTATCGCTGCCGTCATAACGGCTCCAATAGCTGCCGAAGCGGCCGGTTTCGTTGGAACCATGGCTCAGGTCGCCAACGAAGCTAGCGTCCTGACCATCGAAGGCGTCTTTTTCGAATACAGCCCACACGCCCAGCACATCGGGATTGCGCTTGAAGCCCAACTCCAGGGCGCGATTGGCTTCTTCACGCACGGCTGCCTTATCCAGGCCGTGGCGGGGTCCGGCTCCGCTCAGTTGCCCCATCTGCTCAGCCATGTCCTGGGCCAGGGTAAGGTCCGCGCTGTAGGTTTTCTGCAGGGTAGCCGCCTTCTCCGCGGCCTGTGCCAGCAGCAGCTTCTCCACGCTCCGAGTCAGCATCTCTTCGCTGAAGGCGCCCACCATATGGTTGTTGGTACGGGCCTGATACAGGTTCATGCCTACCACGGTTGCAACCACGGCGATCAGGCAAAGCCCGGCCAGCAGGACGATCTTCAAGCGTATGGAGAGGGACTGGAACATGGAATGGGCTCGCGATAAGTGGCACGGCAGAGGGCGAATGGCCCTCCCAAGCCGACATTCGGCTACCTCATCGCATCGACTGGCCAGGAAAGATCTTGAAGATTTTCCGACGATCGGTCACCGGTTTTGGGATCCTTTCGGCGCTTCGGGCCTTGACCAGATCCAAAGATTGACCAATACCATGCCGCCGATGGCCGCGTAGATAGCCCAGTAGTGGCGCAGCGTCAGCCACATGATGATGGCGCAAGCGAGCATGCTTGCCGTGGCCGCCCATTTCGCCCGGCGGGTAATGATCTTGCCGTTGCGCCAGTTCCGAATGATCGGCCCGAACACGCGATGGTTTTCCAGCCAGGCGCTCAGCCGCGGCGAACTGCGAGTAGCCGCCCAGGCGGCGATAAGAATGAATTCGGTCGTGGGCAGGCCAGGGATGAAGATCGCAACTATGCCGATGCCCACGCAGACATACGCCAGAAGTGCGTAGAGCAGGCGGGCCAGACGGGAACGGGGCGCTGGAGGCTGGGTGGTCATCGACACCGGACATCGGTCAGGCCGGGCCACGCCTGAGGCGGGCCCGGTGGTGAATTCAAGCCTGTGCATCAGCATAGGCCGCTTGCAGCAAAACGGTGAAGCGTGTGAAAGCCGCTAAAGCACCGGCGTCGGCCAGCCTTTCTTCGGCTTCGGACAGGCTCAGGGCATCCAGGGTTTTCACGAAGGCCTTCCAGCCAGCGGCACGGCCGCCTTCGGGTTCGGCCAGGTGACGCGCGCCCTTTTCCGCGGACAGGCCCAGGGCTTCGGCCCGCTTGTAGAGGAAAGCGGCGCCGAGTTTCGACCCTTCGGAGACAAAAATCCAGCCCAGGGCTTCAGCCACGCTCAGGTCGGCGGGTGCGCCTGGCACCGCCACAGGGGGGCGCACGCCAAGGTCGGCGAGGTCCGCCAATGCCTGATCGACCCGGCAGCGTTGGGGCAGGCCGGGAAAGAGCGCTGTCAGGCGTTCATCGTTGTAAAAGGGCGCCAGCTCGGCCTGGAACAGGTACTGTGCCCTCAGAAATCGGCCAAAGCCTTGCAGGGTATCGAAAGCTGCCTTGGCCTTGACCAGGGCGTCGAGGGTTTCGTGGGGCGCGCGCGTGACCTGGCTCAAGCGCTGGGAGCGGGCGGCGCGAGTGGTTGGGCTGGCAGGGGCTGTCAGAGCGTTCATGGCGAGTCTCGTCAATGAGGGGGCCGCCGGGGCGGCCCCGGGTTGCGTTAGATGTTCCACACCAGGTTCACCGAGAAATTCCGGCCTGGCTGGGTGAGTCGGTCCAGGTTGGCCGGGGCGGTCACCGCCGCCTCGCCCACGCTGTCGTAGCCGCGTACGTTGTCCCACAGCCAGTATTTCTTGTCGGTGAGGTTGTAGAGCCCCGCGTTGAGGGTCAGGTCTTCGCTGATCTGGTAGTAGCCGGTCACGTCCAGGGTGCCAAAGCCGGGGGTCCTGAAAGCGCTGCCGCCGTCCGGGGCGTTGAGGCTGCTTTCGTCCACCCTGTCCTTGCGCCTGACCAAGGTCCAGCTCAGCAGCCCGCCATAGCGCGGCTGCTCGTAGCCCAGGCCGAGCACACCGGTGAGCGGGTTGATGCTGTTCAAGGGTTGGCCTGTGTCGTCATTGCGGCCATGGGCCCAGGCTACGGAACCCTGGGTGTAAAGCCCTTCGGGCGCGCCGAAGCGGTCCAGGTTCAAGCGGCCCTTGGCCTCGGCGCCGCGGATGGTGGCGTGCCTGATGTTCACGCTCTGGAACGTCTGCTCGTCGTAGCCGGCCTGGAGGCGATTCTCATCGATGAAGTCTCGGTACTTGTTATAGAAGACCGCCACTTCATAGCTGCCCGCGTCGAAATAGCCGCGCAGCCCGGTCTCCAGGCTTCGGCTCTTTTCCGGTTCGAGATTCGAATTGGGCTCGACCCGGTAGCCCCCTGCGCGGTTTTCGAAGCGGCCATACAACGCCTTGGCGGTAGGCGTGCGGAAGCCTTCTGCATATTGCGCATACCAGCGCGTTTCCTCGCTCAGGGCATAGGTGAGGCCAAGCTTGGGCGACAGCCGATGCCAGGTCTTGCGCTCAGCGCTGACAGGATCGGTGGGGTCGAGGGTACGCAGGAATGCCTCGGTCAGGTGAGGGGTAAGCCGCGTGTAGTCGTAGCGCGCGCCCGGCAGGAAGGTCCATTTGTTGTAACGGATCTCGTCTTGTGCGAACAGGCTGAACGTGTCCACGGTAGGGTTCGGAAAATCGCTTTCCGGCGCCAGGTAGTCAGCGCTGCTGCCAGCGCCTGGCGTGCAACCCCGGCCAGCGGCGACGCAGATGCCATAGCCGCTGCGCAACCCGCTGACCTTCTGCCGCTTCAGGGCAGTGCCGTAGGTGAGGTCATGTTCAGTGTTGCCAACGGAGAAAGCCTTTTCCAATTGGCCGTCGAACACCCACTGGTGTTCCTTGTAATAGGTGTCCCGGTGCCGGAGCACTTGCCGGGTGAAAGGCACGTAGAGCTCGTCTGTCTGCTCGTCCGTTTTGGCCAACTGGTAGTTCAGGCTCCACTTGGCCTGGTCAGCGAACAGGCTGTTGAGCCCCATGTCCTGAGCGATGCCGAAGCGTTCTCGGCTGACGCTGTCGTCGATGCTTCGCCAGCGGTACATGCCCAGGCCGGCGCCGTTGGTGAAGGGGCCACCGTAAGCGCTTTTCATATTCCCTTCGGTGTTGCGCTGGAAGTTTTCATAGGTCAATACCAGGCGACCCTCGTCCGCGTAGTTCCAGCCGGCCTTGACCAGAACATTGGTGGTACTGACATCTTCCGGGTTGGCTGCCGTACGGCTCAGGCCGGTGCCATGATTGCCCCCGTAAGATTCGGTTTCATGGCCATCGCGCCGGCTCAGGTGCAGCAAGCCATCGAAATCGCCGTGCCGGCCAGCCACGGTGGCGGACTTGAGCCAGCTGTTGTCCTGGGAGCTGTAGCCTGCCTTGAGGCGGGCACCGGCGTCCTTGCCCGGCTTGAGGATGTCCTCGGCATCCAGCGTGTAGTAACTCACCGCGCCGCCAATGGCGCTGCTGCCATAGAGCGCGGAATTCGGGCCCCGGACGATTTCCGCGCGCTTGAGGATTTCCGTGTCGACGTAGTCGCGCTGGGTCTGGGCGTAAGGGCCGAAGAAATAGCTGTCGGGCACGCTGACGCCGTCCACCTGGGTCAATACCCGGTCGCCATCGATGCCGCGTATATTGAAGCCGGTCAGGCCGGCGCGCTGCCCGGTGCCGCCCACGCTCACGCCCGGCTCGTAACGCACCAGCTCCTGCAGCGTGTCGACGCTATCGCGATCCAGGGCCTCACGGTCGGTAATGCTGACACTGGCCGGCACCTCGCTGGTGGCTTGCGCGCGCCGGGTGGCGCTGATGCTGATCGGCGCCAATTGCACAGCGCCTTGCCTTTCCAGAACCACGGATGCCGGGGCAACCTTGCGAAAGGAAAGACCGGTACCCGTAAGCAGCCGGGCCAGCGCTTGCTCCGCTGGCAGTCGGCCGTGCACATCGGCCGAGGCAAGGCCTTCGCCGAGTTCCGCTGGCAGGCCGAACTGCCAGCCTGTCGCACTACTGAAGGCGGTCAGCGCGGAAGAAAGTGGCTGGGAGGGAATGGCGAAATCCCGCGGGTTGGACTCGGCCACCGCCGGGGCACAGAAGGCAGCCAGGCAGGTCATGGCTGCGCTGGGAAGAAGAGAAGGGTGCATGAAAGCTCCGTCTTGATGCGAATAATTAGCATTGGCAAAAAGACGAGACGAACCAGCCTGTAAATCGCGTAAAAAAACTTGTGCCGCCGTCTAGCGGCAAGGCCCGGGTCGAGCCGCGGCGAAATTGAAGAACAGCGTCCGGATCAGTTGAGGATCATCAGCGCTGGCCATTCTCGCAGGCTGGCGGAAGTGACCTGGGCAAGGGCCCGCAATACAGCAGGCGGATCTTCGACGCTGTAGTTGCCCGTTACCCGCCGCTCATCCAGCGAGGCGCGCGTATTGAGAATCCAGCCGGGGTAATAGCGGCTCAGGTCGGCCAGCACCTCCCGCAGGGGGCGGTTGACGAACACCAGGCGACCATTGAGCCAGGCCAGGTCCTGCTCCGGTTGCAGCCGCGTCGGCGCCTCGAAGCCTGAGCGGCCCAGCCCGACACTCATGCCCGCGGACAAGCTCAGGTTTTCATGCTGGTTGCTGCGCAGGTCGACCCGGCCGCGTTGGACATGTACCCGGGCCTGGCCGTCCAACCAGCGCACCGTGAACGCACTTCCGTTGGCCTGTGCCAGCAGGGGACCGGCGCGCAGTTCGAGCGGGGCGCCACGGCTGGGCACGTCGAACCAGGCCTCGCCCTGCAGCAGTTGGGCGGCGCGTGCGTTGGGGCCTGCCTGGGCGGCCAGGGCTGATTCGGTATTGAGTACCACCTCGGTACCATCGGCCAGGTTGAAATGCTGCCGCTCGCCAATGCCGGTCATGTGATCGGCCTCCAGGCGCAAGGGCAGTTTGACCAGGGCCGCGACCCCGAGCACCAGTACGGCGGCGAGCGCCAGTCGGCGCCAGGGCAAGCCCGACACTGGCGTCTTTCGCGGCTTGGGCAGGGGAGTTGGCGGTGGCGCCGCCAGCCGGGACGCGGCCGTTTCCATCTCCGGGGCGGACCAGGCAGCACTGGCCTGGGCATAAGCGTCCAGGTGACCAGGATCCTCGGCCAGCCAGGCGTCAAAGGCCTGGCACTGGGCTGGCGTTGGGCATTGCAACAGGATCATCCAGTCCACCGCTTCCTGCAGGGCCTGTTCCGCTGACGCGGGCCGGAAGGAAGTGGGCATCAGCGAGTCCTCATGAAGATGGTTTGGAAACGGTCATTGGCTGCCGGGTGGCCTCCAGGCATAACAGCATGATCAACTTCAGTTCTTTCTGAACGGTGCTGGCCGAAACGCCCAGGGCGTCGGCGATCGCCAGGTAGCTCTGGCCATGGACACGGCTGCGCACGAAAATATCCCGCTGGCGCGGTGTCAGCCGTTGCAAGCTGGCTTCCAGGCGTTGCAGCAGGCGCTGCGCGTGGGCGGCGTCTTCCGCGCTGCTGCGTTCTTCAGGCACGGCCTCCAAGGCTTCAGGCGGCAGGGTATCGTCCAGGGTACGGGCGTGTCGACGCTGGGCGCGGAGATGATCCAGGGCCAGATTGCGGGCGGTCTGGAAAACGAACGGCTCCAGATGCTCTATAGGGCGCTCCGTCAAGGTGCGGGACACCCGGAGCCAGGTTTCATGAAGAAGTTCTTCGGCGATGCCCCGGTTGCGGACAATGCCTTGCAGGGTGCGCAGCAGGCTCAGGCGCTGGCCGAGAAAAACGGTGTTGAAGCGTGACTGTCTCACAGGACGACCTAACCGGGGCGACGGATGATAATGCTTCTCATCCACGCCCGAGGTCAAGACGATGCAGGCATCCTTTACTTGGCGTTACAAAGGGCCAGGCAGTTGTCCAACATGCGGTTGGAGAAGCCCCACTCGTTGTCATACCAGGCCATTACCTTGAGCATCCGCCCGCTGACCTTGGTGTGATTGGCGTCGAAGATGGATGACAGGGGATTGTGATTGAAATCGCAGGACACCAGCGGCAGTGAATTATAGCCCAGCACCTTGGAGCCCTCCGCGGCGGTTTTGAGCAGCTGGTTCACTTCGTCGGCGGTCACGTCACGCTTGACGTTCAGGGTCAGGTCCACCAGAGACACGTTGATCACCGGAACCCGTACCGCCATGCCGGTGAGCTTGCCGGCCAGCTGCGGCAGCACCAGGCCCACCGCCTCGGCGGCGCCGGTCTTGCTCGGGATCATCGAGTGGGTGGCCGAGCGGGCGCGGAAGGGGTCGCTGTGGTAGACGTCGATCAGGTTCTGGTCGTTGGTGTAGGCGTGGATGGTGGTCATCAGGCCCTGTTCGATGCCGATTTCACGGTCCAGCACCTGGGCCACGGGTGCCAGGCAATTGGTCGTGCAGGACGCGTTGGAGATCACCTGATGGGCCGCTGTAAGAATGTCGTGGTTCACCCCAAAGACCACGGTGGCATCGGCGCCCTTGGCCGGAGCCGAGATGATCACCTTGCTGGCGCCAGCCTGCAGGTGCGCGGCGGCCTTGTCACGGCTGGTGAACAGACCGGTGCATTCGAACACCACGTCGACCTTGTGGTCTTTCCAAGGCAGCTCAGCAGGATTGCGAATGGCCGATACGGCGATACGGTCGCCGTTGACGCTCAAGCCCGCCTCGTCATGTTCGACGGTGGCATCGAAGGTGCCGTGGACAGTGTCATATTTGAGCAGGTGGGCATTGATGGCGCTGTCACCCAGGTCGTTGATTGCGACGACCTGCAGGTCCTGGCGGTAGCCTTGGGTATACAGTGCACGGAGGATGTTTCTTCCGATGCGGCCGAAACCGTTGATTGCGATGCGAATGGTCATTGGCATTACCTACTGTCAGATTGTGGAACGTCTCCGCCGAGGTCCGAATCACGAAATCTGTTTTGTTGTTGGAATTACAAGATTATTCGCATAGAAATAGAAAACAAGCCTTTTTGATGGCAGAATTTTGTTTTATCTACAACGCGTGACCGGTACGGCTCTGTCTTTTGATCGACCCCTGGCCCTGAAGTTGAAAGTTTCCACGCCAGTCGATTCACTGCGTTGCCCGAGAACGGTCCTCTCCTGAGCCTGGAGTCCTACATGCATCCCCGCGTCCTCGAGGTTACCCAACGGCTGATCGAACGCAGCCGCCCCACGCGTGAGCGTTACCTGGCCATGATTCGCGCGGCCGCCACGGAGGGGCCTCAGCGCGGCAAGCTCCAGTGCGCGAACTTCGCCCACGGCGTAGCCGGTTGCGGTGCCGAGGACAAGCACCAGTTGCGCATGCTCAACGCGGCCAACGTGGCGATCGTCTCGGCCTACAACGACATGCTGTCGGCCCACCAGCCCTACGAGCGCTACCCCGAGGTCATCAAGGCGGCCCTGCGCGAGATGGGCAGTGTCGGTCAGTTCGCCGGTGGCGTGCCGGCCATGTGCGATGGAGTCACCCAGGGCGAGCCAGGCATGGAGCTGTCCATCGCCAGCCGGGAAACCATTGCCATGGCCACCGCCGTGGCGCTGTCGCACAACATGTTCGACGCTAACCTTTGCCTGGGCATCTGCGACAAGATCGTGCCCGGCCTGATGATTGGCGCGCTGCGCTTCGGCCACCTGCCGACCATCTTCGTGCCCGGTGGGCCCATGCCCTCAGGCATTTCCAACAAGGAAAAGGCCGATGTGCGCCAGCGCTATGCCGAGGGCAAGGCCACTCGCGAAGAGCTGCTGGAATCGGAGATGAAGTCCTACCACGGCCCGGGCACCTGCACCTTCTACGGCACCGCCAACACCAACCAGCTGGTGATGGAGGTCATGGGCCTGCACCTGCCGGGCGCCTCCTTCGTCAACCCCAATACGCCCCTGCGCGAGGCCTTGACCATCGAGGCGGCGCAGCAGGTGGTACGCATCACCAAGGCGAGCGGCAACTTCATGCCGCTGGGCGAGGTGGTGGATGAGCGTGCCCTGGTCAATGCCTGCGTGGCGCTGCATGCCACCGGGGGCTCGACCAACCACACCCTGCACCTGCCGGCCATGGCGATGGCGGCCGGCATTCAGCTGACCTGGCAGGACATGGCCGACCTCTCCGAGGTGGTGCCGACCCTGTGCAATGTCTATCCCAACGGCAAGGCCGACATCAACCATTTCCAGGCTGCCGGAGGCGTGGCCTTCCTCGTGCGCGAACTGCTGGACGCCGGCTTGCTGCACGAGGATGTGAATACGGTGATGGGCAAGGGCATGCGTGCCTACACCCGCGAGCCTTTCCTGGATGACGGTCGGCTGGTATGGCGTGACGGGCCGGCGGCCAGTCTGGACGAGGCGGTCGTGCGGCCAGCGACGCGGCCCTTCTCCAGCGAAGGCGGGCTGCGCGTGATGGAGGGCAACCTGGGCCGAGGCGTGATGAAAGTGTCCGCCGTGGCCCCGGAGCACCGTGTCGTCGAGGCTCCGGCCCGGGTATTCGAGGACCAGCAGCAACTGGCTGATGCCTTCAAGGCCGGCGAGCTGGACCGTGACGTGGTCTGCGTGGTGCGCTTCCAGGGGCCCCGCGCCAACGGCATGCCGGAACTGCACAAGATGACGCCCTTCCTGGGCGTATTGCAGGATCGCGGCTTCAAGGTCGCCCTGGTTACCGATGGACGAATGTCAGGTGCATCGGGCAAGATCCCGGCCGCGATCCATGTATGCCCGGAAGGGGTGGACGGCGGGGCGCTGGCGCGTGTGCGCGATGGCGATATCATCCGCGTGGATGGCTCGACCGGCACCTTGCAGCTTCAGGTGGACGTGGCCGAGTTCGAATCCCGCGAAGCCGCGGTGCCGACAGTGGATAGCAGCGTGGGCTGCGGTCGCGAATTGTTCAGTTTCATGCGAGTGGCGTTCAGCTCGGCCGAGCAGGGCGCCAGCGCCTTTACCTCGGCTTTGGGAGCCCTTAAATGACATTGGCACTGGTAGGCGACATCGGCGGCACCAACGCCCGTTTCGCCCTGTGGGAAAACGACGCGCTGCGTGCGGTCCAGGTGTTTTCCACCGCGGATTTCACCAGTCCGGAACAGGCCATCGCCAAGTACCTGCGTGACCAGAACCTGGCCAAGGGCGCAGTGAGCTCCGTTTGCCTGGCGGTCGCCGGGCCAGTGGACGGCGATGAATTCCGTTTCACCAACAACCATTGGCGGCTCAGCCAGAAAGCGTTCTGCGCCACCCTGGACGTTCAGCGCCTGCTGCTGATCAACGATTTCACCGCCATGGCCCTGGGCATGACCCGGCTGCGCGACGGTGAATTCCAGACGGTGCGCCAGGGCCGCGCCGATCCCCGTCGCCCTGCGGTGGTCATCGGCCCCGGCACCGGGCTGGGCGTGGGCACTCTGCTCAACCTCGGCGAAGGGCACTGGATGGCCCTGCCAGGAGAGGGCGGCCATGTGGATCTGCCCGTAGGCAACGAGCGGGAGGCTCGGATCCGTCAGCATATCCAGAACGACATCGGTCATGTGAGCGCCGAGACCATTCTCAGCGGCGGTGGCCTATTGCGTCTGTACGAAGCCATCTGTGCCCTCGATGGCCATGCGGCCAAGGCCAGTCAGCCTGCCCAGGTGACCGAGCTGGCCCTGGCTGGCGATGCCGTGGCGGCGCTGGCTATCGACCAGTTCTGCCGGTTCCTCGGGCGGGTGGCAGGCAATAACGTGCTGACCGTCGGAGGTCTTGGCGGGGTATATATCGTCGGCGGGGTGATTCCCCGTTTCATCGAACTGTTCCTGGCCAGCGGCTTCAACGAGAGCTTCGCCGACAAGGGCTGCATGAGCGGCTATTTCGGCCAGGTGCCGGTGTGGGTGGTAACGGCCGAATTTTCCGGACTTATCGGTGCCGGCGTGGCCTTGCGGGAAGGGCCGCGGTAAGCGTCTAATCACCCTCGAACGGGCGATGACCCGTGCTCAGGGGGAACCACTGCTTTGACCACTGCCGGCAAAACCATTCTCCTGGTCGACGACGACCAGGAAATCCGCGAACTGCTGACCGCCTACCTGGGCCGTGCCGGCTTCCAGGTCCAGGCGGTCGGCGATGGTCGAGGTTTTCGCGAAGCCTTCAATGCCTCGAGCGTGGACCTGGTCATCCTCGATATCATGCTGCCGGATGAAGACGGCTTCAGCCTCTGCCGCTGGGCCCGACAGCATCCACGCCAGGCCCAGGTGCCCATCATCATGCTCACGGCGAGTTCCGACGAGGCTGATCGCATCGTCGGCCTGGAACTGGGCGCGGACGACTACCTGGGCAAACCCTTCAGTCCCCGGGAACTGCAGGCGCGGATCAAGGCGCTGTTGCGGCGTGCCCAATTCGGCAGCGAGCGTGCCGGCGAACTGCTGGCCTTCGATGACTGGCGCCTGGACGTGGTCAGTCATCGACTGTTCCATGTGGATGGCGAAGAAGTGATCCTCTCGGGCGCCGATTTTGCGCTGCTCAAGCTGTTCCTCGACCATCCGCAGCAGATCCTCGACCGCGACACCATCGGCAACGCTACCCGGGGTCGTGAACTGATGCCTCTGGACCGCATCGTCGACATGGCTGTCAGTCGTCTGCGCCAACGTTTGCGGGACACCGAGAAGCCCCCTCGGCTCATTCGCACAGTGCGTGGCAGTGGTTATCTTCTGGCGGCCAACGTTGTTACGGCTTAGACGACCACCGCTGCCACGGTCCCTGCTGGGGCGCATGCTGCTGTTGACCCTGCTGGCGGTGTTGCTGGCGCAAACCCTCTCTAGCGTGATCTGGCTGTCGCAACTGCGGGAGACCCAGCTCGAGGGGCTGGTGACCAGTGCGCGTAGCCTGGCGCATTCCATGTCCGCCAGTGTGAGCTACTTCCGCTCGCTGCCATTGGCCTATCGTCCCCTGGTGCTGGACCAGCTGCGTAGCATGGGAGGTACCCGCTTCTTCGTCTCGCTCAACGACAAGCCGCTCAGCATGCGGGTAATCGGGCCCAGCCCCCGGCGCCAGGCGGTGATCGACGCGGTGGCTGCCGTACTGCATCAGCAACTGGGCGAGCAGGTGAGCCTGACGGTGCAATTCGTGACGCCCCAGGACCTGCGGATCTTCAATAGTGGGCTGGCGCTGGACGACCTGCCACGATCCTGGGCCCACTATGCCTTGACCCTGGAACCGGTGAACCCGCCGGTCATGGTCACCCAGATTCGCCTGGGCGATGGCGAATGGCTCTATATCGCCTCCCTGCTGCCCGAGCCCTACACCAGCCTCGACGAAGAAGGCCTCCCCGCCCAGCAGCTGCTGTTCATCGGCCTGACCAGCCTGTTCCTGCTGGTGTTCATCGGGCTGTTGGTGCATTGGCAGAGCCGCCCGCTCAAGCGCCTGGCGCGCGCGGCCCGTGAGCTATCCCTGGGCGCCGAGCCGGAAAAGCCCCTGGTGGAGGGCGGCGGCAGCGAGGTCGTGGAAGTCAGCCGAGCCTTCAATGCCATGCGCGAGCGCATCAGCCGATACCTGACGGAGCGCAGTCAACTGTTCAGCGCCATCTCCCATGACCTGCGCACGCCTATCACACGTCTGCGCCTGCGAGTGGAACTGCTGGAGGACGAAGCCTTGCACACGCGCTTCAATCGGGACCTGGACGAACTGGACATGCTGGTCAAAGGGGCGCTCCAGTGTGTCAAGGACACGGACATCCACGAGAACATCGAGCGGGTAGACCTCAACCAGGTGCTGGACTGCCTGGTCGAACCCTACATGGCGACGTCGGGCAACGGCCGCATCACCCTCAGCGGTCAGGCCCGCCGCGCCTACCGCGGCAAGCCCCTGGCGCTGAGGCGGTGCATGGGCAACCTGATCGACAACGCCTTGAAATATGGCGAGCGAGCGCACCTGTTCGTGGAAGACTCGGCCAAGGCGTTCGTGCTGCACGTGGACGACGAAGGCCCCGGCGTACCGGCGCAGCGGCTCGAAACCGTATTCGAGCCCCATGTGCGCCTGGCTACCAACCAGCCGGGTTACGGGCTGGGCCTGGGCATCGCTCGCAACATCGCCCACAGCCACGGCGGGGAAGTGAGCCTGCGGAACCTGCCGCAGGGAGGGCTAAGGGTTACGCTGTATCTACCACGAACCTGATTCGGCCCGAGCGCATCGAGGCCTTCCAATCGTCACCGAGCGGTGACGCGGCCTTGCGCCTTCGTTACCCGGCATCCGCTTGCGCTTGGGTACACTCCTGACGCGAACAATAACAAGTCGAAGGATCCTCATGGAAAAACCTGACCCTATCTTCAGCAGCTGGCTCGACTCACCAGCGCACCGCCAATGGCGTCTGGACGAAGCCTGGCGGCTGGCTCGCTTCGCCAAGGCCGCGCGTCTGGACGAGGGTTTCGGCCCCTTGGATGACGAGGGGCGGCTGGCCGATGACCGAGCCCAGACCCTGATCACCACCCGGATGACCCACAGCTTTGCCCTGGCCCACTTGAGTGGCCTGCCGGGTTTTGGCCCGCTGGTCGAACATGGCGTGCGGGCATTGCTGGGAACCTTGCAAGACCAGACCCATGGCGGCTGGTTCGCCCAGGCCCAGGGGGAGGGGGACGATGGCAAGGCTGCCTACCTGCACGCGTTCGTGGCCCTGGCCGCCAGCTCCGCCACGGTGACCGGCTGCGTTGGTGCTCAGGCCTTGCTCACTGAAGCGGTGAGAGTGATCGATACTCACTTCTGGCAGGAGGGCGAAGGCGCCATGGCCGAAGCCTACGACCGCGCCTGGAGCGTCCCGGAAGCTTATCGGGGCGCCAACAGCAACATGCACAGCGTGGAAGCCTTCCTGGCCCTGGCCGACGTTACCGGTAACCCGTTGTGGCTGAAGCGCGCGCTACGTATCTGCGAGCGGCTGATCCGTGACCATGCCATGAACAACCAGCATCGGGTGATCGAGCACTTCGACCAACATTGGCAGCCTCTGTTGGATTACAACCAGGCGCAGCCGGCAGACCCCTTCCGGCCCTATGGCAGTACGCCAGGGCACGCGTTCGAGTGGGCCCGCTTGCTGCTTCACCTGGAAGGCGCCCTCCAACGCCGCGGGCTGGACGCTCCGCAATGGCTCCTGGACGCGGCCCGCCAGCTGTTCGCCGCCGCCTGTGGCAGCGCCTGGGCGGCCGATGGCGCGCCTGGCCTGGTGTATACCCTCGACTGGCAAGACCAGCCGGTGGTACGCCAGCGTATGCACTGGGTCCATGCCGAGGCCAGCGCGGCGGCGGCGGCCTTGCTGATACGTACGGGAGAGCGCCACTACGAGGACTGGTATCGACGCTACTGGGACTTTACCGAGCACTATCTGATCGACCGCACGCAAGGCAGCTGGTATCACGAGCTGGACGAGCAGAATCGTCCCAGCGCCCAGGTGTGGGCCGGCAAGCCTGACCTTTACCATGCACTGCAGGCCGTTCTACTGCCTGGCCTGCCTTTGGCGGTAAGCATCGCCAGCGCCTTGGCAGGCCAGGGTTAATGTCACGACTTGGTGACATTTGAGCATCGTTTCGTTACCTGGCGCGCTAATGACCTTGCCTAAACTGCATCCAGCGCAAGCGCCAGACTTGCTACGGCATAACAACAACAAGGAATTCCGATGAACGCGATCAATCGCCTCGCCGCTGTCATTTCCCTCGCCACGCTCGCGCCCTTCGCGGCACAGGCCGCCGACGGCAAAGGCACTATCGAAGTTACCCACTGGTGGACCAGCGCCGGCGAAAGCGCGGCCATGGACGTTCTGCGCAACCAGGTCAAGGCCGATGGCTACGCCTGGAAAGACAACGCCGTGGCCGGCGGTGGTGGTGCCGCCGCCATGACCGTGCTCAAGACCCGCGCAGTGTCCGGCAACCCGCCAGGAGCCGCGCAGATCAAGGGGCCGGATATCCAGGACTGGGGCTCGCTGGGCCTGCTCACCGAAGACGGCCTGGATGACGTCGCCAAGAGCGAAGGCTGGGACAAGCTGCTGTCCCCGACCGTGGCCCGGATCGTTCAGTACGATGGTCACTACGTTGCGGTGCCGTTCAACATCCACCGGGTGAACTGGTTGTGGATCAACCCGGAAGCCTTCAAGAAGGCAGGAATCGACAAGGCGCCTGGCACCCTCGATGAACTCTTCGCCGCCGCCGAGAAGCTCAAGGCCGCCGGCATCACGCCGCTGGCCCATGGCGACCAGCCATGGCAGAACGCGACCGTGTTCGAAGACATCGTGCTGGCGGTCATGGGGCCTGAAGGCTTCCACAAGGCCTTCGTTGAGCTGGACCAGGGCACCCTGACCGGCCAGAAAATGGCCGACTCGTTCGCCGCGCTGAAGAAGCTTGCCGGCTACATGGACCCTAACCGTGGCGGCCAGGACTGGAACCAGGCCACCGCCCAGGTGATCCAGGGCAAGGCGGGCATGCAGGCCATGGGCGACTGGGCCAAGAGCGAATGGACCACCGCCAAGAAGGTGGCCGGCAAGGACTACCAGTGCATTCCGTTCCCGGGCACCGCGGGCAGCTATACCTATAACGTCGACTCCCTGGCCATGTTCAAGGTCAAGGACGCAGGTACGGTGGCGGCCCAGAAGGACGTGGCCAAGATTGCCCTGGGTACCCACTTCCAGACCGTGTTCAACCAGAACAAGGGCTCGATCCCGGTCCGTGGCGACATCGACATGAGCCAGTTCGACAGCTGCGCCCAGGCGTCGCGCAAGGACTTCGACGAAGCGAGCAAGGGTCAGGGCGCTCAGCCGAGCATGGCACATAACATGGCGACCAGCCTGGCTGTGCAGGGCGCGGTGTTCGACGTCGTAACGAACTTCATCAACGACAAGAACGGCGACCCCGCCTCGGCGGCCAAGAAACTTGGCGCCGCGATCAAGTCCGCTCAGTAATCGCTACCCGCCGCTGGGCCGTCCATGCATGGGCCGGCCCCACGGCCTTGCCTTCAAACGAGATCGATTCAATGACTGCTGTCGCTGCGTTGCCGCGAAAGGCCCCGTCGGCCCTGGATCGCCTGCAGGCCTGGCTGCCACGGCTGGTCCTGGCGCCGAGCATGGTGGTGGTTCTGGTGGGCTTCTACGCCTACATAGGCTGGACTTTCCTGCTGTCGTTCACCAACTCCAGCTTCATGCCCAGCTATAAGTTCGTAGGCCTGGCCCAATATGCCCGGCTTTGGGAAAACGACCGCTGGTGGGTGGCCAGCAAGAACCTGCTGGTGTTCGGCGGCCTGTTCATCGCTGTCAGCCTGGTGGTCGGCGTGTTGCTGGCCGTGCTGCTGGACCAGCGCATCCGCCGTGAAGGGTTCATCCGCACCATCTTCCTCTATCCCATGGCCTTGTCGATGATCGTCACCGGCACGGCCTGGAAATGGCTGCTGAACCCGGGCATGGGCCTGGACAAAATGCTGCGCGACTGGGGCTGGACAGGCTTCACCTTCGACTGGCTGATCAACCAGGACCGCGTCATCTACTGCGTGGTGATCGCGGCGGTGTGGCAGGCCTCGGGCTTCGTCATGGCCATGTTCCTGGCTGGCCTGCGGGGGGTGGACAGCTCCATCATCCGCGCTGCCCAGGTCGACGGCGCCAGCCTGCCCACCATTTACCTGAAGATCGTGCTACCGAGCCTGCGTCCGGTCTTCTTCAGTGCCTTCATGATCCTGGCCCATATCGCCATCAAGAGTTTCGACCTGGTGATGGCCATGACCGCTGGCGGCCCAGGCTATTCCTCGGACTTGCCCGCGGTATTCATGTACTCCTTCACGTTCAGCCGCGGCCAGATGGGCATGGGGTCGGCCAGCGCCATGCTGATGCTGGCGGGGATCCTGGCGATCCTGGTGCCTTACCTGTATTCGGAGCTGCGAGGCAAGCGCCATGACTAGTGCCACCCTCAAACCGGGGCTGACGCCCAGCCGCATCCTGATCTACCTGGTGCTTATCGGTGCCTGCCTGTTGTACCTGGTACCACTGGCGGTGATGCTGCTCACCAGCTTCAAGACACCCGACGATATCAGCAACGGTAACCTGCTGAGCATTCCAGAGGCTTTCACCACCATTGGCTGGAGCAAGGCCTGGTCGTTGGTCAATGGCTACTTCCGCAACTCGGTGGCGATCACCGTGCCGGCAGTGGTGATCTCAACGGCGGTTGGCGCCCTGAACGGCTACGTGCTGTCCATGTGGCGTTTCCGCGGTTCGCAATTGTTCTTTGGCCTGCTGCTGTTCGGCTGCTTCCTGCCGTTCCAGACGGTGCTACTGCCGGCATCCTTCACGCTTGGCAAGCTGGGCCTGTCCAACACCACGGCTGGCCTGGTGCTGGTGCACGTGGTCTACGGGCTCGCCTTTACCACGCTGTTCTTCCGTAACTTCTATGTCAGCGTGCCGGAAGCCCTGGTCAAGGCAGCCAGGCTGGATGGGGCGGGGTTCTTCACTATCTTCGGTCGCATCCTCCTGCCGATGTCGATCCCGACCATCATGGTGTGCCTGATCTGGCAATTCACCCAGATCTGGAACGACTTCCTGTTCGGCGTCGTCTTCGCCAGCGGGGATGCCCAGCCCATCACGGTCGCGCTGAACAACCTGGTCAACACCAGCACCGGGGTCAAGGAATATAACGTGGACATGGCCGCGGCAATGATCGCCGGGCTTCCGACACTGCTGGTGTACATACTGGCGGGCAAGTATTTCCTGCGCGGGCTTACGGCCGGCGCGGTCAAGGGGTGAGCACATGGCAACGCTTGAACTGCGTAACGTAATCAAGAGCTACGGCAGCGGCCTGCCGGACACGCTCAAGGACATCCAGCTGTCGATCGACTCCGGGGAGTTCCTGATCCTGGTCGGCCCTTCGGGCTGCGGCAAGTCCACCCTGATGAACTGTATCGCGGGCCTGGAGAACATTACCGGTGGCGCCATCCTGGTAGACGGCACCGACATCAGTGGCATGAGCCCGAAAGACCGGGACATCGCCATGGTGTTTCAGTCCTATGCGCTCTACCCGACCATGACTGTCCGGGAAAACATCGCCTTTGGCTTGAAGATCCGCAAGATGCCTGCCGCGGAGATCGACCAGGAAGTGGCCCGAGTGTCCAAGCTGCTGCAGATAGAACACTTGCTGACCCGCAAGCCGGGCCAGCTGTCCGGCGGGCAGCAGCAGCGGGTGGCCATGGGCCGTGCCTTGGCCCGGCGCCCGAAGATCTACCTGTTCGACGAGCCGTTGTCCAACCTGGATGCCAAGCTGCGGGTGGAGATGCGTACCGAGATCAAGCTGATGCACCAGCGTCTGCGCACCACCACGGTATACGTGACCCACGACCAGATCGAGGCCATGACCCTGGGTGACAAGGTGGCGGTGATGAAGGACGGCATCATCCAGCAATTTGGCACGCCGAAGCAGATCTATAACGACCCGGCGAACCTCTTTGTGGCAAGCTTTATCGGTTCGCCACCGATGAACTTCATCCCGCTGCGCTTGCAGCGTCGGGGGGATGGCCTGGTCGCTGTGCTGGACAGTGGCCAGGCACGCTGCGAACTGCCACTGGGCCTGAGCGAGGCTGGCCTGGAAGACCGCGACGTTATTCTGGGTGTCCGCCCGGAACAATTGATCGTTAACGGGGAGGCGGGTAGCGCCTTCCCAGGTGTTCGCGCGCAAGTCCAGGTGACCGAGCCTACCGGGCCGGATACCCTGGTATTCGTGACCTTGAACGACACCAAGGTGTGTTGCCGGGTGGCACCGGACGATGCGCCGGCGGTGGGGGAAGTACTGGAGCTGCGTCTGGATCCGGGCAAGGTCTTGCTGTTCGACGCGGCCAGCGGCGAGCGGCTGGGGCTGCAAGCCGCCACCGCGGGGCAGTCGTATGACGAGAAGGTGGCCGGTATCGGCGGCCGCTGAGCCAGGCGGATGCCAACATCCGCCGCACAACAAGAGTTCGTATAACAATAAAACGAGGGTAGCCAGGGAATGAACAAGCAAAACACCACCAAAGCGACCACACTGCGGTTGGCGCGTCAGCTGTCGGTGCTCGGCGCCATGGGCTTGGCGACCACCGCCTATGCCGCCAAGCCGTATGACGCGTCCCAATACGCCACAGGTGACTGGGGCGGCCTGCGTCATGAGCTGTACGACAAAGGCTATGACTTCATGTTCGAGTATGTCGGCGAGGCGGCCACCAATCTCAACGGTGGCTACAACGACGACCGCACCGCCCGCTATTCGGACCAGTTCGCCCTGGGCGTGCAACTGGACCTGGAAAAGATCTTCGGCTGGCATGGCGCCGAGTTCAAGCTGGCGATCACCGAGCGTAGCGGCCGCAACATCAGCAACGACCGGATCGGCGATCCGCGTGCTGGCACCTTGAGTTCCTCCCAGGAAGTCTGGGGCCGTGGCCAGACCTGGCGCCTGACCCAGATGTGGGTCAAGCAGACCTTCCTGGATGACAAGCTGGACGTGAAATTCGGCCGCTTCGGCGAGGGCGAGGATTTCAACAGCTTCCCTTGCGACTTCCAGAACCTGGCGTTCTGCGGCTCGCAAGTGGGTAACTGGATCGGTGACATCTGGTACAACTGGCCGGTCTCCCAGTGGGCCCTGCGCGTGAAATACAACATCACGCCTGAGTTCTACGCGCAGATCGGCGCCTATGAGCAGAATCCGTCCTACCTGGAAACCGGCAACGCCTGGAAGCTCAGCGGCAGTGGGACCAAGGGCGCCATCATTCCGGTGGAAGTGGTGTGGTCGCCATCGGTCAATGGCCTGCCGGGCGAATACCGCCTGGGCTACTACTACAGTACCGCCAAGGCCAACGACGTGTCCGAAGGCGAAGATGGCCAGTTGCAAGCCAGCAGCGGCGGCGCCTACGCTACCCACAGCAGCAAGCATGGCTGGTGGATCGTTGCCCAGCAGCAGTTGACCGCCCATAACGGTGACGCCAGCCGCGGCTTGAGCGTGTTCGCCAACGCCACCGTGCACGACAAGGCCACTACCGTGGTAGACAGCTACCAGCAGGTTGGCCTGGTCTACAAGGGGCTGTTCGATGGCCGTCCGAAGGATGACATCGGGGTGGGCATCGCCCGCATCCATGTCAACGACGACGTATCCGACAACGCTCGCCTGGCCAACGCCCTCAGTGGCATCCAGGACTACGACAACCCAGGCTTCGTACCAGTACGCGGCAGTGAATACGATGCCGAGATCTACTACGGCTTCCATGTCACCAACTGGCTCACCGTGCGTCCCAACCTGCAGTACATCAAGCGCCCAGGCGGCGTGGATGAAGTGGACAACGCCCTGGTCGCAGGCCTGAAGGTACAGTCCAAGTTCTAAGTGTCGCCACGACGCCGCCTGCCCGGGCGGCGTTGGGTCGGCGCGGCTATCCCTCCTCCAGGGGATAGCGGCTGGCGTTGAGGCTTTCCTTGATCTTGCGCAGGTGAGGCTGGAAATCGGCCCCGCGGCGCAGGGTCATGCCCGTAGCGAGCACGTCCAGCACAGTCAGCTGGATGATCCGCGAGGTCATTGGCATGTAGATGTCGGTGTCTTCCGGCAGCGGAATATTCAGGCTCAGGCTGCTCGCCTGTGCCAGGGGGGAGCCCGCCGCGGTCAACCCGAGCACGGATGCGCCATTCTCCCTGGCGATGCGCGCCACTTCCACAAGCTCTCGGGTGCGCCCGGTATAGGAAATGATCACGAAGAGTTCGCCGGTGTGTGCCACCGAGGCGAGCATTCGCTGCATCAGCACATCGGCATGGGCAGACACCGCCAGGTTAAAGCGGAAGAACTTGTGCTGAGCATCCAGGGCGACGGGGGCTGAGGCGCCCAGGCCGAAGAAGTGAATCTGCCTGGCCTGGATCATCATGTCCACCGCGCGGCTGATCAGTTGCGGGTCTAGCTGCTGGCAAGCGCTGTCCAGGGAGGCGATGGCGCTGGTGAAAATCTTCTGCGTATAGGCGGCGGGGTCGTCATCCTCGGCGACGGCACGGCTGACATAGGCCGCGCCGCTGGCCAGGCTCTGTGCCAGTTGCAGCTTGAGTTCGGGATAGCCGCTAACGCCGAACGAACGGCAGAAACGGTTGACCGTGGGCTCGCTGACCTTGGCGGCCTGCGCCAAGGCAGCGATACTGAACCGCGTGGCCTGTTGAGGGTTGCCGAGAATCACCTCGGCCACCTTCCGCTCCGCCTTGTTCAGCTCTTCGAGGCGCCCCTGGATCTGTTCCAGTAGGTTGCGCACGCGATCCATGTAATCTCCTGTGGTGGCCGGCTCGCGCCGTGGGTCGATTCCCGGCACGGCTGCCGTGGTAGGTGGTCTATCGTACTGATGGGCCACGACGATCTCCAGTATCGCCGCGGTGAGCAAGGCTTTGTTGTTTTATTACTACATTTTGACTTGATCGACGGGGTAAAAACCCGTAATACTCGTCCCACTTGATAAAAGAACCCATATCATGCTGTCGATTTCCGAACCTTGCACTTTCGCTCTCTTCGGCGCCCTAGGCGACCTGGCCCTGCGCAAGCTGTTCCCGGCGCTGTACCAGCTCGAGCGCGCCGGCCTTCTTCATCCGGATACGCGGCTGTTGGCGCTGGCGCGCGAGCCCGGCGACGCCGCGAGTCATCTGGCGGAAATCGACGAGCACCTGCATGAATTCGTGCCCGCCGCGGAATTGGACACCGACCACCTGGAGCGCTTCAAGGCGCGCCTGGAATACCTGCATGTGGATTTCCTCCTGGCCGAGGACTATGCCGTGCTGGCCGAGCGGGTCGGGCCAACAGCCCAGGTGATCGCCTATTTTGCCACCCCGGCGGCCGTCTATGGCGCCATTTGCGAGAACCTGGCGAAGGTCGGCCTGGCCGACCGCACCCGCGTGGTGCTGGAGAAGCCCATCGGCCACGACCTGGAGTCTTCACAGCGGGTCAACGACGCCGTGGCTCATTACTTCCCGGAAAACCGCGTCTATCGGATCGACCACTATCTGGGCAAGGAAACCGTCCAGAACCTGATTGCCTTGCGCTTCGCCAACAGCCTGTTCGAAACCCAGTGGAACCAGAACTATATCTCCCACGTGGAAATCACCGTGGCCGAGAAGGTGGGGATCGAAGGGCGCTGGGGCTATTTCGACAAGGCAGGCCAGCTGCGCGACATGGTGCAGAACCACCTGCTGCAGTTGCTCTGCCTGATCGCCATGGACCCGCCAGCGGACCTTTCCGCCGATGCCATCCGGGATGAAAAGGTCAAGGTGCTCAAGGCCCTGGCTCCGATCACGGGGGAGGGCTTGAGCACGCATGTGGTTCGTGGCCAGTACATCGCTGGCTACAGCGATGGGCGGGGTGTTCCAGGCTACCTGGAAGAAGAGAACTCCAATACCCAGAGCGACACCGAGACCTTCGTGGCGCTGCGCGCGGATATCCGCAACTGGCGCTGGGCGGGGGTGCCGTTCTACCTGCGCACGGGCAAGCGCATGCCACAGAAGCTGTCGCAGATCGTTATCCACTTCAAGGAGCCGCCGCACTACATCTTCGCTCCTGAACAGCGCCTGCAGATCAGCAACAAGCTGATCATTCGCCTGCAACCGGATGAAAGCATTTCCTTGCGTGTGATGACCAAGGAGCAGGGCCTGGACAAGGGCATGCATTTGAAGAGCGGGCCCTTGCAGCTCAATTTCTCGGATACTTACCGCAGCGCCCGTATTCCCGATGCCTACGAACGCCTGTTGCTGGAGGTAATGCAAGGCAACCAGAACCTGTTCGTGCGCAAGGACGAGATCGAATACGCCTGGCGCTGGTGCGACCAGTTGATCGCCGGCTGGAAGAAGTCGGGCGATGCGCCAAAACCCTACGCCGCGGGATCCTGGGGGCCAATGAGCTCCATCGCATTGATTACCCGCGATGGGCGTTCCTGGTATGGCGACATCTGACAGCGGGCCCGTCTGACGGGCCCTGTTTTTCCCACAAACCACTGGTTCAAGCCGGTGCCCCTGAGCCTAGGATCAGCCGTTATGACGCCTGAACAACAATCCCGCATGGCGGACAAGGTCAAACTCATCGATGAAATAGCCGAGCGTGCTCGGATCCTGCCGGTCATCGTCATCAATTCGGAAAGCGAGATTCTGCCTCTGGCCGATGCCCTTGCTGCCGGAGGCCTGACCTGCTTGGAGGTCACGCTGCGTTCGCAATACGGACTCAAGGCGATCAAGCTGCTGCGCGAGCACCGCCCCCACCTTACCGTAGGCGCTGGCACCGTGCTGGACCGGCAGATGTTCGCCGCGGTCGAGCAGGCCGGCGCCCAGTTCGTGGTTACCCCTGGGGCGACCCAGGACATGCTCGAAGCAGGTGTGGAAAGCGCCATCCCTCTACTGCCAGGCATCGCCACGGCTTCGGAAATCATGATGGGATATGCCTTGGGCTATCGTCGCTTCAAGCTATTCCCAGCAGAGATCTGTGGCGGTGTGGCGGCCATCAAGGCATTCGCCGGCCCGTTCGGCGATGTGCGGTTCTGTCCCACCGGCGGCGTCAACACGGGCAACGTCAAGGCGTACATGAGCCTGGGCAATGTCATGTGCGTGGGCGGTACCTGGATGCTGGACAAAGAGTGGATCAAGGCAGGGCAGTGGGACCAGATCGAGCAATGCAGCCGTGAGGCCGTGGCACTGTTTGGCTGAACCGTGAAAGGTTGTTTCATGGCTTTGAGGTGCGCTTGGTCGGCGCACCTTTTTTTTGCCCTGAATTCAGCGAGGGCCTGGCTGGCCCTGCTTGCGACGCAGGGGGGCCAGCAAATCGCCGAGCCCGTTATGGTCGATCTCATGCATCAGCGCCAGTAACTCTCCCAGCGAGCCATGGGGAAAACCTTGGCGGGCGAACCAGCCCAGGTAGGGCCCTGGCAGGTCTGCCAGTAGCCGACCTCGGTATTTGCCGTAGGGCATCTTAGTGCTTACCAGCAGTTCCAGCTTGTCGAAATCCATGGCTTCAAAACTTGTACAAAAGTTGATGATGACGTGCACTTTGCAAGGTACGACCAGGCCCATCTTGCAAAGCGAATGATGCAGCCGTTTGGCTATCCAGGCCAAGTCATTGATTCTTAGGGTTATTCAAGAAAGGGCTGACTTGGCACGTAGCATGCTCTTATCCAGATAGCCCTTACTCACAGGAGAAGAGAATATGACCAAGTCTGGCGAAAGCGTCGTTTCGGTACTGAACCGCCTGATCGAAACCTGCAAGGATGGTGAGGAAGGCTTCAAGGCCTGCGCCAATGATGTAAAGAATGCAGAACTCAAAACGCTACTGCTGAAGCATTCGGCCGAGTGTGGAGCCGCTGCGGGCGAGCTTCAAGCCGAAGTCACCGCTTTGGGTGGCAGCCCTGAGGATTCGACCAGCCTCAGTGGCGACCTTCATCGCCGTTGGGTAGACCTCAAATCCCTGATTACCGGTAAAAGCGAAGAAGCTGTGCTCAACGAGGCAGAACGTGGCGAGGACGTCGCCATGAAGGCCTACAAGGAAGCCCTGGCCGAGCCGCTGCCGGCCAATGTCTATGCCATCGTGGAGCGTCAGTTCCACGGCGTGCAACGTAACCACGATCAGATAAAGGCGCTGCGCAATATCGCTCGCGCCAGTTGATTGCGCTATTCCTCCCTGAAATCCCTCTTACGCCGGCACTGCCGGCGTTTTTTTCGCCTGGCCCAGGCTGCCTTGGCACACCCGGTTACGCCCCTCTCGCTTGGCCGTGTAAAGCGCGGTATCAGCCGCGCACATCAAGGTTTCGAGCGTTCGCGTGGCGGTGTCCGAAGCCGCGATGGCCGCCACGCCTATGCTGACCGTCAAGGGGCTCGTTTCGCCGCCCACGCCCAGGGCTTCGACTCTCATGCGAATGGATTCGGCCAGGACATGCGCGCTTTCCAGGCTGGTTTCCACCAGAACCACCACGAATTCCTCGCCTCCATAGCGCGCGGCGAGATCCCCTGGCCGGCTGGCTCCCTGGGCAATGATACAGGCGACGCTACCAAGCGCCTGATCGCCACCCTGATGGCCGTGCTTTTCGTTGAAGGCACCGAAGTGATCCACATCGATCATAAGGATGGCGAGGTCGCGTCCGCTGCGTAGTGCCCGTGCCCATTCCTTCTGAAGCGTCTGATCCAGAGTCCGGCGGTTGGCCAGGCCGGTCAGCGGGTCGGTCGCCGCCAGGGCGGCCAGGGATGCTTCCGAACGGCGTCCGCGCCTTAGCTCGCGACGGAACAGGATGGTAAGCCAGGCAATCCCCAGGCATAGGCACAGCGTGGCAAAGCAAATGGCCAGAGCCGTTCGCTCCCAGGCACCGAAGACATCGTCGTAACCCAGCGCAACGATCACTACCAAGGGCAACCCCGCCACCTGACCGTAGCTGTAGAGGCGCTTGGTGCCGTCGAGACTGGACATGGCCATGAACACGTTGCCTGATGGGTCTCGCACCATCCGTTGCATATTGGGGCGGTCCATCAGGTTTTTCCCGACGATGTCGCCCCCGGCGGGTTCCGGCTCGCGCGCTAGAATGTCGCCGTAAACATTCGCCAGGCTCACGCTACTGTCCTTTCCGATGTTGAGGGACTTGAACAGCTCACCGAAGTAATCCAGCCGCAGCACCCCGGAGGCCATGCCACGAAAGCCGCCGTCTGGTCCGGAGATACGACGGGTGAAAGCGATGCACCAGTCAAGCTGGCCCAACTGGTCCTTGAAAGGGCGGCTGATGTGTAGCCCAGGATCCGTGGAGGCCTGATGTAGCTTGAAGTTGTCACGTGCGCTGAAGTCGATTCCAGGCAGGTCATAGCCAACCGAGCTGGCTAGCGCCTGACCACGTTCGTTGATCCACAGAAGATCCCCGCGCAGGGGCATCGAAATGGCCCGCCCGAACAGGACCTGACGCTGAAGGGAAGGCGGGACCTGTACAAAGGTTGCATCCTGCGAAGCATCCACGATGCCTTGCAGGGAAAGGTCGTAGAGCTCCACGTTGCGCTTGACGTCGGCTTCGATCAACTGCGCCAGGTTCTTTGCGCCCCGCAGGGCAACCTCTCGGGCATTGTCGTATTCCTTGACCAGCAGGAAAGACACGATGCCGATAATGGCCAGAATCGCCAGAAGACTCCCGGTAACCAGCTTACGCTCGGCCTGGCGGGCACGGTGTACGAAGGTTCGCGGCATTGCTTGGGCTCATGGGAGGCGGGGCGGGGCCATTCTAGGCGTGCATGCTAGTCCCTACAAGCTGTCAGGGTAAGGCATAATGCCATCTATCGCCGCATGACTTGAGCCATACCCTGGAAGAAATGGAAGGATCCATTTCAGATCAAGGGTTTAGGCAAGGCTGTAGAAGTCTTGTTGAGGGCGGGGGCAGCATCCGCGGCGTTATTTGCCCGACGAACCGCTGTCATCTCCCTGATACCGGCGTTAAAGCGCAATTTCCTACAAGAGATAGGGATGTGCCTGATAGATATTCATGGCCAGGGCAATGGACACTCGGCACGTTCGTACCTGGAGACCTGCCCATGACCCCGACCATCAGTGTAGTTCCCGGCACCCTGCTGCTTGTACTGATCACCGGCGCGCAGCTGGTATGCCCACCTGCCGTTCAAGGGGTGGCGGCTTACCTCGTTACCCTTGGCGGCATTCTGGTGCGGCTATGAGCCAGGCGGAATGGGCTACCGCCATGGATCTTCACCGCTCTGTCTCTAACTGCGCGCCACTTGCGAGCACGCTACGGGCCGCCTTGATCAGGCATTCGGTAAGCTCCGGCGAGGAGAACTTGGTCAGCACGGCGTTCGCGCCGGCTTCCTCGGCACGTCTACTGTTCATGGCGCTGTCCAGGGAGGTGTGAAGCAGGATGTAAAGATCGTTGAAGTCCACGCTGTCACGCAAGGCCCGGGTCAGGGCATAGCCATCCATTTCCGGCATTTCGATGTCGGATACCAGAATATTGATTTGCTCGGCCGTACCCTGCAGGTCAAGCAGGCAGGTCATGGCATCCTTGGCGCTTCGCGCGGTGTGGCACTCGATACGCAGACTGCGCAGGGCCAGTATCGATTGCTGCAAGGCCACCTGACTGTCGTCGACTACCAGAATCCGCGCCTGTGCCAGCAAGTGCGCCTGCTCGGGCGTCAGGTCATGGCCGCCTGGCTCAACGCGGGGCGGGGCGATGCCATGGATTACCTTTTCGATGTCCAGTACCTGAACCAGCGCGCCGTCCACTTCGGTCACCCCGGTGATATAGGAGCGTCCTCCCGAGGCGAAGGGCGGCGGGCGGATGTCGGTGGAGCGGCAGTGAATGATCCGACTCACGCCCTGCACATGCAGCCCCTGGCGGGATCGACTGATATCGGTAACGATGAGGCACCCGCCCGAGGGGTCCGCCAGGGGCTGTTCACCAATGGCTCGGCTGAGGTCTATCACCGACAGGGTGGTACCTCGTAGCGTGGTGACTCCCTTTACATGGGAGTGGGCATCCGGCAGGCGTGTGAGCGCCGGGCAAGGGATGATTTCACTGACCTTGAGAAGGTTGATGGCCATCAACTTGCCGCTGCGCAAGGTAAACAGCAAGAGCGAAAGCGATTCGGCGCGTGGTTTGGACATGTCGACCTTCAGTAGCGATGCGGCGAACCGCAGGTAAGTACACAGTTTGTATCGGCCGCAGGCAAGGCGCCTTTAATCAGCGCAGGCCCAGGCGGCGGGCCAGGCGGCTGAGATTTGCCCGGTCCAGCCCCAGTTCCCGAGCGGCGGCGGTCCAATGATTGTCGTGGCGGCGCAGGCAATCCTCGATCATTCGCCTCTGAAGGCTATCGACTGCCTGGCGCAGGTCGCCGGCAGGCACCTCGGTTCGCTCGGTTTCCGCGCGCTCGGTGGTCACGGCGTCCAGGCGCATGACGGCGGCTTGCTGAAGCCCGGTGTCCAGGCCCAGGTCTTCCCGGGTCAGGGTAAGGATCCGCGGCCGGCTGGATAGCCGACCAAGAGCTGTCAGGGCGCAACGGCCGATCAGGTGTTCGAGCTCGCGCACGTTACCTGGCCAGGCGTAGGCCAGCAAGGCAGCCTGGGCATCCGTGTCCAGCCGGATACCACCGACTCCCAGGCGCGAGCGATTCTGTTCGAGGAAATACCCGGCAAGCAGCAGTACATCCTTGTTCCGCTCGCGAAGTGCCGGCACCCGCAGTGGATAGACGCTGAGGCGGTGATAGAAGTCAGCTCTGCAGCGCCCGGCCGTGACTTCGGCAGCCAGGTCCCGGTTGGTGGCGGCGATCAGCCGTACGTTCACCCGATGCTCGCGGTCCGAGCCCAGGCGTTGCAACTGGCCTGTCTGCAACACCCGCAATAGCTTGGCCTGCACGCTCAGGGGCAGTTCCCCGACTTCATCCAGGAACAAGGTGCCGCCGTCAGCCAGTTCGAACTTGCCGCGCCTGTCCGTGACTGCGCCCGTGAACGCGCCTTTGACATGGCCGAACAACTCGCTTTCCACCAGGGCATCAGGCAGGGCAGCGCAGTTCAGGCTGATCATAGCCTTTTTTGCGCGAGTGGAAGCTTTATGCAACGCCTGCGCCACCAACTCCTTGCCTACGCCTGTTTCTCCGGTGATCAAGACGGTGAGCTCGCTGGGCCCCACCAGCCTCACTTGGTCCAGGAGCGCGAGCATGGAAGGGCTACGCCCGATGAGTTCCTGGTTCGGCGCGCTGGCCTGGAGCAGGCCGTCCGCCCGTTCCCGCTCCAACTGTGCAGTGTCGGCCAGGCGCGCAATGTGTTGCTCGACAGTGACGATAGCGGCCGCGAGGCTGGCGAAGGCTTCGAGCGTGCCGGGTTCGATAGGATCGAAGCGCGCCGGGTCCAGCGCATCCAGGGTCAGCAAACCCCACGGCTGCTGATCGATCAATAGCGGGCAACCCAGGCAGTCATGCACTTCCAGGTGGTCATGCCGTCCGCTGATCAAGCCATCGTAAGGGTCGGGCAGAGGACTGTCCGCTGGAAAGCGGGTAGGCGAGGTTCGGCTCAACAGTACCTGGAAGCGAGGATGTTCGCTGATACGGAAGCGGCGCCCCAGGGTGTCCTCGCTTAGGCCATCCACCGCGACAGGTATCAGCCACTCCCCATCCAGGCGAAGCAATGCCGCGGCATCGCAAGGAAGCAGGCGGCGCATGGCATTGAGCAGACGTCGATAGCGTTCACTTTCAGGCAGCGTGAGCGAGAGATCGGAGATCAGCCCAAGCAGGGCTTGAAGCAGCGGTTTCGAGGTCATGATGACACGGCCTGGGTCAATTAGACTCCGTGGGGACTCGAGTCAATCTGACTAGAGGCCTGCCAATCCATTGTTAATCAAGGTTTTTTGAGCTGGCACGGAAACTGAAATGCAATACGCATGTGAATTCTGTCGAGTTGGAGGATAGCATGTTGAGTCCCGAACACCGTGCGATTGTAAAGGCTACCGTTCCGCTGCTGGAAAGCGGTGGCGAGGCCCTGACGACCCATTTCTACCAGATGATGCTGCGGGAACATCCGCAAGTACGCCCGCTGTTCAATCAGGCGCACCAGGCCAATGGCGACCAGCCAAGGGCCTTGGCCAATGGCGTGCTGATGTACGCCAAGCACATCGACCGACTGGAAGCCCTGGGCGGCCTGGTGGGCCAGATCATCAACAAGCATGTCGCCTTGCAGATCTTGCCCGAGCACTATCCGATCGTGGGAAGCTGTCTGTTGCGGGCGATCTCCGAGGTGCTGGGCCCGGATGTCGCTACGCCTGCGGTGATCGAAGCCTGGGGCGCCGCCTATGGCCAACTGGCCGATATCCTTATTGGGGCCGAAGAGCAGCTATATGAAGCAAAAGCCACCGCGCCAGGAGGCTGGCGTGGAAGCCGAATGTTCAAGCTGGCGCGCAAGGTTTCGGAAAGCACGGAAATCTCTTCTTTTTATCTGATGCCGGAGGATGGGGAGCCAGTGTTGATCGCGGCCCCTGGTCAGTACATTGGCTTGCGACTGTTCATCGATGGCGTGGAGCACCGTCGCAACTATTCGCTGTCAGCCCTGAGTGACGGCAAGGGCTATCGGATCAGCGTCAAACGTGTCGCCGACGGGGTGGTGTCCAGCTACCTGCATGATCACCTCGTCGAAGGCGACCGCCTGGAACTCTTCCCGCCAGCGGGCGACTTCGTGCTTCAGGCCAGTGATGGCCCACTGGTGCTGATCAGCGGCGGGGTAGGCATTACTCCAACCCTGGCCATGCTGGAGGCGGCATTGCCTACGGGACGCCCCGTGACGCTCATCCATTGCGCGCGAAATCGAGAGGTGCATGGATTCGGACAGTGGCTGGAGGAACAGGCCCAGGCCCACCCCCAACTGAAGCGTTTCTATTGTTATGTGCAAGGGGAGGGCGGCGATGCCCAGGGGCTGCTGGACAAGGAGTTGCTGCAGCGCTGGCTGCCGGCCGGGCGGGACTTCGATGTCTACCTGCTTGGGCCTACCGGGTTCATGGCGGCTACACGCCGTAACCTGCTGGACCTCGGGGTGGCGCAAGAGCGGGTCCGATATGAGTTCTTCGGGCCCGCCAAGGCACTGACCTGAGGCTTCACATAGCGAGCTTTGGCTTAGAGCGCACAGGCGCCGCGGAATGCGCCTCGGCTTGCCAATGGCCAGGCCGAGTGAAGGCATGGCGAAACTGGGTACCCGCCAGGGAAGCCGGGCGACGCCAGGGCAGCGGCCGGCCATCCGGTAAGTGCCGTCAGGAGAGACCGCCAGCGCGCTGATGCACCTACTCTTCACGCCCTGCTCAATGGCTTCGTGAATTTTCCTGGTCATGCCAAGAGGGTCGGTTCGCTAGCGTGCGAAAAATTCTTGAAATATCTTTTTTCGGCTTAACCACGGTTTAATCCGAGCTTCATTTACTGCCGGTCGATCAAGGATGCTAACTTAGCGCCCTTGCAAACGGCCCATGCACACGCACGCCCGGTAAATCAGGAAAACCCATGCATCACACCGAACCTAGGCTGGCGCGTGAACGGCGCTATCTCGTCCTGCTGGGCCTCATCTGCCTGGCATTGCTGGGCGGCGCGCTCTATCTGCAGATCGCGCTTGGGGAGGCGCCTTGCCCGCTTTGCATACTGCAGCGCTACGCCTTCCTGTTCATTGCCATCTTCGCGTTCCTCGGAGCTGCCATGCCTGGCAAGCGGGGGGTAACCCTGTTCGAAGCCCTGGTGGTAATCAGCGCCTTGGGTGGATTGGCCGCGGCGGGCCAGCATGCCTGGGTGCTGGCACATCCGATGGAAAGCTGTGGCGTCGATGTCCTGCAGCCGATCGTCGATGGGCTGCCGCTGGCCCGATTGCTACCCCTGGTATTCGAAGTGCAGGGGTTCTGCACTACTCCTTATCCCCCCATTCTCGGGCTATCCCTGGCGCAGTGGGCGTTGGTCGGCTTCATTGCCGTCGTGGTGCTGGTGCCCGTGGGTATCTGGCGTAACCGGCGGCTGTCATGAATCGTGCCTGCCGCAACAACTCGATCACGCGACAGGTCGGGCCAACCCTGCGATGAATCTTGCTGAACCCAGGCGCCACTAGGCGTCCAGCCGCTTCGGCGCAGGTGCGACATCGTGTCGCAACGGGTTGAAATACAGGTCGATTGTTGCATAATTAGCAATGTACTGTTGCTATATAAGTCATATTCATCGTGGGGCTAGCTCACTACAATCGCGGCAATTTCCGTATGGCCCCCCTCTCCAGGCCTTTGAAATCAAGGTATTCGCCTTTTTTTTCAGACCGGCGAGGCGTCGGCGGTATCCGGTTGTCTACCCTTCACGGTGTCGTTCCAACGGCTTCCCGCGGGAGTCCTGAAGGAATAAGGGCGCGATTTGGCGACTTGCCTATAATCCGACGAGTCAAAGCAATTTGAGCACTGCGACACAGGTGGCCTGCTTCAGCCATGGCTGTTCCAGGTTTCAGGTTTCGATAAAGAAAAATGCTGACGCTTGGCAGGACGAAGTGTTGGCGATCACAACACACATTGCATTGAAGCAAGCTTTAGAGGTCGTGAGATGAGTAAAAAGCGTTACCCCAGACTGTTTGGCATATTGCCCTTTTTCGGCATGCTTTTTCTCAGTGGGTGCGACTGGACCCTGCTCAATCCAAAGGGACAGGTGGGCATCGACGAGAGAAACCTGATTCTCCTCGCGTTCGGCTTGATGCTCACGGTGGTCATCCCGGTGATCGTCATGGCGTTGTGGTTCGCCTGGAGGTATCGCGCATCCAATCGCAATGCCACCTATACCCCTGAGTGGGCACACTCCACCAAGATCGAAGCCGTGGTCTGGGGCGTACCCCTGATCATCATCGCCATCCTGGGGTACGTGACCTACGTCTCGACTCACCACCTCGATCCTTACCGCCCGCTGGATTCCGAAGTCAAGCCGGTGCGCATCCAGGTCGTGGCGCTGGATTGGAAATGGCTGTTCATATATCCGGAGCAGGGCATCGCCACGGTCAACAAGATCGTCTTCCCGGCGCATACCCCGGTCAGCTTCGAGATCACTTCCGACGCGGTCATGAACTCCTTCTTCATTCCGGCGCTCGGCGGCCAGATCTACGCCATGGCGGGCATGCAGACCAAACTGCACCTGATCGCCAACGAGCGGGGCGACTACCAGGGCATCTCCGCGAACTACAGCGGGGCTGGCTTCACCGGCATGACTTTCCAGGCGCAAGCCACTACCCAGGAAGGCTTCGACGCCTGGGTGAGCGAAGTACGCAATTCACCGAAGAAGCTTGATTCGGCCGAATACGCAGCACTGGCCAAACCAAGCGAAAAGAACCCTGTCACCTTGTATTCCTCGGCTACGCCTGAGCTGTTCCAGACCATCATCGACAAGTATGAAGGCATGGGCGCTGGCCACGGGGCGCGCGAGAAGGGTGTGCTTGGCAAGGAAGGTAAGGAAGTAAGTGAGAATTCAGCTGCTGGGGCAGAGGAGTAAAAGATGTTCGGTAAATTAACTCTGGAAGCGATACCCTTCCACGAGCCGATAGTGATGGTGACCCTCGCCGTCGTTGCCGTGCTCGGGGCTGCGGTGTTCGCGGCGATCACCTACTACAAGAAGTGGGGCTATCTCTGGAAAGAGTGGTTCACCTCTGTCGACCACAAGAAAATCGGCGTGATGTATATCGCCGTGGCGCTCATCATGCTGCTGCGCGGCTTTGCCGATGCCATCATGATGCGTTCCCAGCAGGCCATGGCGGTGGCCGGTTCCACCGGTTACCTGCCACCTGAGCACTACGACCAGATCTTCACCGCTCACGGCACGATCATGATCATCTTCATGGCCATGCCTTTCATGATCGGCCTGATGAACATCGTGGTTCCGCTGCAGATCGGCGCTCGCGACGTTGCCTTCCCGTTCCTGAACTCCGTCAGCTTCTGGCTGTTCGTGGTGGGCGCGCTGCTGGTCAACATCTCCCTTGCGGTCGGCGAGTTCGCCAAGACCGGCTGGGTGGCCTACCCGCCACTTTCGGGCCTGCAATACAGCCCTGGCGTCGGTGTCGACTACTACATCTGGTCGCTGCAGATCTCCGGCCTGGGCACCTTGCTGACCGGCGTGAACTTCATCGTGACCATCCTCAAGATGCGTGCCCCGGGCATGACCTTGATGAAGATGCCGGTGTTCACCTGGAACTGCCTGTGCACCGCGATCCTGATCGCCGCCTCGTTCCCGATCCTGACCGCCACGCTGTTCCTGCTGTCGCTTGACCGTTATCTGGGTATGCATTTCTTCACCAACGAGCTTGGTGGCAACCCGATGATGTACGTCAACCTGTTCTGGGCCTGGGGTCACCCTGAGGTTTACATCCTGATCCTGCCGGCCTTCGGCATCTTCTCGGAAGTGACCTCGACCTTTGCCAAGAAGCGCCTGTTCGGTTATGTCTCGCTGGTCTGGGCGACGGTAGCGATCACCGTGCTGTCGTTCATCGTGTGGCTGCACCACTTCTTCACCATGGGCGCTGGCGCGAACGTCAACGCGTTCTTCGGCATCATGACCATGATCATCGCGGTGCCGACAGGGGTGAAGATCTTCACCTGGCTGTTCACCATGTATCGCGGCCGCATCGAGTTCAAGACCCCGATGCTGTGGACCGTCGGCTTCATCGTCACCTTCAGTATAGGTGGCATGACCGGCGTGCTGCTGGCGGTACCGGGCGCCGACTTCGTTCTGCACAACAGCCTGTTCCTGATCGCGCACTTCCATAACGTGATCATCGGTGGCGCCGTGTTCGGCTACCTGGCCGGCTTCACCTTCTGGTTCCCGAAAGCGTTCGGCTTCAAGCTCAACGAGCGTCTGGGCAAATGCGCTTTCTGGTGCTGGCTGGTGGGCTTCTACTTCGCGTTCATGCCGCTGTACGTGCTGGGCTTCATGGGCATGACCCGTCGCCTGAACCACACCGACAACCCGGAGTGGACTCCATGGTTCTACGTGGCCATGGTCGGTGTGCTGTTCGTCGCCGCGGGTATCGCGTTCCAGTTGCTGCAGATCTACGTTTCGATCCGCGATCGCAAGAAGAACATGGACGTCACCGGTGACCCGTGGGATGGCCGCACGCTGGAATGGTCCACCTCTTCGCCACCACCGTTCTACAACTTTGCCGAAGTACCGGCGGTTTCGGACCTGGACGCCTACTGGGGCATGAAAGAGCGTGGTGAGGCGACCGCCAATGCCGCCGACTACAAGCAGATCCACATGCCACGCAATACCGGCATGGGCTTCATCATGGCTGCCTTCAGCCTGGTGCTGGGCTTTGCGCTGATCTGGCACATCTGGTGGGCAGCCGCTATTGGCCTGGCCGGCATGATCATCACCCTGATCGTGCGCAGCTACGACGATGACATCGACTACTACGTGCCGGCGGCCGAAGTCGCCCGCATCGAAGGCGAGCGTCAACGCGCACTGGCCAACGCCCATGCCGGCGTGGTCGGCGGTACTCGTGTGAACTCCACGTTGGAGAAGGTTTGAACCATGGCTAATACCGTTCTGCACGGTGAAGTCGCCCATAGCCACGAGCATGGGCACGACGATCACCACGATGCCGGGGGCATGACTGTCTTCGGCTTCTGGATCTACCTGATGACAGACTGCATTCTGTTCTCCTGCCTGTTCGCCGCCTACGCGGTGCTGGTAGGGAACGTTGCAGGTGGCCCTTCCGGCCACGAGATCTTCGAGCTGGGCTATGTCCTGGTCGAAACCTTCCTGCTGTTGTTCAGCTCGATCACGTTCGGCTTCGCCATGCTGGCGATGCACAAGAACAACAAGAGCGGCGTGATGACCTGGCTGTTCATCACCTTCCTGCTCGGTGCTGGCTTCATCGCGATGGAAATCAACGAATTCCATCACCTGATCGAGGAAGGCTACGGCCCGGACAAGAGCGGCTTCCTGTCCGCCTTCTTCACCCTGGTGGGTACCCACGGCCTGCACGTTTCCAGCGGCCTGCTGTGGATGGCTGTGCTGATGGCTCAGATCAGCAAGAACGGCCTGACCACCACCAACCAGACCCGCATGAGCTGCCTTAGCCTGTTCTGGCACTTCCTGGACGTGGTCTGGATCTGCGTGTTCACCGTTGTCTACCTGATGGGGGCCCTGTAATGGCTAACAACCATTCCGCTGGCGGCGCGAGCCACGGCAGCTTCAAGTCCTACATGATCGGTTTCATCCTGTCGGTGATCCTGACAGTGATTCCGTTCGGGCTGGTGATGTTCCCGTCGATGCCCAAGGACACCATCCTGGCCATCATCCTGGTGTTCGCGGTGGTCCAGATCATCGTTCACCTGGTGTACTTCCTGCACCTGGATCGCTCCTCGGAGCAACGCTGGAACGTGATCGCGTTCATCTTCTCGGCCGTGATCATCGCGTTCCTGGTCGGCTTGTCGTTGTGGATCATGTTCAGCATCCATCACTTCATGCTGGCGAAGTAAGGTAGGTCGCATGTCCGTTAAGCACTTTATCCAAATCACCAAACCGGGGATCATTTTCGGTAACGTGCTTTCTGTGGCAGGCGGCTTCTTCCTTGCCGCGCAAGGGCATGTCGATCTCGGCCTGTTCCTTGCCACGGTGATCGGAACCTCGCTGGTAGTCGCCTCCGGTTGTGCGTTCAACAACTGCATCGACCGCGACATCGACGTGAAGATGGAGCGCACCCGCAACCGCGCTATCGTCCAGGGGCTGATTCCGGTCAAGGTAGCCCTGGCGTACGCCACCGTGCTGGGGCTGCTGGGGCTCGGCCTGCTCTACAAGCTGGCCAACCCCCTTGCCGCCCTGAGCGGGCTCGCGGGTTTCGTCATCTACGTGGGCCTGTACAGTCTTTACCTCAAGCGCAAGTCGGTCCACGGCACGTTGGTGGGCAGCCTGTCCGGTGCCATGCCGCCGGTGATCGGCTACGTGGCCGTGACAGGACGCTTCGATATGGCCGCGCTGACCCTGCTGGTCATGTTCAGCCTGTGGCAGATGCCGCATTCCTACGCCATCGCGATTTTCCGCTTCAACGATTACCGGGCTGCTTCCATCCCGGTACTTCCGGTAGAGCGGGGGATTTCAGTGGCCAAGCGGCATATCCTGTACTACATCCTGGCCTTCGTGCTCGCGACCCTGATGCTTACCCTCGGTGGTTACGCCGGGCTGAGCTACATGGCCGTGGCCGCGGCCATGGGCATGTACTGGCTGTACATGGCCTGGACCGGTTACAAGGCTACCGATGACCGGGTCTGGGCGCGCAAGCTGTTCGTGTTTTCCATCTTCACCATCACGGCCTTGAGCGTGATGATGTCGGTGGACTTCAAGGCGTCGGCCGACCTGCTGCTGACCTCCGCGCTGCCTTGAGCAGCGATGAGGTGAAAAAGCCGGGCCTGTGAATGGCCCGGTTTTTTTTATGGGCGCGCGCTGGACACGCAGCGAAGCGGGACGCTATCGTTCGCCTAGGCCAGGCAATGGCCAGCGTCGCTCGGACGGTTCCGGGCGCTTACGTATATCGAGACCACCATGCCCGAACTCCGTTCGCCGCGCCGCTTTGCGCGTATAGATCGCCTTCCGCCCTACGTTTTCAACATCACCGCCGAGCTGAAGATGGCCGCGCGCCGTCGCGGTGAAGACATCATCGACCTCAGCATGGGCAACCCTGACGGCGCCACGCCGCCGCATATCGTCGAGAAGCTGGTCAGCGTGGCCCAGCGGGAAGACACCCACGGCTACTCCACGTCCCGGGGCATCCCGCGCCTGCGCCGGGCAATTTCCCGCTGGTATGCCGATCGCTACGGCGTGGACATCGATCCTGAAAGCGAAGCCATCGTGACCATCGGTTCCAAGGAAGGGCTGGCGCACCTGATGCTGGCCACCCTGGACCAGGGCGACACCGTGCTGGTGCCTAACCCCAGTTATCCGATCCATATCTACGGGGCCGTGATCGCTGGCGCTCAGGTGCGCTCGGTGCCACTCGTGCCTGGCGTGGACTTCTTCAACGAGCTGGAGCGGGCTATCCGCGAGTCCATTCCCAAGCCGAAGATGATGATCCTGGGGTTCCCGTCGAACCCTACTGCCCAGTGCGTGGAGCTGGACTTCTTCGAGCGAGTGGTGGAGCTTGCCAAGCGCTACGACGTGCTGGTGGTTCATGACCTGGCCTACGCGGACATCGTCTACGACGGCTGGAAGGCGCCCTCGATCATGCAGGTGCCAGGCGCCAAGGATATCGCGGTGGAATTCTTCACCCTGTCCAAAAGCTACAACATGGCGGGTTGGCGGATCGGCTTCATGGTGGGCAACCCCGAACTGGTGTCAGCCCTGGCCCGCATCAAGAGCTACCATGACTACGGCACCTTCACCCCTCTGCAGGTAGCCGCGATCGCGGCCCTGGAAGGCGACCAGCAGTGCGTGAGAGACATCGCCGAGCAATACCGGCAGCGCCGGAATGCCTTGGTCAAGGGGTTGCACGAGATCGGCTGGATGGTCGAAAACCCAAAGGCGTCCATGTACGTCTGGGCCAAGATTCCGGAACCTTATGCCGGTATGGGTTCGCTGGAATTCGCCAAGAAGCTGCTCGCCGAGGCCAAGGTCTGTGTATCGCCCGGGGTCGGCTTCGGCGACTACGGCGATGATCACGTACGCTTTGCCCTGATCGAAAATCAGGATCGTATCCGCCAGGCCGTGCGGGGTATCCGCCAGATGTTCAGAACCGATGGAATGCTGGCCAAGCCGACGAAGACGACGGCGTAACGCAGGGCGTCCCGATGATGTGGGAAAGGCCTCGCATCGTCGGGCAGACGCCGTTTTCGGCTTATTGTTGCCGCTTCGGTAAGGTAGTTTTCTCCCGCTCGAATTGTGCGAGGCGGCGGCGCGGCCTTACGCTTGACCCGATAAAGACTCTATATTGGGTCAATTGCCGCGCTCTAGCGGCATCCACGATCAAGAGTGGGTACGCTTGCCACGACAAGGTAGCCACGCATAGACACCGACTCGGCCGGCCGTGGCTGTCTTCAGCAGGATTGGAATTCGCCAGATAGAACGTTTTGAACAGGGGATAGCTATGCATACCAAGCTTTCTGGTTCACCCGCTTCTGCCTCATCGTCTGAATCCGCTTCCAGTTCGTTACGCTTCGCTCAGCAACTGCTTGCGCGGGCCGGTATCGGCATGCATGGCGTTCAGCCCTGGGACATGACCATCAAGGACGCGAGCGTGCCGCAGCGGGCCTTGGCGGAGGGTAACCTGGGCCTGGGTGAAGCCTATATGGACGGAAGCTGGGACGCCGAGCGCCTCGACGAGTTCTTTGCCCGGCTGTTGCGAGCCGGCGTAGCGGATATGGTGAACCCCGCCGCGTTGATGTTCCATGCCGTGAAGGCGAAGCTGCTGAACCTGCAGAACCGGGAGCGCGCCTGGCAGGTGGGTGAGCAGCATTACGACCTCGGAAACGACTTCTACGAAAGCATGCTCGATGCCCGCATGACCTATACCTGCGGGTATTGGAAGGACGCGAGCAACCTGGAGCAGGCGCAGGAAGCCAAGCTGGAGCTGATCTGCCGCAAGCTGCGCCTGCAGCCCGGCCAGCGTGTGCTGGACATCGGTTGTGGCTGGGGCAGCTTCATGTCCTACGCCGCTCAACACTACGGGGTTGAATGTGTGGGAGTGACCATTTCCCGCGAGCAATGCGATTGGGCCAAGGCGCGTTACCCGGACTTGCCCCTGGAGTTTCGCCTGCAGGATTACCGCGATGTGGACGAGCAGTTCGATCACATCGTGAGCGTAGGCATGTTCGAGCACGTTGGCCGCAAGAACCATCGGGGGTACATGGAAACCGCGCATCGCTGCCTCAAGGATGACGGGTTGTTCCTGCTGCACACCATCGGCAAGAACCACCGCAACAGCACCACGGACCGCTGGATCGACAAATACATCTTCCCCAACGGCGACCTGCCCTCCATTGGCCAGATCGGCGATGCCATCGACGGCTTGTTCGTGGCCGAGGACTTGCACAATTTCGGCGCCGACTATGACAAGACCCTGATGGCCTGGTGCGCCAACTTCGAAGCGGCCTGGCCCAAGTTCGCGGAACGCATGGGCGAGCGCTTCTTCCGCATGTGGCGTTACTATCTCCTATCCTGCGCGGGCGCTTTCCGGGCCCGCGACATACAGCTCTGGCAGTGGGTATTGTCCAAGCATGGCGTACTCGGCGGCTATGAGCGCGTAAGTTGATCAACGAAGGTAATGAAATGAGCAACCTGTACCCCGTCAGCCGCCCACGCCGCCTGCGCCGCTCCGAAGCCCTGCGCTCGGTGTTCCAGGAGACGGAGTTCCGCCTCGAAGACCTGATACTGCCGATTTTCGTGGAAGAGGGCATCGATGATTTCGTTCCTATCACCAGCATGCCCGGGGTAAATCGCATTCCCGAGTCCCGGCTGGCCAGCGAAATCGAGCGCTACGCCCGCGCGGGGATTCGTTCAGTGATGACGTTTGGCGTGTCCCATCACCTCGACGAAACCGGCAGCGACACCTGGCGCGAGGACGGCCTGGTGGCGCGCATGGCGCGGATCTGCAAGGACACCGTGCCGGAGATGGTGGTGATGTCCGACACCTGCTTCTGTGAGTACACCTCTCACGGCCACTGCGGCGTGGTTCATGGCGATCACGTGGATAACGACGCGACCTTGCTCAACCTGGGCAGGCAAGCGGTGGTGGCGGCCCAGGCTGGCGCGGACTTCATCGCGCCCTCGGCGGCCATGGATGGGCAGGTGCAGGCCATTCGCGCCGCGCTGGACGCGGCTGGTTTCAACCAGACGTCCATCATGGCCTACTCCACCAAGTTCGCCTCCTCCTTGTATGGTCCGTTCCGTGAGGCCGGCGGCACGGCGCTCAAGGGCGACCGCAAGGCCTACCAGATGAACCCCATGAACCGCCGCGAGGCGGTGCGTGAATCCCTGCTGGACGAGCAGGAAGGTGCCGATGCGTTGATGGTCAAGCCGGCCGGGGCCTACCTGGACATCATTCGGGAGATCCGCGACGCCTCGCGTCTGCCACTGGCTGCCTATCAGGTGAGCGGTGAATACGCCATGATCAAGTTCGGCGCGGCCGCTGGGGCCATAGACGAGGCTCGGGTGATGCGGGAAAGCCTGGGCGCGATCAAAAGAGCCGGGGCTGACCTGATCCTGACCTACTTCGCCATGGACATCGCCCGCGACGGCCTGTGAGCGTGCCCGCTATCCGCTAAGCGATACCGGACCTACCCGCCGCAGCAGCCGCGCCGGGCCATGCTGGCTTGCGCGCATAGGCTTCAGATCAGGTTATGGCCTGATAGCGGCCAAGGCCGACGGGATAGCGGGCTTACCCGCTAAGCCCGCCTTGCTGGCGGCGGCATGGTGCGGTGTCAGACGTGGTCGCGGCCAAGGCCGGCTGCTACGGCGCGATACCTATTCCATCCCCGTAAGAGGCCGCCTCGGCGGCGGCTGCTTTCCCAGGCCTACAGGCTTAACGGTAGCCTGACTTGCACCCGAGCCTGGCCCTCGATGTTATCGAAGGCCACGTTCCCTCCACAGCTTTCACACAGCGCCTTCACGATGGGCAAGCCTAGGCCCCACCCCTTGGTGTCGCTACGCGTGGAAATGAAATAGGGGGTAGCCAGGTTGGAAAGGACTTCCTCCGGGAAGCATCCCTGGTTGGTCACGCTGAAGTGAATCTCGTTACCCTGCTGCCATTGCCTGACCTGGATGAGATGGTCTGGCGTGCCATGCTTGCTGGCATTGATCACCAGATTGTCGAGGATGCGAAGAAACGCGTTGCGGTCCCATTCGACCAGGGTGTCGATCGCTTCCAGGCGGGCTTCGATGGGCTGGGGCACCTGCAGTCGAAGGTTGTCCAGCGCCTTTTCGAACAGTGGCCCTACCACCAGCGTCTCGGCGGTCAGCTTGATCCCGCCGCCCATGGCTACGTGGGAAATGTCCAGCACATTGCCAATCATGCGGTCGATGCGCTTGAGGTTGTCCTCGAGGATCTGCAGCAGCTCTTCCGTGCGCCGGGCCGGGTTTTTCTTCATCAGCCCGGCCACCATGGTCGCCGCGGCCAGTGGCGATCGCAGATCGTGGCTGAAAGAACGCATGAACCGCTCGAGCATGATCTTTTCCGCCCGCAGGCTTTCGCTGCGAGCCACCGCCACCTGGCGCCGACGCTCGACGCGTTCCAGGCGGTTATCGGATTTGACCAGGCTGGCGATGGTGGCAAGCATTTCTTCAGCGTCGATCGGATGGGTCAGATAGGCGCGCGCGCCCTTGTTCAAGCCCATGGCCTTGTCCGCGCCGCTGATGAAGGTCGCGGAAATGTTGATGATGGCCGGCACATGCTCGCTGCCCAGCTTATTCTCGGCTTCGCGAATCAGCTCGAAGCCGCTCATGTCCGGGAGATTGATGTCCAGGATCACCAGGTCGATGCTGGCGTCCATGAGTGCCAGTCCGTCGGCGCCGTTGCTCGCCTCGAGCACCTCGTAGCTCGCTTCGCTGTCCAGGATCTTGCGCAGTACGTAGCGGTTGGCTTGCATATCGTCGATGATCAATATTCGCCGAGTGCGCATCAGGCAATTCCCCCGGTAAGGCGGCGCAAATGGCGTAGCACCGATTCGGTATAGGCTGGCTGGCCCTTTTGCAAGACCCCCGCGCTCTGGCTCGCCAGGGTGGCACGCTCAGCCTCGTTCAAGGGCTTGGCCGTGTTGATCAATACTCGCGCGTGCATCGCCCAGTCCATGCTTTCCAACAGGTCCGCCCCGTAGATGTCGGGAAGCTCGAGATCGAGGAAAATGATGTCCGGCCGCACCGCATGAAGTTTGTCAATACTGTCCCCAGCCGAGTTCGCCTCGATGATCAAGGGATTATAGGGCTCCAGCAAATGCCGTAGCAGGTAGCGGTCGCCTTCGTTGTCGTCGATGATCAACACGCTGAGCCCTTCGAGTGACAGCGGGTGCGCGTCGTCTTCGCCTTCCTGCAGATGACGCGCGACGCTGACGCTGAAGCGGCTACCCTTGCCAGGCACGCTGGTGACGCGTATCTCTCCGCGCAACAGCACAGCCAGGCGCTGGGCGAGGGGCAGGCCCAGGCCGTTGCCCTGGACCTGGGTAAGGCCAGGCATGCGGATGCGAGCGAACTCTTCAAAGATCCGCCCCAGGTTTTCCTCGGAGATACCCACGCCGGTATCCTCGACCATCAGTTCGATGGCGTGCTCGTTGGGCTGGAACACACGTACCGTGACATTGCCCATCGGCGTGTACTTGAACGCGTTGCTGATCAGGTTCCGCATGATCTGGAACAGGCGGTTGCGGTCGGTTTCCAGGATCACGGGATGGTCGAGGGGGATGATGTCCCAGCTCAGGTGGGGGTATCGCAGGGCCAGGGCCGCGGTGAACTGGCGCAATTGCTCGGTGAAACTCTGCAATGTGAAGGTCGTGGGCACCACTTCCATGCGCCCCGATTCGGCCTGGGCCAGGTCCAGCAGTTCGTTGACCATCTCAGCCAGCTCACCCGCGGCCGCTGCGATGAAGCCAACCTGCTTGAGCTGCTCGGGGTTCAGCTCGCCATCGGTGCCATTGAGCAACAGCTTGGAAATGTTCTCGATGATGTTGATGGGGGTGCGGAACTCGTGAGTCATGTTGGAAAAGAAGCGACTCTTGGACTCGCTGGCATCCGTGAGTTCCTGGGCGGTTTTTTCCAGTTCCGAGTAAAGCGCCACCACCCCCTTGTTGGTGGTTTCCAGCTCCAGGTTGGTGGCCTCGAGCTCTTTCTGCTTGCTCTGCAGTTCCGCGGTGGTCAGCAATAGCTCCGAGCCCTGTTCCTGCAGGGCCACGAAGGGGTCAGCGAAGCCGCCACTGGCCAGGGTGCGCCGCAAGGCCTCGATCTTTTCAATGTCGGGGAAGGGCAGGGCGGGGTGTACCGCCTTGCCGCCTCGAATATGAGTGCCGTTCGGCCCAGTGTCCACTTGCCAACGGTCCAGCAGCCTTTGGGCACCCAGCATGCCTACGCCCATGCCTGTCGGCGAGACATAGCTGCCGTCGAGCACTTGGGACAACTGGGATATCCCCGGGCCCTGGTCGATGGCATCGAACATGATCGCCACTGCCAGGCCGCGAGCGTCACGCTCCAGGTAAAAGTGAAACGCGCCGCTGCTGGCGTACTGGTAGACATTGCGCGCCAGCTCCGATACCGCAGTGGCGAGACGAATCTGGTCCAGTGGGGAAAGCCCTAGCCAGCCCGCAATCTGCTTGGCGCATTGACGGCATGCGACCACATCCGTTTCCGCTTGGATCTGCAGGCTGGTCAGCCGACGAAGTTCAGTCAATTCGGGCCACCAGTACGGTGGAATCGTCGTTGTGACGGCGAAAATCCCGGCTCAGCAGGCCGGCGATCACTTCAGGGTGGCGCGTGGCCAGGCCTGGGTAGTGATGAGTGTCCAATCGGGTCTTGATCCCGTCACTGGTGAGAATGAGCACGTTACCGCGGTCCCAGGGGTAGGAAAAGGTATGGGTTCGACCCATGCGGTAGCCGACGGTGCCGTTCGCGGACATCATTGCGCGGTTTTTCTCGCCCAGGATCAGGCCGGCGATATTGCCCATGCCGCAATACAGTACTTGCCGCGCCTCCGGTTTGATCTCGGCGATCCCGACCGCGCCTCCGCGAGTGGGCATCAGGGCCGTATGCAGGTGCCCCATCAGCTGTTCAAGGGGGTGGGCGGGGTCATGACCCATGAATACGTCCCGTGCCCGCGCGCTGGCCGCGTTGGCGGCGTGGCCATGGCCAAGGCCATCGCAGATCATCAGCCGCCGACCCTTCACGGCCCAGGCATCGCCCGCCACGGTTTCCCCTGGGTAGGGCAGGCATACAGCGCCATGGCTGAGGTCGGCAGGCCCGGGCTGCAGGTCGAACCCGGCGAACACCACCGTGCCTTGATCGGGTTGGGAAAAGATGTCGAAATGGTCAGCCAGGCGCCGGACAGACCCCAATCCCACCCCCATGGTCCCGATGGAAGAATAATGGTCGGTCAGGCACTGGCTGACATTGGCCATGCCCGCGCCGCTATCGATGGCCAGCAGGCGCAAGCCGTGGCTAGCCTGACGATAGACCAGTTGGCCGTGCCCACCGTGCAGCACCAGGTTACGCCCCAGTTCTTGTACCACCAGGGTAAGCCTGCCCAGAAGCTCTTCGTCACGGCTGAGCAGGCTGGCCTGGCGCACTACAGCCCGGCGGGCCGCATCCACGTGGGCCAGGTCGCTGACCGCAATGGCCAGACTACAGGCCTGGCTGTCTACTTCCATTTCCACAATTCCACGGTAGTACCCGCGCCCGCGGCGCTCTGGATGCTGAAATGGTCCACCAGACGACGCGCGCCGCTCAGACCTAGGCCAAGGCCGTTGCCGGAGGTATAGCCGTCTACCATGGCCTGGTCCAGGTCAACGATGCCCGGCCCCTGGTCCTCCACCACCAGGCGCACGGCCGGGCGGCCTTCGCGCAGGGTGCGCTCGAGCAGGCATTCGCCGCCCCCCCCATAGATGAGCGCGTTACGCGCGATCTCGCTGGCGGCGGTCACGATCTTGGTCTGGGACACCAAGCCCAGGCGGGCCTCTTCGGCCGCCTTGCGTACACGCTGGCGGATAACGACGATGTCAGTTTCCTGTTTCAGCGGGAGTGTCTCTGTTTTCGTCACTCTCGACCCCTGCGACCAGATCATCGTTCACGTTCTTTTCCAACCAGCCCATGCCTTTCTCGACATTGAGCGCGGTGGCGATTCCGGGCAGCGATAAGCCCAGCTCCACCAGGGTGATGGCTACCGCCGGTTGCATGCCCACCACAATTACCTTGGCGTCGAGAATGCGCGACACGTTGGCAATGTGGGAAAGCATGCGACCGATGAACGAATCCACGATTTCCAGAGAAGAGATGTCGATCAGCACGCCTTTGGCGCTGTGGCGAACGATCTGTTCGGTCAGGTCTTCCTGAAGGTCCATGGCCAGTTGGTCATGCATGTCTACCTGAATGCTGAGCAACAGGTAGCGCCCCATCTTGAGGATCGGAATCTTGTCGACCATAGGAAACCTCAGCGTGACGTGGCGCTGACGAGGCGAACGTTCAGCTCCTTGAGGGCCAGTTGGAAGGCATCGGCCAGCGATGCCTTGGTGATGACATCGCCGAGCTCGACGCCAAGGTGCACGATGGTGGCAGCGATCTGTGGGCGGATACCACTGATGATGCAGCGCGCGCCCATCAGCTTGGCGGCAGTGATGGTCTTGATCAGGTGCTGGGCGACCATAGTGTCCACCGTAGGCACGCCCGTGATGTCGATGATGGCGATGTCCGATTCGGTTTCCAGGATCTTTTCCAGCAATGCTTCCATCACCACCTGGGTACGGTTACTGTCCAGGGAGCCGATCAAAGGGACGGCCAGCACCCCCTGCCAAAGCTGTACCACGGGCGTAGAGAGTTCCAACATGCTTTCCTGCTGTTCGCGAATCACCTGTTCGCGGCCGGCCAAGAAGTGCTCCATGCTGTAGAGGCCAAGGCGGTCCAGCAGACGACTGATGAGCAACTGCAAGGTATTGGCGCCCGGCTCCTCCTGGTTGGCCAGGGCAAACAGAGGCTCTTTCAGCGAGAATACGAAGGTGGCGGTTTCGCTAGGGGTGAAGCCCTGACGGCTTTGCGCCTGTGAGAGGCGTTCGAGCAAGGCGCGCACCGGTGCCCAAGGCGTGGTGGTGATCTGATCGCCACCTTCGGCCACCGCGCGGACGAACGCCTTGAGCAGGTCGCCGGAGTTTTCCACCATGGTACGGTCGTCGATCAGGTCAGAGCGGATGCCGGCCTGGCGCTGGGCCGCGATCCACTGATCGAGAATGGCGCTTTCGTGCTGTTTGAGGAGTTGGGCAAGCGCAGCGACGGTCATTGAGGCCTTCCTGTTGAGGGATCGTCTGAAAAACGAGCCACAGTAACAAGAAGGCCTGGCAAACAGAAGCATCTTGGCAAAAGCCCGGGGCGAGCCCCCGGGCAGGGTTGCCTTGGGTCAGACCAGTTGGTCGCCCACGTGGAGGATTTTCATGCCGTTGGTACCGCCAATGGTGTGGTAGCTGTCACCCTTGGTCAGGATCACCCAGTCACCGGCTTCCACCAGGCCACGCTTGAGCAGCTCGTCCACCGCCGCCTGGCTCACCTTGCCCACTTCATGGGCGGAAGGGTCGAACGGTACGGTATAGACGCCACGCATCATGGCTACCCGCGCCTGGGTTTCCCGATGGGGGGAGAAGGCGAAGATCGGCACCGAAGAACGGATGCGTGACATGATCAGGGGGGTGTAGCCGCTCTCGGTCAGCGCGATGATTGCCTTCACGCCGGGGAAGTGGTTGGCCGTGTACATGGCCGCCAGGGCGATGCTTTCGTCGCAACGGTCGAACTGGGTGTACAGGCGGTGGCTGGACTTCTTGCTCGTGGGGTGTTTCTCGGCGCCCAGGCAGATCCGCGCCATGGCCTGCACGGCCTCGATGGGGTATGCCCCCGCGGCGCTCTCGGCCGAGAGCATCACGGCATCGGTGTAGTCCAGCACGGCGTTGGCCACGTCGGAGACTTCGGCGCGGGTAGGCATGGGGTTCTGGATCATCGACTCCATCATCTGGGTCGCGACTATCACCGCCTTGTTGTTGCGGCGGGCGTGCTGGATGATCTTCTTCTGGATGGCTACCAGCTCGGCGTCACCGATTTCCACGCCCAGGTCACCACGAGCCACCATGACGGCATCACTGGCGCGAATCAGGCCATCGAGGCTTTCGTCATCGGCAACCGCTTCGGCTCGCTCGATCTTGGCCACCAGCCAGGCGGTGCCGCCAGCCGCATCGCGTAGCTCCCGGGCGTATTCCATATCGGCCGCATCGCGCGGGAAGGAAACGGCGAGGTAATCCAGCTCCATCTCGGCCGCGAGCTTGATGTCCGCCTTGTCTTTCTCGGTCAGCGCCGGCGCGGTCAGGCCGCCGCCGCGACGGTTGATCCCCTTGTGGTCCGACAGTGGGCCACCGACGATCACGATGCAGTGCAGGGCGTCGGCGTCGGCGCGCTCGACACGCATCACCACGCGGCCATCATCGAGCAACAGCTCGTCGCCCACGCCACAGTCCTTGACCAGGTCCGGGTAGTCGATGCCGACCACCTGCTGGTTGCCTTCGGTCAGCGGATGGCTGGTGGAGAAGGTGAAGGGGTCGCCTACCTTGAGCTCGATCCGCTTGTTGGCGAATTTGGCGATACGGATCTTCGGCCCCTGCAGGTCGCCCAGGAGCGCGACATGGCGGCCATGGCGGGCGGCGATGTCACGGATCAGGCGAGCGCGCGCCTTGTGTTCATCCGGAGTGCCGTGGGAGAAGTTGAGGCGAGCAACGTCGAGCCCGGCGAGAATCAGTTGCTCAAGGACCTCGGGCGAATTGCTGGCAGGGCCCAGGGTGGCGACGATTTTTGTACGGCGTACGGTCATGCAGTGGCTCCTTGGTTGACGCGCGAGGAAAGGCTACTCCTCAATTGCGCTGTAGTCATTGACAGCGTGCACTACCTGAGCACGATGCGGCGGTGCGTGGCATTGAAGAAATCCAGGCCGTGGCCGATACAGCTGACACGTTAAGGGAGGTTTCCATGCGAACGCTCATTGTGATCACCGCGCTGGCCGCCATGGCTGGCTGCACCCGCTGGTCCATGGACCAGCACCTGAACAGCGCTTACCGCGCATATGACGCCGGCGATTGCCAGAAGGTCATGCTCGAATTGTCCCAGGTAGACCGTAAAAGCAGGGCGCGTCCGTACATACGGCCGGAAAGTGCCATGCTTCGGGGGCAGTGCCTGGAGCGGCAGAACCTGTTCCCGGATGCGGCCCAGACTTACCAGTTCATCATTTATCAGTACCCGGGCAGCGAGTATGCCTTCCGTGCCAAGGCACGCCTGGACACCCTTCAACAGTTGGGTCATTACCCACCGGCGGCCGTTCCCCTGGCGCAGCCCGCTGGGCATTGAACGCCCCTTGGACACTGGTACATGGCGATGTGATATTGCACGGGCCCGCGCCGGGGCCGGCGCGCTGGCTCTGCGCGTACTTTGAGTTAAGCTGTGAACCTGAAGGCACTTTAGCCGACCCGCGTCAGTCCCAATAATAGGGCGAGGAAACAGTGAACCGGCCATGTATATCGAACGACGCATAGAGCGGCATCAATTGCCGTACTACCTGAAGGTGTACAACCGTTATACCGATCGTCCGATCGGCTATCTCGGGAACGTTTCCGAGTCCGGCCTGATGCTGATCAGCACGGTGCCACTCTTGGTGGGCCCGGATTTCGAGCTGCAGTTGAAGGTGCCCGCCCACGACGGCGAGCTGCAACTGATCAACCTCACCGGCAGTTGCCTCTGGTGTCAGGAGGATGCTACTCCCGGCTACTACGATTCCGGCTTCATGCTCTTGCAGGTGCCGGTCGAATATGAACAGTTGGTGGGCGCGCTGCGACGTTATTTCAGTTTCCTGCCCATGAGCGCCTCGGCCTGAGGCGCGGATTGTCCATTCCACTCAGCGCCCGAGGCCGTCCGGGCGTACCAGCGGATGACCGCCTGGGTGAGTTGCCCGGCAACGCCGCTGTATACTTCCAGGCCCACACTGGCCAGGCGTTCATGCGCCCTGTCTCGCTGCCCCTGAGTCTGCCTGGCCAGGCAATAAGCCTGGGCTGTCCGGGCATCGCGCAACGGTTGTTCCAGCTGCGAGGTCAGCCGTTCATCGACCAGGTCGGCGATCAATAGCCGACGTCCTGACGCCAGTTGCTTGAGCGGGGCAATCAAGGCAAGCGTGTCGAACGAGAGTCGGGTGATCCATAGCACATGACTACCGGGCCCGCAGCGTTGCAGCAGACCTCGTATGGCTGCCGTCGGGTCGTTGGGCTGGACGCTTGGCTGCACTTCGCCCAGACGGCGATACAAACGTTGCAATTGCGCCGGGCCTCCGGCTGAAGCCAGGCCTGCGCGCCGCTGGCCAGGATCGAGTTGCAGTCCACAACGTCCGCCCAGGCTCAGTGCCAGGTCCGCGACTGTCATGGCGATGTCTCTTGCCTGATCCAGCCCTTTGACGCCGTCCCACGCGCTGGCCAGGCTGGGCGGAGTATCCAGCCAGATCACCAGTTCGCCCGCCGACATCGCGTCCACGCCGGGCTCCGGCTCCAGGGAGGCCGTCAACGCCTGTTCGCCTCCGGCGCGGGCCAGGGTCCCCAGCTGGTCCAGATCCGCGCCGACCAGGGTCCGCTGAGGCAGGCTCAGGTAACGGCGCAGGCTCCACAGGCCCAAGGGGCCGCTGACATACAACTGGCAACGATCGAACAGCAAGAGGCCGCGGCTCCTGGCCGTCAGCTGGTAGTGGAAGGTCGCGCTGTGCCCGCCAGGCACGACGATTCGCTGGGAGGCCGGCTCCAGCTCGGCCACGGCCCGGCTGGGCAGCCTTTCCTGAAAATGCAGATGCAGCCGGTTGCGCTGGGGGTTGGCCAGATGCACCTTGATCGAGGTCGGACGCTGGTGGGGGAGGTGGGGCGGCAGCTCCCGACGGATTTCCGGCAGTGGATAGCGGGCCGCGAGGAACAGATCGGCCGCGCTGGCCAGCGCAACAAGGCCTGCCAGCGCCACTGCCCAACCAGGCATGGACATCACCCCGGCTTCGCCTGCCAGGACCAGGCAGCCGATGGCTGCGCTTAGCAGGCAAACCCGACCCCGTGGCTGGATCATTCCGACATCCTCATGGGCGTGGCGCCGCGACCTGGTCGAGCAGTTCGCTCAACACTTGCCGCAGGGGAAGCCCGTCCAGGCGTGGCGCGTCGGCCAGGCGGACCCGGTGGCTCAGCACTGCCCCGGCCAAGGCTTTCACGTCGTCCGCGACGCTGTAGTCTCGTCCTTGCAGCAGCGCCTTGGCCTGGGCGCAGCGGATGAGTGCGATAGCCGCGCGAGGGCTTGCCCCAGTGGCCAACAAGGGGGCGAAGCGTGTGGCGCGAACGATGTTCGCGGCATAGGTGACCAGGGTGTCCGCCACCTTCACTTCGCGGCTTCGCCTGCGCAGGGTCGCCACGTCTGTAGCGTTCAGCACAGCCTCGGGCGCAGCCACGTCAAGCATGCTGTCAGCCGCCGACAGGGCAATTTCACGTACCAGACGGGCTTCTTCATCCAGGGACAGGACATCAAGCGTGATCGATAGGGTGAAACGGTCGGCCAGGCCTTCGCTGAGCGGCAACGTGCCGGTGACGTCAGTCGGCTGACGGCTACCGACAAGCATGAAAGGCGCCTGGCTGCCGGGCCCACCTGATCGCGCGCCAGCCGCGACGCTATCCATGGCATGGCCCAGCCTGGCCTGGACGCGCGGGCTGGCCTGGTGCAGCCCGGTCAGTAGCCTGACCTCGCCGGTCGGCGCCGAAGCGGGGCCCCAGACGCTCTGTAGGTGCGAGAAACTATCGACCGACGTTTCCAGCATGGGCGCCTCGCTGAATTCAGCGCCAATGGAGGCCGCCAGGGCTTGGGCTGCCAAACGCTTGCCAGTACCTGGCGGGCCTTCCACCAGCACATGGCCACCGGCCAGCAAGGCCACGAGCAGCCCCTCCGTGGCGGCGGGCTGGCCTACCAAGGCCATGTTCACTTCCCGCGCCCATGCCGTGGTCAGGTCAATGCCGTTCGGCATGGGAGGTTGCTCAGGGATGGCGTGATCTTCAGTAGGCGGTAGTGGGCTCATACGGCATTCCTGATGGCTTTCAACTGTTGAACCTGTCGTAGAAAGGCGGTTGGCTTCAAAGCCCTGCCACGGTGGGGTTGGAGTGCCTGCGCGATGTCAGCGGTGGACATCCCGCTGCGCTTGGCCAGCCATTGCCACTGGGCGGCGACCGGCCAGTGAGCGAAAGGGGGATGGCGGTATCCTGCCCGGCGCAGGAGGTCTTCACGCAATCCCTGCAGCAAGGCTTCGCCACCGGCGGTCCGATAGGGTGGCGGGGCGGGCATGCTCGCCGTGCGGCGTGCCCGCCCGAACTGGCGAGGCCATGCCCACCAGCCTAGCAGCCCGAGGGTACAGAACAGCCAGCCAAGGGTGAGGGGGAAACGGTCGAGTACCTCGGCCAGGCCGCCGACTGAGGGGCGGTACTGCAGTACCACGTTACGCCCCTGGTTGAGGTACCAGAGCAACCAGGCATTGTCGAACTGCTCGATGGCAGGGTTGCGCCATAGCCCGGTATCGCTGACTACAGTGAGCGTGCCCGCGCCCAGGTTCAACTGCAGCATATGCGTGCCCTGAGGGCTGTTGGCCCAGGACTGTGCCAGGTCGTCGGCATCTTCCAGATGCCTGCCTGGGGCGAAACCCAATAGCATCGGTCGGGTTGCGGTCTCCAGATAAAGCGCCGTCAAGGTGGAATGGGCGGGCAAAGGAGCGGCACCCGCGCTGGCGTATGCATCGAGCAGGCGAATATTGAGCGGGCCGAGCAAGGGGTCGTTGCCGTTCTGGCTGAGCGAAGGCAGGCCCTGGGCGCTGACCAGCAGGCGCCCGCCAGCATAGACCCAGGCCAGCAAGGACTGCGCCTGGCTGGCGCTCATCTGGTCACGACTGCCGAGCAGCATCAGGCTCAGGGCGCGCGGCGAATACAGGCTCAAGGGCTGCAGGTCCTGGGTCCGAATCACCTTGAGCCCCTGAACCTCGAGAAAGCGGGCACCGGCGCTGAAGGGGTCGTCCGCGCGCAGGGCCCAGGCCGCGCTCAACAGCGCCGCCCCCGCCACGGCCAGTAGCGAAGCGACCCAGTGATTCGGCAAACCCCGACTCATGCTGGGTCATCGCTGGGGAAAAGGTGCCGCCAACCTTCGCAAAGTTGGGCCCAGGCGGCATCGTCAGGCGCCAGGCCGGCATAGCGCGCCTTGAGCCACTGGTCCTGGAGATGATGAGTGAAGGCTTCCAGGCCACTCAAGCGCAGGCCCCGGACCAGCTTCAGCAGTTCGGTCTCGGTGGTGCCCGGCGCCCAGCATAGGCGGTAATCAGTGGCGAGCCTGGAGAGTAGGCCCTGGTACAGCAGGTCGACAGCGGCGAGTGGGGCGACCCTCCGAGCTTGCTGGGCCTGGCCAAGCGTTTTCGTCGAGGGAACCGGTGCTTCCAGGGGTGTGTAGCGCACCGGGCCGGCATCCAGAGCGATACGTTCACGTCGCCAGCGGGCCAGGCAGAGGCCGCCGGCGGCCCCCAGGAACGCCATGATCCCCAAGACATAAAGCAGGGTGAGGGCCCAGGAAGGCAGGGGCGCGGTGTCCAGCAATGCCTGGGTGATAGCCGCGCGGGAGGCTTCGGCGCTCAGCTGCGGCTCAGCCATGGCTCCCGGTGCGCTCAGGACGAGCAAGCCGGGCATCGTTAAGGGGCGCAGGTATGAAGAATATGAACCTCTGAACGGCATGGTCCGCTCGCGGCAAGGGTGAGCCTGCGATGCTAGCCAGCCCCAGGCGCTCAGGCAACTGCTGGCCGGGTCTGGATGCAGGCCGTAAACTGCGGCCTTGTTTGCACCGGGAAACTTCAGTGACCAACAGCCTCTTCTGGTACGACTATGAAACCACTGGCATCGTGCCTAGTCGCGACCGGCCGCTGCAAGTGGCCGGAATTCGCACCGACCTGCAGCTCAATGAGATCGATACGCCGCTCAATATCTACTGTCGCCTGGCCGATGACATTCTGCCTCACCCCGCCGCCTGCCTGGTCACCGGCATTACTCCCGGTCGCCTGCGCGAGCGTGGCCTGTCCGAGGCCGAGTTCATGGAGCGCATCCATGCCCAGATGAGCCAGCCGGGCACCTGCGTCGCCGGCTACAACAGCCTGCGCTTCGACGATGAAGTCACGCGTTACAGCCTTTACCGCAATTTCCATGACCCTTACGCCCGTGAATGGCAAGGCGGCAACAGCCGCTGGGACCTGATCGACCTAGTGCGCGCCGCCTATGCGCTGCGCCCGGAGGGTATCGAATGGCCCCAGGTGGATGGTCAGGTCTCCCTCAGGCTGGAGCTGCTCACCGCGGCCAACGGCCTGGCCCATGGGCAGGCCCACGATGCCCTGTCCGACGTGCGCGCGACCATCGCGCTGGCACGGCTGTTACGCGAGCGCCAACCTCGTCTTTTCGATTGGCTTTTCGAACTGCGTAACAAGCACAAAGTCATCGAACGCGTGCAATTGATGCGGCCTTTGCTGCATGTCTCCGGTCGCTTCGGCGCGGAGCGCAATTATGTGGGGGTGGTGCTTCCCTTGGGGTGGCATCCGCGTAACCGTAATGCCCTTATCATTTGTGATCTATTTCACGACCCTCGGGTACTCTGGGAAGAGGAGTGGGAAGTTTTGGCGCGCCGGTTATATACTCGTCGCGATCAGTTGCTGGAGGGGCAGTTGCCCGTACCGCTGAAGTTGATCCATGTGAACAGGTGTCCGGTGATTGCCCCATTGGCCGTGTTGGCGGAAAAAGATCGCGAGCGCCTGCAGCTCGATTTTACCCTTTATGAAAATCATGTTAAGGGCTTGCGCGAGGCCCAGCATGTATGGACGGAAAAACTCAACCGGATCTACGCCAGCGATGCCTTGGCTGGCAGTGATGATCCGGAGCAACAGCTGTATGCCGGTTTTATCGGTGATCGAGACCGCCGCTTGTGCCTGAAAGTTAGAGAGTCGGCTCCCGAGGCGTTGGCGGGGCAGACCTGGATGTTTGACGATCCGCGGCTGCCTGAATTGCTGTTTCGCTATCGAGCCAGGAACTATCCCCATACCCTGGACGGGGAAGAACGCGCGCGCTGGCTGGAGTTTTGCCGCCAACGCTTGCTCGACCCCGGCCTGGGGGCGCCGCATACCCTGGGCAGCTTCCAGCAGGCCCTGGAAGACGCGCTCAAGAGCACGACCGAGCCCCAGCGCGCCCTGCTAGTACAGTGGCAGCAGTATGTGAACGGGCTGTGCTTGAAACTCGGGCTATAAAAAAACGCCGGCGAGCCGGCGTTTTGGGGGAAACCTTCGGTATTAGCCCAGCAGCGTTGCCCAGCTTTCCACTTCGTCGCTGCCCCACTTGGCTTTCCATTCTTTCAGGGTCTTGTGGTTGCCGCCCTTGGTTTCAACCACTTCGCCATTGTGAGGATTCTTGTATTGCTTGACCTTGCGCGCGCGCTTGGTGCCGGTGGTTTTAACCGGGGCGTTGCGGCTGGGTTTGGAAGTGCGGGACTCCGGATCCAGCAAGGCGATGATGTCACGCAGTGACTTCTGATATTCGCCCATCAGTTCACGCAGTTTGGCTTCGAATTCCAGCTCGGTTTGCAGATTCTTGTCCTGGGACAGGCTTTGCAGGCGAGCCTGGAGTTCCTTGATGGCTTCTTCGGTGTGACGGTATTCGTTGATCAGTGACATGAGACTACCTATTAATGGGGTGTCGATTCGCGCCGATAATAAACACAGCAGTAACTAGAGTAAAGATTAAACTGGCCAGGCGCAGGTCATTTGAGAAAGTGTTTTACCCCAATTTATTTCGAAGTGTTTATAAATGCCTGGGTCGAGACGGACCTCATAAACCTCCTTGACGCCAACCGCGGATGGCACGTGCCTCGCCGATACTGCAGTTTTTCACCGCAGTGGTAGAATGGCGCTCTTTTCTCGATGTACTGGAGCTTTACCGATGCGCACTTTTCGGCTGGTGATCGCCTGCCCCGACGGCGTTGGCATTGTCGCCAAGGTCAGCCATTTCCTTGCCTCGCACAATGGCTGGATCACCGAAGCCAGTCACCACTCCGACGAGCAGAGTGGCTGGTTCTTCATGCGCCATGAGATTCGCGCCGACAGTCTGCCGTTCGGCCTGGATGAATTCCGCGAAGCCTTCGCGCCTATTGCCGAAGCCTTTTCCATGGTCTGGCAGATCACCGATTCGGCCTGCAAGAAGCGCGTCGCCCTCATGGCGAGCCGGGAATCCCACTGCCTGGCCGATCTCTTGCACCGCTGGCATAGCCAGGAACTGGACTGCGACATCGCCTGTGTGATTTCCAACCATGACGACCTGCGCAGCATGGTGGAGTGGCATGGCATTCCTTATTACCACGTACCGGTGAACCCGCAGGACAAGCAGCCGGCCTTTGCCGAGGTGTCGCGCCTGGTGGCCGCGCATGGCGCGGACGTGGTGGTGCTGGCCCGCTACATGCAGATCCTCCCGCCCCAGCTGTGCCAGGACTACGCCCAGCGAGTGATCAATATCCATCACAGCTTCCTGCCCTCGTTCGTGGGCGCAAAGCCTTATCACCAGGCCTCGGCGCGCGGGGTCAAGCTGATTGGCGCCACCTGTCACTACGTTACCGAAGAACTGGACGCCGGCCCGATCATCGAGCAAGACGTGGTGCGGATCAGTCATAGCCATAGCACCGAAGACATGGTCCGCCTGGGCCGGGACGTGGAGAAGATGGTCCTGGCGCGCGGGTTGCGCTATCACCTGGAAGATCGCGTGCTGGTTCACGGCAACAAGACCGTGGTCTTCGACTGATGGGCGACCCTCGGGACCGGGCAACGTCCTCGGCCCCGCCCACCCTGGGCGAGGGCTGCACGGCGCGCTACGATCCCGCGGCGCTGAGCGAGGGCGATGGCACGACCTTCCCTGGCGCCGCGCAGCTGTGGCAAGCGCTGGTCCAGGGCGGGGAACACCAGGCAGTTGCCGGGGATGGCGAACCGGAACAGGTCAATGCCACGCCTGACGCCGGGACGGCGAGTGAGGCCGATGACCTTACGCCTGGCGCAGCGCCATGAGGCGTCGCAACAGGGGCTTGCCCACCATCAGCACGAACACCGGCGCTCCTGCCAGCAGATAGAAGTAGAACGTCACGACTCGCCAGATGAGAATTGCGGCGGCCGCGGTGGGCTTGCCCACCAGCGGTGTGAGCAGGGCCGCGCTGGTGAGCTCCGCGGCACCGGCGCCGCCTGGCAGGAGGCTGAACTGGCCCGCGCTCAGTGACAGGATCTGCACCAGGAAGCTCCATGCCCATTGCAGGTCTGCTCCCAGTCCGTGCAAGGCCAGCCAAAGCACGCTGAAGCGCAAGGCCCAATGAGCGCAGGTCAACAGGAAGGCCAGCGCCAGGGACGTTCTGGGCATGCCGGCGGTGTCCTTGAACGCATGGACGAAACCTAGCCAGCGACGTGCCCAACGCCAGCGGCGCGGCCGGGACATGCGCAGGCGTTTCAAGACGAACCCGCTGAACTGGACGAAGCGCCGCTGGTGCCGCGCCATGGTCCAGCAGGCCAGCAAGGTGGCCACCATCAGAATGGCGCTGCTGCCCAACAGCCACTCCATTCGGCTATTGAGCTGGTGGAACACGGCGTAGAGCAATACCCCGGCAATGGCCATGCAGAAGAACAGCAGGTCGCTGAGCTGATCCATGGCGAAGACGGCACCGCTGCGCGCGGCAGGGATACCCTGGCGGTCGAGCAGGGCAACCAGGGTAAGCGGTCCGCCGCTTCCACCGGGCGTAGCGCAGATCGCAAACTCCGTTGCCATCACCATGCCAATGGTTCTCGGCAGGCTCAAGGCCTTGCCCTGGGCTTGCAGCAGCACTCGCAGGCGAATGGCGTTGAGCGTCCAGCACAGCAGAATCATGGCGAACAGGCCGAGCAGCAATGCCAGTGGAAAGCCCCTCAGCTGGCTCAGCAGGTCGGCCCCACCCAGGGCCCAGGGCAAGGCCACTCCGGCGGCCAGGGCCAGGACGAGCCAGACTAGACGCTTCATGCGGCCTGGGCCGCGGCGCCTCGCTGGGCGAGCCAGGCCCGTTTGGTCGTCGCTACCCGGCCCTCCGCCAGCAGATGGCGCAAGGTGTCGAGCCAATACGCCCGGGAATCGGCGAAGCGCATATCTACCGGGTGCAGACCCAGGCGCAGGGAGGGTGCTTCACGCCAGCGCTTGAGCTGCCAGTCGCTGACGGCCCGCGAGAACGAGCGGCGCCAAGCGGTACCGGCGCTCCATACCAGCCCAGGGGCCCGGATCTTCTCGAAGCTGGGCAAGCGGTAGAAGTGCTGCGGGTCGCTGGTGTAAGCCAGCGGGAGCTGGCGCAGCGCCTGCCGGGTACCTTGGCTCATCAGCCAGGCGGGGGCAACGAACCCATGCAAGGGCCAGCCCAGCCGGTGGAAGAGCTCGATACCCTGGTTCAGCCGCTCCAGCGCCTGTTGCTCGGCGAGGGTGTAGAACTCGCCCTCCCAGGTATACACCCGGCGCATGAACCATTCCTTGGGCGTGCGAGGCGGCGGCGCGTCATCGGCGTGGTAATAGCCATGCAGGGCCAGCTCGTCACCGGCTGCCAGGCGACTTTCCATGACCTGTAGGAAGGTCCGGTCGTGCTCCAAGGGGTTGCGATGATGGAAGTTCGGTACCACCAGGTGCGTCATCACCACGCCGCCCAAGGCGTCAACGGCCTCGACGAAGGGTCGGTAGTCTGGCCAGGTCTCCGGGGCCACGTCATGCAGTACCAGGAGCACGCTGCGTGCTGGGTGATCGAGCTTAGCCATGGACCACCGCCGGCATGCCATAGCTGCCCTGAACAGCCCGGTAATGCCCCAACAGGCCATTCACGACGGTATCCCAGGCGAACTCGCGCTCCGTATAGGCGCGGGCCCGCCGGCCCCAGGCGGCCGGGTCTTTCTGGAACAGCTGGCGTACAGTCTCGGCCATGGCGCCGGCATCGTTCGGCGGGCACCGCAGGCCCCCTTCTTCACTGACGAATTCCTTGAAGGCGCCAGCATCTACCGCTACCACCGGAATGCCACTGGCCATGGCCTCCAGGATCACCAGGCCAAAGGTTTCCTGGTTGCCGGCGTGGAGCAGCGCGTCGGCACTGGCCATCAGCCTGGCCACTTCATGGATGGGGCAGAAGTGATTGATCACGGTCACGTTGCCAGGAACATTGGCGGGCATGTTCGATCCCACCAACAGCAGATGGTAGTCCGGGCTCAAGTGTTTCATGCACTCAAGCAGCACGGGAATGTTCTTTTCCTTGGAGCCTCGCCCGGCGAAGATCAGCAAGTGAGCATTTTCAGGTATGCCCAGTTCCGCCCTGAGCCCTGGGTCACGCCGGGCCGGATTGAACGTTTCCAGATCGACGCCCAGGCGCTGGACGTGGACCTCTCTCACGCCCAGACGGCGGAGCTTGTCCGCCATGACCTTGCTGGGTGCCAATACACGGTCGAAATTGCCATACAGCTTGCTGACATAGGCTTCCACATTGGGCGTGAACCAGTTGCCCATGCGGTTGCTCACCAATAGGGGGAGGTCGGAGTGGTAGAACCCGATGACAGGTACGTCCAATTGGCGCCGCGCATCGAGGGCCGCCCAGGCGGTGAGGTAGGGGTCGCCCACTTCGATCACGTCCGGCTGCAGGTCGCGGAGCACGTTGCACCAGGGCGCCAGGCGCAGGGGAAAACGGTAGCCGTTGCCAAAGGGCAGCGCTGGCGCCGGCACCCGGTATACGCCGTTCTCTTCGCTCAGGCTGGGGCCCGGAATCAGCAGGCTATGGCGGATGTCGGCTCTACCGGTCAGGCGACGATGTTTGGCATCAAGATAGGTCCTGACCCCGCCACTGGCCGGGGCGTAGAACATGGTGATGTCAGCGATGTGCACGATCAGCTTCCTTAGGGCCGTGGTCCATTACATGGACCTTCATGACCATTGGATGTTCGATCGGCGGCTTCGGTTAACCTGCGGTGACCTGTCGCGTGGAAGAGGGGTGAGCCGCCGGAGACCGGCGGCTCGCGGGTTCAGGCCATGACCTTGGAGGCCAGCCAGAACAGCCCGGCGGCCAGGGCCATGGTAGCGGGCAGGGTAAGTACCCAGGCCAGCAGGATGTTCTTGACTGTATTGCCCTGCAGGCCGCTGCGGTTGGCGACCATGGTGCCGGCCACGCCCGAAGACAGCACATGGGTGGTGGACACGGGCAGGCTGAATACGTTGGCCAGGCCAATGGCGAAGGCGGCGGTGATCTGTGCCGACATGCCCTGGGCATAGGTCATGCCTTGCTTGCCGATCTTCTCGCCGATGGTCAATACCACGCGCTTCCAGCCGACCATGGTGCCGATGCCCAGCGCCAGGGCCACGGCGAAGATCACCCAGAACGGGGCGTATTCGGTAGTGCTGGTCAGGTCCTTGCGCAGCTTGTCCAGATCGGCCTTCTCACGTGCCTCCAGGGCAGGCAGCTTGCTGACCTTGCGAGCGGTATCGTCCAGGCAGAGCAGGAAGCGACGGGTTTCGATGCGTTTGTCCGCGGGCAGGTCATGATAGTCCGCTACCCCGTGCAGGTTATCCTGCAGGGCGGCGAGGGTGGGTTCTGTCTGCCGCGGGTCGCACTCGAACTGCTTCGGCAGGTCGCCGGGCAGGCTCTTGCCCAGGGCCAGGTACTCGCCCAGGGACGCGGCGTTGCGCTGGTAGAACTGTGCCAGGTGCAAGGTAGCGTCACGGGTGCGCTCGATTTCATAGGTGCTGCTGGTCAGGTTCAATACGAACTGACTCGGTACGATGCCTATGAGCACCAGCATGATCAGGCCGATGCCCTTCTGCCCATCATTGGAGCCGTGCACGAAGCTGACGCCCAGCGCGGAAAGCACCAGCACCAGGCGGTTCCAGAAAGGCGGATGCTTCTTGTCGTCGAGCTTGCGTCGCTGGTCCGGGGTCTTGTGCATCTTGGACAGTGGCCGCCAGCGCTTGAGCCCTATCAGCATCAGCCCCGCGACCGCGAAGCCGGCAATGGGCGAGACCACCAGCGAGGCGCCTATGTCGATCGCCTTCTGCCAGTTGACGCCTTCGCCCAGCGCGATGTGGTTGATCATGGCATTGGCCAGGCCGACGCCGAGGATCGAGCCGATCAGGGTGTGGGAACTGGAGGCCGGAATGCCGAAGTACCAGGTACCCAGGTTCCACGCAATGGCCGCGGCGAGCAGCGAGAACACCATGGCCAGGCCCTGGCCGGTATTGACGTTGATCAGTAGCTCGACCGGAAGCAGATGCACGATCGCATAGGCAACGCCAACACCCCCGAGCAGTACGCCAAGGAAATTGAAAAGCCCCGACAGCACCACCGCCAGATGCGGCGGCATGGCCTTGGTATAGATGACGGTCGCTACCGCGTTCGCGGTGTCATGGAAGCCATTGATGAATTCGAAGGCGAGGACGAAAGCCAGCGCCAGGAACAGGCTTATCAGGACCCAGGCGTCCAGTCCGCTGAATAATTCGATCATGAAGGTTTGTGACCAGCCGATAAGGGGGCCGGATTATGACAGAAAAATTGCTGAGCCGATGCCCTTCGCTGCCGGCCGGCCCTGGGAAGGCTCTGGCCTGTCATGATCGAGCCAATGGCGGCGCCTACTGTGTACGCGCCGCCATTGGCTACAGGAGCCTCAAGTTACCCGGCCAGAGCAGGGTCGCTGAGCTCCTTTTCAATCTTCTGGATTTCCTGTTGGAATGCCTGGTCCAGCAAACTCGCGCGTTTGCGCCAAGGTTTGCGTTCTGGATCAGGTTGCGCAGCGTAAGTAGTCACTTCGCCGCCGTAGACGTCCTTGTACCGTTTCTCCTGGCGCTCGAGTTCCGCGCGCAGTTCGTCTTTGGTCACTTGCTTACCTATATCAGGGTGGATTGCTGGACGATACCCTCGCGAGCGAGGCCTCATCAGGCCGGGGCCGCAGGGGCGGTGCCCTTGTATTGCACCATTGAACCGTACGGCGCCAACGTTAGCGCCTGAAGTTGGGCAAGGTCAACTTGGCCTGGTATCAAACTATTAGCCTGGCCAAACTAACCTTAACCAACTTGCAGTTGGTATCGGATAGAACTTGGATCCTCGAACCCGCTGAAAAGTTTAAACAGGTTCGATACAAATCTATCCGCACATAAAAAATGCCCCGCTGGAGCGAGGCATGCCTGACTTCCCTGGTGGGTACCTGACCAGTATTCCCAGGAAGTCATCAGCACCCTCAAAGGTATAGTGAGCTTGGGGAAGGGGTCAATTGCGATTATCGGGCGATCGTTCGATAATCGGCCTCAGGTTCGTATCCGAAACGCCTGGAGGGCTCCATGAACGACCAATTGCGCACCGCCTTCAGCTCCCTGGCTCCTCCGATCGTTGCGTCTCCCGCCAAACGCATCCAGGCCTTTGCCGGAGATCCGGACTTCATGACCTCTCTGGCCCGAGGCCTGGCCGTGGTCCAGGCGTTTCAGGAGCGCAAGCGGCACCTGACCATCGCCCAGATCAGCCATCGCACGGAAATTCCCCGCGCGGCGGTGCGGCGGTGCCTGCACACCTTGATCAAGCTGGGATACGCCACTACCGATGGCCGCACTTACTCGCTGCTGCCCAAGGTGCTTACCTTGGGGCATGCCTATCTGTCATCGACGCCGCTGGCGGTATCCGCCCAGCCTTATCTGGACCGCATGAGCGAGCAGTTGCACGAGGCCTGCAACATGGCCACCCTGGAAGGGGAAGACATTCTCTACATCGCTCGTAGCGCCACTACGCAACGGCTGATCTCGGTCGATCTCTCCGTGGGCGGACGGCTGCCGGCCTATTGCACGTCCATGGGGCGTATCCTGCTCTCGGCACTGGATGACGCCACCCTGCGCGAGTACCTGCTCAACGTGGACCTGCAGCCCAAGACCAGCAAGACGTTGACCGACCGCGAAGAACTGGCCCAGTGCCTGGAGCAAGTGCGCCAGCAGGGCTGGTGCATCGTTGACCAGGAGCTTGAACAGGGCCTGCGCTCCATCGCGGTACCGGTATATGACGCCTCCGGGCAAGTGCTGGCGGCCTTGAATGTGAGTACCCACGCTGGCCGGGTGAGCCGTAGCGAGCTGGAGCAGCGTTTCCTGCCCATCATGCTGGCGGCCAGTCGTGACCTGAGCAGCCAGTTGTTCCAATAGGGATTCGTTCGATCATCGAACGGATAAGCGTTTATCGAATTGACCCCTCGGCGGGGCCCTCGTAATGTCGCTGCACCGGCGCTGATTTCGCGCTGGCCCATAATAAAGCGAGAGGCCCGGCCCATGAATCGAATGCTTTCGCAGCCCCCTCCGCGCGTCTGTCGCCGCGGCTTGCACCGCCCCTGACAACACTTCACCACAACTCATCGCGCAGTGCTCACGGGCTAGACTGAACCTGTGCGCTTACCTGCGCGTGTCACAGGTAAATAAGAACAATGAACCGCCCACAAGATGCCATCGGCCAGTGCCTCGATGTCCAGACCTTCATCAACAGCCAGCCCTTATCCCGCTTTCAGTGGCGGGTCGTGATCCTCTGTTTTCTGATTGTATTCCTCGACGGCCTGGATACGGCCGCCATGGGCTTCATCGCGCCGGCGCTGTCCCAGGATTGGGGTTTGGCCAAGGGGAGCCTCGGCCCGGTGATGAGCGCCGCGCTGGTGGGGATGGTCTTCGGTGCCCTGGGCTCCGGCCCCTTGGCGGACCGCTTCGGCCGCAAAGTGGTGCTGGTGGTGGCCGTCGCGGTATTTGGCGTCTTCAGCCTGGCTTCGGCCTACAGCACCAACCTGGATCAGCTGATGATCCTGCGCTTTCTGACCGGTCTGGGCCTTGGCGCGGGCATGCCCAACGCCACTACGCTCTTGTCCGAATACACCCCCGAGCGGCTCAAGTCGTTGCTGGTCACCAGCATGTTCTGTGGCTTCAACCTGGGCATGGCTGGTGGCGGGTTCATCTCCGCCAAGCTGATTCCCGCCTACGGTTGGCACAGCCTGCTGTTGCTCGGCGGCGTCCTGCCGCTGATCCTGCTGGTCGTGCTGATGGTCTGGTTGCCGGAATCGGCGCGTTTTCTGGTGGTGCGCAAGCGTGGAGTCGAAGCGGTGCGCAAGCTGCTTGCGCCCATCAACCCAAGCGTGGTGGCCCAGGCCGGAAGCTTCAGCGTGCCAGAGCTGGCAACGGTCAAGTCGCGCAATGTACTGGCGGTGATCTTCTCGCAGTCCTACAAGGCCGGGACCCTGCTGCTGTGGCTGACCTATTTCATGGGCTTGGTCATCGTTTATCTGCTGACCAGCTGGTTGCCCACCCTGATGCGTGACAGCGGCGCCAGCATGGAACAGGCAGCGTTCATCGGCGGGCTGTTCCAGTTCGGTGGCGTGCTCAGCGCCGTGGCGGTTGGCTGGGCCATGGACCGTTTCAACCCGCACAAGGTCATCGGCACCTTCTACCTGCTCGCGGGTCTGTTCGCCTACGCCGTGGGCCAGAGCCTGGGCAACATGGCCTTGTTGGCGACATTGGTGCTGATCGCAGGCATGTGTGTCAACGGCGCGCAGTCGGCGATGCCCTCGTTGGCGGCGCGTTATTACCCGACCCAGGGCCGCGCCACTGGCGTGTCCTGGATGCTGGGTATCGGCCGCTTCGGCGCGATTGTCGGCGCTTCCAGCGGTGCCGCGTTGCTGGGAGCCGGATGGACCTTCGCCCAGGTGCTCACCGCATTGCTGGTGCCTGCAGTGCTAGCCACCGCCGCAGTCTTGATCAAGGGCAAGGTCAGCCACGCTGACGCCACCTGAGCCCCTTTTTGTTCGGTGATCGAACTAATATTCGATTATCGGATTGTTCGTGGGCGTGGTGAGTCTTAATCTGCTCCCACGTCCTGGTTCTATACCCCACCCGGCAGCAGGTCGCCGTTGGCGGCCTCTTCATACAGACTCACTGAAGGAGTCCTTGCGACATGGCTGAACTACTCTCCCTCCACGAGGCCGTGAAGCAGTTCGTCAATGACGGCGATACTGTGGCCCTGGAAGGGTTTACTCACCTGATTCCTACCGCCGCTGGCCATGAGCTCATTCGTCAGGGCAAGAAAGACCTCACCCTGGTGCGCATGACGCCTGACCTGATCTACGATCAGCTGATCGGCGCCGGCTGTGCACGCAAGTTGATCTTCTCCTGGGGCGGCAATCCGGGAGTGGGCTCGCTGCACCGCCTGCGCGACGCCGTCGAAAAACAATGGCCCCATGCACTGGAAATCGAAGAGCACAGCCATGCCGACCTGGCCAATGCCTATGTGGCCGGTGCCTCCGGCTTGCCCTTCGCGGTGCTGCGTGCCTATGCAGGCTCCGACCTGCCCAAGGTGAACCCTCTGATCAAGAGCGTCACCTGCCCCTTTACCGGGGAGGTATTGGCCGCCGTGCCTTCGGTGCGCCCGGACGTCACCGTGATTCACGCGCAGAAGGCCGATCGCAAGGGCAACGTTTTGCTGTGGGGCATACTTGGCGTACAGAAGGAGGCAGCCCTGGCGGCCAAGCGTTGCATCGTCACCGTCGAGGAAATCGTCGATGACCTGCAGGCACCGATGAACGCTTGCGTGTTGCCTACCTGGGCCCTGAGCGCCGTCTGCCTGGTACCGGGCGGCTCGCATCCGTCCTACGCCCATGGCTACACCGAGCGGGACAATCGCTTCTATCAGGATTGGGACCCCATCGCCCGTAACCGGGAGACCTTCACTGCCTGGATCGACGAGCACGTGCGCGGCACCCGCGATTTCGAAGAATACCGCGCCAAACTCAGCCAAGCCGGGGGGAACGCCTGATGACTTACTCCACGTCCGAAATGATGACCGTGGCCGCCGCCAGGCGGTTGAAGAATGGCTCGGTCTGCTTCGTCGGCATCGGCCTGCCATCCAAGGCAGCCAACCTGGCGCGGCTGACTTCGTCGCCCGATGTAGTGCTGATCTATGAGTCAGGCCCGATTGGCGCCAAGCCCAGCGTGCTGCCGCTGTCCATTGGTGATGGTGAGCTGGCCGAAACGGCTGATACCGTGGTTCCTACCGGGGAGATCTTCCGCTACTGGCTGCAAGGCGGCCGTATCGATGTAGGCTTCCTCGGCGCTGCCCAGGTCGACCGCTTCGGCAACATCAATACCACGGTGGTAGGTGACTACCACGCGCCCAAGGTCCGCTTGCCAGGTGCTGGCGGCGCGCCGGAAATCGCCGGCTCGGCCAAGAGCGTGTTGATCATCCTCAAGCAATCCCACCGCAGCTTCGTGGAAAAGCTCGATTTCATTACCTCCGTCGGCCACGGCGAGGGCGGCGACTCGCGCAAGCGCCTCGGCCTGCCAGGCGCGGGCCCGGTGGGAATCATCACCGACCTGTGCATCATGGAGCCGGAGGCCGGTACCAACGAGTTCGTGGTGACCTCCATTCATCCGGGCGTGACCCGTGAGCAGATCACCGCCGCTACTGGCTGGCCGATCCGCTTCGCAGAGCAGGTGACAACCACCGGCGAGCCTACCGACGCCGAGCTGACCGCTCTGCGCGATCTCGAAGCCCGTACCGCCGCGGCCCACGGCCAAGCACCGGGAGAAGCCTGATGCGCGACGTCTTTATCTGTGATGCCATCCGTACACCGGTCGGCCGCTTCGGTGGCGCGCTGGCTTCAGTCCGCGCGGACGATCTGGCCGCCATTCCGATCAAGGCGCTGATGGAGCGCAATCCGCAGGTGGACTGGAGCGCCGTGGACGAAGTGTTCATGGGCTGCGCCAACCAGGCGGGCGAGGACAACCGCAACGTGGCCCGCATGGCCTCGTTGCTGGCAGGGCTGCCGCCGAGCGTGCCGGGCATTACCTTGAACCGCCTCTGCGCCTCGGGCCTGGATGCCATCGGCACAGCCTTCCGTGCCATCGCCGCGGGCGAGATCGAACTTGCCATCGCCGGCGGAGTAGAGTCCATGTCCCGCGCGCCCTTCGTGATGGGCAAGGCGGAAACCGCCTATTCACGCAACATGAAAATCGAAGACACCACCATCGGCTGGCGCTTCGTGAACCCATTGATGAAGGCCGAGTACGGCGTGGATTCGATGCCACAGACAGCCGATAACGTAGCCGATGACTACAACGTGTCCCGCGCCGATCAGGATGCCTTCGCCCTGCGCAGCCAGCAGCGCGCCGCGGCCGCGCAGGCCTCGGGATTCTTCGCTGAAGAAATAGTGCCGGTGCGTATTCCCGGCAAGAAAGGCGAAACCGTTGTCGACACCGACGAGCACCCTCGCGCCGACACTACCCTGGAAGCCCTGGCTCGGCTCAAGCCGGTCAACGGCCCAGACAAGACCGTCACCGCGGGCAATGCCTCGGGTGTGAACGACGGTGCCGCCGCGCTGATCATCGCCTCGGCCGAAGCGGTGAAAAAGCATGGCCTGAAGCCACGCGCGCGGATTCTCGGCCTCGCCAGTGCCGGGGTCGCGCCGCGGGTGATGGGCATAGGCCCGGTGCCCGCGGTGCGCAAGCTCACCGAGCGCCTGGGCCTGGCCATGTCCGATTTCGACGTGATCGAGCTCAACGAAGCCTTCGCCTCGCAGGGCCTGGCGGTGCTGCGCGACCTGGGTGTGGCCGATGATGCGCCGCAGGTGAACCCCAACGGCGGCGGTATCGCCCTGGGCCATCCGCTGGGCATGACTGGCGCGCGGATGGTAGTCACTGCCGTGCACCAGCTCGAGCGCAGCGGCGGCAAGAAAGCCCTTGCCACCATGTGCGTGGGCGTAGGGCAAGGCGTGGCCCTGGCGCTGGAGCGAGTTTAACCGGCGCGTTCATTCAATCCTCCGAAACACTCCAGGCTTCCACGCAAGGCCTGGAGCGTTTCGGGCGATTGTCTGTGGTGGTACGGTAGCGCTTCCGTATCCCCTGACGAGAACAACACATGACAACAACTCATTACACGGGCGAAGAGCGGCGCAAGCGGATTTTCGCTATTGTCGGCGCGTCTTCGGGCAACCTGGTCGAATGGTTCGACTTCTACGTTTACGCGTTCTTCGCGCTCTATTTCGCGCCGTCCTTTTTTCCTTCCGATGACCCTACCGTGCAACTGGTGCAGAGCGCCGGTGTGTTCGCGGCGGGCTTTCTCATGCGGCCCATCGGCGGCTGGCTCTTCGGCCGGGTAGCGGACCGTTACGGCCGGCGAACCTCGATGATGATCGCGGTGCTGATGATGTGCGCCGGTTCGCTGATGATCGCGTTCCTGCCCACCTACCAGAGCATTGGCGTGGCGGCCCCGGTATTGCTGCTGCTGGCGCGCCTGCTGCAAGGGCTCTCGGTGGGCGGCGAGTACGGCACCACGGCGACCTACATGAGTGAGGTGGCGCTGCGTGGCCAGCGCGGGTTCTTCGCCTCCTTCCAGTATGTAACCCTCATCGGCGGCCAGTTGCTGGCCGTGCTGGTGGTGGTGATCCTGCAACAGATGTTCGACAAGGCCGAGTTGATGGCCTGGGGCTGGCGCATCCCCTTCGTGATCGGCGCCCTGGCCGCGTTCGTTTCGCTGCTGCTGCGGCGCTCGCTCGAGGAAACCCTCAGCCCGCAAACGCGCAACGACAAGGACGCCGGCAGCCTGAAAAGCCTGTTCAAGCACCACCGTCTGGCATTCATCACGGTGCTGGGCTACACCGCCGGTGGGTCGCTGATCTTCTACACCTTCACCACCTACATGCAGAAGTACCTGGTCAACACCGCCAAGATGAGCCCGGAGACGGCCAGCTTCATCATGACCGGCGCGCTCTTCGTTTATATGTGCATGCAGCCGTTGTTCGGCGCGCTGTCGGACCGCATCGGCCGACGCAACTCGATGCTCTGGTTCGGTGCCCTCGGCGCCCTGTGCACAGTGCCTATCCTGATGGCGCTCAAAACCGTGACCAACCCGATCATCGCCTTTGCGCTGATCACCCTGGCCCTGGCGATCGTAAGTTTCTACACCTCGATCAGCGGGCTGGTGAAAGCCGAGATGTTCCCGCCACAGGTACGCGCGCTCGGCGTTGGGCTGTCCTATGCGGTGGCGAACGCAGTCTTCGGTGGGTCGGCCGAGTTCGTGGCGCTCAGCCTGAAAAGCGCTGGCAACGAAAATGCCTTCTATTGGTACGTCACCGTGATGCTGGTCATCGCGTTCCTGTTCAGCTTCCGCCTGCCACGCCAGGCTGCCTATCTTCACCACGATCATTGATTCCGCATGGCGCGCCCTGGCATGGCGCGCCCTTGGCATGAGGACACCATGAGCCAGAGACCGACCAACAGCCTGTTCGATGCCTATTTCAGTGCCGCGGGCATGCGCCGGATATTCTCCGACCACGGGCGCATTCAGGGCATGCTGGACTTCGAAGCGGCCCTGGCCCGCGCCCAGGCGCGCACCGGGCTGATTCCGGCCGACGTGCCGCCAGTGATCGAAGCCGCTTGCCAGGCAAGCCTGTACGACCCGCAAGCCCTGGCGCTGGCAGTGGGGGGTGGTGGTAACTCGGCCATTCCCCTGGTGAAGATGCTTGGCAGGCAGGTGGCGAGCGCCGACCCACGCGCCGAGCGCTATGTTCACCTGGGCGCGACCAGTCAGGACGTGATGGACAGCGGCCTGGTATTGCAAATGCGTGACGCCTTGGCGTGGCTGGAAGGCGCCCTGCAGCAACTGACCGACCGCCTGGCCGAGCAGGCCCAGCGTTACGAAGCCTTGCCCATGCCTGGCCGAACCTGGCTGCAACACGCCACGCCGGTCACGCTTGGAATGAAGCTTGCAGGCTGGCTGGGCGCATTGGATCGGCATCGCCAACGCCTGCGTGAACTCAAGCCTCGCTTGCTGGTGGTGCAGTTCGGTGGCGCCTCCGGCACCCTGGCTGCATTGGGCGATCAGGCCTGGCCCGTGGCCGAGGCCCTGGCACAGGCACTAGAACTGAGCCTGCCTGAGCAGCCCTGGCATACCCATCGCGATCGCCTGGCAGAGTTCGGTAACCTGCTTGGCTTGCTGGCCGGTACCCTGGGCAAGATGGGGCGGGACATCAGCCTGCTGATGCAGACCGAAGCGGCCGAACTGTTCGAGCCCTCCGCGCCCGGCAAGGGGGGGTCTTCCACCATGCCGCACAAGCGCAACCCGGTGGGCGCTGCCGTCATGATCGCCACCGCCACCCGCGCGCCGGGACTGGTGTCTACGCTGTTGAGCGCGCTGCCGCAGGAACACGAGCGCAGCCTCGGGCTCTGGCACGCTGAATGGGACACCCTTCCGGAGCTGTGCTGCCTGGTATCCGGCGCGCTGGAACAGGCCATCGGCTTCGCCAATGGCATGGAAGTGGACGCCGAGCGCATGGGCCGCAACCTGCAGCTTACCCATGGGCTGGTGCTCGCCGAAGCGGTGAGTATCGTGCTGGCCCAGCGCCTGGGCCGTGATACCGCCCACCACTTGATCGAACAGTGCTGCAAGCGCGCCGTGGCCGAGCATCGGCACCTGCGCGAGGTGCTCGGCGATACCCCCGAAGTGACCGCCGAGCTTTCGCCTGCCGAACTCGACCAGCTGCTCGACCCCGCACACTACCTGGGTCAGGCGCAGCGTTGGGTTCAGCGCGCCGTGACTGAACATACCCGTCTGGATGCTTGAAAGGAGGTATACGTGGCACGCGTCAAACTCGCCGATGGCGAACTCAATTATCGGCTCGATGGCCCTGAAGGGGCACCTGTGCTGGTGCTGTCCAACTCCCTCGGTACCGACCTGGGCATGTGGGACACCCAGATCCCGACCTTCACCGAGCACTTTCGCGTGTTGCGCTACGACACCCGTGGGCACGGCCAGTCGCTGGTGACCGAAGGCCCGTACAGCATCGAACAGCTTGGCCGGGACGTGCTGGCCTTGGTCGACGCATTGTCGCTGGAAAGGTTTTCGTTCTGCGGCCTGTCCATGGGAGGGTTGATCGGGCAGTGGCTGGGCATCAATGCGGGCAACCGGCTGGACCGGTTGGTCATCTGCAACACCGCGGCCAAGATCGCCAACGACGAGGTATGGAACACCCGTATCGAGACCGTGCTGCGCGACAGGGAAGCGGCCATGGTGGGCCTGCGCGATGCCTCCATCGCTCGCTGGTTCACGCCTGAGTTCGCTGAACGCGAACCCGCCCAGGCCAAGCGTATCACCGACATGCTTGCCGCCACTTCGCCGGACGGCTATGCCGCCAACTGTGGCGCGGTGCGCGATGCCGACTTCCGTGAGCAAGTGGCAGGCATCCAGGCGCCCTTGCTGATCATCTCCGGCAGCCAGGACGCGGTGACGCCACCCAGTGGCGGCGAGTTCATCCAGCAGCGGGTAAAGGGCGCCGAGCACGAAGTATTCCATGCGGCCCACCTGTCCAACGTGGAAGTCGGCGGGCCGTTCAGCCGGCGCGTGCTCGACTTCCTGCGCGCATAAGAGGGTATCACCGTGGACGAACAACAGCGTTACGACGAAGGCATGAAGGTCCGCCGCGCGGTACTGGGCGATGCCCATGTAGACCGCAGCCTGAACAACCTGACGGATTTCAATCGTGAGTTCCAGGAGATGATCACCCGTCACGCCTGGGGTGATATCTGGACCCGGCCGGGGCTTGCGCGGCACACTCGTAGCCTGATCACCATCGCCATGCTCATTGGCATGAACCGCAATGAAGAGCTCAAGCTGCACCTGCGCGCCGCCGCCAATAACGGCGTGACCCGGGAAGAGATCAAGGAAGTGATCATGCAGAGTGCCATCTACTGCGGCATTCCGGCGGCGAACGCCACTTTCCACCTGGCTGAATCGGTGTGGGATGAGTTGGGGGTGGAATCGAGGGGGTAGGCCATGGCTCTTCGCTAGCTACCACCGACAGCTGATCATCCAGGCCAGAGGCCAACTGGCTGGAGCCAGCGAAGCTGGCGAATGCTCACATGCCATTCGCTAGCCTCGCCGGCTCCAGGCGGAGCCAGCGAGGTACCGGACTACAACAGGCTCAACGGGTAGTTGAAGATCAGGCGGTTTTCATCGAAGTCGCCGTTGCCGTTGGAGGCGAAGTCTTTACGCAGGGTGGAGTTCCTCCAGCGTACGCTCAGGCTCTTGAAGGTACCGCTCTGGATGGTATACGCAAGCTCGGTTTCCCGGCCCCATTCCTTGCCGTCATCCATGGTCGCCGTGTGTACGTTGCTGCCTTGCAGGTAACGGTTCATCAAGGTCAGGCCAGGAATGCCCAGCGCCGCGAAGTTGTAGTCGTGGCGAATCTGCCAGGATTTTTCCTTCAGGTTCTCATAGCTGGAGCCATAGGTATCGTTGGCCAGGGTGCCGCCACTGGTGCCGTTGACACGCATCCACATGCTGTCGCCCGTCACCTTCTGCAGACCGACGTAGAAGGTATGCCCGCCGTATTTGGCCGAGAACAGGCCGGAGAAGGTACGGTTTTCCATTTCGCCCGCCAGGGCACTGCCGTCTTCGGAACCGTGGAAGAAGCCCAGGTTGGCGCCCAGGGTCCAGTCACCCATGGGTTGACTGTGCAGCACTTGCAGGTATTGCTGTTTGTACACGTCTTCCAACTGAGCGCCCCAGAGACCGATCAAGGTGCGCTTTTCGTTGAAGGTGTATTCACCACCAGCGAAGTTGAAGCGATCCGACGCCGCTGCCGTCGATTTGCCCTGCATGTACATGTCTTCCATGCTGGCGTCGTTACGCGGGCTGTTCTGGCGGAACTGGCCACCGTACAGGGTCAGGCCGTCGATTTCCTTGGACGTGATCTGCGCGCCCTGGAAGGTCTGAGGCAAAGAGCGGCCGTCGTCCGAACGCAGGATCGGCAATACCGGCATCCACTCACCGACCTTCAGTTCGGTCTTGGAAAACTTCGCCTTGCCAGCGACAGCCAGGCGGCCAAAGTCGTCCGCCGGTTCGTTGCCCGCGTGGGTCGGCAACAGTTGGGTACCATAGGTGCCAGCGCCGCCGTCGAGCTTGATCGAGTACATACCCAGTACGTCGACCCCGAAGCCCACTGTCCCCTGAGTGAAGCCGGACTTGGCGTCGAGAATGAAACTCTGGGTCCATTCTTCGGCCTTGCCCTGGGTGTAGCGCGGATTCACGAAGTTGCGGTTGAAGTAGAAGTTACGGAAGTTGAGCGTGGCGGTGGCATCTTCCACAAACCCCGATTCAGCCGCGGCCGCGGGCAGCGCGGCGGCGGAAACAGCCAGGCCGAGGAGGGCGAGGCCGAAACTTTTCTTACGGGCGAAGCTCGTATGGGTGGCGTTCATTCTTGTTGTGGTCTCTGGTGATCATAGGCAATGGTTGGCCGCGCGAGCGGTCACGGAGGGCCGGAGAACCGGTACACCGGGTGTCTGTCTTGAATATCAGGCGTGATGCGGCTGGAGCGCGCGGGCGATATGCATAGTGGCCAACCTGTTGTTATTGGTTTGGGTCCGGACTGCCCGTGTGCGCGGGTAGCCTCGTCTTGCCGATGGTGCTAAGCCCGATCCTTCGGGTCAATTCTGCTGCGGGTAATCCGGGCGATAGGCGAACACTAACTGCCTGGTTACATTACGGCATCAGTCCTACGATGTCCGATCTGATTGTAAGTAAAAATTTCTTTAAAGCGCTATGACTTTTGTCTAAATAAATGCGCCCGTCAAGCCCTGAACCGCTCAAGGACGCGATAAAGCGCTGAGCCGTATCGGTTTTGGCAAAGCAGCTATGCATTTGTTTTAAGCGAGGCGGGCGGATTGGTTGTTTCAATCCGAGGGTAGTGCCGAAGGAAAGGTGGCATTTTGCTGCTATTTGCGGCAACGACATTCGCTCAAGGCGGGAGGCGCCACCGCTACCCTGGCTTCAGGTAACGGTGGCGGACGGCAGGGGTTGGGCTAACCCTTTGGCGGTTGCAGCGAAGCGTTGTCGGCTTGCCCGGCGGTTTCATACCAGCCGCCACCAAGGGCCTTGTACAGGTTCACCTCGGCGGTGAGCTGGGCCAGGCGGTCGCTGATCAGCGATTGCTGGGCGCTGAACAAGGACCGTTGCGCGTCGAGCAGAGTGAGATGGCTGTCCACACCGATGCGATAACGACGGTCGGCCAGGCGGTAGTAATCCTCGCTGGACTTGACCAGGTCACGCTGGGCCTGAAGCTGATCCACATAGGTCTTGCGCGCGGTCAGCCCGTCGGCGACTTCCTGGAACGCTGTCTGGATGGCCTTCTCATAATTCGCCACGTTCACGTCTTTCTGGATCTTGGCGTAGTCCAGACTGGCGCGCAGCGAACCGGCATTGAAGATCGGCAAGCTGATGGACGGGCTGAAGATCCAGCGTCCCGAACCTCCCTTGAACAAACCATCCAGGTCCGCGCTGGCGGTACCGGCGCTGGCTGTCAGACTGATGCTGGGGAAGAAGGCCGCGCGGGCCGCGCCTATGTTGGCGTTGGCCGCCTTCAGATTATGTTCGGCCTGGAGGATGTCCGGGCGGCGGGTGAGCAGGTCGGAAGGCAGCCCCGCTGGCACCTCGCTGAGCAGGTCGCCGTCCAGGTGCTGCCCGCGGGGCAGGTCCTCGGGCAGACGGGTGCCTACCAGCACGGCCAGGTTGTTCAGGTCCTGGGCCACTTGTCGCTGGTACTGGGCCAGGTTGGCGCGAGCGCCTTCCACGGCGGTGCGGGCCTGGCTCAGGTCCAGCGCCGAAGATACGCCTACCTCGGCGCTGCGGCTGGTCAGCCGCAGGCTCTCTTCGTAGGCCTTGAGGGTCTGCTCGGTCAGGTCATACAGGGCCTGGTCCGCCTGCCAGGTCAGGTAGGCATTGGCCACGCTGGCCACCAGGCTGATCTGGGTCGAGCGGCGCGCTTCTTCGGTGGCGAAGTAGCTTTCCAACGCCTGTTCGCTGAGGCTACGAACGCGGCCGAACAGGTCCAGTTCGTAGGCCGAGATGCCCAGGGTCGCCGAGTAGGTGCTGGAAATGCCGGCGCGGCCCGAGGTGGACAGGTCGGCCGGGCTGCGCTGGCGGGTGCCGGCGCCGTCGGCGCTGACGGCCGGCAACAGGTCGGCCCGCTGGATGCGGTATTGAGCCGCGTAGGCATCCACGTTGAGGGCCGCGACCCGAAGGTCGCGGTTGTTCTGGAGCGACAACTCGATCAGTCGTTGCAGGGCCGGGTCGCGGAAGAATTCGCGCCATCCCTGCTCGGCGGCGGCGACCTTGGCCGGGTCCGCCGGAGCGAAGGCCGCCCCTTGCGGGTACTGGGCCGGCACCGGCGCCGCGGGTTGCTGATAGTCCGGGATCAGCGAGCAGCCGCTCAGGAGCGCGGCGGCCACTGCCAGGGAGATCAATGACTTGCTCATTGGCGAGCCTCATCAGGTGTAGGGTCGCTAGGCTTCCTGCGACCGTGGAATACAGAAGAAACGGTAACGAAGAACATCGGTACCCAGAAGATCGCCAGGATGGTCGCGGTGATCATGCCGCCGATCACGCCGGTACCGATGGCATGCTGGCTGCCGGAGCCTGCGCCACTGGAGATCGCCAAAGGTACCACGCCCAGGATGAAGGCCATGGAGGTCATCACGATCGGGCGCAAGCGCATGCGGCAGGCTTCCACCGCTGCGTCGAACAGGCTCTTGCCCTGCTCGTGCAACTCCTTGGCGAATTCCACGATCAGGATCGCGTTCTTCGCCGCCAGGCCGACCGTCACCAGCAGGCCTACCTGGAAGAACACGTCGTTGGACAGGCCACGCAGGCTGGTAGCGATAAGGGCACCGATCACCCCCAGCGGCACCACGAGGATCACCGCGATAGGAATGGACCAGCTTTCGTACAGAGCCGCCAGGCACAGGAACACCACCAGTACGGACAAGGCATACAACGCCGGCGCCTGGGAACCCGACAGGCGCTCCTCGTAGGACAGCCCGGTGAAGCTGTAGCCCACGCCAGCCGGCAGTTGCTTGGCCAGGCGTTCCACCTCGTCCATTGCCTGCCCGGTACTGTAGCCAGGGGCCGGAGTGCCGAGAATTTCCTCGGCCGCTACGCCGTTGTAGCGCGACAGCTTGGGCGATCCGTAGGTCCATTCGCCCTTGGCGAAGGCAGAGAAGGGCACCATCTTGCCGCTGTCATTGCGCACGTACCACTTTTCCAGGTCTTCGGGACGCATGCGACCGCTGGCATCGCCTTGCACATACACCTTCTTCACTCGACCGCGATCGATGAAGTCGTTGACATAGCTGCCGCCCAGGGCGACCGACAGGGTGCTGTTGATATCCGACAGGCTCAGGCCCAGGGCCCGCGCGCGTTCGTCGTCGATGGTCAGCTGGTACTGGGGCTCGTCGCTGAGCCCGTTGGGGCGCACGCCGGCCAGGATCTTGCTCTGGGCAGCCATGCCCAGGAACTGGTTGCGCGCTTCCATCAGCTTGGCATGGCCGACCCCACCCTGGTCCTGCAGGTAGAAGTCAAAGCCGGTGGCGTTACCCAGCTCCAGTACCGAAGGCGGCACCACCGCGAAGGTCATGGCATCGCCATAGCTGAAGAAATGCTGCTGGGCGCGCTTGGCCACTTCGAACACGCTCATGCTCGAATCACGCTCGTCCCATGGCTTGAGCATCACGAACGCCAGGCCCGAGCTCTGGCCGCGGCCGGCGAAGTTGAAGCCGTTGACGGTGAACACCGATTTCACCGCATTGCCTTCGCCATGCTCGGCGTCGAGCAGGTATTCCCGGGCGCGGTCGAGCACCTTCTGGGTATTCTCGGCCGAGGTGTTGGGCGGCGTCTGCACCTGGGTGAAGATCACGCCCTGGTCTTCGTCCGGAAGGAAGGCCGCCGGGATGCGAGTGAACAGCCAGGCCATGGCGGCCACGATCACCAGGTAGACCAGGAAGGCCGGCACCCGATGGCGGACCATATGCCCCACGCCGCGCTCGTAGCTGATTACGCTGCGGTCGAAGGTACGGTTGAACCAGCCGAAGAAGCCGCCCTTGGGCTGGCCGTGCTTCTGCTGGTCGATGGGCTTGAGCAGGGTGGCGCAGAGGGCGGGGGTGAACACCAGCGCCACGAACACCGAGAGGGCCATGGCCGAGACGATGGTGATCGAGAACTGCCGGTAGATCACGCCAGTGGAGCCGCCGAAGAATGCCATCGGCAGCAGTACCGCCGAGAGCACCAGGGCGATACCCACCAGCGCGCCCTGGATCTGCCCCATGGATTTGCGCGTCGCTTCCTTGGGTGAAAGATGCTCCTCGGCCATCACCCGCTCGACGTTCTCCACCACCACGATGGCGTCGTCCACCAGCAAGCCGATGGCCAGGATCATCCCGAACATGGTCAGGGTGTTGATGGTGAAGCCTGCCGCGGCCAGGATGCCGAAGGTACCGAGCAGTACCACCGGCACCGTCATGGTGGTGATCACCGTGGCGCGGAAGTTTTGCAGGAACAGGTACATCACCAGGAACACCAGCACGATCGCTTCGATCAGGGTGTGCACCACGCCGGAAATCGACTCGGTGACCACCGGGGTGGTGTCATAGGGGAAGACCGCCTCCACGCCCTGGGGGAAGAACGGCTTGAGGTTGTCGATGGTGGCGCGGATCGCCTTGGCCGTGTCCAGCGCGTTGGCGCCGGTGGCCAACTTGATCGCCATGCCGGAAGCCGGCTTGCCGTTGTACTGGGCGTTGATGCTGTAGTTCTCGCCGCCCAGGCCGATGTTCGCCACGTCGCGCAGACGCACCTGGGAACCATCGGTGTTGACCTTGAGCAGGATATCGCCGAACTGCTCGGCGGTCTGCAGGCGGGTCTTGCCGATGATGGTGGCGTTGAGCTGGGTACCCGGCAGGGCAGGCAGGCCGCCCAGCTGGCCGGACGACACCTGCACGTTCTGCGCCTCGATGGCGCTGGTCACATCCAGGGGCGTGAGCTGGAAGTTGTTCAGCTTGGCCGGGTCCAGCCAGATGCGCATGGCGTACTGGGCCCCGAACACCTGGAAGTCACCCACGCCGGAAGTACGGGAAATCGGGTCCTGCAGGTTGGACACGATGTAGTTGGCCAGGTCGTCCTTGGTCATCGAACCGTCGGTGGACACCAGGCCGATCACCAGCAGGAAGTTCTTGACCGCCTTGGTGACGCGCAGGCCCTGTTGTTGCACTTCCTGGGGCAGCAGTGGGGTGGCCAGGTTGAGCTTGTTCTGCACCTGTACCTGGGCGATGTCCGGGTTGGTGCCCTGGTTGAAGGTCACCGTGATGGTCATGCTGCCGTCGGAGTTGCTCTCCGACGAGATGTAGCGCAGGTTGTCGATGCCGTTCATCTGCTGTTCGATGACCTGCACCACCGTGTCCTGCACGGTCTGGGCCGAGGCGCCCGGGTAGTTCACGGCGATGGCGATCGCGGGTGGAGCGATGGCCGGGTATTGGTTGATGGGCAGCTTGAGGATCGACAATCCCCCCACCAGCATGATTACCAGCGCGATCACCCAAGCGAAGATCGGCCGGTCAATGAAGAACTTCGACATGGTTTACTCCTTCTGGCCCCCGGCCGCCTGGTCGGGCGCCGCTGGCGCATCCATCGCTACTTCGTGAGGCTTCACCTCGGCCCCAGGCTTGACGTATTGCAGCCCTTCGACGATCAGCTTGTCGCCGGCCTTGAGGCCGTCCTCGATCAACCAGGAAGCGCCCACGGTACGGCTGGTCTTGAGCGTACGCTGCTCGACCTTGTTGTCCGCGGTGACGACCAGGGCGGTCGGGGTGCCTTTCAGATCGCGGGTCACCCCACGCTGAGGAGCCAGAATGGCATTCTGGGCTACGCCGGCCATTAGCTGGGCATGTACGAACATGCCTGGCAGCAGGCTGTGGTCAGGGTTGGGGAACACAGCGCGCAGCGTCACCGAGCCGGTGGTTTCGTCCACGGATACCTCGGAGAACTCCAGCTTGCCTTCCTGACCGAACAGGGTGCCGTCTTCCAGCTTGAGCTGGACTTTGGCCGCGTTATTGCCGGCTTTCTGCAACTGGCCATCAGCCATGGCGCGGCGCAGCTTGAGCATGTCCGCGGTGGATTGGGTCACGTCCACGTACATGGGGTCCAACTGCTGGATGGTGGCCAGGGCGGTGGTCTGGCCGTTGGTGACCAAGGCGCCTTCGGTCACGGACGAACGGCCGATCCGGCCGGAAATGGGTGCCAATACCTTGGTGTAGCGCAGATTGATTTGCGCGCTCTTGAGGGTCGCCTCCGCCTGTAGCTGCTGGGCGCGGGCGGTGTCGTATTCCTGCCGGCTGACGGCTTGCTCGGCGATCAGTTGCTTGTAGCGATTGGTCAGCGTGCGGTACTGCTCCACGCTGGCCTGGGCGTTGGCCAGGGTCGCCTCATACACCGAGGGGTCGATCTGGTACAGCTGCTGGCCCGCTTTTACATCAGCGCCTTCCTGGAACAGGCGCTTGAGGATGATGCCGTCCACCTGAGGGCGCACCTCGGCCATGCGGAACGCGCTGGTGCGTCCCGGCAGCTCGTTGGTGAGGGTGACCGTCTGCGGTTTAAGGGTGACCACGCCGACTTGAGGAGCCTGGGCCGGGGGCGGCGCGGCCTCTTTCTTTTCACAGCCACTGAGCAGCGTGGCCAGGGCAACGGCGGATACCAATGCGGTAACAGCTGGCTTGAATTGCATGAAGATCCTCGGGGCGGAACGCAGAAGACGCTCAAGAGTAGTTGAACGGAAGGGTTTGTAACATCTAGATAAATAGGTTGCTAACGAATATACTTACGTTCGCGGCTGTTTGTAAATAGGCGTTGTGCCTTCTCTCTGCTGCGTATCGCTCACCCGCCGACGCGCCTGATCATAATAAAAGCGCCGGTTCGCTTCGTTCCATCGAAGCGCTCGATGAGGTCACTGCCATGGTTCGCCGTACCAAAGAAGAAGCCCTGGAAACCCGTAAGCAAATTGTCGATGCCGCCGAGCTCGCGTTCTTCGAGCGAGGCGTGGCCAACACCACCCTGGCGGATATCGCTGCTCGTGCCGGGGTGACCCGTGGCGCTATCTACTGGCATTTCAGCAACAAGGCCGATGTGTTCCAGGCCCTGCTGGATAACCTCAACGAGCCGCTGGAAGACCTGGCCCGTGCCAGCGAAAGCGCCGATGAACCTGACCCGCTGGGTTGCATGCAAGCATTGCTGGTGAAACTGTTTCAGGGTGTTGCCCTCGATCCCAGGACAAGGCGCATCAACGAAATCCTCTTCCATAAGTGCGAATTCACCAATGACATGTGTGACCTTCGCCAGCGGCGTCAGGCGGTCATCGCCGAATGCAACGAGCGTATCGCCTGCACGTTGCGTAATGCGGTCAATCGCGCGCAACTGCCCGCCGATCTGGATACCCAGCATGCCGCGCTCGCCCTGCATGCCTACGTCAACGGCCATATCAGCCTCTGGCTGCTGGTCCCGGAAAGCCAGCGGCTGGAGGAAGAGGCCGCGCGCTGGGTCGCCGCGCTCATGGACATGCTGCGCTTCAGCCCGGCCCTGCGCGTTCAGCCGCAGCCCTCAGCCGCGCCCCCGCAATAGTACGTCGGGCATCTTCAACGCCGCCGCCAGTCCCAGCAAGGATAGGCCCGCGCTGATACACAAGAGTTCACGGAATCGCCCGCTCAGCTGACTGTCAGCCGGCGCCTGCGGCCCAAGGCCATGCAACAGCGCGTTGTGCTGGGCGCCTTCACCCAGGCCTGCGTCTGCTCCCAGCAAAGCCAGCAGTAAGGCGGACATGACCGCCACGCCCGTGGCCCCGCCCAAGGAGCGGAACAGGTTGGTGGTACTGGTGCTGACACCGATGTCTTGCGGTTGCGCAGCGTTCTGCGCGCCCACCAGCGAGGTGGGAAACTGCAAGCCACAGCCGACGCCGGTCAGCACCATGAACAGAGCGCTCGTGAACAAGTTGCCCACCGGCGTGAAGGCCATGCCGAGCACGCCTACCGGCACCATGAGCGCGCCGGTGAGAATCACCGGTCTGAAGCGCCCGCTACGTGCCGTATGGCGTCCGCCCAGAAAGGCACCGATGGGCAGCCCCATGGCCAGCGGCATCAGGAATAACGCGGCGCTGTCAGCTCCCGCCCCGGTGATGCTCTGATAACGCAGTGGCGCGATCACTGACAGCGAAATGGATTGGAAGCTGGTCATGAAGACCGTGCACCAGCACAGCACCGCGGTAGGCGCGGCGAACAGGCGAAGGGGCAGGATGGGTTCGACGAAACGCCGTTCCTGCAGCACGAAGAGGAGCAAGGCAAGGACTCCCAGCGCGAACAGCCCCAGCACCGAGCCACTGTTCCAGGCCCGGCCCTGGCCCACTTCAGTCACGGCCAGCAGCACCCCGCTCAGCCCGACCACCAGCAGTACGATACCCGGATAGTCGATACGTGCCTGGCGTTGCGGGGATCGCAGCCCGGCAAGGGTGCGCCGGATGTACCACCAGGCCGCGGCCCCCAAGGGCAGGTTGAGCCAGAACACCCAACGCCAGGAGAGGTGCTCGGTCAGTAGCCCGCCAAGCACCGGGCCGGCCACGCTGGCGGCGGCATACATGCTGCTGAAATAGCCTTGATAGCGGCCGCGCTCACGGGGCGGCACCACGTCGCCGATGATGGCCTGGCTGACCGAGATCATGCCGCCGGCGCCCATGCCTTGGAGTATGCGCGCCAGCACTAGCTGCTCCATGCTCTGGGCCAACCCGCACAACAGGGAGGCCGCGGTGAACAGGCCCATCCCGATGAGCAGCATGGGCCGGCGCCCGTAGAGATCACCGAGCTTGCCGTACAGAGGTGTCGCCACGGTCATGGCGACCATGTAGCCGGCCACCACCCAGGCCAGCAGTGTCACATCGGCGAATTGGCCCGAGATGGCTGGCAATGACACCGCGACTATGGTCTGGTCGAGCGCGCCGAGGAAGATCGCGCTCATCAGGGCAACCAGTACATCACGCAAGGCGGGGGTGGCAGGCGTCGGAGAGGTCACAGGCTGGCCGCACGGTTATGGGCAGGCCCGAGAGTCTACTAAAGCGCTTGCGCCCCGACCATGAACAATCTGACAGCCGAGGTGACCCTGATTGACGTCAGTTTAATCTCATCGCAGCGCCGCGAAGGATGCCCCTTGGGCCAGGCACAGGGCATGGCTGCAACCGCCGTGCGCGCCTTGGGCCGTACGCATCTGTTCTACCCGGTACAGCGAAGCGCCATAAAGGCTAGCCACCAGCAGGCCTGCCGCGCCGTATACCAGAACCGTTTTTGTTTTTGTGTTCATGGCTGATCTCCTTACTACTCGGTTGGAGCCAGCCTTGCTGGCGCCTATGCCGATAGTTTCAGCTTAGGTCGCCAGGAACCGGACGCAAGCACAGCGGTGGCGTTGATCAGGCCGAGGTCTTCTTCAGGCGAGCCAGGTCACGACTCGGTGGCGCGCCGAACAGACGACTGTACTCACGGCTGAACTGGGACGGGCTTTCGTAGCCGACGCGGTAGCAGGCGGCCGCCACCTCGAGGCCATCGAGCAGCATCAGCCGTCGTGCCTCTTGCAGGCGCAGTTGCTTTTGATACTGCAGCGGGCTCATGGACGTCATGGCCTTGAAGCGGTGGTGCAGGGTGGAAACGCTCAGGTTCACTCGCCGGGCCAGGGCCTCGATACGCAGTGGTTCGCCGAAATTGCCATTGAGCCAGTCGATGGCCTGGGTAACGCGGTGGGTCTGGCTGTTGGCCTGGGCAATCTCGTACAAGCGGTGGCCCTGGGGGCTGCGTAGCAGCCGGTAGAGCACTTCCCGCCGGATGAGCGGGCCGAGGACCTGAAGGTCGCGCGGGCTGTCGATCAGGCGCACGAGACGCAGCAACGCATCGAGCAGTTCGCAGGACAGACGGTCCACATACAGCCCCCGCCCCGCCGGGCGGTTAGGTACGCTCAACGGACCGGCTTCGGCGATCAGCCCAGTGATTTCCGCCGGGTCGATATCCAGGCGCAAGGATAGGCTGGGGTTCTGCGGGGTGGCTTCCAGGATTCTTCCACTAATGGGCATGGCCACCGAGACCACCATGTAATTGAGCGGGTCATAGATGTAACGCTCCTCACCCAGGCTCACTTCCTTGCTGCCGTGGGCCAGGACACAGAGCGCTGGCTGGGCGAGGGTGGGCAACGAGGTGGCACATTCGTTATAGCGAATCAGGTAAAGCCCGGGCACTGTGCTTTCACAGTGCAGGCGCTGTTCGGTATGGCGGCCGATGATCTCGGCCAGCTCAGCGCGCTGACGTTCCATCATGCTGTCCAGCGGCGCGGCGAGGTCGTTCATGGCGAGAGCTCCGGATGAATTGGTCCGGCTATCTTATAAACGAGCAAGCCGACCGGGTAGGCAGATCCTGCGGGCCGCTTGCACGATTCTGCCGAGCGACTGGCCAAAGTCTGCGGCACCGGGCGGCGGCCGGGCAATCCGCCTGCCCAGACCTCCGTTAGCTGGAAGCGACAGTCGAGCCCGCCGCTGGCGTGTTCGGGCACACGGTTCGCAGGATCAGGCAATCCCTTGGCAGGATCGGTCTAACGGCAGCCTTGGCCTGGCCCTTATCCTGAACACTGTCCGATCCACGAAGCAGGAGCCTCAGTGATGACCGAACAATCCTTGATCACTCATCGCGTTATCCTTCGTACCTGGCCAGGCCGCTCCAGCCTCGTCGGTAGCCGCCTCACCCGCCTGGTCGAGCAGGCCCGAACCGTGCCCGCATGCCTGACCATGGTGACCCAGCGGCACCCGGAAGACCCGCGCGCCTGGCAGCTGGAAATGTGCTGGGACAACGAGCAGGCCCTTGGCGCCTGGCTGGCGGCGCCACTGGCGGACCTGTTCGGCGAGTTGCTCAACCAGCGGCTGGTGATGCATATCGATATTCAGCCGGGTGCCGCGGTGGCGGCGCCGTTGCGCCAGGCCAGCTGAGGCGGCCCGGACGAATCACGCCTGAGGCCTGGCCATCTTGAACAGCGAACCCAGCTCGAAGTAATCCGCCGGACCGCCGCCGCGCAGGATTGGCCGTGCCGCGGCCGTGTCGTAGATTCCATCCTTGAGCAGATCCTTGCGGATATGCACGGCAACCACTTCACCCAGAATCAGCCAACTGGGTACGGTTTGCCCATCGGCGCGTTGCAGCTGCACGATCTGGCTGAGCCGGCATTCGAAGGATACCGGTGTCTGCGCCACGCGGGGTACCTTGATCACACGCGATGGAGCCGTGGTCAGGCCTGCCAGCTCGAATTCGTTCACGGTCGGCGGTACGGCGGCGCAGCTGGCGTTCATCGGCTCGGCCAGCTCGAAGGTGGCCAGGTTCCAGGCGAATTCGCCGGTGGCCTCGATGTTGTTCAGGCTGTCCTTGCGGCCAATGCTGCTGAAACCGATGATCGGCGGAACATAGTTGAAGGCATTGAAGAAGCTGTAGGGCGCCAGGTTGAGCACCCCCTCGGCGCTCTGGCTGGACACCCAGCCGATGGGTCGCGGACCGACGATGGCATTGAAGGGGTCATGGGGCAGGCCGTGGCCCTGGGCAGGTTCGTAGTAGTGGAAATCTTCGTGGGGCATCAGGCGTCACCTGTAGTAAATCGATAGGAGCGGCGAGGGCGAACCGACGCCTGGGCGGCACCGGTTCGCGCCAAGCTCACAACAGTTGGAACCGCGCCTGCTTGACGTGCTGGGAGTCCAGGCCGACCTGCACGTCGAAGTCGCCAGGCTCGGCAACGTACTGGAGCTGGCTGTTGTAGAACTTGAGGTCGTCCTCGCTCAGTTCGAAGGACACTTCCTTGCGCTCGCCGGCCTTGAGGAAGATCTTCTGGAAGTTCTTCAGTTCCTTGACAGGCCGAGCCATCGAAGCGGTGACGTCATGCAGGTACAGCTGCACCACGGTTTCCCCGTCCCGCTTTCCGGTATTGCGTACCGTCACGCTGACACTGAGCTTGTCGCCGCGCTTGAGCCGGGTGTTGGATAGCTGCGGTTCCGATACGTCGAACTGGGTATAGCTAAGCCCATAGCCGAAAGGAAACAGTGGCGTGGGGTCTTCATCGAAATATTGCGAAGTGTAGTTCTCCTTCTTGCCAGGAACGAAGGGGCGGCCAATGGTCAAGTGACTGTAGTACATCGGCACCTGGCCAACGGAGCGGGGAAAGGTGACCGGCAGCTTGCCCGAGGGGTTGTAGTCGCCGAACAGCAGATCGGCGATGGCATGGCCGCCTTCGGTGCCGCTGAACCAGGTTTCCAGCATGGCATCGGCCTGTTCAGTCTCCTGTACCAGGGACAACGGCCTCCCGTTCATCAGTACGAGCACCAGCGGCTTGCCTGTAGCCCGCAGCGCAGCCAACAGAGCGCGCTGAGGCGCCGGGATAGCCAAGGTGGTACGACTGGCCGATTCATGAGACATGCCGCGGGATTCCCCTACCGCAGCGATGATCACGTCCGCCTTGGCGGCGGCCTTGAGGGCTTCGTCGATCATGGCCTGGGCAGGGCGCGGGTCGATCTCCACCTCAGTGCGGTCCGGGTTCATCCGGTTCAGGAAAGCGATGCTGTAAGGGTCGTCGATGATATTCGAGCCCTTGGCATAGACGACCTGTGCCTGAGTGCCCACGGCCTCACGAATCCCTCGCAAAAGGGTCACCGACTGACTGGGTTGTCCGAGCGCCGACCAGCTACCCATCATGTCGATGGGCGCATCGGCCAGCGGCCCGATGACAGCCAGGGTGCCGGTTTTCCGTAGTGGCAGAGTCTCCCTGGCGTTCTTGAGCAGAACCATCGAGCGCCGCGCCACGGAGCGGGCTTCCTGACGATGCAGGCGCTCTTCGGCGTTGATGTCGACTGGATCATCCGCGGCCTTGCCAATGCGCTGATAGGGATTGGAGAACAGCCCCATGTCGTATTTGGCCGATAGCACCTCCCGTACGGCGTTGTCGATTTCGGCCTCGGGCACCTCTCCACTTTTGACCAGGCCGGGGAGTTCCCGCCCATAGACCTTGTCGTTCATGCTCAGGTCGATGCCCGCATGGATCGCCAGGCGAGCTGCCTCGCGGCCGTCCCGGGCCACGCCGTGCTCGACCAGCTCCAGGATAGCGCCGTGATCGCTCACGGTAAGCCCCTTGAACCCCCAATCCCGGCGCAGCAGGTCTTGCATCAGCCAGGTATTGGACGTGGCGGGAACGCCATTGATCGAGTTGAGCGCCACCATTACACCGCCTGCGCCAGCATCCAGCGCCGCCTTGTAGGGCGGCAGGTAGTCCTGATACATGCGGGTGGGGCTCATGTCCACGGTGTTGTAGTCGCGGCCGCCTTCGACCCCTCCGTACAAAGCGAAGTGCTTGACCGCCGCCATGATGCTGTCCGGGGCCTTGGTATCTTCACCCTGGAAGCCACGTACCATCACCTTGGCGATGCGCGACACCAGGTAGGTATCCTCGCCGAAGCCTTCGCTGCTGCGACCCCAGCGTGGGTCGCGGGAAATATCCACCATGGGGCCGAAGGTCATGTCCAGGCTGTCGGCTGCCGCTTCACGGGCCGCGGTGCGGGCGCTCAACTCGATGGCATCCATGTCCCAGCTCGAGGCCAGGCCCAGTCCGATCGGAAATATGGTGCGCTGGCCATGGATGATGTCGTAGGCGAAGAACATGGGAATCTTCAGCCGAGTGCTCAGGGCCGCCTCCTGCATCGGGCGATTCTCCGCTCGGGTGACGGAGCCGAAGGTACCGCCGATATTGCCCGCTGCGATCTGCTTGCGAATCTGCTCGTGGGTCATCTCGGGGCCGATGCTGATCAGGCGCAGTTGCCCGATCTTTTCCTGCAACGTCATCCGGCTCAATAGGCCTGTGATGAAGGCTTCCTTGCTTTGCGACCCAGGGAGTGGCTCAGCGGCTGAAAGGGAGGGGCAGGCGAGGGCGGTTGCCAGTCCAAGCAGGTGGAGGGTTTTCATGAATCATTCCTGGGGCCGTGCGCTTCGGGAGGCAGGTAAGCGCCTGAAGCAAGGTTTTGTCTTATTTTTGCGAAACTGAGCCCCTTTTAACCCATCGCTGCGGCCGCTGCTACTATCGCGCCGCTCGGTAGCGTTTCCGGTTGCCCGCCGCTGCCGTAGAATGACGTCCCGCTGTCTTTCTCCGAGTCGCCCCATGCCCGCCGCGCCTGCTTTCAATCCGCCAGTCGATGATCCCCGTAGCGCCTTTCTTCAACACTTGCGCGCTGTCCTCGAGCAAGGGCGTTGGGTCAAGCTGGTGCTCGCCCGGCCATTGGGTGCCGAGCCGGAGCTCGAACGCGTCAGCGTCAAGCCGCTGACCGTAAAGGGTCAGCCGCGCCTGGGCTTTGTATTGCGCTACCGCACACGCGATATCACCCGGCACTACAGTCCCGAGGAAGGCCTGGTGGAAATTGCCAACGCGCTGCCCGAACGCTTTCGCAACGCGCACTTGCAAACCACCGAGGAAACCTTGCAGTTGGAGTTCGGCAAGAAAGGCAAGGCCCGCCTGCATCGTGCCAGGGCGCAGGCTTCCACGGCGCCGGCCACCGACGCCCACGATAGGGCCAAACAGCGCTGGCTGGAGCTTGACCGGCCGTTCCTGACAGCCTTGGGTGTGACCGATCGGCACGGCGCCCTGGTACCCGCCATGGCGCGCAAGTGGAAGCAGATCAACAAGTTCGTGGAAGTCTTCGCTCATGCCTTCGGCCAGGCGGGACTTGCGGAGCACGCGCCGGTCACGGTGGCCGATTTCGGCTCAGGCAAGGGATACCTCACCTTTGCCATCCACGATTACCTCAGCCATGGCCTGGGCCGCGAGGCGCAGGTGACCGGGGTGGAGCTGCGTCAGGACATGGTCGAGCTATGCAACCGGGCCGCCACGGGGCTGGACCATCCGGGCCTGACCTTCCAACAAGGCGACGTGCGCAGCGTCGTGCCCGCGCGGATCGACGTGATGATCGCCCTGCATGCCTGCGACGTTGCCACTGACTATGCCATCCATACCGGCATCCGTAGCCAGGCGGCGATCATCATGTGCTCGCCCTGCTGCCACAAGGAGCTGCGACCACAAATGAGCAGCCCCGAACCCCTGGGCCCGATGTTGCAGTTCGGCCTGCACATGGGGCAGCAAGCGGAAATGCTCACCGACAGCCTGCGGGCGCTCTATCTGGAAGCCTGTGGCTACGAGACCAAAGTGTTCGAGTTCGTGTCGCTGGAGCACACCAGCAAGAACAAGATGATCCTGGCGGTCAAGCGTGGCGCCGCCGTCGACAGCGCGCCACGCCTGGCTCGCATCGCCCAGCTCAAATCCTTCTACGGCGTGCGCGAGCATTGCCTGGAAAGCCTGCTGCAGAGTGACGGCCTGCTCGGCTAGGTCTCTGTATGGATCCTGACACCGGTGGGAGTCAGCGTAGCTGACGAACCGGACCGCAAGCGCCGAGGCGGCATCTGCGTCTGGTTCGTAGCTGTCGTTAGCTTCTACCACCCAAATCGAAGTCATTTGACCGCTATCGGTTACCCGCGCGCGGGTTCCGGACGGATATGCAGGCCTGGCAGCGCAAGCGGATGGCTGGTGGCGTCGAAAAACTCCAGCGCCAGGCTGTCGCTCAGCAGTTGTGCATAGTGTTGCTTCTGGCTCAGAACCCAGGGCGCGCTCAGGGGAAAGATGCCCACGGCCATGCGTTCGATGGGCGCCTGCCGCAGGGCGGTGATCAGATGGCTGTCCTGCGGATTGAGCTGGTGCCCCAGCAGGCACAACGGCCCTCGATGGCTGGCCAGGGCGGTAAGGCAATGGCTCAGGTAGGCCGAACCCTGGATGCTGCGCATTTTGTCCGGCCCCCGGCCTTCATTGACAAACAGCGGCACATCTCCCGGCACGTTCACGGCGAACCCGTCGAGCAATTCGCCGCCGTCGGATCTCCGGCGTCGGGTGGCCCCCTCTCGATCCTTGAGCAGGTGAAGGCCGCCATGCAGGTAGTAAAGATGATGCTCCCCTGTGAAGGGGCGGGCCGGGTCGAAGCCGGCGTCCGCCTCCAGGCCATCATCGAATCCCTCCGGCGCCTCGCCCACGGCCCAGGGGCAGAGCAGGTCGTAGTTGCTGGAGTAGATGCTGGAGTATTGGCGCAAGGCTTGGTTCATGGCCTGCCGGGTGGCGGCCGGCAGCAACCGCCAAGGCAGATGCACCACCCGCATGGCGTGGATGAGCGCCTCCTTGATGGCGTAATAGCGATTCAACGGCCCAGAGGCACCGATGGCCAGAGCGGCGTTGACCCGCTGGGTGGTGTTGAGAGCGCCCAGGGCCTGTTCGAAACTTTCAGTGCCCAGGGCCTTGAACAAGGCCAGGTCAGTTTGCCCCAGCGGGCGATTGCGAACCTTTTGCGCTACCTCGAACAGGCTGTCATAGGCGAAGCCGCGCCAGAGCGCTCGGCTGGCGCCATTGCCCAGTAAAAGCCCAGTGCACTGGCTGGACAGTCGGGTGTCTTGCCACGAAGGGAGAGAGGGGTCCAGCAGGTAAGTGTCCATGGAGCAGCGTTTCGGTTGCCAAAGCTGGCGGTGACTGTAGCACGTCGGGGGGCCGCGTTCAGGTAGCCAAGGTGTCGCGACTGTCATCTTCGCGAAGGAGCCGCTGCGCTATGCTCCTCGCCTGGCGCGAAGCGCTGCGTCGGGCTGGCCGGCACGCGTGGAGCGAAACGCTCAAGGGAAAGAGGAAAGCCTGTGAACAACCATCATAAACACCAGTGGCGCGTCGCTGCTCTCTGTCTCGCCATGGCGGCGGGTCATGCCTGGGCGGCCGCGCCCTCGGCACAAGCCCTGGCTACCAAGGCCGGCATCCCTTACCCGGCCGTCATCGCGCACCGCGGCGCCAGCCACGACGCCCCGGAATCGACCCGGCCCGCCTACATGGCCGCGCGTGACCTGGGCGCGGACTATCTGGAACTGGATCTGCAGCGCACCCGGGACGGCCAACTGGTTGCCTTCCATGACGACACGCTGTTGCGCACCACCGATGTAGCGGCTCGTTATCCGGAGCGGCGCGACCGGCCCATCAGCGACTTCTCGCTGGCAGAGCTGCGCGCTCTTGACGCTGGCAGCTGGTTCAACGCCAGCTATCCGGACCGCGCCCGCCCCGGTTTCGCCAATGCCCGCATCCTCACCCTCGATGAAATCATCGACATCGCCGATGCCGATCCGGAGCATCGCACCGGTCTATACATCGAGACCAAGGTGCCCAATCTGTATCCGGGCATCGAAGCTGACTTGAAAGCCAAGCTCATCAGGCGTGGCTGGCTGACGCCGGAGGGCGAGGTGGCGCCAGGTCACCGGGTCGTGTTGCAGACCTTCGAAAAAGCCAGCCTGCAGTTACTGGCCAAGGAGATGCCCAAGGTGCCCAAGGTGCTGCTGCTGTGGGTGGGCGAGGGGAGCATCGAACCTGAGTCCAAGGTCACCTTCGCCCAGTCTGGGGCCAAGGACAAGGCCGGCTACTATGCAGCGCAACGGCCAGCGAGCAAGGAAGCGTTCAGTCAGTGGGTCGATTTCGCCAAGGCTCAGGGAGCCGTAGGTACAGGGCCGTCAGCGGCCTTGACTGCGGGCGGTGAGCAAAGCTACATGGACTTGATCCAGCCCTGGATGAACCAGCTCACCCACGCCAAGGGCTTGCTGGTGCATGCCTATACGCTCGACGAACCCGTGGATTTCGACAAGGCGCGCAAGGCCGGCGTGGACGGTATCTTCACCAACAGGGCCGACCAGTTGCTCAGGTTCTATGGGCGACCCGCGGCCAAGTCCGTTCAGGCGGTGCTGGAAGCAGACGGCTACTGACCGGAAATGCCGTGCAGCTCCGCAATCCAGCGGCCGATCGGCTCCGCGTTGCGCTCCAGGGTATCCAGGGCGTCGCGCACACTGCCAGCGGTGGCGGCATCGTCACCGCGCACCTCCACCCAGAGCGCCAGTTCTTCAATGGCGGCAGCCAGGGCGACCTGGTTTTCGTAGATCTTTTCCAAAGCGTGATGCAGTGAATCCGGCATAGTCCTTCACTCCGTTGATCCTTATCCAGTGACCTCAGGTGACCGGGTTGGTGCCAGTCAACCGCCCAAGCCATGGCAAAAGTGAACCCTGCCTCAAGACCGAGCCCTAATGAAAACAAGCCGTTGCATTAGTCCATTGGAGAATAACCATGCAGGTACAGGTCAACAGCAACCAGATCACCGCTGGCGTCGGGCTGCAGGATTGGGTTGGGGCTACGGTCACCGACACCCTGGCGCGGTTCGACGACTTGCTCACCCGGGTGGAAATTCACGTCAGCGATGAAAACGCTGGCAAGTCCGGCGAGCAGGATAAACGCTGCCAGATCGAAGCGCGCCCCAAGGGCCATTCTTCCATTTCCGTGACTCACAAGGCCGATTCCTTGGACTTGGCTGTGCAAGGGGCGGCAGACAAGATGTCCCACGCACTGGAGCACCTGATGGGACGGCTGGACGAAGCCGTGGTTTCCACCGGCCACCTGACCGCGCCGCCGGTACTGGAAGATTCGCCCGCCGAAGTGGATGCCATGCTGGAGGATGATTTCCTGGCACGTCGCGAGGCGGCTGGGAAGGAGTGATACGCCTGTAGCAGCCAGCTTCAGCTGGCGAAGCGGTTCGCCGTTTTTCGCCAGCTGGCGCAAGGTTGAAATTGCCGGTTGACGCTGGCGCCTGGAGACAGGCTTTTAAGACTGGAGCGGGTGGAGGGAATCGAACCCTCACCTAGAGCTTGGGAAGCTACCGTTCTACCACTAAACTACACCCGCTTGAGGCCGTACGTTTTACCAGAACAGTTCGCAGAATAGAAATTATTTTTGCTCGGTCGCTACATTTTCCGCCGCTCGGCTCAGGCTCGACAACTCCTCTGCGGTGAGGCTCCGCCACTGGCCGGGTGCCAGGCTTGAGTCCAGCCGCAACGGGCCAATGGCCAGGCGGTGCAGGCGGGTGACCTTGTTCTGAAAGTGCCCGAACATCCGCTTCACCTGGTGATAGCGGCCTTCCATCAGGCTCAGGTACGCCCGGCGTGGTCCCAGGATTTCCAGCGTGGCCGGTAGGGTGGTGAGGCCTTCATAGGCGAAATACAGGCCCTGCTCGAAGACCGTCGCATAGTGAGCTTCGATAGGGCTTTCTGTTTCCACGTCGTAGAGCTTGGGCAGCTTGCTGGTGGGCTGGGTCAGGCGCCGGGACCATTGCCCGTCGTTGGTCAGCAGTACCAGGCCGGTGGTATTGAAGTCCAAACGGCCGGCCAGGTGCAGGCCCTCCCGCTCTGCCGGGGGCAGGCAATCGATCACGGTGAGGTGTTCAGGGTCCGCGGTCGCGCTGACGCAGCCAGCCGGTTTGTGCAGCATCAGGTAGCGCGCGGCATAGCCCGGTTGCACGACCTCTCCTGACACCTCGATCCGGTCGAATACTCGAACGTCATGGGCCGGGTCGTTGATCGCCGCACCCCCGAGACAGACGTCGCCCCTGGCCAGGGCCAGGCGCGCGCGCTGACGGTTGAAGCCTGGCAGGTTGGCAACGAAGCGATCAATCCTCACGCGAAGGATCCGGGGCCTGGCCAGGCCCTGGCGGCAATCCAGCGGCACAACGCGGGCACAGGCACGTCTGTCCGCGCTCGGATTCGGGCAGCGCGGCCAGAGCCTCTTCGGCCACGGTGACCGAGAAGCACCAGCAAGGGTTCGCCTGGCCCTCGATGAGCGCGCATTGATTGGAGCTGCCGCAGACCGGGCAGGTACTGGCGTGGAGCATTCCGGCAGGTCTCGTGAAAAGGGAAAGACGGGATTATCCCACAGCCACGCGCGGCCAGGTCAGGCCGTGACGCGCAGGTTCTGCAGCACGATGGGGCGTGCCCAGCCGATGTCAAAGTCGAACTCGCGCTGCTGCCAGATAAGGGTCGGCTCGTCGAAAGGCTCGTTGGGCGGCGGCAGCAACTCCATCTCGAATTCAGCGATGGGCAGTTGCAGGCGGCGCGGCCGAGGCGCCGGGCCGGGTTCGGGCAAGGGTTTGCCATTGGCCATGACCAACGGGCGGCGCCAACCTGTGTCCAGGTCCAGCTCGTACTGGTGGGCCTGGATCTCTTCCGGCGGATAAGGCGTGGCGGCGGGGGGCAGCAGGTTGGTGTCGAATTCGGCGATGGGCAAGAACAGTGCCCGGGGCGGCGCGATAACCCGATCAGCGATCTCGCAGGCCCGTTGTTCCTGTACCTGATCCAGCCATTGGCTGGCCGCCAGAGGTTCACCTTCCGGGCTGATTACGTTGGGCAGCTCGAAGGCCGCCTCGGCGATGACCTCAGACTGAGCGTCGGCGCTGAGCGCGCTGGAGAAAAAATCCTGCCATAGCTTGCTCACCCCGCCCAGGGTCTGGGTGTTGCGGCGGCTGAAGTTACCAACCGGCGACAAATAACCAACAGGTGGGGTGATCAGATCGGACATGAGGTTCAGTAGGCCCAAAGCTCTGGCAAAATACCCGGCACAGTGACTATCGGCCGCCCGCGGCGAAGATTTAACCCTTTTTGAGTACAACCGATGCAAGAGCGACAGGCGGCATGCCGCATACAGGTCACCCCCCTGGGCGAGGCCTTCACCGAGCGTGCCCGACAACTGGCCGATTCCCTCGGCCTTGCGTTGGCCTTGGATGCGGCGGATTTCGCGCTTGAGGTAGGGGGCGAGGGCCTGCGCTTGCAACAGTTGAGCCCGGGCGCGCCTGGGCCGGTATGGGTGGATTTCCTCGAAGGAGGAGCGGCGCATCGGCGCCAGTTCGGAGGCGGCAGCGGGCAGATGATCGCCAAGGCGGTCGGCTTGCAGCCAGGGGTGCGGCCACGGGTGCTCGATGCCACCGCCGGGCTTGGCCAGGATGCCTTCGTGCTGGCGACCCTTGGTTGCGAGGTGGACTTGATCGAGCGACAGCCCGTCATCGCGGCTCTGCTCGCGGACGGTTTGGCTCGCGCGGCCGTCGATGGCGAGGTAGGGCCAATAGTAGCGCGAATGCGTTTGCAGCAGGGCGACGCGATTGAACGGATGCGCCAATGGGAGGCAGTGCCTCCGCAGGTAATCTACCTGGACCCCATGTTCCCTCATCGGGACAAGAGCGCTCTGGTGAAGAAGGAAATGCGCCTGTTCCGTCCATTGGTGGGCGACGACCTGGACGCACCAGCCTTGCTGGAGGCTGCCCTGGCCTTGGCGACCCATCGGGTAACGGTCAAGCGGCCGCGCAAGGCGCCTCCTATCCAGGGTCCCGCGCCCGCGCTTACCCTGGAGGGGAAGTCCAGCCGTTATGACATCTATCCCAAGAAGTCGCTCAAGGGTCAGGGCTAGCCGCGGCTCCGGGGTCAGGCCCCGGTCGCGTTTGCCTCGTCGATCAGGTTGCCGCCCTGGATGCCCTGGGACGCGTCGGTCAGGTTGCCTCCATGCACGCCTTCAGGTGAATCGGCCCTGAAGCCACCCCTGGCGCTGGCCGCGTCAGCCGAGGCCTGGGTTGCGCCAACTTGAGCGAATTCAACGAGAATCGCTCGTTCGGTCGTGGCTGGCAGGCTTACCCCATGATGGGTCGTACTGCATTTGTACAATCGCTCGCCAACGTGGATGGACGCGCCCAGGGCGTAATCATGGCCGGCCTCGATCTGATCGGTATCGTAAATCAAGGTGTAGGACAGAGAGCCGTTCGCGGGAACCAGGCGTGTAGCGCTGGCAATGACCGGGTTGGGGCCGTCCGGCAGGCTAGCGTCGTACAGCTCGACTGCCAGCATGCAAGGCGGAAGTCCTTCACGGGTTCGATAATGTACGTGACCTTTGATTTCAGCGATAGGCATGAAAAGCTCCTTGAGTGAATGACCCGGAAATCGCCGGGTCTTCAAGGTAGCCAGAGGTAGTCGGCCGTCAGCGGTGCTTATCTACCGCCGCCGGGTCGGCACTGGAAGACATAGGCTCTTCGGCGGTTACCGCCGCGCTTACGGCCAGCTCGTCCGTGCGGTGCAGCGTCACCTGGCGGATCGACAGCCGCACCTCCGCGGACAATACCCGCTTGGCAGCGCCTTCAGCCAGTTCACCAAGCTCTTCCTGGTAGCCCAGTCGACCTTCTTGGTCACGGTGGACCACCCCGGTGTCCACCAGCGCCTGGATGAAATGGCGGAACAGGGTCTTGTCGAAGAATTCCGGTGCATTGAGGCCATGGAGGATGGAAAGGCGTTGGGCCATGACCGTGGCCAGGTCCTCGAGGGCTTCAGCGGTCAGCCCGTACTGGCCATGATTGAGCAGCAGGGCGATCGACATGTAGAACCGTTGAAGCGTCTGGGTGATGCCACGGGCCAGCAAGGTCAGCAGCACGAACTGGCGGGAGCTGGGGGCGGGGCGCTGGTAGCTGTCGGCCTCCTGGCGCAGCAGGCCCTGGGCGACAAAGGCCTCCAGCCATTGGTCCATCACCGTATCGAGTTCGTCTACCGAAAAGCGAATGAACAGCTCAGCCTTCAGGTACGGGTACAACGCCCGGGTGAAGCGCAGCACACCCTCGCGCTTGATCCGGGCCGAGCTCTGGAACAGGCTTGCCAGCAACGCTGGAAGGGCGAATACGTGCAATACGTTATTGCGGTAATAGGTCATCAGAACGGCATTCTGCTCGCTCAGGTAGAGAATGCGGCCCAGGGGGTCACTCTGCTCTGCCACCAGGTCCATGCCTTTGACGTGGGCGATAAGGTCCAGGCCGCTCCCTTCGGGCAGGGTGGTATGGGTGGAGTAAGGTACGGCGCGCAACAACGCCAGGAACAGGTTCAGTACCCGGGCCAAGGCATGTTCATCGAGGGCCTGGCGGGTAGTGGAAAGCAGCGCCAGGGCTACCAGGTTGGCCGGGTTGATCGCCGCCGCCTCGTTGATTGCGCAGGCTACCCGGTCGCCCAGCTTGTGAGTGACCGGGTTCAGCCAGGCGGGCTTGAAGTCATCGGCGGCCGGCTCGGCGCGCCAGCCGGGGCGCTCCTGATCCAGGAACTCGGTCAGGCGAATGGGCGGGCCGAAGTTGACCGATACCTGGCCGAAGCGCTGTTTGAACGCGCCGACCACCTTGAAGACATCCAGCAACGATTCTTTCTTCTTGCTGGCGCCGCGTAGCTCACCCAGATAGGTGCGACCTTCCAGCACCCGCTCATAACCGATGTACACCGGCACGAACACGATGGGCATGCGCGACGAACGCAGGTAACTGCGCAGGGTGATCGCCAGCATCCCAGTCTTGGGCCGCAGGGTACGGCCTGTGCGGGAGCGGCCGCCTTCGACGAAGTACTCCACAGGGAAACCCTTGGTGAAGAGGGTGTGCAAATACTCGTTGAACACGGCGGTGTAGAGCGGGTTGCCCTTGAAGGTGCGGCGCATGAAGAAGGCGCCGCCCCGGCGCAGCAGCCCACCGATCACGGGCATGTTCAGGTTGATCCCGGCGGCGATATGGGGTGGTGTCAGGCCGTTGCGGAACAGCAGGTAGGACAGCAGCAGGTAGTCGATATGACTGCGATGGCAGGGTACGTAGATGATTTCATGGCCCGGCGCGATCTGCTGGACCTGCTCGATCTGGCTGACCTTGATGCCGTCGTAGATCTTGTTCCAGAACCAGCTCAGTACCACTTCCAGGAAACGAATGGCTGTGTAGGTGTAGTCCGAGGCGATCTCGTTGCCATAGCGCAGCGCCTGGGCCTCGGCTTTTTCCTGGCTGATGTTTTCCCGTGAGGCTTCGTCGGCGATGGCCTGGCGTACCAGGGGGGCGTGTACCAGGCCCTTGACCAGATGACGACGATGGGAGATGTCCGGGCCGATCACAGCGGCCTTTTGCTGGCGGAAGTGCACCCGCAGCAGCCTCTGGGCCATGCGGACCGTACGCTCCGGGCCTTTGCCGGCGGCTACCAGGGCGCCCAGGGAAATTGGCGGGGCGAACTGCACCCGCGTCTTGCGGCCCAGGATCAGGATGCTGACCAACCGGCGCAGGCGCCCGGTCACCGCCCAGCTGTCGGCGAACAGCAATTTCCAGGGGCTGGATTCGCTGTCTGGCGACAGGCCCCAGAACACGCTGACCGGCACGATCAGGACATCCTCCCCGGCGTGCGCCTGGCAGGCATCCACCAGGCGCTGCAAGGCCGGTGGCGCGCCTCGCTTGTTCTGCCGCCCGAGCCAGTCTGCGTCGGGCGTGAGGTAAAAGTAGGCCCTTGGCTCAACGATGCCCCTCGCGGCCACGGGCAGGAGCGGGCGTGGCAGGCCCAGCGCGCTGCATTCGTGGTCCACCACCGCCAGGTCGCTGGCCGCCGGGCTCTCGAGCACGTAGACAATCGGCTGGCTGCGATCGAGTTCGATGGCAACGCTGGGGTTGATGCTCTCCGAACGGACCCATAGATAGAGGAGCCGCCGCAGTGCGCTGGAAAGGGCGCGGTGCAGTACAGAAGGGGTCATACGGAGTTGCTCAGGTAAACAGGCAGACAGTGTGACAGATCACCGTGAAATTGCCTCGCCTGGGGAAGGCGACAAGGTGGTCCGGCAGAAGCGATGTCGGGCATATGGCCGTGGATGCTGGCCACTGCCTCAGGTACGCCAGATGATCTCTTGCTCGCCCTCGGCGCTTACCCGGATCCAGCGGTCGGCGTCTTCATCGCTTTCGTCTTCCACCCAGGTACCCGGGGCGCAGCGCACTTCTACACCCAGGGCGGCATGAGCGGCGCGAGCGCAGGCCAGGTCGTCGGCCCACGGCGTGCGCTCGCTTTCCAGGTACAGGCTGTTCCATCTGCCGACCGCCAAGGGCACCCAGGTGACCGGTATGTCCCCGGCCTGGCATTTCCAGGCCTGGCCTTTCTGCGCCCAGGCGGTGCAAGGGCCGATCGCGGCGGTCAGCCAGGCGGTGATCGCCTTGTGGTCGACCTCGGCGTCCTTGAGGTAGATCTCGATATCAGGTTGTTGCATGGCAGGCTCGCTGAGTCGGGGTTTCACGAGGCCGCCGGAGCGTCGGCATCGTTCAGGAAATAGTCGTAGCGCATGGATACCGTCACTGCAAAGGGACCAGGGTGTCCGATCACCTCCGCCCGTCGCTCGGCGCTGGCGCGCCAGCCATGAGGCGTCATGGCCAGGAGGTTGGCCCGGCTGGCCGGGTCGATCAGACGCAGGCGGTAGGTCAGCACCTCGGTATGGGCCAGGCGCATGCCCTCGGGCACCAATGCCAGGTGCTTGTCGTCCTGATAGGGCCGTACTTCATCATAGAGCCGCTCGCGCAGTTCCATCAGGTGGCCCTGGGTAGGGCCCACGCGCATCAGGCCGCCACCGGGGCGCAGCAGGCGCTGGGCTTCGTGCCAGTCCAGCGGGCTGAACACGCTGGCGATGAAGTCGCAACTGGCCGGCGCCAGCGGTACCCTGGCCATGCTCGCCACCAGCCAGTTCACCGAAGGCGCTCGACGACAGGCACGCTTGACCGCTTCCCGGGAAATGTCCAGGCCATAGCCTTGCGCCTTGGGCAGGGCCGCCGCCAGGCGGGCACTGTAGTAGCCCTCGCCGCAGCCGATGTCGAGCCAGCGCGTCGGCTGTTGCCGGGCTGCCAATTCGGCCAGGCGCTCGGCCACCGGGGCGTAGTGGCCTTCTTCGAGAAAGCCCCGGCGAGCCTCGACCATTGCCTGGTTGTCGCCCGGCGCGCGGCTGTTCTTGTGCTGCACGGGCAGCAGGTTGAGGTAACCCTGGCGCGCGCGATCGAAGCGATGGCCGGCGGGGCAGGCCACGCCTTGACCGGCGGTGGCGAGCGGGGCGGAGCAGAGTGGGCAGGTGAGCATCAGGCGAGCAGCTTCACGAGGGTGTGGTAGTAGATATCGGTGAGCAGGTCCAGGTCGCTGGCCAGAACGCGTTCATCCACCTGGTGAATGGTGGCGTTGACCGGCCCCAGCTCTACCACCTGAGTGCCCAGGGTGGCGATGAAACGCCCGTCGCTGGTGCCCCCGCTGGTGGAGGGCTGGGTATCACGCCCTGTCACCTGTCTGATAGCCCCGGCCACGGCGCTGAGCAGGTCGCCCGGCTCGGTAAGGAAGGGCAGGCCGGACAGGGCCCAGTCGATGTGCCAGTCCAGGCCATGCTTGTCCAGAATGGCGGCCACTCGTTTCTGCAGACCATCTACCGTGGACTCGGTGGAGAAACGGAAGTTAAACACCACCGTGAGCTCGCCGGGAATCACATTGGTAGCACCGGTGCCGCCGTTGATATTGGAAATCTGGAAGCTGGTGGGTGGGAAGAAGGCATTGCCGTTGTCCCAGTGCTCGGTACTGAGTTCGGCCAGAGCTGGCGCCGCCAGGTGAATGGGGTTTCGCGCCAGGTGCGGGTAGGCCACATGGCCCTGCTTGCCGCGCACCCGCAAGGTAGCGCCAAGCGAACCGCGACGGCCGTTTTTCACCACGTCGCCCACCAGGGCGGTGCTGGACGGCTCGCCCACGATGCACCAGTCCAGCCGTTCCCGGCGGGCGGCCAGGCGCTCCACCACAGCCTTGGTACCGTGCTGGGCCGGGCCTTCCTCGTCACTGGTGATCAGGAACGTCAGCGCGCCGCGATGGTTCGGATAATCGGCCACGAAGCGCTCGGCGGCGACCACCATGGCGGCCAGGCTGCCTTTCATGTCCGCGGCGCCACGGCCGCAGAGCATGCCCTCGGCGTCGATCAGCGCTTCGAAGGGCTGGTGCTGCCATTGCTCGGCCGGCCCCGTGGGCACTACGTCCGTATGCCCGGCGAAGCACAGTACAGGGCCGTCAGCCTGGCCGTGGCGTGCCCAGAAGTTATCCACCTCTTCGATGCGCATGGGCTCCAGGGCAAAGCCCGCCGCGGCCAGCCGCTGCATCATCAAGCCCTGGCAATCGGCGTCCACGGGGGTAACGGACGGGCGCCGGATCAGCTCGCAGGCCAGGGCGAGGGTAGGTGAAAGATCAGCGGCGGCCGTCATGGGTGCACTCCGGGGGCAGGGCGAGAAAAGGCTGCGTATGGTAAAGCAAAACGCCGGCTCAGGCGCGCCCGCTCACGCATCGCCCATGGCTACCTCGGCAGGCCGGCGCCACCCTGGGGCGGCCGAGAGCAGGGCCATGATCACCGCCGCCAGGTAAGGCAGCGCCTGGACCAACAGCATGACCAGCCACCAGCGGGCATCGGCGTTGGGCGCGCCCTGGGTCAGATACAGCCCGCCGGCGGCGCCCCCCAGGAGCAACAGCACGTAGAGCTCTTCCCGGGCCTGGCTCAGGGCCGCCAACAGGCCCGGGCGTTCGGCCAGCTTGGGCGTGCGCACGAAGGGCAGCCCGCGGGTGAACAGCCCATAGAGCACTGCCTTGCCGATGGTGTGGGACAAGGCCAACCCCGCCAGGGCGGCGCACAGGGCTCGCCGCACCGGCTGCCCGAGGGCGCGTCGGTAGAGAAACAACAGCTTGCCCACCTTGAAGGCGAACAATGCCAGGGGGGGTATGGCGAACACCAACAGGGGTGGCTCTACCCGGCTCGGCACGATGATCATCGCCCCGGACCACAGCAAGGCGCCGAAGGTGAAGAAAATATTCATGCCGTCGCCGATCCAGGGTAGCCAGCCGGCGATGAAATGGTATCGCTGGCCTCTGCTGAGGCGCGCCTGGCGGCCCGTTAGCAGGGCCCGGGCATGGCGCTTGAGGATCTGGACGGCGCCATAGGCCCAGCGTACCCGTTGTTTCTTGAAGGCACTGAAGGTGTCGGGCATCAGGCCCTTGCCGTAGCTGGCCGGATGGTAGGCCGCCGAAAGGCCACGCTCGAAGATGCGCAGCCCGAGTTCGGCGTCCTCGCAGATGCACCACCCGGCCCAGCCCAGTTCCTGCAGGACGCTGCGTCGGGTCAGGGTCATGGTGCCGTGCTGGATGATCGCGTTGCGGTCATTGCGGGTGACCATGCCGATGTGAAAGAAGCCCTGGTATTCGAGCTCGCAGAGGGTCTTGAACAGACTGGTGTCGCCGTCGCGGTAATCCTGGGGGCTTTGCACGATGGCGATGTTGGGGTCGGCGAAGTGAGGCACCATGTGGCGCAGCCAGTCAGGGGCCACGCAGTAATCGGCATCGATCACCGCCACCACTTCGGCATCGGCCGCTGTGTGTTCCAGCAGATAGTTCAGAGCACCGCCCTTGAAGCCTTCCAGGGGCGCCACATGAAAGAAGCGGAAGCGCCGGCCGAGTCTGGCACAGTGGGCCTGTACCGGCTCCCAGGTGGTTGGGTCGGGCGTGTTGTTGTCGATCACCAGTACTTCGAAGTCTGGATAATCCAGCTGGGCCAAGGCGTCCAGGGTGGCGATCACCATGGCCGGCGGCTCGTTGTAGCAGGGAAGGTGGATGGACACCTTGGGCCGGTACGCCTGCGCGTGCAGCACAGGGTGGAAGGGGCGACGCCGCTTGCGCGTCCATACGGCCTCGGCCAGTTCATGGGCTTCGGTGAGCAGCACCACTAGCACGCCCGCCACGCCTAGCGCCAGCAGGGCGCCCATGGTCAGGCTGAACCAGGTGCTGTACTGCTGGCTGTAGTCATAGGCGATCCACACCAGCACCGAGCCGCAGAGAAAGGCGATAAAGGTGAGGAACGCGCGTCCGCGCTGGCGTAGGGTCGAACCGTCGATCAACAGCACGGCCAGGGCAATGAGCGCGAAAACCACCGAGGCGGTAGCCAGCAGGCGCCATTGAGGAATGGCTACCACCGGGCCAGTGAAGGCGAATTTCGGTTGCCGCGCGGCGTCGAACACGCCCCAGTAGGCGCCCACGGCTCCTTCGTCACTGGCCTTCCAGGGCTGGTCGTAGGCTTCGATCACATAGAAATCATAGCCACGACGGTTAAGGGAATTGACCAGGCGGCGCAGGTACACTGCCTGGTCGGCCTGGCTGGCATCGGCGCCACCGCGCATGTGCCCGTTGCTTGGCCAGCCTACTTCTGAAAGCAGCAAGGGTTTGCGCGCAAATGCCTGTCGCAGCTCACGGGCGCGGTCCAGGACGAACTGCCCGGCATCGTCGCGTTGGATGAATTCCCAATACGGAAGTATGTGCGCGGCGATGAGGTCTACGTGCTGAGCCAGTTCCCGATGGTGCATCCAGATGTGCCATTGTTCGGACGTGGTCACCGGCACCCTTACCGCGGCGCGCACCCGGTCCAGATAGGCCATCATCTGGCTGGGCGTCACTTCCTCGCGAAACAGGGCTTCGTTGCCCACCACCACCCTCACCACGCTACGGTACTGGTTGGCCAGTTCGATGCCGGTGGCGATCTCCTGCTCGTTGCGGGCCAGGTCGTTGCCGATCCAGATCCCCAGGGTCAGGGCCATGCCGGCTTCTTCGGCGAGCCGGGGAATGGCGGCCTGGCTGCCGGCCACTGAATAGGTACGCAAGCCTTGGGTGTATTGGCCCAGCTGGCGTAGGTCCTGGCGTATCTCGTCTTCGCTGGGGTAGACGCCCGCCTGAGGGTTTTGTCCGAGGCGAAAGGGCGAATAGGCGAAGCCGGGGATACGGTCCGGCCAGTCTGGGGCATTGACAGGGCGGTTGACCAGCGCCCATGCGCCGATGAACAGGGCAGCGATGGCCAGCAGCGTGAAGAGATTCAGGCCCAGCTTGCGGGTAGGCATTACGACACATCCTTGCGGTTTCTCCACAGCTGAAACCAGGCGGCGCGGAAAGTTGCCACTGTTCGCCCAATATCGCGCAAAGCGTTCGCCGGGGCGTCGGTGGTCGTATAATCGACGCCTGCGTAATGGGGTAAAGCAATGAGTAACGATGATCCGAGATTCGGCGGCGTGGCCCGCCTTTATGGCGCCGATGGCCTGGCCCGGTTGCAGGCAGCGCATGTGGCGGTGGTCGGCGTGGGCGGCGTAGGCTCCTGGGCCGCGGAAGCCTTGGCGCGGAGCGGAGTAGGGGCCATTTCCCTGTTCGATCTGGATGATGTCTGTGTCAGCAACACCAACCGGCAGTCCCATGCCCTGGAAGGCAGTGTCGGGCAGCCCAAGGTCGAGGTGCTTGCCCAGAGGCTGCGGGCGATCAACCCGGCTTGCCGGGTGCGGGCGGTGGTGGACTTCGTCACGCCGGACAACCTGGCCGAGCACATCACCGACGAGCTGGATTTCGTGCTCGACTGCATCGACAGCGTCAGGGCCAAGGCTGCGCTGATCGCGTGGTGCCGGCGGCGCAAGCTCGCCATGGTGACCACTGGCGGCGCGGGCGGCCAGGTGGACCCTACCCAGGTCGCCCTGTGCGACCTCAATCGCACCTACAACGACCCGCTGGCTTCCCGGGTGCGCTCGCTGCTGCGGCGTGACTATGGCTTCTCCCGCAATACTTCACGCAGCTACAGCGTGCCCTGTGTGTTTTCCACCGAGCAGTTGCGCTATCCCGCCGCGGACGGCAGCGTCTGCCACAGCAAGGCCTTCGTCGGCGAAGGCGTCCGCTTGGACTGTGAAGGTGGCTTTGGCGCGGTGATGATGGTCACGGCCACCTTCGGCATGGTGGCTGCCAGCAAGGCAGTGGAGAAGCTGGTGGGCGGGGCGCGCCGCCCCAGCGAGCGGGCTCAGGGCTGAGCCGTGGCTTTCATCTGTCTCAACACGGCGTTCAAACCATTGGTGCGTGATGGCGTCAGCTGACGCTGCAGGCCCAGCTCATTGAACCAGGGGCCAAGGTCCAGCGCTCGGAGACTGGCGCCATCCAGGCCGTTGACGCGGGCCAGCAGCAAGGCCAGCAGGCCGCGCAGCAAGCGGGCATCGGTGGCGGCGCGAAAGTACCAGCGTGCCCCGCTCTGCTCGCCCACCAGCCATACCTGGCTTTCGCAGCCCTGTACCCGATTGGCCTCGGTCTGTTCCTCCAGCGCCAGTGGCGCAAGGCGTTCGCCTTCCTGCATGAGCAGGCGGGCCCGCGCCTCCCAGGAGTGGCAATCGGCGAAACGTTCCAGCGCGGCGGCGGCATCGATGGGCAAGCTCATCGCAGAAGCTCCAGGGCGCGGTCAAGCGCATCGAAAAACCGCTTGAGGTCGTCCGAGTCATTGTAGATGCCCAGTGAAACCCGCAGCGCGCCCTTACTGTTCAAGGTTTGGAACAACGGCATGGCGCAATGATTGCCCACCCTGACGGCGATGCCCTGGTCAGTCAGCAGGTGCGCCAGATCCGCGTTGTGTACATCCTTCACCACGAAGCTGGCCAGGGCCTTGTCCGGCTTGCCTAGCACGCGAATGCCCTCGCGGTCTCCCAGGCCACGCAGCAGTTGCTGGTGCAGCCCCTGTTCATGGGCCAGCAAGGCTTGCGCATCCAGCGACCCCAGCCAGTCAAGGGTAGCACCGAGGCCGATCACACCGGCAATGGGAGGAGTGCCCGCTTCGAAGCCCAGGGGCGCAGGGTGGAAACTGGCGTGATGATAGTCCGTCTGGTGGACCATCTCTCCGCCGAACAGCCAATGGCGCAACTTGCCCAACGCTTCACTGCGGCCATAGAGCACGCCCACGCCATCGGGGCCATACAGTTTGTGGCTGGAGAATACGTAGAAGTCGCAGCCCAGGGCGGCAACATCCTGGCGGCCGTGAACCACGCCCTGGGCGCCGTCCACCACCGAAAGCGCGCCCTGTCCGCGAGCCAGGTCGATCAGTGGCGCCAGGGGCTGGACGGTGCCGAGCACATTGGACAATTGACTGATGGCTACGACCCGGGTGCGCGGCCCGATGAGCTGGGCAGCCTGGCTCAGGTCGATGCGTCCGCTGGCATCCAGGGGCAATACCACCAGGCGCGCGCCACGCCGCAGCGCCAGTTGCTGCCAAGGAAGCAGGTTGGCGTGGTGCTCCAGGGCGCTGACCACCAGTTCATCGCCGGGATGCACCTCGGCTTCCAGCCCATAGGCCAGCAGGTTCAAGGCCGCGGTAGCGCCCTGGGTGAAGATGATCTGAGCAGGCGCGCCGGCGCGCAGCCAATGCGCCACCTTCTCGCGACATTCCTCGAACGCCTGGGTTGCCAGGGCTCCGGGTAGGTGTTGGGCCCGGTGCACGTTGGCGGCGCCATGACCATAGTAATGGCAGAGGGCGTCGAGCATGGCCTGGGGTTTCTGCGTGGTAGCCGCGCTGTCCAGGTAGGTTTGCTGTTGCCGCTCGAAGGCGGCCATGGCGGGAAAATCGCCCCGCCATGGGGAGGGCTGGGACATGTTCGAATCCTGGGCGCTGGGAACGGGCCTGGCCTGGAGCCAGAGGCTGGAGCGTCAGCCTTTGCCCCCACGCCTGGCCGCCCCAGGCTGCGATCAGTTGTGGGCGTGCAGCGCTTCGTTCAGTTCGATGGCCGACTTGTGGGTCTTGCACTCCACCGCGCCGGTTTCGGAGTTGCGACGGAACAGCAGGTCGTCCTGGCCGGCCAGGTCACGCGCCTTCACCACCTTCACCAGTTGGTTGGCCTCGTCGAGCAGGGCGACCTTGGTGCCCGCGGTGATGTAGAGACCGGCTTCGACGGTGTTGCGGTCGCCCAATGGAATGCCGATACCGGCATTGGCGCCGATCAGGCAGCCTTCGCCTACCTTGATCACGATATTGCCGCCGCCGGAGAGGGTGCCCATGGTGGAGCAACCGCCGCCCAGGTCCGACCCCTTGCCAACGAACACACCCGCCGAAACGCGGCCTTCGATCATGCCCGGGCCTTCGGTACCAGCGTTAAAGTTGACGAAGCCTTCGTGCATGATGGTGGTGCCTTCGCCCACGTAGGCGCCCAGGCGAACCCGCGCCGAGTCGGCGATACGCACCCCGCTCGGCACCACGTAGTCGGTCATCTTCGGGAACTTGTCCACGGAGAACACCTCCAGCAGTTTGCCCTTCAGGCGCGCTTCCAATTGACGTTCGGCGAGTTCGGCCAGGTCGATGGCCCCTTGGCTGGTCCAGGCCACGTTGGGCAGCAGCGGGAAGATGCCGGCCAGGTTCAGGCCATGCGGACGCGCCAGGCGGTGCGACAGCAAATGCAGCTTCAGGTACGCCTCGGGAGTGGAGGTCAGCGCGGCGTCTTCGGCCAACAGGGTGGCCACCAAAGGCTTTTGGCTTTCAGCCAGGCGGGTGAGCAGGGCGGCCTGGGCCGGGTCGATCGCCTTGAGCGCCTCGGCCAGTTGCGAGGCCTGGGTGGTGCTGAAGCTGATCGCCTGGTTGCCGCCGGTGTAGCCAAGGGGCGTGGCGACAGCGTCCACCAGCGCGGCGGATGGCGACACCAGTGGCAGGGCATAGAAGACTTCCAGCCAGGCGCCCTGGCGATTCTGGGTGCCGACGCCGAAGGCCAGGCTGAACAGGGTAGTGGACATGCAGTGTTCCTCTTGAAAGGCAGGGCCAGCTGATCAGCTCAGGGCCGCTGCGTAGTGGTCGGGCTTGAAACCCACGAGGGTTCGGTCGCCGAGATCGAGTACCGGACGCTTGATCATCGAAGGCTGGGCCAGCATCAGCTCGATGGCCTTGGCCTGGTCCAGCCCGGCCTTGTCCGCGTCCGGCAGCTTGCGAAAGGTGGTGCCGGCGCGGTTGAGCACAGTTTCCCAACCATGAGCGTCGCACCATTGCCGCAGGTGCTCGCGGTCGATGCCTGAAGTCTTGTAGTCGTGAAAGACGTAGGCGATGCCATGATCATCCAGCCAGCCACGGGCCTTTTTCATGGTGTCGCACGCCTTGATGCCGAAAAGAGTGTAAGCCATGGTACAGCGGCGACCCTGGGACGCCAGCCTCTGCTCCGGAAAATTGAGGGGTCGTGGATTATGCGGCATCGTACCAGCCCGCGCCATGTCCAAGGCGCCATGCCTCATCGCTGGCTACCCCGCGCGCGAGTTATAACGGTAGCTGTGCGCGATTTCCTGAATTTCTGTTTATCAAAACCATAGCGCCTTTCAATTACAGCTTCAGGGGCCTCCCTCCCTAGGATGAACAGCGATAGACACTGCCACCAGCCGTGGCGATGTCTGGTTTCGACCACAATAATTCCATAGGGAATATCATGAAACTCACTTCCTTGACGGGACAGGCCCTGGGGGCGGTTGCCTTCGGCGCGATTGCCATGACGTCGGTATTTGCCGACACGCTCACCCGCGACAACGGCGCCGCGGTAGGCGATAACCAGAATTCGCAAACGGCCGGGCCCAATGGGCCAACCGTTCTGCAGGATGTACAGCTGATCCAGAAACTGCAGCGTTTCGATCGCGAGCGCATTCCCGAGCGTGTCGTGCATGCCCGCGGTACCGGCGTGAAGGGCGAATTCACTGCCACCGAAGACCTTGGCGAACTGACCAAGGCCAAGGTATTCCGCGCTGGTGAACATACCCCGGTGTTCGTACGCTTCTCCGCGGTGGTACATGGCAACCACTCGCCTGAAACCCTGCGCGACCCCCGTGGCTTCGCCACCAAGTTCTATACGGCCGACGGTAACTGGGACCTGGTGGGCAACAACTTCCCGACCTTCTTCATTCGGGACGCCATCAAGTTTCCCGACATGGTCCACGCTTTCAAGCCGGACCCGCGTACCAACCTGGACGATGACTCCCGCCGGTTCGATTTCTTCTCTCACGTTCCCGAAGCCACGCGTACGCTGACGCTGCTTTATTCCAATGAAGGTACCCCGGCCGGCTACCGCTTCATGGACGGCAATAGCGTACACGCCTACAAGTTCGTCAACGCCAAGGGCCAAGTGCACTATGTGAAGTTCCACTGGAAGAGCCTGCAAGGGATCAAGAACCTCGATCCGGCCCAGGTGGCGCAGGTTCAGTCCAAGGACTACAGCCACATGACCAACGATCTGGTGCAGGCGATCAACAAGGGCGACTTCCCCAAGTGGGACCTGTACATCCAGGTGCTGAACCCCGAAGACCTGGCCAAGTTCGCCTTCGACCCACTCGACGCCACCAAGATCTGGCCTGATGTGCCGGAGCGCAAGGTAGGCCAGATGGTGCTCAACAAGAACGTCGATAACTTCTTCCAGGAAACCGAGCAGGTTGCGATGGCGCCCGCCAACGTCGTGCCTGGCATCGAACCTTCCGAAGATCGGCTGTTGCAGGGTCGGGTGTTCGCCTATGCCGATACCCAACTGTACCGGGTAGGCACCAACGGGCTGAGCCTGCCGGTGAACCGCCCTCGGGTAGCGGTGAACAACGGTAACCAGGACGGCGCGATGAACCTGGGGCACACCACCACCGGGGTCAACTACGAGCCTAGCCGCCTCAATCCTCGCCCACAGGACGAGAGCGCCCGCTACAGCCAGTTGCCCCTGACCGGTACTACCCAGCAGGCGAAGATCCAGCGCGAGCAGAACTTCAAGCAGGCTGGCGACCTGTACCGTTCCTATAGCCAGAAAGACCGCCAGGACCTGATCCAGAGCTTCGGTGAGTCCCTGGCCACCACGGATGCGGAAAGCAAGAACATCATGCTTTCGTATCTGTACAAGGCCGATCCTGAATATGGCACCGGCGTGACCAAGGTCGCCAACGGTGACCTGGCCAAGGTCAAGGCGCTCGCCGCCAAGTTGCAAGACTGATAATCGATGGCCCATGTTTTCGGACATGGGCCATCTTTAAGCGAGGTAGGCATGAGAAGGTATATCGCGGCGCTCTGTGTCGCTCTGTGTCTTGGTCCGGCCATGGCGGCTTCACCCGGACCGGAAGATACTCGCGCACAATTGCAGGCGCTGTTTTTCGAGGCTGCCCGCCAGGGCAATACGGACATGCTCGGCGCGTTCATCGAGGCAGGGTACGACCTCAACGTCCAGGATGACAAAGGCTATAGCGGGTTGATCCTGGCGGCTTATCACGGCCATCAGCCGGCGGTGGAGCAGTTGCTGGCAGCGGGCGCCGATCCCTGCGCGCAGGACGCTCGTGGCAATACGGCCCTCATGGGCGCCATCTTCAAGGGGGAGCTGGCCATTGCACGGCGTTTGGTCAATGCCGACTGTTCTCCTGACTTGCGTAATCACAGTGGCCAGACCGCCGCCATGTACGCGGCCCTGTTCCAGCGCGAAGACATTCTGCGCGCGCTGGCCGATAAAGGCGCCGACCTGCAGGCCCAGGATGCGCTGGGTAACGACGTGCAATCCCTGGCCAAGGGCGAGTTCAAGGCCGCGCCCCAGCGCTGATCGTCGTCGGGGCCTCGGCCGGGTGGAAGGCAGCCAGGCTGCCGAAAAGCGCTCGATCAGAAAAGCCTTTCGCTAGCTGGCGCTAGCGCCCACCGTGATCACCTCGCTGTCGAGCGAGTGGGGTTCAAGCATTCGTTTACTGGCGAGCCTCGATGAAGGCGCGGATGCGCTGGGCCGCCTCGATGCATTCGGCCAGTGGCGCGACCAGGGCCAGGCGTACCCGGTTGGCGCCGGGGTTCACGCCGTTCACCTCTCGGGACAGGTAGGAGCCCGGCACTACCGTTACATGCTGCTCGCTGAACAGCTCGCGGCAGAAGGTTTCGTCACTCATGGGTACGCCTGCCCACAGGTAGAAGCCGCCATCGGGACGCTGAACGTCCAATACCGGCCCAAGAATGTCCAGTACCGCGGCGAACTTCTCGCGATAGAGGTCACGGTTGGCGCGTACATGGGGCTCATCCTGCCAGGCCGCGATACTGGCCAGCTGGGTCGGAATCGGCATCGCACATCCGTGATAGGTGCGATACAGCAGGAAGGCCTTGAGGATATCGGCGTCGCCCGCCACGAACCCGGAACGCAGACCGGGCAGGTTGGAGCGCTTGGACAGGCTGTGGAATACCACGCAACGCTTGAAGTCCGAACGGCCCAGGGCCGCGCAGGCGCTTAGCAGTCCAGGTGGCGGTGCGTCTTCGTCAAAGTACAGCTCGCTATAGCATTCGTCGGCGGCAATGATGAAGTCATGCTCATCGGCCAGGGCGATCAATGCCTTGAGGGTGTCCAGCGGAATCAGCGCACCGGTGGGGTTGCCCGGCGAGCACAGGAACAGCACCTGGCAGCGCGCCCAGACCTCGGCCGGTACGGCGGAGAAGTCCGGATTGAAGCCATGAGTCTGCAGGCAGGGCAGGTAATAGGGCTGGACCCCTGCCAGGATCGCCGCCCCTTCGTAGATCTGATAGAAGGGGTTGGGGCTGATGATCAAGCCGTCCCGGTCGCGCTCGGCTACCGCCTGTACGAACGCGAACAGGGCTTCTCGGGTGCCATTGACCGGCAACACGTGACGGGCCGCGTCCAGCCAGCCCTCGGGCACGCCGAAGCGCTGCCCGCACCATTGGGCGATGGCTTCGCGCAAGGCCGGCAAGCCGGCCGTGGTGGGGTAGACGGAGAGCTGCTCCAGGTTGTCCGCCAGCGCCTGGGTAACGAAGGCAGGCGAGGCGTGCTTGGGCTCGCCGATCGATAGCGCGATGGGTGCCTTGCCCGCTGGTGGCTGGGCGCCGGCCAGCAAGGCGCGGAGCTTCTCGAAGGGGTAGGGCTGCAAATGGCTCAGGGCGTGGTTCATCGGTGGCTCGGGTCTAGATGCTCAGGCGGGTCAATTCGATGCCGGGAGCCTGCTCCACGCTCAATTGCTCGACAATGGCGTCTTGCAGGCGCGCGCATAGCTGCGGGTCCGACAGGGGCTGGTTGTGGGCGTCGGTGAGGAAGAACACGTCCTCCACGCGCTCGCCCAATGTAGCGATCTTGGCGTTCTGCAACGACAGATCATATTCCAGGAAGATCTTGCCCAGGCGGGCCAGCAGTCCCGGCCGGTCGGGCGCCCTCAGTTCGAGAATGGTCACCGGCCGCTGGGCGTCGGTGTGGATGATCACCTGGGGCGCGAAGGCGAAATGCTTGAGCTGTCGTGGCACTCGACGCTGGATGATGGTGGGGTAGTCGTCAGGATTGCGCAGCGCCTCGGTCAGGCCGTCGCGGATTCGTCGGATTCGCTCCGGATCGTTGCCAATGGAGCCACCGTCGTTGTCCAGTACGATATAGGTGTCCAGGGTGAACTGGCTGCTGGAGGTAATGATGCGCGCGTCATGGATGTTCAGGTTCAGCTGGTCCATGGCCGCTACCGTCACCGCGAAGAAATCGTGTTGGTCCGGCGCGTAGATGAAGATCTGGGTAGCGCCTTCGAAGTCCCGCTGGGTGGTTTCCCGGATCAGCACCAGAGGGCCGCCGTCGGCGGGCTGCTGAAGGATCGCATCGCTGTGCCAGGCCACGTCAGCGGCCGTGTGGCGCAGGAAATAGTCATCGCCCAGCTGGCTCCACAGCTGCTCGACATCATCCGGGTCGGTGCCGCCGCGTACCAGAATGTCGAGCGCCGCGGCCTGGGTCTGGCGAATCTGCTCCTCCCGGTCCAGCGGGTTTTCCAGGCCACGGCGCAAAGCGCGCTTGGTCTCGGTGTACAGCTGGCGCAGCAGGCTGGCGCGCCAGGAATTCCACAAGCTGGGGTTGGTGGCGTTGATGTCGGCCACGGTGAGCACATAAAGGTAGTCCAGGTGCACTTCGTCCCCAACCAGCTGGGCGAAATCGTGGATCACCTGGGGGTCTGACAGGTCCTTGCGCTGGGCCGTAGTGGACATCACCAGGTGGTGTTGCACCAGCCAGACGATCAGCCGGCTGTCCCAGGGCGGCAACTGGTGCCGTTCGCAGAAAGCCCGGGCATCCACCGCGCCCAGCTCGGAGTGATCACCGTCGCGGCCCTTGCCGATGTCATGGTACAGCCCGGCGATGTAGATCAGCTCGGGCTTGGGCAGCCGGCACATGACCTTGCTCGCCAGCGGGAACATCTCCGAGACCGGCGTGTATTGCAGCTTGCGCAGATGCTTGATGAGGTTGAGCGTGTGCGCGTCCACGGTATAGATATGGAACAGGTCGTGCTGCATCTGGCCCACGATATGGCCGAACTCGGGCAGGTAACGGCCCAGGATGCCGTAGCGGTTCATCCGCCGCAGGTTGCGATGGATGCCGATCTCGCATTTGAACAGCTCGATGAACAGGCTGGTGTTGCGGATATCGTGGCGGAACTGATCGTCGATCAGGTGACGGTGTTCGCGCAGTAACCGTATCGTGTTGGCCCTGACCCCCTTGATGGCGGGGTTCTGGGCCATCAGCACGAAGATTTCCAGGATGGCGAACGGGAACCGCCTGAAGATGTTTTCGGCGGTGGCCTCGATATAGCCGTCATGCAGCTGGAAGCGCGCATTGATCGGTTGCAGGCTGGCGCCGGTTTCGTCCGCCAGGATCTCTTCTTCGAAGTGCTGCATGATCAGGTCGCTCAGCTCGGCGATGCGCATGACCACCCGGTAGTACTTTTGCATCAGCGCTTCGATGGCCAGCCTGGCGTTGCTGTCCTGGTAGCCCAGCAGCTCGGCGATGCGCCGCTGGTAGTCGAACAGCAAGCGATCCTCGGAGCGCCCGGCCAGCATGTGCAGGGCGTAGCGAACCTTCCACAGGAATTCCTGGGAGGCGGCCAGCAGGTCGCTTTCGTTTTCCAGAAGAAAGCCCTGGCCGGCCAGCGCCTGCAGGTTGAGCGTGCCGTATTGGCGGCGGGCTACCCAGAGGATGGTCTGGATGTCCCGTAGCCCGCCTGGGGAGCCTTTTACATTGGGCTCCAGGTTGTATTCTGTGTCGTTGTACTTGTGGTGCCGGGCCCGCTGCTCTTCGCGCTTGGCCAGGAAAAAGGCCTTGCTTGGCCACATGCGTTCGGGGGCGGTGACTTCCAGCATCCGCTTGCGCAGCCGCTCGGGCCCGGCGATGGTGCGGCATTCCATCAGGTTGGTGATCACCGTCAGGTCCGCCTGGGCCTCCTGGGCGCATTCGTCCACCGAGCGCACGCTTTGCCCCACTTCTAGGCCAATGTCCCAGAGCAGGGTAAGGAAGCGTTCGATGGAATCGCGGAAGACTTCGTGATCGGCGTGTTCCAGCAGGATCAGCAGGTCGATGTCGGAGTAGGGGTGCAGCTCGCCGCGGCCGTAGCCGCCTACCGCCACCAGGGCGATATCGGCTTCATCGCTCCACTCGAACTGGGCCCAGGCCTGTTGCAGGATGTTATCCACGAACCAGGCCCGATCCTCCACCAGGCGGCGTACGTCCCGGCCGCTGGCGAAGCGCGCGTCCAATACCTCGCGGGCCTGCCGGATGGCTTTCTTGAAAGCCGTCACGGGGCTGGCCTTGAGCGCCAATTCCGCCTGGAATTGGCCGCGATCGAACAATTCCGGATCTACCTGCGGCATCGCTCGCCTTCCTTCTATAGAACCCTTGTCAGGCGCGACTCATCGCGCCGAGGTACGTGGCAGGGTGTCATCACGGCGCAGCGTGAGGATTTCATAGCCATCAGCCGTCACCAGCACGGTATGCTCCCACTGGGCCGAAAGCTTGCGGTCCTTGGTGATGGCCGTCCAGCCATCGCCCAACAGGCGGGTGTCGGCCTTGCCCTGGTTGATCATCGGCTCGATGGTGAAGATCATTCCTTCCTTGAGCACCTCGCCAGTGCCGGCCCGGCCGTAATGCAGCACCTGCGGTTCTTCGTGGAAGCCTTTGCCAATGCCGTGGCCGCAGTATTCGCGGACCACCGAATAGCCGTTCTTCTCGGCGTGCTTCTGGATGACCTCGCCGATATCTCCCAGGCGCGCACCGGGACGTACCACTTCGATGCCCTTGTACATGCATTCCTGGGTGACCCGGGAAAGACGCTGCGCCCACTCCGGCACGTTGCCCACATGGAACATGCGGCTGGTGTCGCCGTGGTAGCCATCCTTGATCACGGTGATGTCGATGTTCAGGACGTCGCCATCCTTCAGGGGCTTGTCATTGGGGATGCCATGGCACACCACATGGTTGATGGAGGTGCAGATGGACTTGGGGAAGCCCTTGTAGTTGAGCGGGGCGGGGATGGCGTGCTGCTCGTTGACGATATAGTCGTGGCAGATGCGGTCCAGTTCCTCGGTGGTGACCCCTGGCTTGACGTGAGGCTCGATCATTTCCAGCACCTCGGCGGCCAGGCGGCCAGCGACGCGCATCTTTTCGATGTCCTCGGGGGTTTTGATGATAACGGTCATACGGGCTCTCTCGGCACCAGCGGTGCGGGTGAAAAAATCGCAAGGCAGCGATTCTATCATAGGCGCACGCCCTGCCGTCGGCCGCGCAGGCCGCCCGGTCGTATCCCTGGCGTGGAGAAGGCGCCATTGGCGGTTCTCTTTACAGGCCTTTCGTGATATAAAGTGCGCCGCTTTGCGGGGGGTAGCCCTGTAGAGCTCTAACCCACACACGTATCGACACGATGACCTGGGTGCCCGGGCCTTACGGCCTTGGGTTGGATCATTGGGATGCGTGGAGGCCTAACCCGACTTATCAAGGAACTATCATGTCCCAAGTCAACATGCGCGATATGCTGAAGGCCGGTGTGCACTTCGGCCACCAGACCCGTTACTGGAACCCGAAAATGGGCAAGTTCATTTTCGGCGCGCGCAACAAGATTCACATCATCAACCTGGAAAAAACCCTGCCGATGTTCAACGACGCGCTGAGCTTCGTTGAGAAACTGGCCCAGGGCAAGAACAAGATCCTGTTCGTCGGCACCAAGCGTTCCGCTGGCAAGATCGTCGCCGAGGAAGCCGCGCGTTGCGGTTCGCCCTACGTCGACCACCGCTGGTTGGGCGGCATGCTGACCAACTACAAGACCATCCGTCAGTCGATCAAGCGCCTGCGCGACCTGGAAACCCAGGCCGAAGACGGCACCTTCGCCAAGCTGACCAAGAAAGAAGCCCTGATGCGCACCCGCGACCTGGAAAAGCTGGATCGCAGCCTGGGTGGCATCAAGGACATGGGCGGCCTGCCTGACGCGCTCTTCGTCATCGACGTCGAGCACGAGCGCATCGCGATCACCGAAGCAAACAAACTGGGCATTCCGGTCATCGGCGTTGTCGATACCAATAGCAGCCCTGAAGGCGTTGACTACGTGATCCCTGGCAACGACGATGCCATCCGCGCCATCCAGCTGTACATGGGTTCGATGGCTGACGCCGTTATCCGTGGCCGTAACAATGTCGCTGCCGGCACTGGCGAATTCGCCCAGGACGCGACCAGCGAGGCCGTAGAAGGCTGAGTCGACCGCGCCTGAAAATGGCTCGGTAAGCGAAAAGGGGGCTAGGCCCCCTTTTTGCCACCCGCCGAGGCCGTAACGGCCTGGCGGGTCAGAATTTCAATGCCCGTTTCCACGCGGGCGGTATGGCCGAAAACCTGTTCAAGAGGATTTTGAAATGGCAGAAATTACTGCGGCGCTGGTCAAAGAACTGCGCGAGCGCACCGGCGAAGGCATGATGGATTGCAAGAAGGCCCTCACCAAGGCCGGCGGCGACATCGAGAAAGCCATTGACGACATGCGTGCCTCCGGCGCCATCAAGGCTGCCAAGAAAGCGGGCAACGTGGCCGCTGAAGGCGCCATCGCAATCAAGGACGACGGCAAGGCCGCCGTGCTGCTGGAAGTCAATTCCCAGACCGACTTCCTGGCCCTGCAGGACGACTTCAAGGCGTTCGTCGCCGCCGCCGTCGACAAGGCCTTCAGCGACAAGCTGACCACCGTCGAGCCGCTGATCGAAGCCATGGAATCCGACCGCCTGGTGCTGGTTGGCAAGACTGGCGAGAACGTCAACATTCGTCGCCTGGTTCGCGTCGAGGGCGATGTGGTCGGTAGCTACCTGCACGGCAACAAGATCGGCGTGGCAGTTGTACTCAAGGGCGGCAACGTCGAACTGGCCAAAGACATCGCCATGCACGTGGCGGCCAGCAATCCCGAGTTCCTGCACCCTTCCCAGGTTTCCCAGGAAGCCATCGATCGCGAGAAGGCTGTGTTCATGCAGCTGAACGAGGAAAAGATCAAGGGCAAGCCAGAGAACATCGTGGAAAACATGGTGGCTGGCCGTATCAAGAAGTTCCTGGCCGAAGCGAGCCTGGTCGAGCAGGCGTTCGTCAAGAACCCTGAAGTCACCGTAGGCACCCTGGCCAAGCAGGGCGGCGCCGAGATCGTATCCTTCACCTACTACAAGGTAGGCGAAGGCATCGAGAAGCCGGTCGACAACTTCGCCGAAGAAGTTGCCGCTCAAGTGGCTGCCGCAAGCAAGCAATAAGACAGGTTCCATCTGTCACCCCAGAGAGGCTGCCCGCTCACGCGCGCAGCCTCTTTGTCAAAGTGAAGCCCGCCCGGGCACAGCACGGGGGGGCAGGCGCGCAAAGCGCCATGTTGCAAGCAGGCCAAGGCCTGGAATATTCGAGAACGCCGCAGGAGAGATACGCAATGGCCCAGCAGGTGAGTGGTCGTCAACCTCGCTATAAACGCATTCTGCTCAAGTTAAGCGGCGAAGCCCTGATGGGCTCGGAAGAGTTCGGCATCGACCCGAAGGTGCTGGACCGCATGGCCCTCGAAGTCGGCCAGCTGGTCGGCATCGGCGTGCAGGTAGGGCTGGTGATCGGAGGGGGCAACCTGTTCCGTGGGGCGGCCCTGAGCGCGGCCGGCATGGACCGCGTCACCGGCGACCACATGGGTATGCTGGCCACGGTGATGAACGGCCTGGCCATGCGCGACGCCCTGGAGCGGTCCAATATCTCCGCCATCGTCATGTCCGCGATCTCCATGGTAGGCGTGACCGATCACTACGACCGCCGCAAGGCCATTCGTCATCTCAATGGCGGCGATGTGGTCATCTTCTCCGCGGGCACCGGCAACCCGTTCTTCACCACCGATTCGGCTGCCTGCCTGCGCGGTATCGAAATAGGCGCTGACGTTGTGCTCAAGGCAACCAAGGTCGACGGGGTGTACACTGCCGATCCGTTCAAGGACCCTCACGCGGAGAAGTTCGACCGCTTGACCTACGACGAAGTACTCGACCGCAAGCTCGGCGTCATGGACCTCACGGCCATCTGCCTGTGCCGTGACCACAACATGCCGCTGCGGGTCTTCAATATGAACAAGCCTGGGGCCCTGCTCAACATCGTTGTGGGCGGTGGCGAAGGCACCCTGATCGAGGAAGGCGAACAATGATCAACGAAATCAAGAAAGACGCGCAGACGCGCATGCAGAAATCCATCGAATCGCTGGATCACGCTTTCGGCCGCATTCGCACGGGCAAGGCCCACCCCAGCATCCTCACTGGCGTGATGGTTCCGTACTATGGGGCTGACACCCCGATCAACCAGGTCGCCAGCGTCACCGTCAAGGACGCCCGCACCCTGCAGGTGGTTGCCTTCGAGCGCAACATGCTCGGCGCGGTGGACAAGGCCATCCAGAACGCAGGCCTGAACCTGAATCCGACCAACCTTGGCGAACTGCTCCTGGTGAACATGCCGCCGTTGACCGAGGAAACCCGCAAGGGCTTCACCAAGCAGGCTCGCGAAGCTGCCGAAGACGCCCGGGTTGCCGTGCGCAACATCCGTCGCGATGCCCTCGGCCAGCTGAAGGACCTGGTCAAGGAAAAGGAAATCAGCGAAGACGAAGAGCGTCGCGCCGCTGATGAAATCCAGAAGCTGACCGACAAGTTCGTGGCCGAGATCGATACTGCAGTGAAGGCCAAAGAAGCCGACCTGATGGCAGTATAAGAAGGAACTGCGCGTTTCCATGGAAAAGACCAAGTGGGTAGCGCCAGCATCCGTTCCGCGGCATGTGGCGATCATCATGGATGGCAACAACCGCTGGGCCAAGAAGCGCCTGCTGCCAGGGGTGGCGGGCCACAAGGCCGGCGTGGACGCGGTGCGCGCCGTGATCGAGGTCTGTGCCGAGGCTCGGGTGGAAGTCCTCACCCTCTTCGCTTTCTCCAGCGAGAACTGGCAGCGGCCCGCCGATGAAGTGGGCGCGTTGATGGAGCTGTTTTTCACCATGTTGCGGCGTGAAGCGCGCCGCCTGAATGAAAACAACATCAGCCTTCGCATCATCGGCGACCGCGGCCGCTTCCATCCCGAGCTGCAAGCGGCCATGGCAGAAGCCGAGGCGCTCACAGCGGGCAACGGTCGGTTCGTGCTGCAGATCGCCGCCAACTATGGGGGGCAATGGGATATAGCCCAGGCGGCCCAGCAGTTGGCGCGTCAGGTCCAGGCCGGTACCCTGCGTCCGGATGAGATTACCCCCGAGCTACTCCAAGGATGCCTGGCAACCGGTGATCTGCCGTTGCCAGACCTGTGCATTCGCACTGGGGGGGAGCATCGCATCAGCAATTTCCTGCTGTGGCAACTGGCCTATGCTGAGCTGTACTTCTCCGACCTCTACTGGCCGGACTTCAAACACGAGGCCATGCGCAGCGCGCTGGCCAATTTCGCCTCCCGACAGCGTCGCTTCGGCAAGACCAGCGAGCAGATCGAGGCTGGAGCCCGCGCCTGATGCTCAAGCAACGCATTCTTACCGCCCTGGTCCTGTTCCCGTTGGCCTTGTGCGGCTTTTTCCTGCTGGAAGGCGCGGCCTTCGCCCTGTTCATCGGCGCGGTGGTGGCTCTCGGTGCCTGGGAGTGGGCCCGCTTGGCCGGCCTCGAAGGGCAGCCCCAGCGGGGACTTTTCGCCGCCCTGGTAGCCGCCGGGCTTGTGGTGTTGTTCTTGGTGCCTGGGCTGGCGCCCTGGCTGCTCGGGTTGGCCGTGCTCTGGTGGGGCCTGGCGACCTGGCTGGTACTGACCTATCCCGGCTCCGCGCGGCTCTGGTCGAGCATCGCCTGCAAGCTGCTGGTCGGCTTGCTCGTGCTCCTGCCAGCGTGGGAAGGCCTGTGGCTGCTGAAGCAGTGGCCATCCGGGCAGGGAAACTGGCTGATCCTGGCTGTGATGGTGGTGGTCTGGGTGGCCGACATTGGCGCCTATTTCTCCGGGCGCGCCTTCGGCAAGCGCAAGCTGGCGCCTGCCGTCAGCCCTGGCAAAAGCTGGGCGGGGCTCTATGGTGGCCTCGGGATCGCCCTTGCCGTTACGCTGATCACCGGGCTTGCCCGCGGCTGGAGCGGTATGCACGTGTTCGGCGCGCTGCTGACTGTCGCCCTGGTGGTACTCATTTCGGTGGTGGGGGACCTGACGGAAAGCATGTTCAAGCGTCAGGCAGGCATCAAGGACAGTAGTCAACTGCTGCCCGGCCATGGGGGGGTGCTTGATCGTATCGACAGCCTTACCGCGGCCGTTCCGGTGTTCGCCGTGGTCTTGTGGGCAACCGGCTGGGGTGCGATGTGAATAGCCGCCAACGTATCACCGTGCTCGGCGCCACCGGCTCGATCGGGCAGAGCACCCTGGATGTCATCGCTCGCCATCCGCACCTGTATGAAATCCATGCGCTGACCGGGTACGCTCGTCTGGATGAGCTGCTGCGCCTGTGTCGGCAACATCGCCCCAGGGTGGTGGTGGTGGCTACCGCCGCCGACGCTGACGCATTCGCGCCCCGGTTGCGCGAGCTGGGCCTGGCCACCGATGTGCTGTACGGCGAAGCAGGCCTGTGCGAAGTCGCCTCGGCCAGCGATGTGGATACGGTCATGGCCGCCATCGTTGGCGCCGCAGGTTTGCCGCCTACCCTGGCGGCAGTACGCGCGGGCAAGAAGGTGTTGCTGGCCAACAAGGAAGCGCTGGTCATGTCCGGCGGGCTGTTCATGCAGGCTGTACGTGAGCATGCCGCCGTGTTGCTGCCCATCGATAGCGAGCACAATGCCATCTTCCAGTGCCTTCCGGGCAACTATGCGCAGGGGCTGGCCAGGGTAGGGGTACGGCGTATCCTGCTGACGGCCTCGGGTGGCCCTTTCCGGGAAACCCCACTGGCGGCCTTGGTCGAGGTGACACCGGAGCAAGCCTGCGCTCATCCTAACTGGTCCATGGGGCGCAAGATTTCAGTGGATTCGGCCACCATGGCCAACAAGGGGCTGGAACTGATCGAAGCCTGCTGGCTGTTCGATGCCCGTCCCGCCCAGGTTGAAGTAGTGGTTCACCCCCAGAGCGTGATCCATTCCCTGGTGGACTACGTCGACGGCTCGGTACTGGCCCAGCTGGGCAACCCGGACATGCGCACCCCTATCGCCAATGCCCTCGCCTGGCCCGAGCGGATCGATTCCGGCGTCTCGGCGCTGGACCTCTTCGCCGTCGCCCGCCTGGACTTCCATGCCCCGGACGAAGCCCGTTTCCCGTGCCTGCGCCTGGCGCGGGAAGCGGCCGAGGCGGGTGGGAGCGCGCCTGCCTTGCTCAATGCCGCCAACGAAGTGGCCGTGGCCGCATTTCTTGACCGGCGCATCCGCTACACCGAGATCGCGAGCATGATCGAAGCGGTGCTGACGCAAGAGCCCGGGCAGCGCCTTGAAAACCTTGAAGCGGTTTTCGCCGCCGACGACAGGGGGCGACGTTTGGCCGAGCAGTGGTTGACTCGGCGTGGCCGATGAGTTCCGATGACCTCGCTCCGGGCATGAATACAGGCGCCCGGCCGCAGCGGAGATACCTATGAGCGCGCTATATATGTTGGTTGGTACCCTGATTGCCCTTGGGGTATTGGTAACCTTCCATGAATTCGGGCACTTCTGGGTGGCCCGTCGCTGTGGGGTGAAAGTCCTGCGCTTCTCCGTGGGCTTCGGTACGCCACTGCTGCGCTGGTCCGACAAGCAGGGAACCGAGTATGTGGTGGCCGCGATTCCCCTTGGCGGCTACGTGAAAATGCTGGACGAGCGCGAGGCCGAGGTGCCTGCCGAACAACGGGAACAGGCCTTCAACCGCAAGCCCGTGGCCCAGCGCATCGCCATCGTGGCCGCGGGGCCGATCGCCAATTTCCTGCTGGCCATCGTGTTCTTCTGGGGCCTGGCAATGTTGGGCAGCCAGCAGGTCCGTCCGGTGATCGGCGCCGTGGAATCCGGCAGCCTGGCAGCCAGCGCCGGCTTGCGCGCCGGCCAGGAGATCGTCGAGGTCGATGGCGAGCCTGTCTCGGGCTGGTCCGGCGTGAACATGGAATTGGTTCGACGCCTGGGCGAGACCGGTACCTTGCACATCCGGGTCAATGAGGAAAATGGCGGCACCAGCCTGCACGACCTTGACCTGGTCGCCTGGCTCAAGGGAAGCGAAGAGCCCGATCCGGTCCATTCCCTGGGTATTCGCCCGTGGCGCCCCGTGCTGGAACCGGTGCTGGCTGAAATCGAGCCCAAGGGGCCAGCCCATGCCGCCGGGCTAAAGTCCGGCGATCGTTTGCTCGCCCTTGACGGGGTCGCTCTGGCCGATTGGCAGCAGGTGGTGGATGCCGTGCGTCAGCGGCCGGATCGTTCCGTGGTGTTGCAAGTCGAGCGCGACGGCAGAGCGCTGGATATCCCCGTCACCCTGGCCCGCAAAGGGGAGGGCGAGGCCGCCACCGGGTATCTCGGCGCCGGGGTCACGCCTGTTGCCTGGCCTGCGGAGATGCTGCGCGAAGTTCGCTATGGCCTGCTCGACGGCGCGGTCGAAGGCATGCGCCGCACCTGGGAGATGAGCGTCCTGACCCTTGATTCGCTGAAGAAAATGCTGTTCGGCGAGCTGTCCGTAAAAAACTTGAGCGGACCGATAACCATTGCTAAAGTGGCGGGCGCTTCGGCCCAGTCGGGCCTTGGGGATTTCCTGAATTTCCTGGCTTATCTAAGCATCAGTCTCGGGGTTCTCAATCTGCTTCCCATTCCCGTCCTGGATGGGGGGCATTTGCTGTTCTACCTGATCGAGTGGGTTCGGGGTCGCCCGGTGTCCGATCGGGTACAGGGCTGGGGGGTTCAGATCGGTATCAGTCTGGTGGTCGGCGTCATGCTGCTTGCCCTGATAAACGACCTGGGTCGGTTGTAATGAGTCGCACAATTGCGAACCTGCCGCCTATGCGGCAGTTTGTTTATTGCCTGTTGGAATAAGAAAGGACTTCATGAAACGTCTGCTGCTTACTGCGGTGCTGTCCGCACTGATGATCGCCGAAGTTCACGCCGAGTCCTTCACCATCTCCGATATCCGAGTCAACGGCCTGCAGCGGGTGTCCGCCGGCAGCGTCTTCGGCGCCTTGCCCCTGAACGTGGGCGAACAGGCCGACGACCGCAAGCTGGTGGAATCGACCCGCGCGCTGTTCAAGACCGGCTTCTTCCAGGACATTCAACTGGGGCGTGACGGTAACGTCCTGGTGATCAACGTGGTGGAGCGGCCTTCGATCGCCAGCATCGAAATCGAAGGCAACAAGGCCAT
>NZ_JAFCTA010000005.1:0-449425 GCF_049895785.1 Pseudomonas sp. DC3200b2 | reverse complement strand
CAAGGAGTTTGCCGTTCCGTTGTCGCTGGAAGTGGGGCGCATTATAAGGGGTTTCGGAAGGCCGTCAACACTTATTTGAATAAACTTATTCAGCGTTGAGGGTGATGCGAGCGAAGGCCTTCTTGCCTGCCTGGCAGACGTGGGTCGCACCCAGTTCGAACACGAAGGTACGGTCTACTACCTGCCCATCGATGCGAACACTGCCAGCACTGAGCAGGTCACGCGCGGCGGCGGCATTCTTGACCAGGCCCGCCTGATTCAGCACGGCCGCGACCGGCATAGCCTCACCCGCCGTCAGGAGGACCTCCGGAAGATCCTCCGGCAGTTCGCCATCCTTCATACGGTTGCCGGCGCCACGGTGGGCGTTGGCAGCCGCTTCCTCACCGTGGAAGCGAGCGATGATTTCCTCAGCCAGCTTGATCTTGATGTCCCGCGGGTTGGCGCCAGCGGCCACGTCAGCCTTGAACTCTTCGATCTCGGCCATGGAGCGGAAGCTGAGCAGCTCGAAATAGCGCCACATCAGGGTATCCGGCACAGACAGCAGCTTGCTGTACATCACGCCCGGGGCTTCCTGGATGCCTATATAGTTGCCCAGCGACTTCGACATCTTCTTTACGCCATCCAGCCCTTCGAGCAGAGGCATGGTGACGATGTTCTGGGGCTCCTGCCCATATCCGCGCTGCAGCTCACGCCCCATGAGCAGATTGAACTTCTGGTCCGTACCACCCAGCTCTACATCGGCCTTCAACGCGACCGAGTCATAGCCTTGCACCAAGGGATAAAGGAACTCATGGATCGCAATGGGCTGGCTGGTGCTGTAACGCTTGTGGAAATCATCGCGCTCCAGCATACGGGCAACGGTGTACTGAGAGGCCAGGCGGATGAAATCGGCGGGGCCCAGCTTGTCCAGCCAGGACGAGTTGAAGGCGACCTCGGTCCGCGCAGGGTCGAGAATCTTGAACACCTGACTCTTATAGGTCTCGGCATTCTCAAGCACTTGCTCACGCGTCAGCGGCGGACGGGTCGCGCTCTTGCCGCTTGGGTCCCCGATCATTCCGGTGAAGTCACCGATCAGGAAAATGACCTGATGCCCCAGGTCCTGGAATTGCCGCAGCTTGTTGATCAGCACCGTATGCCCCAAGTGCAGGTCCGGCGCGGTCGGGTCGAACCCGGCCTTGATACGCAACGGCTGCCCACGCTTGAGCTTCTCCACCAGCTCGGCTTCGACCAGTACCTCTTCCGCGCCGCGCTTGATAAGCGCGAGCTGCTCCTCGACAGAGTTCATATAACGACCCAAAGGCTGCGATTCAAAAACGCCCAACATACAAGATCGTCACGCCAAACCCAAGCCGCTCGGCGATGTGACTCAGCCCAGGTCTGAAAGCGTCTGGGAAAGCTTGCCTCGGCAGTGAATTGGTTATATTTTAGGCAGTTATTTCATATTCATCATGTCATTCATCTTTTCCAATTCATTTTCATTCTCATTTTTTAAGCCTAAATCTATGACCGACGCCTCTCCCAAAGCGCCGCCCCTGTACCCCAAAACTCACCTTTTGGCAGCCAGTGGCCTCGCCGCGCTTCTCAGTCTTGCCTTGCTTGTCTTCCCATCGAGCGAGGTCGAAGCGAAAAAGACCTCGCTGGCCATCGACCTGGAGCCGCCCGCACAGCTGTTGCAGGACCAGCGCGCCGACACTGCCGATGGTGCCCCGGAAAGCGCCCCCTCTCCCTTCGCCCAGATAGAAGGCGAAACAGAGGCCGATACCACGGCCAGCGAACCCGCCAGCGAGCCAGCCCAGCCGGCAGTAGCGGCCGCCGAGCCCGCCAAACCGGAATTGCATCGCCAGGTAGTGGTGGGTCGTGGAGATACGCTGTCGTCCCTGTTCGAAAAAGTGGGGTTGTCGGCCGCCGAGGCGCAATCTGCGCTGGACAGCGACAAGCAGGCCAGGCAATTCGCCCACTTGAAGAAAGGCCAGGTACTCGAGTTCGAGCTCACGGCTGATGGCAAGCTGCAAACGCTGCATACCAAGCTCTCACGCCTGGAATCCATCCGCTTGCAGCGCAATGCCAGCGGCCATCTTGCCTTCGAGCGCAGCGTCGAAACCCCGGTGATGCGTGCAGCCTATGCCCACGGCACCATCACCAGTTCGCTATCGGCGTCGGCCCAGCGCGCCGGGCTGAGCCATGCCCAGGTGATGGACCTGGCCAACATCTTCGGCTACGACGTGGACTTCGCCCAGGATATCCACCCTGGCGATCAGTTCGACGTGGTCTATGAACAGAAAGTGCTCGACGGGAAGGTGATCGGCACCGGCAACGTGCTTTCGGCGCGCTTCATCAACCGCGGCAAGACCTACACGGCCGTGCGCTATACCAACCGCCAGGGCAACACCAATTACTACACGGCCGACGGCAGCAGCATGCGCAAGGCGTTCGTGCGCTCACCCGTGGATTTCGCCCGTATCAGCTCGCGTTTCTCCGGTGGCCGCAAACACCCCATCCTTAACAAGATCCGCGCGCATCAGGGCGTGGATTACGCTGCGCCGCGCGGCACTCCGATCAAGGCCACCGGTGACGGCAAGGTAATCCTGGCCGGGCGCAAAGGAGGCTACGGCAATACCGTAATCATCCAGCATGGCAACACCTACCGCACCCTGTACGGGCACATGCAAGGCTTCGCCAAGGGCATCCGCGACGGCAGCCCGGTCAAGCAGGGCCAGGTGATCGGCTATATCGGCACCACGGGGCTGTCCACTGGCCCGCACGTCCATTACGAGTTCCAGGTCAACGGCGTGCATGTGGATCCGCTTGGGCAGAAGCTGCCCATGGCAGACCCTATCGCCCGTAACGAGCGCCAGCGCTTCCTCCAGGTCGCGCAACCCCTGATGGCCCGCATGGACCAGGAACGCGCCACTCTCGTAGCGAGCAAGCGCTGAAATGGCGCTCTACATCGGTGTGATGTCGGGCACCAGCCTAGATGGCCTGGACATCGCACTGGTGGAACAAACCGAGCATACGCGCCTGGTGGCCTCGCATTACGTGCCGCTCCCCGAGCCGTTGCGCGCCCAGTTGCTGAGCCTGTGTACCACTGGCGAAGACGAAATTGCCCGCGCGGCACTGGCGGAAAATGCCTGGAGCACCCTGGCGGCCGAGGGAATCAAGCAACTGCTGGCCAAGGCCGACGTTTCGCCAGGGCGGGTTCGGGCGGTCGGCAGCCATGGGCAAACCATCCGCCACGAGCCGGCACGGGGTTTCACCGTGCAGATCGGCAACCCTGCCCTGCTGGCGGAGCGCTGCGGGATTACCGTAGTGGCCGACTTCCGCCGCCGCGACGTCGCCGCCGGCGGTCAAGGAGCGCCCCTGGTGCCTGCGTTTCATGAGTCACTTTTTGGTGGCCAGGGCAATGCCGTGGCAGTGCTCAATATCGGCGGCTTTTCCAACCTGAGCCTGCTGCGCCCTGGCCAGCCGGTACTGGGCTTCGACTGCGGCCCTGGCAACGTTCTGCTCGATGCCTGGATCTACGCCTGCCGCGGCGCCCCTTTCGACCGCAACGGGCATTGGGCCGCCAGTGGCCAGGTGAATGACCGCCTCTTGCAGCGCCTGCTGTCGGACCCTTTCTTCACGGCCACGGGCCCCAAAAGTACCGGCCGGGAAGTGTTCAACCTTCCTTGGCTGCATCGACACCTGAACGCCTTCGAGGGCATCGCGCCACAGGATGTTCAGGCAACACTGCTGGAGCTCACCGCGCGCACCATCACCGAGGCCCTGATCCAGCAAATGCCCTCGCCCGAGGGCGTGTTCGTGTGCGGCGGCGGTGCTCACAACGGAGCTCTGATGGCACGCTTGCAGGCCCTGCTGGATGGCACGCCCGTGGCCAGTACCTCGGCACTGCAGGTAGACCCGGACTGGATGGAGGCCATGGCCTTCGCCTGGCTGGCCCACTGCTGCCTGGAGGGCATCCCGGCCAACCGGCCAGAGGTGACTGGCAGCAAGGGGCCACGAATCCTGGGCGCGATTTACCCGGCATGAACGAAAACGCCGCGCTAGGCGCGGCGCTCCGGGTGGGGCGGATTCAGATCGAGAATGACTGGCCGCAACCGCAGGTGGTGCTGGCGTTGGGGTTGTTGATCACGAAGCGAGACCCTTCCAGGCCTTCCTGGTAATCCACTTCAGCGCCCGCCAGGTACTGGAAGCTCATTGGATCGACCACCAGGCTCACCCCTTCGCGCTCGACAATGGTGTCATCTTCGGCGATTTCTTCATCGAAGGTGAAACCGTACTGGAAGCCCGAGCACCCACCGCCGGTAACGAATACACGAAGCTTGAGGCGGTCATTGCCCTCTTCCTCGACCAGGGTCTTCACCTTGTGAGCGGCACCCTGAGTGAACTGCAATACCGTGGGGGTGAAGGTTTCGACACTCATTTGACTCTCCCGGCGCAAGCCGAAACTGATGCGGAATGGATACATTATCCGCTTCCCCGAGCAAAATGGTCAACAATTGCCCGGCAAGCGCACGCTTCCCCGCTGTCTTCGCGGCTCAGGGCCTCAAGGCATCAAGCCGGCGTGAGCCAGCCCCAGACGCTCATCCAGCCCGAACATGATGTTCAGGTTCTGCACGGCCTGACCCGAAGCCCCCTTGACCAGGTTATCGATCACGGAAAGCACTACTACCAGATCCCCTTCCTGCGGACGGTGCACGGCGATTCGGCACACGTTGGCGCCGCGCACGGAACGGGTTTCCGGATGACTGCCGGCTGGCATCACATCCACGAAGGGCTCATCGGCATAGCGCTGCTCGTACAAGGCTTGCAGGTCCACTGAGCGATCCACGACCGTGGCATAAAGGGTGGCATGAATGCCGCGAATCATCGGCGTAAGGTGCGGCACGAAGGTCAGCCCCACTTCGCCACCGGCTGCACGGTGCAGGCCCTGGGTGATTTCGGGGAGGTGCCGATGCCCTTTCACCGCATAGGCCTTCATGCTTTCCCCTGCCTCGCAGAACAGCGAGCCGACGCTCGCGCCGCGCCCGGCGCCACTGACGCCCGACTTGCAGTCGGCGATCAGCCGCGCTGGATCGGCCAGGCCATTTTCCAGCAGGGGCAGCAAACCCAACTGGGTCGCGGTGGGGTAGCAGCCTGGCACCGCGATCAGACGCGCCGCGCGGATGCGCTCGCGGTTCACCTCTGGCAGGCCATACACGGCCTCGTCCAGCAGGCCGGGCGCGCCATGGGGCTGGTTGTACCAGCGCGCCCATTCGTCCGCGTCCGCCAGGCGGAAATCAGCGGAAAGGTCGATGACCCGAGTGCCGGCGGCCAGCAGTTCCCCGGCCAGGGCGTGGGCCACGCCATGTGGGGTGGCGAAGAACACGACGTCACACGCGCCAAGCGCGGCCGGGTCCGGCACGCTGAACTTCAAGTGATCGTAATGCCCCCGCAGGTTCGGGTACATGTCGGCCACGCAGACACCGGCTTCCGATCGAGACGTGATGATCGCCACTTCCGCCTGAGGATGCTGCGCCAGCAAGCGCAGTAGCTCGACACCGGTATAACCGGTGCCACCAACGATTCCGACCTTGACCATGTACATTACCCGCCTTGAGCGCACCACGTGGAAAACACCCGATGATAGGGGCGCGCAACCCGCGCCACAACTGTCAAGGTGACGTGTCGGCCACGGCGCTCTACTATCGCATCGTCCTAAACCGTGGGAAGCCGACTCATGCTCTATCTCTGGATCAAGGCGCTGCACATCGTGGCGCTGGTGTGCTGGTTCGCCGCACTGTTCTACCTGCCACGCCTGTTCGTGTACCACGCCATGAGCGAAGACACCCCCAGCCGGGAACGCTTCGTGATCATGGAGCGCAAGCTCTATCGCGGCATCATGACCCCCTCGATGCTGCTGACCCTGATTTTCGGAGCCTGGCTGGTGTATCTGAACCCCAGCTGGCTGCAAATGGGTTGGCTGCATGCCAAGGCGCTGCTGGTCGTGCTGCTGATCGGCTATCACCACGTTTGCGGCGCCCACCGCAAGCGCTTCGAGCGCAACGAGAACCGCCATAGCCACAAATTCTATCGCTGGTTCAATGAGATCCCGGTGGTGCTGTTGTTGGTAATCGTCGTGCTAGTGGTGATCAAGCCGTTCTGACCCGTCACTCCTTGAACGGCCTGAAACCCATGAAGCCTGCAGGCCCAAGGCTTTGAGCCCGCGTCCACATACCGTTAAACTGCCGGCATTCATATTGTGTGTGCCGGTATCCCTATGCCTTCCTATGCCCTCGTGACTGGCGCAAGCAGCGGCCTTGGCCTGGCGCTGGCCGAGGCCCTGGCGCGGCGGGGCCGTAACCTGCTGCTGGTTGCCCGCCACCGGGACGACCTCGAGCCCATCGCCATCGAATTCACGCAGCGCTTTGGCGTGGAGGTACTGTTCCGCGCCTGCGATCTCAGCGAGCCCCTGCGCCTCACTGGCTTCCTGCTGGAACTGGAAGAAAGCGGGCAGCGCATAGACCTGCTGGTCAACTGTGCCTCCTTGCGTTCCCAGGGGCATTTCCTCGCCCAGGACTGGTTGCGCGAGCAAGACCTCATCGAGCTGAACATGCTGGCCCTGACCCGCCTGTGCCATGCCATCGGCAACAGCATGGCGGTACAGGGCGGCGGGCAGATTCTCAACGTGGCCTCGCTGGCCGCTTTCCAGCCCGGCCCCTGGATCAGCAGCTACGCTGCCAGCAAAGCCTACGTGCTGCACCTTTCCGAAGGCCTGCGCGAGGAGCTCAGGCAAAGCGGCGTCAAGGTCAGCGTGCTATGTCCAGGCCCGCTTCTCAAATCGGCCGACATGCCCTCCGCCCTGGCCCGCAGCCGGCTTCCTTTGCGCGCTGAGGAAGTGGCCCGGCAGGCCGTGCTGGCCCTGGAGCGCGATCAAGCGCTGATCATTCCAGGCTGGCGTGTACGCTGGCTGTCCCGGGTAGCTCGGGTCGCCCCCCGCTGGCTGGTGCGAAAGACGGCGGCGGCCGCATTGGCGCGCTATACCCGTCCCTGACTATACGGGAAAGGGGCGAAAAACGGCTTGCTTGAGTACACTGATGAGCACGACGACAGGGAGAACCACTGTGGATACGCTGTTCGATAAAATCATTCGGCGGGAAATCCCCGCCAACATCATCTATGAAGATGACCAGGTCATCGCCTTCCACGACATTGCACCGCAAGCCCCGGTGCATTTTCTGGTAGTGCCGAAGAAATGCATCCCGACACTCGCCGACCTTACCGAAGAGGACAAACCCCTGGCAGGCCATATCCTGTTCACCGCCCAGCGGCTGGCCAAAGAGCTGGGCTGTGAGGAAGGCTTCCGCGTGGTAATGAATTGCAATGAGCTGGGCGGCCAAACGGTCTATCACATTCATTTGCACGTGCTTGGCCAGCGCGCCATGCACTGGCCGCCGGGCTAACGCGGCCTCAAGCCCCGTTCATTCATTCCCAGGAGGCATCCGTGGCCAACGATAGACATTACACCGCCCTCGACCGGCTCCTGCTGCAGGCCGACAACGCCGCGCGCACCTTGCTGCCCTTCAGCGGTCAACCCTCACGCCCATCTCCCGCCCTGCTGCAGGCGGACGTGACCTTGGATGAGGCTCAGAGCCGGCACGTGGCAGGCCTGATGCGAGTCAACCATACCGGCGAGGTCTGCGCCCAGGCGCTTTATCAAGGGCAGGCCCTCACGGCCCGTCGCGAGGACATCCGCCAGGCGATGGAGCACTCGGCCAACGAAGAGGTGGATCACCTGGCCTGGTGCGAACAGCGCATCCGCCAGCTGGGCAGCCGGCCGAGCGTACTCAACCCCTTGTTCTATGGCATGTCCTTTGGCATGGGCGCCCTGGCGGGGCTGATCAGCGACAAAGTCAGCCTGGGTTTCGTGGCGGCTACGGAACAGCAGGTGTGCAAGCATCTGGATGAGCATCTGGACAAGCTGCCCGTGGAGGATCAGAAATCTCGGGCGATCCTGGAACAGATGCGCACCGACGAAGCCCACCACGCCCAGGCGGCCCTGGATGCCGGAGGCGTGCGCTTCCCGCTGCCGGTCAAGCTTGGCATGAGCCTGATGGCCAAGGTGATGACCAAGAGCACCTATCGCGTATAAGGCAAGGCGATGCCTCTGCCCCTTGCGAAAAGCCCGTGACCGCGCTGGCCACGGGCCTTACAGGTCAGCCGACGTTACGGCCGTAGAAGATTTCCAGCATTTCGTGCTTGACCCGCTCGGTTACCTGGGCGCGCTGCTCGCCGGACAGGTTGCTGGTCGCGTCGCCAAACAGGTAATTGTCCAGCTCGAACTCCTTGAGCAACATCTTGGTGTGGAAGAGGTTGTCCTGGTACACGTTCACGTCCACCATCTGGTAGGCGCCGCGTGTGTCCTCGGAAAGGTAGTTCTGGATCGAATTGATCTCGTGGTCGATGAAATGCTTGCGCCCCTCGATATCCCGGGTGAAGCCCCGCACGCGGTAATCCACGGTCACGATGTCCGAATCGAACTGGTGAATCAGGTAGTTCAATGCCTTGAGCGGCGAGATCACGCCACAGGTCGACACGTCGATGTCCACGCGGAAGGTAGCGATGCCATCGTCCGGATGGATTTCAGGATAGGTATGTACCGTGATATGGCTCTTGTCCAGATGAGCCAGGATGGTGTCCGGCAACGGCCCAGGCGATTCTTCGATCTGGCTGTCGGTGGGGGTAACGGGCTGTTCGGAAATGAGGATGGTCACGCTGGCGCCCTGCGGTTCATAGTCCTGACGCGCGATGTTCAGGATATTGGCACCAATGATATCCACGACGTCCGTGAGGATCTGGGTCAGGCGAGCCGCGTCGTATTCCTGGTTGATGTACTCGACGTAGGCTTGCTGATCCTGCGGCGTCTGCGCGTAGCAGATGTCGTAGATGTTGAAGCTCAAGGTCTTGGTCAGGTTGTTGAACCCATGGAGCTTGAGTTTGCTTTTCACCGTCTGAAAACTCTCTTTGAATGCGGCCGCGCCGCGTGATCAAGCATGCCCGTCAGGCGCCAGGTGGCGTCTGCGTAGGACGGTTTACACCTCTTCGCAATGGCGATTTTGGTTGTCTAGCCCGGCTTCCCGGTTTCAAGGTCGGCCTTGAAAAAGTGGCGCATTATGCAGACCCGCGCCACCCTGCGCCAGAGTATGGAGCGCTTTTATGATGCCTGGATGTCGGCGGCGCCCAGTTCGACGATCTCGTACTCATGGGTGATATGCACACCGCCGCGGCCTAGCATGATGGACGCCGAGCAATACTTCTCGGCGGAGAGTTCCACGGCACGCTTGACGTGGGATTCCTTCAGGCCGCGCCCTTCCACCACGAAGCGCAGGTGGATGCGGGTGAATACCTTGGGATCTTCCTCGGCGCGCTCGGCATCCAGGAATGCCTCGCAGCGCTCTACAGGCTGACGGGCCTTTTTAAGGATGGCCACCACATCGAAGCTGCTGCAACCGCCCAGGCCGATCAGCACCATCTCCATGGGCCGCACGCCCAGGTTGCGTCCACCACTCTCGGGGGCGCCGTCCATGACCACTGCATGACCACTGCCCGACTCGCCAATGAACATGGCGCCACCGGCCCACTGAATACGTGCCTTCATAACTGGCTCTCCCGTGAAAAGGGCGCCAGCTTAGCACAGCCGTTCGGCGGGGAATCCGGCTCGAAAATGAGACTTGACTCAAGTTATCGGTAGATATCGCGATACATAGGAAGTGCTGTTAAGCTGACGCCAAATTGATGGCAACCCTCACCGCCCTTTATCGTCGATCTGTACCGGAACCTTGCCCATGGTCGCGTCAGCCACCAAGATCACTCATCTCGACAAGCTCTTGGCACATAGCCAGCGGCGTCGCTATGCCGCCAAGAGCAACATCATTTGCGCAGGCGACAAGTGCACCGTTCTGTCGTACATCCTCAAGGGGTCGGTCACTATCCTCATTGAGGATAGCGACGGTCGTGAAATGGTGATTGCCTACCTTAACCAGGGCGATTTCTTCGGTGAGCTGGGGTTGTTCGACCCACCTCATATGGAAGGTGAGCGCAACGCCTGGGTGCGCGCCAAGACAGAATGCGAAGTGGCCGAGATCGGTTATGCCAAGGTTCGTGAACTGGTTCGGCTGGAACCGGACATCCTCTACAGCCTGAGCACGCAGATGGCCTATCGCCTACGGCGAACCACCCGCAAGGTTGGCGACCTGGCGTTCCATGATGTGACCGGGCGAGTAGCGCGCTGCCTCACTGACCTGTGCAAGGAGCCCGATGCCATGACCCACCCTGATGGCATGCAGATCAAGGTTACCCGTCAGGAAATCGGCCGCATCGTTGGCTGTTCCCGGGAAATGGTCGGCCGCGTCCTGAAGGACTTGGAGGAGCGCCAGCTGATTCACGTCAAGGGCAAGACCATGGTGGTCTACGGTACGCGCTGATGCAGTTGTCGTACGGCTGCCAGCACGTCGTCCAAAGCTTCGGACAAAGGCGCGAAGGCATCTACACCCGGGAACCGCTCGGCGAAGGCCAGATGACTGTCCGCTTGGCACCGCTGGGGTAATTCAGCCCCCCGATTGAACGCATTGACGACATCGATCATGGCCTGACGCTGGTCGCTCATCAACAACGCGCCATGTACCAGCACCACTGGGCCGCCCCAGCGCCGCGACTGGCGCCAGCGCTGGGCCGTGCCCACCCATTTGCGACCGTCGAGGTTGACGTTATAACGCCCATCACAGAACGCGCCGGGCACTTCGCCGAGGCTGGCCTTACCGCCGAGGCGAGTCAGTAGGTCACAGAGCGGCTCGCACAAGCGCAGATAGGCTCGCTCCAGACGGTTGAGGTCACCTTCCGCGCGCGGCGCGGCGTACACCAAGGCAACATTCACCGTGGCCGCCGATTGAGGCACTGGCTCGCCGCCCGTTTCCCGCAGCAGCACCGGCCAGCCCAGGTCTTCGGCCGCCGCCGCGCCCTGAGCGAAGGCAGGCAGCCGCGCCATGCGCCGCGGCATCACCAGCGCCTGGTCGGTAGGCTGCCAGAACAGCACCCCATCCTCCCGCGTGCCGTCACAGACCTGGCCCAGCAAGGCGAGCTCCGCCTGCAAGCCTGCCTCCGTGGTCATCCGTTGTACCACTGTCATGGGCAAAGCCTCCGCTTCGAGCGGCTATCAGCCGTTCCTGGGTTACCGACGGGGGAAGAACAAGCGGGCCAATTCATCGCCCGGCTGCTCGGCTCGCATGAAGGCCTCGCCAACCAGGAAACCATACACATCGTTGATTTCCATGAGCTCGACATCGGCCCGCCCGAGGATGCCGCTTTCAGTCACCACCATGCGGTCTCGTGGAATCTTCGGCAGCAGGTCCAGGGTGGCTTCCAGGCTGACCTCGAAGGTATGCAGGTTGCGGTTGTTCACTCCCACCAGCGGCGTGTCCAGGCACGTGAGGGCGCGCTCGAGTTCGGCACCGTCATGCACTTCCACCAGCACATCCAGGCCGGCATCCTTGGCGGCGGCATCGAGCTCGCTCATCTGCCCGTCGGACAGCGCGGATACGATCAGCAGAACGCAGTCCGCGCCCAGGGCACGGGATTCGTAGATCTGGTAAGGGTCGATCATGAAATCCTTGCGGATCACCGGCAGCGAGCAGGCTTGGCGTGCCTGACGCAGGTAGAGGTCCGCGCCCTGGAAGAAGTCCACGTCGGTCAGTACCGAAAGGCAGGTGGCGCCGCCCGCGGCATAGCTTCGCGCGATCTCCGCCGGATCGAAGGCTTCGCGGATCACGCCCTTGCTCGGGGAGGCCTTTTTTACCTCGGCGATCACGGCCGGCTTCTTCGCCGCCCGCTGCGCCAGCATCGCCTGGGCGAAGCCGCGTGTCGGCGCGGCCTCGCGCGCGGCGGCCTGCTGCTCGGCCAGGCTCAGGCGTGCCTTGCGCTCAGCCACTTCCTCGGCTTTGCGCGTGAGGATTCGTTCCAGCACCGTGGGCACGCTCATGCTTCGTTCTCCTGTTTGAATACCGCCGTGAAGGCGCCGAGCTCTTCGAGCTTTTCCCGGGCCAGCCCGGTATGCAGGGCGTCGCTGGCCAAGGCCACGCCGTCTTTGAGGCTGCTGGCATGGTCCGCGGCATAAAGCGCCGCGCCTGCGTTCAGCATGATCATTTCCGCCGCCTTGCGGCCGTTTTCCGTGCGGCGGCGGCCCAGCGCATCCTGGATCAACGCCAGGGAAGCCTGGGGGCTTTCCACGGTCAGCCCATGCAGGCTCTGGCTGCGCACGCCCAGGTCTTCCGGCTCGATGCTGTACTCCAGCACTTCGCCGTTCTTCAATTCGGCCACCGTCGTGGGTGCCGCCAGGCTGAACTCATCCAGCCCGTCCCGGGAATGCACCACCAGCACATGCTTGCTGCCCAGACGGAGCAACACCTGGGCCAGGGGCCGGCACAACGCCGGGTTGAACACCCCCACCACCTGGTGCAGCACGCCTGCCGGATTGGTCAGCGGCCCGATCATGTTGAACAGGGTACGCAAGCCCAGGTCCCGACGCGGCCCCGCGGCGTGCTTCATGGCGCCGTGATGCGCCTGGGCGAACATGAAGCCGATACCGATGCTGTCGATACAGCGTCCGACCTGCGCAGGCGTCAGGTTCAGGTACACCCCGGCCGCTTCGAGCAGGTCGGCGCTGCCGCTCTTGCCGGACACCGCGCGGTTGCCATGCTTGGCCACGGTGCATCCGGCGGCGGCGGCGACCAGGGCCGCAGCGGTGGAAACGTTGAAGATATTGGCGCCATCGCCCCCGGTGCCGACGATGTCCACCACACGGTCCAGGGAGCGAAGCTCCACTCGCCCGGCGAGTTCGCGCATGGCCGATACCGCCCCGACGATCTCGTCGATGCTTTCGCTTTTCATGCGCATACCCATCAGGAAGGCGCCGATCTGGGCTTCGGTGCATTGGCCGGTCATGATCTGGCCCATGACCACGCGCATTTCATCGGTAGTGAGGTCCAGCTGGCTGACCACACGGCCGAGGGCTGTCTTGATGTCCATGAACGATCCTTAACCCTGGCGGGTGCCGCCGGTTTGCTTGAGGAAATTGGCGAGCAGCTCATGGCCTTGCTCGGTCAGGATCGACTCGGGGTGGAACTGCACCCCTTCCACGTTCAATGTCTTGTGCCGCAGGCCCATGATTTCGTCGACGCTGCCGTCGGGCAATTGAGTCCAGGCGGTGATTTCCAGGCAATCGGGCAGATTCTGCCGATTGACGACCAAGGAATGGTAGCGGGTAACGGTCAAGGGTTGGGCAAGGCCTTCGAACACACCCTGGTCGCGGTGGCTGACCGGGCTGGTCTTGCCATGCATGGCCTGACGGGCGCGAATGACTTCACCGCCATAGGCCTGGCCCAGCGCCTGGTGACCCAGGCAGATGCCAAGAATCGGCAGCTTGCCGGCGAAATGGTGGATAGCCTCGATGGACACTCCGGCTTCGCTCGGCGTGCATGGCCCTGGCGACACCACGATACGCTCGGGGGCCAGGGCTTCGATCTGGGCAATGCTCAGCTCATCGTTGCGCACCACCTTCACCTCGGCGCCCAATTCGCCCAGGTATTGCACGATGTTGTAGGTAAAGGAGTCGTAGTTATCGATCATCAGCAGCATGGCGCGAACCTCTCGAATTCCGGATCGGACGGCCCCGGCAGGGCCGCGCCTTTTATTCAGCCTTGGCCTGCTCGGCCAGGGCGACGGCACGGAACATCGCCCGCCGCTTGTTCAAGGTTTCTTCCCACTCGGACGCGGGCACCGAGTCGGCGACGATGCCGGCCCCTGCCTGGACATGGAGCTCCCCATCCTTGATCACCGCCGTGCGAATGGCGATGGCCGTGTCCATGTTGCCATTCCAGGCGAAGTAGCCCACCGCGCCGCCGTACACGCCCCGCTTGACCGGCTCCAGCTCGTCGATGATTTCCATCGCGCGGATCTTCGGCGCGCCGGACAAGGTGCCAGCCGGCAGGATGGCTCGCAGCGCATCCATGGCGGTCAGGCCCTGCCTGAGCTCCCCCGTCACGTTGGACACGATGTGCATCACGTTGGAGTAGCGCTCGATCACCATTTTTTCAGTGACTTGTACACTGCCGACTTCAGCTACGCGCCCGGTGTCATTGCGGCCCAGGTCGATGAGCATCAGGTGCTCGGCCAGCTCTTTTTCATCGCTGAGCAAATCCAGTTCCAGGGCCCGGTCCGCCTCTTCAGTGGCGCCACGGGGCCGGGTGCCGGCGATCGGCCGCACCGTTACCAGGTTGTCCTCCACCCGCACCAGTACCTCGGGCGAGCTACCCACTACATGGAAGTCCCCGAAGTTGAAGAAGTACATGTAGGGGGTCGGGTTGAAGCAACGCAAGGCGCGATACAGATCGATGGGGGCTGCGTTGAAATCGATGGACATCCGCTGGGATGGCACCACCTGCATGCAGTCACCGGCCAGGATGTACTCCTTGATGGTGTCGACCGCCGCCTCGAAGTCGTCCTGGCTGAAGCTGGAACGGAAGTCCGGTTCCTGAGTGGTGGCGCGGGAGAAATCCAGCTCCGGGCGCGGCGCGATCGGCTGACGCAGGCGCTCCATCAGTTGCGCCAGTTGCGCGCGGCCTTGTTCGTAGGCATCGGGCCGGCTCGGGTCGGCCAGCACGATGGCGTGGATTTTCCCGGCTAGATTGTCGAACACCACCACGGCATCGGACACCATCAGGAGGATGTCCGGCACGCCGACAGGGTCCGGGTTCGGGCATGGGCCCAGGCGCTTTTCCACGTAACGCACGCAATCGTAACCGAAGTAACCCACCAGCCCGCCGTTGAAGCGAGGCAGGCCGGCCACCGTCGGCACTTGATAGCGCGCCTTGAAGGCTTCGACGAAGGCCAGCGGGTCCTCTACCTCATGACGCTCGGTTTCCGCCCCGTCCCGGGTAACGGTCACGACCTGGCCATGAACGCGCAGCACCGTTCTGCAGGGCAAACCGATGATGGAGTACCGGCCCCATTTCTCGCCGCCCTGCACGGACTCGAGCAGGTAGGAATTGGGTTCGTCGGCAAGCTTGAGGTAGATGGACAGCGGCGTGTCGAAGTCGGCCAGGGTTTCATGGGCCAGGGGAATGCGGTTGTAACCGGAATCGGCCAAGCGCAGGAATTCTTCGCGGGTCATAGCGGCCTCGTGGCGGAGGTAGGAATCGGGAAACGTGCAAACGCGCCGGCAGGCCGGCCAGGGGAAGTCAGGCGCGCCAGCGCCAACGGGCCAGGGCCTTGATGACTTTCATCCAGAGTTTGCAGGTAACCGCCACGGGAGATACTCGACTCGATGAGGCAGGGGTGTCGGCCAACGTTATCTCAGCGGACCGCTCGAAGCAACCAGGCAAGAGTTCACGCGGGTCATCGATCACCAGGTCAGGCCCTTCCTCGGCGATCGGCCGGCCGTGGTTATAGCCGTAGGTCAAGGCCGCGCAGGGTACGCCGGCCGCTTTGGCAGCCAGCACGTCATTGCGGGAGTCTCCGACGAACAGCGCCTGCCTGGGGCCTACGCCAGCCATTTTCATCACATGGAGCAAGGCAGCCGGGTCCGGCTTTTGCTGGGGCAAGGTATCGCCACCGATGATCCAGCGGAAATAGCGCCCCAGCTTGAGCTCATCGAGCAAGGGAGCCACGAACTGCTCAGGCTTGTTGGTGATCAAGGCCATCTCTACCCCTTCACCGTCCAGCCACTTCAGGGTTTCCCGCACGCCGGGGTAGACCGTGGTGCGTCCATGCTCAGCGGCATAGGCCGTCATGAACAGGGCCAGCGCCTGCTCGCCCAGGGTGTCGTCCACCGCGGAATGGTCCAGGCCGCCGGCCAGGGCCCGGCGTACCAGGACCCGCGAGCCGTTGCCGATCCATACCCGCACCGCCTCGATACCCGCCGGTGGGCGCCCCAGCTGGGCGAGCATCTGGTCAACCGCGGCGGCCAGGTCCGGCACCGAGTCGATCAGGGTGCCGTCCAGGTCGAACATTACCAGCCCAGGCAAGCCGGCCGGGAACAAGCGCTCCAGACCGCTCATGGGCGAGCCAGGGCGAGTTCCGCGCGCATGCTGTCGATCACCGCCCTATAATCCGGGGCATTGAAGATGGCGGACCCGGCTACGAACGTATCGGCACCGGCGGCCGCGATCTCACGGATGTTGTGCACGTTCACTCCACCGTCGATCTCCAGCCGGATGTCGCGACCGCTTGCGTCGATCAACGCCCGCGCCTGGCGCAGCTTGTCCAGGGTGCCGGGGATGAATTTCTGCCCACCAAAGCCCGGGTTGACGCTCATGAGCAGGATCATGTCCACCTTGTCCATCACGTACTCGAGCACGTTCAGGGGCGTGGCCGGGTTGAACACCAGCCCTGACTTGCAACCACCGTCGCGCACCAGCTGAAGCGAGCGGTCGATATGCTGGGTGGCTTCAGGGTGGAAGGTGATGTAGGTAGCGCCGGCTTCGATGAAGTCGCCGATGATCCGATCAACCGGGCTGACCATCAGGTGGACGTCGATGGGCGCGGTGATGCCGTACTTGCGCAACGCCGCGCAGACCATGGGGCCGATGGTCAGGTTGGGCACATAGTGGTTGTCCATCACATCGAAGTGCACCACGTCCGCTCCGGCGGCGAGTACGTTATCGACCTCCTCGCCCAGGCGAGCGAAGTCGGCGGAGAGAATGGAAGGCGCAATGGCGAACGGTTGCATGTTGGACCTGTAGGCTGAACACGGTGGCGCGCATTGTAGCCGATGGCAGGGTGGCGACGGGGGCGGAATCATCTTAGGCTTGGGCAAAGCAATGAAAATGGAACCCTCGATGCGCGCTTTCCGCCGTGCCACGCTCGTTACCCTGGCCACCGCTCTGGCCCTGCCCCTGCTCTGCGCCCATGCCGACGAGCCCGCCGCCGAAGCGCCCCCGGCCGAGCCGGCGCAACGCCCGCCGCTACTGGAGCGCAGCGCGGAAGATGCCCAGGCGCTTGCCCGGCAATTGCCGCCGGCCCAGGTTCAAACCCTGCAGGCTAGCGGTGATAACTTCATGGCCCTCTGGTTGCCGGCCAACACGGCGGACCCTGCCGGCCTGGTGATCATCGTGCCAGGCGCGGGGGAAAGCGCCAATTGGCCTGTAGCGGTGGCGCCGCTGCGCACCCGCTTGCCGGAAGCAGGCTGGGGCACACTCAGCCTCACCCTGCCGGACCTGCTCAGCGAAGCCATGCAACCGCGCGGCATCGAACCGCCAGCGCCTGTCGCGGCCGGCAGCAGCGCCACGCCGGCCGATGCCAACGCGCCCATCGAAGAGGCCGCCGCCAGCGGCGCCGAACCCAGCCCTCAAGCCCAACCACCGGGGCCGGACGAACAATTGAAAAACGATGCCGCGCGCATCTTCGCCCGTATCGATGCCGGTATCGCCTTCGCGCAGCAGGTCAAGGCGCGCAATATCGTGCTGTTGGGCCACGGGACCGGCGCTTACTGGGCAGCCCGTTACCTGAGCGACCGCCAGCCGTCCCGGGCGCAGAGGCTGGTGATGATCGCTGGCAAGACGCCGGAAGCCGCGCCCGCCGGCCTGGACCAATTGGCTCCGCAACTGAGCGTTCCCGTGGCAGACATCTACTACGCCAGCAACCCCGCCCTGCGCAGCGCCGCGGCCCAGCGCCTGCAAGCGAGCAAGCGCCAGCCCGGCAGCCAGTACAGCCAGACCGAACTCGGCGGCGTGCCCGGCGACAAGGCCGCGTCGGACGAGCAGCTCTATCGCCGGGTCCGGGGCTGGTTGAGCCCGCAGTCCTGACTGGCCGCTAAAAGCCACGCCTGCGCCTGACCACCTCGAATGCCCCATGCAACTCCCGGGTGCGCTCCGTTGCCGCGCGCACCTGGGCCTCGCTGGCCCCGCGGCCTTGAAGCTTGTCCGGATGGTGGCGGCTGAGCAGGCGCCGGTAGGCCTGCTTGATCTGCTCGACCTCGCTGGCCCCGGTCACGCCGAGCACGCGCAGGGCGTTTTCGTAGGCATCGTTGGCCTGAGGCAAGACGCGGGACGCCGGGGCATATTCGGCACCCAAGGCACGGATTCGCGGCGCCGTCCAGCCTAGCCAGTTTCCCCAATCGAGCAGCAGCTGCCGCTCACTGGCGCCGACTTCGCCATCCGCCCAGGCCATGCGCCAGCACGCGCGCAGTAGCCCTTCGGCTGTGGTGGGCTGCCCCTGCAGGCGCCGCAAATGGCCTTGCAGCGAATCCTTGCCAGCCTTGCCTCGGCCAAAGGCGGCGATGGCCTGCTTGCGGGCCGGCTCGCCTAGCCCGAGCAAGGCCATTTCGTTTCTCGCCTGGTTGATATGGCTTTCCTGCACCCTGCCGTCGGCCTTGGCCAGGCGACCGAGCAGCACGAATAGCAGGTCGCCTTCGGCAAGGCCCGCTTTACCTCGTAGGCGCGCCCACAGGTCCGCCCAGTTTTGCAGGTTCAGGCGGCGGTCCACCAACTGCCCCAGCAACGCCCCCAGGATGCCGCCAGGAATATGCGCCAGGGCAAAACCCGCCGCGGTGCCCACTACCGTGACCGGCCATAGCATCAGCGCGCTCCCGCCGGTGGGCCGCCAAGCAGCCGATCCACCTCGGCCAGGCGCTCGGGCGTGCCCACGTCAACCCAGCGCCCACGGTAGTGCTCGCCCGTCACCCGCCCCTGATCCATGGCCTGGCGCAGCAAGGGCGCCAGCTTGAACGCGCCAGGAACGCAGCCGGCGAACAGACCCGGGTCGAGCACGGCGATGCCGCTGTAGGTCAGGCCCTCGCCGCCTGGTGAGGAAGCCAGGTAGCCATTGCGCAAGGCGAAGTCCCCGCCGGGGTGATGCCCCGGGTTATCCACCATCACCAAATGGGCCAGGGCACCAGGGGCCAGGCTCAATCGATCGTAGGCGTAGTCGCTCCACACGTCGCCATTGACCAGAATGAAGGGCGACGCGCCCAGCAATGGCAAGGCCTTATAGATGCCGCCGCCGGTTTCCAGGGGATCACCCTCGGGCGAGTAGGCGATACTCGCTCCCCAGCGCTCCCCTGTTCCCAGGTAGGCTTCGATCTGCTCGCCCAGCCAGGCGTGGTTGATCACCAGTTCACGGTGCCCTGCCCTGGCCAAGGCGCGCACCTGATGTTCGATCAGGGGTATGCCGGCGGCCCGCAGCAACGGCTTGGGTGTATGCAGGGTCAGTGGCCGCATGCGCTCACCTTTGCCAGCGGCCAGGATCATCGCCTTCATGCCGTGGCCTCAGCTGCGATGGGCAAACTGTCCAACAGGGCATTGAGCTCGGCCAGCTCCTCGCGCCGTCCGGCGACAGCGCGGATATAGGCGAAGAAACGCGGCACGTCGGCCAGGTAGCGCGGCTTGCCGTCACGGTGGCAGATGCGGGCGAAGATACCGATCACTTTCAAGTGGCGCTGCACACCCATCAGGTCGCTGGCGCGCAGGAAGTCGGCGAAGGTGTCCTGTACCGGCACGCCCTGGGCTCGAGCGGCATGCCAGTATTGGCCCAGCCAGTCCGTCACCCGCGCCTCGGGCCAACTGAGGAAGGCGTCCTTGAACAGGCAGGTCACGTCATAGGTGACGGGCCCGTAGACCGCGTCCTGGAAGTCCAGCACGCCGGGGTTGGGCGTGCTCACCATCAGGTTGCGCGGCATGTAGTCCCGGTGCACCAGGACCCGGGGCTGCGCCAGGGCGCTGTCGATCAGCAACTGGCTGGCCGCGCTCCACTGCGCCTGCTGGGCGTCGGTGAATTCCACCCCCAGGTGCCGCTGCACATACCATTGGGGGAACAGTTCCAGCTCACGCCGCAGCAGGGCCTCGTCGTAGCTGGGCAGCGCCGCGCCCATGGGCAGGGCCTGCAACTTGAGCAGCGCCTGGATGGCGTCGGCGAACAAGGCGTCGGCGTTCTGTTCTTCGATCACGTCCAGGTAGGTTTGCCGGCCCATGTCACTGAGCAGTAGAAAGCCACGCTCCAGGTCTTGCCCGTGAAGGGTTGGCACATGCACCCCCGCGCTGGCCAGCAGCGTGTCGATGTGCACGAAGGGCGTGCAGTTTTCCTGGGGCGGCGGCGCGTCCATCACGATGAAGCTTCGCTCAGGGGACGCCCAGCGGAAATACCGGCGGAAACTCGCGTCGCTGCTGGCGGGGGTCAACTCGCCGTGGGGAACCTCGCCCCAGCCTTGCTCATGGTAGAGCGCGGTAAGGCGGGCCTTGAGCCAAGGCTTGAGAAGTTCCAGGCGTACATCTTGATCGGGCATTTAGAGAGTCTCCGACGGCGCTAGCCGTCAAGCGGGTCATGCTTTATTATCCAGCATCTTTTTCAGACCATCGAGAGGCGTGCACACCCGCACGGGCAGATGGCACGCAGGAAGCCCGGACTAATAAGATGGCATTGAAATCCCCCGCGTTTCGTAGAAAGTTTCCGTTGCTCGTGACCGGCGGCCTGCTGGCGATGCAACCCCTCGCCGCCGCCTACGTGAGCGCCGCGCCGCAGTATGACTGCCAGGTGTCGGCTTCCGGTTCCTGGGACTGCAAGACCCGCGACACCAACCCCAGCCTGCCACCACGCCCCCAGCATACCGCCTCTTCGGTCAGCTCCACTGGCGAAGGCGAGGCGTCCACTGGCGAGGCCGCTGCCGCCGGGCCTACCCTGGTCACCGAAAGCAAGGGCCGTGGCCTGCAGTCGCGCAGCGCGGACTACAGCCACCTGGACTGGGTCCCTCGTGAGAAGCTCACGCCGGCGCAGCTGGCCGAAACCGGCCCCTACTGCTCCGGCGCCTATGTAGAGCCCCTGCGCCCGGGCATGAGCGACAAAACGTCCAAGTCGGACGCGCCCACCTATATCAACGCCCGCGCCTCGCGCTACGAGGAGCAGTCGCAAACCGCGACCCTGGCCGGCGATGTGGTGATGCGTCAAGGCAGCATGCAGGTAGAAGCGAACGAGGCGGCCCTGCACCAGGCGGAAAACCGCGGTGAGCTCAACGGCAACGTGAAGATTCGCGACAACGGCGCGCTGATCGTGGGCGACCACGCCGAAGTGCAGCTCGACACCGGCGCGGCCCAGGTGGACAACGCCGAGTATGTATTGCACAAACAGCGCGCGCGGGGCTCGGCCCTCTACGCCAAGCGGGCAGAGAACGCCATCATCCGCTTGAAGGACGGCACCTATACCACCTGCGAGCCGAACAGCAATGCCTGGTCGCTCAAGGGCAACAACATCACGCTGAACCCGGCCACCGGTTTCGGTACCGCGACCAACGCGACCCTGCGCGTGAAGGACTTCCCCGTTCTCTACACGCCGTACTTCTATTTCCCCATCGACGATCGTCGGCAGTCCGGCTTCCTGGCGCCGAGCATCTCGAGCAGCAGCGACAACGGCCTGACCCTGGTCACGCCCTACTACTTCAACCTGGCGCCGAACTACGACGCCACCTTGTACCCCCGCTACATGGCCAAGCGCGGCCTGTTGATGGAGGGCGAGTTCCGCTACCTGACGCCCAGCAGCGAAGGGCAGTTCGGCGCCGCCTACCTTAACGACGAGAACGACGACCGCAAGGAACAGTCCGACTACTCCAAGCGCCGCTGGATGATCAACTGGCAGCACAAGGGCGGCCTGGACTCGCGCCTGCTGAGCGAAGTGGACTACACCCGCATCAGCGACCCGTACTACTTCCAGGACTTGCAAACCGACCAAGTCGGCGTGGAAGACCGTGACTTCGTCAACCAGCAGGGCGCCCTCACCTACCGCGGGCAGGGCTACACCGCGCGTTTGAACGTGCAGTCCTACCAATTGGCGACCGTTACGGAAATCACTCCCTACGACCGCCTGCCCCAGCTGACCCTGGACGGCGTACTGCCGTACAACCCGTCGGGCCTGCAGTTCAGTTATCACACCGAAGCCGTGCGCTTCGACCGGGACCTGCGTACTGGCACCTACACGGACGACGACGGCATTTCCTCGCCGCGCATCGACCGGAATGTATTCGGCCTGGCGCGCGCCAACGGTGACCGCCTGGACCTGGTCCCGGCCGTCAGCCTGCCGTTGGACTGGAGCTACGGCTACATCAAACCCACGCTCAAGTACAAGTACACCCAGTACGACCTGGACCTGGATTCCAAGGGCAAGGCAGACCTGCTTACTCAGGAAAACGCCACGGGCGAGTCCTACAGCAGCTCCCAGAACATCAGCGTGCCGATCTTCAGCGTGGACAGCGGGCTTTATTTCGACCGCGACACCCGGATGTTCGGCACCGCGTACCGGCAGACCCTCGAGCCGCGCCTGTTCTACCTCTACGTTCCGTACGAAGACCAGAACGACATTCCGGTATTCGACACCACCGAAAGCGTGTTCAGCTATTCGTCGCTCTTCCGTGACAACCGCTTCAGTGGCGGCGACCGCATCGGCGACGAGAACAAGTTGTCCCTGGGCGTGACCAGCCGCTGGATCGAGGACAACGGTTTCGAACGCCAGCGTTTCAGCATCGGCCAGGCCCTGTATTTCAAGGATCGCAAGGTCCAATTGCCACAGATCGCCTACCAGGACCGCGACGAGGCACAGTCGGACGTTTCCCCGTACGCCCTGGAATACGAATACCGCTTCAACCGCGATTGGCGCTTCACATCGGACTTCAACTGGGACCCGGACAGCCGCAGCACTCGCTCGGGCAGCGCCATGTTCCACTACCAGCCTGAAGACAACCCGAACAAGGTGGTCAACGCCGGCTTCCGCTATCGTGACGACGCCATCCACTACGACACCGCCACCGGGCGTTGGGGGTTCGGCGGCGACTACGGTACGCCGTACAACAAGGACGGCACTGCGAACCCGAACTACGTGAAGGACTACTACAAGATCCAGCAGCATGACTTCTCCGTCATCTGGCCGCTGGTGCCGCAGTGGAACCTCATCAGCCGCTGGCAGTACGACTACAACCGCAACCGCACGCTGGAGGCCTTCGGTGGCTTCGAGTACGACAATTGCTGCTGGAAGCTGCGCCTGATCAACCGCTACTGGGTGGATTACGACGAGTACAGCCAGGCCGCTCCAGAGAACGAGAAGGGGGATCGCGGCATCTTCCTGCAAATCGTGCTCAAGGGCCTGGGTGGCGTGGTAGGCAACAAGGTCGAAGGTTTCCTCGACAAAGGCATTCAGGGTTATCGTGAACGTGAAGACCAAGCTATGTGATCGCCTGCGCCCCGTGCTGTTGGGCGCACTGTTTCTGGGTACCCTGGCACATGCCCAGGTCCAGCCATTGGACAAGGTCATGGCCATCGTCGACAACGACGTGATCATGCAGAGCCAGCTGGACCAGCGCATGCAGGAAGTGCGGCAGACCATCGCCAAGCGTGGCGGTGGCGAGCCACCCATGGAGGAGTTGCAGAAGCAGGTGCTGGACCGCCTGATCCTGGAAAACCTGCAGCTGCAGATCGGGGAACGCTCCGGCATCCGGATCACCGACGAGGAGCTCAACGCCGCCATGGGCACCATTGCCCAGCGCAACAACATGAGCCTGGATCAGTTCCGCGCGGCCCTGGCCCATGACGGCCTGTCCTACGAAGCCGCCCGGGACCAGGTTCGCCGAGAGATGGTCATCAGCCGGGTGCGCCAGCGCCGGGTGGCCGAGCGCATCCAGGTCAGCGAACAGGAAGTGAAGAACTTCCTGGCCTCCGACATGGGCAAGGCCCAGTTGTCCCAGGAATACCACCTGGCCAATATCCTGATCGCCACCCCCGAGGGCGCCAACGCCGGGCAGATCCAGGCCGCGGCCCAACAGGCCATGGACCTCTACCAGCAGCTGCGCCAGGGCGCGGATTTCGCCAGCCTGGCCACCGCGCGCTCGGCCAGTGACAACGCCCTGGAAGGCGGCGACATGGGCTGGCGCAAAGCCGCCCAGTTGCCACCGCCCTTCGACCAGATGCTGGCGTCCATGAAAGCGGGAGAAGTGACCCAACCGGTGCGCACGCCCGGTGGCTTCATCATCCTCAAACTGCTGGAAGCCCGAGGCGGCCAGGCGGAGATGCGCGATGAGGTCCATGTTCGCCATATCCTGCTCAAGCCCAGCGAGATCCGCAGCCCGGCGGAAACCCAGCGCCTGATCGAAACCCTCTACACCCGGATCAAGGACGGCGAAGACTTCGCCACCCTGGCCAAGAACTACTCGGAAGACCCGGGCTCGGCCCTCAACGGTGGCGACCTGAACTGGATCGACCCACAGTCGCTGGTGCCGGAATTCCGTGAAGTCATGGCGCAAACGCCTGTGGATACCGTGTCACGGCCATTCCAGACCCAGTTCGGCTGGCACATCCTGGAAGTCCTGGGCCGGCGCGCCACCGATGCGACCCAGCAGGCCCGGGAACAGCAGGCCCTCAATGTACTGCGCAACCGCAAGTACGACGAGGAGTTGCAAACCTGGCTCCGTCAGATCCGTGACGAGGCCTACGTCGAAATCAAGCAGTGAGCGTGGCGCGTTTCGCCGTCACGCCCGGCGAGCCAGCCGGCATAGGGCCCGACCTGTGCCTGCTGCTGGCGTCCCAGGCCCAGCCTCATCCTCTCGTCGCCATCACCAGTCGTGACCTGCTCGCCGAGCGGGCCACGCGCCTGGGGCTGGCCGTTGACCTGGTTCCGGTCAGCCTCGACGCCCTGCCCCACCACCCGGCGCCTGCTGGCAGCCTGTATGTACTGGACGTGCGCCTGGCCGCGCCCGTGATACCCGGCGTGCTGGACCCGGCCAACGCCAGCTTCGTGCTACGCACCCTTACCCTGGCCGCCGAAGGCTGCCTGGCCGGCCAGTTCGCGGGCATGATCACCGCGCCTGTGCACAAGGGCGTGATCAATGATGCCGGCACGGCATTCTCCGGCCACACGGAATTCCTGCAAGACCTGACACGGGCGGACCATGTGGTGATGATGCTGGCCACCCGTGGGCTGCGGGTAGCCCTGGTGACCACCCATTTGCCGCTACGGGAGGTGGCCGACGCCATCACCCCGGCACGCCTCGAGCGCGTGGCCCGCATTCTGCACCACGACCTGGTGAACAAGTTCGGCATTGCCCGCCCCCGGATCCTGGTGTGCGGATTGAACCCTCACGCTGGGGAAGGTGGCCACCTGGGCCGGGAAGAGATCGACGTGATCGAACCCACGCTTGGACGGCTGCGCCAGGCTGGCCTGGACCTGGTAGGCCCCTTGCCCGCCGATACGCTCTTTACTCCCAAACACCTCGAGCACTGCGACGCGGTGCTCGCCATGTATCACGATCAGGGCCTGCCGGTGCTGAAGTACAAGGGCTTCGGCGCGGCGGTCAACGTCACCCTGGGCCTGCCGATCATCCGCACCTCGGTCGACCATGGCACCGCCCTGGACCTGGCCGGCAGCGGCAAGGTCGACACCGGCAGCCTGCAGGTCGCATTGGAAACCGCCTATCAAATGGCTGAGGCACCTCGATGAACGAGCAATACCAACACCGGGCGCGCAAGCGGTTCGGGCAGAACTTCCTCCACGACGCCGGCGTCATCGACCGCATCCTGCGGGCCATCCACGCCCGTGAAGGCGAGCGCCTGCTCGAAATCGGCCCGGGCCAGGGCGCCCTCACCGAAGGGCTGCTCGACAGCGGCGCCCAGCTGGACGTGATCGAACTGGACAAAGACCTCGTTCCCCTCCTCCACCAGCGCTTCGACAACCGCGGCAACTTCAGCCTGCATCAGGGCGATGCCCTGAAGTTCGACTTCAACCGCCTGGGTGCCAGCGCACGCAGCCTGCGTGTGGTGGGTAACCTCCCGTACAACATCTCCACGCCACTGATCTTCCATCTGCTGGGCAATGCCGCGCTGATTCGCGACATGCACTTCATGCTGCAGAAGGAAGTGGTCGAGCGCCTGGCCGCCGGCCCCGGCGGCGGCGACTGGGGGCGCCTGTCGATCATGGTGCAGTACCACTGCCGCGTGGAACATCTGTTCAACGTGGGCCCTGGGGCGTTCAACCCGCCACCGAAGGTGGATTCGGCCATCGTTCGCCTGGTACCCCATGACACCCTGCCGCACCCGGCCAAGGATGCGCGCGCCCTGGAGCGGGTGGTGCGCGAAGCCTTCAACCAGCGCCGCAAGACGCTGCGCAATACCCTGAAGGCATTGCTGCCCGCCGCGGCCATCGAAGCCGCCCAGGTCGACGGCAGCCTGCGCCCCGAGCAGCTCGACCTGGCCGCGTTCGTCCGCCTGGCAGACCAGCTGGCCGACCAGCCGACCACACCCTGAGACACCTGGGCCATCCTATGGCCTAGACTGCTTTCATCGGGCCTCGTCCCCACGTCATTCGTTTTAGGTCCAGGCACCATGTCCGATTCCCGTTATCACATCGACGTCAGCGTCGATACGCGCTTCCTGGCGGAGCAATCCAACCCCGAGCAAGGCCGTTATGCCTTCGCCTATACAGTCACTGTACGCAACAAGGGCCAGGTACCCGCGCGCCTGATGTCGCGCCATTGGGTGATCACCGACGGCAACGGCAAGGTCGAGGAAGTCCGCGGGCCCGGCGTGGTCGGTCAGCAACCGCTGATCGGGGTGGGCCAGGCCCATACCTACAGCAGCGGCACCATCATGGCTACCAAGGTGGGGAACATGCAGGGCAGCTACCAGATGGTGGCCGAAGACGGTAAACACTTCGACGCCATTATCGCGCCCTTCCGTCTCGCCGTGCCCGGAGCCCTGCACTGATGGCCGTGTATGCCGTAGGTGACCTGCAAGGCTGCCTGGACCCGCTCAAGACGCTGCTGGACGAGGTGGCCTTCGACCCCGCCCGGGACCAGCTATGGCTGGTGGGTGATCTGGTCAATCGTGGCCCGCAATCCCTGGAAACCCTGCGCTTCCTTTATTCGATCCGCGATTCATTGGTCTGCACCCTGGGCAACCACGACCTGCACCTGCTTGCGGCCTGGTACAACGTCGAGCGCCTGAAGAAGAACGACACCCTGGCCGAGATCCTCGAGGCACCCGACGGCGGGCAACTGGTGCAGTGGCTACGCCAGCAAAAGCTGCTGCATTACGACGAGCCACGCAACTTCGCCCTGGTGCATGCCGGCATTCCGCCCATGTGGCTCTTGAGCAAGGCGCTGCGCTACGCCGCCGAGGTGGAAACCGCCTTGCGCGACGATAACCTGGTGGAACCCTTCCTGGACGGCATGTATGGCAACGAGCCGGCCAAGTGGCACAAGGACTTGGAAGGCGTCACCCGCCTGCGGGTCATCACCAACTATTTCACCCGCATGCGCTTCTGCACCGCGGACGGAAAGCTGGACCTCAAGGGCAAAGAGGGGGCGGACAGCGCGCCCCCTGGCTACGCGCCCTGGTTCAGCCACAAGCAAAGACGCAGCCGCCACATCCGCATCCTCTTCGGCCACTGGGCCGCGCTGGAAGGCCGCTGCGACGAGCCTGGCGTATTCGCCCTGGATACGGGGTGCGTCTGGGGCAACGCAATGACCTTGATGAACCTGGACACTTTGCAACTCCATCAGTGCAAGTGCCCCCTCTGTTAACGCCTGGAGCCGAGCATGTCCGAATTCAAACGCATTCCCCCGCAAGAAGCCCAGGCGTTGCGCGCCGGCGGCGCCGTGGTCGTGGATATCCGCGATCCGCAGACCTTCGCCAACGGGCATATCGCCCAGTCCCGTCATCTGGACAACCATTCATTGCACGATTTCATTACCCAGGCCGACCTGGACGCTCCGTTGGTCGTGGTCTGCTATCACGGCAACTCCAGCCAGAGCGCGGCGGCCTATCTGGTCAGCCAAGGCTTCTCGGACGTCTACAGCCTCGACGGCGGCTTCGAGCTCTGGCGCCAGACCTACCCTGACGACATCGCTCGCCAAGCCGGCGACTGAATTTTTTTGTCATCTTCGCATGCCTCATGGGGCGCCGAATTCCGGGGCCCCTAGCCCACCTCCCCCTCTCGCGGTTGTAACTAAACGCGTGAGCGCCCTTGAATTTCTGGATTACCAACTATCCTTAAGCCCAGGCCATCCAAAACAGGGGAGAGCCGGCACACCGGCGCGCGGGTCATCGGGAGCGATTTTCGGGTGTTCTGGGGGAAAAGGGCAGCTGGCTGGCTTCGGCTGCCACCAAGCATCGGCTTAAGTGATCCGACGTCGGCTCCGGTATCGAGCGAGGTGACGTCATGAGTATTTTTAGCCACTTCCAACAGCGTTTCGAAAGCACGCGTCAGGAAGAGTTGACGCTGCAGGAATACCTGGAGCTCTGCAAAGCCGACCGCAGGGCCTACGCATCCGCGGCCGAGCGGCTGCTCATGGCCATCGGTGAACCGGAGCTGGTCGATACCACGACGGATCCGCGGCTGTCGCGCATCTTCTCCAACAAGACCATCCGCCGCTACCCGGCCTTCCGTGACTTCCACGGCATGGAGGACTGCATCGAGCAGATCGTTTCCTACTTCCGCCATGCCGCCCAAGGCCTCGAGGAGAAGAAACAGATCCTCTACCTGCTCGGCCCGGTGGGGGGAGGCAAGTCGTCCCTGGCCGAAAAGCTCAAGCAACTGATGGAAAAAGAGCCCTTCTACGCCATCAAGGGCTCCCCGGTATTCGAGTCGCCCCTGGGGCTGTTCAACGTCAATGAAGACGGGGACATCCTTCAGGAGGACTACGGCATCGACAAGCGCTACCTCAACACCATCATGTCGCCCTGGGCCACCAAGCGCCTGCAGGAATTCGGTGGGGACATCAGCCAGTTCAAGGTGGTCAAGCTGTACCCGTCGATCCTGAACCAGGTCGCCGTGGCCAAGACCGAACCTGGAGACGAGAACAACCAGGACATCTCCGCCCTCGTGGGCAAGGTGGATATTCGCAAGCTGGAGGAATTCCCCCAGAACGACGCCGACGCTTACAGCTACTCGGGCGCCCTGTGCCGGGCCAACCAGGGCCTGATGGAATTCGTGGAAATGTTCAAGGCACCGATCAAGGTGCTTCACCCGCTGCTTACCGCGACCCAGGAAGGCAACTACAACAGTACCGAAGGACTCGGGGCCATTCCCTTCAGTGGCGTGCTGCTGGCGCACTCCAACGAGTCTGAATGGCACAGCTTCCGCAACAACAAGAACAACGAGGCCTTCATCGACCGTATCTATATCGTGAAGGTGCCTTACTGCCTGCGCGTGACCGATGAGATCAAGATCTACGACAAGCTGTTGGTCAACAGCTCGCTGTCCAGGGCCCATTGCGCGCCGGACACCCTCAAGATGCTGGCCCAGTTCACCGTGCTGTCCCGGCTCAAGGAACCGGAGAACTCGAACATCTACTCGAAGATGCGGGTCTATGACGGCGAAAACCTGAAGGACACCGACCCAAAGGCCAAGTCCATCCAGGAATACCGCGACTCGGCGGGCGTGGATGAGGGCATGACCGGCCTGTCCACCCGCTTCGCCTTCAAGATCCTGTCCAAGGTATTCAACTTCGACCCCCATGAAGTGGCCGCCAACCCGGTTCACCTGCTTTATGTGCTCGAACACCAGATCGAGCAGGAGCAGTTCCCGGCCGAAGTACGCGAGCGCTACCTGCGTTTCCTCAAGGAATACCTGGCGCCCCGCTACATCGAGTTCATTGGCAAGGAAATCCAGACAGCCTACCTGGAGTCCTACAGCGAGTATGGCCAGAACATCTTCGACCGTTATGTGCTCTATGCGGACTTCTGGATTCAGGATCAGGAATACCGGGACCCGGAAACCGGCGAGATCCTCAATCGGGTCGCCTTGAACGAAGAACTGGAAAAGATCGAGAAGCCCGCCGGTATCAGCAACCCGAAGGACTTCCGCAACGAAATCGTCAACTTCGTGCTTCGCGCCCGTGCCAACAACAACGGCAAGAACCCCACCTGGCTCAGCTATGAAAAACTGCGGGTGGTCATCGAGAAGAAAATGTTCTCCAACACCGAGGACCTGCTGCCCGTCATCAGCTTCAACGCCAAGGCCAGCAAGGAAGATCAACAGAAGCACAACGACTTCGTTACCCGGATGGTGGAACGCGGCTACACCGACAAGCAGGTTCGCCTGCTCTCCGAGTGGTACCTGCGTGTTCGCAAGTCCCAGTAAGCGACAGGCCGTAAGCTGCAGTCAGTTGCGCGCAGGCATCGCCTGGCGCGCCAGCTTGCGGCCGCGCTGGCTGCTCTTTCTTGCGGCTTGAAGCTTGAAGCTTGAAGCTGCCCCGAGTTCCTGGAGGGGCCATGAGTTATGTGATCGACCGACGCTTGAATGGCAAGAACAAAAGCACGGTGAACCGCCAGCGTTTCCTGCGGCGCTACCGTGACCACATCAAGAAGGCCGTGGAAGAAGCGGTGAGCCGCCGCTCCATCACCGATATGGAGCATGGCGAGCAAATCAGCATTCCTGGCCGTGACATCGACGAACCCGTGCTGCACCACGGCCGCGGCGGCAAGCAGACCATCGTCCATCCGGGCAACAAGGAGTTCACGTCCGGGCAGCATATTCCGCGGCCGCAAGGGGGTGGCGGAGGCGGCAAGGGCCAGGGCAAGGCGGGCAACTCCGGCGAAGGCATGGATGAGTTCGTGTTCCAGATCACCCAGGAGGAATTCCTTGAATTCATGTTCGAGGACCTGGAGCTGCCCAACCTGGTCAAGCGCCACCTCACCGGCTCGGACACCTTCAAGACCGTACGCGCGGGCATTGCCAACGAAGGCAACCCATCGCGCATCAACATCATTCGTACCCTGCGCTCGGCCCATGCCCGGCGTATCGCGCTGTCCGGCAGCAGCCGCGCCCGGCTACGGGAAGTGCGCGCCGAACTCGAGCGGCTTCGACGCGAAGAGCCGGACAATTTCGGCGACATCCAGGCGCTGGAAGCGGAAGTCGAAAAGCTCAGTGCCCGCATTCATCGGGTGCCCTTCCTCGATACCTTCGACCTGAAATACAACCTGCTGGTCAAGCATCCCAACCCCAGCTCCAAGGCGGTGATGTTCTGCCTGATGGACGTGTCCGGTTCCATGACCCAAGCCACCAAGGACATTGCCAAGCGCTTTTTCATCCTGTTGTACCTGTTCCTCAAGCGCAACTACGACAAGATCGAGGTGGTGTTCATCCGCCACCACACCAGCGCCAGGGAAGTGGACGAGGAAGAGTTCTTCTATTCCCGGGAAACCGGCGGCACCATCGTCTCCAGCGCGCTGAAGCTGATGCAGGAAATCATGGCCGAGCGCTATCCCACCAACGAGTGGAACATCTATGCGGCCCAGGCCTCGGACGGGGACAACTGGAACGACGACTCGCCCATCTGCCGGGACATCCTCACCAAGCAGATCATGCCCCATGTGCAGTACTACACTTACGTGGAGATCACGCCCAGGGAGCACCAGGCCCTGTGGTTCGAGTACGAGCGTATCGGCGAAGACTTCCCGGAAACCTTCGCCCAGCAGCAGTTGGTGACGGCCGGGGATATCTATCCGGTCTTCCGTGAACTCTTCCAGCGCAGGCTAGTGACATGACCGCCAGAGAGCAGAAGCGCCAACCCCTGTCCGTAGGTTCGGAATGGACCTTCGAGCTGATCCAGACCTACGACCGGGAAATCAGTCGTATCGCCGAGCGCTATGCCCTCGATACCTACCCCAACCAGATCGAAGTCATCACCGCTGAACAGATGATGGATGCCTACGCCTCGGTGGGCATGCCCCTGGGCTACCACCATTGGTCCTACGGCAAGCATTTCCTGAGCACGGAAAAATCCTATACCCGCGGGCAGATGGGCCTGGCCTATGAGATCGTGATCAATTCCGACCCCTGCATCGCCTACCTCATGGAAGAGAACACCATGTGCATGCAGGCCCTGGTGATCGCCCATGCCTGCTACGGCCACAACAGTTTCTTCAAGGGCAACTACCTGTTCCGCACCTGGACGGACGCCAGCTCGATCATCGACTACCTGGTGTTCGCCAAGCAGTACATCATGCAGTGCGAGGAGCGCTACGGCATCGACGCCGTGGAAGACCTGCTCGACTCCTGCCATGCCCTGATGAACTACGGCGTGGACCGCTACAAGCGCCCCTACCCCATTTCCGCCGAAGAAGAGCGGCGCCGTCAGAAAGAACGGGAAGAGCACCTGCAGCGGCAGATCAACGACCTGTGGCGAACCATTCCCAAGGCCATGGAGAAAACCAGCGAGCAGGACCACGCCCGCTTCCCCGCCGAGCCTCAGGAAAACATTCTCTACTTCATCGAGAAGCACGCCCCCTTGCTGGAGCCCTGGCAGCGGGAAGTGGTGCGTATCGTGCGCAAGATCGCCCAGTATTTCTATCCACAGAGGCAAACCCAGGTCATGAACGAAGGTTGGGCGACCTTCTGGCACTACACCCTGCTCAACGACCTGTACGACGAAGGCCTGGTCACCGACGGCTTCATGATGGAATTCCTGCAGTCCCATACCAGCGTGGTGTTTCAACCCGGGTACGACAGCCCCTATTACAGTGGCATCAACCCCTACGCCCTGGGCTTCGCCATGTTCCGGGACCTGCGCCGTATCTGCGAGAACCCGGACGAGGAAGACCGTCGCTGGTTCCCGGACATCGCCGGCAGCGACTGGCTCTCTACCTTGAAGTTCGCCATGAGCAGCTTCAAGGACGAGAGCTTCATCCTGCAGTACCTGTCGCCCAAGGTGATCCGCGACCTGAAGCTGTTCAGCATCCTGGACGACGACCAGCGCGACGACCTGCTGGTACCGGCCATCCACGATGACAGCGGCTACCGGATCATCCGTGAAACCCTGGCGGCCCAGTACAACCTGGGCAACCGCGAGCCCAACGTGCAGATCTGGAGCATCGATCGCCGCGGCGATCGTTCCCTGACCCTGCGTCACCAGCAGCACGACCGCAAGCCGCTGGGAGAGTCCACCGAGGAGGTACTCAAGCATCTACATCGGCTGTGGGGCTTCGACGTGCACCTGGAGACCGTCCAGGGCGACCAAGTGGTGAAGGTCCATCACGTGCCGCCGCGCAACGAGCAGGGCGATGACAGCTATAACCGGCTGGACATGACCGTCGTGCACCTGTGAGTGAACCTTCGGCGCCACGGGTATATCCTGCGGCGCTGAAGGAGAACTGCATGAAGGTATACAAAGTCGGCGGCGCCGTGCGTGACCGCCTCCTCGGCCTGCCGGTGGCCGACATCGATTGGGTGGTGGTCGGCGCCAGCGCGCAACAGATGCATGCCTTGGGCTATCGGCCCGTGGGCGCGGATTTCCCTGTATTCCTGCACCCGCGCACCGGCGCCGAATACGCCCTGGCCCGGACGGAGCGCAAGAGCGGCCGGGGCTATGGCGGATTCGTGTTCCATGCCAGCCCGGACGTGACCCTGGAAGAAGACCTGCGCCGCCGCGACCTGACCATCAACGCCATGGCCGAAGACGACAGCGGGCATGTCATCGACCCCTACGGCGGCCAGCGCGACCTCGCCGAACGCTGGCTACGCCATGTATCCCCATCGTTCGCCGAAGACCCCTTGCGCGTGCTCAGGGTAGCCAGGTTCGCCGCGCGTTACGCCGGCCTGGGCTTTCGTATCGCCCCCGAAACCCTCGCGCTTATGACGCAATTGAGCGAGTCGGGTGAGCTGCAGGCGTTGACCCCTGAAAGAAGCTGGAAGGAGATCTCCCGCGCCCTGATGGAAGCCAGGCCGACGGTGTTCTTCGAAACCCTCCGGGCCTGCGGCGCCCTGAAGGTCCTATTCCCCGAATTGCAGGCCCTGCTCGAGCGCTCGGCGCAAACACCGGCCGCGGTGGTCGATCTTGGGGAATGGAGTATCGCTTGCCTGGCCCAGGCCGCCTGTGCCGAGCATTCCCTGGCCATACGCTGGGCCAGCCTGCTGCTGCCATTGAGCTACGCTGGGGACAGCTCGAGCGCGAAGGGCGAAATACCTGACATCCAGGCGGTGAGCCTACGCTTCAAGGTGCCTCGGGATTGCCAGGAATTGGCTCAGCTAAGTGGCCGCTACCATGCGCTGGCCAGCCAGGCGCGCGCATTGCCCACCCAGGGCCTGTTCGACCTGCTCCAGGCCTTCGACATCTATCGACGCCCCCAACGCTTCGCGGAATTCATCGACACCTGTGAAAACGCTGCCCTGTGCATCGGGCAGGAAACCTTCGGGCCTGGAGCGTTTCTGCGCGGCGCCGCTGCCACGGCCCGAGACGTGGCGGTCAAACCACTGGTGGAGGCCGGCCTGACGGGGCAGGCCCTGGGCGACGCCCTCAAGGAAGCCCGCCTGGCCGCGTTGGAGGCTTACCGGACCGCGTCTTGAACCAGCGTTCCGGGGGCCCATTGGAAGGGTACCCGCCGCAGCTGCTGGTCGATCTTCGCCTCGGCCCATAGAGCAGCGAAGCTGCGCCCCTCTTGGGGGTGCAGCTCCTCCGGAGCCAGCAGGGCCAGGGGCCAGAGCACGAAGGCGTTACGCAGGATTTCCTCGCGCGGCAGCACCAGCCCATCGAAATCGCCCACTTGCCGGCCGTACATCAATACGTCGATATCCAGCGGCAGCCCTTTGCGGTCCGGGGCGTAGCGGCCGTTGTCCGCCTCGATGAACTTCAGGCGACGATCCAGCGCCATCAGAGGCATGTCACAAAGCCCGGTGACCACCAGGTTCAGGAAAGGCCCGCTCTTGATGCCGACCGGCTCGCTTTCGAACACCGGTGAACAGCGCATGTCCACGAGCATGGCCCCCAGCGCGTCCAGCCCAGCGCGAAGATGAACCTCACGGTCGATGTTGCTACCGAGGCCAAGGTAGACCCGAGTCAGCGACATCCGCGCTCGATCTCCACACCCACGCCTCGTGCCGCTGGCACCGCACCGGGCTTGGTCACCCGCAACCGCAACCAGCGAATGCCGAATTCGCTCATCAGACGCGCCGCCAGACGCTCGGCGAAGGTCTCTACCAGCTCAAAGCGCGCCTGGCTGGCAAACGCCTGAACGGCTTCGGACACCTTGGCGTAATCCAGGGCCAAGGCCAGGTCGTCGCCATCCGCGGCGGGGCGGTTGTCCCAGGCGAAATCGAAATCCAGCCGCAGACACTGGCGGATCTCGCGCTCCCAGTCATAGGCGCCGATCACGGTATCGACCTCCAGGCCTTCGATGAACACGCTGTCCAAGCAGTCTCTCCTGACGACAAAGGCGCTTCGCGCCGTTAGAATCCGAGCATTCTCGCCCGGAATAGTTAGCATGCCCTGGTTACTGGCCGTCCTGGCCTACCTGCTCGGCTCACTGTCCTTCGCCATCCTGCTCAGTCGTGGCGCCGGGATCCCCGACCCGCGCGCCAGCGGCTCGGGCAATGCCGGGGCCACCAACATGCTCAGGGTGGCCGGCCGCAAGCTCGCCATCTTGACCTTAGTCGGCGACCTCGCCAAGGGCCTCGTACCGGTACTGCTGGCCAAGGCCCTGGGGTTGGGGCTGCAGGCCCAGGCCTGGATAGGCCTGTGCGCCGTCATCGGCCACCTGTTTCCCCTGTATTTCAACTTTCGCGGTGGCAAGGGCGTGGCCACGGCCGCCGGCATGCTGTTGGGGCTGTACCCGCCAGCCCTGCTGCTGGCGGTAGGCGTATGGCTATTGACCTTTCAGCTCAGCCGTACCGCCTCCCTGGCCGCGTTGACCGCCACCCCCCTGACCTTGCCCCTGCTGGCCTGGCAGGCGCCCCAGGCGTTGCTGCCGATGACCCTGCTCACGGCCCTGGTGATCTGGCGTCATCGGGCCAATCTCAAAGACCTGTTCGCCGGCCGGGAACGTCATTTCTAAAGCTCGCACCAGCGCGGCTAGATAGCAGGCAGTTGCTCCATCGGCCAGCGGGCATGCACCTGGATGCCCAGGCTGTCGTGCTGGCCCGCCAACAGCCGCTGGCAACCGGCGTAGGCGATCATCGCGCCGTTGTCGGTACAGAAGCGTGGCCGCGCATAGTACACACCACCCCCCAGTTCCGCCGTCATGGCTTCCAGGTGGGTACGCAAGGCCCGGTTGGCGCTTACCCCGCCAGCGATCACCAATTGCTTGAGGCCGGTCTGCTTGAGCGCCCGCTTGCACTTGATGGCGAGAGTCTCCACCACCGCCTGCTGGAATGCCAGGGCGATGTCGCAACGGGTCTGCTCGCTGTCGTCCCCAGCGCCGACGCACTGCTGCCAGGTGTTGAGGGTGAAGGTTTTCAGGCCGCTGAAACTGAAGTCCAGGCCAGGGCGGTCGGTCATCGGGCGCGGGAACACGAAGCGCCCGGCCTGCCCCTGCTCGGCCAGGCGCGCGATTTCCGGGCCGCCGGGGTATGGCAGGCCCATGAGCTTGGCGGTTTTGTCGAACGCCTCCCCGGCCGCGTCATCCAGGCTTTCCCCCAGCAGCTGGTACTGGCCGATGCCATCGACCCGCACCAGTTGGGTATGGCCGCCGGATACCAGCAGCGCCACAAAGGGAAACGCTGGCGGCTGGTCCTCGAGCATGGGCGCCAGCAAGTGGCCTTCCATATGATGCACACCCAAGGCCGGGATACCCCAGGCAAACGCCATGGCCTGGGCGCAGGAAGCACCGACCAGCAGCGCGCCCACCAGCCCGGGGCCAGCGGTATAGGCGATGGCGTCGATGTCCGAAGGCGCGCGCCCGGCCTGATCGAGCACTTCGCGGATCAGCGGCAGCATGCGCTTTACGTGGTCGCGGGAAGCCAGCTCCGGCACCACGCCACCGTAGACACGGTGCAGGTCGATCTGGCTGAATAGCGCGTCGCCGAGCAGGCCCTGCTCGCTGTCATAGAGCGCGACGCCCGTTTCATCGCAGGATGTTTCCAGTCCCAGTACTAGCATGGGTATCAATTGGCCTTTGCCGAGGCGGTAACGAAGGCGCGCATGATAGTCGCGCCCCGGCGCGCCGACCAGCGGTTTTCGATCAGAGGCTTTGCATTCCGCGGCTCCAACGGGTAACATCCGCAACCCTTGAAAACCGACGTATTCCACCGCGCTTCCAGCAGGGGTACGTTGCCCCGGTAATGAATTAAGGTAGCCCTGGATGCCAGCCGTCAAAGTTAAAGAGAACGAACCCTTCGACGTAGCTCTGCGTCGTTTCAAGCGCTCCTGCGAAAAAGCCGGTGTACTGGCTGAAGTTCGTAGCCGCGAGTTTTACGAAAAGCCGACTTCCGAGCGCAAGCGCAAGGCAGCCGCAGCGGTCAAGCGTCACGCCAAAAAAGTCCAGCGCGAACAGCGCCGCGCCGTTCGCCTGTACTGATACAAGCGTTCGCTGCAAGCATTTGTCTGGCCCGGCCCTAAAAAGCCGGGCCATTGGCAATTGTGGGTCCGGTAATTCCGGCAGGCTCCGCCCTCTTCATCGGGCGCACCAAGCCGCCGCCCTCCTGCTTTTCGTAACCTACCATTCGCTGCGAATGGCCATGCCTGGCCGTTAAACTGAAGCACCGTCTCGGATCCGAGGTCACCCCATGGCCGGGCTCATCCCGCAAGGTTTCATCGACGACCTGCTCAATCGCACCGACATTCTCGATGTGGTCAACGCCCGGATTCAGCTCAAGAAAAGTGGCAAGAACTACACCGCCTGCTGTCCGTTCCACAAGGAAAAAACCCCTTCCTTCAGCGTAAGTCCCGACAAGCAGTTCTATTACTGCTTCGGCTGTGGTGCCGGCGGCAACGCGCTGGGCTTCGTGATGGACCACGACAACCTGGACTTCCCCCAGGCCGTGGAGGAACTGGCGCGAGCGGCCGGCATGGAAGTGCCACGAGAGGAATCCCGCCGGGGCAGCAAGCCGCGCCAACCGACGGATTCGCCGCTCTACCCCTTGCTGGCCGCCGCCGCGGACTATTACCGCCAGGCCCTGCGCCAGCATCCGGCACGCAAGAGCGCGGTGGAGTACCTCAAGGGGCGCGGTCTCACGGGCGAGATCGCCCGGGACTTTGGGCTCGGCTTCGCGCCGCCCGGCTGGGACAATCTGCTGCGCCACCTGGCCAGCGACACGCTGCAGCAGCGCGCCCTGCTCGACGCTGGGCTGTTGGTGGAAAACGCCGAAAGTGGCAAGCGCTACGACCGCTTCCGCGACCGGGTGATGTTCCCCATCCGTGACAGCCGGGGCCGGGTGATCGCGTTCGGCGGGCGGGTACTTGGGGATGACAAGCCCAAATACCTGAACTCGCCGGAAACCCCGGTGTTCCATAAGGGCCAGGAGCTTTATGGGCTCTATGAGGCGCGCAAGTTCAACCGCAACCTTGACGAAGTGATAGTGGTCGAGGGCTACATGGATGTGATCGCGCTGGCCCAGCAGGGCCTGCGCAACGCGGTGGCCACCCTGGGCACGGCGACCAGCGAGGAGCATATCAAGCGGCTGTTCCGCCTGGTGCCGAGCATCCTGTTCTGCTTCGATGGCGACCAGGCCGGCCGCAACGCTGCCTGGCGCGCCCTCGAAGCCGCGCTGCCAAGCCTGCAGGATGGCCGCAAGGCAAGGTTCCTGTTCCTGCCCGAGGGCGAGGATCCGGACACCCTGATCCGCGCCGAGGGCCTGGACGCCTTCCGCGCGCGCATCGCGCAGCATGCGCAGCCGCTGGCGGATTATTTCTTCCAGCAGCTGTCCGACGAGGCGGACCCGCGCTCGCTGGAAGGCAAGGCCCATATGGTTACCCTGGCGGCGCCCTTGATCGACCAGGTACCCGGCGCCAACCTCAAGGCCCTGATGCGGGCCCGGCTGACGGAAATCACCGGCCTGAGCGGCGAGGCCCTGAACCAGCTGGCTCGCGTGGCGCAGCCCGCCCCGCCGCGCGCCTCGGAGCCTTCGGGCTTCGTCGGCCATGAAGGGACCGGTGCTGACGGAATGGATTTCCACGGCCAGGGCGACTATGTACCGGCTTATCTGGACGCTTCGCCCCCCATGGCCGAGCCCAGCCAAGGCTGGCAATCGCGCAAGGGTGGCGGCAAGCGCGATGGCAAGGCTTGGGAACGAGGCGGCAAGCGCAATTTCGAACCGCGAGCCCCTCGGGCGCCCACGTCCGTTGAGCCGCCCACGCTCAGCGCCCTGCGCACGCTGCTGCATCACCCGCAATTGGCGGCCAAGGTTGAAGATGCCAGCCATCTGGCCGATGAAGATCATGTTTACGCGCAATTGCTGGTCGCGCTGCTCGAGGCGCTGCAGAAAAATCCTCGACTCCGCTCGCTGCAATTGATCGCGCGCTGGCACGGCACCGACCAGGGGCGCTTGTTGAGGGCCCTGGCGGAGAAAGAATGGCTGATCGATGCCGATAACCTTGAACAACAGTTTTTCGACACCATTTCCAGTCTATCCGCCCGCCAACGCGAGCGCAGCCTGGAGCAATTGCTTCGAAAGGCCAGGCAGGGCGAACTGAGCGCAGAGGAAAAAAACCTGCTGCGCGAGCTGCTTAGCCGCAACGCAAACGCACAAAACCCGACCTCAACTGGCGTGTGAGGTCCTAGCTCGGGTATAATCCTCGGCTTGTTTTTTGCCCGCCAAGACCTTCAGTGGATAGGGTGTTATGTCCGGAAAAGCGCAACAGCAATCTCGTATCAAAGAGTTGATCACCCGCGGTCGTGAGCAGGGCTACCTGACTTACGCGGAGGTCAACGACCACCTGCCCGAGGATATTTCAGATCCGGAACAGGTGGAAGACATCATCCGCATGATCAACGACATGGGGATCAACGTATTCGAGACTGCTCCGGATGCGGATGCCCTCCTGTTGGCCGAGGCGGACACCGACGAAGCCGCGGCCGAGGAAGCCGCCGCCGCGCTCGCTGCCGTCGAAACCGATATCGGCCGCACGACGGACCCGGTACGCATGTACATGCGTGAGATGGGCACCGTGGAGCTGCTCACCCGCGAAGGCGAGATCGAAATCGCCAAGCGCATCGAGGAAGGCATCCGCGAGGTGATGGGGGCGATCGCCCACTTCCCCGGCACCGTGGATTACATCCTCGGCGAATATGACCGCGTCACCACCGAAGGTGGCCGTCTGTCGGACGTGCTCAGCGGCTACATCGATCCTGACGACGTGATCGCCAGCCCCTCGGACATGCCTGTGCCGGTCGACCCGAAGGCCGCCGCCGTGGCCGAGAAGGACGACGAGGAAGAGGACGAGGAAGCCAGCAGCGACGACGAAGAGGAAGGCGAAAGCGGGCCGGATCCGGAAGTGGCTCGCCAGCGTTTCGGCGCCGTGGCCGAGCAGTTGGAAGCCACCCGCAAGGTGCTGAAGAAGCATGGCCGCGACAGCAAGGAAGGCATCGCCGAGATGCTGCAGCTGGCCGAGCTGTTCATGCCGATCAAGCTGGTGCCCAAGCAGTACGAAGTGCTCGTGGAGCAAGTCCGTGGCGCGCTGGACCGTGTCCGCGCCCAGGAACGTGCCATCATGCAGCTGTGCGTCCGTGACGCCCGCATGCCTCGCGCCGACTTCCTGCGCCTGTTCCCCGGCAATGAAGTGGACCAGGGCTGGAGCGAGTTCCTGGCCAAGGGCAAGGCCAAGTACGCCGAGGCCATCGGCCGTGTGCAGGCGGATGTCCAGCGTTGCCAGCAGAAGCTGATCGACCTGGAAGCCGAAACCGGCCTCAACGTCGCTGAGATCAAGGACATCAACCGGCGCATGTCCATCGGCGAGGCCAAGGCCCGCCGCGCCAAGAAGGAAATGGTCGAGGCCAACCTTCGCCTGGTGATCTCCATCGCCAAGAAGTACACCAACCGCGGCCTGCAGTTCCTAGACCTGATCCAGGAAGGCAACATCGGCCTGATGAAGGCGGTGGACAAGTTCGAATACCGTCGCGGCTACAAGTTCTCGACCTACGCCACCTGGTGGATTCGCCAGGCGATCACTCGCTCCATCGCCGACCAGGCGCGCACCATCCGTATTCCGGTGCACATGATCGAGACGATCAACAAACTCAACCGTATCTCCCGGCAGATGCTGCAGGAGATGGGCCGTGAGCCTACCCCGGAAGAGCTGGGCGAGCGCATGGAAATGCCCGAGGACAAGATCCGCAAGGTATTGAAGATCGCCAAGGAACCGATCTCCATGGAAACGCCGATCGGTGACGATGAAGACTCCCATCTGGGCGACTTCATCGAGGACTCGACCATGCAGTCCCCGATCGACGTGGCCACGGTCGAAAGCCTCAAGGAAGCGACCCGCGAAGTGCTGTCCGGCCTCACCGCGCGTGAAGCCAAGGTACTGCGCATGCGCTTCGGTATCGACATGAACACGGACCACACCCTCGAGGAAGTGGGCAAGCAGTTCGACGTGACCCGCGAGCGTATCCGTCAGATCGAAGCCAAGGCCTTGCGCAAGCTGCGTCACCCGACCCGTAGCGAACACCTGCGTTCGTTCCTGGACGAGTAAGCCTCAACGCAACACCACGAACCCCGGGCCCGCCCGGGGTTCTTTATTTGGCAAGACCATAGACACCGCGACACAGCTGGGAACCACCCTCGACGAAGACTGGCCAGTCGTGAACGCACTTTCCAGACCTGGCCTGCGCCGGAGAATTTCGACGAACATAGCCAGCAGCGGCAGTCGCTCACCACGCGGTGGCAAGAATCCTGCCTAAAGCGCCCTGACAAATGGTTCTTTCCGATAGCACCGAGCCAAAAGGCTCGTTATAATCGCCGCTCTCTAAAAGGGCCTATAGCTCAGTTGGTTAGAGCAGAGGACTCATAATCCTTTGGTCCACGGTTCGAGTCCGTGTGGGCCCACCAGCTTCGAAAAGCCGCGCATTGCGCGGCTTTTTATTGTGTTCGATAACGCCAGTCCCCGCTTCAAGCGTCACCGCTGCGGCTGACCTTTCTGGCGCGCAAGCTTCCAATTCTTGCCAGCGTCCTGGCGAAAGGTTCGGCGAATCGTCAGATGGCTGTGACTACATGGGGCGCTTGCTTCGCAAGCTCGCTAAAGCGAGCCAGCATGGACTCAAGCTTGTACCTGGCCTCGGATCAGCCCCACTGGCTGGTCCTGAGATATGGGTAGGTCCACAGACTTCCACCCAAGGGTCTCCCTACTCGTGTAAACCCACTTGGCAAATTCGCTTTCTGATTGACAACCAATTCCTACACTCCTAGCCTGTACGCAACCATGCATACATAAGCGTGGTGCCAGCGTTTTACCTTCCTGCCTACAACAACGAACTAAAGGTGAGGTTTAAAATGGTCAGGCTTATCCCTTCCTCATTCAAAGCGATGCTCATGGGCGCCGGGCTGTGTGGAGCCTTGCTGGGCTTGCCCACTACCCAGGCGGCTGAACCTTCCCTCTGGCAAGACGTGCAGAAGGCCGGTGTGCTGCGCTGCGGCGCGGCGGTGGCGGCCCCGTACGTGATGCGAGACGCCAAGTCAGGCGATTACAGCGGTTACTTTGTGGACCTTTGCCGCGACTTTGGCGAAAAGGTGCTAAAGGTGAAGGTGCAATTCGTGGACACCAATTGGGACAACCTGGTAGCGGGCTTGCAGGGCGGCAAATGGGACTTGGCCATGGCTCTGAACCAAACGCCCGAACGAGCCCTGGCGGTAGGCTTCAGCGCGCCGGCGACGGATTACCAGGTGTCGCTGCTGGTGAACAAGGACAACCCCAAGCTGGCCAACATCACCGACGACCTTTCTACCTTGGATAAACCCGAGCTGACCTTTGCGGTGATGTCAGGAACGGCTCAGGACAAGGCCATTTCCGGCGTGATCAAGCAGGGCAAGATCATGCGCCTGCCCGGCATGGACGAGACGCGCCTGGCGGTGATGTCCAAGCGCGCTGACGTCCTGGTCGACGCCAGCGACACCAACCACCTGTTCGCTGTGGCCAATTCCACTTGGGCCAAGGAGGTATTGCCCAAGCCGGCACTGGCCAAACAGGGGGTCGCCTTTGGGGTGCGTCGGGATATATCCCTGGCGGACATGGATGTGCTCAACATCTACCTCAAGCAGAAGCGCGACAGCGGTGATATCGAGCGGCTGGTGGACAAAGCCTCGGTGGAGGCTAATACCACTCGATAACTTCCTCGCCCGGGCGACGCCTTTGCGAAGGATGCCACCTGGGCGTACCTCAATCCCGATCACAGGAATCGCCCAATGCAGCGTTTTTTAAACAAGGTCGCCATCGTTACCGGCGGCGCTGGCGGGATCGGCTCGGCTATCGCTAGCAGGCTGGCGGCCGAAGGCGCTACCGTGGTGGTCAGTGACCTGAACCTTGAGGCAGCCCAGACAGTGGCTCGCGTTATCGAGGCGGATGGCGGCAGCGCCTTTGCGCTGGCGGCGGACATCGCACAAGGGGAGGCCTGTCGTTGCTTGGTACAAGCAGTGCTGAGCCGTTTCGAACGTATCGATATTCTGGTGAACAACGCCGGCATCAATCGGCGGGGCGATCTACTGGCCTTGAGCGAAGACGACTGGCACACCAGCTTCGCGGTGAACCTGGATTCGATGTTCCACCTATGCCGCGCGGTACTGCCCGGCATGATCGCGCAGGGCGGCGGGGCCATCGTGAATACCGCCTCCCAGTGGGGCCTGCATCCGGCGCCGGGACATATTGCTTATAACGTGACCAAGGCAGCAGTGGCGTCTTTCACCCAGAACCTGGCGCGGGATTATGCGCCGCACAAGGTGCGGGTGAATGCAGTCTGTCCAGGTGAAATCCACACGCCCATGCTGGAAGCCGGCGTGCGCCGCAACGGCCGCACCATTGCCGACCTGGACAGGCTGGTGCCCTTCGGCCGCATCGGCCAACCGCAGGAGGTAGCGGCCCTGGTGGCCTTCCTGGCATCGGACGAAGCGGCCTTCATGTGTGGCTCGTTGGTGGAAATCACCGGCGCCCAGGCCGTGGCCTGAGGCGATCTCAAGCTAGAAGGGAGTTTCAGCGGGCAGCGAGAGCGCAGCCCGATCATGGCCGAGGAGGTCGCACAGCGCATCGACGATCAACTGATGATCCTGGCGGTCGGGCAGCCCCGACACCGTTACGCTGCCGATCACCCCAGCGCCCTGCACGATCAGCGGAAAGCCGCCGCCGCAGCTGGCATAGTCGGCCGGGTCCAGATGGTAGCGTTGCTGGATGTCCTGCTGCTCGATGGCCAGCTGATAGGTCAACCGATAGGAGCTTCGCAGGAAGCGTTGCACGGTGTTGACCTTGCGCCGCACCCATTCACCGTTGTCCGGCGTGATGCCGGGGCGGGCGGCAAAGAACAGAGGCCGTTCGAAACGGCGGATGTCGATCACCAGCGGCCAACCCTCACCCACGGCTCGCTCATGCAGGGCGCTACCCAGCTGCCAGGCGGTGTTTTCGTCGAAACGCTGGAATTGCAGGGTTTGCTCCTGGCGAATCAGTAATGCGAGTTCGTCTTGCAATCTCATTGCAGGCTCCTGTCCGTAGCCATTGAGTTAACACGGTCAGCGGATATAGCTGCCACCGTTCACGTCCAGAGTGGCGCCGTTGAGCGAAGCCTGAGATTTGCGCAATGTAAATGCCACCAGCTCCGCGACCTCGGCCGGGCTGGCCATCTCGCCGATAGGAATATCCGCTACCGCCGCCTGTTTGCCGTGAGTCGCGATGAAGGCTTCGGCCATCTCGGTCTGTACCCAGCCTGGTGCAATCGCCACCGCGACCACGCCGTCGGGCCCGAAGGAGCGAGCGATGGACTTGGTCAGGTTGACCAGGGCAGCCTTGGTGGCGCCATAGGGCAAGGCGTCTGCCGCGTAACCCCGCTGGCCCGCACGGCTGGCCATGTTGATGATGCGCCCGCCGCCAATCTCTTTGAAGTGACGCACGGCCTCTTTGCACAGGTCGGCTGCGGCGAAGAAGTTGACTTGGAATTCCCGCTGCCAGGCCGTTGTCCATTGTTCTGGCGTCGCTTCGATGGAGATTTCCGTACGAATGCCAGCGTTGTTGACCAGGCCATCCACCCTACCGGCCAGCGCCACGGCCTTGGCCCAGAGCTCGAATGGGCCTTGGGAGGTGGAAAGGTCCCCTTGCAGTACGAAACCCCGGCCGCCGATCTGGTCGAGCAGCCGCTCGGCAGCCGCCTGGTCGCGTCCATAGTGGATGATGACCCGCGCGCCCTCCGCCGCCAGCCGCGCCACAATGGCGGCGCCGATGCCGCCCGAAGCGCCGGTGACCAGAATGGTCTGTCCTTCCAGTGCTGTTGTCATGCCGCGTCTCCTTGATTGGGTGCCTGAATGGGTATCGGAAGGCAGCGGCCTTGAATGCTCGCCGCCGCTGCCTGCGTGCGTCATTTGATGTACCAGCCCCACGGTTGCTTGCTGGTGTAGCGAGTGATCTGCTTGGTTTCCAGATAATTATCCAGGCCCCAGCGGCCAAGCTCCCGGCCGATGCCGGACTCCTTGTAGCCACCCCAGGGCGCCTCGGTGAAGGTGGGCTGGGAGCAGTTGATCCACACAATGCCTGCCTGGAAGGCCGCGGCTACCCGCTCGGCACGGGCTTCGTCCCCGGACATCACCGCGGCGGCCAGGCCGAAGCGGGAGTCATTGGCCAATTCGATAGCCTCAGGCTCACTGGCGAAGGGCCGCACGCACACCACTGGCCCGAAGATTTCCTCCACCCAAGCGGCGCTGTCCAAGGGCACATCCGTCAGCACGGTGGGCTCGAGGTAGTAGCCTTTGTCGAAGCCGGCCGGGCGTTGGCCGCCGCAAGCCACGGTAGCACCCGCCGCTTTCGCCGCCTCGATGGCCCCCAGCACTTGCTCATGCTGACGCTTGGACACCAGAGGGCCGAGGAGCACCCCTTCGTCCAGGCCATTGCCGATGCGGATCTTGCGTGTCTCTTCCACCAGGCGGGCCAATAGCCGCGGATAAAGCCCTTCCTGGACCAGAACGCGCGAGGTCGCCGAGCATACCTGCCCCTGATTCCAGAAGATCCCGAACATGATCCACTCCACCGCCTGCTCCAGGTCGGCGTCGTCGAACACCACGAAGGGGGATTTTCCCCCCAGCTCGAGGCTTACCCGCTTGATGTCCCGAGCGGCGGCGGCCATGATGCGCGCCCCCACCGGGCCCGACCCAGTGAAGGCCAGTTTGTCCACGCCCTTATGGTCAATGATCGCCTGGCCGGCCACCGAGCCTGCCCCCGTCACCAGGTTGAATACACCCGGCGGCACCCCGGCCTCATCGATGATGGCCGCCAGCTGGATCGCCGTGAGGGAGGTGACCTCGGCCGGCTTGAGCACCACCGTGCAGCCGGCGGCCAGCGCCGGGGCGACTTTCCAGGCGGCCATCAGCAGCGGGTAGTTCCAGGGAATGATCGCGCCAGCCACCCCGATCGGCTCCTTCACCGCCTTGCAGGTAAAGCGCTCGTCGGCCAGGGCGATCACCTCCGGGCCTTCGCTATCGCGCTGCTCAGCCAGGTCCGCATAGAAATCGAAACAGCCGGCGGCATCACCGATGTCCCAAAGTGCTTCAGGCAATGGCTTGCCGTTGTCCAGCACTTCCAGGCGCGCAATTTCCTCCTGGCGATGGCGAATGCCTTGGGCAATGGCACGCAGATACTGGGCCCGCTGCGCCCCGCTGAGCCTTGGCCAGCCGTCCCGGTCGAAGGCGCGCCGGGCGGCTTTCACCGCCACATCCACGTCCTGTTCCGTAGCGTAGGCAATTTCCTGGATCGGCTCCTCGGTGGCGGGGTTGGTCACTACTTGATAGCCGCCCTGCGCCGGGGCTATCCACTTCCCGTCGATGTAAAGCATGTTTCGCATATCGGTTACCTGCCCTTGTCCAGTCCATCGTGATCAGAATCGGTTGACTCGATACGGCGTCATGTCCACGGGCGGTTGCTGCCCCGTGATCAGGTCCGCCAGCAGCCGGGCCGTGGTAGCGGCGTAGGTGAGCCCGAGGTGTCCGTGACCGCAGGCATACCAGACATTGCGCTGGGTCGCCGAGCGGCCCATCACTGGGACGGTGTCCGGCATTGCCGGGCGGTGGCCCATCCACTCACTGATGCCCTCCACCTGCAGCGTGGGCAAGGCCTCTTTGGCGCGCTTGACCAGCACCTGGGCTCGCCGGTAATTGGGCAGCGCCTCCAGCCCAGCCATTTCCACGGTGCCGCCGATGCGTACGCCGCCGGCAGTAGGGGTGACCATGAACGCCTTGGCTGGCCAGATGATGGAATGGCGCATGCTGATGCCCGGCGCCATCACCTGGGTGTGATAACCCCTCTCGGTTTCCAGCGGGATGGGCTCGCCGATCAGCTTCGACAGCCGGGCGGTATAGGCACCGGCGGCCAGCACCACTTCCTCAGCGGCCATCACCCGGCCGTCGCTCAGGCGCACGCTGGAAACACCACCATTGCTCCGGTCGAATTGCACGACTTCACCACGAACGATCTCTCCACCCAGGGCGGTAAAGCGTTGCGCCAGCTCCAGCACCAGCTTGTGCGGATCACTGATGGAGCGGTTTTCTGGAAAAAGCACTGCTTTACCGATCTGTTTCCCCAAGGCCGGTTCCAAGTCCTGGAGCGCAGCCTGATCCAGCACCTGGTGAGCGAAGCCGAAGCGCTCCAGCACCTCGATATGTTCGCGGTCGGCGCGGAATTCCGCTTCGTCGGTGTACAGGCTCAGGCAGCCTTGATCGCTGAGCATGTGTTCCAGGCCGGTCTGCTTGAGCAGCTGTGACAAGTCATCATGGACCCGGGCACACAGGGCGGCGCCGGCGGCCTCCAGTTCGCGCACCTTCGCCGGGCGGCTGGCGGCGAGGAAACGCAGGAACCAGGGCGTGAGCCTGGGCAGGTAGCCGGGCCGCACGCAGATAGGGCCCTCGGGATCGAGCAGCCATTTGGGCATCTGCGCCCACACCCCAGGACGGGACGCGGGCATGAATTCAGTCACGGCAATGCTGGCCATGTTGCCGAACGATGCTCCGCGGCCAGGCTCGTTCTTGTCCACCAGCAGCACCCGTTTGCCGGTCCGCTGGAGTTGGTAAGCGATAGTGGTGCCGATGATTCCAGCACCTACGACGACGATGGACGGCACGAGCACTCCTTAGGCTAGGTACGGGCCAGGTGCTGCCTGGCACTTATTGAATGGATGAACGGGAGCTCAAGGACCGCTGAGAACAGCCGGTGATTTTCCCGTTGACAGGGATCTTAAAGGCGACCTAACCTGAATGCAACGTTGCATACAACACGAATTCAAGCAACTGCTTGTGAACACGCTTTGCTCTTCTGCCTACAAGAACAAGTTCAACGCCAGAGGTGAAATCATGGTTCGTGCAGCTCCTCGTTTCATCAACATCCGCTTGGCCCGGGCCGCCCTGGTAGCGGCTACGCTAAGCGCGGCAACCGTTGCATCGGCGGCCGGCAATTCATGGCAAGACGTACAGAAGGCCGGTGTGCTGCGCTGTGGCGCCGCGGTCGCCGCGCCCTATGTGATGCGTGATGCCGCGTCCGGCCAGTACAGCGGCTATTTCGTCGACCTGTGCCGGGACTTCGGCGAGAACGTTCTTAAGGTCAAGGTCCAGTTCGTGGACACCAGCTGGGACAACCAGGTCGCCGGTATTCAGAGTGGCAAATGGGACATGGCCATGGCCTTGAATCCCACGCCAGAGCGCGCTCTGGCGGTGGGCTTCTCGACCCCGGCCGTGGACTACAGCGTGTCCTTGATGGTGAACAAGGAGAACCCCAAGTTCGCCGCCGCCAGCAACCGCCTGGCCGACTACGACAAGGACGGCGTCACCATCGCGGTAATGTCCGGTACTTCAGCGGACAAGGCCCTCTCCCGGGAAATCCAGCACGCCAAGATCATGCGCCTGCCTGGGTTGGACGAGACCCGCATGGCGCTGATCTCCCGCCGCGCGGATGTGTTGGCCGACGCCAGCGACACCAATCGCTTGTTCATCCGGCGCAATGACTGGGCCAAGGAAGTGGCCTTGCAGCCGGCCCTGGCCAAACAAGGCATTGCCTTCGGTGTAGCCCGTGACATGCCCGTGGCCGATCAGCAAGTGCTCAACATCTACCTGCAGCAGCGACGTGATGCCGGTGATATCGACAAGCTGGTAGAGAAGGCCAATGCCCAACTGGCCGTGGCGGGTCGCAACCCGTAACCCTTGAACTACCAAGGGCACGGCTGGCCGTGCCTGCGCGGAGACGACCCCATGAACACTCCCTATTTGGTGGCTGCGCCGCCACAGGCTTCGCTCACCCCGGATTCAGTCGAGGACGGCGATTTCATCCAGCTGCGTCAGGTGCGCAAGGCCTACAGCGAGCAGTTGGTGGTGATGGACCAGATGACCTTGAACATGCGCGCCGATGACCGGCTGGTCATCATCGGCCCTTCCGGCAGTGGCAAGAGCTCGCTGCTGCGTGTGCTGATGGGCCTGGAAAGCATCCAGGGCGGTAGCATCCACTTCCAGGGCAAGCCCTATATCGACGGCAGCCGCAAGCATGGCAAGCCGCTGGACGAGGCGCTGCACAAGCAGATCGGCATGGTGTTCCAGCACTACACCTTGTTCCCCCATCTCTCAGTGCTGGGCAACCTGATTCTGGCCCCAGTGAAGGTTCATGGCCTGAGCAAGGCCCAGGCTACCGAAAAGGCTCGTGCCTACCTGTCGCGGCTGGGGCTTGAAAGCAAGCTGCACGCTTACCCCAGCCAGCTCTCGGGAGGCCAGAAGCAGCGGGTGGCCATTGCCCGGGCGTTGATGCTCGAGCCTCGGCTGATGCTGTTCGATGAAGTCACCTCCGCCCTGGACCCTGAAATGGTCACCGAGGTGCAGAACGTGATGTTGCAACTGGCCGACCAGAAGATGGCCATGATCATCGTGACCCACGACATGCATTTCGCCCGCCATATCGCGACCCGGGTGGTGTTCTGCGCCAACGGCAAGGTGGTCGAGCAAGGCCCGCCCCAGCAATTGTTCACCGCTCCGCGTGAAGCGAGAACCCGGGAATTCCTGGAAAAAGTGCTGCATCTGGACTGAGGCGCGCCGCGATGAATTACCAATTCGATTTCCACTTTCTCAGCGGTAGCCTGCCGGCCTTGCTGGATGGGCTAAAGGTCACCCTGGAACTGGCCCTGGTGGCCAATCTGATCGGCCTGACCTGCGGTTTCCTTTTGTGCCTGATGACGCTTAGTCGCTGGTTCTTCGTTCGTTGGCCGGCCCAGCTGTTCATCGAATTCTTTCGCTGCACCCCGGCGCTGCTGCAGATTGTCTGGTTCTTCTATTGCGTGCCCATGCTGTTCAACGTCTTCGTCGACCCGGTCGCCATGGGCTTTCTGGCCCTTGGCCTGAACCTCACGGCTTTCAATGCAGAGGCCTATCGCGCTGGGGTGCAGGCCGTACCCCGAGAACACCTCGATGCCTGCGTCGCGCTCGGCCTGCGACCCTGGCAGCGCACGCTCTACGTGGTATTGCCGCAATCGTTGCGCAGCGCCTTGCCGGTACTGATGACCAACGGCATCGGCACCCTGCAGCAAAGCGCCCTGGTGGCCATAGTCGCCGTCTCAGACCTGATGTACGTGGGCAAGAGCCTGGCTACCGAAGCGTATCGCCCACTGGAAACCTACACCCTGATCGCCTTGATCTACTTCGCGCTCTCGCTGCCCATCGCCCAGTTCGTGCAGTGGTTCGAACGGCGCCAGGACCTGGCCGCGCAACGTTGAGGAAACCATTATGCCGCTCGATTTCTCGGTTGTGCTTGGTTACTGGCCCGTGCTGTTCAAGGGGCTATTGCTGACCCTGGCCTTCACCCTGGTCTGCGCGCTGCTGGGCAGCCTCTGGGGCTTCGTGGTGAGCCTGCTGCGCCAAGTCAGAACGCCCGTTCTGCGCCTGCCGCTGGCGTTGTACGTCGAGTTCTTCCGTGGCACGCCCTTGTTGATCCAGCTGTTCTGGGTCTTCTTCTGCTTCCCGGTGGTGTTCGGCTTGAACATCCCGCCCTACGCCAGCGTGCTGATCGCGCTCACTTTATATATGGGCGCGATTACCAGCGAAACCTTCCGCGGCGCGCTCAAGTCCATCGCCGGCGAACAGCACGACGCCTGCATCGCCCTGGGCCTGACGTCCAGAGTAAAGGTGCTTTATGTGGTATTTCCCCAGGCACTGCTGCGCGCCGTGCCGCCCCTGCTTTCGAATGTGGTGAGCCTGTTCAAGGAAAGCGCGCTCATCTCCTCGGTGGGCGTGGCCGACCTGATGTTCGTGGGCCAGAACATCTCCAACAGCACCGCCCGCCCCGTCGAGTTCCTTTCGGCCGTGGCCGTCATCTATTTCCTCGTGGCCTTCCCGCTCACCCGCCTGGTTGGCGTGGTGGAAGGACGGCTGTTGCGCCGTTACGCCTACTGAACCCCAAGGAGAGACACCGTGAAATTGAATGGCATCCTGCCCGCCCTCGTCACCCCTTTCAACGCTGCTGGCAAGGTCGATCACGACACCCTGGCGTCTATCCTGGAAACCCAGCTGGCCGCGGGCGTCAGCGGTTTCGTTCCGCTGGGTTCCACAGGTGAATACTATGCCCTGGCCAACGATGAGCGGCGGCAGATCCTCGCTACTGTGAAGGAAGTGGTTGGCGGACGCGGCACACTGATCGCCGGCGCCAACGGCTCCTGCACGCGTGAAGTGCTGGAACAGGTAAGCCAGACTGTGGACGCGGGCTACACCAACCTGCTGATCGCCCCGCCCTATTACGCCCTGCCTTCACAGGCCGAGCTGCTGGCCCATTATCAGACCATCCTGGACACCTTCCCGGACATCAATGTGGTGCTGTACAACTACCCCATCCGCACCAATGTGGAAGTGGGCATGGATGTTATCGCCGCGCTGCATGAGCATCCGCGTGTGCTGGGAATCAAGGAAAGCAGCGGCAACCTGCTGCGCGCCATCGAGATCGGCGAGCACTATAAAGGGCTGCAGCTTTCCTGCGGCTCAGACGACCAGGCCCTGGACTTCTACCTTTGGGGCGCGGACAGCTGGATCTGTGGCCCAGCCAACATTTTCCCGGAAAAGGTAGTGGCCTTCCATCGCACCTTCACTGGCGGTGACATCCGTGGCGCTCAGGAAATCATGCGTACGATGTTCCCCGTGATGGCCAACCTGGAAAGCGGCAAGTTCGTCCAGAAGGTAAAGTACGGGACCGAGCTGGCCGGCTTCAAGGTCGGCAACGCGCGGGCACCGCTGTTGCCGCTCACCGAAGAAGAGAAGGCAGAGTTCCGCCGCGTGTTCGAGGCGTGCCAGGGCTGACGGCCTCCCATTGCGCCGCTTCCGGTGTGCGCTCGCACCGGAGCGGCCCTATCGATAAGGCATCATCATGCGCTGGAAAAAAACACTGCAATTGGCCGAGGTTCACTGCGAAGGTGAAATCGGCAAGGTCATTACCGGCGGTGTGCTGGGTATCCCCGGCGACACCATGCTGGACAAGATGAACTACATCAACGAAGTGGACGACAGCCTGCGTCGGCTAGTGACCCTAGAGCCGCGAGGCTGCCTGCAGATGTCCGTGAACCTGCTGCTGCCGCCTACCCGGCCGGAAGCCGATGCTGGCTTCATCGTGCTGCAGGCCGACAAGGCCCATCCCATGTCTGGCAGCAACTGCGTGTGCGTGGTCACCGCCCTGCTGGAGCTGGGCATGCTTCCCATGCACGAACCGGAAACCACGGTGGTGCTGGACACCCCCGCCGGCCTGGTCACCGCCCGGGCCCTGTGCATGGACGGCCGCTGCCAGAGTGTCTCCCTTGACATGGTGCCAGCCTTCGTCGAGCACCTGGACTTTCCCATTGAAACCCCGGACCACGGCATCCTCAAGGTGGATATCGCCTTCGGTGGGGTGTATTACGCCTTGATCGACGTGGAGCAGGTAGGGCTGAGCATCGCCCCGGAACATGCTCGCCAGCTGGCCGAGACAGGCGTCGCGCTCAAGGAAGTGATCAATCGTCAGGTGAGTCTGCAGCACCCGCTGTTGCCTTCGGTCAACGAAGTGGCCTATGTGATGTTCCGCCATCGCCTGGACAACCATACCTACCAGACTTGCACCACCCTGCCGCCAGGCCGGGTGGACCGCTCCCCCTGTGGCACCGGCAGTTCAGCCAATTTGGCGACCCTGGCGGCTCGTGGTCTGGCCGAGGTAGGCGACCAGTTGGTGTCCCAATCCACCATCGGTGGGCAGTTCCAGGTGGGTTTCCTGGGCCGTACGGAGGTTGGCCACAAACCCGCGGTGCTGCCACGCATCACCGGCCGCGCCTGGCTCTACGGCTTGCAGCAGCTCGGCCTGGACCCGCAAGATCCGCTCTGCGAAGGCTTCATGCTCAGCGATACCTGGGGCTCGGGTTTCAACGCTTAGCCGGTGAGGGCGCGGCCGCCTGGCCGCGGCAGATGAAAGCCAACCGGGGTGCCATGTATCATGCTGGCTACCCCACAGAGACCTGAACATGGCTGAGAAGAAAGAGCTGGACACCGGCGTGCGCCGTCATGGGGGCCGCTATATCTATGACGAGCTGCGCAAGCAGATCCTCACCCTCAAGCTCAAGCCTGGTGAGCAGCTGGACGAAATCTCCCTGGCCGCGCAATTCGGCCTGTCTCGCTCGCCGGTGCGCGATGCCCTGGCACGGCTGACCGCCGAAGGCCTGGTGACCATACTCCCCAACCGCACCACTCTGGTGACGCCCTTCGAGATCGAGAACTTCCCCAACTACATCTCGGCCTTGGATCTGCTGCAGCGGGCGGTCTCCCGCCTGGCCGCGACCCAGCACCGCCCCGAGGACCTGATCGCCATCCGCAGGGCCGACGACGCTTACCTGGAAGCCGTGACCTCCGGGGATTTCCAGGCTATGTCCGAACTCAACAAGCGTTTTCACCTGGCTATTGCCCAGGCCGGGCGAAACCCTTACCTGGTCAGCGCCTATGAACGCCTGCTCGGCGAAGGGCAACGACTGCTGCACCTGCACTTCGACCATGTAATCAGCTCCGCCAGCACCCACCGCCTCGGCCGCGACCACGACGAGATCATCGGTTTCATCGCCGCCCGCGACGCCGATGCCGCGGAGAAGGCCGCCCATGAACACACCATGCTGTTCCAGCGCCGCTTCCTTGAATACATGCACCAGAACCTGACGGCCTCTATCTCGATCTAGCGCAGGGCTCGAAGGCGCCGCCGCGCTGGAAAATTCGCCAAACCCGGCTAGCTTGGAAGCACCGCAGCACCCATGCAGTGCCTCCTGGCGGCGAATGCGGCCCCTTTTCCTCGAGCAAAGGACTGTAGGCCATGACCTCCACAAGCTCCGATGGCGTGCGGGTTGTCCGCTCCGCCACTGGCAATATCCAGATAGACATCAACGGCGAAAACGATCCCGGCCGCAGCGTCGCCATCCAGGCGGACGGCAAGTTCTGGGTGGGCGGGTTCACCCATAACTTCGGCGAGCTATATGAATACGCCGTGGTGCGCCTCAACAGCAACGGCACCCTGGACACCGCCTTCGCCGATGGCGGCAAGTTGGTGATCGCCGACGAAGTGATGCTCGGCGATGAATACAGCCTGGCCATCCAAGGCAACGGTAAGCTTCTGGTGACCCGCGCCGGTTATCAAGACGGCAGCATCGACTTCCTCGTCAGCCGCTATAACACCGACGGCAGCCTGGACCAGACTTTCGGCCAGGGCGGCGTCACTCGGATAGACTCGGACATCAGCTATTCCAACACCGGCACGACCGTATTGGCCGATGGCAAGCTGCTGGTGAGCGGGCGCAACGACAGCCTGCACACCGTGGCCCGCCTGAACTCGGACGGCAGCCTGGACACCAGCTTCAACGGCACGGGCATCGTCCAGTTCGCCGAACCCGACAATGACACGGGCAATTTCGACTACGCCGTGGCGTTGCAGGCCGACGGCAAGATCCTGCTACCTGGCAGCGCCGACGGCGAATTCCAGCTGTACCGCTACAACGCCGATGGCAGCCTCGACACCACCTTCGGCGCCAACGGCCATGTCAGCTACAGCGTGTCTTCCGGCTGGGACGCGGCCTTTACGGTAGCGGTACAACCCGACGGCAAGATCCTCCTGGCGGGCAACAGCGATACCGAAAACTTCGGCACGGATTTCGGTATCCTGCGCCTCAACCCCGACGGCAGCCTGGACAAGACGTTCAGCGGTGACGGCAAGGCAACCTTCTCCCTGGCCGAGGGCAATGACACCGTACACTCCATTGCCCTGCAAGCCGACGGCAAGATCGTGCTGGCAGGTAGCGCCGAGGAGAACTACGGCGTGCTGCGACTCAATGCCGATGGCAGCCTGGACCGTAGTTTCGGCACTCTGATCAACGGGTTCGAAGACCTGATCGGCACCAGTGGCGACGATGTGATCATGGGTAGTGACGTGCGCGAAAACATCATCGGCTACGCAGGGAACGACCTGATCGATGGCGGACGCGGTGCGGAAACCATTATCAGCGGCGAAGGCGCGGACGTGATCCGCTATACCAGCCTCAGCGACAGCTACCGCTCGGCCAGTACCTCTTTCGCGGACGCCATCCTGGACTTCAACGCCAGCCTGGACCGCCTGGACCTTTCCGCCCTCGGTTTCACCGGCTTCGGCAACGGCCATGACGGCACCTTGGCCATCGTGCAAAGTGACAGCACCGGGCGCACCTACCTGAAAAGCTACGATGCAGACGCCGAAGGCCAGCGTTTCCAGATCACCCTCAACGGCCTCTATGAGGACCTGCTCGATCAGGACAATGTGTTGTTCAGCCCCTTGAGCCTCGAAGGCAGCGCCAGCGCCGACACCCTCAGTGGCACCGCCGTCAGTGAAGTGTTCAGCGGCCTCTCCGGCAACGACCGCCTCAACGGCGGCGCGGGCGATGATGTGCTATTGGGCGGCGCCGGGCGCGACACCCTCACTGGCGGCAGCGGCGATGACCTGTTCCGCTTCACTAGCCTTACGGACAGTTTTCGAACCACCACAACTGGGTATAGCGACCTGATCACTGACTTTGCCTCCGGCCAGGACCGTCTTGACCTCTCCGCGCTGGAGTTCACCGGCCTGGGTAACGGCCGCGACGGCACCCTGGCCATTCAGGTCAGCGCTGACGGCAGTCGCACCTACATCAAAAGCTACGACGCCGATGCCCAAGGCCAGCGCTTCGAGGTGACGCTCGCCGGCAACCACGCCGACCTGGCCAGCACAGACTTCATCTTCCATATCATGGACAACGCCTCGCTCGAATTGCTGGGCAGCGCTGCCCTGGAACAGGCTTAGGTACCTCTGACGCTGGCGAATCGGCTCTGACCGCCGCCTTCGCCAGCGTTGTTGAACGCCAGCGAAGCTGGCGAAATAGTAATCCCACCTGCGCCAATTGTCCCCATATCAGAATCAGTGCTTCCCTTTTCCGCCTAATTGTTCCTTTGCAGGCCAACCCCTAAAGTACTTCACATGCAGTGGCCACCGGCTAAACACCACCGCTAGCGCACATCCCCAATACTCTCGATCAAAGGAATACTGACATGACCACTTACAAGCGCCTGGACAAGAACGACGCCGTACTGCTGCTGGTCGACCACCAGACCGGCCTGATTTCCCTGGTGCAGGATTTTTCGCCCAACGAGTTCAAGAACAACGTGCTGGCCCTGGCCGACTGTGGCAAGTTCTTTGGCCTGCCCACCATCCTGACCACCAGCTTCGAGCAAGGCCCCAACGGCCCGCTGGTGCCGGAACTGAAAGAAATGTTCCCGGAGGCGCCCTACATTCCCCGCCCCGGCCAAATCAATGCGTGGGACAACGAAGACTTCGTCAAGGCGATCAAGGCCACCGGCCGCAAGCAGCTGATCATCGCTGGTGTGGTCACCGATGTGTGCGTGGCCTTCCCCACCCTCTCTGCCCTGGCGGAAGGCTTCGATGTGTTCGTGGTCACCGATGCCTCCGGCACCTTCAATGAAACTGTGCAACAAGCGTCTTGGGCACGCATGACCGCCGCCGGCGCGCAGTTGATGAACTGGTTCAGTGTCGCCTGCGAACTGCATCGCGACTGGCGCAACGATATCGAAGGCCTGGGCAACCTGCTGTCCCAGCGCATCCCCAACTACCGCAACCTGATGAACAGCTATTCGGCCCTGACGGCCAAGGGCTGATCGCGAGCGGCTCACAGCCTCAACATGACGGGGCTTGGAAGCCAACGAAGCTGGCGAAAGCGCAAGCCAAGCCCAAGAGCAGGATCGTGCCCCTCTACTCTTGATCATCATGCCATGAGCCGAATAAACAACCTATTCGGCTCACTACATGAGCCGAATAGCGCTATTATTCGACTCATCTCTGTCTATGCGGGCTCGAGCCATGCTCTGGATCTGGCAACACAAGGCATGGCCGGCATTTACTTGGAACGCTGACGCACTTGCACCTCAGCTCAGGGCATGTGCCCAGGCGCAAGGCCGCTTGCTCGGCCTGGCCGGGAGCGTGGAAGGAGCAGCGGACAAACAACAGCAACTGAACGCCCTTCTGCAGAACATCGTGACCTCCTCGGCCATCGAAGGCGAACAGCTCAACGTCGGCTCCGTGCGCTCTTCCCTCGCCCGTCGGCTCGGCGTGGCCGATACCGGGCAGCCCAGTCCGCGCAGCGAGGGGCTGGCCGAACTGTTGATGGACGCCACCGGCAACTACAACCAGGCCTTGACACAGGAGCGGCTGTTTCGCTGGCATCGCTGGTTGTTCCCCATGGAAACCTCGCTACTGGCGAAGCCAATCCGCGTCGGCGAACTCCGGGGGCCTTATCCGATGCAGGTAGTATCGGGTCGCCTTGACCAACCCACTGTCCACTTTCAAGCCCCACCTCGCCAAGGCCTAGAACAGCAGCTAGCCGAATTCCTGACCTGGTTCGCCAGCAGTCTTGAAGACGCTGCCCTTGATCCATTGCTACGCGCCGGTATCGCTCACTTCTGGTTCGTGACGCTCCACCCCTTCGATGACGGCAACGGCCGCCTCACCCGCGCCCTGACCGACCTGGCCCTGGCGCAAGCCGACAACGAAGGCATCCGTCTTTATGCGATGTCTGCCAGCATCCTCGACGACCGCGCCGGCTATTACCGCATCCTGGAGAACTGTCAGCGAGGCAGCCTGGACATCACGCTCTGGCTGCAATGGTTCTTGCACACGCTATTGCGCAGCCAGCAAGCTGCCCTTGCCCGTATCGATCGGGTAGTCGCCAAGGCGCGATTCTGGCAGGCCCACCGTGGCAGCGAGCTATCGCCGGAGCAGCTCAAAGTGCTAAACCGACTGCTGGACGGCGGCGAGTGGGGCTTCGAAAACGGCATCAGCGCGGCCCAGTATCAGGCAGTAGCCAAAGTCTCGAAGGCGACGGCCACCCGGCATCTGGCCGATCTGGTGAGCAAAGGATGCCTGGAGCGAATGCCGGGTGGGGGGCGGAGTACGCGCTACCAAGTAGCTGGGCCAGGGTTCCAACATCGCAGCATGCGGGTGACTGACAGCAAAGGCCTGGTCGAGCCTGGCGACTCCACGTCTACCCTTGGAAAGCACCGGCCCTCGGCTAAAACGATGCGGTCGTAAAGTACAGGGCTATGTTGGTCATAGGTCGCCGCGCCAGTCTTGGTCAACTCATAACCCATATCAAGATCATCAGGCTGTAGCTGCCTACTTTCAATTTGCTTTCAATTTGCGGGCCAGTGCGTGCAGTACCGCAGCTTTGTGGCGAATCCAAGGGCCAACCATTGGTCCAGACCGACGGCACTTCACGCCCCGCTCGGCTTCAATAGCTATAGGTACACAACCGGGAGAACCACAATGCCACGTGGTGACAAGGACAAATATACCGACAAGCAGAAACGCAAGGCCGAGCACATCGAGGAAAGCTACGAGCGCAAAGGCATGTCTGAAGGCCAGGCCGAAGCACGGGCCTGGGCCACGGTGAACAAGCAGTCCGGCGGCGGCGAGCGTAGCGGCGGCTCGGGCAGTAAAACGCCTTCCGGCGAGAAGAAAACCGCCCGTTCGGATTCGGCCAAGCGTGCAGCGAAAACCCGCGAGGGGCATTCGCGCAATTCCGGTGCCTCCCTGGAAACCCAGAGCAAGGAGAGCCTGCTCAAGGAAGCGCGGAGCCAAGATATCAAGGGCCGCTCGACCATGACCAAGGCCGAACTGATCAAGGCCTTGGGCGGGCGTGGCTGATACCTGCGATATCCATCGGTTTGCCTGTTAGGTCGGGTGTGGGATAACCGCCTGGTTTGGGCGTTTTCAGGCAGGCAAGGCTGATTGCGCCGTGCGCGGCATCACTGCCATATGCTGGCGCCCTCCTGGCTGGATGAGCGATCATTGAGCCGGCGCCTGGGTTGCTCCATCAGCTCCCAGGCCTGACCAGGGCCTACTGGCGCGGGCGCTAACTCGGTGCGGTGCAAGCGCCTGTCATCAGCTTTGTGCTTTCAATACAGCACAGTGAGCGGTCGCTGAGCGCCTCGCTTTTTGGCGTGCCGCTGGATCGTTGTATTTTCGCGCGCGAACAACGGCGTTGGCACCGCTGGCGTTGCGCCTGGTTCATTGCATGTCGGCGTACCGCTAGGCGGCCTGGAGTACTGGTTGAGTCGTTACTTCGCACACATTCCTTCTCTGCTGACCCGCATGGCCCAGTCTCGCTTCAAACGGCCGGTTCGCTACGTGGGAGCCGTGGTCATCGTTGTGCTGTGCTGCATCCTGCGCGCGCAGCTTCCCGCGACGGCGCTACCTTACCTGTTCTTCATTCCCGAACTGATGATCATCGGCTTCTGGTTTGGCGTCGGGCCCTCCCTGGTGGGTTGTGTCCTGGCTGTACTGTCAGCGCAATTTTTTTTCACCGGGCCTATCGGTTTCGCCACGGATGATGCGACCACCTGGGTCAATAGCTGCAGTTTTGGCCTGGTTTCACTGGCCATGGCCGTAGTGTGCGCTTTTCTACGACGCACCCTGATTTCCGTGCACGGCATGAACCAGCACCTGGAGGAAGAAGTCGAGCGACGCACCCAGGAGCGCGACGGCATCTGGAACGTCTCTCCTGATCTGATCTGTACCCTTTCCGAAAGCGGCGAGCTGCTGGCCATGAACCCGGCCTGGCCGGCCCGAACGGGATGTAGCGAGCAAGAGCTCAAGCATGGAGGGTTCTATCGCTTCATTACGTCTGCGCAGGTCACCGAGGCCTTGCAGCGCTTGCGCGAGCAGCCCATTGCCGAGCTCGATACCCGAGGCGAACGCGCCAATGGTGAACTGTTGCACCTGAACTGGCGCATCGCCCAGCGACACGGGCGCTACTTTGCTGTAGCCCGGGATGTCACCTTGCAGAAAGCCCGCCAGGAGGCCCTGGATGAAGTTCGCTCCCAGCTTCAGCAAAGCCAGAAGATGGACGCCATCGGCCAACTCACCGGCGGCTTGGCCCACGACTTCAACAACCTGCTGACCGTGATCACCGGCAGCCTGGACATGTTCGAAAGCCGCCTTGACCAAGGCAGGTTCTCCGAGCTGCCGCGCTACTTGGTACTAGCCAAAAGCGCCTCCACCCGCGCCGCCTCCCTCACCCATCGGCTATTGGCCTTCGCCCGCCGACAACCACTGGCCGGTCATGTGGTAGACCCGATCAAGCAGATTCGCGGGATGAAAGAGCTGGTCGCCCGGACTCTGACCCCGCGTATCGACTTCGAGGTGCTTACCCCGGAAGAGCGCTTGCTCTGCTTCTGCGACGGCCACCAGCTTGAAAATGCCGTGCTCAACCTTTGCATCAATGCCCGAGACGCCATGCCCAAGGGCGGACGCCTGCGCGTTGAGGTGCTTCGAATCACCCAGCAGCCGGCACAGGCGCTGCCTGCCCGGCCCGCCGGAGACTATGTTCAGATACGGGTATCGGACACCGGCACCGGCATGTCCCCTAAGGTACTGGAACGCGCTTTCGACCCCTTTTTCACCACCAAGCCCCAAGGCTCGGGCACGGGGCTTGGCTTATCCATGGTCTATGGCTTCGCTCGGCAATCATCCGGTGATGTACACATCGAGTCCACGCCGGGTCAAGGTACCGCGGTAAGCCTCTTCTTACCGCTTCATCAGGGGGCGGTCGACACCGGCGGCTCGGCCGAGCCGACAGCCTCGGTCATGGAAAGCACCGCCCCACGCGGCTCGGTGTTGGTGCTCGACGACGAAGGCGCCATCCGCGACCTGGTGGCCCAGGCGCTGGAAGACATGGGCCATACCGTGATCAAGAGCGAAACCGGCGCCCAGGCCATGCAGCGGTTGCAGGAAACCACGGACCTTGAGTTGTTGGTGACGGACATTGCCTTGCCCGGTGGCATCAGTGGAGACGAAGTCGCCTCAGCCACCCTTGAAGCGCACCCCACGGCCAAGGTGCTGTTTATCTCAGGCTTCTCGGAAACCGCCACGCCAGTGAATGGCTTCGGTGAAAGCCAGATGCAGCTGCTGCCCAAGCCGTTTTCGATCGGTGAATTCAAGCAGGCCGTGGTGAGGCTTCTGGGCTGATGCCGCGGCGCGCATAGCAAGCCGGTCAGCCTGTGCCCAGACCCGTGACGCCGAGAATGATCAACGCGCCCGCCACAAAATGGATGGGGTGAATGTTCTTTCTGAGAAAGTGAATCGCCCCTGCTTTCCGTGGTCGTCTCAGTTTCGGAACAGGCTTGGCCAGCTGCAGGAGAGTCGCAGCCGGTTCGGGCTCCACCTCATGCTCACCTTGGATATTCCCAGGCCGGTTTCGCAACGCAGATTCAGGAACTCGCTCTGCCACCAAACCTCGCTGCCATTGATCCGAACGCACGCTTGCGAAGCCAGCGGTACCACCGCGACCCACGCTTCTGCACCGTTGTAGTCGTCGCCGCCCTCGGCCTTGAAGATCAGCCCGGCCTTGTCCACGGCATACGCACCTGGGCGCTCGCTGGCCAGGTCGCGCAGCTCATCCTTCCAGCCGTACACCCCGCCGTTCCATACCAAAACGACACCTTCACGGCGTTCTTGATTGCCTGCTCGCCACGGTCGAGCGTAGCCCCTCGATCAGTTGTGCCATGGTCACAACTTTTTCTTAAACCCAGTCTTCGTAAACAAGGCCAGGAACACGGCCAAATTCACGCACGTTGTTGGTCACCAGCGTACAGCCGATAGCGATTGCATGGCCCGCAATGGCCGTGTTGTTAGGACCATTGAGGTTGCCTGCTTTGGCCAGCACACGCATGACCTCAACGGTGGCATCGACTGCTCGTTGATCCCACGACACCACGGCATCCAGCCGTTTTACAAACTCATCCACCAGCATCTTGTGCTTGGCCGAGGCCTTCTTCCCGATCTGGCCATAGCGCATTTCTGCGTAGGTGATGGCCGAAATAACAATCCGCTTGCCCTGCTCAACTTCGGTAGCCAAGCGTTTGATCACCGCTTCCGGGTGTTCACGCATGATGAATGAGCAGATGCAGGTATCGAGCATGTAGGTGCTCACAGATTGAACCTGCCTTCATCGCCGGCCACAGCGGGGCGCTCTTGCAGAAACTCAGCATCTGCCTTCGGCAAGTCAGAAAAGGATGACCAGGATGGACGCGCAGGTCGCAGAGTGATCACGTCACCCTCCCGCGAAATCTCAAGCTCACCGACGCCTTCATAGGCCATGTCGGTGGGTAACCGAACGGCTTGATTCTTGCCATTTTTGAAAATAGAGACGGTACGCATGGTTGCAACTCCGGCACATGTTAGATATATGCAAAATCCAGGTGCTGATGGCCAAGAATGGTGAACCGTCTCCACATCGCCGGTTGCGACCAACACCTTGGCCGCTAGGGAGCGTCTGCCGCTGTGCGACGACCCCTGCTTGATGCCGGCCTGCCTGTAGAGCCTGCTGATGGTCTGCTGGAGCGAATCACACGCCCGGTACACCTCTGGTCCACTGTCCAGTTCGCGGTGCTTGAACGCCAGTTCAAAGGCTTGGCCCTTATGCGTGGTGACCAGCTTTGAACCTGGGCGCAGGCCCCGGTATTCGTCTGCGCTGGAAAGGCTCCAGCGGCGCCGCAAGCGAACCGCGATCTAGCCGTCCAGAGCGGCAAGGCATCGAGCATGGGTCAGGTACACATTGCGCGGTCGGCAGCCCTTAGTGATGTCTGCACGTAGATACACCTCCAGCCTGATGGCTCCGCTGGGGTAAAGCACATCTGCGACCTCCAGCAAGGCCAGCTCGGTGACTCGAATGCCGGTGGCGTGGGTCAGCCATAGCAAAAGCACGTCACGCTCAGGAATACGCCCGGTTATACCGGCAACGCGAATTAGGGTTTGAATTGACCAGCGCGAAGGGATGTTGCGCGGCGGACAGGTGTAGTCATGGGGCTCTCTGTCAGAATTGGTGACGAATCGCGGACGATCCTGCGAGAGTTGGCAGCGGGCCTCCTCCTGAATAGTTTACAGGCCCGCGTGCCGGGCTGTTCACGCAGGGTAACCCTGTTTCTGTTACAGACAGCGTTCAGTTTATTCAGTAGGCTAGAGTTATTCCTCTTTCTTGATCTGAATGAGTGGTTTGGCCATGAGGCTGCTATTCACCGATGAGAGCTTCGTTCTACTGACGCAGCCATTTGTGGGAATCCCGTTTCTGCTAGATAGGCGCATGGAACTTGTTGAGCTAGCAAACGATTACCTCATGTATCTGGCCCTGGAGAGAGGCAAGACCCGCAGCCCGAAGACGTGGAGAAATCATGGTGAGGCGCTGTATGACTATTTCTCTTGGCTGGAGGCCAACCAGCTTGATTGGGCTCATGTGCCAAGCATTGGGAATGCTCAGTCAGGGGTAAGCAATCTTGCTGCCTACCGTAATTGGTCAATCTCACTGCTCAACCAGGCAACCGGGCTCCGGGCCATAAAACCGAGCACCATGAATCAGCGCCTAACCTGCCTGATGGGGTTCTATCAATGGGCGCAGAAGCGCGGACACATAGACTCGGTGCCTTGGGACGCATCGCCAAAGTTCGTGGCGGGCAACAGTCAGGGCTTCATGCGACATGCACATGCTGCCAAGACTACCGAGGGCGATGATCTACGGCTGAAGGTCTTTCGCGAACCGCCGAAGCTCCTGTCACTCGATCAAGCGAAGCTCTTGCTTCATGCCTGCTCTACAAGAACGCTTCACCTGATGACTGTCCTGATGTTGCAGACAGGTCTTCGCAATGAAGAATGCAGAACCTTCCCAGCCAAATATGTGTTCGACCCGACAGGGCTAGATGTGCGGAAACGAATTCGCATTGACCTCAGTCCGTCAGACATGCTGCTGAAAAACTCAAAACCCAGAACAGTTTTCATTGGGTGGCACGTCATGCGGGAGCTTTTTGATTACCTGTCCTTTGGAGAAGGGGCGTCGAGAGCCAATCTGGGGAGGCATAAGCGCCCCGCAGGTGCACAGCCAGTGTTCCTGAATGTCGATGGGGCTGCATTCAGCGAGAAGGGACTGAACAACGCGTACAGGCGGCTGTGGGCCGGGAATAATCCCTCATTGGCATTCAGGGTGACCCCGCACATGCTTCGACATACCTTTGCCACGTTCGAGCTGTTCCACCAGGCGCAGCGTATGGCTATAGGTCAGGCGCTGGCTTGGGTGCGTGATCGGCTTGGGCATAACAGCGTCCAGACAACAAGCATTTACCTGCACTGCATTGACCTCTTGGAGGACGCTGAACTCAATGCGTACCAGGAAGAGTTAGATTTGCTAGGGAGGGCGCATGACTAGGGCACGAAAACACTACGGGATTCAGCCTGATAACGTGATCCCTCTTCAGATTACACAGAAACCGCCTGAAGCCATGACGATTCAAGTTGAGGGGAGGATTTACGACTTCACCCGATGGGCATCAGTGCCTGGAGAAACGAACAACGCTGAAAGGCAGCAAATAGCGAGCGAGATGCGCGAGGCCGTCTACGAGATTCAATTGTCCGGGGCTAGCCCCTCCACAATTCTGAACCTTTGTGTATCAGGCATGCGTTACTGGTTCAAGTACCTGGACAACGAAACATCAAAGGGCCGTATTGTTGGATGCCTGGATGACATATCCCCTCGAACGGTCGAGAGGTATACCGAATGGCTAAAGCAGCAACCGTCAAGAGGCAAGGGAACAATATCAGTTACATCCGCGCGAGCGATCTACAACGCCACTAAAACGGTTTTGATGAACCGTGTTCGTGCCGGAAAGATGAGCATCGGCGTTTTCCCCCAAGTCCCTTTCCCGAATGCAGATAGGGCCTATGTAGGCCACCAGGCCTTCACTCAGGGCGAGGTCGAACGCCTGCTTGCAGCACTCTTGAAGGACTTGGGTCTAATCCGCTCAGGCGGCTTGCCAGGAGGCAGCGAAGCAGCAGCCATGGCGGTTTACCTTTTACTTATAGCTGCTCGAAGTGGTCGAAATCTCACCCCGTTACTTGAGCTGAGCCGGGACGCAATAACTGATCACCCCCTCAAGCCCGACATGGGTATTCTTCAGGTGTACAAGCGCCGGGGCTTCAAGATTCACCGACAAGCTTTTCGCTACCACTCAGCAGACGATGTATCGACGACGATCCCCTGTGATGTAGTGACCCTGTACCGGGAGGCCATTTCTCGCTCTGCCCTGCTCGCAGAGTTGGCCCCGAAGGGCATGCAAGATCGGGCTTGGTTGTATCGCGCAAAGGGGCGAGGCGTGACCCCCCTAAGCGCCTCTGACGTTGCCCAGCAAGCCGCGGCACTGGTTGCCAGGCATCAGATCATCAGCGATAGAACAGCCCCCGACGGTAAACCCGAACCATTGCAGGTGAACGTATCGCGACTGCGTAAGACCTTCGCTACGCGGATGTGGCAACTGACTAGTGGAAATCTGTTCAAGACAGCACAACTCTTGGGCAACAGCGCCCGAATGACAGATAGCCATTACCTTGCAGTATCGCCCGAAATGGAGCGAAACCATAAATTCGTTGGCCGCGTGCTGGAAGGAATCATGACCGGGCAAGTGAATGAGCAGAGCTTTCGCGATGACTTATCGGCCAAGTTGTCCATGGAGCCTGAAAAGGTCGATCTGCTACTCAGTGGGGCTATGAATACAGGTGTGGCAAGGTGTTCAGACCCGATCAACGGGCGTTTCGCCCTGCGAAATGGCAGCTCAAACTGCCAGCGTTTCCTTCACTGCTTTCGCTGCCCAAATCAGGTCGTGCTCGAATCAGACCTATACCGTTTGTTCAGCTTCTATTGGCTTCTAGTCAAGGAACGTGGGCTGCTTGGTAAGTCTAAATGGAAAGCGGTGTACGCATGGGTTATCAGGGTTATCGACAATGACATAGCACCTCGTTTTAATCCTGCTGTTGTCGAACGGGAGCGACAACGAGCCCTCAATGCGCCTCATCCCATGTGGGGAGATAGAGCACTGCTTGGAGGTGCTAATTGAATAATGCCGGTGTAATCACATCTAGGCCACCCTGCGCGTTGCTGCGGAACATCATACCTGACGATCGGGTCGATCTGGCCGTAACTTATATTACAGGGGATGATGGAAAGCCTATTGTGCTCTCTAGTTATAACAATAATATATGGGACTTCTCCCCCTATATTCATAATAAAAACACAGCCAACCTTCGAATTAACTTTGACTTCGAGCTATGCAGCGGCGTAAGTCTGATCAGCAAGGCCACAAGAAGCCTCATGGATGCCGCCAAATCATTTATATACACTCGCTGGCTAGCCAAGTCACCCCGCTCAAGTAAAAATATAAAGGCTGCAACACTTATTTCTTGCTGGACAAACCTAAAGCCATTACTCAAATGGATGCACGAAAATAATATAGATACATTCGCCGGATTGACGCCGGATCAATGTGCGCGCTTTGCACGTCACATTTCTACTCGCGAAAAAATAAACCAGAGGAAGATCATAGGTCATCTTGAGTGTCTTGAACTGATATACCTATTCAGAAACAGACTAGGCCAGCCTATGAGGCAGCACCCTTGGCCAGATGACACGGCATTCACCATCGCTGGAGCAAGGCGCAGTGAAGGAATGTATGACGTTAAAACGGAACTCATCCCGAAACGGATTTACGCAAAGCTTGGCAGTAAGGCGATAAGTTTTATCGAGAATGAGTCTGAGCGCGTATCGAGCACATGGACTACTTTTCACTCTGCATATGCAGAGGAAATCAGTCTCGCGGAATATCACGCTCTGAAAAGAATAGAGAACGGTGCCAAGCGCCAATATAAGACACTGCAAACTGCCACCTACGACATTGCTAGAGCAAGGGCTTTTTCCAAAGTCGAGAAGACGCTCAAATCCAACGGCTTCGATAACCTAAAAGACCTCGATGATGAAGCTCGATTTCTACGCACATGCTGCTACATAGTCATAGCCATGTTTAGCGGGATGCGAGACTCAGAGGTGGTTTCATTGAAGATCAATTGCTTCGAGCGCTCATCGGATATGGATGGCGAAGAGTACTGTTGGTTGCACGGTCTGACATATAAGCTGGAAGATCAACCCAAACCGGGCAAATGGATGGTCCCTGAAATCGTAGAGAAGGCAGTTTGCATAGCCAATGAAATACGGAGGCCCGTAGCTGCGTACATTGCAAAACAGGCAGAGCTGAATTCTGAGATAGCGGAGACACAGGCGCATGCCGCTAAAGCTGCAGATGACGCATCCATTCTTGGTGAAAGCCTGTTTTTAGGATGGAAGGCATCGGGTACAAGGCCTCAATTCCTGCTTAATATGCAATCGAACAGGATGCTGAAGCAAGTTGCAGAGCGCTTTGAACTGATCACGCAAGGCGAAGACATGTCCGAAGTGATTGATCGTGCAACAATTACTCCTAAAACTCTTTGGCCACTTGCCACACACCAATTCAGGCGGACCTTTGCGGTATTTGTTGCCAGGAATGTATTGGGCGATGTTCGGTATCTACGGCACCACTTTAAGCATTGGTCGATTGATATGACTCTGCACTACGCAAAAGACCCACTCTTTGATGACAGCCTTTTTGAATCTGTGGTGTCCAAACGAGACGAGCTACAGGCCAGCATCATTTCTGGCTGGTTAGCTCCTGGCCAAAGTCTCGCTGGCGGACGAGCCGGGCATATCGTTAGCTTCAGAGGGCGGGCCGAGGTTAAAACAGCCAAAGACCCTCAAGCTCTCGCGAAGGCCGTAGGCGAAGGCATCTTCATTCGCGGAACCGGGCACTCCTGGTGCCTTGCCACAACCGAAGGCTGCGGGGGCGAAGGACTTTACGATGCTATCCGTTGCGCAGATTGCGGTGAGGGCGTCATCGACCAAGGTCACTTGATAATCTGGCAGCGCGTTAGAGATCAGCAGATCGAGGCACTTTTTTGGCCTGATATGGGCGACCCGGCCTGGGAGCGTACCTCTCGGCATCTACGCGAGGCCGAGCGAGTGCTTGCCGAGTTGGGGCACCCAGTTGATCCTTACCCCTTACCAGATCGACCATCGCGCCTCATAGCGACAGTGGAGACTAACTAGCATGGGTAGCGATCAGACAAGGCGAGCAATTGAGCTAGCCATATCACGGATTACCAGGGGGCGACCCAAGACTGTCCAAGCAAGTCGGAAACTCAGCATCGCCTCAGTTGCCGAAGAGGCAGGGATCAGCAATGCGACGATCCATAACCGCTACCCAGATCTGGCGGAACTGATTCGCCAAAAGACCAACAAAGAGTCGAGAGAAAAGCTCGCTCAGAAAGCGAAAGACCTCCGTGGTGCCGATCGGACGATCAAAGAGCTGCGCGAGGCGCTTGCTGAGCGGGATGCCGACTTGAAGTGTATTGCTATCGTGAATCTGCGTCTCAGCGCCGAGAAAAAAGCCCTTCAAGAACAGAACACACTACTAACCAAAGCGAATCATCGCTTGGAATCAGTAAATCGTGATCTGATGGCTAGGGTTAACAGCCGTAGAGGCGCGGTAGAGAAGACCAGATGAGGTGGTGCTTTATCTTGCCCCTTGCCAACCGCTTGGCATATGCGTGATTGCATGGGCTTGACCACCCATTCGCACTCGACTTGACCAGTTATTTGCATCAGATTTGACCAGCGCATTGGGTGCGTTTTGACGGGCAGAAGTCGACCCAGAGCAGTCCTTCGTGGGGGTGGCAAACCAGCCAGTTCCACTGATCTGCCATAGAGCATTCCAAGTGGGGGGAAAATCGGCTACAAGAAACCAAAATCCACCAAGGTAGGTATGGACCAGTGATCACTCAGATAGACATCGCAAGCTTCGGCAGCTTTTCAGGCCTTGAGTGGAAAAAGACCGTCCGGGATAGCGGAAAAAATGTTAAAACTTTCCAGCGCTTGAATATTCTTTACGGGCGCAACTACTCGGGCAAGACGACCCTCTCGCGTATTTTCCGTGCACTAGAAACCGGCAAGCTCCCGACAAACTACACAGGCTCGTCCTTCACTGTTACAGGCGACCAGGGCACGGTCACCTGTTCGGAACTACTGACTCATAACTATGACGTGAGAGTCTACAACCGCGATTTTGTGGCTGAGAACTTGAGTTTCCTAGTCAACCAAGATGTCGGTGGGGAGATCAAAACTTTCGCCATCGTCGGCGAACAGAACAAGGAGATTGATGAGGCTATCGCTTCCATTGAAGCCAAGTTGGGCAGCGTTGAAGCCAAATCCGGGCTTCGTTTTGACCTTGAAACAAGAAAAAAAGAGCGGGATCGCACTAAGGCCAGCCACAGTACAGCTCAAAGCTCACTGGAAGGGAAGCTGCGCTCACACGCTGCTGAAAAGATTAAGAGAAATCTTCAATATGGCGTTCCAGTTTACAACATTGAAAATATTAAACGCGACATTGAGACTACCCAAAAGTCCGGATTTGCTCCACTGACACTTCAGGAGCAAGCTGGAAAGCTTGCGCTGCTCAAACAAGAGGCATTGCCTGATATCACAAGAACGCTTTCGATTGCACTAAACTATGACTCTCTGAAAAGCCAAGCTGATCCACTTCTGTCCAAAGCAATCACTCCGACCAAGCCTATCGAAGAACTACTCAACGACAGTGTACTGCAGCTGTGGGTTAAGCAAGGTATCACTCATCATCGTGATAAACGGGACGTATGTGCCTTTTGCCGACAGAGCTTGCCTGATAATATATGGCAATTACTCGACAAGCATTTCAGCAAAGAATCAGGCGACCTTGAAACAGATCTGGAGAGTGTAATCACCGCAGTGAAAGGCGAGATTGCAGCACTGGCTGGCTTAGTCACGTTGAGAAGCGATGACCTCTATGCAGAGGAACGCTCCACCTTTAACATAAGCAGCCAAGCGCTTGCAAACGAGTTGGGTACCTATAAGAAAGACCTGGAGGCTCTCAAGAAGTCACTAGAGTCACGAAAAAACAATCTTTTCCAACCCGTGGCCCTGCCGCTTTCACTGCATAATCCCAATGAAATTCAGCAGCATGTGGACGCTATCAATGATTTAATTACCACTAACAACAGTAAAACAAGAACTCTGGAAAAAGATAAGACTACCGCCAGAGATTTACTTCGCCTGGCTGACGTATCTACATTTGCGGCTGCAATTACCTATGAGGCGGAACTTAAAAAAATAGCAAATCTCAAAACTGAAGCCGATGCCGCCGACACGACCTATACAGATTCCGCAAGAAAAATTGGCGAAGCCGAAGTCGAAATTCAAAACTTGCGAAATAAGCAGAGAGATGAACGCAAGGGGGCTGGACGTGTCAACTCCTTGCTAAATAACTTTTTTGGCCATGACGGCCTCAAGCTTGAACCTCGTGACAGTGCAGATAAGGCAACCGTAAAATTTGAGATTACACGAGATGGAAAGGCAGCGTACAACCTGAGCGAAGGCGAATGTAGCTTGATTGCGTTTTGCTATTTTATCGCAAAGCTGGATGCACCCGAGAGCAAAGGTAAAGAATTAATAATCTACATCGATGATCCAATTTCGAGCCTCGACAGCAACCATATATTTTTCATGTTCAGCTTAATTGAGAGCTTGATTGCCAAGCCTGTAAAAAAACCCGACAGCTCAAACACCTATCGATACAAACAGCTTTTTATTTCTACACACAATCTGGACTTTTTGAAATATCTTAAGCGCCTATCCATTCCATCGAAGAAAATAGATACTGGTGGCGGCAAGCAAAAAAGCAGCCATGATCACGAGCACTTCATGGTTGAGCGCAATGGAGCTGCGAGTAGTATTTTGCTTATGCCGTCTTATCTCAGAGACTACATCACCGAATTCCATTATTTATTCCATCAAATCTACAAGTGCAGAGATCAGTCGACTGCACACATTAGCCACGAGCCGTTCTTTGGCTTCGGCAACAACTTGAGAAAATTCCTTGAGGCTTTCCTTTTCTTCAAATACCCCCACCACGACAACAAAAGCGACAGCCTTGAGCGAATAAAAAAATTCTTCGGGGAAGAAGAAGACGCGGCTATTGCCCTTGTCAACCGACTCAATAATGAGTTCTCTCATCTGGAGGAAGTACCAGACAGAAGCTTCAAGCCAGTTGAAGTTCCCGAGATAGCTAGGGTAGCAAACTACGTCTTAGACAAAATATACACTTCTGACGCAATTCAGTATAATGCCCTATTGAAAAGCATAGGAGAGCCCGAGCGGACGGATTGAGACAAGACTTCCGGGGAAGCGACAATTCGATTAATTATTTATAGCTGGCAAATATATTTCGCTGCTGACCCAAAGCTTGCCTTTCCCAAGGGCTGCTATGGGTCGTTAGCAGACGAGATCAAACGGCTGCTTTGGGTCGATTTTTGCCGGTAGAAGACACCCAGTGTGCTGGTCAAATCCTATGCGAACGCCGGGTCAAGTCGAATGAAGTTGACTTGTCAGCAGCAATCCACATGGGTGGTCAAGTGGAATGCAATTACGCAGCATCTGTTGTTGCCGCTTCTGAAGTTTTACGGCACTGGATGTTGAGTGAATCTGGCAGGGTTAATGTGGCATCGATAGATTGGTCAATCCCGCCTCAGCACCAACAGGCCTAGCTTACGTTTGGCTCATATTCATCATTGTAATGGGCATATTCTGAGCATCTATCGCAGAGCATCCCATTCTCTGCCTCGTAACTTTCAAGTGTCCGATGGCAACCTCCGCACCGTGGCGGTTGATAACTATAGCCGCAAAGATGGCAGTGGCCCTCGGTCAAGTCAAACATAGGCGCGCCACAGCTGCCGCAATCTGTAATCAGCTCCTCATCGCTGAAAGGGTCTTCCTTCCCGAAGCGTAACTTCTCAGCCATCATTTCAATAAACGGATCAGTCTGGTTGCAAGCAAGGCAGTTGTAACGGAACTCTGAGTAGTCGAACGGCATCCCCGCCTGGACATCATCACGGTTTGGCTCAAGCAATGGAGACCCGCAAGCGCGGCATACGCAAGCCTTGAATAGTTCACGAGTGTGCTCCATGACCCCTAGCTCTGCCCACTGGCGCTGTATCTCATCCAGGTTGCGAGCGAAGAACTCATGATTTCTAAGCATCACTTCCCATGTATTACCTAGCAGGGCTGCTGGGTTCTCTGAAAGCTCGTGTGTGATGAAATCTCTCAGAAGTGGGAAGAGGTCAAGCAAGAACTTGTTGATGTCTTCCAACGGGTGTTTTGGATGAAGATGTTCCAGATCATTCCGGCACGTTTGCAAAGCGTTAACCGCTTTCCAGTCTGTACGAATTCCCAACCCTTCGAAATGAAGCTGAATGTCTGTTACGTCGATTGTCTTGTTTCTTTCAAGCTCGGGACGCCATTCGATCATACCGCCATCGGTTCGGCATGGTTTGAATTTCCTGGCCTTGTAGATAAGGGTCGCCGCGTGCTCCGGAGAGTCGGCGAGAGTTGATATCTTGTATTTGAATAGTAAAAGTACGCCAGCGAACAAATTGCGAGCGGCTGATACAGCTCGGAGCGGGTTTCCATTTTTTCCCTGAGTGAGCTGATAGTCCTCAATCCCCAGCTGGATCGAGGTCACTGCGTTTTCTAGAACTTTCGCCTTATCTAACGTTGGCGCGCTCTTCCCGGACATCTAGCTCCCCTCCCTGAGCGCCTGCGGCGCGATTGAGGCAGCAAGATACTCTAATCCTCAATAACAAAAAAAGGTGGCACCATGCGCGTCCCGCAGCGCGTTGTGGCTATGCTTCGGCTCGCTCCTGTGCTGGTCCAATGAGCTACTTTGTCCTATGGCTGAACGCGTTGCGGCAATCACTTTCGGCAATGAGCGTCTGTCTCGCCTGACAGGCTTGCTCAAGCTTCTATCTGAGTTGAACCTCTTTCTTTCTTGTAGGCCTGTAACAGAAAATCAGTTACCTGGCTCTGTACCTTCGAGAAGCAAAGGACTCAAGGAATGTAACACCTTTCGAGGTTACCTTTTTCACGGAAAATGACAAAACCGAGGCTGGCCAGGGATAGCTATCGACCCTTAGCGGCCATTGCCCGTCCAAGGTGTCAGACCTAGTGATCGGCCGCCCTGATGAGCTGTTTGGTGGAGATGGGGCGCGTTGACGCGCCTATGCAATTCATCTAGTACATGACAGCAACAGTCGTGCTGGTCTAGCCCAATGGGCTATTGCCTGAATTGCCGACCCAAACCCAGCAATTCAACCTGCTCAGGATCAATACTGTGCCTACAGCCTCCAAAGGTGTCCTGCAAGCCGCGCTCGATGAGCAAGTCACCTATCACCATCGATATACCTTCGAGACCTACACCGGTACGTCGGGCGATGACGTCATTACCGGTACCTCTCGGAAAGATCACATATTCGGCGGCGACGGGAACGACACTCTGGACGGCGGAGGCCGTAGCGACATGTTAGTAGGCGCCGCCGGGGTCGATAACCTCACTGGTGGTGCGGCTTACGGTACTGGAGTGAAATTCGTGTTCACGTCGCTCAGCGACAGTTACGCCGATGCTCAGGGCTCTCATTCTGACCTGATTACCAATTTTTTGGGCCCATACGATGTACTGGACCTGAGCGCCCTTGGTCTGGAACGGATCGGTAACGGCCACAATGGGGATTTGGCCGTCAGCTATGATGCGGCCACAGACATTACCTACGTGCGCTCGCTAGACAAAGACGCCGACGGCAGGTTCTTCGAGGTGCGCCTGGCAGGCGATTTCCAAGGTCAGCTAAGCACCGTCAACTTTGTACTGCGCCATGACGGCACAGCCGGCAACGATACCCTGGACTTCAACTTCAGCACCAAGCGATACGTGCTCAATGGCCTGGACGGCGACGATACGCTGATTGCTGGGAAAAGAGAAAGCGTACTGGATGGCGGCGCGGGTGCGGACCACCTGATCGGCAATGTTGGCGACGAAACCTTCCTCTATCACCAGCTCAGCGACAGTTTTGTCAACGACGCCTCGGGTGTGTCCAGCGTTGACCTTATCAGCAATTTCAACCTGTTCGACGGGGACGTATTGGACGTTTCCGCGCTGGGCTTCACTGGCCTGGGCAATGGCTACAACGGCACGCTGAATTACGCTTACGACAAAACCGTAGGGCATATTGTAGTGCAGTCGTTCGAAACGGATGCCGAAGGCAATCGCTTCAAGGTGTATATCGACCAGGAGAGACCCCGCTATAACCTCGCTTCTCAAGATGCCGATGGTTTTATCTTCGCCGGCGATAATAGCCATGTTGACGCTGACCAGACCGTTACCGGAAGGCCAGCGTGGGATGCACTCTATGCGGGAGCGGACGGCGGTATCCTGATCGGCGGAGGGGCCGGGGATACGCTAGCCGGCGGTCCAGGGGTCGATACCTTCCGTTATCTGGAGAGCAGCGACAGCGTCCATGGCTATGGCAGTGCTGATCTGATTACGGATTTCGATGTGACCCAGGACAAGATCGATGTGTCGGCCCTCGGCTATACCAGTCTGGGCGACGGCCACGATGGCACTTTGAAGCTGATCTACAACACAGACCTTCACCGCACCTACCTCAAGGACTACGACCTTAATGCCGAGGGCCAGCGCTTCGAGATTGGCTTCGAAGGCGGCTACACTAGGACATTCACCGCAGCCAACCTGGTCGTCGCGAGCACCGTTTCAACAGCCGAGCACGTTCCTGATGCGCCTATTGAATTAGTAGGTGTTGCGCCTAGTGATATCCATCCTGCGTAAGTGAGAGGCGCCCTAGGTGGTCGTCAGTAGTCCTTCCCTACTGCCGGCTACCGCTCCAAGGCTGCCCTTTAACGAACGGCTGCAATAGGTCGATAGCAGCCATACCCCAAGTAAACCGACACTCCGCTTCAAGCGGCATAAGGCCCCTCAACCTGGCGTGAAGGCTGCGCTTACCCAGCCTCCTTTTAATGCCACTAACCAGTAGAGGCCTGTGCTTGCGCCGCGTCTTGGTAGCCGCTATGGTTCGCCCGTCGCTGCAAATACGGCGACCAGGCTTGGCGCCCCTGAAGACTACAGGGCGCAACAGCGCCCATTTCCCCTGCCGACGCTTTTTTGTGTGCGCAGTTCGAGTCATGGCGGCTGTGCGCGGGAGACAAGCTTGTCTGCCGGGTTCCGTGTGTCCCGGTTCGCCAACCTGCGTACAGCTGCCCACCCTTTGTTTGGCGACGACGCGTGGCAGCTCTATGAATGCACACGGAGTCTTCACCATGCACGTCCCTGGTTCCCTGACTATTCAGGCAGCGACTCTATGCATGCGTTGGAAAAGGCCTATGCACTATTGCAAGTCATCGTCGGCAGTATCGAAGACGCCGCGATAGGGCTCAGTCCCAGCAACAATCGAAACAACGTTGAATGAAGCCTCACGCAGTCTGGCCCCGCCTCGGCCTCATTTACTTGATAGTTGGTACCCCACCACCAGTTTCTCCAACTTGTAACGCATGGTAAGGCTGTCGCAGTAACTCATGCGCGGCAGGAACGCACCGGCCCCTTTCAGGTACGTACTCAAATCCCTGGCATTGTCACAGGACTCGAAGCTGCGTCCTTGCAACGCCCCGGCGGCCTGGGCCGAGCGCAGCGCGCCCATGGGTGTCCAGTCGCTGACGATGAGCGCACCGGCCGGTGCCGAGGTTTCGTAGTAGCGGGCGAAGTCTTCGGCGGAGCGGTCGCGCAGGTAGGGCACCATGAAATAGTGGATGTCGTTGCGATAGGGCAGCGCTTCGGCGTGTACGGGCAGGCGCACGAAGCCAGCGGAATAGAGCGTCCACATGAACAGCAGCGCCGCTGGGGAGCAGAGCACCGAAGCCAGAAGCATCGGGTTGGCCAAGCGTGAATTCCCCAGCCACTGACGCAGGCGCAGCACGCCCAGGATGGCGGCGAAGCAGGCGCCGGGCAGGAAGAAAGTAAAGCGGTCGTTCACGTTATAGGACGCGGCGAAAATGAAGTCGAGCAACAGCGCCCACCATACCAGGCGCAGGCGGCTGTCCTTCGGATAGCACACCAGCCCGAGCAGTTGTGGCCCCAACAGAGACAGGCACAGCAAGGCCACGGAGTTTTTCTCATGCCACATGGTGTCGAAGCGCAGCATGCTGCCTTCCCAGTTTGGATTGCTTTCGAAGGGCGTGGCGCCGGTGAGATAGTGACGGGCGATCTGGAACAGGGAAAGGCCTGAATCCAGGTCATTGAACATGGCCGGGTAGGCAGTGGCGAAGCCTAGGGCAAAGGCCGGTAGCGTCAGCAGCAGGCGTGTCCGCTGCTCCTTCAGCAGGCGCAGATACAGGGGCAACAGCACAATGAAAGTCAGCTGATGGATGCTGGCCGCCATGCCGGTGAACAGGCCGATCAACAGCAGCTTGCTCACTGCGCCCAGGCCGCCGCGGCGCTCGAAGTAAAGGGCATAGGCGGCGATTACGAAGAGGGCGTGGAACAGATACACCTCGGCCTTGGTGGACACCCAGAACACCGCATGGGCCAGCACGGCCACGGCAGCGCCGAGCATAGCCAGGTTGCGCTGGGCGCCCAGGTTCACTGCCAGCCAATACAGCGACGCGGCCAGGGGCAGCAACAGGATGGAATTGAGCAGGCTCAACACCTGGGTACCGAATAGCTCGAACACCGCCGTATTGAAGAATTGATAGAGCGGATGGTCGAGAGGACCAAGGGTTTCGCTGAAGTAGCGACCGATGGAGGCGTCCGCCAGGAACATGCCATTGTCCATCCATTGAACCGGCCCGCTGGAGGCGAGGAAGCTGGCCGTGATGGCGAGGGCCAGGAGCAGGAGCGCCCAGGGGCCACGCAGTGGGGTAGCCCGGGGGCCAAGAGGGTAAGCGAAGGGTCCTTGCTTCACGGGTGTCATCTCCTTGAACGATTCAAGCGCGCGCATCGCGGCGACAGCGCATCAGCATCAGCGCCCCCAGCCCCACCGCGAACCACAGGGTAGCCAAGCGAATGAGTACGGTGGCGGCCACGGCGTCGGCGCCGGACATGCCCTTCCACACCAGCAACCCCACCATCACCGCCTCGGTGCCGCCCAGCCCGCCGGGCATGAAACTGATCGCGCCGGCAAGCATGGCCAGGGCGTACACGAACACGGCAAAGGCCAGGGGCACATCCGCGCCCATCCACTGCAGGATCCAGTGAAAGGCCAGCGCCTCGGCGCTCCAGGCCAGCACACTGAGGACGGTGGTCCAGGCAAGCATGGCCGGGCGATGGCAGCGCTGGGCTTCGAGCACGATCTGCAGCGGCGTGCCAAGCAAGCGTGCCCAGCGGCCAGGCTGCATGGCGAGCCAGCGCCCGACCCAGGCCAGCAGGCGGCTTTGGGAAAGCACCAGCAAGCCGCTGCCCACCAGGCCCAGCCCCAGGAAGATCAGCGGCTTGGCTTCGGGGTAAAGGCTCAGGCCGAACAGGGTCAGCAGCACTACGGCCAAGAGGTCCGAGAGCCGCTCGCTGAAGAAAGCCGCAAGGCTGGCCGGCCAAGGCACGCCATGGTCTTTGAGCAGCACCCCGCGCAGGGCTTCGCCGGCCTTGCCCGGAGTGGTGGTCAGGGCGAAGCCGGCCAGGTAGATGCGCCAGCTGGTGACCCAGGGCACCCTGTGCCCCATCAGCCCCAGGTAGGTTTGCCAGCGAATGAAGCGCAGACCGTAGTTCACCAGGGACATGCCCAAGGCTAGCAAGGTGCCGCCCAGGCCCACGGCCAGCACCGCATGGCTTACCGGCTGCCAACCGGCCCAGAGCGAGAACAGCAGGTAACCCAACGCCGAGGCCACCACGGACAGCGCCACGGCCCGGTACTGCCAGGTGCCGCCGGCGGCCAGGGCGGTCACAGTTTGAGCCTCTTGAACAATGGCTGCGGAATGGCACGGATCACCCACATGATGAGCGCCCAGAACCCCGGTGCATAGAGCGTGGAAGCGCGGGCACCGATACCCTGCACGATCCGTCGCGCCACCGCCGCCGGGCTGGCTACCAGGGCCGCGGGCAGTGGCAGGCCCTGGGTCATGGGAGTATCGACGAAGCCTGGCTTGATGGTCACCACGTGCACGCCTACCTTGAACAGGCGCGCCTGCAAGCCATCGCAGAAAGTGGTCACCGCTGCCTTGGCCGCACCATAGAGGTAATTGGAGCCTCGACCCCGGTCGCCGGCCACCGAGGAAATCACCGCCAGGGTGCCACAGCGCTGGCGTTCGAAATGGTTGGCCAGCAAGGTGCCCAGGGCGATCACCGAGGTGGCGTTGTTGGTGAACTCCTCGATGGCGATCGTCACATCCTGCTCGCAGGCAGCCTGGTCCGGTAGCGTGCCATGGGCGATCAGAGCAATGTCGATCTGCCCCAGGGCGGCCAGGCAGACAGCCATCATCGCTGCATGGGCAGCAAAGGCGGTAGCGTCCATCAAATGGGTGTGGATAGCGCCAGCGCCACGGGCGCGCAGGTCGCTGGCGGTCAACTCCAGCTTTTCGACATTGCGCGCTACCAGGAAGAACTCGCAGCGCTCCACCGCCCAAAGGCGGGCGCAGGCGCTGGCGATGCCGGAGGTGGCGCCGATGATCAGCACTTTTTTCATTGGGTGACCCTGTTCCAGAAACGAGACATCAGCGTGGGGTCGCGCAGGGCTTCGACGCGCTCCCAGGCCGGGTAGGCATGGCGAAAATCCGCGCCGCTCATGTGCGCATCCTTGGCCGGATAGAGGCGGCCGCCGGCTTCACGGACCAGCGCGTCCAACCGGGGAAAGAGACGCTCCACCAGCGCGGGGCTTTGCGGGAAGTCCAGCGCCAGGGACACACCAGCCATTGGAAAGGACAGCAAGCCAGGCGAACGCAAGTGGCCGCAACGCTTGAGCACCGCCAGGAAAGAGCCTTCCCCGGCCGCGGCGATCTGCTCGAGCAACTGTCCCAGCGCCGCCCTGGCGCTGCGTTCGGGAAGCACGCACTGGTATTGCTGGAAGCCACGCCGGCCGTAGATGCGGTTCCAGTGCAGAATGCGGTCCAATGGGTAGAAGAAAGGCTCGTAGCGGCTGCGCCCTTGGGTCAGCACCTTGGGATGGGCGTGCCAGTACAGACTGTTGAATGGCTTGAGGGAATAGCGGTTCACCAGGGATACCGGCGGCGTCAGCGGCACCCGCAACCTGGGCTGGCCGCCTGTTTCCAGAGACCCATAGGCGGCATGGTCGCCCACGATGTATACCCCACGCCCGCGCTGGGCGCCGCGTGCCAGGCAATCCACCCAGGCCACGGCATACTCGTGCTGGCTGTCCAGGGTTTCGGAAAGGGCGAAGAACTCATCCAACCCACCGAAGCGCACCGTCTGGGTGTCGATCTGGCTGGCGCGAATGGGGATCAAGCGAATGCGCGCCGCGCAGATGATCCCGGTAAGCCCCAGCCCGCCGATGGTGGCGGCGAAGAGTTCGGCCTGCTCGTCCGGGCTGCAATGGAGCGATCCCTCCCCATGGCGCAACAGGCTGAAGCTGATCAGGTGATGGCCGAAAGTGCCGCGGCGGTGATGGTTCTTGCCGTGCACGTCATTGGCGATGGCGCCGCCCACGGTGGCGAACTGGGTTCCTGGCGTCACCGGCAGAAACCACCCGCGAGGAATGGCCAGCGCCAGCAGTTCGGCCAGAGTCATGCCGGCCTCGACCTCGACAACCCCAGCGGCCCAGTCTGCCTCGATGAGGCGGTCCAGCCGGCGCATGGTCAGCACCTGGTTGCTGCTGGCCAGGCAACTGTCACCGTAGCTGCGTCCATTGCCATACGGCAGGGTGCTGCCATGACCTTTTACCACCCGAGCCGCAGCCTTTGCCAGTTCGCTACGCCAGCCGCAACCGTGGCCCTGTTGCGGTGCGTGCGGCACCCGCCCCCAGGAGTAGAGGTTCATGTGGCTACCCAGAACACGACACCGAACAACAGGCCGATCACCTGGCTCATACGGTCGCGAATAGCGAACACTACCGGATCGTCGTTCATTTCGCCGCGATGAGTCAGCATCCATACCCGAGTGATCCAGAACAGCAACAAGGGGCAGGCCAGCCAGATCACATGGGGAAAGGCGTACAAGGACGCCGTGGCGCCATCATGGATGTACAGCGCCAGCACCATCACCGACAGGTAGCCAGAGGCGGCGCCCAGGGAAGCGATCATGTCCAGGTCGCCAGGGTAATAACCGCGGCCGCGGGTCATGGCGTGCATGTCGCGCGAACGCGCTTCGCGCAGTTCGGCGTAGCGCTTGACCAACGCCAGGCTGAGGAAGATGAACATGGAGAACGCCAGTATCCAGAACGTCAGCGGCACGCTTAAGGCTGCCACGCCCGCGATGATCCGCACCGTGTAGAGCATGGCCAGCACGATCACATCCACGGTCATCTGCCGCTTGAGGTACAGGGAATAGGCCAGGGTCAGCAGGTAATAGGCACCCAGCACCGCGCTGAACTGCCACGGCAGCAGCATGGCGGCGGCGCCAAAGGCCGCCGCCAGCAGCAAGGGCACCGCCAGCAGTCCATGACCCAGACGCAGGCGCCCACTGGCGAAGGGCCGGTTGCGCTTGGTGCGGTGGTGGCGGTCGTCGTTCAGGTCCAGCAGGTCATTGAGCACGTATACGCTGGAAGCGCACAGGCCGAAGCAGAAAAACGCCAGTACTCCGTTGAGCAACTGCTGCGGTTGACCGAGCAGGTGTGCCGCCAGCAGCGGGACAAAGATCAGCAGGTTCTTCATCCATTGATGCAGGCGCAGCGCCTTGAACCAAAGGCGCAGGCTCGGCGGGTTGGAATCGATCACCTGGCTTACCTGGGCCAGCCGCCGAGCCTTGCGCTCAACCCCAGCGTCCGGGTTGACCACTATCGCTTCTCGGGCGCTGGGCCATACCGCCAGGTCGTCCCGGGAGTTGCCCAGGTAATCGAAGCCGCCCTCTCCATAGCGCGCTACCAGCAGGGCCCGTTTACGCTCGGCGGAAAGGTTCAGGCCCTGCTCGCTGGCGAACACCGCGTCGAATTCCCCCACGTGCGCGGCGATGCGTTCGGCCAAGGTACGATGGCTGGCGGTGGCCAGCACCACCTCGCGCCCCTCTCGCCGCGCCTGGCGGATCAACTCCAGCACCTCGGGATCGTAGGGCAGCACGGCTACATCCAGCTCAGCGGCCAGGGCCAGCCCTTCCTTGAGTTCGGCCTTGCCCTGACGCAACCAGCCAAGAACGGAAACGACCCCGGTGGGTTTTTTCCGAACATAGGCCAGGAAGGTTTCAAGTAATAGATCTGAACGTAAAAGTGTTCCGTCCAGATCCACTATCAAAGGGGGCACGGCGTCTAACAACTTTCCCTGCGTCAATGCCATGTCGATCGCTCCTGCTGAATCAGCACGCGACTATAGCGATTATTATTCAATTGCCACTTCAAATTAATAAATAGCTAGATGGCATTTCGCCATAACGTTGGCGCCAAAAAAAACGAAAAGAACCTGTTAGTTGCCGATCGTTGTCAAAAGGTAACGTAAAAGAGTTTCGTCGGTATTTTGTATTTTGCTGCGATAGAGAGTGACTGCCGGGTCGCGGTTTACTAGGATAGCCCTATGCCTCCATCCGTTGAGATCCAATGACCGACCATAGCGCCTTTGCCCTCGACGGGGTTGACCGTCAATTGATTGCCGCCCTGCAGGTGAACGCCCGCGAAAGCGTCGCCACCTTGGCTCGGAAACTGGGCATTGCCCGCACAACCGTTACTGCCCGCCTCGCCCGCCTGGAACGTACCGGCGTCATCGTTGGCTACGGCGTGCGCCTGGCCCAGCGCGCCTTGAGCGGCGGGCTGCAAGCCTACGTCGGCATCACCGTGCAGCCCAAGGCTGGCCGCGATGTGCTCAAGCGTCTCGGCGCCATGGCGCAGATCCAGCAATTGTGCGCCGTGAGTGGTGAGTTCGATTATGTGGCCTGGCTGCATACGGATTCGCCGGAACAGCTCGATGAATTGCTGGACCAGATCGGCGGCATCGAGGGTGTGGACAAGACCACCACCTCGATCATCCTGAGCACCAAGATCGACCGCGGGCGCGGCTGACGGGTGCCAGGGTTACAAAACGGCATCCTTTCGCATCACAATGACCAATAACCACTCATTTAGACGACATTCTGCGTCTTAATAACGTGCGCGCACCTACCTAGAATGCCGGGCATCGCTTTCTATACTGACAAGATCGCAACCCCGCGAGGTGCCCATGCTCAAGCCCAACCGCCATCCTGCTGGCTCCGACAAGCCGATTACCGTGTTCGGCCCGGACTTTCCCTTCCCGTTTGACCAATGGATCACCCATCCGGACGGTCTCGGCAGCATTCCGCAAGCCAATCACGGCAAGGAAGTGGCGATTATCGGCGCCGGCATCGCGGGTCTGGTGGCCGCCTACGAGCTCATGAAGCTGGGCCTGCGGCCGGTGGTGTACGAAGCGTCGCGCCTGGGTGGCCGGTTGCGTTCGCAGCCCTTCGAAGGTGCCGAGGGCATCATCGCCGAACTGGGTGGCATGCGTTTTCCCGTATCCTCCACCGCCTTCTACCATTACGTGGACCTGCTCGGCCTGGAAACCCGGCCCTTCCCCAACCCGCTGACAGCAGCTTCCGGAAGCACCGTTATCGATCTGGAGGGGCAAACCTACTATGCCGAAAGCGCATCCGAGCTGCCGCCGCTGTTTCAGGAAGTGGCCGACGCCTGGGCCGACGCACTGGAAGAACGCGCTCACTTCAGCGAGATCCAGCAAGCCATCCGCGACCGCGATACCGTGCGCCTCAAGGAATTGTGGGACACGTTGGTCCCCCTGTGGGATGACCGTACCTTCTATGATTTTGTCGCCACTTCGCGCTCCTTCGCCGGGCTGAGCTTCCAGCATCGGGAAGTGTTCGGCCAGGTCGGCTTCGGCACTGGCGGCTGGGATTCAGACTTCCCCAACTCCATGCTGGAAATCTTGCGCGTGGTGATGACCAACTGCGACGACCATCAGCATCTGGTCGTCGGCGGCGTTGAACAGGTGCCGCTGGGCATCTGGCGGCACGCGCCCGAGCGCTGCGCCCACTGGCCCGCCGGCACCAGCCTGAGCAGCCTGCACAGCGGGGCGCCACGCTGCGGCGTGCAGAAAGTGGCGCGGGCAGCCAACGGCCAGTTCGCGGTCACTGACGTGTGGGGCCACACGCGGGTGTACCCGGCGGTTCTCGCAACGTGCCAAAGCTGGTTGCTGACCACCCAGATCGAATGTGAAGAATCGCTGTTCTCCCAGAAGATGTGGATGGCCCTGGATCGAACCCGCTATATGCAGTCGTCCAAGACCTTCGTGATGGTGGACCGCCCGTTCTGGAAGGACAAGGACCCGGTCACCGGGCGCGATACCATGAGCATGACCCTGACCGACCGCCTTACCCGTGGCACCTACCTGTTCGACAATGGCGAAGGCAAACCGGGAGTGATCTGCCTGTCCTACTCATGGATGAGTGACGCCCTGAAGATGTTGCCCCACCCCGTAGAGAAACGAGTCAAGCTGGCGCTGGACGCGTTGAAGAAGATCTACCCCACCGTAGACATCGCCGGGCACATCATCGGTGACCCCATTACCGTTTCCTGGGAGGCGGACCCGCACTTCCTCGGCGCGTTCAAAGGCGCGCTGCCGGGCCATTACCGTTATAACCAGCGCATGTACGCCCATTTCGTGCAGAAGGACATGCCCGCCGAGCAACGCGGCATCTTCATTGCGGGCGACGACGTGTCCTGGACACCCGCCTGGGTGGAGGGCGCCGTGCAGACGTCGCTCAATGCCGTGTGGGGCATCATGAATCATTTCGGCGGCAAGACTTCGCCCAACAACCCAGGCCCGGGCGATCTCTTCGACAGCCTGGGCCCCGTCGTCCTGCCCGACTGAGATTCCCTTATGCGCATTGCCATCTACCAAGGGCCCGCCGGGCCTGGATCGAGCGAGCATAATCTGCGCCGCCTGGGCCACTGGGCCGCCGAGGCGGCTCGCCAGGGCGCGCATTTGGTGGTGTTTCCGGAAATGTTCCTCAGCGGTTACAACATCGGCGCCTCGGCCGCCAAAGCGCTGGCCCAGCCCCCGGATGGCGAGCTGCCTCGGGCGGTGGCCGGCATCGCCCGGGCTCAAGGCATCGCCATCGCCTATGGCTACCCCGAAGCGAGCGAACACGGGGCCGTGTACAACGCGGCGCAACTGGTGGATGCCCAAGGCCAGCGGCTTCTGGACTACCGCAAGGCACATTTGTTTGGTGCGCTGGACCGCGCCATGTTCAGCCCGGGCGATGGAGGCTTCGCCGTGGCCCAGCTTCATGGCTGGTCACTGGGCCTGTTGATCTGCTACGACGTGGAGTTTCCCGAAGCCGTGCGGCAACTGGCCCTGGCCGGGGCCGAGCTGGTACTGGTGCCCACCGCCAACATGACGGGCTTCGAGTTCGTCGCTCAGGTCACCGTGCGTGCCCGTGCCTACGAAAACGGCTGCTACCTCGCCTATGCCAATTACTGTGGGGTTGAGGCAGACCTGCATTACTGCGGCCTGAGCAGCCTGAGCGGGCCGGCTGGCGAGATCCTAGCCTCGGCCCAGGCCCAGGAGTGCCTGTTGGTGGCGGATCTGGACCGCAACCATCTCGCGAAACTTCGATCCTCGACCCCCTACCTCAATGATCGGCGGCCTGACCTGTATGATCGCCCCTGACGTGATGTCAACTTAACGGCACGGCATGGTTTCAGCATCAAGCCATCGCTGGCAAGCCGACGCCAAACTTTTGGCCATGCCAGCGAACGATTTTTTTCCCGCTACGCCTGGGAAAGCCAGCAATTCCAAGGGTTGCCGTGCTTTTTTACTATGAAAACAATACCTTTCAAGTGGGGGCCATCATCAAAAGTCAAAATGACATCATTTAGATGGCGTCAATTTTATTTATCCTTTTAAATCAATGACTTATATTGCGCTAGCCCGAAAGGTTAAGCTGTGAGCTGTTTTTTCGACGGAAATGATTGACAGCCCAACAGGAAAAAACGATATATCACTCATCCGGGCAAAGACTCGGATCGGGCCATGAAGTCCCGAAGAAGAAAATCCTCCGCAAAAGTACCTTGAGGCTGCCCCGGCTAAATGCTGTTGTTTTCAGCATGAAGGACATCGGCTCGCCCAAAGTTTTATAACGTTCAAATGCTGCCAAACTTCAATGGAAGAGCCTTTGGCGTTGCCGCGAAATTTGCCTGCGGTATTACCAAGTCGCCCTGCTAATTATCAGCCGGGCTGGCGGTAGCTTTGACCGAAGTTAGCACTTCGACTGCAAAGAAAGTTCATTCACGGATAGAGTGTCTTGTCATGTCGCCAACTTTTCGCTATGACCCGGTTTCCATCGCGCTGTTGGTCAACGATATGGACCAGCGTGGCCATGCCGTGATCGAACAGGCGTTTTGCGCTAATGAACTGGCGGACATGCGCCATTACGTCGAGCGGCACGCCAGCCAACACAACGGCCAATACTTCGCCTATCACGGCCTGGACGCTCTTGCCGACAGCCCCATGGCGCGGCTGGCCGCCTCGCCCGAACTGGCCACCTTGCTGGACCGCCTGCACCGCCATGCCACAGGCGCGAGCGCCACCAGCCGCGAGATCTTCCCGGTATTGCGCTGCGTCCAGGGCGGTAGTGGCGCCCGTGAATCCAATGCCTTCCATTACGACGCCACCTTGATCACGCTGCTGGTACCCGTCTTCATTCCCGAAGAAGGCCAGCAGCGCGGCGACCTGGTGCTGTTTCCCAATCTGCGCCCAGTGCGCGCCAGCGTGGCCCTGAACGTAGCCGAGAAAGCGGTACTGCAGAACAGGCTCAGTCGCCGCTTGATCTGTCGCGGCATCGATGCCGGCTGGCTCAAGCCTCGTACCCTGCCCCTGGTGCCCGGCAACCTCTACCTCTTCTGGGGCTACCGCAGCCTGCATGCCAATCAGCCCTGTGATCCGCACCTCAGGCGCGCCACCGCCCTGTTCCACTACGGCGATCCACATGCCGGCAGCCTGGCTACGCGGCTGATCCTCACGCTCAACCAGCAACGCGCCCGGCGCAGCGTTGCCCGTTCCGACACCGCCGCTTGATCTCCCTGGTCCGCACTGCAGCCCCACAGCCAGCCGCGCAAGCCTTGCGCAAGGAAGAGCCATGATCAATGTCACCAAGTCGTACATGGGCAACCTGGAAAAATTCAAAGCCTACGTCGACGGCATCTATGCCTCGCGCTGGCTCACCAATCAGGGCCCACTGTGCTGTGAGCTGGAAGAGCGCCTGAAAGAATACCTGGGCGTGCGCAACATCGTGCTGGTGAACAACGGCACCATGGCCTTGCAAGTGGCCTACCGCGCCTTGGGCTTGCGCGGCAGCGCCATCACCACCCCGTTCAGCTTCATCGCCACCAGCAGCACCTTGCACTGGGAACGGATCCGACCCGTGTTCGCCGACATCTGCCCCGCCACCTGGAACCTGGACCCGGCCCGCATCGAGGCCAGCCTGGTCAGCGATACCAGCGCCATCGTGGCAACTCATGTGTTCGGCAACCCCTGCGCGGCCGATGCCATCGACAGCATCGCCCAGCGTCATGCCCTGGCAGTGATCTACGACGGCGCCCACGCGTTCGGCAGCTTTCATGCGGGCCGGTCGGTGCTCAACCGGGGCCATGTCAGCACCTTGAGCTTCCATGCCACCAAGCTGTTCCACACCATCGAAGGCGGCGCCATCGTAACCAACGATGACGACCTGGCCGAGCGGGTGCGGCTGATGATCAACTTCGGCATCGCCGACTACGAAACCATCGAAGGTCTGGGCACCAATGCCAAGCTCAACGAATTCGCCGCGGCCATGGGCCTGTGCGTGCTCGACGACATCGCGCTGATCCTCGAGGAGCGAGCGCAGATCGCCGACTTCTACCAGCGCAGCCTGGGTGACTACCTCCAGCTGCAACAGCCCACCGCCCTGAGCGAGCTCAACCACAGTTATTTCCCAATCGCCCTGGCCAGCCACCGTGACATGCTCGCGGCCCGGGCAGCCCTGCAGGAAGCGGGCATCAACCCTCGGCGCTATTTCTATCCGTCCCTGGACACCATCGACTACCTGCAGCCGCAGCTGCCGCAGCCGGTCTCGCGCCAGCTTGCCGCCCGGGTACTGTGCCTGCCCATCTACCCCGGCCTGGCCAAGCCTGCCCAGCAACGCATCGTCGAAACCCTGCTACGCCAGTGCGAGTCGCCACGCTTCAACATCGCGCCTCTGCGTCGCGCCCTTTAATCGACAATCGCCGGGCAGGTCATGAACAGCAAACGATCGATCTTCCAGAACACCACGCTCAACTACGTTGGCCAGGCCTATGCGCTGCTGATCGGCATCCTGATCATGCCCTTCTACCTCAGCCACCTGGGCGCCGAGGTGTATGGCCTGATCGGTTTCTACACGGTGCTGCAGACCTGGCTGCAGCTGCTGGACGTCGGCCTGTCACCGTCCCTGGTACGGCAGATCGCTCACCACCAACATGCCGGCTCCTCGACCGGTCGCGCCAGCGGCGGCTTGCTGCGCTCCTTCGAGCTGATCTTCCTGCCTCTGTGTGTCGCCACGGTGGCCAGCATCCAGGCGGGCAGCCCATGGATCGCCGCCCACTGGCTCAACGCCCAGGCACTGCCGACCGACACCATCGTGCACTGTGTCGTGCTCATGGGCTGGATGGTTGCCCTGCGCCTGTACGCCACCCTCTACAAGAGCGGCCTGCAAGGCCTGGAGCTGCACGGCTGGCTCAACGGCGCCAACGTAGTGATCACCACCCTGCGCTATTTCGGCGGGTTGTTCCTGGTGGCCTTCGTGTCCCAGGACGCCCTGGTGTTCTTCGAGGTCCAGCTCGCCGTGGCGCTGATCGAAACCCTGATCTTCGCCAGCAAGGCTTACGGCCGTCTGCCCGCGCCGCGCTGGTTCAGCGGCTTCGACTGGGCCCTGGTCAAGCCGATCGTGCCCTTCGCCCTGAGCCTGTCGTTCACCTCGGTGCTGTGGATCGTGCTCACCCAGCTGGACAAGATGCTGCTCTCCGAGCGTCTGCTGCTGACCGAATACGGTTACTTCTCCCTGGTGGCGCTGATGACCACCGGCATCCTGATGCTGATCAACCCCCTGGTGCAAACCTTGCTGCCGCGCATGACCGTGCTGCTGGCCGAAGGCCGTCACGGCGACATGCACCAGCTCTACCTGGCGGCCAGCCGCTTTACCTGCACGCTGCTGTTTCCCCTGGCCAGCGTGATGGCGGCGCACGCCGGAGACCTGCTCTACGCCTGGAGCGGTGACCGCGCCGCCGCCGACTGGGGCAGGCCGATCCTGTTCTGGTACGCGTTGGGCAGCGCCATCATGGCCGCCAGCAGTTTCCAGTATCACCTGCAGTACGCCTACGGGCGGATCCGCTTGCACGTCTGGTACAGCCTGGTGTCGGCCGCGGTCACCGTGCCGGTGATGTGCCTGGCCATCGACAGCTGTGGCGCGCTGGGCGCGGCGGCGGCCTGGTTCGTGCTGCGCCTGCTGTCCTTCGCCATCTGGCCAAGGGTGGTGCACCAGCACCTGGCTCCCGAAATACACGGCGCGTGGCTGCGCGACATCCTGCGGATCAGCCTGATGACCCTGCTTGGCCTGGGGCTGACCGAGCCTATCGTGCGCTCGATGGCGGGCGAGGATCGCTTGCTGACCTTCGTCGGCCTGGCCCTGTGCGGCCTGGGAACCCTCGCGCTGGTGGTCGGTAGTGACCGCCTGCTGACCGCCAGGGTGGCCCTTCTGTTCAGCAAACCGAGTGTAGGACGATGAACATTCGAACCGAACAAGACATCATGCAGCGCTGGGGCGAGGCAAGGGCTCCCCTGCTCAGCATCCTTTGCCCGGCCTTCAATCAGCGTGCGTTCATCGCCGCCACGCTGGACAGCTTCCTGGCCCAGCGCACGGATTTCCCCTTTGAAATCCTGATCAACGACGATGCCTCCAGCGACGGCACCCGGGAAATCATCCAGGCCTATGCCCAGCGCTACCCGAAGCTGATCCGCCCGGTACTGCATGAGCAGAACCAGTACCAGCAGGGCAAGCTTTTCTTCCCCTCGCTGTTCAACCTGGCCAAGGGGCGCTACCTGGCATATTGCGATGGCGACGACTACTGGACCGATCCGCTCAAGCTGCAAAAGCAGGTGGATTTCCTAGAGCACCATCCCGATTACGTCATCACCTATCACGATGCCGTGATGGTAAGCGAACGCGGCGAACTGGGCCTGCAACTGGGCCGCGCCTACCAACGCGACGCCACCGCCCTGGAACTGATGCGTGGCAGACAAATTTCCACCCTTACCGCCTGCTTCCGCAACGTCCTGCGCGAGCTGCCCCGGGAGCTGGAACAAGCGCCCCTGATGGACGTGTGCTGGTGGTCACTGCTCGGTGCCCACGGCAAGGGCAAGTATCTGGCAGACATCACCCCCGGAGGTTACCGGGTGCACAGCGGCGGAATCTTCTCCATGCGCAGTGAGAAGAAAAAGCTGCACATGTCGCTGCAAACCGCCGCCTGCCTGGCCAACTACTACCACCACCGCGGCCAGCAGGCCCTCTACGAGCACTTTGTCACCCAGCTGTTCGGGTTGTCCCTGGCGGCGGTTTCGCCCTGGCAGAAGCTCAGCGCCCTGGGCCTGATGCTGGCCAATGTCAGCCGCAACCTGTGCCGCCGCCTGGCCTTGCCCGTGGGGAGAGGTTAGCCATGCAACCCGTCATTACCCATCAGAAACCCCTTGTGAATACCGTCAGTCCTGGCCCAGGAGCAAGACCATGACCGCAATGCCTCGTACCAGCCTGGAATATCACCAGGACAGCCGCATCGACGTGGCAAGCATCCTGCGCATGCTGTTCGACCACAAGGTCCTGATCGCCTGGGTGGTGGGTCTGTGCACACTGGTCGGCATTGCCTATGCGGTGGTCGCCACGCCTGTCTACCAGGCCAATGCGATGATTCAGATCGAGCCCAAGAAAATCGGCCTGGACGCCACCCCCGTGTTCAACAGCAAGCCGACGTCGGTGTCCGAGGCCGCTACGGAGATCGAGCTGATCAAGTCTCGCGCAGTGCTTGGCCGGGTCATCGCTGACCTCAAGCTGGACATAGTCGCGACCCCACGCTACTTGCCGCTCCTTGGCAAATGGTATGCCCGCCAGTTCAAGCCGGCCGACGGCCAACCGGCCGCCGCCCCACTGGGGTTGGATCGCTTCGCCTGGGGCGGCGAACGCATCACCGTGGACGCGCTGGATGTACCCAAGGCGCTGCTTGGCCTGCCCTTGACGCTTGCCGTTGGCGCCAGTGGCCAATACACCGTGAAAGACCCGGACGGCCAGCCCTTGTTGAGCGGCCAGGTGGGCAGCGACAGCCAGGGCGGTGGCGTGAGCCTTTCTGTCAGTGAGCTGCAGGCCCGGCCTGGCACCGAGTTCCGTCTGGTGCGCAACCGGGAACTGGCCACCGCCCTGGAGTACCAGGAGCGCCTGAAGGTCAGCGAAGCCGGCAAGGATTCCGGCATCGTCTACCTCTCCATCCAGGATGCGGACCCGGCCCGCGCGGTAATGCTGGTCAAGGAAGTGAGCGATCGCTATGTACGCCAGAACGTGGAGCGCAGCTCAGCCGAAGCTGCCCAGCGCCTGGATTTCCTACGCTCGCAACTGCCGGTGGTGCGCGCCGAACTGGAAAAGTCCGAACAGGCCCTGCATGAGTTCCAGCTGCGCACCCATGCCGTGGACATCGGCCAGCAGACCCGCGCCCTGCTCGACCAGGTAGTGGCCTACGACAATCAACTGTCGGAGCTGCGCCTCAAGCGCACCGACCTGGACCGCCTCTACACCCGCCAGCACCCGCAATCCGTGGCGCTGAGCCAGCAGATCGGCCAGCTTGAAGCGCAGAAGGCCAAGCTGCAGGGCGAGGTCGGCCAGTTGCCTGAAACCCAGCAGGACTTGCTGCGCCTGACCCGTGACATGCAGGTCACCACCCAGACCTACACCAACCTGCTTAACCGCGTGCAGGAACAAGACATCATCCGCGCCGGCAATATCGGTAACGTGCGCATCATCGACGCGGCTGACGCCAACGTGGAAGAACCGGTCAAGCCCATGCGCAAGCTGATCGTCGCCTTCGCCGCCGTGCTCGGCGCGCTGCTGGCGGTAGGGCTGATCTTCCTGCGCCAAGCGTTCTACCGAGGTGTGGAAAACCCCGAGAGCGTTGAGCAGCTCGGCTTGCCGGTGTATGCCTCGCTACCCTTGTCGCGCCAGCAGGAACGCCTGAACCGCGGGCAGACCCGCAAGGGCCAGGCGCCGTCACGCCTGCTCGCGGTAGTGGCGCCACGGGAAGCGACCATGGAAGCGCTGCGCAGTCTGCGTACCAGCTTGCACTTCGCCATGGCCGAGGCGCCCAACCAGGTCCTGATGGTCACCAGCCCCACCCCAGGGGTGGGCAAGTCGTTCGTCTGCGCCAACCTGGCCGTGGTCAGCGCCCAGACCGGCAAGCGCGTGCTGCTGATCGACGCCGACATGCGCAAGGGCTACCTGCACCAGCAGTTCGGCGTGCAACCGCGCCACGGCCTGGCCGACGCCTTGGCCGGCAAGTTGCCATTCACCCAAGTAGTGCACGACACGCCTGTGGACAACCTGCAGATCATCTCCTGCGGCTACGCGGCCCCTAACCCGTCCGAATTGCTGATGCACCAGAACTTCAGCGACCTGCTCCACGCCCTGGCACCTCATTACGACCTGGTGATCATCGATACCCCGCCAGTGATGGCGGTAACCGATGCCACCCTCGTAGGCCGCCAGGCCGGCACCTGCATGATGGTCAGCCGCTTCGGCCAAAGCACCGTGAAGGAGGTGGATGTCGCGCGCCGGCGGCTGGCCCAGAACGGCGTGTCACTCAAGGGCGCGATCTTCAACGGCGTGATCCGCAAGGCTTCCACCGCCGAGTACGACTGCGCCTCCTATGGATACGACTACGGCGACAGCCGCGCCTGAGGCGCGAAGGACCGACAGCATGAATACCACCATTGCCATGATGCAGCCCTACTGGTTCCCCTACCTGGGCTACTTCCAGCTGATCGCCGGCGCGGACGTGTTCGTGCTCGGCGACGACCTGCAGTACATCAAGGACGGCTGGATCAATCGCAACCGGGTGCTTTGCGGCGGCAAGCCCTGGTTGTTCAGCCTGCCACTGGCGCGAGACATCCACGGCCTGGCCATCAATGAGCGGTGCCTGGCCGACACCGCTGGCGGCGCGCTGGACAGCCTGCTCAAGACCCTGAGCCTGCACTATGCCCGCGCGCCTCAGCGTGCCCAGGTGCTACCGCTGCTGGAAAGCTGCCTGCGCTACCCGGAGCGCAACCTGGCTCGCTACCTGGAACACAGCCTGCGCCAGGTATGCGCCTACCTTGGCATCGACACACCCATCCTGCTGGCGTCCAGCCTGGGCATCCGCGATATCGCCGATAAGCAGGACCGGGTCGTCAAGACCATGCACCGACTGGGGGGAAACCGTTACGTCAACGCCATCGGCGGTCGCGCCCTGTATGAAGAACATCGCTTCCGCCAGGCCGGCCTGAGCCTGCGCTTTCACCGCATGCATGACATCGCCTACCCCCAGTTCGGCCAGCCGTTCGTGCCCTGCCTGTCGATCATCGATGTGTTGATGTTCAACCCGGTAACCCAGGTTCGCCAGTGGCTGAACGAGTACGACCTGTTGCTGCCCGCGCCTCGCCCGGCCCCAACGCCGGCACCCGCGCCCTCACCGGTAGCCTCGCGCACCGCCTACCCCTTCGCCTAGGACATTGCCATGGACGCCACTGTCACCCGCACCAATGCCAACTGGTACCTGATCCAGACCAAGCCACGCCAGGAAGCGCGGGCCGAGGAGCATCTGGTTCGCCAGGGCTTTACCTGCTATCGGCCGCTGCAACCGCTCGCGCAACGGGCAAACCGCCTGCTCGAGCAACCGTTGTTCCCGGGCTATCTGTTCATCCGCATGGAGCGCGACGCCAACTGGTATCCGATCCGTTCGACCCGTGGCGTGTGCCGGATCGTGGCATTCGGCCCACAGCCGTGCCCGGTCAGCGAGCATCTGATTGCCGGCATTCGCCAGCGGGTGGCCCTCGATGCTGCGCCACAGCCGTTCGAGCAGGGCGAGAAGGTGCAGGTGATCGCTGGCGGCAGCGAGCTGGAGGCCATTTTCCTGTGCAACGACGGCGATGAACGCGCGGTGATCCTGCTGACCCTGCTGCAACGCCAGCAGCGCGTCGTACTGCCCCGGCACAGCCTGCAGCGGGTCGCCAGCCATGCGTATTGAAGCCCGGCAGCAGCGCCGCTCTGGCGGCACCACTACCCTGGTGACCCTCACCTATGGCCAGCGCCTGAGCTACCTGCAAACGTTGGTGGCTCGCTCGTTGAGCAACTGGCGTATCCAGCGGGTGATCGTGGTCAACAATGCCTCCAGCGAAAACCTGCGCGCTTTGTGCGCGGCCTGGCCCGACCAGGTGGAGATCATTGACCTGCCCACCAATACCGGCTCGGCCGTGGGCTATCGGGTGGGTATCGAGGCGGCTCTGAGACGGGGCGCGGAGTACATCTGGCTGATGGACGACGATAACGCGCCCAGGCCCGGGGCCATCGATGCGCTGCATCAACGCCTGTTCGAGTGCGCCCAGGGACGCGGCTGGGACAAGGCCGCGGTGATCGGCTTCCGTCCTACCCACCAGGCCGATATTGCCGCCGGCGTGCCGCGGCCGTTCGCGGTGCAATGGCGCTCCAGTTGCTTCGGCTTCCACGTGGCCCAGCTTCCGTACAAGGTCTGGCGGCGCACTCCCTGGGGACGGCCCAAAGGCAAGCGTCTCCCGACTGGCCTGGTGAGACTGCCTTTCACGACCTACGGCGGGCTGCTGGCGCACCGCTCGCTTTACGAGCGCATCGGGCTGCCCCTGGAAGACTTGCTGCTGTACGCCGACGACACCGAGTACACCTGGCGCATCACGGCGTCCGGCGGCGAAATCTTCCTCGCCACCGAGGCCGTGCTGGATGACCTGGAGCACTCGTGGAACATCAAGGCACGCACCGCGAACATCTACGAAACCTTCCTGCTCGGCAATTCGGAGTTTCGCGCCTATTACGCCGCGCGCAACCAAGCCTGGTTCGACAAGCATGTCTGGGCTGCCTCGGGCTGGCTGTACGCCCTGAATCGCTCGCTGTTCCTGTTCCTGTTGCGCCAGGTCGCCCGGCGCAAGGGCTCGCTGGAACGGCTCAACCTGATCGAACAGGCCATCCGTGACGGTGAGTCCGGACGCCTTGGCGCGCACGAGTCCTACCCCCTATGAAGTTACTGTTCATCAATAGCCTGTATGCGCCTCACGTGGGCGGCGGCGCCGAGATCGTACTGCAACGCACTGCCGAGGGGCTGCAACGGCGCGGCGACGACGTGTGCGTGCTGGCCACCGGGCCGCAGCCCGGCCTGCATGTAAGCGAGGTGCGCGGGGTGAAGGTGTACCGCGCCGGCTTGCTCAACACCTATTGGCACTACAGCCCCCAGCGCCCTGGCCCCCTGGCGCGCCTGGGCTGGCACTTGCGCGACCGCTACAACGGCGCGATGCGCCAGTACGTGCGCGAAGTGATCCAGCGGGAAAAAGTGGACCTGGTGGTATGCCACAACCTGGCCGGCTGGTCTGTGGCGGCGTGGGATGAAGTGTCCGCGGCAGGGGTGCCGATCGTGCAGGTATTGCACGACCTCTATCTGCTTTGCCCCGGTAGCAACATGTTCAAGAAGAGCGCGCCCTGCAAGACGCCCTGCACGCTGTGCAAAAGCCTGCGCCAAGGCCACGCCGAACGCTCGGGCCAGGTGGCGGCGGTGATTGGGGTCAGCGAATTCTTGTTACAACGGGTTCGCGCCGCCGGCTTCTTCGGCCAGGCGCAGGCCAGCGTGGTCTACAGCGCCAGCCCGAGGGCCGAAACCGGCATCGCGGCCTACCAGCCCATGGCCGATGCGGCGCCGGTGCGCTTTGGCTACATGGGGACCCTGTCGGAACAGAAAGGGCTGACCTGGCTGATCGATCAGTTCAAGGCTTTGGATGTAGCCGCGACCCTGGATATCGCCGGACGCGGCCAGGCCGCCTATGAGGCCCAGCTCCGAGCACAGGTGGGCGATAGCCCGCGCATACGCCTGGTCGGTTACCAATCACCAGAGCATTTCTATCGGGCCATCGACGTGGCGGTGGTGCCCTCTCTCTGGAACGAGCCCTTCGGCCTGGTGGCGGTTGAAGCCTGCGCCCATTCGGTTCCGGTCATCGCCAGTTGCCGCGGCGGCCTGACGGAAATCGTCCAGGACGGCGTCAACGGCCTGTTCTGCTTCCCCGAACAGCCTGCCTCCCTGGCCGCGGCCATGGGCCGGATCGCCCGGGATCACGGCCTGCGCCAGCGGCTTACCGACCAGGCCCGTTGCAGCGTGGAGCACCTGCTGGACATGGAACGCATGCTCGATGCTTACCAGAACACCTTTAACGAAGTCGTGATCAAAGGACGTCCACGTCATGGCAGCAACCTTGCCGTACACAGCGACTGAGCGGCGGCTTACCCTGGCTTTTCGCAAGTCCACGTTGATGGCGCTGACAGCCGCCAGCCTGGTCGGGGTGGAGACCTTTTCCGGCGCGCTGCGCTATTTCCTGGACATGGCCGGTGCCTCGGCCTTGCTGTACCTGCCCAAGGTGGCCTGCCTGGCGCTGTTCTGCCTGGAATTGCTGAGCGCGCGGCTGAGCCGCGGCTTCTGGCTGGCCCTGTTGTCGCTGTTGGCCTCGAGCCTGCTGGGCATGCTGCACGGCGCCAGCACCAGCAACGCCGGTTTCAGCCTGTTCATCTACAGCCCCTTGCTGTTCGGCATGCTCTGTGGCACCTACCTGGAACGCCAGCGACACTTGATGGCCTGGGTGATCGCGCTCTGTCTGCTGGCCTCGATGCTGGGCATCCTGCTGGACAAGTACACCAGCGTGCCGTGGAAGGGCTACAGCTATAACCTGGGCGACACCACCTTGCGCGGCAACCAGGCCTGGTCCGCCGGCGGCACCGATCGCCTGGGCGGCTTCGCGCGGATGTCCACCACGGCGGCAATGATGATGGCGATCTATGCCCTGTACCTGACCGCCTTCACCCGCTCGCGCCTGTTCATGGGGCTGCTGTTCGCCAGCACCCTGGGCGCGATACTGCTGACCACCAACAAATCTACCGCGGCGGCCTTTACCTGCTCGCTGTTGCTGTTGCCCATCCTGCGCCGGCCGCTGCTGTGCCGCCTGCTGTTCCTGCTGGTGGTGGGGCTGGGCTTGGCCCTGCCGGTGCTGTCTGTGCTGCTGGACTTCGACGCCCATGCCACCACCGGCGATACCGTGCTGTCCTCGTTCTACGACCGCTTGGTGAACACCTGGCCGCTGGTGATCCAGGCCATCGACCGGGAAGGCTGGGGGGTACTGGGCGCCGGGTTCGGCATGATCGGCAGCAGCGTGGCGCTGTTCCCGGTGTATTCAGCCAACGTGCCCTATGTCACCGACAACACGGCGCTGTATCTGTGGGCCACCCTCGGCATTGGCGGCATCGTGCTCTATGCCGCGTTACTGCCATTGCTCACTGGCCTGGCCGCTCGGCGCGACTGGATGAGCGGCGCGCTCATGACCCTGACTTTCTGCATCGCCCTGATCAGTTGGACCACTGATGTGCTGGAGGTACCGGTGGCCGCGCTCTTCCTGGGCATTGCCGTTTCGCACCTGTTGTCCCGCACTTCCGTCCCCGCTTTCGAGCAGTATTTGCGAGAACTCTCCTGTGACCCTGTACTCCCTGCGCCACGCGCTCTGTAGCGTCCTGTTGCTGTTCAGCGGCGGGCTGCCCGCCTGGGCCGCCGCCCCGGATTTCATCGTCGGGGTACACACCCGGCTGTTCAATCTGCCGCGCCTGGTGGGTACGCCCTTTGACCTGATGCGCGAGGCCGGGGTGCGCTCGGTGCGTGACGACGCGTTCTGGTCCACGGTGGAGCAACAGCCAGGCGTCCTCGGCATTTCGCCAGACTGGGCCAAGTACCTGGCCGCCCAGCATGCCCACGGCATGGACAACATCCTCATGCTGGGCTACGGCAACCGCTTCTATTCTAGCGACAGCAAGCCCATCTACCCCACCGTGCGCGCGGGCTACGCGCGTTTCGTGGACTTCGTGGCACGGCGTCTCAAGGGCCAGGTAGGCTTCTACGAGGTATACAACGAGTGGGATCTGGAAGACTCGGTGTCGCCGGCCTACAGCGACGCCTACCTGGAGCTGGTGCGCGACACGTCCGGTCAATTGCGCAGGATCGACCCCAAGGCGCGCATCCTGGCCGGCGCGGTGACCAGTCATGGCATCAAGGTTGGCTTCGCCGACCGTCTGCTGCAGGGCGGAGTCATGAAGTACGTGGATGGCCTCTCACTCCACCCTTATGTGCATTGCGAAAAAACCGGCGGTGGCAATACCCCCGAGCATTGGATCGGCTGGATGCGCGAGCTGTCCGCCCACCTGGACGCGGTGGCCGGGCAGGCGGTGCCGCTGTACCTCACGGAAATGGCCTGGCACAGCACTGGCAGCCTGCACCCCTGCGGCATAGACGAGGACACCCAGGCGAGCTACCTGGCGCGGGCCTACCTGCTGGCCAAGACGTTGCCCGCGATCAAGGGGCTGTGGTGGTACGACCTGGCCAATGACGGCAGCGACCCAGCCGAACAGGAGCACAACTTTGGCCTGCTGCGCAAAGACCTGAGACCCAAGCCGGCCTACGCCGCGCTCAAGGCCATCGCCCCGGTGCTCAATGAGTACCACTACCTGCCAGCCGAAACCCGGCCCGTCGAGCCCGGCACCGCGCAGGTGGTGCAGCTGATGTTCGGCAAGGGCGAGCAACGCTTGCTGGCGGTCTGGACCCAGGGCGCGCCTACCCAGGTCACCCTCAGCATGCCCGGCGCGCCGGCGGGCCCGGTGGACGTCACTGGCATACCGCGCTTCATCAAACTCGAACACGTCATGAGCGGGCCAACCGGCCGGCTTGCAAACGAATTGCCGCACAAGGATGTAACAAGATGATCGTCGTCAATGCTCGCTTTCTGACTCAGGAGCTACGTGGCGTGCAGCGGTTCGCCGAGCAGATCTGCCTGTCGCTCAAGGCCCAGCGAAACGACCTTGTCTTCGTTTCGCCCCCGGGCATCCGGATGAAGGATACCGCCAAGGCCCTCGAGGCCGAAGTGATCGGCCGCCACCGCGGCCACCTCTGGGAACAACTGGACCTGCCTGCCTACCTACGTCGGCAAGGCAAGCCCTGGCTGTTGTCGCTGTGCGCGACCGCGCCGCTGTTCTATCCACGGCAGGTGGTCACGCACCACGACATCACCTATGTGCGCCACCCGGAAAGCTATAGCTGGGCCTTTCGCACCGCCTACCGGCTCATGACCCCGCTGATGCTCAAGCGTGCCCACACCCTGATCACTGTCAGCGAGTTTTCCCGTCGAGAAATCGGCGGGTTCTACGGGATTCCCGGGCAACGCATCCTGGTGGTGCCCAATGCCGTGAGCGGCGCCTTTCGCCCGCGACGGCTGGAGATCCCGCGGCCTTACCTGCTGGCCGTGTCCTCGCCCAGCGCGCACAAGAACTTCGCCCGGCTGATCGAAGCGTTCCTGAAGATCGAGCATCACCCGGAGGTGGAACTGCGGATCGTGGGGGCAGCCAACGGCATCTTCGCTGACCCTGACCTGACCAGCCAGGCCGCGCGCGACCCTCGCATTCGTTTTCTTGGCCGCCTGAGCGACACCGAGCTGATCCAGCAATACCAACTGGCCAGCGCCTTCGTATTCCCCTCGCTGTACGAAGGCTTCGGCATACCACCGCTGGAGGCACAGGCCTGCGGCTGCCCCGTACTGGCCGCCAACGCGGCATCGATGCCGGAGGTGCTGCAATCGAGCGCGCTCTATTTCGACCCGTTGGACGTCGACCAGATGGCCCGGGCCATGGCCTTGGTGCTGGACAACCCGACCATCGGCGATCACTTGCGCACCCTTGGCATGCGCAACGTGGCCCGCTTCAGCTGGCAAGCCTCGGCCCGCCTGATCAGTGACCGGCTCGACCAGCTGCAGGGCACCCGCAACGCCTCGCCCATCCTCACTATCAAGGCCGCCGAACGGCGAGCCAGGGAGCATCAATGAAAATCGCCATCGTCCATGACTGGCTGGTGACCTTCGCTGGCGCCGAGCGTGTATTGGCGTCCATGTTCAAGCTATGGCCCCAGGCCGACCTGTTCTCGGTCATCGATTTTCTCAGCGATGAAGACCGTGCCCGCCTGGGTGGCAAGCGCGCCACCACTACCTTCATACAACGCCTGCCCAAGGCCCGGCGGCATTACCAGAAGTACTTGCCGCTGATGCCCATGGCCATCGAACAGCTGGACCTCTCCGGCTACGACCTGATCATTTCCAGTAGCCATGCAGTGGCCAAGGGTGTGCTCACCGGCCCGGACCAGCTTCACATTGCCTATGTACACTCGCCCATCCGCTATGCCTGGGACCTGCAGCACCAATATCTGGCTGAAAGCGGCCTGAACAAAGGCCTGAAGGGCAAACTGGCGCGGATGGTCCTGCACTACATGCGCCTGTGGGACCAGCGCACCGCCGCGGCCGTGGATGAGTTCGTGGCCAATTCCCGGTTCATCGGCCGACGCATCGACAAGGCCTACCGGCGCCCGTCCACGGTGATCTACCCGCCCGTGGACACCAGTGGCTTCAGCTTCAACAGCGAAAAGCAGGACTACTACGTCACCGCCTCGCGCATGGTGCCGTACAAGAAGATCCCGATGATCGTGGAAGCCTTCTCGGCCATGCCGGACAAACGCCTGGTGGTGATCGGCGATGGCCCGGAGCTGGCCAGGGTACGCGCCCTGGCTGGGCCGAACATAAGCGTGCTCGGCCCGCAACCCTTCGAAGTGCTGCGCCAGCATCTACAGAACGCCCGGGCGTTCGTGTTCGCCGCTGAAGAAGACTTCGGCATTACGCCGGTGGAGGCCCAGGCCTGTGGCACCCCCGTGATCGCCTTCGGGCGTGGCGGCGTTCTGGAAACCGTGCGCGGCCTGGATGACCCATCGCCCACCGGGGTGTTCTACCCGCGGCAAAGCACCGAAGCCCTGATCGCCGCCGTGGCGACCTTCGAGCGCGAGCAGTACCGCATCGATGCCCAGGCCTGCCGCGAGCAAGCCGAGCAGTTCAATGAGCGGCGTTTCGAACGCCAACTGCGCCAGTTCGTCGAGGTCCGGGCCGCCGAAGCCTTGCTGCCGACACCCGTGGCGAATGCTCCACGTCTGGCCCTCGCGACGGTTCAGACGGCGGCACCAGCGCTATGAGCGGCCGGCCCGACTGACCTGCGCACGCCCGAATGACAAAGGCCAATTGACGAGACGACCTTATGGCAACTTCCAACAAGGGCATCCTCCACGCCCATCAGTCCTTCCTGTCCCTGGCGCACCGCCTGCTCGACCTGGCCGTGATTGCCGGCGGCACACTTTGGGTGGAGTGGCTGGACCTGCGCCCCATCACCAGCGAAACCTGGACCAAGGTATTGCTGGCCGTGCTGGTGTTCCACTGGCTGAGCGAATACCACAAGCTGTACGGCTCCTGGCGCGGTGAGCGGGTGGGCCGCGAGCTGGCACGGGTGGCGGCCTACTGGTCGCTGACCTTCATGTGCCTGCTGGTGGCCGACCAGCTGTTGCCTACCGACGCGGCCCAGCCTACGGCTCATCAGTTGCAGGCATTCGCTGTGGTGCTGGCGATACTCTGTGGCTATCGGCTGGCCATTCGCAGCAGCCTGCACAGCTTGCGTCGGCGTGGTTTCAACACCCGCAACGTGGCCATCGTCGGCACCGGCCGAGTAGGGGAACGCCTGGCCCTTTCCATGGCCCGGGCGCCCTGGATGGGGCTACGGCTGTTCGGCTTCTATGACGACCAGCCGCAGCAGATGGACCTTTCCGGCTTGAACCGTCGGGTCACCGTGCGCGGTGGCCTGGACCAATTGATCGAACATGCCCGCCAGGGACGCATCGACAAGGTGTACATCACGCTGCCCATGGCCCAGGAGGCGGTGATCCTGCAACTGGTCAAGGCCCTGGGCGACACCACGGCCTCGGTGTACCTGATCCCGGACGTGTTCATGTTCGACCTGCTGCACGCACGCAGTGAAAGCATCAACGGCCTGCCCAGCATCAGCCTGATCGACAGCCCCATGGAGGGGTCCAGCAGCCTGGTCAAGCGCCTGGAAGACATCGTTGCCGCCAGTCTGATCCTGGCGGTGATCGCCTTGCCTATGCTGCTGATCGCCCTGGCCATCAAGCTCACGTCCCGGGGGCCGGTGCTGTTTCGCCAACTGCGCTACGGGCTCGATGGCCGCCCGATCAAGGTCTGGAAATTCCGCAGCATGACCGTGCAGGAGAACGGTACCGAGGTGCGTCAGGCCAGCCGCGACGATGCCCGGATCACGCCCCTGGGCAAGCTGTTGCGGCGCACGTCCCTGGACGAGCTGCCGCAGTTCTTCAACGTGCTCATGGGTGACATGTCCATCGTGGGCCCGCGCCCCCACGCGGTAGCCCATAACGAACAGTACCGCCGCCTGGTGAGTTGCTACATGCTGCGCCACAAGGTCAAGCCAGGGATCACCGGTTGGGCCCAGGTCAACGGCTGGCGCGGAGAAACCAACACCCTGGACAAGATGCAGAAACGGGTCGAGTACGACCTGGACTACATCGAGCGCTGGTCGGTGTGGCTGGACCTGAAGATCATCGCACTGACGCTGTTCAAGGGTTTCGTCAACAAGAACGCTTATTGATGCTTTGGGCTGTGCAGCCCGTTTCCAAGGAAGACTTTCATGAAACTCAATGTGTGTGTCGCCATGTTGTTGAGCGCGGTGCTTCAGGGTTGTGCCTTCGCCCCTGGGCAACACATGACCCCCGACGATGCCTCCGAGGATACGGGCATCAACGGCCCGGTGCGGGTGGTCCAGATCACCAGCGCCAGCGTGGCCCAGGAACAGTCGCTGTACCGTCCGCAACCGGTACCTGGCGAGCTGCTCGGCTTCAGGCCCGAAGAATATCGCATCGGCCCTGGGGATTCCCTGGTGGTGACGGTGTGGGAGCATGAAGAGCTGAACGCGCCTTCCGGGCCGGACCAGGGCAGTGCCGCCGCTCGCGTGGTGCGCGGCGACGGTACCATCTACTACCCCTACATCGGCGCCATCACGGCCGGCGGCAAGACTGTCGAGCAGTTCCGCGCCGAATTGCAGCAGCGCCTGTCCCGCTACCTGACGGTGGCCAAGGTCGACGTGAACGTTCAGGGCTATGAAAGCCAGCGGGTGGTATTGTCCGGCGCCTTCCGCAGCCCCGGACCGCAGGCGCTCACCAATATCCCGCTGTCGCTGGTCAGCGCGCTGAGCAAGGCCGGCGGCGAAGCGGACAACGCCAACCTCGCCGGGCTGATTCTCAAGCGCGACGGCAAGGAATACCTGTTGGACATCGACACCCTCAACCGCAAGGACTCGCCGCTGAACCGGATCTACCTCAAGGACGGCGACCAGCTGCACCTGGGTAACTATCGCGCCAACAAGGTGTATGTGCTCGGCGAAGTGCATAACCCCCAGGTGATGAACTACGGCGGTAGTACCTTCAACCTGATGGAAGCACTGGGTAACGCTGGCGGGCTGAGCCAGGAAACCGCCAACGCCGAAGCGGTGTACGTGATCCGTAATGCCCAGGCCGATAATGGCGAACCTCCCACGGTGTTCTACCTCGATGCCCGCAAGCCCACGGCTTTCCTGTTGGCGCGCCAGTTCGACCTGCAGCGCGCGGATGTGGTGTTCGTCGGGCCGTCGAACATCACTCGCTGGAATCGTTTCATCAGCCAATTGTTACCATCGGCCAGCGTAGTGGCCACTGGCGCGGCCTTCCGTAACTGACCCCAGGCCGCGCACATCCTCTCTGTTACTCGAAATTTCCCCCGCCACTCTGGGGATCCGCTACGATGAAGGCCTGTTGCCACCGGATCGGATCCCCATGTCTGCTGTTACTTCAGCCGCCAGCGAGACGCTGGTACTCGACAATGGGCTGCGCGTGAACATCTGCCATGAGCCACGCCTCAAGCGCGCGGCGGCTTTCTTGCGGGTCGACGCCGGCAGCCATGACGTTGATGCCGCCTGGCCCGGCCTGGCCCACTTTCTCGAGCATCTGTTTTTCCTGGGCACTGCCCGGTTCGCTGGCGACCAGGCCCTGATGCCGTTCGTCCAACGACAGGGTGGGCAACTCAATGCCTCCACTGGCGAGCGCGCCACGGACTTTTTCTTCGAGGTGCCGGTACCGGCCTTTTCCGGCGCGCTGGAGCGACTGTGCGAAATGCTGGTCAATCCTCGGCTCTCCGCCTCGGATCAGCGCCGCGAGCGCGAAGTGTTGCACGCGGAATTCATCAGTTGGTCCCGGGACAACGAGGCCCATCATCAGCTGTGGCTGACCGGCCCGCTTTCGGCGCGCCACCCGCTGCGCGCCTTCCATGCGGGCAACCGCTACAGCCTGCCGCTGGGCCGCGCGGATTTCCAGGTCGCCCTGCGGCAGTTCCACCTGGACCATTATCACAGCGGTCGCATGACCCTGACGCTGGTGGGCCCGCAGCCGGAAGACTACCTGATGCGGGTGGCCCAGCGCGCCGCGTCGGTGATACCGCGCGGCAAGCCACGTCCGGCCCCGGCCCCACCGCGGCTGCTGGATGACAGCGGCGAGCCACAGGCACAGCCCCCGGGGCCTCGCTTCAACCTGGCGTTCGCTTGCGAGGGCCTGCCCGAGGGCACGCCCCAGGCCATCGCATTCTTCAGCACCTGGTGCGCCAATGCCCAGCCCGGCGGCTTGCAGGCCGAGCTGCTGCGCCGGGAGTTGATCGAAAGCCTGCGGGTCAAGGTGCCTTATCAGTACCAGGACCAGGCCCTGATCGACATCGAATTCCAGCTTACCGCCAGCGGCCAGCAGGCCCTCCCCGCCATCAAGGCGCTGGCCTTCGACTGGCTGGAATTCTTCGAGGCAGTGGACGACTGGCCGATGCTGCGCGAGGAATATGCGTTACTGCAGAACCGCCAGCGGCTGACCTGCGGCGCCCTGGAGCTGGCGCGTCGGCTGGCCCAACCGCAAATACACGGGCCTTGCCTGGATGCCCAGGGTCTGAGCGCGCTACGCGCCTTATTGGGACAGTTGCGCCCGGAGCGGGCCTTGCATCCGCTGCCACCGTCACCGGCCGGGGCGTCTGTCATCAGCGCACATTGGCGGCTGCCCCAGCGCAATCGCTTCCTGCGGCCCAGCCGACGTCCCGAGCAGCCAGTGCCAGACCCGCGGGCCATGCGCTATGCCAGTGGCGCCGACAAGGCAGGCCATGAAGCTGAAGTGATACTGCGCTGGAACCTGGGCGGCTCGCACCAGCAGGGGTTGTGGCAAGTGGTCGATCGGGGCCAGCAGCGCCTGGTGCAGGAAGCGCGCCAAGCTGGGGTCAAGCTGTTGTTCACCCGCCTGGGTGAAGATTGGCAACTGCGCTTGAGCGGTATCGGCGAGCCCATGCCGGCGCTGCTTGAACAGGTACTGGCCGTATGTGCCGCCCCCCCACCCGAAGCCTGGCGCCACGCCGAAACCCTGCCGTCTACCCCGCAAACCCCTATTCGCGAACTGCTGCGCCAATTGCCCGAGCACTGCCTGGGGCTGTCACGCGTTACCGTGCGCCAGCAACCTGGAGATATCCAGCCCGGCAGGCTGCACAAGTTGTGGAGCGTGGCCCGTTGGGAAGGCTTGGCGGTGGGCTTCAATGATGCGAGCCGCAGCGCGCTGAACCTTGCCTTGCGCGCCATGCCGGGCCAGCCAGACCCTCGCATGCCAGCGCGAGCACGGCCGATGCAAGGCAAGCGTTGGCAACCCATTTCCGCGGCCAATGGCGAGCACGCGCTTCTGCTCTTCTGCCCCGCCCCAGCGGCCTCGATCGCGGAAGATGCCGCCTGGCGGTTCATCGCCCAGATCGCCCAGACGCCCTTCTATGAGCGGCTACGAGTGGAGCAGCAACTTGGGTATGCCGTGTTCAGCAGCTTCCGCCAGATCGCCGGCCAGCCCGGCCTGGTATTCGGCGTGCAGTCGCCAGGCACGGATCAGCCGGCGTTGCTGGGCCATATCGAACAGTTCCTCAAGCAGTTGCCGCGGTTGGTCGGCAACCTGGGCAGCGAGAAACTGGCGGGGCTACGGCAGGCGCTGCTCAACCGGCTCAAACCCGAAGAAATGGATAACGGCCAGTTGGCCGACACCCTTTGGCAAGCTCACCTGGGCGGCCATAGCGAGGGCTACCTTGGGCGCTTGCAGCAGGCCCTGGGCGATTTGCGCTCGGCCGACCTGGTCAGCGCGGCGTGGCGCCTGGTCAATGCCGAGCATGGCTGGCTGGTGCTGGCCAACGGCGGCGAGGCACCCAAAGGGTGGGCGGCGGGGACGGCATCTTTACCGTAACGGTAAAGCGCTTTCTTTTTTTTTAGCCTAACTGGCCGGTTACTTTCGGTACAATGGTGGCCTGACTCGGCTTGAACGTCCGCTCCTACGGGTGGACTAAACTATGCCGACCTATCATCCCTTACCGAGGATCTGCCCATGTGGACTAAACCTGCCTACACCGACCTGCGCATCGGCTTCGAAGTGACCATGTACTTCGCCAACCGTTGATCGCGCTGACTCCGACGGGCCTTGCTGCCGTCGGAGCCTTTCGCAAGCGACGCCCCGAACTTCCGGGGCGTTTTCATTTGCGCTCGACAGGGAGCCCTCATGTACATTCAGATCCTCGGCTCGGCGGCCGGTGGGGGTTTTCCCCAATGGAACTGCAACTGCCCCAACTGCCACGGCTTGCGCAAAGGCACGCTGCGGGCCCAGGCCCGGACCCAGTCGTCCATCGCCTTGTCCGACGATGGCGTGAACTGGATTCTGTGCAATGCCTCGCCGGATATTCGCGCCCAGCTGCAAAGCTTCGCCCCGCTGCAACCCGGCCGTGCGCTGCGTGACACCGGCATCGGCGCGATCATCCTGCTCGACAGCCAGATCGACCATACCACCGGCCTGCTCAGCCTGCGCGAGGGCTGCCCGCATCAGGTCTGGTGCACGGACATGGTCCACCAGGACCTCACCACCGGCTTTCCGTTGTTCAACATGCTCAGCCACTGGAACGGCGGTCTGCAGTGGCAACCCATTGGCCTGGACCAGCCCTTCACCGTGCCCGCCTGCCCCGCCTTGCGCTTTACCCCGCTGCCACTGCGCAGCGCCGCGCCACCCTATTCGCCGCACCGGTTCGACCCCCACCCTGGGGATAACCTGGGGCTGATCGTGGAAGACCTGAACACCGGCGGTCGCCTGTTCTACGCGCCTGGCCTGGGCCAGGTGGATGATACCCTGCTGGCGCGCATGGCCGAGGCCGATTGCCTGCTGGTGGACGGTACCCTATGGGAAGACGACGAAATGCAGCGCCGTGGGGTAGGCACCCGCACCGGGCGGGAGATGGGACACCTGGCTCAGAACGGCCCCGGCGGCATGCTCGAGGTGCTGGACGGGCTGAACGTACCACGCAAGGTGCTGATCCACATCAACAACACCAACCCCATCCTGGACGAGGACTCGCCGGAACGCGCCGAAGTGGAGCGCCGTGGCGTGGAAGTCGCCTACGATGGCATGAGCATCCGGCTATAGAAGGCAGCGAAGCTGGCGCAGGTGGCCTGCTGTCATGGCCCAGCCAGCTTCACCGGCAGTTACACAGACATGAGAGGCCCCATGAGCCAACACGCCATGACCCCGGCACAATTCGAACAGGCCCTGCGTGCCAAGGGAGCCTATTACCACATCTATCACCCTTATCACGTGGCGATGTACGAAGGCCACGCCACCCGCGAGCAGATCCAGGGCTGGGTCGCCAACCGCTTCTATTATCAGGTGAACATTCCGCTGAAGGACGCGGCCATCCTGGCCAACTGCCCTGACCGCGAAGTACGCCGCGAGTGGATTCAGCGCTTGCTCGACCACGACGGCGCGCCCGGCGAGGACGGTGGCATCGAAGCCTGGCTGCGCCTGGGCCAGGCCGTGGGACTGGACCCTGACCAGCTGCGCTCGCAGGAGCTGGTACTGCCGGGGGTGCGTTTCGCGGTGGATGCCTATGTGAACTTCGCTCGCCGTGCCAGCTGGCAGGAAGCGGCCAGCAGTTCGCTCACGGAACTGTTCGCCCCGCAGATCCACCAGTCGCGCCTGGACAGTTGGCCAACCCATTACCCCTGGATCGACCCAGCCGGGTATGAGTATTTCCGCACCCGCCTGGGCCAGGCCCGCCGGGACGTCGAGCACGGCCTGGCCATTACCCTGGCCCACTACACCACGGTAGAAGGCCAGCAGCGCATGCTGGAAATCCTGCAATTCAAACTGGACATTCTCTGGACCATGCTCGACGCCATGACCATGGCCTACGCGCTGGACCGGCCCCCTTACCACAGTGTGACCCGGGAACGGGTCTGGCACAAAGGCATTGCCCTATGACCTTCGACCGTACCCGCGTTCCCCAGTGGCGCCCTGGTTATCGATTCCAATATGAGCCTGCGCAGAAGGGGCACGTCCTGCTCTACCCCGAGGGCATGATCAAGCTCAACGCAAGTGCCGGCGCCATAGGCGCGCTGATCGATGGCCAGCGCAGCGTGGCGGCCATCATCGACAGCCTCGAACAGCAGTTCCCCGGCGTGCCGGAGCTGGCCGACGACGTCGAACAGTTCATGGAGGTTGCGCGTGAAAAGCATTGGCTCCAGCTCGTCTGAGCCAGCGGCCCCGCCCGTGGGCCTACCGCTCTGGCTGTTGGCCGAGTTGACCTACCGCTGCCCGCTGCAATGTCCCTATTGCTCCAACCCCCTGGACTTCGCCGCCCAGGGCAAGGAATTGAGCACCGAGGAATGGTTCCGGGTCATGGCCCAGGCGCGGGAAATGGGCGCCGCCCAGATCGGCTTTTCCGGTGGCGAGCCGCTGGTGCGCCAGGATCTGGCCGAGCTGATCGGCGAGGCCCGGCGACTGGGGTACTACACCAACCTCATCACCTCTGGCATCGGCTTGACCGAAGAACGCCTGGACAGCTTCAAGGCCGCGGGCCTTGACCATATCCAGATCAGTTTCCAGGCCAGCGACGAGCAGGTGAACAACCTACTGGCCGGCTCGAAGAAAGCCTTCGCCCAGAAGCTGGCCATGGCCAAGGCCGTCAAGGCGCGCGGTTATCCCATGGTGCTCAATTTCGTGACCCATCGACATAACATCGACCGCATCGACCGCATCATCGAGTTGTGCCTGGCGCTGGAGGCGGATTTCGTCGAGCTCGCCACCTGCCAGTTCTATGGCTGGGCGGAGCTCAACCGTGTCGGCCTGCTGCCGACCCGCGCCCAGCTGGAGCGCGCCGAGCGCATCACCAACGAGTACCGCGCGCGTCTGGAAGCCCAGGGCCACCCGTGCAAGCTCATTTTCGTAACACCAGATTATTATGAAGAGCGCCCCAAGGCCTGCATGAACGGCTGGGGCAGCCTGTTCCTGACCGTCACGCCGGACGGCACCGCCCTGCCCTGTCATGGCGCCCGCCAGCTGCCGGTGGCCTTCCCCAATGTGCGCGAGCATTCCCTGGACGACATCTGGTATCGCTCCTTTGGGTTCAACCGTTTCCGCGGCTATGACTGGATGCCGGAGCCTTGCCGCTCCTGCGACGAGAAAACCAAGGACTTCGGCGGCTGCCGCTGCCAGGCCTTCATGCTCACCGGCGACGCCAGCAACGCAGATCCGGTCTGCGCCAAGTCGGCCCATCACGGGGTGATTCTCGCCGCGCGCGAAGAAGCTGAATACAGTACAACGCCCATCGAAGAGCTGACCTATCGAAATGAGCGGAACTCAAAAATCATCGCACGGGGCTGAGCGCCTCGACGCCATGGCCGTCGTAGCCGCCGGACGCGACTTCGCCGAGCTGGCCCTGAGCGAGGCCGGCCTGTTCTGGAACGAGTTTCGCCCGGAGGAAGGCGGCTGCCGCCTGTACCACTGGCACAACGGCCACGCCCAATTGGTAACGCCCCCCGAGGTCAGCGTGCGCAGCCGTGTCTATGAATATGGCGGTGGGTCGTTCTGCGCGGGCCCGGACGCGCTCTTCTTCGTCAACGAGCGTGACCAGCAACTGTATCGGCTACCCCTGGCAAAGCGAACCGCGCCAGTGCTGCTCAGCGCTGGCGGCTACCGCTACGGCGGCCTGGCCTACCATCGAGGCCAGGTATTGGCGGTCGAAGAGTGCCCAGGTCAGCCCTACCCCAGCCATCGCCTGGTCGCCTTCGATGGTGCCAGTGGTGAGCGCAGCGTACTGGCCGAGGGGGCGGACTTCTACGCCGCCGCCACGCTCAGCCCTGCGGGAGACCGCCTGGCCTGGGTGGAATGGAGCCGCCCGGAACTGCCCTGGACCCGTACCCGGTTGATGTGCGCCCAGCGCGAGCGGAACGGTAACTGGTCGCGGCCCATCTGTATCGCTGGACAGGAAGAAGCCGAATCCCTGCAGCAGCCGCGCTTCGATGCTCAAGGCCGTCTCGGCTGCCTGAGCGACCGCAACGGCTATTGGCAGCCCTGGGCCGAGCAGGCATCCGGCTGGGGCCCCTTGCCCGCCGAGCCGGGCGATCACGCGGCGGCGCCTTGGCAGCTGGGCCCCGCCACCTGGCATCCCTTGGGCGAGGGCGGCTTTATCGCGACCTGGTTCAGCGAGGGGTACGGCCACCTGGGCGAGCGTCGGGCCGGGCGCGACCTGCGTGAATACGGCAATGGTTTCAGCCGCTTCCGCAGCCTGTGTGCTGATGACACCCATGTCTACGCCATCGCCGCCTCGCCTGTCAGACCGGCCTCGGTGGTGGCGGTAGACCGGGCCAGCGGCGAGCTTCAGGTACTGGCAGGCGCCGAGCCACTGCTTCCGGCCGAGCAGATCAGCCAACCCAGACCATTCTCCTATCCCAGCGGCGACGGTCAGGCCCATGGTTTCTTTTATCCTGCCGCCAGCGATGCCACGCAAGCACCTTTGTTGGTGTTCATCCATGGCGGTCCTACCTCGGCTACCTACCCGGTGCTGGACCCGCGCATCCAGTTCTGGTGCCAGCGTGGCTTTGCCGTGGCCGACCTGAATTACCGTGGCAGCAGCGGCTATGGCCGTGATTACCGCATGGCGCTGCATCAGCGATGGGGCGTAGTGGATGTGGAGGATGCTGGCAATGCCGTGACCTGGCTACGCGACCAGGGCTGGGTACGCAGCCAGCGCGCCTTCATTCGCGGCAGCAGCGCCGGCGGTTACACCACACTGTGCGCCCTGGCTATGCTCGATACGTTCAGCGGCGGCGCCAGCCTCTATGGCGTGAGCGACCCCAAGGCCCTGGCCCTGGAAACCCACAAATTCGAGGCGGATTACCTGGATTGGCTTATCGGCGATCCCGCCCGGGATGCCCAGCGCTATGCCGAACGCACACCCTTGATCCATGCGGAACGCATCCAGGTGCCGGTCATTTTCTTCCAGGGCGCGCTGGATACGGTAGTGGTGCCGGAGCAGACCGCCGCGATGGTCGCTTCCCTGGAGGCCAAGGGAATTCCCGTGCAAGCCCACTATTACCCGGAAGAGCGCCACGGGTTCCGCCTGGCCAGCAACCTGGCCCATGCCCTGGAATGCGAATGGGCGTTTTACGATAGCCTGTAGAGGCCAGCGCCTTTCGCTAGCTTGCGCTAGCTCCTACTACCTGCCATGAGCGGGAAAGCAATCCAGTAGGAAGCAGCGCCAGCTGCCGAAATCCCATATCCGCAAGCGCGCCTAGCGTTTGGCGATGATGTACACGGCATGCACGATGCCGGGGATGTAGCCGCATAGGGTCAGCAGGATGTTCAGCCAGAAGGCGCCACCGAAGCCGACTTGCAGGAAAACGCCCAGCGGAGGCAGGAGAATGGCGAAGATGATGCGGATCAGGTCCATGGCTTGGCTTCCTTGAAGGTATACCGAACAGACCTTGGCGCGCCGCTGCGGTTCAGTGGCGCAAAGGCTCCGGACCTTTATAGCCCGCAAACAAGAAACCCCGCCGAAGCGGGGTTTGCAGACTTGTTTCCCTGAAATCCTTGTCATCCCGCCAACCTTGGCAGTAATCCTTGTCGTGTCCCTTTTCTGTTCGGCGCTTCCTGCGCTACGTCCATGTGCACAAGATACCGAAGCCCCCCAAGGCCGCCAATCAGTCATTTCCACCAGGGTATGTAAGCTGTGGCTTACACCTTGTAAGCCCTTCAGAAGTCGGCCGCGTCCATGAGATAGAGCGACTCGCTGCCTGCCTTGACCGCCGCGGCCAGGGAATGGATGCGCGGCAGCAACCGAGCGAAATAGAACCGCGCCGTGCCCAGCTTGCTGGCGTAGAAGGTGTCCCCTTCACCCTTGAGCGCGGCCTGCGCCATGCGAGCCCACATATAGGCATAGGCGGTATAGCCGAACGCTTGCAGGTATTCGACCGAGGCTGCACCGATTTCCTGCGGGTTCGCCTTGGCCCGGTCCAATACCCAGTTCGTAAGTGCATCCAGCGTGTTCAACGCGGCCAACAAGGGGCCTGTAAACTCGCGCAGGTGGTCATCGCCGGCCTCGGCGAAAGCCCGCGCCTCGTCCGAGAACAGTTTGTAGAAGGCTCCGCCGTTACCCACTACCTTGCGCCCCATGAGGTCCAGCGCCTGGATGCCGTTGGTGCCTTCGTAGATCTGGGTGATCCGCACGTCGCGTACCAGCTGCTCCTGGCCCCACTCGCGGATATAACCATGGCCGCCGAATACCTGCTGGCCATGGACCGTGGTTTCCAGTCCGGCATCGGTGAGAAACGCCTTGGCCACCGGCGTCAGCAGTGCCACCAGGTTCTCCGCGCGGGTGCGTTGAGCAGCGTCTTCGGCGTACTTGGCCACGTCAAGCTGCATGGCCACATAGGTGGAAAACGCCCGCCCGCCTTCATTCAGCGCCTTCATGGTCAGCAGCATCCGGCGCACATCCGGGTGGACGATGATGGGGTCGGCGATCTTGTCCTTTGCCTGGGCGCCGGTGGGCGCACGGCTCTGCAAGCGCTCCCGGGCGTACTCGATGGCGTTCTGGTAAGACCGCTCTCCAGAGGCCAGGCCTTGGATGCCTACGCCCAATCGTTCGTAGTTCATCATGGTGAACATGGCCGCCAGGCCTTTGTTCTCTTCGCCCACCAGGTAGCCAACGGCGTCGTCGAAGTTCATCACGCAGGTCGCCGATGCCTGGATGCCCATCTTGTGCTCGATGGAACCGCAGGTCACGGCGTTGCGCTGCCCGAGGCTGCAATCGTCGTTCACCATCACCTTGGGCACCAGGAACAGGGAGATACCCTTGGGCCCGGCAGGCGCATCGGGCAGCTTGGCCAACACCAGGTGAATGATGTTTTCAGCAAGGTCATGCTCGCCACCGGTGATGAAGATCTTGGTACCGCTGACCCGGTAACTGCCGTCGCCCTGAGGAACGGCGCGGGTGCGGATGATCCCCAGATCCGTGCCGGCATGAGGCTCGGTCAGGCACATGGAGCCGGCCCAGACGCCGGCATACATATTGGGCAGGTAGCGTTCCTTCAGCGCCTCGCTGGCATGGGCGGCGATGGACAGACAGGCTCCGGACGTGAGCATGGGGTACAGGCCGAAGGCGAGGCTGGAGGCGTTGACCATCTCCTCGACCTGAGCCGAGATAGCCTTGGGCATGCCCATGCCGCCGTAGACCGGGTCGCCGCCAACGCCGACCCAACCGCCTTCAGCGTAGGTCTTGTAAGCTTCGACGAAGCCCTTGGGCGTAGTGACCACAGTATCGGCATAGTGGCAGCCTTCTTCGTCCGCGGCGCGGCTCAAGGGCGCGATCGCACTGGCCGTCAGCTTGCCGGCCTCTTCCAGCACCGCCATGGCGGTTTCACTGTCCACCACTTCTGCCAGGCCTGGGAGTGCAGCCCACTGCGCGGGCGCATCGAACACCTCTTCCAATACGAAACGCATATCACGCAGCGGAGCTTTGTAGTCGGCCATGGCAACCTCGCAGTAAAGGTACAGGGATGGCGCCAGTGTAGCCCAACAACAAATCAGAGACGTAGCGTCATGGCATGACCAAAACCGCCATAAAAGTCACGCAGCCTTGGTACGGATGGCGCCTCGCCGGTTTTGGCCCTGGGCGATCACACAGTTGCGTCCAGCCCCCTTCGCCGCATAAAGGGCCTGGTCGGCAGCCTTGATGACTTCTTCCGGGCTACGCTGCTCCAGTTGCCGCTCGGCCACGCCAATGCTGATGGTCACCGATACCTGGGAGGCGCCGCTGGCTCCGCGCCGTTGTCGGCCTTGCTGGTCATCCACCGGCCGGTCCGGGTCGCGCAAGTGAATGACGTAGGCGGCGATCACGCCGCGCACCACTTCCAGATGAGGCAGGCACTCCTCCAGCGTCTTGCCTGCGAACACCAGCGCGAACTCCTCTCCACCGTAGCGGTAGGCGCGGCCGCCACCGCCGATCTTGCCCAGCTTGCTGGCCACCAGGCGTAGCACCTGGTCACCTACATCATGGCCATGGGTGTCGTTGAAGCGCTTGAAGTGGTCCACATCGCTCATGGCGATCACATAATTGCGCCCCAACCGCTGCAGGCGCTCATTGAGCGCCCGCCGCCCCGGCAGGCCGGTCAGCTCGTCACGGAAGGCCATCTGGTAGCCCTCGTGGGCAACAGCCGCGGCAATCATCAGCATCACCTGGCTGCACATGATGTTCAGGGTGAACGGCAGGATGAAGGTCTTCGGCAGCATCCAGAACAGCCCTGCCAAGCCGACCAACTGGGCGGCATGCAAGGGCCTGGGGCTACGCACGTATTGCACCCCCAGAAGAACGAACATCAAGACGAAGACCGGATAGGCCAACTGGATCAGGCTCATCCATTGCCCATGCAACGCCGGCCAGCGTATGTCCGCCAGCCAGTTCAACAGGGCCTGGGGAAAACTTTGCTCGAGCCCCAGGGCTACGCTGCCCACCGCCAGCAGCACGGCGAAGCGGGCGACCATATCCTGGAGCAAGTGGGTGCGTTCCTGCCAGGCGCCGTAAAGCCCATAGAGCAGGGGCAACAAGAGGCAACAGAGATGGAAGATCACGGCGGCGTCTTCCCTGACCTTACCGTTGTCCCGGTAATAGTCGGTCTGGGTATCGAGCAGGAAATAGGCGATGTACACCGTCACCATGAGGAACAGCTCCCGCTGGCGGCGATAGACCGTGCAGTAGGCGCCGCCCAACAGCAGGACCAAGGTAGGAAGGACATTGAACAGCGACGTGAAGAACACATTCAGGTCCCGCACGTACGCTGCCGCCAGGCCCGCCACAAGCAGCAGGACAGACGGAACGAAATGGCTATAGCGATAGGCGGATAAACGCGGCAAGGGGACTGGCTCCGACCCAGCAGACAGGTTATGGCATTGTGCCTTTATTTGTATCGGCCTTGCCTGCGAAAGAATGAGGCATTCGTCAAAGGACGAAGCGAAACTCTAGCAGCTCGATACACATTAGCGGCGCAATTGGTCGGAAGGCTTGCTTGGAAAATTCGATTCATACAGCCGCGCAAGCGCGGCTGCCTGGAACTCTCCGGAAGGTTTTTGATGGGATCCAGCGACAGCGGCGAATGGCCGTGAATCAAGGCCGAATTCGCCAGCTTCGCTGGCTCCCACCGGGTGAATCAAGACAGCGCAGGCTTCAATAACCCAGGTCGAACGCCGCTTCGTCCAGTTCCATCAGGTTGCCGGCACCGGACAGCATGGCCGCCACGTGGGTACGGGTACGCGGCAGGATGCGCTGGAAGTAGAAGCGCGCGGTGCTGATCTTGGCCTTGTAGAAGGCTTCCTCGGACGTACCTTCGGCCAGCTTGGCGGCGGCCACACGCGCCATGTCCGCCCAGAAGTAGGCCAGGCAGGCGTAACCGGAGTACATCAGGTAGTCCACCGAGGCGGCACCCACTTCTTCGCGGTCCTTCATGGCGGCCATGCCCACTTTCATGGTCAGCTCGCCCCACTCCTTGTTCAATTGCGCCAGGGGCGCCACGAACTCGGCCACGGCGGCATTGCCTTCCTGGGCCTGGCAGAACTTGTGCACGATCTTGGTGAAGCCCTTGAGCGCCTCGCCCTGAGTCATCAACACCTTGCGGCCCAGCAGGTCGAGGGCCTGCACGCCGGTGGTGCCTTCATAGAGCATGGAAATACGACTGTCGCGTACATTCTGCTCCATGCCCCACTCGGCGATGAAGCCGTGGCCTCCGTAGATCTGCACGCCGTGGTTGGCGGCTTCGAAGCCCACTTCGGTCATGAAGGCCTTGGCGATAGGCGTCATGAAGGCCAGCAGGCCATCAGCGCGCTTCTTCTCTTCCTCGTCCTGGCTGTACTTGACGATGTCCACCAGCTTGGAGGTGAAGTACACCATCGCCCGGTTGCCTTCAGCGAAGGCTTTCATGGTCAGCAACATGCGACGCACGTCCGGATGCACGATGATCGGGTCGGCCGGTTTTTCCGGTGCTTTCGGGCCGGTCAGCGAACGCATCTGCAGGCGCTCGCGGGCATATTTGAGGCCGCCCTGGAAGGCGATCTCGGCATGGGCCAGGCCCTGCAGCGCGGTGCCCAGGCGCGCGGTGTTCATGAAGGTGAACATGCAATTCAGGCCCTTGTTGGCCGGGCCGATCAGGAAGCCGGTCGCGCCGTCGAAGTTCATCACGCAGGTGGCGTTGCCGTGGATACCCATCTTGTGCTCCAGGGAACCACAGGACACGCCGTTGCGCTCACCCACGCCACCTTCGGCATTGGGCAGGAACTTGGGCACGATGAAAAGGGAAATCCCCTTGGTGCCGGCGGGAGCATCCGGCAGGCGAGCCAGTACGATGTGCACGATGTTCTCGGCCATGTCGTGTTCGCCGGCCGAGATGAAGATCTTGGTGCCGCTGACCTTGTAGCTGCCATCGGCCTGTGGCTCGGCCTTGGTGCGCAGCATGCCCAGGTCGGTACCGCAGTGGGGCTCGGTCAGGCACATGGTGCCGGTCCATTGGCCGGACACCAGCTTGGTCAGGTAGGTGTGCTGTTGCTCAGGGGTGCCATGCGCGGAAATGGTGTTCATGGCGCCATGGGACAGGCCCGGGTACATGCCCCAGGACCAGTTGGCGGTACCCACCAGTTCGCTGATCGCCAGGCCCAGGGACTCGGGAAGGCCCTGGCCACCGTGTTCAACGTCATGGGCCAGGCTTGGCCAGCCGCCTTCGACGAACTGCTGGTAGGCTTCCTTGAAACCGGTAGGGGTCTTTACCCCTGCTTCGGACCAGGTGCAGCCTTCCAGGTCGCCGACGCGGTTGAGCGGCGCCAGCACCTGCTCGCAGAACTTGGCGCCTTCCTCGAGGATGGCATCCACCATATCCGGAGTCGCGTCCTGGCAGCCAGGCAGGCTTTGATAGTGCGCCTCGTAGCCGAGCAATTCGTCACGAACGAAGCGAATATCACGCAAGGGGGCCTTGAACTCGGGCATAACGAAAACCTCTGTGCTGAATCCGATGGGAGGTAAACCGCAATAATAGAGGCATCCACCCACGGCGGACGCGTCAAACAGGTGTTTGAAACATACGTTTATGCCAGATGGGTTGTCAATAGGCCCTTGGGTGCAGCCTGTCACCTCGAGCCAAAGCAAGACGCCCCGCCTACGCTAAAGCGCGGGCGGGGCGTCTGTGCATTCGGATGCTTAGTGAAGCAAGGTAACGAAGCGTTCAGTGAGCGCTTCAGGCATAGGTATCGATCATCGTTCCCAGTGCCCGGTCGGACGCCTTTTCCACCTTCGCCCCGGCCTCTACCTGCAAGGCTGCCTGGGTCATCTGCACCGTGAGCGCGGCCAGGTCGGTTTGCTGGCTGCTGTCCACGGCCTGGAGCCGTTGGGCCTGGTAGCCAGTGGATTGGCTCAGGGTAGGACTGTCGTTCGCCACGCCGGCCACGGCAGTGGCGGCGTTATCGAAGCGTGCACTGGCAGCCTGGATCAGGCTGAGGCCGGAATTCATCGAAGAGGTAATCTGCATGGCGGCGGTGCCCCTGCTTGGCTATGTGCCATCAGTGTACGCCGTCCACGGACGACGTAAAGCGACGTTGGTCAGGCCAGCCGGCTCAGGTCCAGATGGTCGGCCACTGCGGCAGCGCCGGGAAGGTCCAGGCGCGGCACTCCTCCTAGGCACGGGGCAGACAGCCGTTGGGCCAGGGTATCGAGGTTGGCGTCCAGACGAGAGGTACTAGGGTCGATGATGTTGGCCACCCAGCCCGCCAGTTGCAGGCCATCACGGGCAATGGCTTCGGCCGTAAGCACGGCATGGTTGATACATCCCAGGCGCACTCCGACCACCAGTATCACGGGCAGGCCCAAGGCAATGGCCAGGTCGGACAGGTTGTCTTCCCCGGCCAGGGGTACGCGCCAGCCACCCGCCCCTTCGATCAGGGTGAAGTCTGCCTGCTCGGCGAGCACCTTGCGCATGGGGGACAGCAGGGCCTTGGCGGTCAGCCCTACGCCTGCCTCTTGCGCGGCGATATGGGGTGCAATGGCCGGTTCGAAGGCGTAGGGATTGATGGCTTCATAGGGCAGCTTCAAGGTGCTTTCGGCCATGAGTGCCAAGGCGTCGCTGTTGCGTAGCGCCCCCTCGACCCATTCGCAGCCGGAGGCCACCGGCTTGGCGCCGAGAGTGCTCAGGCCTTGGCGTTTGGCAGCCTGAAGCAGCCCGGCGCTGAGGGTGGTCTTGCCGACTTCGGTATCGGTGCCGGTTACGAAATAAGCAGCAGTCATCAGTCTGTCTCCTCAAGCCTTGCTCAGAACGCCATACACCACTTGATAAGTGGCGGGCAGCCCGGCGGGGGTGCGCCAGCGTTCGTAGGCCTGCAGCATGGCGGCGACACGGGCGCGGCCGGTAAGGCCTCCCGGGCGGCCAGGGTTAAGGTTGTGGGCGCCGAGCGCCTTGAGTTCGTGAGTGAGGCCGCGTACGTCCGGGTAGTGGAGTACCCAAGGCCGGCATTCAAGCTCCAGCACCGTCAGGCCGCTCTCGGCGCACAGGCGCTGGTAGGTTTCGAACGCGCGGAAGCGGTTCACATGCACCTGCCCGTCGGCGGCCTCCCAACTGTTGCGCAACTCGGCCAGGGTGCCGGTGCATAGGCTGCTGAACGCAAAATGCCCCCCGGGCTTGAGCGCATCGCGCACTTGGGCAAGCACCCGACCGAAGTCGCCACACCATTGCAGCGCCAGGCTGCTGAATACCAGGTCCAGCGTGTCAGGGCGCAGAGGCAGGCTCTCTGCATCCGCGGCAATATGCCAGGCAGCCCCGCCCAGTCCACGCGCATGGGCGAGCATGCCCTCGGCGATATCCAGGGCCAGCCCTTGCGCCGAGGTAAAGCATTGGTCCAGCCGACGGCTGAAATGGCCGGTGCCGCTGCCCAGGTCCAGCCACAGGCGCGGCGTCAGCGTTGGAGGAAGCATGCTTAACAGATGCTCCCCGACCCCACGCTGGAAGGCGGCGACGCTGTCGTAGGTCGTGGCGGCGCGGGAGAACGAGGCCGCGACCTGACGCTTGTCCGGCAAACCGGCATGAATCTCGGTCATGCCGTCTCCTCAATGAACGCTGCCACTCGGACCGCCACCTCCGTGGCCGCCTCGTTCACCCAGGCATGGCATCCGGGCATCGTTGCCACAATGGCGCCTGGTGCCAGCTTGCCCAAGGCCGTGGCAGCCGCTATCGGCACCAAGGCATCAGCCTCGGCGAACAGGTGCAACTGTGGCAGTCGCAGGCGCGCCATGGCGGCTCGGTTGTCCAGCGCGGCCAGTAATCCCAGCGCGGCCGAGTCGGCATAGGCGGGGCCGCCCTCGGCCAACTGCTTGGCCAGGCCACGCGCAGCCGGGCTCCCCTGAGCGCAGAGCAGCGAGAAGCGCTTGAGCGTAGCGGCCCGGTCGGTTGCGCACAGCTGTGCAAAGCCGTCGAATACCTCTGGCGCCATGGCCGCAGGCCAATCCTCGCGGGCGACGAAACAGGGGTTGCTGGCAAAGGTAATCAGCCCCGGGCAAGCCGCGCCACGACGCGCCGCCAGCGCGGTTGCCAGCATGCCGCCCAACGACCAGCCCAGCAGCCAGGCACCTGCGGGCACTACCTGGTCCAGCGCGGTCAGCGCTGCCCCAGCGGCGCCTAGCTGTGGCAGCGGTATGAGTTCCACCTGCACGCCCGGGCGAGCGGCTTCCAGCGCCTTGGCCAAAGGTTGCAATGGCTCCAGGCCCAACCCCCAGCCCGACAGCAGGGCCAATACTTCACTCATCCAAGGCCCCCAGTTGCGCCTGGCATTCAGCCAAACCCTCAAGCAGGCGCGCGACTTGGGCCTGGCTATGGGCCGCGCTCAGGGTGACTCGCAAGCGGGCGCTGCCGGCCGGCACCGTGGGCGGGCGAATGGCCGTGACCAGCAAGCCGCGTTCGCGCAAACGCCCGGACCACGCCATGGCACGCTCGCTACTGCCCACCACGATGGGCTGGATGGGCGTGTGGCTGGGCATCAGGTCAAGGCCCAAGGCCTGGGCACCGCTGCGAAACTGCTCTACCAGGGCCGCCAGGTGCTCCCGCCGCCAGGTTTCCCGGCGCGCCAACTCCAGGCTCTTCAAGGTTGCGCAAGCCAGCGCGGGGGGCTGGCCGGTGGTGTAGATGTAAGGCCGGGCGAACTGGATCAAGCACTCGATCAGGGCTTCGCTACCGGCGACGAAGGCGCCAGCGGTGCCGAACGCCTTGCCGAGGGTGCCGACCAATACGGGCACCTCCTCCAGGCCAAGACCGAAGTGCTCCACGATGCCGCCTCCCTGGGCGCCGAGCACACCCACGCCATGAGCATCGTCCACCATCAGCCATGCATCCCTGGCCCGGGCCACCTGGGCAAGGGCAGGCAAATCGGCGAGGTTGCCATCCATGCTGAACACGCCGTCGGTGATCACCAGGGCGTCTCCCTGGGCGCCCGCCAGTCGGCTGGCCAGGCTGGCCGGGTCGTTGTGCAAATAGCGAGAGAAACGGGCACCGCTGAGCAGGCCCGCGTCCAGCAGGGACGCATGGTTGAGGCGATCCTCGAACACACTGTCGCCTTTGCCTACCAAGGCCGTCACGGCCCCCAGGTTGGCCATGTAGCCTGTGGAAAACAGCAGGGCGCGGGGTCGCCCGGTCAATTCGGCCAGGGCTTCCTCCAGCGCATGGTGCGGGGCGCTATGGCCGATCACCAGATGCGATGCCCCGGCACCTACGCCCCAGCGTTCGGCACCGTCGCGCCACGCCTTGATCACCTCCGGATGATTGCCCAGGCCCAGGTAATCGTTACTGCAGAAAGCCAATAACCGCTGGCCATCCACGACTACGTCTGGCCCTTGGGGACTTTCCAGGGTGGGACGCTGGCGATAAAGGCTTTCAGCGCGCCGTTGAGCCAGGCGCGCCTGAAGGTCGAACGCCATGCCTTACACGGCCGCCGCGTCGTAGAACAGTTCGCCGCTACGCTGCTCCACCAACGCTTGCTCGATCGCCGCCTGGTGAACCTCGTCGTCATGCTCTTCACGGGCCTCCGGGCGGATACCCAGGCGGGCGAACAGGCGCATGTCCTTGTCCGCCTGAGGGTTGGCGGTGGTCAGCAGCTTCTCGCCGTAGAAGATGGAGTTGGCTCCGGCCATGAAGGCCAAGGCCTGCATTTGTTCGTTCATCTGCTCGCGACCCGCGGACAGCCGTACATGAGAACGGGGCATCAGGATGCGCGCCACGGCCAGCATGCGAATGAAATCGAAGGGGTCGACGTCCTCGGCATTTTCCAGCGGGGTGCCAGCGACCTTCACCAGCATGTTGATCGGTACCGACTCCGGATGCTCCGGCAGGTTCGCCAGTTGAATCAGCAGGCCGGCGCGGTCGTCCAGGGACTCGCCCATGCCCAGGATGCCGCCGGAGCAGATCTTCATGCCCGCGTCGCGGACATAGGCCAGGGTCTGCAGGCGCTCGCCATAGGTACGGGTTGTGATGATGTTGCCGTAGAACTCCGGCGAGGTATCCAGGTTGTGGTTGTAGTAGTCCAGGCCGGCTTCGGCCAGGGCCACGGTCTGGTCACGGTCCAGGCGCCCCAGGGTCATGCAGGTTTCCAGGCCCAGCGCCTTGACTCCACGGACCATCTCCAGCACATAAGGCATGTCCTTGGCCGACGGATGCTTCCAGGCCGCGCCCATGCAGAAGCGCGTGGAACCAATGGCCTTGGCGCGGGCGGCTTCCTCGATGACCTTCTGCACTTCGAGCAGCTTTTCTTTCTCCAGGCCAGTGTTGTAGTGCCCGGACTGTGGGCAGTACTTGCAGTCTTCCGGGCAGGCGCCGGTCTTGATCGACAGCAGCGTGGAAACCTGAACCTGGTTGGGATCGAAGTGGGCGCGGTGCACGCTCATGGCCTGGAACAGCAGGTCGTTGAAGGGCTGGGTAAAGAGGGCCTTGACTTCGGACAGGGTCCAATCATGACGCAGCGGGCTGTTCAGGCTGGCGCTCATCGGGGTTTCCTTGTTTTATGCAGAGGCGCCGGGCGACCACGCCTGGCGGTTCACGGTAGTAAACAAATGGTCAAGGAAGGCCCATGCGCTGTCAACCGCTACGCGACCTGCTGGTCGACATATGCTCAAAATTTAATCAAACCTGTTATTTCTGTGGGGCCCGCGGCGATAACCCTTACCCGCTCTGCTCGGGCTGCGAAGAGGATTTGCCCTGGGCCCGCCAGCGTTGCCTGCACTGCGCGCTGCCGCTGACCTTCGATAGCCAGTGTTGCGCGAAATGCGAAGTGGCACCGCCGCCGTTCGCCTGCGTCGAAGCCCCCTGGACCTACGATTTCCCTCTGGATGCAGCCATCCTGGCCTTTAAACACAGGGGAAACCGCCCGATGGGTCGACTGCTGGCCGACAGGCTTGGCGCTTGGCTCACTCACCGCTACCAGCAGGGGCTGCAGCGGCCCCAGCAATTGCTGGCCGTACCGGTGGCGGCCAAGCGCTTGCGCCAGCGCGGCTTCAACCAGGCGCAAGCCTTGGCCGATGACCTATCGAGACGGCTGCGCATCCCGGCACCGGCCGGTAGCCTGGTGCGCCTGCGCAACACGCCGGCCCAGCAAGGCCTGGACCTGGTTGCCCGACAAGGCAACCTGAAGGGGGCCTTCGCCTTGAGCGCGAAGGCGAAGGTCCAGGGCCTGCACCTGGCCATCGTCGATGACGTCATGACCACTGGCGCGACCGCGACGGCCCTGGCAAGGCTACTGCTCGAGGCAGACGCCCACCGGGTGGATGTCTATTGCCTGGCCCGTACCGCCAGTGGCGTGGTGGCTTGACGAGGGGCCAGGCGCGGCGCAAGGTCATGGCTTTGCGCGAACCTGGCCATGTCTTTACCGCCCGAACTGTCCCACTACTTCTGGCAGCGCCCACAGCGGATCGCGTTGTTGCAGCACATTGCCGAACAGGGCTCCATCACCCGGGCGGCGCGAGCGGCCGGCCTTAGCTACAAAGGGGCCTGGGACGCCATCGACGAGCTCAACAACCTGGCGCCTTGCCCACTGGTGGAGCGCAGCGTGGGAGGCCGAGGCGGAGGCGGCGCGCGCCTGAGCGAGGACGGCGCCCGCGTGTTGCGGCTGTACCAGCGCTTGCAGGCGCTGCAAGCCCAGATCCTGGCAATCGCTGAAGATAGCGCCGACCTGGACCTGCTTGGCCGCTTGCTGCTGCATACCAGCGCGCGCAACCAGCTGGCCGGCAAGGTAACGCTGATCGAGCGGGCCGAGGGCATGGACCTGATCCACCTGGACCTGGGCGGTGGGGTAGCGATAAAGGCCCGGATCACCCCGGACAGTACCCGTCGCCTGCGGCTGGCCCTGGGGGTACCTGTCAGTGCGCTGATGAAAGCAGGCTGGATCCAGCTGCAAGGCAGCCAGACTTCACCCGCGAACGGACACAACGCCCTGCTGGCTCGCGTCGAAGCCCTTGAGCCAGCTGACTCGGGGCCAGCCGAGGTACGCCTGGCCCTGAGCAATGGCCTAACCCTTTGCGCCCTCGCCGATGGCGAGCAAGTGCAAGCCCTGGGCTTGCGGACCGGCACCGATCTGCTGGCCTGCTTCGACCCTGGCTCCGTGCTGCTGGGGCGGCCGCTCTGACGGGTGACGGCATCGTCACCAAACCGTCATGAGGTCTGGTTAACGTGGCGGGCTGAACCGCAGGGAGCCGACCATGACCACTTATAACGACAACGAACAGCCCACCGATCTCGAACGCTATGTAGGCCTGAGCCGGCGCCGTTTCATCGGCGCCGGGGCCCTGTGCGGCGCCGCCATGTTCCTTGGCGGCGGCCTGCTGGCTCGCAGCACCTTGGCCCAGGCAGTGGAAAACGCCAAGGGGTCGCTGCTAGGCTTCGACTCCATCGCCGCCGTTACCACTGACACCGTTACCTTGCCGCCAGGCTACCAGGCCAAGGTACTGATCAGTTGGGGCCAGCCGCTGCATGCTGGCAGCCCCGCCTTCGACCCCAGCGGGCGGGCCGATGCGAAAACCCATGAGCAGCAGTTCGGTGACAACAACGACGGCATGAGCTTCTTCCCGTTCCCGGACGACCCTGACCGCGCGCTGATGGCGATCAACAACGAATACACCAACTATCGCTATCTGTACGAGCACGGAGGCCAACCTGTGTCGGCCGCCGAGGTGCAAAAGGCACTGGCCGTGGAGGGGGTCTCGGTAATCGAGGTGCGCCGCGAACAAGGCCAATGGCGCTTCGTGCAGGGTTCGAAGTACAACCGGCGTATCCACGGTAACACGCCCTTGCGTTTCAGCGGCCCGGCCGCGGGCGACGAGTTGCTCAAGACCGCCGCCGACCCCAGCGGGCGCCAGGTGTTCGGTACCTTCCAGAACTGCGCCAACGGCAAGACGCCATGGGGTACCTACCTTACCTGCGAGGAGAATTTCACCGACTGTTTCGGCTGCAGCCAGCCGGACGCCAAGCTCGACGCCGCGCAAAAGCGCTACGGGCTGGCCCCCGCCAGCAAAGAAATTGGCTGGCACACCCATGACGAACGCTTCGATGTTTCACGCAACCCCAACGAATTGAACCGCCACGGCTGGGTGGTGGAAATCGACCCCTTCGACCCGGCCTCCACCCCGGTCAAGCGCACTGCGCTGGGCCGTTTCAAGCACGAAAACGCGGCCGTGGGCGAAACCGCCGATGGCCGGGCGGTGGTGTACATGGGTGACGATGAACGCGGGGAGTTCATTTACAAATTCATCAGCCGTGACCGCATCGACCACGCCAACCCCAAGGCCAACCGCGACCTGCTCGACCACGGCACCCTCTACGTCGCCCGCTTCGACGCCGGCGACGGCAATCCGGACCGGCCCAAGGGCCGCGGCGAGTGGGTGGCGCTGGAGCATGGGCGTGATGGGCTGGACGCCCAGGCCGGCTTCGCCAGCCAGGCACAGGTCCTGGTGCATGCGCGCCTGGCCGCAAGCGCGGTCAAGGCCACGCGGATGGACCGCCCCGAGTGGATCGTCATCAGCCCCCTGGACGGCCAGGTGTACTGCACCCTGACCAACAACGTGAAACGCGGCGAGGACGGTCAGCCTGTGGGTGGGCCGAACCCGCGCGAGAAGAACGTCTACGGTCAGATCCTGCGCTGGAAGCCCGAGGCCAATGACCACGGCGCCGCAGCGTTCGAATGGGACCTGTTCGTGGTGGCGGGCAACCCTCAGGCCAACCCTCAAGGGCCCAAGCGCGGCTCGGCCAACATTACCGCGCAGAACATGTTCAACAGCCCGGACGGCCTTGGCTTCGATGCCAGCGGGCGGCTGTGGATACTGACCGATGGGGACGTGAGCAATACCGGTGATTTCGCAGGCATGGGCAACAACCAGATGCTCGCCGCGGACCCGGCCACGGGCGAGATCCGCCGGTTCATGGTGGGCCCGGTCGGCTGCGAAGTCACTGGCATCGCCTTCGCGCCAGACTATCGAACCCTCTTCGTGGGCATTCAGCATCCCGGTGAGAACGGCGGCTCAACCTTCCCTGAGCACCTGCCCAATGGCAAGCCGCGTTCTTCGGTGATGGTGATCACGCGTCAGGACGGTGGCTTGATAGGCGCCTGAGGCGGCGGCGTGCGCTACCATGTGTAGCCACACGCGCCCAGGAGCCGGCATGTCTCACCCCTTCGATACACTCACCCCCGACCGGGTACTCGATGCTGTCGAAAGCATCGGGTACCTGTGCGACGCCCGGGTTACGGCCCTCAACAGCTACGAAAACCGGGTGTATCAGGTCGGCATCGAAGACACCGAGCCCTTGATCGCCAAGTTTTACCGGCCCGGCCGCTGGAGCGATGCCGCCATCCTCGAAGAGCATGCCTTCACCGCTGAACTGGCCGACTGCGAGGTGCCCGTGGTTGCGCCCTTGGTGCGTGACGGTGTAAGCCTGTTCGCCCATGGCGAGTTTCGCTTCGCGCTCTTTCCCCGGCGCGGCGGTCGCGCGCCGGAGCCTGGCAACCTGGATCAACTGTATCGGCTCGGGCAGCTACTAGGACGGCTGCATGCGGTAGGCGCCAGCAAGCCCTTTCTGGCTCGCGAAGCGCTGACAGTGGATAACTTCGGCAGCGCCTCGCTGACTACTCTCCTGGACGGTGGCTTCATTCCCGCCAGTCTGCTGCCGGCCTACTCCAGCGTAGCCAGGGATGTATTGGCGCGGGTCGAGGCCGCCTTCGCCAGCACAACGTTCGCATCGATTCGCCTGCATGGCGACTGCCACCCTGGCAACATGATGTGCCGCGACGAAGTTTTCCACCTGGTGGACCTCGACGATTGCCGCACCGGCCCGGCAGTGCAGGACCTGTGGATGATGCTGGCTGGCGACCGTCAGGAGCGGCTCGCCCAGTTGGCCGAGCTCATGGACGGCTACAATGAATTCCACAGCTTCGACCCCCGGGAGCTGGCGCTCATCGAACCGCTGCGTGCCTTGCGCCTGATGCATTACAGTGCCTGGCTTGCGCGCCGCTGGGACGACCCGGCCTTCCCGCGAAGCTTCCCCTGGTTCGGCAGTGAGCGTTACTGGGGCGACCAGGTACTGGCGCTGCGCGAACAATTGGCCGCCCTCGGCGAAGAACCGTTACGGCTGTATTGAGCGAAGCTATCCCTTCGAACCTGACAAGGACTAATCATGCAAACCGCCAACCCCCGGCGCGGCTACGTTCTGGGGCTGACCGCCTACATAATCTGGGGCGTATTCCCGATCTATTTCAAACTGCTGCAAAGCGTGCCTTCGATGGAGATCATCGTTCAACGCGTGCTCTGGTCCGCGGTCTTCGCGGTATTGACCCTGTTGGTGTGGAAACACCCTGGCTGGTGGCGCCAGCTTGTGGATAACCCGAAACGGTTCCTCGTGCTCATGTGCAGCGGCAGCCTGATCGCAGGCAACTGGCTGGTGTATGTCTGGGCGGTGAACAACGGGCGCATGCTCGAGGCCAGCCTGGGCTATTACATCAACCCCTTGGTGAATGTGCTGCTGGGCATGCTGTTGCTAGGGGAGCGTCTGCGCCGCCTGCAGTGGGTCGCCGTAGGCCTGGCGGTGATTGGCGTGGTGCAGCAGCTATGGCTGGTAGGCAGTCTGCCTTGGGTATCCCTGGCCTTGGCGCTGAGCTTTGCGTTCTATGGCCTGATCCGCAAGCAAGCCCCCGTCGCGGCCCTCCCTGGGTTATTGGTGGAGACCTGGATGCTGTTGCCCCTGGCGCTGGGTTGGCTGTTGCTGCATGGCGATGCGGTCACGGCCCAGCCTGAATTCTGGAGCACCTCGGTGGCCTGGTTGCTGGTGGCAGCCGGGCCGGTAACCCTGGTGCCTTTGCTGTGCTTTACGGCGGCTGCGCGCGACCTGCCTTATGCCACCTTGGGCTTTCTCCAATACGTGGCCCCGACCCTGGTGTTGATCCTGGCGGTCAGCTTCTATGATGAGCACCTGAGCACAGGCAACCTGATGGCCTTCGCTTTCATCTGGCTAGCTCTGGCGGTGTATAGCCTGGATGTGTGGCAAGTATTGAGAAAAAACCGCTGATCAAAAAACGAACAACCTGCTACAGCCTGCGATATTCGCGGGCTGTAGCTGAACATCCCAGGGTTATCCACAAGCTGGTCCACTCAGGCTGTGCACAAGACCCATGCTTCTGATCATATTTTGATCACCTCTCTACAAACCTTGCCAACCGCGACATGCAGCGTTCACCCCCCAGGTTATCCACAGCTGGGTTCAAGTTTTCCATGAATAACCTAAACGGCTGCCGTCAGATTCAGCTCTACGAGCAATTCGTCCGCCAAGGCTTCGAAGGCTCGCTGCAGGTCCGCAAGCGCAAGACCTTCTGGCACGGCAAGTTGCGCTTGGGCCTGGAATAGCGTCTCGTTGCTCATGGGCGCGGGACACACCGCTGTGGATAAGCGCTCCACATTTACGCCCAGCCCAGCCAGCAACCGAGAGATATCACGCACGATGCCCGGCCGGTCGTTGGCGGTAAGGCTAAGGTCGACCGGCTTCCAACGCCCCGTTTCCAGCGACGCGGTAGGTTCGCTCAACACCCCGATGCCTCGCTCTTTCAACCGCCCGAGCGCCTCTGTCAGCATCGCCTTCTGGCTGGCAGGAACTTCGATCCGCAAGATACCGGCAAAGTGGCCGCCCATGCGCGCCATCTGGCTTTCCAGCCAGTTACCCTGGTGTGCGGCGACACACTCGGCGATGCTTTCGACCTGGCCGGCTTTATCCGGGGCCAGTACAGTCAACACCAGTTGTTCCACGGCGGCTCTCCCTTGGGTTTGGCTCTGCAGTATAGGCAAGCCCCGCCTACCGGCTGCGCTCGGCACGAATTCGCGGTGACCGCTCAGTCTCATTTTGCCTAATGCGAAGGCTCATGTAGTATCCGTGAAAAACCACTACATAACCGAGTGGGTCCCTCCACGCGACACCTTGAGTGAGGCAGGCAATGACCGAGTATGTCCAAGTAGGCAACTTGCAGGTAGCCCAGGTACTGCGCGATTTCGTCAATGACGAGGTCATTCCCGGCAGCGGCCTGGACGCGCAGGCGTTCTGGGCTGGCGCGGCCGAGGTGATCGAGGCCTTGGCCCCGCGCAATCGTGACCTGCTTGCCCGGCGCGACGCGCTTCAAGCCCGCCTGGACGCCTGGCATCAGGCCCGCCAGGGCCAGCCACACGACGCCATGGCGTACAAGGCCTTCCTGCAGGACATCGGTTACCTGGCGCAGACGCCAGCGGAATTCACCGTGACCACCGCGAATGTGGATGACGAAATCGCCCGCATCGCTGGCCCCCAGCTGGTGGTGCCGGTGATGAATGCGCGCTTCGCATTGAACGCCTGCAACGCGCGCTGGGGTTCGCTCTACGATGCGCTCTACGGCACCGATGCCATCAGCGAGGCGCAGGGCGCGGAGCGCGGCAAGGACTACAACCCGGCACGAGGCGCCAAGGTGGTTGCCTTCGCCAAGGCCTTCCTGGACCAGGCGGCGCCTTTGACAGAAGGTTCTCATGCCCAGGCCACCGCTTACTCCGTCGAAGATGGCACGCTGCGCATAACCCTGACGAACGGGCAAAAAGCCGCGCTGGGCAATCCCGCCCAGTTCGTCGGCTATCAAGGGGCGCCGCAGGCACCGCAGGCGGTGTTGCTCGAACATAACCGTTTGCATTTCGAGATTCAGCTCGACGCCAGCAGCCCGATCGGTCGCACCGACCCGGCGGGCATGAAGGACGTGCTGATGGAGTCGGCCCTCACCACCATCATGGACTGCGAAGATTCGGTCGCCGCGGTGGATGCCGACGACAAGGTACTGGTGTACCGCAACTGGCTTGGGCTGATGAAGGGCGACCTGGCCGAGCCGGTGAACAAGCAGGGCAAGGTGTTCACCCGGACCCTCAATCCGGACCGCGTCTATTCAACGCCCAATGGCGAGTCGTTGACCCTGCATGGCCGCTCGCTGCTCTTTGTGCGCAATGTGGGCCACCTTATGACCAGCGACGCCGTACTGGACCAGAACGGCCATGAAGTGCCGGAAGGCATACTGGACGCGCTCTTCACCAGCCTGGCGGCGCTGCACGACCTGCGCGGCAACGGCAGTCGGCGCAACAGCCGCACAGGCTCGGTGTACATCGTCAAGCCGAAGATGCACGGCCCGGATGAAGTGGCCTTCGCCAACGAACTGTTCGCCCGGGTCGAAAGCGTGTTGGGGCTTGCGGCCAATACCTTGAAAATGGGCATCATGGACGAGGAAAGGCGCACCACGGTGAACCTCGAGGCTTGTATCCAGGCAGCGCGCGAGCGCGTGGTATTCATCAATACCGGCTTCCTGGACCGTACCGGGGATGAAATCCACACCTCCATGGAGGCCGGCCCCATGGTACGCAAGGCCGAGATGAAGGCCCAGCCGTGGATCGCCGCCTACGAGAACCGGAACGTGGATGTCGGCCTGGCATGCGGCCTGCGAGGCCGTGCTCAGATCGGCAAAGGGATGTGGGCCATGCCGGACTTGATGGCCGCCATGCTGGAACAGAAGGTCGCCCATCCGCAATCGGGCGCCAACACCGCCTGGGTACCCTCGCCTACCGCCGCGACCTTGCACGCCTTGCACTATCACCAGGTGGACGTATTCGCCCGTCAGGCCGAACTGGCGAACCGCGAGCCCGCCCGGCTGGATGACATCCTGCGCATCCCGGTGGCGCCGGAGGCCAACTGGAGCGAGGAAGCGATCCGCCAGGAACTGGATAACAACGCCCAAGGCATTCTTGGCTACGTGGTGCGCTGGATAGACCAGGGCGTGGGTTGCTCCAAGGTGCCGGACATCCACGATGTAGGGTTGATGGAAGACCGCGCCACCCTGCGGATCTCCAGCCAGCTTCTGGCGAACTGGTTGCGCCATGGCGTGGTGAGCCAGGCCCAGGTGGTGGAGAGCCTCGAGCGCATGGCACTGGTAGTGGACCGTCAGAACGCCTCGGACCCGGCCTACCGGCCCATGGCACCGGCGTTCGGCAGCAATATCGCGTTCCAGGCCGCGCTGGAACTGGTGCTCGAAGGCGCGCGACAGCCCAATGGCTACACCGAGCCGGTGCTGCATCGTCGGCGCCGCCAGTACAAGGCTGCCATGGGTTCGTCCAGCACCGTCTGAACCTATAGGAGCCAGCGCCAACTGGCGAAGCGGCGCGGCAATCGCAAGCTCGCCCGCTTCGCTGGCTCCTGCAGGCTAGGCGGATTACAGCAACGGCAAGCTGTAGCTGACGATCAGGCGATTCTGGTCCTGGTCGTAGTCACCGCTGACGTTGGTGCGCAGCATCCCGTTACGCCAGCCGAAGCCGACACCTTTGAAGGTGCCGCTCTGGACCACGTAGTCCACCGCGATGTCACGTTCCCACTCTTTGGTATCGCTACCGCTGGTGGCTTCGATCCCGGTGCCCTTGAGGTAGGTGACCGAAGCGGTCAGCCCCGGGATGCCAACCTGGCTGAAGTTGTAGGCATACTGACCGAAGCGCGTTTGTTCACCAGCCCGGGTGAAGGTGGAAATCAGACGGTCGGTGAACAGGTAGAGGCTAGCACCGCCAGCGCCTTCGTTGACCAGGCCGCTCTGGTTCAACTGAACGAAGTTGCTGTTATCGGAAACGCTCTGATAACCGGCGGTGAAGGAGTGACCGCCCAGAGCGTAGGTGAAGATGGCGCTCCAGGTGTCGTTGTCGATCTTGCCGTTGGTGCCATTGCTGTACCCACCCACCTTGTAGCCCGCGGCACGGCCACCGGCCGAGTCGTTGGCGCCATCGGCGTCGGTCTTGAAGTAACGCAGGTCAGTCTTGAAGGACTGGTCCTTGCTGATCGGGTAAACGTGCACCAGGCCCGCGAAGTGCTGCTTGTAATAATCTTCCAGGTTGGCGTAGTAGTACTGGGCGGTCAGCTGGTCATTGATCGTGTAGTCGGCACCACCGAACCAGAACTCGTTGCTCTCCTGGGTGCCACCCGATACCGCCATGCCGGTACGGTTGGTGGAGGCACGACCCACCACATGTTCAAGGCGACCAGCCGTCAGCTTGAGGCCGTCGATTTCATTGGAGGTGATCATGCCGCCTTCGAAGGTCTGCGGCAGCAGGCGACCGTCGTTGGACACCAGGATCGGCAGCTTGGGCTGCAGGTTGCCGTAGCGCAGCTCGGTCTTGGACAGGCGCACCTTGCCGGTCACACCCGCGTGGCTCCACTGGTCTACCGCGTCACCATTGGACTCCGAAGGAATCATGGTGCTGCCCTGGTGACGGCCGCTGCCACTGTCCAGGGTCAGGCCCAGGAGCGCCTGGGCATCCAGGCCGAAGCCTAGGGTCCCGTCGGTGAAGCCGGATTTATAGTCGAGAACGAACCCTTGCCCCCACTCGGCCAGCTTGCTGCCCGCGCTTGAGGTTTGTTCCCGGTAATCGTTATTGAAGTAGAAGTTGCGCATCGACAGCGTAGCCTTGCTGTCCTTGATGAAATCGGCGAGGGCCAGCGTTGGCAGGCACAACCCAGCGCCCACGGCCAATGCGCTCAGCCGAGTCTTGGTGGTTACAGTCATTTGGTGCTCCCCATGTGTTTCTAATTTTTGCGGGGGCATAGATATCAGGCAGGTGACATGTCTTGCAATGGTGTGTTGCGTGTTATGTAACAAGCCGATGCGCTTCAATACGCTTGAGGAAGGAATCCAAGACTTGGAGAAACGCCAAAAAGCTATCAGTTGGCTTGATATGCATTAAAATTCGCCGATAAATGCAATCCAGGGACTAGGTTTTTTGAAAGCAGGCTATGCAAAAAAGATCTGAAGAATGGAGTTTTTATTCGGACGTCAGTTCATACCCAGCTCGCGCCTAACCAGGGTAATGAGCTGATAGGGATCAATGGGTTTCAGGAGAAAGTCTACGACGCTCAAGTGCATGGCCTCGATCGCATCTTTTACACCAGCGTCGCCTGAAACGATGATGATAGGCAGCGCCGCTCGCTCTGACTCGCGTATCCGGCGTACAAGGTCCAATCCCGAGGCGGGCGCCATGCGTAGGTCTGTAACCAGCAAGCCTAGGGTACGGTCGCTCATCAGCAGCTCGAAGGCCGATTGGGCATCGCTCGCAGTCGAAGCCTGCACCCCATGCAAGGCCAGAATCTGCGCCAGCAACTCACGGGCATCAGCATCATCGTCCACAATGAGCACGCCCGGAGGCGCCAACCTGGGCACCAGCAAAATCTCATTAAGGGCCTCGCGCTCCTCGTCGCTGAGGATATCCAGGTCTGACATCGGGCTCGCCATCCGTTACTTGCAAAACAGGTCTGACGCGCGCCTTGGCCAAGCCGGCGGGCGCGACAGGCTGCATAAGGTGCAGCATAGCCCTGCGCTTGCCAACCTGAAAAAGCCCTGTTTCACAAGCGATACCTACAACCGGCGTCAGTTGGCCTCGTATCGCGACCAGGCGGGCCTCAGGCGATACTCCTTACCAATCCCGATACCTACGGCTAGCATTCAGGCTGGCCGGCGACATAGCGCCGCGCCGGATTCACCGCCGCGCCGAACTCGCGCAAGCCCTTGGCGCCAATCAGCAGGGGATAGTTGAAGCTGCTACGGTCGGTGAGGTTCACCTCGATAGTCTGCTTGACATCGCCCAGGCACATTTCCAAGTCGATTACGGGGCGATGAGCAACCTCGACCCCCTCTTCGTCCCCATCGTTTTCATCAGCACGGCTTTTGATTCGGCTCGTACGGGAAACCTTGTGCTCGTACACCTTGCCGTCCGAGTCCTTGGTGGCAAGCTGGAAGCGTACCCAGTCTTCGCCGTTGCGGATGAAGGTTTCGATATTGCGCGCTGACAGCGAAGCCGTGAGCGCTCCGGTATCCATCTTGGCTTTGAGCGTCTGGCCCAGCTCTGGCAGCTTGAAGTATTCGTAGCGGCCATACAGGGTAGGTTCGGCGGCCAAGGCCGGTAGCGATAACAGCGACAACAGGGCAAGCACGGCTTTCACGGACGTATTCCTTAGGGGGCGCGAAAAATTAGAGCGTTGCGCGACTATAAGTTCGGCAAAAGCTAAGGTAAGGGCAAGTGGAAGAAGAAAAAGTAAAACTTTCGTGAAGTCCCGCTCAGTCGGATGCATTTGGCGCAGCCGCGACACCCCATTATGATGTCGGCCTCCTTTCATATACGAGTGCGTTCATGCTTCGCCTGCTCAATGGCTGCCTCACCGCTTCGCTGCTGCTCATCAATACCCTGGTATTCATCGGCCCGTTGACAGTGCTTGCATTGGTGAAATTGGTGACACCGCCCCGCATGCGCGACAGGGCGTCTCGTGGGGTGATGTGGATCGCCGAAACCTGGGCGGAGATCGACAAGGCCATCTTCGCCCTGTGCACGCCTACTCGCTGGGACATTCGTGGCCTGGAAGCGCTGCATGTGGACGCGTCCTACCTGGTGGTGAGCAATCACCAGTCGTGGGTGGACATTCCGGCACTGATCCAGGCGTTCAACCGCCGCGCGCCCTTCTTCAAGTTTTTCCTCAAGAAAGAACTGATCTGGGTACCGCTGCTGGGCCTGGCCTGGTGGGCGCTGGACTACCCTTTCATGAAGCGCTACAGCAAGGCATTCCTGGACAAGCACCCACACCTGCGTGGCAAGGACCTGGAGATCACTCGCAAGGCATGTGAGCTATACAAGCGCCAGCCGGTAACCGTGGTGAACTACCTGGAAGGCACTCGCTTCACCCAGGCCAAGCATGACCAGCAGGCCTCGCCCTTCCGTCATTTGCTCAAGCCGAAGGCTGGCGGCGTGGCTTTCGTGCTCGCCGCCATGGGCGCCCAGCTGAATCAGTTGCTGGACGTGACCGTGGTCTATCCCAGCCAACGCATTCCCGGATTCTGGGACCTGCTCTGCGGCCGGGTGAACAAAGTGATCGTGGACATCCGCGCCCGCGCCATCGACCCGGCCCTTATCCAGGGCGACTATGAGAACGACCCCGCCTTCCGTCAGCAGGTGCAGGCCTGGGTGAACGAGTTGTGGGCGGAAAAGGATGCCCGCATCGAAGCGCTACGGGCGCGGCACGGCTAGGGCCCAGGCGTTCCTATGGGCGGCGACAGGAATAAAAGAGCCAAGCGGACATAGAGGGTTTGCTTTCGCGCATCTACCTGTCCTGTCAGGTACTCAAGGTTTGCAAAGCGGCGTACGTTCGAGCTTTGTTCAACCGAGGCAAAGATATGAGACTGCTGGCTTCAGACTCATTGCATACCATCCTTCAGGCTGGAAGCTCCAGACGAAGCTACATGCCGTTTGGTGCGGCGCTACCCTGGGGCTCTGGCAACTCAGGCTTACATGGGCAGCTGAACGAGCCGAATCTCCATGGTTACCTTCTAGGCCATGGCTATCGGCATTATCTGCCTACGCTCATGCGGTTCGCCAAGTCGGATTCTCTGAGTCCGTTCGCGGCAGGAGGGCTGAACAGCTACGCATTCTGCATGGGTGAGCCTGTCAACCAGCAGGATATAAGCGGCGCCGCTCCACTTCCAAAACTACTCAGATTATTCAAGAAAACCCCAAAGTTTGATACTCAGTTTCCTGTAACGATCAGAAACGCCAGTAATGGTCGAACGCTGGTTGTCGCCGACGAAGCCAACGCTAAGCTGATCTTCAAAACGACCATGAAATTCAGCGCCGATGCCTGGACTGATGTCGACTCCCTCCGCACTGGGAACAACTTTTTACAGTTGACTGATCGAGCTTTCAGAAAACAGGAGATGCTCAAAGACTTGAGTAAGGACTTACGTGTCTCACGCACTTATTACGAAAGGCGAGCTCGGAAGGTGAACCACCTGTTTCCGGAGTGGCCAGGCCCATGGAGGGAACCTGGGCCAATGGTTAACCACCGGCGGGCGGTGCCGAATGAGTACCGATAGTGTTTCCTGACTCTGATCAGGGAAGGCAGCGTTCAAACCGCCTTCTTCTTGAACCGACCCGTGCTTGGAAGACAGGGCCTCTTACCACTGTGTAAAGGATGCAGAAATCACCAACGAGGCTTGCAAGCCGTACAAGCGCCAGCGGTGACTACAGTGAGTTCCTCGAAAGGCCCGTTCCGTAGAGAAAGACACCTGTATCGAAGCGCCAAGGTTGCGGCATGCTTAGGGCTTGGCACCCCACAGGGAGGCCAGGCTGGACAGCGCCGAGCCGTTGGCGCCCTGCTGGCCCAGATACTGAAGAATGATGGGCGCGAACTGGCTGACCATAGTGCTGTTCATGCCCAGCTGGGTGAAGGCGCTGTTCATGTCCTGGGCGGTCTTGACGTTCGTCAGGGCATTGTTCAGCGCGTTGGCTTTCTGGCTATCCGACTTGCCCATCAAGCCACTCAAGCCCACCAGCCCGCCCAGGGCATTGTTGCCGGAGAGCTTGTCCAGGCCCGGAACCGACTTGCTAAGCTCCTTGTATTGGGCGGCGGGTAGTTGATTCTTCGCCAGGCCCAGCATCGCCCCGGTACCGCCAATGGCCTGCTCCGGCGTGATGTTCAGTTGGGTACCCAGCGTATTCAACAACCCCGCCGCCGGTGCCGCGGCAGCCACAGGCGCGCCGTTCTGCTTGCCGTTCTGCAGGGTAGCGGCGGCATTCACCGCGTCATTGAGGTTGAAGGCCATGGCCTGGCCGGCTACCAGAGCAAGGGAAAACGCCAGCAGGCTGGGTGAGATACGCATCGGGTACTGCTCCTGAAACACATACGGAAGACCCTTATTGGACGCGACTGGGCCAAAGGGTTCAACCTCCGGCCTCGATAAAGGAAGGCAGAGCCAAGCCCGCCTTCCGATCGAAGCGGGATCAGTCCCGATCTGGCAAAGCGAACGCCATCACCATATCTCCACGGTCCGGGGACTGGCGCGCGCCGCCCACGGTCAGCAGCACGTACTGCTTGCCGGTTTTCGGCGATACATAGGTCATGGGGCCGGACTGACTACCTACTGGCAGGCGAGCCTTCCAAACTTCGTTACCCGTGCGCGAATCATAGGCGCGCAGGTAGAAGTCCTGGGTGCCGGCGAAGAACACAAGCCCGGACTGAGTAGCCAGGGAGCCGCCCAAGGTAGGCATGCCAATCGGGATCGGCATATGCATGCGGATACCCAGCGGGCCGGTGTCCTGGACGGTGCCCACCGGCACCTGCCAAACCATTTTCTTGGTTTTCAGATCGATCGCCGACATGGTCCCGAACGGCGGCTTCTGGCAAGGGATGCCTACAGCCGAGAGGAAGCGCTGACGCATGGCGCCATAGGGAGTGCCCACTTGAGGCACTACGCCCATTTCGATGCCGTTGGAGTTCTTCGGCATGTTCTCGCGCTTGATCATGTAGTTGGCCAGGCCCAGGCGCATGTCGTTCACGAACATATAGTTCGTGGTCGGGTCCACCGACACGCTGCCCCAGTTCATGCCACCCAGGGAGCCTGGGAATTGCAGCGCGTGATCCAGCCCTGGCGGCGTGTAGACGCCTTCATGGCGCATGCCCTTGAAGCTGATGCGGCACAGCAATTGGTCGAAAGGTGTCGCGCCCCACATGTCCGCTTCGGCAAGGGTCTGGTTGCCAATGTTCGGCAGCTCCACCGAGAACGGCTGAGTCGGCGAATAACGTTCGCCTTCCAGGTTGCCTTGAGGTACCGGACGTTCTTCCACCTTCGCCAGCGGCACGCCGGTTTCCCGGTTGAGCATGAAGATCATGCCCTGCTTGGTTACCTGCACCAGTGCCGGATCGGTACCGCCGTGATCGTTGGGCACATCGTAGAGCAGCGGCTGGGCCGGCAGGTCGAAGTCCCAGAGGTCGTGGTGGGTGGTCTGGAAGTGCCAGCGCACCCGGCCAGTGCCCACTTCCACCGCCACGATCGAGGAACTGTACTTGTCGTCCTGCGCCGTGCGAGTGCCGCCGAAGAAGTCCGGCGTGGCGTTGCCAGTGGGCAGGTACACCAGGCCGAGCTTGGCGTCATAGGCCATGGCCGACCATACGTTCGGCGTGCCGGGAGTGTAGGTCTGACCGGCAGGCGGACGCTTGGTGGTGTCCGGGTTGCCCGGATCGAAGGCCCAGGCCAGTTCGCCGCTGTGCACGTCATAGGCACGGACCACCCCCGGCGGCTCGCCAGTGGACCAGTTGTCCGCTACTCGGCCACCTACGATGACCTTGTCACCCGCTACGAGTGGCGTAGAGGTTTGCTGGTAGAAGCCGGGCTTGACCTCACCCATGTCTACTTTCAGATCGACCACGCCGTGGTCGCCGAAGTCTTCGCAGGGCTTGCCGGTATCGGCGTCGAGGGCCACCAGACGAGCATCGCCGGTGGGCAGGAAAAGTCGCTTTCGACAGGCCGCGGCCGGTATCGAAGCCGCTGACGCAACGGCCACATCCATGACAGCGGTGGCGGAGGCCTCGGCGTCGTCGTGGTATCCCAGGCCACGGCAGCGCTGCCAGTTAGGCGCGCTGCCCTTGGGATCGAAGGTCCATTTCTGCGTACCGGTATCGGCGTCCAGGGCGAATACCTTGCCGTAGGCGGTGCAGGCGTAGACGGTATCGCCGATTTGCAGAGGCGTGTTCTGGTCTTCGGCGCCCGCGCCTGTACTTTGCGGAATGTCGCCGGTGTGGAAGGTCCAGGCGACTTGCAGTTTGCTCACGTTCTCCCGGGTAATCTGATCCAGCGCGGCGAAACGGTTGCCGTGCGTGGTATTGCCCCAGTGCTCCCAGTTCTTCTGCTCACTGCCTGGCGCCACAGGTTGCACCGGAGGCGCGGTTTCGCTGGCCACCAGAACATTTTTTGGCGAGAACATCGCCACCAAGGTAGCGACCACGCCTACTGCCAGCACACCGGCAATACCGTAAGCCGCGCGGCCGCCGGGCTGACCAGCGGCGCGCTTGAGGCTGGGGTACGCCAATGCCACTACCAGCGCGATCACGGCGAAGGTCAATACACGCGAGACCAGCGGCCAGTATTCCCAGCCCGCGTCCCATACTGCCCAAAAGCCAGTCAACACAAATGCTGCGGCATATATCCAGGCGCCCCGAGGATCACGCCGGGCGATCAACAGGCCGGCCACGATCATGGCCAGCCCCATCAGTAAAAAGTACCAGCTCCCGCCCAAGGTCGTCAGGTAAACACCCCCCGCCCCAAGGAACAGGCCCAGAAGCGCGATGATCACGCCCAAGGCTCCCAGAAGCAGATTTCGCGGGCCTGCCGCACGATTTTCAGTAGTCATCAACCCTATACCTTGATTTCTTCATTCTTCGACCGAATCGGCTGCATCGAGCAAACACTCAGCCCCAGGTCAACAATGCTTATTAACCAACCAGTTCGTTTTCCAATAGTACCAAAACCGGCCGTTCAGCTGCGACAAATTGGCTCACCTGTACAGGAAGAAAGACTGTTACGCCCCGAGCAATAATTCAGCGTTCCGTCTTCCCTACCGGGTAGCCCTTGCAATGCTTGACACGTCGTAGCTGGCGATGCACCCGAACGACCGCTGGTAAAGGTTAGTCGACTGCTACCCAGGCATACCGCATCGAAGACTGACACCTAGCCATAGGGCGCCCTCGAAGCCCGTTCTAGTCGCCCTTGAGTCATGCAAGGGCGATACAGAGCCTTTCGTGGACACGGTGCTTTCCAATCATGTCCCGAGGGGAGTAGTGCAACTCGTGATGGCTCTGGCCACCAAGTTTGCCGTTTGGTCGGCCACGGCCGATAGCTTGGCCCGTGGACTGTCGTTGACGACCTCGTAAACCTCCAACCGTATATATCGCCTTCGCAGGCACGGCTGTTCTGCTCCAATAGCACCGCGCCTACCAGCCGCGCTGCAGAGTCGCCTCGATAAACACTAATGGATGGCCTGTCGGGCGACGTCGAAACCCAGACCTTCGAGGTAGCGAGCCGGCCGCTCCAGCCTCATGGCATCAGGGCGAAAATGCCCCGAGTGATTGGTCAGGAGTATTTCGCCAAGCGATCCTTTACTCAGCATTCCAGCGCTCTCGACCGGTGCGCCAGGCATAAGCTCCGCCACGACCGCGTGGGATATATAGCGCTGGCCACCCTTGGCCCCGCTGGGGGACACAATGAGTCGATCGTCGGCAAAGACAAACTTGTATTCAACACCTGTATCGAGTCGCACAACGTCTGGCGTCGTGGTGATAATACGCCGAGGATCTTGCCTATAGTTTTCTGCGAACAGGTTGTACTCAGCTTCCAAGTGTTGCGGGTATCCGTTACGCAGCCCCTTGACGCTAGTATCCCTGGAAACCTTGGAGCCCCCGCGTGATTTCCTGACGCCACGCCCGAGCAACCGCCTAAAGAGTTTCGCTATGGAGGCCGCGCCGCTGGGGTCGATCCTGTTGACAGGATCACTCAGGCAATAGCCATAAGCATTGCGGCCGCCATGCCCGAAAGGCGAAAGCACGTCGGGCTGAATGAAACGGCCAAGAGAAGAAAGGTAGGCTCGATAACCACGCCCGACCACAAGTCCCGACTGTGGTACTTCGAATTTTTTGCCTTTGTAGTAGGTCGATTGCATCAAGTCCCGAAAGTGCGCCCCGAAGGGGGTCATGCGCCCACCCGGCAGTGAATGAGACCCGCTCATCAACCAGTCAGTCTTTATTGATCGAAAGGAATTTTGAGACCCCAAGACATTGTCCTCGAATTTTAGTTTTACAGCGATGCAACTTATACAGTCTCATTCAGGGAACCCTATGCTGTAAACCTGACCAAATATCAGGAAAGTTTTATCGGGGTTTTCCAGTATCGCGATCATGACACTTCTTGACGGCTCACTGTGGTACTGGGAAGGGTATTGTCGCCACCCTGGTAGCCTTTGCCGGCAACCAAGGTTGGTCTGGCGTAAACGGGCGAGGCTGCCGCGACCTTTACATACCGACAGCGGGTTTCACTTACACTGGGCAGTTATTTTCAAGCTTGAATCGGCCGCCCCCTATTAAGGCCGAATAAGAAGTTAAGACGCCATTCAGGAACAACCTTCGTTCACGGATATGGAGCGCAATATTCCATCTCAAGACCTTATACCGTTAGGCGAAACGGAAGCGCGCCGCAGCGTCGCGCTTCCGTTTTTATCATGCCGCGCTGAACAATCCATGCGGGTCGATCACGAATTTCTTCGGTACCCCCGCATCGAATTCGCCATAGCCCTGGGGCGCCTGATCCAGGCTGATCACCTGCACGCCGACCACCTCGGCAATATTGATTCGGTCCCACATGATGGCTTGCATCAGTTGCCGGTTGTATTTCATGACCGGAGTCTGCCCGGTGTGCAGGCTGTGGGACTTGGCCCAGCCCAGGCCGAAGCGGATGCTCAGGCTGCCCAGCTTGGCGGCGGCGTCGTGGGCGCCGGGGTCTTCGGTGACGTACAGGCCGGGGATGCCGATTTTCCCGGCCACGCGGGTGATCTGCATCAGCGAGTTGAGTACCGTGGCGGGCGCTTCCTGTTGCGCGCCGGCGTGGCCATGGCCGCGGGCTTCGAAGCCGACCGCGTCCACGGCACAATCCACTTCCGGCTCGCCCAGGAGATTGGCGATCTGTTCGTGCAGCGGTGTGTCCTGAGACAGGTCGGCGACCTCGAAACCTTGAGCCTTGGCGTGAGCAAGGCGCGTAGGGTTCACGTCGCCGACGATCACCACCGCGGCACCCAGTAGCCGGGCCGAGGCAGCGGCCGCCAGGCCTACCGGGCCAGCGCCAGCCACATACACCGAGCTACCTGGCCCGACGCCAGCCGTCACCGCGCCATGATAGCCGGTGGGCAGGATGTCCGAGAGGCAAGTGAGGTCACGAATCTTTTCCATGGCCTTGTCGCGGTTGGGCAGCTTGAGCAGGTTGAAGTCCGCGTAAGGCACCAACACATATTCAGCCTGCCCTCCAGTCCAGTCGCCCATGTCCACATAGCCGTAGGCACCGCCGGCACGGGCCGGGTTTACCGTCAGGCATACGCCCGTGTGTTGCTCCTTGCAGGAGCGGCAACGACCACAGGCCACATTGAAGGGTACCGACACCAGGTCACCGATTTGCAGATGCTCCACGTCGCTGCCCTTCTCGATCACCTCGCCGGTGATTTCGTGGCCCAGTACCAGGCCCACCTGGGCGGTAGTGCGTCCGCGCACCATGTGCTGGTCCGAGCCGCAGATGTTGGTGGAAACGACTCGCAGGATCACGCCATGCTCGATCTTGCGGCCGCGGGGGTCTTGCATCTTCGGGTAGGCGATGGGCTGGACTTCGACCTTGCCGGTTCCCAGGTACACAACGCCACGATTGTCAGCCATGCTTGTTTTACCTCGCTCTTGTTGTTTTTTTGAGCCCCAAGCTTCACGCAGCAAGCTGCAGGAGACGGCTATGCACGCGAGCTTCGTGCCGCTTACGGCTTGCAGCCGTTTCTAAAGCACTACCGTGCGGTTTGCGTTCAGGAACACCCGCCGCTCGATGTGATAACCCACGGCCCGGGCCAGGGTGAGGCACTCGATGTCCCGCCCCTTGGCCACCAGGTCTTCGGGGTAGTGGGCATGATCCACAGCCTCGACGCCCTGGGTTATGATTGGCCCTTCGTCCAGATCGTTGTTGATGTAGTGGGCAGTGGCGCCCACCAGCTTCACACCCTTGTTGTAGGCCTGGTGGTAGGGCTTGGCACCCTTGAAACCAGGTAGCAGGGAGTGATGGATGTTGATGGCCCAGCCATCGAGTCGGCGGCATAGCTCTGGCGAGAGCACTTGCATGTACCGGGCAAGGATCACCAGTTCGGCGCCAGTGGCCTCGATCACATCGAGCACCTTCCGCTCCTGGGCAGGTTTGTCAGCCGGGTCCAGCGGGAAATGATGGTAGGCAATGCCGTGCCAACGGGCCAGGGGCTCCAGGTCGGGATGATTGGATATCACCGCCGTCACGTCCATGTTCAGCTGGCCGATGCGCTGACGATAGAGCAGGTCGTTCAGGCAGTGGTCCGCCTTGGACACCATGATCACTACCTTGGGGCGGTAACCGGGCGCGGTCAGCTCGATGTTCATGTCGAAGCCGCCTACTCGCTCCGCCAGGCCGGCGCGGAAGCCTGCTTCGTCGAAGCCGGCGGGCTGGCGGAACTCGATACGGATGAAAAAGCGCGTCGAGAGGCGGTCATCGAAAGAGTGATGCTCCGTTACATAGCAGCCTTGCTCGAACAGGTAGCGGGTCACGGCGTCCACTGTGCCGAGGCGGCTGGGGCAATCGGCCGCGAGAATCCAGGTGTCGGGGTTGCGGCTCATGGGGCTCTCCGAATGTAGGGTGGAGCTGTGGGCAGGGCCTGCCGGCGAACGGGCAGCAAGGCTTCCGAATTCGCCAGCGGACCCTGGCTCCGACGCGAACAGATTAGTCCACGACCGCCAATCCATATTCCGCGCTTGCGTCCTGCAGCCAGAGCCACCAGTAATCGGCGAAACTACGTCGTATCACCAGCTCCCAGGTGTCTTCGCCCATGCGCCGGATATTGAGCTGCGACTTGGCGAATACCGTGCCCACGCCCTTGCCCACTGGGAAATTGTTCGGATGCACGTCATAGCTGGTCGATTTCATCAGCACCTGGCGCACATTCGGTCCGCTCAGCTCTAGCACTGTCTGCCCACCGCTCACATTGACGACCTGGATGTGCAGCCCCGCCAGAGCCTCGCGCAAGCGCTGCTCCAGGGCATACTCCTCGCCACGCGGGCAGATCAGCAACCACTCATCCGGGCCCATCCATTGCAGCGTGGTTTCGCCGCTCCCTACCACGTTCAGCGCCATGGGCAGCTCCAGGCCCAGGGCCTTGTGCACGCCTGCGGCGAAGGCCGGGTCCTTGGCATCGCCGCGCAAGCTAAGGTGCCCCAGCAGCTTTTTTTCCCGCAGCGTTACACCAGCACCTGCACGGCCCTTGCCCACCAGGCTGGGGAGGTCGGCATGGTGCAGTGGCGACTCGGCCTTGGCCGTCTCTTCAGGTCGCTGGGCATATACGTTGACTGTGCTCATTTCAAAGGCCTTCCGTTAAGGAGTGGTGGCTCATACGTTTTGCCGCTCACCTTTAGGGTCAACGAATACCGAACCGCAGATCTCCGCCTCGATGGAGCGGCCGTCGGCCAAGGGTGCCCACACCTTCTGCCCCATGCGCTTGAGCCCGCCCTTGACCACCGCCATGGCGAAGGAACGGCCCAAGGTGCTGCTCATGTAGCTGGAAGTCACGTGGCCGACCATGTCCATGGGAATGGGTTGTCTGGGGTCGAATACCAGTTGCGCGCCTTCCGGCAATACACGGTTCGGGTCCACCGGCTTGAGCCCTACCAGTTGCTTGCGGTCTTCGCGAACGCAGTCTTCACGGTTCATGCCGCGCCAGCCGATCCAGGAGAACGGTTTGGTCCGACCGACGCACCAGCCCATGTTGAGGTCGTCAGGCGTCATGGAGGCATCGGTGTCCTGACCCACAATGATGAACCCCTTCTCGGCTCGCAGCACGTGCATGGTTTCGGTGCCGTATGGCGTGAGGTTGTAGGCCTTGCCCGCTTCGGCAATGGCTTCGAGCACGCCCATGGCATAGTCCGCCTGTACGTTCACCTCGTAGGAAAGCTCGCCGGTGAAGGAAATCCGGAATACTCGCGCCGGTACGCCCGCCACCTTGCCCTCCTTCCAGGTCATGAATGGGAAGGTGTCTTTGTCCAGGTCGATGTCAGTCACCTGGCTTAGCAGCTTGCGGCTGTTGGGGCCGGAAAGAGTCAGGGTCGCCCAGTGATCGGTGACTGAGGTGAAATACACCTTCAATTCGGGCCATTCAGTCTGGTGGTACAGCTCCAGCCACTGCAACACCCGCGCGGCGCCGCCGGTGGTGGTGGTCATCAGGAAGTGGTTGTCGGCCAGGCAGGCAGTCACCCCGTCGTCGAAGACCATGCCGTCTTCCTTGCACATGAGGCCATAACGCGCTTTGCCCACGTCCAGCTTGGTCCAGGCGTTGGTATAGACGCGGTTGAGGAATTCCCGGGCGTCCGGCCCCTGGATATCGATCTTGCCCAGGGTCGAGGCGTCCAGCAGGCCCACGCTTTCGCGCACGGCCTTGCATTCACGCGCCACGGCGCTATGCAGATCCTCGCCTCGACGAGGGAAATACCAAGGCCGTTTCCACTGGCCCACGTCCTCGAACTCAGCGCCCTGCCTGACATGCCAGGCATGCAAGGCGGTAAAGCGCACGGCGTCGAACAAGTGGCCACAATTGCGCCCCGCTACCGCGCCAAAGGTCACGGGCGTGTAGTTGGGGCGGAACATGGTGGTGCCCATCTCCGGAATGGAAATGCCCCGCGAACGGGCGGCGATGGCCAGGCCGTTGATGTTGCCCAGCTTGCCCTGGTCGGTACCGAAGCCCAGCGCGGTATACCGCTTGACGTGCTCCACCGACTCGAAGCCTTCGCGTGTGGCCAGTTCGATGGCGGCGGCGGTGACATCGTTTTGTTGGTCCACGAATTGCTTGGGGGCACGCGCGGTGGTCTTGTCGTGGGGTACCTGGAACAGCGCCAGGGCCGGTTCCTCGGCCCGGCTCACGGTCTTGGGCAGCACGCCCTCGACGATCTTGAAGCCGGTCTCGGCCGCGGCACGAGCGCCGCCCTCGAAGCCATCGGCCAGGGCATCACCCAGGCTGTAGACGCCGTTGATTCCGCCCACGCAGACGCGCTTCTGCGGCGCCTCGCCCGGCACGAAGCCGAGAATATCTTCACGCCACACTGGCCGGCCGCCCAGGTGAGATGCCAGATGCACCACCGGGCTGTAGCCCCCGGAGCTGCCGACCAGGTCACAGTCCAGCCATTCCCCCGGGCTGGTGACTTTCATGGCGCGAGGATCGATGGCAGCTACCCGGGCGCCGGTGACCCGGCGCGTACCCCGAGTTTCGATGACTGCGCTACTGGTCAGCACAGGCACGCCCTGGGCACGGGCCTCATCGACCAGCGCGCCACGTGGGTTGGGCCGAGCATCCGCGACGGCCACGACTTGCAAGCCCGCCTCCAGCCAATCCAGCGCGGCCCGGTAAGCGTGATCGTTGTTGGTGCTAAGCACCAGCCGCTTGCCCGGAGCTACGCCATACCGACGCACATAGGTGGAGATGGCGCCGGCCAGCATGTTGCCCGGCAGGTCGTTATTGCCATACACCAAGGGCCGTTCGTGGGCCCCGGTGGCGAGCACGACGCGCCCGGCGCGGACCCGGTGTACCCGCTGGCGCACCTGGCCTATCGGCGCGCGGTCGCCGAGGTGGTCGGTAAGGCGCTGATGGATGGTCAGGAAGTTATGGTCGTGATAACCATTCACAGTGGCGCGCGGCAGCAAGGTGACCTCGCTCAGCCCGCCCAGCTCAGCCAGTACACGAGCGACCCATTCCCCGGCGGGGCGACCGTCCAGGGTTTCCCGGGTATCCAGCAGGCTGCCGCCGAATTCTTCCTGCTCGTCGGCCAGGATCACCCGCGCGCCACTACGGGCCGCCGCCAGGGCTGCCGCCAGGCCGGCAGGGCCCGCGCCTACCACCAGCACATCACAATGCTGGTTCATGTAGTCATAGGTATCGGGGTCGTTCTCCAACGGGGAACGGCCCAGCCCAGCGGCCTTGCGGATGTACTTTTCGTAAGTCATCCAGAAGGACTGCGGATACATGAAGGTCTTGTAGTAGAACCCCGGCGGCATGAGCTTGCCGCCCACCTTGCCGAGGATGCCCATCATGTCATTGTTGACATTGGGCCAGCCATTGGTGCTGCTAGCCACCAGGCCCGGATAGAGGGCCTGCTGGGTAGCACGCACGTTGGGGATCTGCGTCGCTTCGGTAGCGCCCAGTTGCAGCACGGCATTGGGCTCTTCGCTGCCAGCGGCGACGATGCCTCGTGGCCTGGAATACTTGAAGCTACGCCCGATCACGTCCACGCCGTTGGCCAGCAGGGCGGAGGCGAGCGTATCGCCTTCAAAGCCGAGGTAGCGCTGGCCGTTGAAGGTGAATTCGATGCGTTTGTTGCGGTCGACACGGCCGCCGTGGGACAGGCGATTGACCTGGCTCATACCTTTTCCCCTTGCACGCGCGCCTGGCCCGGGGCTTGCGCCACGGGCTTCTGAGTGACCTGGGGCTTGGCCCCGATCGGGTAGGTTTCGTAGATCTCGTAGGTAAGGGTGTCGCGGCTCATGTTGAAGTAGCGGCGGCAACCGGCCGCGTGGTTCCAAAGTTCGTGGTGGATGCCACGCACGTTGTCACGGAAGAACATGTAGATGCCCCACTCCTCGTCGCTACAGGCGCCGGGGTCCAAAGGGCGGGCGATATGCGCTTGGCCGGCGACCTGGAACTCCTCTTCGGAACGGGTTTCGCCGCAGTACGGACAGAAGATGTGCAGCATGATGAGGCTCCGGTCAGTGGGCGACGGCGGCGGCGCCGTGTTCGTCGATAAGGGCGCCGTTGTAGAAGCGCTCGATGGAGAAGGGCTTGGCCAGCGGATGCATTTCGCCCTTGGCCAGGCTGGCGGCGAAGACATTTCCTGAACCCGGGGTGGCCTTGAAGCCGCCGGTGCCCCAGCCGCAATTGAAGAAGAGGTTCTTGATCGGAGTTTTGCTGATGATCGGGCAGGCATCAGGGGTGGTATCGACGATGCCGCCCCATTGCCGGTTCATGCGCACTCGGGAAAGGATCGGGAACATCTCGACGATGGCCTGCAGGGTATGCTCGATCACAGGATAAGAACCACGCTGACCATAGCCGACCCAGCTATCGATACCGGCGCCTATCACCAGGTCGCCCTTGTCGGACTGGCTGATGTAACCGTGTACGGCGTTGCTCATGATCACGCTGTCGATGATCGGCTTGAGCGGCTCGGACACCAGCGCCTGTAGCGGATGAGACTCCAGCGGCAGACGGAACCCCGCCAGGCCAGCCATGTAGCCGGAGTTGCCGGCGGTGACCACCCCTACCCGCTTGGCGCCGATGAAACCACGGTTGGTTTCCACGCCTACCACGGCGCCGTTTTCCTTGCGGAAACCCGTGACCTCGGTTTGCTGAATCAGGTCCACGCCCAGGGCGTCGGCCGCCCGGGCGAAGCCCCAGGCTACCGCGTCGTGGCGGGCAACGCCGCCGCGCCGTTGCACGGTGGCGCCCATGATTGGGTAGCGAGTATTCTTCGAGCAATCCAGGTAGGGAATTTCATCGGCCACCTGCTGGGCATTCAGCAATTCCCCGTCCACCCCATTGAGGCGGTTGGCGCTCACGCGGCGCTCGGAGTCACGCATGTCTTGCAGGGTATGACAAAGGTTGTAGACGCCCCGCTGGGAGAACATCACGTTGTAGTTCAGGTCTTGGGAAAGGCCTTCCCAGAGCTTCATGGCATGCTCGTACAGGTGTGCCGATTCGTCCCACAGGTAGTTGGAGCGCACGATGGTGGTGTTGCGCGCGGTGTTGCCACCGCCCAGCCAGCCTTTTTCCACCACGGCGACGTTAGTGATGCCGTGCTCCTTGGCCAAGTAATAGGCCGTTGCCAGGCCATGTCCGCCGCCGCCCACGATGACCACGTCATAGACCGGCTTGGGCGCGGGTGTGCGCCACATGCGCTGCCAGTTTTCATGATGGCTGAGGGAGTGCTTGAAAAGGCCGAAGCCTGAATAACGCTGCATAGTCGGTACTCCAGCTCAGCGGTAAACCGGGAACTCAGCGCACAGGGCACTGACCTGCGCGGCCACATTGGCTTCCACATCGGCGTCGCCGAGATTGTCGAGGATGTCGCAGATCCAGCCGGCCAAGCGCTGGCACTGTTCGGCCCGGAAGCCCCGGCTGGTGACGGCCGGGGTGCCGATGCGCAGTCCGGAGGTCACGAAGGGCGACTGTGGGTCGTTGGGCACCGCGTTCTTGTTTACCGTGATGTGCGCTCGCCCCAAGGCCGCGTCGGCGTCCTTGCCGGTCAGGCCTTGGCGAATCAGGCTGACCAGGAACAAGTGGTTATCGGTGCCGCCGGAGACGACATCGTAGCCACGCTCGATGAACACACCTGCCATGGCCTGGGCGTTGTGGATCACCTGCTGTTGGTAGGCCTTGAAGCCTGGCTCCAGAGCTTCCTTGAAGCATACGGCCTTGGCGGCTATCACGTGCATCAGAGGCCCGCCCTGACCGCCGGGGAATACCGCGGCGTTGAGCTTCTTTTCCAACTCTTCGTTGCGCCGGGCCAGGATCAGCCCTCCACGCGGGCCGCGCAGCGTCTTGTGTGTGGTGGTGGTGACCACGTCGGCAAAGGGCAGTGGGTTCGGGTAGAGCCCGGCGGCCACCAACCCAGCTACGTGGGCCATGTCCACGAACAGATAGGCGCCCACCTTGTCGGCGATTTCACGGAAGCGAGCGAAGTCCAGCGTCTTGGAGTAGGCCGAGAAGCCCGCGATCAGCATCTTTGGCTTGCATTCCAGGGCCAAACGCTCGACCTCCTCGTAGTCGATCAGGCCCGTGGCACTATCCAGCCCGTACTGCACTGCGTTGTACAGTTTCCCCGAAAAGCTGACTTTCGCTCCGTGGGTCAGGTGACCGCCGTGGGCCAGGCTCATGCCCAGCACGGTATCGCCCGGTTGCAACAGCGCCAGGTAAACCGCGGCGTTGGCCTGGGAGCCGGAGTGGGGCTGCACGTTGGCATAGTCGGCGCCGAACAACGCCTTGGCGCGATCGATGGCCAACTGTTCGACCTGGTCTACATACTCACAACCGCCGTAGTAACGCTTGCCCGGATAGCCTTCGGCATATTTGTTGGTCAAGCCGCTGCCTTGGGCCTGCATCACTCGCTTGCTGGTGTAGTTTTCCGACGCGATCAGCTCGATATGGTCTTCCTGGCGCTGCTCCTCAGCATTCATCGCCGCCAGCAGCGCGTCATCGTATCCCTGGATCTGGTCTTGCTTGCTGAACATCGCGGATCTCCCAGCGCTGCGGCGCCTGTTGTAGGTGCATTGGCAGCGATGGTAGGGCTGGCGCCGGTGCGTCAGATGCCTATGGGCGCCACGCATCGGCGCGATTACGACATAAGCGCGACACTCATTCGGCAGCCGGATAGTGCCACGCCGCAGTCAGGGCGAGGTGGTACCGCGAGCGAAGGCGTGAGTTGTCTTGCATTGAGCTATCACGCCTAGTACGCCGGTACAGGTCACTAGCATGGCACCTGCCATAAGCAGCGCTGGCATAGAGGGCCGATCCCCCGCCAGGTACAGCACCAGCCCTACAATCGGCAACACTGCCTGCCCCGACAGCACCATCAGCGAGGCCACCCGCGCCAGCCTCTGCGGTGGTACCAGGCGAATACGCAGGCTTCGGCTGAAATTGTTCATGAACACCTTGCCGCCAATGCTCAGGCCATAGAGCGCGAGGAAGCCAGGCAAACTTCCTTGGGCGGCCAGCATCGACGCACCGGCGACAAGAGTGACCAGGCTGGCCAGCATATACAGGCGTAGCGCGGGTATGCAGGCAAGCACCCGCGGGTAAAGCAGAGTCGCCGCCACGCCACAGGCACCCGCGCAAATGTCGAGAAACGCGAAATACTGGATGGGCAGTTGCATGGCGCGATCGATCAGCGCCACCGTACTGGCCTCGACCACACCGTCGAAAGCGTTGTTGCCGATCGCTACCAGGATCAGGCACAGCAACGCGGGGGTCGTCAGCAACAAGCGCGCGGCCCCGCCATTGGGCAGTGGCCTTTGGATCGTTGCCTCCTGCGGCTGGTTCGGAATCCTTCGGTTGAAGCAGTAACAGATGGCGTTGGCCATATACATCGTGGTCGCGATCAGCAGCAGGCTCACCGCCCCGCTGGCATAGCCCAGCAAGCCGGCGACAGGCCCGAGGGCCATGGCGAATTGGTCGATCCGCCCGAGGATATTCACGTCGTGATCGATACGATGACTGGCCAGGGCGATCATCTTTTCGTAGGCAATCAGGCTTTGTGCGCTACCGATGGCCACCAGGCCACTCAACAGGCCACCCGACAGGGTGACCACCAAAGGCTCCGGTCGGTGCCACATCAAGGCTGCAACCGCCAGGCAAGCTGCCGCCTTGATGACATCTGAAACGACAGAAACCAGCCGCACACCCCAGTGATCGATGAACGCCCCTACCAAAGGTGTCAGCAGGATGCGCGGCAGCCAAGCCATGGCGTAAGCCAATCCCGACCAGGCGAGGCTTTGTGTCACGCCATAGATCATCACCGGCACCAGAAACAGCAGAAGCGCATCCGCAGTGAGCACTAGAAGCAACAGTGCGGCAAGGGCTCTGGTCACTGGACGGGCTCTGCGGACGTGGCTTGAGGCGCTCGAGTGAGCACGACTTTCACTTGTTTACCGGTAGCCGGATCCTGAATCAAAAACGCCTTCGGCGTTTCAAGATCAGACTCGCTGGCAACGACACGCGCTTGCAGCGCGGCTAGGGATTCTAGATAGGCCACGGAGGCGGGCCGCTGATGAGGATCGAGTATGGGGTAAGTCGTGTCCGTCAGGGGCCAGTCGATGACATCCTTGCCAGGTTGATAAGCGCCTTCCGCGTCGAGGTAAAGCACCGGTCGGTTCAGCGTGTAGATACTCCCCATATTGAAAAGCGCATGAGCCACGCCAGGCGGAATGATGAGCTCGACCTGGGGATCGCAAGCGAATACAAGCCACTCTTCCTTATGAAGGGCCGGCGAGCCACGCCGCATATCCACAAGCTTCAAACCGATCATGCGGTGCCCCTCGCCCAGGAAGGTCAGATGATCTTCTTGACCTAGGTGTATTCCGTAAGAATCAAAATCGTAGGCCTCTTCCCCATGGTCAACCACATAGAATGGCGAAGGGCCAGGCACTGGCGAGATATAGCTATCTGGGCCAGTGGTTACCCGAGGGTGCCGCCTAAAGGAGACGCCCTCGATAGTGGAAGCGGGCAAGGCCTCCCGCTCATCCGGCTCAGGGGAATTGGCCTTGAGCATCAAGCGCACCTGCCGGCTATTGGCCAAGGTAAAGGTTCGCGTTTCAGCATGAGGCATCTCGGTCTCACCCATGGCTCTTAGCTGATACTCGCCTATTCGATAATAAACGGCATTGGCTGCCGGCTCGCTCATGGGAACGACGCCCTCTATAGTCGCAGGTGGGATATCCAGCGGCAGATTGATAATGTCGCTTTCCGGCATCCATCCCAGAGATGATTTGATCAAATCCTCCAGGGGAGGCAAAAACAGGTCATACGCATTGAGCGTTATTATGCCTTCCAGCCCATTGAACGTATGCGCTACACCGGGAGGTATGATCAGAGTACGCGCTGAAGATGGCGTGAACTTGAATTCTTCTACGCGACGGAAAGTGGGCGAATGCTTCCTGCAGTCGATAAAGCGTCCAACTATTGTTTTCCGACTGGCTCCCAGAAAGGTCAGCACATCCTGTTGACCAAGATGAATCCCGTATTGACCGTAATCAAATCTTCGCTCACCGTGAGTCACAATATTCACAGGGCGGGTAGTTGGAAAAGGCACTACGTAGGTCCCAGACTTTCCGTTGCTTACTCTCCACCGTTCAACCCAGCGTAGGCCTTCGATGGAAATCTGGGTATTCATGGTATGGACTTCTGTCAGCATAACGCCTGCCTCCCGACTGGCCAGGCGCCGACCGACGCCTGGCCTTAGGTTTAGATGCTCATGATCTGGGCATTGAAGCCAGCCCTTCTGGCGCTTTCCAGAAGCGTATCGAGGTTAGTGGTATCCAGTTTTCGGTACTGTTCATCGAGAGGGGCAGCCTTTATCCCGGCCAAGTAGGCAAGCCGATCACCGGCATCTACCACCTTGTCTTTCGCAGCCCTCATCAGCTCAAGAAAGCTGTTATCTTGAACAGCCAGTGCGTCATTCACTTTTGGAGCGATCTCATAAAAACCAGCGACTTCAGATGCGTTCATACAGATGTCTCCGCTGCTTATGGATTGATTGGCGCGCTACAGGCGCAATTACATACTTGACCCTTAAAAGCGGTTCGTCAAGCCGAATATCATTCGACTTTACTTGCTTAACGCCTGGAAACTTCAATCACAGATAAAAGCAAGGGACACTTTCTGAAGTGTTTGAAGGAATTTTCTGAAAGATTGCCATAAACAATCTCTTTACATGAAATCAGCCATAATAAGGAAATACCATGCAACAACTCTTCTGAACCTTAGGTTCGCTTCTGACCTTCCTTCGCACGCCAACCGAGCGCTGGGTGTCACGCCTACCTCTATAGGTCGTCAGAAAAGTTCGCTACAGTGGCGCGGTCGACCCATCAGGACCTGCCCATGACAGATCAAAGCCAGCAATTCGCCAGCGACAACTATTCCGGCGTGTGTCCTGAAGCCTGGGCGGCGATGGAGGCAGCCAACCAGGGTCATCAACGGGCCTATGGCGAGGATGAGTGGACAGCCCGGGCCGCCGACCATTTCCGTCGGCTATTCCAGACCGATTGCGAGGTATTCTTCGCGTTCAACGGCACTGCCGCCAACTCCCTGGCCTTGTCGGCGCTGTGCCAGAGTTATCACAGCGTCATCTGTTCAGACGTGGCCCACGTGGAAACGGATGAGTGCGGAGCGCCTGAATTCTTTTCCAACGGCTCCAAGCTGCTCACGGCCCGTAGTGAAGGGGGCAAGCTTACGCCCGAGGCCATTCGTGAGATCGCCCTCAAGCGCCAGGATATCCACTACCCCAAGCCCCGCGTCGTGACCCTGACCCAGGCCACCGAAGTGGGGACGCTCTACCGTCCCGAGGACGTCGCCGCCATCAGCGCCACCTGCCGCGAGCTGGGGCTGAACCTGCATATGGACGGGGCCCGCTTCGCCAACGCCTGCGCCTCCCTGGGATGCAGCCCGGCGGAATTGACCTGGAAAGCGGGTGTGGATGTGCTCTGTTTCGGCGGCACCAAAAACGGCATGGCGGTAGGCGAGGCGATTCTGTTCTTTCGCCACGACCTGGCCGAAGACTTCGATTACCGTTGCAAGCAGGCTGGGCAACTGGCTTCGAAGATGCGATTTCTTTCGGCGCCTTGGGTGGGGCTGTTGGAAGGCGACGCCTGGCTGCGCCACGCCCGTCACGCCAACGAATGCGCCCGATTGCTGGCGCGATTGATCGCTGACGTTCCGCAGGTAAGCCTGATGTTTCCCGTAGAGGCCAACGGCGTCTTCCTGAACATGGCACCGGCGGCCATCAGCCGGCTGCGCGAGCGCGGCTGGCGGTTCTATACCTTCATTGGCGGAGGGGCCAGGTTCATGTGCGCCTGGGACACCGACCAGGCGCGGGTACGGGAGTTGGCCGCCGACATCCGCGCCGTCACCTCTGAACCTTGATGGTAGGAGCTAGCGGCAGCTAGCGAAGTTCGGCACTGGGCTGCCTCCTGCCTCAGGAAGCAGCACTGGCGAATCACTCAGCCGCCCGGCTGACGGTACGCTCCAGTTGCTCTACCGTGGCATTGACCTTGTGCTCATACTGAGCCAAGGCCTCACGGTGCTCCTTGCGAGCATCGAGGATCTGCGAGCAGAGATTCATGGCCGTCAACACCAGCAGGCGGTCCCCGACCAGAGTCGGGTGCTTCTTCTTGGTTTCGGCGAGGCTGGACTTAAGCATCATCGCCGCTTCGAACAAGGCTTCTTCCTGCTCGGCCGGCGCGCGCAAGGTGTAATCGTTGCCGAGTATCTCGACCACCCGCGTGGTGTTCTGGCTCATGCGTCGGCCGCGGCAGGGCTGACCCGCTCGATCAAGGCCTGGATACGCGCCGCGGTGGCGCCTTGCTGCTCTTCCTGTTCCAGCAAGGTGAGCTGCAAGCTGTCGTTCTCTTCCCGGGCCTGCGCCAACTCGACGGTGAGCGCGGCATGGGCCTCGGCCAGCTGACGGTTTTGCTCCAGCAGCTGGCCAACCAGCGCTTCCAATTTATTCAGGGATGCTTCCAACATGGGGTACTCGAAACCAGGATGAACATGTGAAGGGCACGTACGATAAGAAAAAAGCGCGCGCCTCGCCAGTGCGAAGCAGCACGCCATGAAAAGGAAAGGGCCCGCCACCACGCGATGGGCCATGGACTGACAGAAAAGTGTGCGGTTCCGCACAAAACATGACAATGGACGGACGGTCTTCAGGATTCCCGTCCGAAACGGCACTGCGGCTTAATACTCGATCCGCACATCCCCCTTGGGCACGCTACAGCAGGAAAGGATGTACCCCTCGGCTTCGTCCTCCTCGGTAATGCCGCCGTTGTGGTCCATTTCCACCTCACCACTGAGCTTGAGCACCTTGCAAGTGCCGCAGATGCCCATGCCGCAGGCCTTGGGAATGGTCAGCCCGAGCTTGGCCGCCGCCGCATGCACGGTTTCCCCCGGGGCTACCCGAATGCTCTTGCCGGTGTCCACGAACTCGACCTGATGCAATTCGGCGGCAGGCACTTCCGGCGCATCGGCTGCCTGCTCGGCCTGCTCCACCGCATCGGCCTTGGCTTCCGGCGGGGTGGCACCGAAGGATTCCTCATGGTAACGGCGCATGTCGAAGCCGGCCTGCTCCAGCAAACGCTTCACCGCTGTCATGTAGGGGGTGGGCCCACAACAGAAGACCTCCCGCTCCAGGAAATCAGGAGCCATCAGTTCCAGCATGGCCCGGTTCAGGTAGCCCCGATAACCGGCCCAAGGCTCGCCCAGGCCGTGCTTCTCGCAGATGACATGCAGGGCGAAATTGCTGATGCGCGCGGCCATTTGCTCAAGCTCGCGCTGATAGATGATGTCCCGGGGAGAGCGGGCGCTGTGCACGAAGATCATGTCCACATTGGCGTTGGTGTCGTAGAACCAGCGAGCCATGGACATGACCGGCGTGATGCCTACGCCGCCGCTCAGGTAAAGCACCTTGGGCGAGGGGAAATCGATGGCGTTGAACAACCCCACCGGCCCGTGCACGGCCAGCTCCTGGCCTTCATGAAGGGTATCGTGCAGCCAGTTCGATACTCGCCCGCCAGGCACGCGCTTGATGGTGATCGAGAAACTGTAGGGCACCGAGGGTGAACTGGAGATGGTATACGAACGCATCACCTGCTGGCCGTCGATGTCCAGCTCCAGAGTCACGAACTGCCCCGGCTTGAAAAAGAACATCACGGGCTGATCGGCCATGAAACAGAAGGTGCGCACATCCCAGGTTTCCTGGATCACCTTGACGCAGCGCACCAGGTGTCGCCCATTGGCCCACGTCTGAGTATTCACCGGGCTCAGGAAATTATTGGACATGCTCGCCTCTCCATAGCCGACCGCCGGCCTTCTGCTGGATTCTGCGTGGCGACGGGCGGCTGCTCTTTCCCATTCGCGACATTCACATGCTTGTGGCGACCAGCCTTGCCAGCATGGGCTTGGCGCGTCGGGAACGGATGCGGCCATGTCGTCCATGGATAAGGATCCGACCCGCACCGCACGCACACTCGCCGCAGATTGAACGCAACCTGCGACCAGGTTCGCGGCGAACCGTGAAGCGCATCACGCGCGCCCCCAAAAGCCCTGCCGCCGGCGCGCCGGCCTCGAGGATAGAACGATGGACGTCACCCAGAACCTGAGCCTTGGCGACCCCCTGGAACCCGCGCGCGCCGCTACCGCCCATATGCTGCAGACCCGGGAACGCACCTATTCCTTGCCACAACCGTTCTATACCGACGAGCGTCTTTTCGAGATCGACATGCAGGAGATCTTCCACAAGGAATGGTTGATCGCCGGCATGACGTGCGAGATTCCCAAGAAGGGCAACTACCTGACCCTGGAAATCGGCAAGAACCCGGTCATCGTGGTACGCGGCGCCGACAATGCCGTCCATGCTTTCCATAACGTATGCCGTCACCGGGGCTCCCGCCTGTGCGCCGGTGAAAAGGGCAAGGTTGCCAAGCTGGTATGCCCCTATCACCAATGGACTTACGAGCTGGACGGCCGGCTGCTGTTCGCCGGCAGCGAAATGGGCGATGACTTCGATATGAAGGCCTTCGGCCTCAAGCCGGTGCACCTGAAAACCGCCGGGGGCTATATCTTCATCAGCCTGGCGCAGAACCCGCCGGCCATCGATGAGTTCCTCCAGACCCTGGGCCACTACATGGAGCCCTACGACATGGAGAACACCAAGGTCGCGGTGCAGACCACGCTGCGGGAGAAGGCCAACTGGAAGCTGGTGCTGGAGAACAACCGCGAATGCTACCACTGCAACGGCTCACACCCTGAACTGCTCAATACCTTGCTCGAATGGGACGACACCAACGATCCACGCGCCGACCAGGCCTTCAAGGATCACGTGGCGCATTCGGCCGCGGCCTGGGAAGCAGAAAAGATCCCTTACCTGCACGCCAGCTTCGGCCTGCGCAATCGCATCGTACGCATGCCCTTGCTCAAGGGTACGGTGTCCATGACCATGGATGGCAAGCCGGGCTGCAACAAACTGATGGGGCGCATCCAGAACCCGGACCTGGGCTCCATGCGCATCCTTCATTTGCCCCACTCCTGGAATCACTGCATGGGCGACCACGTCATCGTGTTCACCGTATGGCCCATCAGCGCCCAGGAGAGCATCGTGACCACCAAGTGGCTGGTACACAAGGATGCGGTAGAGGGGGTGGACTATGATCCAACGCGCCTACGCCAGGTATGGGATGCCACCAACGACCAGGACCGTCGCCTGGCCGAGGAAAACCAGCGCGGCATCAATTCCACCGCCTACCAGCCCGGGCCCTATTCGAAAACCTACGAGTTTGGCGTGGTCAACTTCATCGACTGGTACAGCGAGCGGATGCTCAACAACCTGGGCGCGGCCCCGGCCCCTTATCTCAAGGGTGTCGCGGCTCACGAGTGAGGTTCGATCGGGCCGGCGACCACCGCAGGCCTATGGCCGAGGCGCTATAGGCCGCGGAACCGATCCGGCCGACCACCGTCGCGACCATGGCCAGGCCGGTGCTCAGCGTGGTTGCATGCGAGCAAGTTCATAATGCCCTCTACGGGGGCCGATGGTCATTCCACGGCGCACACCCAATAGACGCCCGAAGAATTTCCTCGAGCCGCTGTTACGGAGCTGGGGTACCGCCACGGATAACCGCAACGCGGCGGAGCCGAGCCCCAAGCCGATGGATGCCCAGGTCAGCGCCGTTCTCTGCGAGCTGTCCTCGGCCACCACTCCAGCGGTTATGCCTGATGCCACCGCTGCAAGGCCGGCCAGGATCGCCAAGCGCAGCCCCCACATCATGCGCGCCGGGGTAGTTTTGGCACTTCTGGTACCAATCATGACGGCCTGTAGGACAGCACTGGCGCCACCCGCCACGATACTGCCGATGATCAGAGGGGTGAACGCCGCTCCGGTAGGATCCGTTCGATTGACAGGGTCGACGCCGCAGTAGGCGTAGGGACTCAGGCCACCGACACCGAACGGGCTATGGCGGTCCGGCTGTGCGAACCGCTTCGGGCTCGGCAGGTATGCACGATAGCCATTGCCAAGCAGGTACAGATCACCGTCCGCCGAGCGCCACTGCCCCGTGAAGGCGACCTGCCCAGGGCCGGGCGCAATGCCTAACCCACCAAACGGCTCATGATTCAAGCGCTGTGTCTGTCGGCAACGCGTACGCAGGATGACTGTCTGGCTTCGCTCGGCCATCAAAAGTCGGATCGGCATGAAAGTGCTCAAAAAAAATTCAAGTATAGGCTGCCTGGTCGAAGGCAAGAGCTGGCAGATACACCAGGTTTTTCAAGGAGTTAAGCAATTGCAGCTATACGATGGCTGCGCACTTAAATAGAATGGTTATCATTAACATTCAACCTGGTTATCTTGATGCTTACTTCTTCTTCCCGAACAGTGCTTGCCTGGACAATGTGCGCGCTGCCCTTGGCTACTTTCGCGCAATCCGAATCAGCGACTGTCGAGTTGGGCCCCATTCAAGTCCAGGGCGAAGCGGCGGATGCATCCGCCGGCTACCATCGCGACCAGGCCAGCACCGCGAGCAAGTCCGAAGTACCCATTCGTGACGAAGCCCAGACCCTCAATGTGGTTACGGAACGAACCCTGCAAGACTTTGCGCCAACTTCCCTGGACGATGCGCTCAAGTTCGTCAGCGGCGTTTCCCAAGGCAATACTCTGGGCAACACCAAGGACGCCTTGGTCAAGCGCGGCTTCGGCACCAACGATGACGGCAGCATCCTGCGCGACGGCGTGCGCTCGGTGGTAGGCCACAACCTGAGTGCCACCACCGATCATATCGAAGTGCTCAAAGGCCCCGCCTCTTTACTGTATGGCGCGCTGGAGCCTGGCGGCCTGGTGAATGTCATCAGCAAGCGCCCGCAATATACCCAGAGCACGACAATCACCGGCTCGGCCTACAGCGAAGGTGGCGGCACCCTCAGCGTGGACACTACAGGTCCTCTGGGCGAAAGCGGGCTGGCCTACCGCCTGGTAGCCGAGCGGCAGCACGAAGACTATTGGCGCAACTACGGCACCAACGAGCATACCCTGGTGGCGCCATCCCTGAGCTGGACCGGCGAGCGCGCCAGCCTCACGCTCTCCTACGAGTACAACGACTACAGCAGCCCCTTCGACCGCGGCACGGTGTTCGTCGACGGCCACCCCGCCGCTGTGAGCTACAGCACGCGGCTCGACGAGAAATGGGCCAAGGCCGTGGGCATCTCGGAAACGGCCCAGGCGCAGTTCGAGTATCAGCTCAGCGATACCTGGAAAACCCGGGCGACCTACGGCTGGAACAATGATCGCTATAGCCTGGCGATCGCACAGCCTTCCACCTTGGTGAACGGTACTCTGAGTCGGCGAGCCAACGGCGGCCACTATGATTATGAAACCCGTTACGCCAGCCTCGATTTCATAGGCGAGCAGCAACTTTTCGGCCAGCGCCACGACCTCCTGACAGGTGTGGATAACGAAGCCAGCGACAAGTACCGAGGTAAAACATACCGTAATAAGGTGTCATCAGGTTTCAGCATCTACGACCCAGCCTACGGGGCGATGGCTGAACCGAGCCTGGTAGATCCTGCTACCAGTAACCTGCGTAACGAGCTGACCTCCACTTCGGTATATTTCAAGGACAACTGGCACCTCAACGACCGTTGGATCGCGGTATTCGGCGGGCGCCAGCAACATTATGATCAATACAGTATCCAGGGAATCCCCCGCGCCAGTACCCCAAACCGCGACGACAACGGCGAAGCCTTCATCCCCTTCGTCGGCCTTGTGTACCAACCCAACGACGCCTGGGCCCTGTATGGCAACTACAGCCGCTCCTTCGTGCCTAATGACACGGTGGACGACACTGGGCACACCTTCGATCCGGAGGAAGGTCGCAGCTATGAAGTGGGCGCCAAGTACACGCCGTCCTCTGCGCTGAACGTCAACGTCGCGCTTTTCGATATCGTCAAGACCAACGTGGTCACCGAGAATGCCCTGGGCGAGTCCGAGGCCGCCGGCAAAGTCGGCTCGCGCGGCCTGGAGCTGGATGTCACCGGCCGGCTGGCGCCCCGCTGGGACCTGATCGGTACCTACGCCTACACCCACACGGAAATTCTCGACGACCCGGACAACCAAGGTCATCGGCTGAACGACGCCCCAAAGCACACCGCCAGCCTCTACCTGAGCCATCACTTGCGCATGCCTGACGCTACCGGCCAATGGCATGCCGGAGCCGGGGCCCGTTACGTGGGCGAACGTGCCGGGGATAACGCAAACAGCTATTGGATGAGCAGTTACACCGTGGCTGATGCCTTCCTGCGCTGGGACCTGCCCACTGCTGGCTACAAGACACGGCTGCAGTTGAACGTCGATAACCTGTTCAACAAACAGTATTACCCTTCGAGCACTGGCAGCGAGTTGCAGGTGAATGTAGGAGAGCCGCGCACCGCGAGGCTGACTGCCAGCGTAACCTTCTAACCCGCCCTGCCCAGGTCCTGACCGGGCCAGCGTAACCAGGCCGGGCGGTTACGGCGATCGACGCATTACCCCTTCCTCGACCAGCAACTTCAGGATCGCCGCCGCCCCCTCCTCCGGGGTCACGCCCTTCAGAACCTTGCCACCGCCGCCGCTGGCCTTGGCGGTGGCGGCCTTCATGCGGTCCGCCCCGCTCTTGGCCTTGATTACCTTGAGCCGCTTGGGCCGCGCCCGGGCGGGCTCGAGTTCGGCATGGGCCAGCAAGCTGTCTTCGACCAGTTCCACTTCCTGTGCCTGGAGCCGTCCACGGCGGGCCGGACCATAGGCGCTTTGCCGAGGCTTGGGGCCGGCGCTGTCCACGGTCGCGACCATGGGTAGGCGTACCCGCAAGCGCCGACGCTGCCCCCGAGGCAACGCCTGTAGCACCTGCGCCACACCATTTTCGATGCGCTCCACTTCAGCGAGGCCTACCACTACTGGCCAGCCAAGGCGCTCACCCAGCAGATAAGGCAGCATGCCCGAGCCTTCGCCGGTCTCGGCCTGGCTGCCGGTCAATACCAGCTGCGCGCCGGTGTCGCGCAAGTAATCGGCCAGGCCGGGCAAGGCATCAGCCCCGGCGGGCTGTTCCAATACGTCCAGGCTGTCCACGCCCATGCCCAGGTAGTCACGCAGCACAGATTGCCGCGGGTCGCCAGCGTGTACGACTCGCAGGTGTTCACCGGCCAGGCGCAAGCCCAGCTCCAGGGCGCGAGCATCCTGCTCGGCGCGACGGGGACGTCCGGAAGTGGGGTGGGCGCCCACCGATACCAAGGTCACGATTTGGGTACTCATCTACAGAGCCTCAGGCAGCGTTGCGTTCGGCGCCACGGCGCCAGGCATTCACGGCGTTCATCAGCGCCAGCAACAGCGCCGTGCTGTCACCGATCACCGAGAGGTCGGCGCGCTTGACCATGTCGCAGGCCGGATCCTGATTGATGGCGATCACCTTGTCGCAGGCGCCGATACCCTGCAAATGCTGGATGGCGCCGGAGATCCCGACGGCCACATACACCCGCGCGGTAACCCAGGTGCCACTGGCCCCTACCTGCCGCTCCCGGGTCATGAAGCCGTCGTCCACGGCCACTCGGGAAGCACCTTCGGTGGCTCCCAGCGATACCGCGGCCTGGTGGAACAGTGGCCAGTCCTTGACCCCGTTTCCGCCGGAAAGAATGAATTCGGCCTCGGCCATGGGAATGGCAGCGGGGTCGACGGCCACCGCGCCAGCATCCTCGATACGTCCGAGCGTGCGGGCTACGGGGCATGCCAGGGTCACCGGCAAGGCTTCATGACGGGCGTCATCCACGGGCTCGGCACACTCGGCGGCGGCCAGGATAAAGCGAGGCAGCGGCTGCGTCAGGTCGTGCTGCCCCGCGCCGGCACGGCCCTGACACAATCCATCCTTGAGCTGCCAAACCCGGGTCGCGGGGCGTTCGCCAAGGCGCGCCGCCAGGCGCCGCCCCAACTCGCCGCCGCCGTCATGGCTGTCAGGCATCAGCCAGTAACGAGGGTTGAATTCAGTATCCGCCGTTTGCAAGGCTTGCACTCGCTGCTCGGGCGCGTACCCGTTGTATTGCGCGCCGCTGAGGGTCAGCAGCCGGTCCACCCCGGCGGTGTCGAATGCCGGCTCCTTGTGCTCGCCAAACACAATCGCCAGCACGGCCCCTTCTTTTCCAGCCAATCGCCGGGCCAAGCCAAGAAGGTCGCGATCATGACTGCTCAGACGGCCGCCAACCAGATCTGGGACCACCGCCACGAGGAACGTCGGCGCCGGTATGCTGCGCAACGGTAGCTGCGGCTCGGCTTGGGCGATACGCCGTAGGTTCCCCCCCTGCTGGGCGCCGCTGCGATCGATGCGACGTATGCCGTTGGGGCCCATGAAACCCACCGCATGGGGGTTCTTGCGCACCACGCCTGAAGGGCCCTGCCATGCCGCCTGCTGGGGTTGCAGGCTGCCATGCAAGGGGTGCAAGCGATTGCGGGCGATCCACTCGGCGCGTGGGTCCCGCCGTAGAAACTGGCTCATCAGTTCACCTCCGCTATTTCGCGGGCACTGGCCCGCGGCGTCGCCACCGCCGCTGGCGCTTCCACCAGCGCGTCAGCCACCAGCTCGGCAATGTCCTTGATTTCCGGACGAGGGGCGACCACCCCCTCCAACATGGCCGTGCACTGCGGGCAGCCTACTGCCACCAGCTCGGCGCCGGTTTCGCGAATGTCGCCCATGCGCATGTCCGGAATACGCTGCTTGCCGGGAATGTCAGTGATAGGAGCGCCCCCGCCTCCACCGCAGCAACGAGACCTGAACCCTGAGCGCTGCATTTCCTTCACCTCGATGCCCAGGCCACGCAGCACCTGGCGCGGTGCTTCGTACTCGCCGTTGTAACGCCCCAGGTAACAAGGGTCGTGGTAGGTCACGCTGCCGCCTCGATAGGGCGTCAAGGTCAAGCGTTGAGCGCTCATCAGGTCGGCCATGTAGGTGCTGTGATGATGCACCTCATAATGTCCGCCGAAGGCCCCGTATTCGTTCTTCAGCACATGGAAGCTGTGGGGGTCGCAGGTCACGATGCGGTTGAAGCGGTATTGGCCAAGGCTGTGGATGTTGCGCTTGGCCAGAAGCTGGAAGGTAGCCTCATCACCCAGGCGACGAGCCACGTCACCACTGTCACGCTCTTCCACACCCAGCACGGCGAAGTCCACCGCGGCGGCCTTGAGCACCTTGACGAAGGCACGCAAGGTGCGTTGGTTGCGCATGTCGAAGGCTCCATCGCCCACCCAGAAGAGCACGTCGGCCTGTTTCACTTCAGCCATCAGGGGCAGCGCCAGATCCGTAGCCCAGTGCAGCCGTCCGCCGGGAGCGAAGCCGCCGGGGTTGTCCGTGGCGATCAGGTTTTCCAGCACCTCGGCGCCCTTGTTGGGCGTCGCGCCCTTTTCCAGGGTTAGGTGACGGCGCATGTCGACGATGGCATCCACGTGCTCGATCATCATTGGGCACTCTTCCACACACGCGCGGCAGGTGGTGCATGCCCACAGGGTATCGGCGCTGACCAGGCCATCGACGATAGGCTGGTGGGCATTGCCGCCGTGATCACCCAAGGGCCTGCCCTTGCCGTCAGCCGAGGGATAGGGGCTGCCGGCGTAGCGCGCGTCGGTTCCGCCTGCCAGGCCGATGACCATGTCCTGGATCAGTTTCTTGGGGTTCAGTGGCTGGCCAGCGGCGAACGCCGGGCACATGGCCTCGCAGCGGCCGCATTGCACACAGGCATCGAAGCCCAGCAGTTGGTTCCAGGTAAAATCCTTGGGTTTCTCCACCCCTAGCGGCGCGGCGGCGTCCGTCAGGTCCAGGGGTTTCAGGCCACTGGAGCGCCCACCACCGAAACGTTCAGGCCGACGGTGCCAGGCCAGGTGCAAGGCACCGGCGAAGGCATGCTTGAGCGGCCCGCCCCAGGTCATGCCGAGGAACAGCTCGCACACCCCCCAAAGCACGCCTAGTGCCAGCAGTGCCGCCAACACCCAGCCCCCAAAATCGACAGGCAATACCCCCGCTACAGGCAAGGTGGCGATAAAAAAGCTGCCGGCGAACATCAGCAAGCTCTTGGGCAAGCGCATCCAGGGCCCTTTGGAGAGACGCGCCGGCGGGTTCAGACGGCGCTTGTAAACGAACAGCGCGCCGCAGAACATCACTGCGCTGGCGACCAGCAAGGCGATGCCCAACACTCGGTGATGCCAGCCGAAGCCATGCACGGCCACGGCCAACACCGCCGCCAGGGCGAAGCCGCCCGCGGTGGCCACGTGGGTATTGGACATATACCGATCCCGCGCCACCACATGGTGCAGATCCACCAGGTAACGCCGGGGCATCGCTAACAAGCCGCCTAGAAGACTGACCTTCGCGCGCCGTCCCTGGCGCCACAAGGCCACGCGGCGAGTCGCGCCCAGCAGGGTCAAGGCCAGGGCGGTGAACAGCAGGATGGGGAGAATGGTCTTCAGCATGGCACAAAGGCCTCCGGCAAAACCAAGCAACACGGGCCCCGGCGGGAACCAGCGAAGCTGGCGAATGTGCTGACGCCTTTGGGCGTTATTCGCTAGCTCGCGCTAGCTCCCACCGATACGCGCGTTCGAAGGCGGCGGTATCAGAAATCCTTGCACAGCCGCAGGGCGTCATAGATGGCCGCGTGCACGTTGCGCTGGGCCACGCAGTCGCCGATGCGGTACAGCAAGTAGCCCTCACCCGGCTGGCTTAGCGCCGGTTGTGGCTCGATGGCGAACAGGGCTTCCACGTCGATCTGCCCCTTGTTGCGCGAGCCCTCCTTGAGGCCGTAGTAGAGGGTTTCGTCCGGGCGCACGCCGTTCTCGATCACCACCTGGTCCACTACCCGCTCTTCCTTGGCGCCGGTGTACTCGTTCTCCAGCAATGCCACCAGCTTGTCGCCTTCGCGGTAGACCTTCTCCAGCATCAGGTCCCCGGTCATGATGACTTCCTTGGGGTAAAGGCTGCGGTAGTACGTGGGGAAAGTGGTGCCGCCCATGGCCACGCCGGGCTTGATGTCGTCGGTGACGATTTCCACCTGGCTGCCTTTGTCCGCCAGGAAATCAGCCACGGACATGCCCGTGAACTCGCAGATGGTGTCGTACACCAGCACGTTCTTGCCCGGCGCGACCTTGCCGTCGAGCACGTCCCAACTGCTCACCACCAGGCCCTCGGCGGCGCCCCAATGCTCATTCTGCTCCACGAAGGGATGGCCACCGTTGGCCAGCACGACCACATCCGGGCGCAGGTCCATCAGGGTGTCGATATCCGCCGCCGTACCCAGGCGCAGGTCCACATTCAGGCGCGCCAATTCCAGTTGGTACCAGCGGGTAATGCCGGCGATCTGGTCACGCTGGGGCGCCTTGGCGGCGATGGTGATCTGCCCGCCGAGTTGTTCCTTTTTCTCGAACAGGGTCACATCGTGGCCCCGCTCCGCCGACACCCGCGCAGCCTCGAGGCCAGCGGGGCCGGCGCCAACGATGACCACCTTGCGTCGGGGCCCGCTGCTTTTCTCGATGATATGGGGCACACCCATGTATTCCCGAGAGGTGGCCGCGTTCTGGATGCAGAGGACGTCCAGCCCTTGGTACTGACGGTCGATGCAATAGTTGGCGCCCACGCACTGCTTGATCTGGTCGACCTTGCCCATCCTGATCTTGGCGATGAGATGCGGGTCGGCGATATGGGCTCGGGTCATGCCGACCATGTCCACGTAGCCGCCCTCCAGGATGCGGGTCGCCTGGTTGGGGTCCTTGATGTTCTGGGCATGCAGCACCGGGACCTTGACCACCTCCTTGATGCCGGCCGCCAGGTGCAGGAACGGCTCCGGCGGATAGCTCATGTTCGGAATCACGTTGGCCAGAGTGTTATGGGTGTCGCATCCGGAACCCACCACGCCGAAGAAGTCCACCATGCCAGTGGCGTCGTAGTAGGCCGCGATCTGCTTCATGTCCTCATGGCTCAGGCCGTCGGGATGGAATTCATCGCCACAGATGCGCAGGCCCACGCAGAAGTCATCGCCCACTTCGGCACGTACCGCCTTGAGCACCTCAAGGCCGAAGCGCATGCGGTTCTCGAAGCTGCCACCCCATTCATCCGTGCGCTTGTTGACCCGGGGGCTCCAGAACTGGTCGATCATGTGCTGGTGCACGGCCGACAGCTCCACGCCATCCAGGCCGCCGGCCTTGGCGCGCCGGGCCGCCTGGGCGTAGTTGCCGATCACGCGCAGGATCTCTTCGGACTCGATGGTCTTGCAGGTGGCCCGGTGCACGGGCTCGCGAATGCCGGAGGGCGACATCAGGGTCGGCCAGTGCTCGCCATCCCAGCGAGAGCGGCGGCCCATGTGGGTAATCTGGATCATGATCTTGGCCCCATGCTTGTGCATGGCGTCGGCCAGGTTCTGAAAATGCGGGATGATACGGTCGGTAGACAGATTCACCGACTTCCACCAGCCCTGAGGGCTGTCGATGGCCACGGTGGAGGAACCGCCACAGATGGCCAGGCCGATGCCACCCTTGGCTTTCTCTTCGTAGTATTTGACGTAGCGTTCGGTGGTCATGCCGCCATCGGTGGCGTACACCTCGGCATGGGCGGTACTGAGCACCCGGTTGCGGATGGTGAGCTTGCCGATCTGGATCGGCTGGAACATCGCTTCGAAAGCCATGGCACGGTCCTCGGGGTTACAACGGCTTGACGACGAACAGGCCGTCGTCGTGGCCCGCTTCGGAGCCTCCGTACACTTGTTCAGCCCGGGTGCGCAGGCTACTGCCACGCGCCGCCAGGATCTGGTCCAGGGCCCCGGCGAACCAGCCGGTGAACATGTAGTCCACCTTGCGCCCGACCTTGCCGTAGACGTAAACGAACGCCGAGTGCTCCAGCTTCACGCTGGCGGTGCCTTTATCCAGATCGATTTCCTGGATCTTGAACAGCCCCCAGCCGCGCTGGGACAAACGTTTCATGTAGTGTTCGAATACCGCTACCCCTTCCAGGCCATGGCATTCGGCCTCCTTCTCGCACCAGTGCCAGGCCGACTTGTAGCCGGCTTTGTAGAGGATCTCGGCATAGGCGTCGGCGCCCAGCGCTTCTTCGATCGCCATGTGGTTGTTTACGAAGAAGTGTCGCGGCACGTACAGCATGGGCAACGCGTCGGTGGTCCAGACGCCGGTCTCGCTGTCGACTTCGATGGGCAATTCGGGGGCGTGCTTGGCCATGGAACTTAGCTCCAGTCAAAAGATGTTCTAGTCGCTTGCAGGGGTGTTGCGGCGGGAATTACCTATTCACCCCAGACGTCCGCAAGCACGTTGAGCCAGTTCTCGCCCATGATCTTGCGCACCACCCGCTCACCATGACCGCGTTTGAGCAGCGTTTCGGTGAGGTTGGGGAATTCGCCCACAGTGCGAATGCCCAGGGGGTTGATGATCTTGCCGAAGTTGGTCAGCCGCCGGGCGTAACCCTTGTCGTGGGTCAGGTACTCGAAGAAGTCCTGACCATGGCCCTGAGTGAAGTCCGTGCCGATGCCGATGGCATCCTCGCCGACGATGTTCATCACGTACTCGATGGCCTCGGCGTAGTCGTCGATGGTCGAATCGATACCCTTGGCCAGGAAGGGCGCGAACATGGTCACGCCGACGAAGCCGCCATGGTCGGCGATGAACTTGAGCTCGGCATCGGATTTGTTGCGCGGATGTTCCTTCAGGCCCAGGGGCAGGCAATGGGAATAGGTGACCGGCTTCTTCGATTCGAGAATCACTTCTTCGGATGTTTTCGAACCCACATGGGAAAGGTCGCACATGATGCCCACGCGGTTCATCTCGGCCACCACCTCGCGACCAAAACCCGACAGCCCGCCGTCGCGCTCATAACAGCCGGTGCCCACCAGGTTCTGGGTGTTGTAGCACAGCTGCACGATGCCCACGCCCAACTGATTGAACAGTTCCACGTAGCCCAGCTGATCCTCGAAAGCGTGAGCGTTCTGGAAGCCGAACAGGATACCGGTCTTGCCCTGTTCCTTGGCCCGACGGATGTCAGCGGTAGTGCGCACCGGCATCACCAGGTCGCTGTTCTCGCGGATCAGCTTCTGGCTAGCGGCGATGTTGTCGCAGGTGGCCTTGAAGCCCTCCCACACCGACACGGTGCAATTGGCGGCGGTAAGCCCCCCCTTGCGCATGTCCTCGAACAGCTCGCGGTTCCACTTGGCGATGATCAGCCCGTCTATGACGATGCTGTCGGCGTGCAGTTCGGCTGGGCTCATGGCTGGGCTCATCAGGCGGTTCCCCTTGTCAGCGGTCGCCGGATCGTTCGCCGGCGCTTTCGGGCCAGCATATGCCCCCACGCCAGGGGGCCCGGATGCAAAAACGACCGGGGGATTGCCGAAAGCGTCAAGGACATAGAACAGACCGAGCCTACGGGCAGTCGGCCCGGCTGTCGTGCATCTATCAGCGGTATTCCAAACGACGAATATTGCCCAACACCGGTGGGCTGAGCTGCTCGATGAAAACACCCTCGGGCAGGTCCTGTTTGCTATCTAAAACCTTGATGCTGTAATCACCAGACCGTATGTTGCTATAGCAAGCGGCAGCGGGGTTCCCTACCGCCGCCTTGAAACAAAGCCTGACAGCCTCATGGGCCCCGATTATCCGGGCTGACTGGACTCTAGCGCCCATATCGGCACAATCCGGCCCGCTTTCCGTGATCGTTTTCGTTTCGTTTCGGCTTAAAACGATGGGGCAAGAGCGACCAGTGAAATTTCGGCCTTCGAAGAGCTCAACGACCACGGATGAATCGGGTGAAGGATAAAAGTCTTCTACCGCTTCCCTGCGTTCGTTGAGAAGTCGCGCGACGTCGTTATGCTCGACCGTTCCAAGAGGCTCCTTTTGATAAGTCAGGCGAGGGTTGGAAAAATGACCAAGCTGCGGGCAGGAGGGAGAGCAATCAGCGGACATCTGAGTCCTGAATCGCCCGGCTGGTAGCTTGTAGCCCCACATATAGGGAGGGCTGCCTGGGGCATTACCCGGCGCCCAGTTATGGTCCGCTCCCAGGGTGTGACCCAGCTCGTGGCCCAATGAGCCATAGCACATCACGATGGCAAATGCGTTTGTCTTGTTGGCATTGCGGTATGCCCTGCCGCAAACATTTCCTTTATCGGAAATCACTACGACCACATCCGCGCGGTTAACTTCACGCACTTTTGCCAAGTTTTTGCCAAACGGCACCTGCGGGTTTGCAGCCTCGTTCAGTATTTCTATATCCGTTTTCGTAGTCTCGTCATAGTCCGCATCGTATATCGCTGCTATTTCATAAGTGATGTCCACTTGGCTATTGCGCAATACAGCGTTGGCTTGTTCCACTGCCTGGACGATCCTGGCATGTATCGCCGGGTCTCGTTCCCTTGGATAATCCGTAGTCACCATGAGCAACCGAATGGTGCTGTGTGCGCTCTTTGGGGCGCCAAGGGGCAGGCCTAGGTTATCGCCTTTAGGACTGGAGATTGGCTCGCCCTCGGGCGGCAGCTTGGCCTCGTCCACTCTCACCAGTGCATGCTGTCCTGGACTCAGGTATTCCAGATGGTAAAGCTGGCCATCTACTCGGAGGCTGCCCACCAGCTTGTCGCCATCCCTGACGATGGAAATGGTGTTGAACGGATCGACCTTTATTTCAGAGGGCAAGGCAGTTGAAGCCTGCGGAGCACGAAGTATGCCGCCTTGCCATCCTTGCATGCCGTCAAAGGCATCGCTGAAGTGCTCAAGGGCGAATCTTACGCTTTTGCCATTGGGCATTGGCAGCTCGAGGTCTGGGCTGCTGGCGGCCACTAGTTGTGGTTGCGCATTTATCAACCATATATCCTGTACAGCAGGGTTGCTGAGCAGTGTCGCAAGATAGCCGCCCCCTGCCCCTTTCTGCTGAATTTCATTCCGATCCATAGGTTGCAGCTCGAACAACCTGCGTTCTTCTGCCACGCCCGCTACTGCGACGTTGCTCAAAAAATACATGAACATCAACCAGGCAACTGGCCGTTTTGTGTCGTCGCCCTTGCGAGAGGGCCGTCTCCTGAAAAGCGTCATCATCGACTGGGTTCCGTGGTGAGAATGAAATCCCAGAACACCATGGCGGTGGTAGAGGGTCCAGCTAGCAGAACTGCCAGGATCAGTGTCTTGAAACCGACGCAGGAATAAGTGAAACATTGGGGGCAGGCTGTTAATCAGTTGTGCCTTCAGCCAAAATTGCTGAATTCTTTCCTACATTCCCAAGGGGCGTGGCAATGAAAGCGTGGTTAGGGATACTGGCATTGATCGCAATGGGCGCGCAGGCCGATGACGACGGCCCCACCCCTTGCGACAACGTGGAAACCAGCCAGCAGAGCCTGGAGTGCTCGGTGTACAATCGCAAAACCGCCGAGAGTGAGCTCAACGACGCCTACAATGGCCTCAATGCCCGGATCAGCGCGCAATACGGCGACCAGCCCGCGCTGCTCAAGGATTACCTGGCCAAGGTCAAGGCCGCCCAGGACCTTTGGCGCAAACTGCGCGACGCCGATTGCGCGGTCGAGGTGCTCGAGGCTGACAAGGACGGCAACTCCAGCCAGACCGCCCTTAACGACTGCATGGCGCAACGCAGCGATGAGCGTAGCGAGTACCTGCAGACCATCGGCACCCAGGGCGACGAGAACGACGCACCGGATCAATAACCCCCAGGCTCGTCGCCACCGCCCGCCAGGCTCCGGATCAGGCGCCTGGAACCGCTTGCCGGTTACCGCTGCTTACCATTCCCGCCATAGTGCCCGCGACCTGCAAGGGGTCGATACAGGCCGGGGCACTCTTTTGCCCTTTCACATCAAGGAATGGAAACCATGACTACCGAAGCGTTCGTGAGCCAGTTGCCGATGCCTAAATCCCCCATGGAGCAAGCCATCGAGGCGCTCAAGAAGGAAGGTGAGGAACGCGTGCTGCTGATCGGCAATACCGTCTGCATCTTTGCCGATAACGTGCCTGGGGAAGTGGCGGAAGACGTTGCCGCCAGCATGCGGTTGATTGGCTTGTCGTCAGAGAAAGCCTTCGACAAGGAAACCCAGCAGCGCGAGTGGTACAACTACTATACCAATGGCCTGGCCAAGCTGGGCTGGACCATGACAGGCGCGGCCCACACCGAGGAAGCCATGGAGCAGGAAAGATCGACCCTGGCCGATATCGCGGTCGGCCTCATCGTTCGCGATTTCGGCCCACACCACCGCATGGCCCGCTGCCTGCGGCGCGGCCTGGGCTTCATCGATCAGGCCCCAGCGGCACGAGGGCTGTTCGAACGCTCCACCACCAGCGTCTCGGGCCGATCCAGTACCTTCCAGGCTGTGGACTGCGAAATCAGCCCACAAGGTATGCCCATCATGCACATGAAAAGCTTCCAGATCGCCTATGACCGTGTTCTGACCGCCGGCGAAGCACTGTCCAGGCAATTGGAAAAGGGATCGACACGGGTGTACCGAGCCTCTCAGCAAGGCACCTTCAGCCGCCGGCAGTTCGACGCTCTTCGCGACGCGGTGAACCGTAAGCTGGCGTCCCAGGCCGACGATATCCTGGGGTTGGACATCTGACCTGGCCTGCAAGCGCCGTTTCCTTGAGACGGCGCCCTCACGCTGGAGGCCCGCGATGATCACCCCACCGCCTACATCGCCCCTGTATGAAGATGCCTTGGCGACGTTGCGCCTGGCGACCTTGCTCGCCACAAGCGCCCATCACCCGGAGAAGGCAGCCCCAGGCTGGCTGGAAGCGCTCATCCAACAGTTGCAGCTCTTCGGCTGGGACCCGGCATCCCGGGAGCAGCTCAACGTGGTCTATACGCCGACGGCCGACATCTGGAAAGCGGTGTTCCTAGGCCAAATGCCCGATCGACAAAGGCTCAATACCCGCTTCAAGAGCCTGGTCGGCCATGTGATTCGTACTCGGTCAGATGGAACGCAGCCATTACCACCCTCTGTGAGTGATACGAACATCGCCACCCACTTGCAAGCCCGGATACAGCTACCTACCGACGCGCCAGCGCGGCTACGGCTGGTCCAGACCTCAGGGTCGCCCGACCCGCAAGCGCCGAAAACGCGGCTCCCTGTAGCACGCACGCGCTGGGAAGGGATCTGGAACCCAGGCCGATTCGAAACTCAGCGTCCCTATATCGAACATCGCTTGCAGGCCTTCGAACAAGCCGCCCTCGAATAGCACGGCTTAGCCAGACAACGAACGATCGTCTCGCGGCGGTCGCCCGAAGCGCCCTTTGTAGCGTCGGGCAAAATAGGACGGCAGCTCGAAGCCGCAGGCAATGCTCACCTCAGTCACGCTCATGTCGGTCTGGCGCAGCAGCTGACGCGCCTTGTCCAAGCGCAGGCCAAGATAAAAATTGCTGGGTGTGTCCTGTAAATGCAGGCGGAATAGCCGTTCCAACTGACGCCGGGTGACCTGCACGGATTCAGCCAGCGCGGCAGTGGTCAGCAGCGGCTCAGTTTGCTGCTCCATGGCGGCGATGACCTGCATCAGCTTCTTATTGCGCGTGCCGTAGCGCGAGGCCAGGGCCATGCGCTGGTGGTCCTGCCGCGGCCGGATCCGCCCCAGTACGAACTGCTCGGACACCTGGATTGCCAATGCGCTGCCATGGGCCTGGCTGATCAGGTCCAGCATAAGGTCGATAGAGGCGGTGCCACCCGCGCAGGTAATGCGGTGGTCATCGATCTCGAATAGCTCCTGGGTAACCTGAACCTGCGGCCAACGCTCTCGGAAGGCATCCAACGCCTCCCAGTGCAGAGTAACCCGAGCCTGGTCCAGCAGCCCGGCCGCGGCCAGCACGAACGCGCCGGTATCGATGCCGCCGAGGGTGCCCTGGGCCGCGGCCACCCGCCTAAGCCAGGCACGCAAGGTCGGTGAGAAGGCTTTCAGTGGCTCAAAACCGGCCACCACGAACAGGGTCGCGCCACGCTCCAAGGTTTCGAGGCCGGCATCGGCATTGATCGACATGCCATTACTGGCCAGCACGGCGCCGCCCTCCAGGCTCAGGATTCGCCAATGGTAAAGCCCTGGGCAGAAACGATTGGCCACGCGCAACGGTTCGGTGGCGTTGATGAAGCCCAAGGCGGAAAAACCGGGGAGCAGCAGGAAATGGAACACCTTGGGCATGGCGTAGGCTCCGCTTGAATGGCTGTGTAATAGCGCAGCGGTTGGCAATGTGCAAGTGGCGGTCGCCGCCGTGCGAATGTGCCAGCAAGCGGGGGCGTAGCCTGATTTCAAGGCGCGTAGACGCCCTTTCCCATAACACCATGCCGAAGAAGCTCGCCCATGACCCGTTTGATCCGCTGTGGTGTGCTGTTACTGACCGCTCTTGCCCCCCTCGCCTAGGCCGCGGACCAGGCCAGTTGCAAGGTCATCGCGTTGCCAGAACGCGTGGCGCTTGGCTGAAAACGACACCTTCGTGCCCACGGCTGCCATTGACAGCGAACGCCTATTGCCCCGCGGCCGGGGCCTGAACACAATCGGCCAATCCACTCGACGGAGGAAGCCGAGCCATGATGCACACCGACTTGATCGACCAGGAAGACCTGCTGGGGCAGTTGCGTGCCCTGGGTTTCGAGATGCCGGCCGGAGCCACTGCCGAGCAAGCCTGCGAATGTGCGGTACGTGGCCTGGATGCCCACCGCGCCAAGGCGCTACGCGGTATGGTGGAGCAACTGCTCGGCGGCCGCGCGACCTTGTTGCCCGTTGTACGCCAGGCCATCGACCGCAACTTGCTGCCGGCGCTGGCTTCTTTCGCCCGATAACATATTGGCTGCGGCGGCTAGACGTGGTGGGGGGCAGGCCTGCCGCTGCCAAGGCCGGCGCCCCCCCTTGTAGCAGGCCGCCCTGGCGGCGACCGGGGGTAATGAGGGTCAAACCCTGTCGCGAGCAAGCTCGGCTGCTACCGCCGATACCGGGCCCCACCCCCGTTAAACCCTGTCGCGAGCAAGCCAGGATGGCTAGCTCGGTTACGAAGATTATCGCGGGCGGTCATAAACGAACACTGGCGAAGGTCGACTCGTTTCGCGCCTGGCTGAGGGCGGCCAACGGGCCGGACAGCGGTGCCAGCACCGCGGCCTGGGGAATGGGTAACAGGGCCACGGGCTGGCTGGTGTTGGAACCGACCCGCTCGTCGCGCGGTGGAATGCCGAAGTATTCCCGATAGCACTTGGAGAAGTGTGGGGTAGACACGAACCCGCATACCGAGGCCACCTCGATGATCGACATGGGCGTTTGCTTGAGCAACTGCCGCGCCCGGATCAACCGCAGCTTCAGGTAATAGCGTGACGGCGAGCAATGCAGGTACTTCTGGAACAACCGCTCCAGCTGGCGCCGTGACACCGAGACGTATACCGCCAGTTCGTCCAGATCGATGGGCTCCTCCAGGTTGGCTTCCATCAGGGCCACGATCTCCTGCAGCTTGGGCTGGTTGGTACCCAGCATATGCTTGAGCGGGATGCGCTGATGATCCTGTTCATTGCGGATACGCTCGTAGACGAACATCTCGGAGATGGCGGCGGAAAGTTCTCGACCATGGTCGCGGCTGATCAGGTGCAGCATCATGTCCAGTGGCGCGGTGCCGCCGGAACTGGTGAAACGGTTACGGTCCAGGGTGAACAACCGGGTGCTTACGTTTGCCCTGGGGAAAGCCTCCTGCATCGCTGCCAGGCACTCCCAATGCACGCTGCAATCGAAGCCGTCGAGCAATCCGGCACAGGCCAGGGCCCAACTGCCGGTGCAAACGGCACCCAGGCGGCGCGATTGCCGCGCCTGGCTCTGCAGCCAAGTGACATGCTCGCGCTTGACCGCGCGTTGAATCCCTACCCCACCACAGACGATCGCCGTGTCGATGGCCGGCGCCTGGTGCATGGCCGCGTCCGGGGTGATCTGCAAGCCATCGCTGGCCCAGACCTGGCCACCATCCACGCTCAAGGTCGTCCAACGATACAACTCGCGCCCTGAAAGCTGGTTAGCCATTCGCAAAGGCTCCACGGCCGAAGCGAGAGAGATGAGCGTGAAGTTATCCAGTAGCAGGAAGCCGATGGACTGGGGCGCGCGGTTCTGGGGTTGAGCCCCGGCGTTGGACAACGTCATCGCGGTATCTCCTCTCGTTCAGGCAAAGGTGGCCAGAAGCACTGGCTCTTGTTTTCGTCCTTTGACATGGAGCAATTGCCATGCCGAACTTTGAACAGCCGTTCAACGACGCCTGAAAACGACGTCGCAAACAGTCTGGCAAGGAGAAGGGGGCCGGGGCTCTCGACGCGTTGACCTCAAAGTGCCACTGCCTGCTATGGGCAATTCCGTAGCAGCAAGCGCGCTAAAACGGGGCTGATAGCGCAGCGGGTGTCACCAAGCGATGCATCCACCAAGCGATGCATCCGAGGCGCCACTGGAAAGAGCCAGCGAGGCGCAGAGCGTCGGCTAGCACTCCACGGTGCTGACGGCCAGGCCGCCGCGAGACGTTTCCTTGTACTTGTCATGCATGTCGGCCCCGGTGTCGCGCATGGTACGGATCACCCGATCCAGGGAAATGAAATGATTGCCATCGCCACGTAGAGCCATCTGCGCGGCGTTGATGGCCTTAACCGCGGCAATGGCATTGCGCTCGATACAGGGTACCTGCACCAGGCCGCCTACCGGGTCGCAGGTCAGGCCAAGATTGTGCTCCAGGCCAATCTCGGCGGCGTTCTCAAGTTGTTCCGGGGTCGCCCCCAGCACTTCGGCCAGGCCGGCGGCAGCCATGGCGCAGGCAGAGCCCACTTCGCCCTGGCAGCCCACTTCGGCGCCGGAGATGGACGCATTCTTCTTGCACAGGATGCCCACCGCGGCGGCGGCCAGGAAGAACCTGACGATATCGTCCTCGCTGGGCTGCTCGCTGAACTTCATGTAGTAATGCAGCACAGCGGGAATGATGCCCGCCGCCCCGTTGGTGGGCGCGGTAACCATGCGGCCACCAGCGGCATTTTCTTCGTTCACCGCCAGGGCGAACAGGTTCACCCATTCCATGGCGGTCAGGGTCGAGCCGATCACGTTCGGCTTGCTCAGGTCCCGGAGGCTGCGATGCAGGCGCGCTGCCCGCCGGCGTACCGCCAGCCCGCCGGGCAAGGTGCCCTCCTCGGCCAGTCCTTGGTGAACGCAGTCTTGCATGGCCTGCCACAGCCGCAGCAACCCTGCGCGGATATCCGCCTCGCTGCGCCACACCTTTTCGTTTTCCAGCATCAGGGCCGATACGCTCAACCCATGGAGCTGGCAAAGGCGCAACAACTCGGCGGCGCTATGAAAGTCATAGGGCAGTTCCGTGGTATCGCTGCCTGAGCCACCGGCCGCGGCCTGAGCCGCATCGACCACGAAACCGCCACCTACCGAGTAATAGGTTTCTTCCAGCAACACTTGGTTTTCACCTTCGGCCAGCAAGGTCATCGCGTTCGGATGGTACGGCAGGCTCTCCTCCAGCAGCCGCATGTCTCGCCTCCAGTCGAAAGCCACTGGGTAGCGACCATCCAGCATCAGTTGCCCAGCGCTCTTCACCCGGTTCACGGTCGGCAGGATGGCGCGCGGGTCCACGCTGTCCGGCCAGGCGCCATTGAGCCCCATGATCACGGCGTTATCGGTGCCGTGCCCCACCCCCGTGGCGGAAAGCGACCCGTACAGCCTCGCTTCTACCCGCCGGACCCGGGCCAGCACCTTGCGCTCGCGCAATGCCTGGGTGAACAGCGCCGCGGCCCGCATGGGCCCCACGGTGTGGGAACTGGACGGCCCAATGCCAATCTTGAACAGGTCGAACACGCTGATAGCCATGACCGGCGAACCTCCTGCATGGGCGCGAAGGCCCGGTGAAGACGACGGCCAAAAGGCTCGACCGCCGCCCGTTGGCGGCATCATTGGGCTTTTGCCGGGCCGCGGGGCGTCTGCAACCGACCCAGCCTTGCCCAACAACGCCCTGCCCGGGGGAGGCCGTTTTTATCAGGCCACAGCCGCGCAAAAGGCTGGGGCATGCCCTGGCGCACCGGATACGACCTCATCGGCACTGGATACGACTCTGCCTGTACTGGATACGACTCACCCAGTAGGCGTTTGCCCGGCGCTGTTGGATGATCGAAAGCGCCCCGCCCGTGCCGCGAGCCTGGCCTGATGGCCGAACCTCTGCCTGGCCGCGCCACCCTGGCGCTTGCAACGCACACGATAACGGCGTCAGCCGCATAGAAAACACCAAGGAGTCCACCCGATGAGATCCGTACCATCGCTATTGCTGGCCGCCGCGTTGTGTTTGCCGTTGGCGGCCCAGGCCGCCGAGCCGGAGCAATGCGGCACCGTCAATTTCTCGGACGTAGGCTGGACCGACATCACCGTGACCACGGCCGTCACCAGCGCGGTGTTGCAATCGCTGGGCTACAAGACCAGAACCACGATGATCTCGGTGCCGGTGACTTACAAATCGTTGGCCGATGGCAAGAACATGGACGTTTTCCTGGGCAACTGGATGCCGACCATGGAAAACGACATCAAGCCCTACCGTGAAGCCGGTACGGTGGAAACCGTGCGCGCCAACCTGGAGAACGCCAAGTACACCCTGGCCGTGCCCGAAGAGCTGTGGAGCCAGGGGCTCAAGGATTTTGCCGATCTGCCCAAGTTCAAGGACCAGCTCGATGGCAAGATCTACGGCATCGAGCCCGGCAACGATGGCAACCGGTTGATTGAGTCGATGATCGACAAGAATGCCTTCGGCCTCAAGGACGCAGGCTTCAAGCTGGTGGAGTCCAGCGAGGCCGGCATGCTCGCCCAGGTGGATCGCGCCCAGAAGCGCCACGGCGGCATCGTCTTCCTGGGCTGGGAACCCCATCCCATGAATACGCGCTTCAAGATCAGATACCTTACCGGTGGGGATGATTTCTTCGGCCCGAACTTCGGCCAAACCACCATCTATACCAATACTCGCAAGGGCTACGTCCAGGAATGCCCGAACGTGGGCCAGTTGCTGAAGAACCTGTCGTTCAGCTTGAGCATGGAAAGCGGGCTGATGGGCAATGTGCTGGATGACAAGATGAAGCCGGACGCCGCCGCCAAGGCCTGGCTGAAGAAAAACCCGGAGGTGCTCGATACCTGGCTCGCCGGCGTGACCACGCGGGATGGCCAGCCGGGCCTGGAAGCCGCCCGGGCCAGATTGACCCAGTAACTGCCGATACCCGGCAGGCCAACCTGCCGGATCTTCCCATCACTGCGCAGGTAGGTGCTCATACCATGCTGACAGACCATAAACTCCCGCTTGGCGAGCATATAGCCGCCTTCGTCGACTGGCTGACCCAACACGGCGCCAGTGTGTTCGACTGGATCGCCTCCAGCCTCGAAGCCATGATCCACGGCCTCACGGCAATGCTTACCTGGTTCCCCCCACTGGCCCTGGTGGCGATCTTCGCCGGGCTGGCTTATCTGATCCAGCGCAAGATCAGTCTGGCCGTGTTCGTGGCCTTGTCGTTCCTGCTGATTCTCAACCTGGGCTACTGGCAGGAGACCATGGAAACCCTCGCCCAGGTGACCTTCGCCACGGTGGTGTGCGTGGCCATCGGCGTGCCGCTGGGCATAGTCGCGGCCCACCATCCGTTGTTCTACACCCTCATGCGGCCGGTACTGGACCTGATGCAAACCGTGCCCACCTTTGTATACCTGATCCCGACCCTGACGCTGTTCGGCCTGGGCGTGGTGCCCGGGCTCATCTCCACGGTGGTGTTCGCCATCGCCGCGCCTATTCGCCTGACTTACCTGGGTATCTGCGACGTGCCTCATGAGCTGATGGACGCTGGCAAAGCCTTCGGTTGTTCGCGCCGCCAACTGCTTACGCGGATCGAGTTGCCCCATGCCATGCCCAGCATCGCCGCCGGGGTAACCCAATGCATCATGCTGTCGCTGTCCATGGTGGTGATCGCTGCCCTGGTGGGCGCCGATGGCCTGGGCAAGCCGGTAGTCAACGCACTCAATACCGCCGATATCGCCTTGGGGTTCGAAGCCGGCCTGGCTATTGTGCTACTGGCCATCATGCTCGACCGGATCTGCAAACAGCCCGATGTAAAGATCGGAGGTGACGCATGAGCATCATTCGCTTCGAAGACGTGGACGTCGTATTCAGCAAGCACCCCAAGGAGGCCCTCAAGCTGCTGGACGAAGGCCTTAGCCGGCCGGAAATTCTCAAGCGCACCGGGCATGTGGTGGGTGTGGAAAAAGCCAACCTGGAAGTGAACAAGGGCGAGATCTGTGTGCTGATGGGGCTGTCCGGCTCAGGCAAGTCCAGCCTGCTGCGCTGCATCAACGGGTTGAACAGGGTCAGCCGTGGAAAACTGTTCGTCGAGCACGAAGGCAGTCAGATCGATATTGCCTCCTGCACCGCCGCGGAACTGAAAATGATGCGCACCAAGCGTATTGCCATGGTGTTCCAGAAATTCGCGCTCATGCCGTGGCTGACCGTGCGGGAAAACATCAGCTTCGGCCTGGAGATGCAGGGCCGGCCCGCGGAGGAGCGCCGCCGCCTGGTGGACGAGAAACTGGAGCTGGTGGGACTGACCCAATGGCGCAACAAAAAGCCCGATGAGCTTTCCGGTGGCATGCAACAGCGGGTGGGCCTGGCACGCGCGCTGGCCATGGACGCGGACATCCTGCTGATGGACGAACCCTTCTCCGCCCTCGACCCGCTCATTCGCCAGGGCTTGCAGGATGAACTACTGGACCTGCAACGCAAGTTGCAGAAAACCATCGTGTTCGTGAGCCACGACCTGGACGAAGCTCTCAAGCTGGGTAGCCGTATCGCCATTATGAAAGACGGCAAGATCATCCAGTATTCACGCCCGGAAGAAATCGTGCTCAACCCGGCCGACGACTACGTGCGTACCTTCGTGGCCCATACCAACCCATTGAATGTGCTCTGTGGCCGCAGCCTGATGCGGCCCCTGGCAGCTTGCAAGCACTTGGACAATGACGTATGCCTGGACCCAGGCAGCAATATCTGGCTGAGCCTTGGCGAACAGAACGCCCTCAAGAGCGCCCGCATGGGTGACCTGCCCTTGAACGTACAGAGCTGGCATCCCGGGCAACCAGTGGAGAACCTGGGGCGGCATCCCACGCTGGTCAGTTCGGACATCGGCATGCGCGAAGCGCTGGAGATCCGCTATCACACCGGCAACAAGCTGGTGTTGCATGAACACAACCAGATCATCGGCATTCTTGGCGATACCGAGCTGTACCACGCGCTGCTCGGCAAAAGCCTGGGCCAGCCGGCGCAACCCGCCCCGCGCAACGATGCGGTCGTTCCCTTGCGCAAAGCCAACTGAAACCGAGACGGTCGCCAGACACGCTGGGCGACCGCCGCTCATGAATCGCAGCCACCCATTCTTATTTGAACGATCAATCAAAATAAAATAGACTGCCCTGGTCGATGCCATTGAAGTGTCCAGCCAGGAGATCAGCCCGTGCCCAAGGTCGGAATGCAGCCCATACGTCGCCAGCAGTTGATCGAAGCCACGCTCCAGGCCGTCGACCAGGTAGGCATGGCCGACGCCAGCATCGGAGTGATCGCCAAGACCGCTGGCGTCTCCAACGGCATCATCAGCCATTATTTCCAGGACAAGAACGGCCTGATCGAGGCCACCATGGGTTACCTGATGCGTGCCTTGGCCACCAACGTGGCCGCCCGGCGCCAGGCGTTGCGGGAAGAGAGCCCTCGGGCCCACCTGAGGGTGATCATCGAGGGCAACTTCGACGCCAGCCAGGTCAACGGCGCCGCCATGAAGACCTGGCTGGCGTTCTGGGCAGCGAGCATGCACCAGCCTTCGCTGCATCGTCTGCAGCGCATCAATGACCACCGCCTGTATTCCAACCTGTGCTGGCAATTCCGGCGGGTACTTCCAGTAGGCCAGGCCCGCGCGGCCGCCCGCGGGTTGGCGGCCCTGATCGACGGCCTCTGGCTGCGTGGCGCGCTGTCCGGCGATGCCTTCGACACCGATCAGGCACTGCGCATCGCCTACGAATACCTGGACCTGCAACTGGCGAAGCAAGCGCCCACCGCCTGAATCGGTGGCCTATCGCCTTTAACCGTGCCGGCGTCCGCTGGCGCCCCAGAACTCAAGCGAGGAACGACATGGCCCGTTTCGGATTGCAAAAACTCTATATCGATGGCGGCTACGTGGACGCCAGCGGCGATGGCGTCTTCGATGCCATCAACCCGGCCACCGGTGAAGTGCTGGCACAGGTACAGCGCGCTACCGCCGCCGATGTCGAGAAAGCCGTGACCAGTGCAGAGAAAGGCCAGAAGATATGGGCGGGGATGACCGCCATGGAGCGCTCGCGCATCCTGCGCCGTGCCGTCGACCTGCTGCGCGAGCGTAACGATGAGCTGGCGATGCTGGAAACCCTGGACACTGGCAAAGCCTATTCGGAAACCCGCTATGTGGACATCGTCACTGGCGCCGACGTGCTGGAATACTACGCCGGCCTGGTACCCGCCATCGAGGGCGAGCAGATTCCCCTGCGCGAGACGTCCTTCGTCTACACCCGTCGCGAACCCCTGGGCGTTACTGTCGGCATCGGAGCCTGGAACTACCCCATCCAGATCGCATTGTGGAAATCCGCGCCGGCATTGGCGGCGGGTAATGCCATGATCTTCAAGCCCAGCGAAGTCACCTCCCTGACCACGCTCAAGCTGGCGCAGATCTACACCGAAGCCGGCCTGCCCGATGGCGTGTTCAACGTACTGACCGGCAGCGGTCGGGACGTAGGCACTTGGCTGACCGAGCATCCGCGCATCGAGAAAGTGTCGTTCACCGGCGGCACCGACACCGGCAAGAAGGTCATGGCCAGCGCTTCGAGTTCTTCGCTCAAGGAAGTAACCATGGAGCTGGGCGGGAAATCGCCACTGATCATCTGCGCCGATGCCGACTTGGACAAGGCCGCCGACATCGCGATGATGGCCAATTTCTATAGCTCGGGCCAGGTGTGCACCAACGGCACACGGGTGTTCGTGCCCACTTCGCTGAAAGCGGCCTTCGAGGCCAAGGTGCTCGAGCGGGTGCGGCGTATCCGGGTAGGCGACCCGCAGGCCGAAACCACCAACTTCGGCCCGCTGGTGAGCTTCCAGCACATGGAAAGCGTACTGGGCCATATCGCCAAGGGCAGGGCCGAAGGGGCGCGTCTGCTCTGCGGCGGCGAGCGCCTGACCGAAGGTCCGCTGGCCCGGGGCGCCTACGTGGCACCCACGGTATTCACCGACTGCACGGATCAGATGACCATCGTGCGCGAGGAAATCTTCGGGCCGGTGATGAGCATCCTGGCCTATGAGAGCGAAGACGAGGTTATCCGTCGCGCCAACGACACCGATTTCGGCCTGGCAGCCGGAGTGGTGACACCGGACCTCAACCGCGCCCATCGACTGATCCACAAGCTCGAAGCCGGTATCTGCTGGATCAACGCCTGGGGCGAATCGCCGGCGCAGATGCCCGTGGGGGGCTACAAGCAGTCCGGTGTCGGCCGCGAGAACGGCATCGCTGCCCTGGCCCAGTACACGCGCGTCAAGTCCGTGCAAGTGGAACTGGGTGACTACGCCTCGGTGTTCTGAGGCCGCTATTTGTCCGCGGCCTGCCGAGCAGGCCGCCTGCATCCAAAAGGTGCCCTATGACCAAGGAATACGACTACATCATCATCGGTGCCGGTTCGGCCGGTAATGTTCTGGCCACGCGGCTGACCGAAGATCCGGGGGTAAGCGTGCTACTGCTCGAAGCCGGTGGCCCGGACTACCGCATGGACTTTCGTACCCAGATGCCGGCCGCCCTCGCCTTCCCGTTGCAGGGTCGCCGCTACAACTGGGCCTATGAAACCGACCCTGAGCCACATATGAACAACCGTCGCATGGAGTGTGGACGGGGCAAGGGGCTGGGAGGCTCATCGCTGATCAACGGCATGTGTTACATCCGCGGCAATGCCCTGGACTACGACGGCTGGGCGGCGCTACCGGGTCTGGACAACTGGTCGTACCTGGATTGCCTGCCCTATTTCCGCAAGGCGGAAACCCGGGATATCGGCCCCAACGACTATCACGGTGGGGACGGGCCAGTCAGCGTGACCACACCCAAACCCGGTAACAACCCATTGTTTGCCGCCATGGTCGAGGCCGGGGTGCAAGCGGGCTATCCGCGCACCGACGATCTCAATGGCTACCAGCAGGAAGGCTTCGGCCCCATGGACCGCACCGTGACACCCAAGGGCCGTCGCGCCAGCACGGCCCGTGGCTACCTGGATCAGGCCAAGCGCCGTGACAGCCTGACCATCGTTACCCACGCCCTGACCGATCGTATCCTGTTCGAGGGCAAGCGCGCCGTGGGCGTAGCCTACCTGGAAGGCGACGCCACCAGCCCCACCGAGGCACGGGCGCGTCGCGAGGTTCTACTGTGCGCGGGCGCCATCGCCTCGCCGCAGATTCTTCAGCGCTCCGGGGTGGGGCCGGCACCGTTGCTCAAGGAGCAAGGCGTTCCCCTGGTGCATGAGCTGCCGGGCGTGGGCGAGAACCTGCAGGACCATCTGGAAATGTACTTGCAGTACGCCTGCAAGCAACCGGTCTCGCTTTACCCTTCGTTGCTATGGTGGAACCAGCCGGCCATCGGTGCCGAATGGATGTTCAACGGCACCGGCATCGGTGCCAGCAACCAGTTCGAGGCCGGGGGATTCATTCGCAGCCGGCCGGAGTTCGCCTGGCCTAACATCCAGTATCACTTCCTGCCGGTCGCCATTAACTACAACGGCAGCAATGGGGTGAAGGAACATGGCTTCCAGGCTCATGTCGGCTCCATGCGCTCCCCTAGCCGGGGCCGTGTGCGCATTACCTCCCGTGACCCACGCAAACACCCAAGCATCCTGTTCAACTACATGTCCACCGAGCAGGACTGGCAGGAGTTTCGCGACGCGATCCGCATTACCCGGGAGATCATGGCGCAGCCGGCGCTGGACCCGTACCGTGGTCGCGAGATATCTCCAGGTATCGATGTGCAGAGCGATGAGGAGCTGGATGCGTTCGTGCGTGAACATGCCGAGACCGCCTTCCACCCCTCCTGCTCTTGCAAGATGGGCACGGACGACATGGCGGTGGTGGACGACCAGGGCCGCGTTCATGGCCTGCAGGGCCTGCGCGTGGTTGATGCTTCGATCATGCCGATCATCACCACCGGCAACCTGAACGCGCCGACCATCATGATCGCCGAGAAGATTGCCGACCGCATCCGTGGTCGCCAGCCCTTGCCACGCAGCACCGCCAGTTACTACGTGGCCGGGGATGCGCCGGTACGCGGAGCGCCGGTGCGGCCGGTCGCCGAAACCACAACGGCTTGAAACCTGTGGAGCCAACGAGCTGGCGAATAGGGCTGGGAACGCCTGCCTGATTCGCCGGTTTAGAAGGTTCAGCCCCGCAACAGGCGCTCTTCCACACCCAGCAGGTACAGGACGCCATCGAGCCCAAGGCTAGAGATGGCCTGCTTGGCCGAGGCCCTGACCAAAGGCTTGGCGCGGAAGGCCACGCCTAGCCCGGCCAGGGCCAGCATGGGCAAGTCATTGGCGCCATCGCCCACGGCAATGGTCTGTTCCAGGGCCAGGCCTTCCCGAGCCGCCAGCTCGCGTAGCAGGTCAGCCTTGCGCTGGGCATCGACGATAGGCTCCACCGCCACCCCGGTACATTTGCCGTCTTCGACCTGCAGCTCGTTGGCATAGACGTAGTCGATGCCAAGCCGGGCTTGTACCTGGCGGGCGAAGTAGGTGAACCCACCCGACAGGATGGCTGTCTTGTAGCCCAGACGCTTGAGCCCGGCAAACAGGGCCTCGGCGCCATCCGTCAGGCGCAGGGAGGCGCCGATCTCGTCCAATACGGAGACGTCCAGCCCCTTGAGCAAGGCCATGCGCTCGGTGAAGCTGGCGCGGAAATCGATTTCACCACGCATCGCGCGCTCGGTGATGGCCGCTACCCGATCACCGACACCGGCGGCCTTGGCCAGCTCGTCGATCACTTCGGCCTGGATCAGGGTAGAGTCCATGTCGAACACGGCCAGGCAGCGATGGCGGCGATTGAGGTCATCCAGCTGCAGGCCCAGGTCCACGCCCAGGTCCTGGGCGGCGCTCAATAGCTCGGCACGCAGGGCCTCGGTGTCCAGGGGGGCACCCTGCAGGCGTAGCTCGATACAGCCGTGGCCAGTGGCAGGCGTTTGCGAAGACACCGCCAAGGGCCGGGAAAGACGGTCGATACGCTCGATGGCCAGGCCATGCCGCTCGATGATGTCGCTTACCTGACGTAGTTGGGCGGCGCTCAGGCCATGGCTGAGCAGGCTGAGCACGTAGCGCGGCTGGTCCTGTGCCTGGGCCCAGTGCTCATAGCCGGCCAGGTCCAGCCGTTGGGCCTGCACGCTCAGCGCCGAATCCGTGCCGAGGCCACGCAAACGGTCGGCCAGCGCCTCCAGGGCGAGCCCGCCCTCGGCTTGCGCCATGACCGCCAGACTCAGGTTGCCATGCAGTACCGCCTGGGCGACATCCAGCAGCTTGAGGTCAGCGTCGGCAAGCATGCCGGTGAGCTCAGCGCTCAGCCCTGGCCGATCCTGGCCACTGACGGTGATGAGGACGAATTCGCGCAAAGCCCACCTCGATATTGGCAAAAAAAGCGCATTCTACCCAGTTTCGGTGCCCACGGGCGCTTTGAACCCCAGGGGTCGCTCGCTATACTGCGCAGCACCTTACAGCCTCAAGAGCCGAGCGCAGTGAACCGGCCCACGCCAGTCAAAAACGATAATTTCTTCCTGCTGATCTTCCGCGCCCTGCGTCACCGCCGCGTACCGATAGCACTGCGCATTGCTACCCACAACGTGATTCTGGTCGCGGTGGCGCTGCTGATCTACGCCTGCGTGATGGGTCTGCAATTCAAGCAGGCCATGCATGACCAGGCCGACGCGGTGGGCCAGAGCCTGACCACCCAGACAGCGGTGTCCGCCACCGAGCTGCTCGTTTCCAACGACATCCTCAGCCTTAACGTACTGCTCAACAATCTGGTGAAGAACCCGCTGGTGGCCCATGCCGCCATCTTCAGCGGAGACAACCGCGTGATCGCCGAGGCCGGGCAGAAGCCCAAGCCGGGCTTGATGACCATGTCCGGCGGGGTCTATGAAACGCGGCTTTCCTTCCAGGATGTGAACACCGGCACGCTGCGGGTAAGCCTGAACATGGACCAGTTCCAGCAGCCGATGACCATCAGCCTGCAGAGCATGGGCATCCTGAGCGCCATCCTGCTGGCCCTGGCCTTGGCCCTGAGCCTGCGCATCGGCCGCAACCTGACCACCCCTCTGCTGCAACTGCGGGTGTGGCTGCGCCATGTGGACCCCTACACGCCCGCCATTGACCGTCAGGATGAGATCGGCGACGTGGCCCGGGACCTTCACGCCAAGTACGCGCCCGAGCCACCTCCAGAGCCGGAGCCGGAGCCGGAAGCCGAGGAAGAAGCGCCCGCCGCCCCTGCCTTCGCGCCCTTTACCGGGGCCGCGCCCAAGCCCGCGCCCGCGGCCCGTCGCGTACTGGCCGAGGAAGACGAGGAAGATGACGCCGCCTTCGCCGACCTTGGCGACCTCAGCGTGCCAGGCCCCTCGGCCATGTCGGCAGCCCCGCAAGCCCCAGCCGAGCCTCAGTACAGCGTGGTCCTGGCGGTGCAGCTCGGCTCACAGGAACAACTCAAGCGCCTGCCCCGCGCGCGGTTGCAGGAGCTGTTCGACCGTCATCGCGGCTTCCTGGCCCAGGCAGCGTCCCTCTACCAGGGGCATGTGAACCACCTGGTCGACGGTAGCAGCCTGGTGCTGTTCCACACCCACGACGGAGGTGACGATTACCTCACCAACGCCATCTGCTGTGGCGAATTGCTGCGGGCGCTGGGTCACGAGTTGCAGATCGAAGTCGCCGACAGTGGCATTACCCTACAGCTGCAGTTGGGCCTGGCCCTGGCTGACTCACTGCACGGCCTGGATCAAACCGCCCTGGTGGCCACTGACGCCGCCCGCGCCGCCGTGGCCCTGTCCCAGCACAGCCGCAACCTGCTGCTGGTGGAGCGCAAGGTCAATGAAGACCCGCTGATCCGCCAACGGGCACGCATCCGCTCCATCGCCAGCCCGGAAGGCGCTTCCTGTGTGGAACGCTTGCTGGAGCCCTACCCTTCGTTGCTGGAGAAACAGCTGGCGCGCATTGCCGATCGGCGCCCCCGTTAAAAGAAAAACTCCGAACGGGGTTTCCAGGAGCGTCTCGTAGCAGCCGGCCTTGGTTGCGACCGGGCCGGGCACCTCATCGTGAGCCCCGGTCGCCGGCAAGCCCGGCTACGAGCTCGAAAACGCCTTATCCCTCGAAATGCGGACGACCGTCAGAACCGAAATACTTCCGTGTTGTTGCGCACCGGCGTAGCCAAAGGGATCTTCGGCTTTTCCGGCTCGTCCTTCTTCACCTGGCTGGCGCTGGGCTTGCGCGACTCGTCGGCCAGGGCAGGCTGGTTGGCCAGGGGCTTGACCGCCGCGCTGATCTGCGCGGCCAGGCGTTGCAGGAGCATGCCCTGGGCCTGGACCTGCGCCATGGTGCTGCCGTCGTGCTTCTCCTCTAGATGTACCAGCTTGCTGTCGCGAACCTGGCCGCGACGATCGAGTACACGCCACTGAGCGTCCAGCACCGCGGGCTGAGCATGGCCGGAGTCCAGGCGAGTGATGGACAACAGCACCTGGGCGTCTGGATTGAAGTTGGCCGTGGTCGGTGCCAGGACCACCCGTTGGGTATCCAGACGCCAGGCCATTTGCCGCAACAACAGCTGGTCGATGTCCGCGCTCAGGCTGCCTGCCCAGCGCCCATCGGTGGCGGCGGTGAGGCTGCCGTCCTTCTGCCGTTGTAGCAGCGTTTCACGCTGCAGGTAGTCGGCAATGGAGACTGGCCCCAGCAAAACGGACATACCGCTGCCTTGCTTGGGCTGGCCGGGGTGGCCACTGTCGAGCTGATACAAGGCCACGGGTTGGTGAACGCTGCAACCGGCCAGGCCGAGCATACCGGTGAGCAATACAGCGAAAGGAAGGCGCAGAAAATTCATGATTCCATCCAGGCGGCCCGCTTCGACCGGGCCACAGTGATACCGATACCGATGGGCGCCATAAGGTCCGCGCCACAGGGCCCATATCATCCGTGAATACCGCGCCGGACTCCAGCGTCCAGTGACCGGCTACCGGAATCCGACAGCCGGTCGACGCCAGCCTATGCGCCCGGTTCCACCACCAAGGCATCGACGCGCTGGAAACCTCGCGGCAGCTTGTTACCCCGCCGGCCGCGTTCGCCCTTGTAGTGTTCCAGGTCATCGGCCTTGAGCGACAGCGTGCGCTTGCCCGCTTGCAATACCAGGGTCGCGCCGTCGCCAAGGACGGCCAGGTCGGTGACGTATTCATCTCGGCTGGCGACCCGCTCCCCCGGCACGCCGATGATCTTGTTGCCCTTACCCTTGCCCAGCTGTGGCAGGTCCGCCACCTTGAATACCAGTAGCCGCCCTTCGGTGGTCACTGCCGCCACCCACTCGTGCTCGCGATCCTTGAGCGGCCGCGGCGCCATGACCTTGGCTCCGGTGGGCAGGCTGATCAACGCCTTGCCGGCCTTGTTCTTGGCCTGCAGATCCTCCCCCTTGACCACGAAGCCGTAACCGGCATCGGAGGCGACCACATAGAGCGCGTCATCATCAGGCAGCAACAGGCATTCGAACTGCGCGCCTGGGGGCGGCGTCAAGCGGCCGGTCAATGGCTCGCCCTGGCCACGGGCCGAAGGCAGGCTGTGGGCCGGCAGCGAGTAACTACGCCCCGTGGAATCGATGAATACCGCGTACTGGTTGGAGCGGCCTGGCGCGGCGGCCTTGAAGCCATCCCCGGCCTTATAGGAAAGCGCCGTTGCGTCGATGTCATGGCCCTTGGCGCAGCGCACCCAGCCCTTTTCCGACAACACCACTGTCACCGGCTCGGTGGGCATCAGCTCGTTTTCCGACAGGGCCCTGGCTTCGGCACGCTCCACGATGGGCGAGCGGCGGTCGTCGCCATAGGTCTTGGCATCGGCCAGCAACTCGCTGCGTACCAGCTTTTTCAGCTTCGCTTCGCTGGCCAGCAATGCCAGCAACTTTTCCCGCTCCTTGGCCAAGGCTTCCTGTTCGTCGCGAATCTTCATTTCTTCGAGGCGCGCGAGCTGACGCAGGCGCGTGTCGAGAATGTAGTCGGCCTGGGTTTCGGACAGGCCGAAGCGCTCGATCAGTCGCGCCTTCGGATGGTCCTCGGTGCGGATGATATGGATGACTTCATCGAGGTTGAGGAAGGCCACCAGCAGGCCTTCGAGCAGGTGGAGGCGGCGCTCGACCTTGTCCAGCCGGAACTGCAGGCGTCGGCGAACCGTCCGCACCCGGAACTCCAGCCACTCCTGCAGCAGTGCCCGCAGGTTTTTCAACTGTGGGCGGCCATCCAGGCCGATGATGTTCATATTGACCCGGTAGGTGGTTTCCAGGTCGGTGGTGGCAAACAGGTGCTGCATCAGCTCGGCCGCGTCCACGCGGTTAGAGCGAGGGATGATGACGATCCGGCAGGGGTTCTCGTGATCCGACTCGTCGCGCAGGTCTGCCACCATGGGAAGCTTCTTGGCCTGCATCTGGGCGGCGATCTGCTCCAACACCTTGGCCCCGGAAACCTGGTGCGGCAACGAGGTCACCACCACGTCCCCGTCTTCAACCCGGTATACCGCGCGCATCCGAACCGAGCCGCGCCCGTTCTCGTACATCTTCAGCAATTCGTGACGCGGCGTGACGATTTCCGCTTCGGTCGGGTAGTCCGGGCCCGGCAGATGCTCGCAAAGCTGCTCCACGCTGGCACTCGGCTCATCGAGCAGACGCACGCATGCGGTAGCGACTTCACGCAGGTTATGCGGGGGCACATCGGTTGCCATGCCCACCGCGATGCCGGTGGTGCCGTTGAGCAGGATATTGGGCAGCCGCGCCGGCAATACCGCGGGCTCGTCCAGCGTACCGTCGAAGTTGGGTACCCAATCCGCCGTGCCCTGACCTAGCTCGCTGAGCAGCACCTCGGAATAACGGGAAAGGCGGGCCTCGGTATAACGCATGGCGGCGAAGGACTTCGGATCGTCCGGGGCGCCCCAGTTGCCCTGGCCGTCGATCAAGGTGTAGCGATAGCTGAAGGGCTGGGCCATCAGCACCATGGCCTCATAGCAGGCCGAGTCGCCATGGGGGTGGAACTTGCCCAGCACATCGCCCACGGTACGCGCGGATTTCTTGTGCTTGGCGTCGGCGTCCAGGCCCAGCTCGCTCATGGCGTAGACGATACGCCGCTGTACCGGCTTGAGGCCGTCGCCAATATGCGGCAGCGCCCGATCCATGATCACGTACATGGAGTAGTTGAGGTAGGCCTGTTCGGTGAAGTCAGCCAGGGACCGGCGCTCCACGCCATCCAGGCTGAGATCGGTTGATTCGCTCATGCAAGCCTCATCGATGGATGTTCTGGCGTAACAGCATGGTGCCGTCACGCAAGGTGAATTCAAGACGTTTCAGGGCGCTCATGCCGAGCAGTACTTGCTCGCCTGGCAGCCCGGGCACCACCACGGCGCTGACCTGGGTCAGCCGGATCTCGCTCAGTGCCAGAGCATCCAGGCGGGTGCGATAGCCCGCGGTGTTGCCATTGGCGGTATGCAGCATGACCGGTGCGCCCTTCTCCAGGCCGAGCCGGCTCGCCAGTTCGGCGGGAATCGCTACCTCGGTGGCACCCGTGTCGACCATGAAGGTCACGATTTGCTCGTTGATCCGGCCGTCGGCCACGAAATGCCCTTGCCGGTTGGCGCGCAGGGCAACTTCAACGAAACCCGCGCCATGACTGGCAACTGGCGAACGATTGGGGTTTTCTTGTTTCTGCTCCCAGTCACCAAAGAACCGCGTGGCCAGGTAGAGCCCGGCAACCCAGGCCAGAACCAGCAGCCAGCGGCCGGCCGAGCGCCCAGCTACCGAGCTCATGGTGCCTCCCAGCCGCCAACGGGCGCGGCGAACCGCCATACCACCGGGCGGCCCTCGCCGTCGGCGCGTACCCAGTCGTTATTGTCAGTGCCTATCCAGGCTCCAGTATCGTCCAGGGCAAGCGCTTCGGTCAGTCCATAGGGCTTGTCATAGCGCCGCGAGGGCGCCAGGCCGGTCTCGGCGAACGACCAGCAGCGCTCCACCGCAGCGGTATCGGGGTCGCGCCGACAGACCTTGTAGGCGTTGCGCTCCAGGGTGAACAGCTTGCCCTTGAAATAGGCCAGGTCCGAAAAATCCTTGGCGTAGCTGAGCCCGATGCGCATGACTGGCGGCACTTCTTCAGAGCCGCCTTCGCTCAGCAGCACGCAGGGCGTACCGCAATGCCAGCCTTCGGCTTCCAGGCGCAGGCCCAGCAGGCCGCGCCGTTCCCGTTCTGCGGCCAGCCACAGCCGCTGGCCGCTTGGGTCAATGGCAAGCCCTTCGAAGATGGCGTTGAAGTGGTGCAACAGGCCCTGCTGTCGGGCTTCGGCCACCAGGCCACCGGGCAAGGGCAGCCATCGGGCCTCACCGCCGGGGCTCAGGCGCAGCACAGCGGCCTTGGCTTCGCTCACCAGATAAAGCTGGTGCCGGGCGTCACAGGCGATGCCTTCGAAATCCAGGCTTCCGCCTCGGATCAATCCGGCCGCCGTTGCCCGCGCGACTATACTCCAGGGCAGCCCCATGTCCGGCGCGGCTGGCGCGGTGAAGGTCAGTGGCTTGCCCTCCCACACTGCATCGGCACGATCCAGGCGATACACCTGGTCGTCGTCGCGGTCCGACACCGTCCACAGCTCGCCATCGCAGGACGCCAGACCCGAAAGGTTGCCGCCACGCATGCCTTGGACGGGGTATTCGCCAAGCAGGCTCAACTCCGGCACTTCATTGGCGGCCTGGGCCGAACCCAGGGATGCCATCAATAGCCAGGCCGCGAGCGCGGTTCTGATCAACTGAGCACCTCGGCCAGGTTACCCTTGGCCTCCAGCCAGGACTTGCGGTCCCCCGCGCGCTTCTTGGCCAGCAGCATGTCCATGACCTCGCGAGTGCCGTCCACGTCTTCCAGGGTCAGTTGCACCAGGCGCCGAGTGTTCGGGTCCATGGTGGTTTCGCGCAATTGCGGCGGATTCATCTCACCCAGGCCCTTGAAGCGCGTGACCTGAGGCTTGCCGCGTTTCTTTTCCGCCACCAGCCGGTCAAGGATGCCATCGCGCTCGGCTTCGTCCAGGGCGTAGTAGATTTCCTTGCCCAGGTCGATGCGGTACAGCGGTGGCATGGCTACATAGACGTGGCCGGCATCCACCAGCGGGCGGAAATGCTGGACGAAGAGCGCGCACAGCAGGGTCGCGATGTGTAGGCCGTCCGAGTCGGCGTCTGCCAGGATGCAGATCTTGCCGTAGCGCAGCTGGCTCATGTCCGTGGCACCCGGATCTACCCCGATGGCCACCGCGATATTGTGCACTTCCTGGCTGGCCAGCACTTCGTTGCCGTCCACTTCCCAGGTATTGAGGATCTTCCCGCGCAGCGGCAGGATGGCCTGGTATTCCTTGTCCCGGGCCTGCTTGGCGGAGCCACCGGCCGAGTCACCCTCGACCAGGAACAGCTCGGCCCGGGCCGGGTCCTGCCCGGCGCAGTCGGCCAGTTTGCCTGGCAGCGCGGGCCCTTGGGTGATGCGCTTGCGCTCGACCTTCTTGCTGGCCTTCAGGCGCCGGCCGGCATTGCTGATGGCCAGCTCCGCCAGTTGCAGACCCAGTTCAGGATGGGCATTGAGCCACAGGCTGAAGGCATCCTTGACCACGCCGGACACGAAGGCCGCCGCCTCGCGGGACGACAGGCGCTCCTTGGTTTGCCCGGAGAACTGCGCGTCCTGCATCTTCATGGACAGCACGAATGCGATCCGCTCCCAGACGTCCTCCGGTGCCAGCTTAAGGCCACGGGGCAGCAGGTTGCGGAACTCGCAGAACTCGCGCATGGCGTCGAGCAGGCCCTGGCGCAGGCCATTGACGTGGGTACCGCCCTGGGCCGTGGGAATCAGGTTGACGTAGCTTTCCTGCACCGCGTCCCCGCCCTCCGGCAGCCAGAGCAAAGCCCAGTCAACGGCTTCCTTGTTGCCGGCCAGGCTGCCGCAGAAGGGCTCCGTCGGCAGCCGGGCGAACTCGCTGACGGCGTCGGCCAGATAGGAGCGCAAGCCATCTTCGTAGTGCCACTCGGTTTTTTCGCCGCTGGCCTTGTCTTCGAAGGTGACCGACAGGCCAGGGCACAGAACGGCCTTGGCCTTGAGTACGTGCTTGAGACGGCTGATGGAAAACTTGGGCGAATCGAAGTATTTCGGGTCCGGCGCGAAATACACGCTGGTGCCGGTATTGCGCTTGCCCACCGTACCGATGACCTGCAGGTCGCTGGCCTTGAAGCCGTCGGCGAAGGTCATTTCGTATTCCTGGCCGTCGCGCTTGACCCGCACCCGCACCAGGGTGGAGAGCGCGTTGACCACGGAAATGCCGACGCCATGGAGGCCGCCGGAAAACTGGTAGTTCTTGTTGGAAAATTTGCCACCGGCATGCAGCTTGGTCAGGATAAGCTCCACGCCCGGCACGCCTTCCTCGGGGTGGATGTCCACCGGCATGCCGCGACCGTTGTCGATCACTTCCAGGGAGTGGTCGGCATGCAGGATGACCTGGATAGCGGTGGCATGCCCCGCCAGGGCTTCGTCCACGCTGTTGTCGATGACTTCCTGGGCCAGATGGTTGGGCCGCTGGGTGTCGGTGTACATGCCCGGGCGTTTGCGCACCGGGTCGAGGCCCGAGAGGACTTCGATGGCGTCGGCGTTATAAGAGCTAGCGCTGGGAGTGGCCATGGGGTCTCTTCGTCAATCGTAAATTAGGGTCACAAGGTGGCAAGGTCCAGGGCCGCGCAGCGCTCAGGCGGCACGCCGGCCAGGCGCAGCAGTTCAGGCAGGCGGTCGGCGAAGCCCTGGTAGCTATGGTCCCCGCCCTCTCGCACATCGAGGGCGCAGCCTTGGTAGAAGGCTTCGGCATGGCGGTAGTCCAGGGTTTCGTCCGCGGTTTGCAGCCAGACCTGGAACCGTTCGCCGGCCTGGGGCGGCGGCACCTCCAGCTCGGCCAGTGCCTGCACATGGTCCGCCGTCAGTTGCCATTCTTCTCCGGTGTACAGGTTCCGCTGCACGCCCAGGTAGCCATCGAACAGCCGATGCGGGTTCACCGCCGGGTTGATCAATACGGCCGTCAGGCCATGCCGCTGCGCCAAGTGGGTGGCATAGTAGCCCCCAAGGGAGCTACCGACCAGCAGGGGTTTACCCAGGGTTACAATCGCCTCTTCCAATTGGGCCAGCGCTTGGCGCGGGTGATGGTGCAACGCGGGCACGCTTACCCGCTCGGCCAGGCCAAGCTGGCGCGCCGCCTTGATCAGTTGCTGTGCCTTGCGCGAGGCGGGCGAGCTATTGAGCCCATGGATATACAAGAGCGAAGGGGCCACGGAGCCTCCTGGGGTACGGTCAAGACAGCCGAGTGTATCCCACCCCCGGCCGAATCAATAACCGCTGCCGCCGAAGTCCGCCGCGAACTCGAACCCAGGCACCCGCGATACGTCTGTATCCAGGCTACCGTCCGGGTGCAACCGCAGCCACCGATAGCCAGGCGCGACACGGTCCAGGGAAAAGTCTTCGCTCAGCGGCTCGAACTGTACGCAGGTTGACGGGGTGGCCAATAGGCGCACTCCGTTGCGCTCACGGTCCAGGCGCTGGTGGATGTGCCCCCAGAGCAATACCCGTACCTGAGGATAACGGTCGATGATCTCCAGGAAGGCGTCGGCATTGCGCAGGCCGATGGGCTCCATCCATTTGCAGTCGATGGAAATCGGGTGATGGTGCAGACACACCAGGGCATGACGATCCGGCGCTTCGTTCAGCGCCCGCTCCAGCAGTTCCAGCTGGCTATCGGCCAACCAGCCCGGCACCGAGCCGCTGACCGAGGAATCCAGCAGTACGACGCGCCAGTTGCCGATATCGATCACCGGCTGCATCACATCCGTATGGCCGAAATGCTCGGCCATCACCGCTGCCTCATCATGATTCCCAGCCAGCCAACGGTGGGGAGCCTCGATGGCAGCGGTCATGGCCTGGAAGCGCTGGTAGGACTCCAGCGTGCCATCCTGGGACAGATCTCCGGTGGCCAGCATCAGGTCTACATGCGGCTGCTCGGCCATCACCCGCTCCATCACCTGGGCCAGGCTTGCCGCGGTATTCATGCCCAGCAGCGTGCCCTCTTGTTCGGCGAACAGATGACTGTCGGTGATCTGCAGCAGCAAGACCGAGGATTCTCGCGAGATATGAGGGTTCGGCAAGGCCCGGCTCCTGGGGAAGACACGTCGAGCATTATGGTGCAGTTTCGGCGGTTGCGCCTAGATGGAGGATTGTCGAGCCTAACGATCCCTGGCTAATTCCTCGGCGTCGGTAAGGCGCTGGATATCCTTCCAGATTTCGCCTACATAGGGGTCGGACAGGGCATAGACCCCGTGCCCGAGACGCATGACCAGATTCTCGGCTACAAGCGCGTTCAGGATGGGCTGGATTTCGTCGACCCTCACGTCCCGGCCAATGGCCTTTGAATAATCGGCGGCCGCCTCCGCTGAGTAGAGTTTTTTCACGGGCTTATCGGATGACGCGATGCGCCCGAAGATCTCCATGGCTAGGCTGCCAAGTTTTTCCGGTACGGCGTAGTCCGGAAATAAAAAGCCCGGATCGAAGATTCTCATCGAGAACCCCAGGATGAAGCAGTTGATGAGCCATCTGCTCGGCCAGTTGGTATCGATGGAAAATCATGAGTTATCCGGAATCATGGCTGAGCAATAATTATTGGCTGTCCATAATTCTGAATAATAGCCACGCAGCTGTCCAGAAGCCGATGTTTGCCGGATATGAGGCTCATGCTAGGGTCAGCATGGCAGGAACCCGCTACCTCACATACTCATACTCATGCCCACACGCCAGGCAATGGCTCAGCCATTCCCCCAGGAACAGGTTCAGCTGCGCCTTTTCATCCGGCTGGTGCATGGCCGCGTTGGGATAGGGGTAGATGCCTTGGAAGCGGCGGGCATGCTGGGCGCCGATGACCTCGGCCATGCGCGCGTCGTGGTACACCTGCACCTCCATGCGCGGTACCGGCAGCCAGGGCAGGCTGTGCTTCTGGCTCACGCTCAGGGTGGTGGTATAAGGGCTGGCCTGGATCACCTCCAGGCTCAACACGCCAAGCGTCTGGTCGCCCTGGGTCATGCCGATCTGGCGAAAGCGCTGCTCGCCACGCATGCCCGGCAACAGCCGCATCAGGCGTGCGTAGTTGGCCTCGCAGGCCGCTTGCAACGCGGCCAGGTCGACCCGATAGCGCTCGCGCAACAGATTCACTTCCACAACCCCCTGACTTCATCGCGGTTCAGCGCCAGCCATTGAATGGCGATCAGCGCGGCCGCGTTAATGATTCGGCCATCGCGCACGGCCTGCAGGGCATCCTCGAACGCCCAGACCCGCACGCGAATGTCCTCCCCCTCTTCCTCCAGGCCATGCAGGCCACCGGCCCCTTCGCTGCTACAGCGCCCCAGGTAGAGATGAACGTATTCATCGCTGCCACCCGGCGAAGGGAAATACTTGGTGATCGGCCACAGGGCCTGGAACTTCAGCCCAGCTTCCTCTTCCGCTTCCCGATGCGCAACCGCTTCGGGGGTTTCATCCTTGTCGATCAACCCGGCGACCATCTCGACCAGCCAGGGGTTGGCGACCTTGCCCATGGCACCGACACGGAACTGCTCGATCAGCACCACTTCGTCACGTTGCGGGTCGTAGGGCAGCACGCACACCGCGTCGTGGCGCACGAACAGCTCACGGCTGATTTCCTTGCCCAGGCCACCGGCGAACAGTTCATGGCGCAGGAATAGCTTGTCGACCTTGTAGAAGCCCTTGAAGCAATTTTCCCGCTTGGTGATCTCGACCTTCGTTGGCACTGAATGGTTAGCGTCTGTCATACGAATCCTCTTTTTCCATCGTCAGGGCCGCATCATTGCAGCCCTTGTGCCTGATCTTGAGTGTTCGGCCCTATGGAGAACCGATCGCTGCGTTTATAGTCCAAGCACGATCCTATACCCGCGAAGGAATACCATGTCACCCTTGAAAATGTCGGCGCTGGCGCTTGCAGTCTTGAGTCTTGGTGCCTGCCAAAGCCTTTTTCAACCGGATTACGACAAACCGCTGAAAACCGAACGCGAGGCCTGGGAGCATATCAAGCCCGGCTGCGCCACCGCAGAATGCCCGCTGGTCAACCTCGATACCGTGCACTTTCCCGACGAACCGGCCCTCGATGCCCTGACCCAGCAGCGCCTGCTGCGCATGACGGACAACAATCCGGACGTACCCCAGGCGACCTCCCTGTCCGCTTATGAACAGCAATTCTTCAGCATGGCCGAATCGGGCAACTCCACCTACCTGCAAGCCAAGGTAAGAGAGCAGCATGACGGGCTGGTGATCGTGGAGCTTTCCAGTTACCTGGACACCGGCGGCGCCCACGGCATGCCGGGTCGTGGATTCATCACCTGGTCACGACAGCAGCACAGGGCGCTGGCCCTGGCCGACATGCTCGTGCCAGGCCAGGAAACAGCTTTCTGGATGGCGGCCCAGGAAGCCCACCGGGGCTGGATGATCGCCTCCAACCTGGACAAGGACCCGGAGTTCGTGAAGCAGTGGCCTTTCCAGCGCACGGAAAACATCGCCCTGGCGTCCGACGCGGTGGTGCTTAAATACAATGTTTATAGCATCGCGCCGTACGCCATGGGTCATATCGAGCTGAAGATTCCGTATGCCCGGCTTAACGGGGTGATTCGGCCAGAGCTGCGCCCGCGCCGTTGAGCACCCGCGAAAGCCCCAGGTGGAGCGTGCCGGCGGCAATCAACGACGGCAAGGTGGCGCCCAGGTCGGGGCAATAGCGCGCCAAGGCCTGGTACAGCGCAATCCCAGCCACCCAGGCCAGCAATGCGCCGCCGCGCCAGGCCGTTCCCTGACCAAGGGTTCGGCGCTGGCGCAGCAAATAGTGATCCACCAGTACCACGCCGAACAGCGGCGCGAATACCGAACCGATCAGCAACAGGAAGTTCTGGTACTGGGCCAGGGGCGCAAAGGCGGCGATCAGGGTACAAACGACGCCCACCGCAACGGCTAGGTGCTCCACCTTCAAGCGAACCAACAGCCCGCTGGACACAGCGGCCGAGTGGATATCGGCGAAGGCGTTTTCGGACTCATCCAGCAAGATCAGCAGCAAGGGGACGCCCATGCCCGCCCCCGCCAACGCGAGCAATAGCGCATTGGCTTCCCCGCTGGGCGCGAATGCCAAGGTATAGGCCACGCCCAGGCTCATCAGCCACAGGTTGCCCAACATGAAGCCCAGAGCCGTGCCGGTGAATACCGGGCGCGCGGCCCGACCAAAGCGGGAATAGTCGGCGATCAGGGGCAGCCAGGAGAGCGGCATGGCAATGGCAATATCGAAGCCGGCGGCGAACGCCAGGCTGCCATCCCCGGCACGCCCCCAGAGCGCGGCCAGGTCCGCCTCGCTGAGCAGGTTCCAGGTCAGCCAAGCGCAGGCACCGAGCAGCAGCCAGATCCCCCACTTGCGCAACACCCGCCGCACGAAGGTCAAGGGCCCGGTAGCGGCCAGGGCCGTGGCCAGCGCGCCGAAGGCCAGGGTCCAGGGCAGGGGGTTGGCCCAGGCGCCGCCCTCTCCCCAGCGGTTGGCGGCCAATAGACTGGCGGCATCGCGCATGACGATCAGTTCGAAAGCGCCCCAACCGATCAATTGGCACAGATTCAACACTGCCGGGAGCGCAGCGCCTCGGCGGCCCAGGCTGGTTTTCAGGGAAGCCATGGCCGAGAGCCCGGTGTCGCTGCCGATCACCGCGGTCGCGGCCAGCAGCAGCACCCCGATCAAGGTGCCGAGTGCAATGGCCAGGACGCCTTGGGCCAAGCCGAGCCCGGGCGCCAGCAGAGCGCCGGTTTGCAGCACCATCAGCCCCACGCCAAGGGAGAACCATAGGGTGAAAAGGTCCCGGGCGCCGAATACACGGTGGTCCGCGCTCACGGGAAGGTCAGGGGAATACTGGGTCAAGGGTCGAATCTCGAATGAAAAGAAAGACGCGCCCGGCCTGGCCAGGCGCGGGAGAGTCAAACTTTCTGGTACAGCTGGCTACCTTCGGCGCGGAAACGCTCGGCCTGAGCCTTCATTCCGGTTTCCGCCTCCAGGTCCACGCTGGGAATCTGGTTGGCGGCGTACTCGCGCACTTCCTGGGTGATCTTCATGGAGCAGAATTTCGGCCCACACATGGAGCAGAAATGCGCCACCTTCGCCGATTCCTTGGGCAGGGTTTCGTCGTGGTAGGCTCGGGCCGTGTCCGGGTCCAGGCCGAGGTTGAACTGGTCTTCCCAGCGAAACTCGAAGCGCGCCTTGGACAGCGCATTGTCTCGGATCTGCGCCCCTGGATGGCCCTTGGCAAGGTCCGCGGCGTGCGCCGCGATTTTGTAGGTGATGATTCCCGTCTTCACGTCATCCTTGTTGGGCAGGCCCAGGTGTTCCTTGGGCGTGACATAGCAGAGCATGGCGCAGCCGAACCAGCCGATCATGGCGGCGCCGATCCCGGAGGTGATGTGGTCATAGCCGGGGGCGATGTCGGTGGTAAGCGGGCCGAGGGTGTAGAACGGAGCTTCGTCGCAGCACTCGAGCTGCTTGTCCATGTTCTCCTTGATCAGTTGCATGGGCACATGGCCGGGCCCTTCGATCATGCACTGCACGTCATGCTTCCAGGCGATCTTGGTCAGCTCGCCCAGGGTTTCCAGTTCGCCGAACTGGGCCTGGTCGTTGGCATCGGCGATCGAGCCCGGGCGCAAGCCATCTCCGAGGGAGAAGCTCACGTCGTAGGCCTTCATGATTTCGCAGATGTCTTCGAAATGGGTGTACAGGAAGTTCTCCTGGTGATGAGCCAGGCACCACTTGGCCATGATGGAGCCGCCGCGGCTGACGATGCCGGTCACTCGCTTGGCCGTGAGCGGCACATAGCGCAGCAGCACACCGGCATGGATGGTGAAATAGTCCACCCCCTGCTCGGCCTGCTCGATCAGAGTGTCGCGGAACAGCTCCCAGGTGAGGTCTTCGGCGATACCGCCGACCTTTTCCAGGGCTTGGTAGATAGGCACCGTGCCGATGGGCACTGGCGAGTTGCGGATGATCCACTCACGGGTTTCATGGATATGCTTGCCGGTGGACAGGTCCATCACCGTGTCCGAGCCCCAGCGGATGCCCCAGGTCAGCTTGGCCACTTCCTCCTCGATGGAGGAACCCAGGGCGCTGTTGCCAATGTTGCCGTTGATCTTCACCAGGAAGTTACGCCCGATGATCATGGGCTCCAGCTCGGGGTGGTTGATGTTGGCAGGAATGATCGCCCGGCCCCGGGCAATTTCCTGACGCACGAATTCCGGAGTGATTTCCTTGGGAATGCTCGCGCCGAAGCTGTGCCCGCCATGCTGCTGGCTCAGCAGGCCCGCCGTCCGGGCTTCCTGCAACTTCATGTTCTCGCGAATGGCCACGTATTCCATCTCGGCGGTGATGATGCCTTGGCGGGCGTAATGCATCTGGGTCACATTGGCTCCGGCCTTGGCCCGACGCGGGTTGCGCACATGGGCGAAGCGCAGCCGGGCCAGGGCCGGGTCGGCCAGCCGTTGCTGACCGAAGCGGGAGCTCAGGCCGGGCAACCGCTCGGTATCGCCGCGAGCGTCGAGCCAACCTGCGCGCACGTCACCCAGGCCCTGGCGAACGTCGATCCGCACGTCCGGATCGGTGTAGGGGCCGGAAGTGTCATACACCAGCACCGGCGGGTTGATCTCCCCGCCGAAATCCGTCGGTGTCACATCCAGGCTGATCTCCCGCATGGGTACGCGGATGTCCGGGCGCGAGCCCTCTACATAGATTTTCCGCGACCGTGGGAAGGGTTGCACCGATTGCTGGTCGACCTGGGCCGATTCGCTGAGGTAGGTGGCGCTGTGTTGTTGTTCGCTCATACAGGTTCTCCAGCCAGGCAAGGGGGCGTCGGAGCGAACCTGTGGCCGGATTGGGCCCGTGGAGTTGTGCTGGAGCGGAGCGCGTGCATGAACACGACATCCCGGACCGAGCACAAGAGCACTCGCCGGGAGGGCGAGAAATCTTGTTCCCTACGCAGGCATCAACCTGATCAGGTTCAACGGGATCCGGACATATCCGATCTCAGCCCCTCGCGTGGGGCACCCCGACAAGAACGGAGCAGAGTCTAGCCACATAGCAGTGGTAACGCCAACTTCCCTGGATAATACTTGCCTACGGGCGGTCTGACCGACCACGCAGCGGCTGATTTCATGACAAGGACTGACTATGTTTCGCGCGATACCGCTGGCGGTAGGCATGATGGGTTTGCTCGGCGGCCTGGCACAGGCCGCCACCGCTCCGCTGGCCAGCCAGACCGACCTGATGAGCGTCTACCAGCAGGCCGTGGAGAACAACGCTGACCTGGCCGCTTCCCGCGCCGATTTCGCCGCCCGCCAGGAAGCCGTGCCCCAGGCGCGGGCCGGCCTGCTACCCAACCTGTCGGCTGGCGCCGACGTCAACGATACCCGTCAGGCCCTGGACAAGCCGGCCATGACCGCCAACCGCAGTGGCACCTCCTACCGGGCAACCTTGAGCCAACCGATTTTCAGGGCCGATCGCTGGTTCCAGCTCAAGGCCGCGCAGGCCAGCGATGAACAGGCTGGGCTGGAGCTCTCCGCCACGGAGCAGAACCTGATCCTGCAAACCGCGGAACGCTACTTCGCGGTATTGCGCGCCCAGGACAGCCTGGCCACGGCGCGGGCCGAGGAAAATGCTTTCCTGCGCCAGCTGGACCAGTCCAAGGAACGTTTCAACGTTGGCCTGACAGACAAGACCGACATGCTTCAGTCCCAGGCCAGCTACGATACCGCCCGGGCCAACCGCAGCACGGCCGAACGCCAGGTGGCCGATGCCTTCCAGGCCTTGGTCACCCTCACCAACCGCGATTACAACGCCCTGCAAGGCGTGGTGCATACCCTGCCGGTATTGCCGCCCCTGCCCAACGACGCGTGGGCCTGGGTAGACACGGCCACGCAGCAGAACCTGCAACTGCTGGCCAGTAACTTCGCCGTGGACGCGGCCGAGCAGACCCTGCGCCAGCGCAAGGCCGGCCATGCCCCTACCCTGGATGCGGTGGCCCAATACGAAAAGGGCGATAACGACAACTTCGAGCTGAGCAACCCTGCGGCCCGGGATGGGCTGGTGTACGGCAGCGATGTGGAACGTCGCACGGTGGGCCTGCGCCTGGAGATCCCCTTGTACAGCGGCGGCCTGACCAGCTCCCAGGTACGCGAGGCCTACCAGCGCTTCAGTCAGAGTGAATACCGCCGCGAGGGGCTGCGCCGCCAGGTAGTGGAAAACACCCGCAACCTGCACCGGGCGGTGAATACCGACGTGGAACTTGTGCAGGCGCGCAAGCAATCGATCATTTCCAACCAGAGCGCGGTAGAAGCCACCGAGATCGGCTATCAGGTGGGCACACGCAATGTGGTGGACGTGCTCGACGCGCAGCGCCAGCTGTATGCGTCCGTGAGGGACTACAACAACAGCCGATACGACTACATCCTCGACAACCTGCGCCTGAAACAGGCCGCGGGTACCCTCAGCCCGCAGGATCTGCAAGACCTAGGCCGCTACCTCAAGCCCGATTACAACCCCGACAAGGATTTCCTTCCACCGGACCTGCAAGCTCAGGCCCAGGCGTTGCTGAAGCCGAATCGATGAACGCTGGCAGGCTAGCCCTTCGCGAGCTCCGCCCGCTTCCTACAGGCAGACATCCTGATGTAGGAAGGGGGCGAAGCTCCCGAAGAAGCTGGCACCCGGTAGGCGACGAACAGGTTCGCGAGCTGCGCCCGGCTACAGGCTGCGCTACCGCTGGCCCGGCATAAGATGGGCCACAGCCTCCAGCAACCGCTCCAACGCGCCCTGGTTGGCGCGCATCACGGTCAGGCCCGCCTCGCCCTGGCGCCGGGCGGCCTGGGGCAGCTCCACCAGGTGGCGCACCGCATCGGCCAGGCCGCTCGCATCATCGACCACCTGCAAGGCCTCAGCCTGGGCCAGCCGTTCGGCAATATCCTGGAAGTTGAACAGATGGGGGCCGCTCAGTACTGGCTTGCTCAACGCCGCCGGCTCCAGCAGGTTGTGACCGCCGTTGGGTACCAGGCTGCCACCGACGAAGGCGATGTCGGCCAGCGCGTACAGGAAAAGCAGCTCCCCCATGGTGTCGCCGAGCATCACCTGGGTATCAGCGCCAACGGCCTCGCCGGTGGAACGTCGCGACAGCGTCATGCCGGCCCCCGTGATAAGCGTAGCCACCTGGCCAAAGCGTTCCGGATGGCGAGGCACCAGAATGAGCAGGGCATCAGCATGATGCCGCAGCAGCTCGCGGTGGGCGGCCAGGATGATTTCATCCTCGCCCTGATGGGTGCTTGCGGCTATCCATGCCGGCCGCTGGCTCGCGCCCCAGAATTGCCGCAGCGCCGCCGCCCGCTCGGGCAAGGCCGGGTCGGGGTGCAGGTCGTATTTGATCGAGCCGGTCACTCTCACACGCTCGGGCCGGGCACCGAGTTCGCGGAAACGCTGGGCTTCGGTTTCAGTCTGTACCGCCAGCAGGCTCATGCGCGCCAGCATGGGCGCGGTAAGGCCGGCAAAGCGAGCGTAGCCCCGGGCCGATCGGGCCGAGAGGCGGCCGTTGGCCAAGGCAACTGGCACCTTGCGGCGGGCGCACTGATCCACCAGGTTGGGCCATAGCTCGGTTTCCATGACAATGGCCAGGCACGGGCGCACATGGTCGAGAAAACGCCCCATGGCCCAAGGCAGGTCATAGGGGAGGTAGCAGTGTTGGACCCGCGGCTCATGGCCGAACAAAGCCTTGATTCGCTCCGAACCCGTGGGGGTCATGCAGGTCAGGGTGACCGGCAGCTGTGGATAACGCGCCAGCAAGGCCTTGACCAAGGGCGCCGCGGCAATGCTTTCACCTACCGAAACGGCATGCACCCAAAGCCCGCCCTGGGCCATGGGTGGCAAGCCGCGAGCGAAGCGCTCGCCGAGGCGCTCGGCATAGGCCGGCGCCCGGCGCGCGCGCCACCACAGGCGCAGGGCAATCAACGGCAGGGCCAGGTGAAACAGGGCGGTATAGAGGGGTCTGTTCATGGCGGCGCAGTGTACCCCAAGGGCTGCGCCCTGACACCGCTCCTCAGCCTAGGCCGCCAGGGTCGCGCCACCGTCGACCACGATATCCTGCATCGTGATATGGCTGGCCAGGTCCGATGCCAGGAACAGCACGGTGTTGGCGATTTCGTCCGGGCGAGCGATCTTGCCCAGGGGAATGCTCAGCTTGTACTGCTCGGGCAGGCCGTCCACCAGGCGTTGCAGTCCCGCCTCGTCGCCGACCATGTCGCGCAGCATGGGCGTGTCGGTCGACCCCGGCGACACAAGGTTGCAACGCACGCCATGTGCCGCCAGCTCCAGCCCGACGCAGTTGTTCAGCGCGACCAGGGCGGCCTTGGAGGCGCAGTAACCGGCCATGTTCAGCCGGGGCACATGAGCCGCGTTGGAGGCGATGCTGACGATCGCGCCGCTGCGCTGGGCCTTGAATACGGGCACCAATTGGCGGAATAGCAAGAACGGCCCGGTTACGTTCACCGCCATGCAGGCGTTCCAGTCTTCCAGGCTCAAGCTGTCGCTGTTGCCCAGGCGCAGGATGCCGGCACCGTTGACCAGCACGTCCACGCGACGGCGCTCGTTGAGCAGTTGCTGACACACCTGCTCCACTTGCTGGGAGCTGGTCACATCCAGCGTGACCGTGCGGAACGGGTAATCGGATTCGGCGAAAGCCTTGTCCAGCCCCACAACCTCCGCTCCGGCGGCCTGGAAGCGCATGGCCGTATGCAAGCCGATGCCTTGGCCCGCGCCAGTGACCCAGACGCGCTTGCCGGTGAAGTCCAACGTATTCATGAAAAGGCTCCGAGAGCCGACCGTCGGTCGGCCCATGAAAGTGGAAATCAGGCCGCGGACGGCGCCTTGCTGCTAATGATCTTCAGCCAGCCGTCCAGGGTAGGTTGCGTGGCCAGCTCGGCGAAGCTGACCTCAAGCCCAAGGCGCTGCCAGGCGGACACCAGGGTCATCACCTGCACGGAGTCCAGCCCATAGTCCATCAGGTTGTCCGAGCCTTCGGGCAGGTCGTCGTCCTGATCCAGGTAAGGCGCCAGCTCGGCCAACAACCAGGCCTGGTCGAAGCGTGGCGCGGCCTTGCCAGTCAGCGCCTCGTAGCCAATCACGCTACCGCAGCGGGTAGCCACGTAGCGCAGGGCCATGCGGTGTTCTTCTTCGGAGAAGTCACCCACTGCATCGCCAATGAAGAATGGCTGGATGTCGCGCATGAAGGCATCGGTAGCGGTGACCATGCAGCCGATGTGGGCGTAAACGCCGCAGATCAGCAACTGATCACGGCGCCACTCTTTCATCAGGTCCTGCAAGGGGGAGCGCAGGAAGGCGCTGTAGCGCCATTTGGTCAATACGGTGTCATGGCTGGCCGGCGCCAGCGGAGCCACCACTGCCTGCAGGGCAGGGTCGGCCGTGGTCAGGCCCGGCCCCCACATATCGTTGAGCAGAGCGCGGTCTTCCGGGCTCTGTTCGGTGGGCTGGGCGGTGTAGACCACCGGAATGCCCTGGGCGTCGCACCACTGGCGCACCTTGGCGATGCGCGCCACCAACGCTTCCACCAGCGGGCTATCGTCACCCCAGAAGGCGGTGAAATACGCCTGCATGTCGTGAATGAGCAACACCGCCCGCGACGGGTCCAGCGTCCAGCTCACCTTGTTGGCCGGGAAGCTGTCCGGGGTGGGCAGTGCATAGGATGCAAGTCTTGGAATAGCCATGTCTGAAAGCCTTATCACTGTTCGCTTGAAGACGCCTGCAGGGCATTGCGCAGGCGCTGCTTGTCGATCTTGCCGACGGCGGTGAGAGGTAGCTGCTCCAGGAACTGGAAGCGATCCGGCAGCTTGAATTCGGCCACGCCCTGGGCACGCAGGTATTTGCGTAGGGCCGCGGGCTTGAGGGCGCTGTCACTGGCCACCACACAAGCGCAGCTCTTCTCGCCCATGAGCTCATCCGGCATGGCGACCACTGCCGCATGGGTAATGCCGGGATGCTGCAACAGCAGGTTTTCCACCTCGGCCGCGGCGATCTTTTCTCCGCCCCGGTTGATCTGGTCTTTCACCCGGCCAACCACGCGCAGATAGCCCTTGGCATCCTGTTCGACCAGGTCTCCGGAGTAATAAAAGCCTTCGGCGTCGAATACCTGGGCATTGTGCTCCGGGCTCTGGTAATAGCCCCTGAAGGTATAGGGGCCTCGTGTCGCCAGCATGCCGGGCTGCCCCTGGGGCACAGGCTGGCCGTCTACATCCATTACACGGATCTCATCGTCCGGGCTCATCGGGCAGCCCTGGGTGGTGAAGATGCGCTCGGGCTCGTCGTCCAGGCGGGTGTAGTTCACCAGGCCCTCGGCCATGCCGAACACCTGTTGCAACTGGCAGCCCAACTCAGCGGGAACCCGACGGGCCAGGGCTTCGGCGAAGTTGGCACCGCCTACCTGGATTGTCTTGAGCGAAGCCAGGCGTGGCAGGTGCCCAGGCGCTTCCTTCAGCCACAGGGCAACCGCGGGAGGCACCAGGGGTACCCAATCGACCTGGTGCCGCTCGATCAGCGCAAAGCAGTTCAAGGGTTCAGGATCGCGGGCCATGACCACGGTACCACCGGCCACGAACACGCCCAGCACCCCAGGCGAACTCATGGTGTAGTTATGCCCCGCCGGCAGCGCGCAGAGGAAGCGGGTTTCCGGGCTCAGCTGGCAGATCTCCACGCTACGGCGCACGCTGTAGTAGTAATCATTGTGCGTGCGGGGAATCAGCTTGGGCGTACCTGTGCTGCCACCTGACAGCTGGAAGAAGGCGACCTGGTCTGCCGGGGTAGGTGTCGGTGCATAGCCCTCAGCGGGCGCGGCAAGGCAATCGGCCAGGCTTAGACAGCCGGTAGGCAATGGCGCGCCCTCGCTGGCCTCGAGCACAACGGCATGCAGGCTCGGCGACACATCCCGGAGCTCGTTGAGGAAATCGCCGTTGGCGAACAGCGGGTGCTGGGTCGAGCCAATGACCAGACGCGGCTGGATTTGCCTGGCATAGGCAAGCAATTCCAGACGCTGGTGGCTGAACAAGGCGTTGACCGGGGCGACACCCAGCTTGAGCAACGCCAGGTAGGTGATGAAGAACTCGGCCTGGTTCGGCAGTTGCACCAGGGCGGTGTCATGGGTACGCAGCCCCTGCTGATGAAGGGCCGCGGCCAGACTGGCCGACAGGCTATCGAGCTGGGCGTAGCTGAAGCTGCGCTCCCCGCACAGGATGGCCGGTGCCTCGGGCCGCTGACGCATCTGCTCTTGCAGGATGTGGGTCATGGGCAGGTCGAGCCAGTAACCCTTGGCCCGATAACGCGCGGCCAGCTCGGCCGGCCAGGGTGTGAAAGCGATGCTCATGCCTGGCCCTCCGCCAGGCCGCAGGCCGCCAGCATGGTACCCAGCTTGGCCTGGGTTTCGGCCCATTCCGCCGCCGGGTCGGACGCCTCGACGATACCCGCCCCCGCGAACAGACGCAGCCGATCCCCAACCACGGTGCCGCAGCGGATGGTCACTACCCATTCACCATTGCCGGCCGCATCGCACCAGCCCACCATGCCGGTGAACAGCCCGCGCTCGAAGGGCTCGACCAGGTTGATCAGCTTGCGCGCCAGATCCGTGGGCGCCCCGCAGACCGCGGGGGTGGGATGCAGCTTGCAGGCCAATTGCAAGGAGGAATGCCGAGGGTCGCGCAGCTCGCCTTCCAGCGCGGTGGACAGGTGCCACATGGCAGCGGTGCTCAGCAGCGAAGGCTGCTCCGGGATGTGCAACTGTGTGCAATGGGGGGTCAGGACACGGCGAATATCCTCGACCACCAGACGGTGCTCGTAGTGGTCCTTCTCCGAGTTCAGCAAGGCGTCGGCCACGCTCCGGTCTTCCTGGGCATCGACGCGGCGTTTCGCCGAACCGGCCAAGGGATTGCTGTACAGGCGGTTGCCGCGCTTGCGCACCAGCAGCTCCGGGCTTACCCCGATCAACTCGCCTTCTCCAGGCAAGGGAATGCGGAAGTGATAACCCTGGGCATTCTGTTGCGCCAGGCGCGCCAGGATATTTTCCACCTGCACGGGCCCGTCCAGCTGAAGCTCAAGCATGCGTGAGAGCACTGCCTTGCGAATGGTGCTGCTACGGAAGTTGGCGATCGCCTGGCTGACAGCCGCCTTGAAACCCGCTTCGTCCGGCACGCTGCGCTGGCTCAGTACGGTGGGCGCCGAGCCCGCCGCGCCTGGCTGCGGGCGAGCAGGTTCGCCCTCAACCCAACGGTATCTGGCAGGCACGTATAGACAGGAAGGCTCGGTGGTGTCGAAGGGGATGGCCCCCATCAGCACGGGCTGCTCGATGCCGGCGGCTCGCGCCCTTTCGAAAGCCTGCTCTACCGCGACCATCAGGGCTTGACCCCCGGATGTGGCCGCCGGCGTTGTGATGGAGCTGAAAACCCCCTCCCCGCGAAGGCACCGGGTACCTGAGCGGAAAAGAAATTCGGCGGTATCGGCTGTAGGGACGGCCATCCCGGACCCGCTGTCCAGCGCAAGGCTAGTCACAGAAGCTGCGGTCATATTTTTTCACCAAAAGCGTAACGAGAATTGTTATCAAACTATTTCAGGGTAGGTAGCCAGCTATCCTATGTCAATGCTGGCATCCCCCTGCCAGCGTTTTTATCAATAGGTAACCGTCTGAATACGAAGGCTTAAAAGCCTGAAAAAACGGCCGGGTTGCGAACTCACTGAAGGCCGCCGAAAATGCGAGTCTTTCTCGTCTCCCTGGGAGTCACTGATGTCGTCTCGCCCCCTGCTCGGCTTTCACCGCCTCGCCCAATGCCTGGCACTAGCATTCACCCTGGGCCTTGCCCTGGTGGCCCAGGCCGATGAAGGCTGGCCACGTACCCTGCCTAGCCGCATGGGCGAAGTGACCTTGGACAAGCCGCCGCAGCGCATCGTCTCCACCAGCGTTACCCTTACCGGTTCGCTGCTGGCCTTGGACGCCCCAGTCATCGCCAGCGGCGCCACGGCACCGAACAACCGCTTCGCCGATGGGCAAGGGTTCTTCCGGCAATGGGGCGAGGTGGCCGCGCAGCGTCAGGTAAAACGGCTATACATTGGAGAGGCCAACGCCGAAGCCGTGGCGGCCGAGGCGCCAGACCTGATCATTGTCAGCGCTTCGGGCGCCGACTCCGCCGCCGCCCTGTACAGCCAGTTCTCGTCGATTGCCCCTACGCTGGTGGTGGACTACGACGACCAGAGCTGGCAAGACGTGATGCGCCTGCTGGGCCGCGCTTCGGGCCATGAGGCTCAAGCCGAGGCGCGCATCGATGCATTTTCCCAGCGGGTCACTGCGCTCAAGGGGCGGTTGCAACTGCCTCCGCAACCTGTAACCGCATTCGTGTACAACGCCTCCGCTCGCCAGGCCAATCTGTGGACTGGCGAGTCCGCCCAGGGCCGCTTGCTGACTTCCCTGGGTTTCGAACTCGCAACGCCGCCGTCGGACCTTCCCATCTTCGTCAGCCAGGGCAAACGCAAGGACATCGTGCAGGTGGGCGGCGAGCACCTGGCGGCGGGGCTGAACGGGCAGAGCTGGCTGATGTTCGCCGCCGAAGCCAGCGACGCGGACGCGCTCAAGGGCAATACTTTGCTGGCCCACCTGCCAGCGGTGAAGTCACAGCACTTGTACGCCCTCGGTAACGATACCTTCCGGCTGGACTACTACAGCGCGGGGCATTTGCTGGATCGCCTCGAAGCGGCCTTTGTCCACTGAGCGACTCCCGACCGTCTCAAGAGGCCGTCGCCGGCCCAAGCCGCCGCAGCCCGGTCAGGCCCAACGCGATCATCAACCCAGCCAGGACGGCGGCCATGCCGAAGCCGGTAGCCGCGGCGGTGGGGCTGACCCAGGCGCCAAGCCCACCGAGCAAGGCCGCGCCCACGGCGTCGCCGCAGATGTTCTGGGCGGTCCATAGGCCATTGACTCGCCCCAGCAAGGCATCCGGTGTCTGCGCCTGGATGATCGCGTATTGCAACAGAGCGTTGATCGCGCTGAGGTAGCCGAACGCGGCCAGGCAGAACCAGGCCAGGCTGAACCCGGGCGCCAGGCCGAACAGCAGGATGCAGGCAAAGGCGCCCATGGCCGTGAACAGCATCAGTTGCCCCGGCTTGGCGTGCGCGCCCACCCGCCCGCTTGTGAGGGTGCCAAGCGCCGCGCCGAAAGGGGTCGCGGCGAAGAGCAGGCCAAGCTGGCCCCCTTGCAGATGCCAATCAGAAGCCAGCGCCGGATACAACACACGCACGGCGCTGGCCATGGTCACCAAGGCCCCGACCAGGGCCACCGCGCCCACCACCTTGTTGGTGAGCAGGAACTTCAAGCCTGTGGCCAGAGCGCGCAAGGGATGTTCCCGTTGCGCCTGGGGCGCCGGCAAGGCGGGTAGCCGCAGCAGCAAGAGCACGGTCAGCAGCGTTCCGAAAGCGGTCGCCAGGTAATTCCAGAGTACGCCGCCCTGAGCGATCAACAGGCCACCAAGCAAGGGCGAGGCTACAGTGCCCAGGCGCACGGTGAGCTGGCTGATCGCCCCGGCGCGCACCATGTTTTCCCGCCCGACCAATGCCGGCGTGGCCGCCAGCAGGGCGGTCACGCCAATGGCGCCGAAGAAGCCGTCCCAGCAACCCAGAACATAAATGGCCAGCAGCGAAGGCTCGGGCAACGCGGCGTTGAGCGCAAGGCTCAGGAAACCGAGCCCGCAGGTCGAGCGTGCCAGCAAAATCAGCCGCCGCCGCTCGTAGCGGTCAGCCAGCACGCCACCGAACACCAGCCCGACGAACATCCCTATGCCGGTAAGGGTCACGCACAGGCCTACCTGAGCGGGCGAGCCGGTCATGGCCTGCACCTGTACCGCCACGGCCATGGCCAGCAGGCCCAGGGAAAGGATGGAAATCAGCCGGGCAATGAATACGGCGCGAAAGGCGGGATGGGTTCTGAGCAGGCTCAGGTCGATCAACAATGAAGGTTTACTCATGCTCACCACGGCGGGAAAGGTTTCTACATCGGAGTCGCCGGGCATGGTAGCATCCGATACTCAGTGGCATTGGACAATGCTTCGTATTACCGCAGATACATGCAGCCGCTCGAGTAACCGCTTCCCATGCGTTTTGCCTTTACCCTCCTTGGGCTGGGCCTTGCCTTGTCGTTGGCCATTGCGCTCAGCCTGCAGGTCGGCGCCAGCTATGTTCCCTTGGCCGAGGTCGCCCATGCCCTGGCCGGCCAGTGCGCCACCCCTGTCTGCACCCTGGTCACCGATGCACGCCTGCCGCGAACCCTGGCCGGCCTGGTGGCGGGCATCGCTCTGGGCACCGCTGGAGTGCTGATGCAAACCCTGACGCGCAACCCGCTGGCTGATCCCGGGGTGCTCGGGGTCAATGCCGGCGCCAGCTTCGCCATCACCGTCGGCATCGCCTTCTTCTCCGCCCAGAGCCCCTTTGCCTATCTGGCCTGGGCCTGTGCCGGGGCCCTGGCCGCCGCGCTGCTGGTTACGCTCACGGGCATGGCCAGTGGGCGCCGCTTCAGCCCGGTACGCCTGCTGTTGGTCGGGGTAGCCCTGGGCGCCGCGCTGGAAGGCCTCGGCTCGGGTATTTCACTGCTGCACCCGCTGGTGTACGACCACGTTCGCTACTGGCAGGCAGGCTCCCTGGATATCCGTGACTTCGCCCTGCTGCACTGGGCGGCGCCCGCCATCATCGGCGGCGTGCTGCTGGCCCTGAGCCTGGCTCGCTCGCTGGACAGCCTGGGACTGGGCGATGACCTGGCCGCGGCCCTCGGAACCGGTGTGCTGCGTACACAGGTACTGGGGTTGGTCTGCATCACCCTGCTATGTGGCGCTACCACGGCGCTGGTGGGGCCGGTCGCCTTCGTTGGGCTGATGGTGCCGCACATGGCGCGGCGCGTCGCCGGCCCGGCTCATGGCCGCGCGCTGCCGGCTGTGTTGCTGATCACGCCCTTGTTGCTGTTGCTGGCGGACACCCTCGGCCGAGTGCTCACCGCCACGGAGTTGCGGGTATCCATTGTCACCGCCTTGCTGGGGGCGCCCATGCTGGTGCTGCTGGCGCGGCGCAGTCGCTTGGTGGCCCTGTGAGCGGCCTTGCAAGGGGCGTTGCCAGCGGGGCTTGGCTGCGGCCGCGCGTGCTGGGATGCGCCCTCGGCCTGGCCGTGGCCTGCGTTTGCCTAGGGTTCTATGCCTTGGGCAAAGGCACCCTGGCGCTCGCGCCCGAGCAGCTTCTCGACGTCCTGCTCGGCCGTGGGCCGAACGCCATGCGCCTGGTCGTGATGGAGTGGCGCCTGCCTCGGGTCGTGGCCGCGCTGTGCCTGGGCGCGGCCCTGGGGGTAAGCGGGGCCATTTTCCAATCATTGCTGCGCAACCCGCTGGGGAGCCCGGACATTCTTGGCTTCAATCTCGGCGCCTATACCGGCGTACTGGTGCTGGTGGTGCTTTTCAAGGGCAGCGTACTGGCCAGCACCGGCGCCGCCATGCTCGGTGGCCTGCTTACCGCCGGGCTGGTCTACCGCCTGGCCTGGAACGGCAGCCTGAGCGCGTTGCGCCTGATCGTCATCGGCCTGGGCGTACGGGCTTTTCTGCTCGCAGTGAACAATTGGCTGGTGACCAACACCACCCTGGATACGGCGGTTTCGGCGGGCTTGTGGAACGCCGGTTCGCTCAATGGAGTGACCTGGGCCAAGGCCGCGCCGGCGCTGGCGATCATCGGGCTGGCGCTGATCGCCGCCTTGCTGTTGAGCCGGCGCATGCGCCTGCTCGAAATGGGCGACGACCTGGCCTGTGCCCTGGGCGTACCCGTGGAGCGCTCGCGGCTGTGGCTGTTGCTGGCGGGTATCGCCTTGGCCGCGGCGGCAACCGCGGTGGCAGGGCCCATTGCCTTCGTGGCTCTGGCCGCGCCCCAGATCGCCCGTCGCCTTAGTGGTGGCCAGGCCCTGGCGTTGCCCATGGCCGCGCTGAGCGGAGCGTTTCTGCTGCTAAGCGCGGACTTCGCCGCGCAACACCTGCTCAGCCCCTATCAAGTGCCTGTTGGCCTGATCACTGTGAGTGTGGGCGGGCTGTACCTGATCGCTCTGCTGATTCGCGAGGCTCGCCGATGACCCTACGCCCCCCTGTTGCCAGCCGGCTCAGCGCCACGGACCTGACCCTCGCCTACGATGGCAAGGTGGTGGTGCGCGACCTTTCGGTGGTTATCCCGGAAGGCGAGCTGACCGTGATCATCGGCCCGAACGCCTGTGGCAAGTCGACCCTGCTGCGCAGCCTCAGTCGCCTGCTGCAGCCGGCCGGCGGGCAGGTGTGGCTCGACGGTCAGGCGATTCATGCCTACCCCACCAAGGAAGTGGCGCGGCGCTTGAGCCTGCTACCGCAAAGCGCCAGCGCCCCAGGGGATATCACCGTCAAGGACCTGGTCGCCCGGGGCCGCTATCCTCATCAGGGCCTGCTCAGCCGCTGGCGGGCCGAGGACGAACGCGCCGTGCAAAAGGCCATGGCGGCCACCGGCGTCGACGGCCTCTGGGCCGAGCCTGTGGATACCTTGTCTGGCGGCCAGCGTCAGCGGGTATGGATCGCCATGGTACTGGCCCAGCAAACCCCGCTGGTATTGATGGACGAACCCACCACCTGGCTGGACATCACCCATCAGATCGAGCTGCTCGAGCTGCTCGAACACCTGAACCAGGACCACGGCCATACCCTGGCGGTGGTCTTGCACGACCTCAACCAGGCCTGCCGCTACGCCACCCACCTGATCGCCATGCGCGACGGCAAGATCGTCGCCAGCGGCCGCCCCAAAGACATCGTTACGGTGGAGCTGATCCAGCAGGTCTACGATCTGCCTTGCACCATCATCGAAGACCCGGTCGCCCATACCCCGCTGATCATTCCGCTGGGTAGCCGCCCTGGCCGGCGCCCATGATCCAGCGAACCCCGTAGGCGCCAGCGCTAGCCGGCGAATGGGCGCCTATCAGTGTCACCCATTATTCACCAGCTAGCGCTGGTTCCCATAGGGTGCGCGCCCCGCTTTTACAGCGCCTTCAAGGCACGGTTGATCATCGGCCCCACCTGGGCCAGCATCGCTGGCGAGATAATGTCCACGTGGGCGCAATCCAGGCGTTGCACGGCCAGCTTGTCGACGAAGCGGCCCCAGGTCTGGTTCACGTCCATACCCAGGGGCAGGGTCTTCTCCGCCACGTACAGAGTGGCGGTACCCGCGAAGTGAACACTGCGGGCGGTCGCCAGCAGGCGCACGGCGTCGCCGTAGTTGGCCTCGATCTGCTCGAACAACCGGGTTCCGCCTTCACCCCCCGCTTCGCCCAGCACGCCGCGCTGGGCCGCCAGGAACTGTTCCCGCTCTCGGTTCACTTCCGCCAGCACTTCCGGGTCCAACTGGTGCTGGCCGGCGCGTTCGTCCCAGTTCTGGGTTTCCGGTGGATAGGTATCGAGCAGGCCCAGGAAAGCCACTTCCTCCCCAGCGTCGCGCAGGCGCGCGGCAATACCGTGGGCCAGGGTGCCACCCAGGGAATAACCCAGGAAGTGATAGGGCCCGTGGGGCTGCACGCTGCGAACCAGGGTCAGGTGAGCTTCGCAGACTTCGTCCAGGTGCTGGCCGCGCTGCAATGGGCCTGGCGGCGAGGAATCCTGGCCACGAGGCGACTGAATGCCCACCAGCGCCCAGTGCGGATCGATATAGCGCTGCAACACACTGAACTGCCAGGCGAAGCCGGAGGCAGGATGGAAGCAGAACAGGGTCGGCCCCTTGCCCGGGCGCAACGGCAGCAACGCGTCGGCACCGGCGGCCTGGGCCTCGGCTTCGCTGCGCTGGGTTTCGAGCAGGCGCGCCAGGCGCTCGACCGAGGACGCGATCATCACCTGGCCCACGGCCACGGGTCGCTCCAGGGTTCGGCGCAAGGTCGCGGCCAAGGTCATGGCCAGCAACGAATGCCCGCCCAAGGCGAAGAAGTCGTCTTCGGCGTGAACGTCATCGCGGCCCAGGATCTGCCCGAAGGCTTCGGCGATGCGCTGTTCCAGGCCGGGCGCCGGGGCGCGGCCGGCGGCCTTGCTCTGCACGTTCGGCGGCGGCAAGGCCTTGCGGTCCAGCTTGCCGGTGGCCCCCAGGGGGAAGGCGTCCAGGGGTACCAAGGCCACCGGCACCATATGAGCCGGCAGGCGGTCCGCAAGGGTGCCGCGCAAGGCCTCCAGGTCCAGCTCGACGCCTGGCTGGGCAATTACATAGCCCACCAGTTGCCGGGCATCGCCGCCGTCGGCCGGGGCGGTGTCGCTCAACACACGGGCGTGGGTCACGGCCTGGGCTACGCCGGGGAGCGCCAGCAAGGCATGGTCGATCTCGCTGAGTTCGATGCGCTGCCCTCGAATCTTCAACTGGTCATCGCTGCGCCCCAGGTACTCCACTGCGCCGTTGTCCAGCCAGCGGGCCACATCACCGGTACGGTACATACGCTGGCCGTCCGCGTAGGGGTCGGCCACGAACCGGCTGGCGGTCAGTTCCGCTCGCCCCAGATAACCGTGGGCCAGTTGCACCCCCGTCAGGTACAGGTCCCCCGCTACGCCGGGCGGTACCTGGCGCAGGCGACGGTCGAGAATGCGCAGGCCGGTGTTCCAGACCGCAAAGCCGATGGGCACGCTGGCGCCGCTGACCTCGGCCAGGACCGGGCCATGGGCCGGGTACCAGCTGACATCCACCGCCGCCTCGGTCGGGCCGTAAAGGTTATGCAGAGCTACGCCGGTACGCCGCTCCCAGCGGCGGCATAGCTCGGTGGGCAGGGCTTCGCCACTGCAGAACACCTGGCGAAGCGGCCTGCAGCGCGCCACCGCTTCGGGAGCGTCAAGGGTCGCGACGAAAGCGGCCAGCATCGAAGGCACGAAGTGCATGGTGGTGACGCGCTCCTGCTCGATCAGCCGCTGCAAGGCCTCCGGGTCCCGGTGCGCCTCGGGCGGGGCCATATGCAGCCGCGCGCCTACCATCAAGGGCCAGAAGAACTCCCATACCGAAACGTCGAAGCTGCTCGGGGTTTTCTGCAATACCACGTCGGCCAAGCCGATGGGGTATTGGTGCTGCATCCACTGCAAGCGGTTGACGATGGCCTGGTGCCCTACCACGACCCCCTTTGGGCGACCGGTGGAGCCGGACGTGTAGATGATATAGGCCGCGCTGGCAGGGCTTGGTCCACGGAAGCCGCGGGGCAGTGCCGGGTCGGCCTGCAGCAGGGTGTCATAGCGCAACATCGGGCTGGCGCAGGCGTTGCCCAGGCGCTCGGCCTGGTCCGCCGAGGCCAGCACCAGGCGCGGGCTGGCGTCCTCCAGCATCAGCGCCAGACGCTCATCCGGGTAGCCGCTGTCCAGCGGCAGATAGGCCGCCCCTACTTCCAGAATGGCCATCAGGGCCAACGACAGGAACACCGAGCGCGGCATCGCGACGGCAACGGTATCGCCAGGGCGCACACCCTGCTGAACCAGGCGCTGGGCCAAAGCCACTACCTGTTCGCGCACCTGCCGATAATCCAGCTGATGTTCCGCGTCGGAAAGCGCTGGCGCCCCTGGGGTGAGTTCGGCCTGCCGGCGCAGTAGACTGGCCAGCGTGTCCTCACTCAGGAAGCGTGCCGTATCGTTCACCTTGGCCAGCAGGGCATGGTCCGTGGCGTCCAGCAGGTCGACCGCCTGGCAAGGCTGTTGTGGGTCCGCGGCGAACTGGCGGGCCAGCCAGCCGAAGCGCTGGACATGCCGCGCCAAGGCCCGGACTTCATAGCGCTCGGCGTTGGCCAGTACCTCAAGAGTCAACTGCTGGGCCTGATCCAGATAAAGGGTGATTTCCAGGTCCCGCACCGGCCCCGCAGCCAACGCGTGGGTGGTACCTGGCACACCCGCCAGGTCCAGCTGGAAGTCGAACAGCTTGAGGTTGATCACCGCGCCATACAGCGGCTGGGCATCGCCGACGCGGCCCAGGTCCCGCTGGATCTGCTCAGCTTCATAACGCTGGCGGCGGCGCAGCGTCCTGAGTTCCTTGGCCACGGTCGCCGCCAGATCCACAAGGCGGTCTTCGGCCCCCACACGCACTTGCATCGGCAATACGTTGATGACCGCGCCCGCCGCGGTGGCCGCCGCCGAGCCCAGGCGGCGCATGAAGATGAAGCCCGTGGTGAAATCGTCCAGCCCACCCAGGCGCGACAGCCAAAGCCCTACCAGCGCCACGGCCACGTCCGCCGCGCTCAGGCGCTGTGCCTCGGCGGCAGCGATCAGGGGGCGCAGCGTATCAGGCGCGACGACGCAGCGTTCGCGCAGCAGTTGGGTCGTAGGTACCTGTCCGCCAAGCGGAGCGGGCGAGAGACTGACCGCCGGGGGCAGTTGGCTGGCTTTTTCCTGCCAGAAGGCGCGGTCCTGCTGGTATTTGTCCGATGCCTCGTAGGCCTGATATTCCTCCACCACTCGCTCGAAAGGCGTCCAGGGCGACGGCCCGGGCGCTTCGCCGCGCATGGCCGCGCTGTAGCGTTGGGCGATACGACGGGTAAGGCCAGCGAAGCTGTAGCCGTCCAGCGCCAGGTGATGGTAACGCTGGTACCAGCACCAACGCTGTTCGCCGGTGCGCAGCAGCACATTGCTCCACTGCAAACCCTTGGCCGTGGCGCGCAGGTCCTGGCGCAAATCCGCCTGCATCCACGCCCGGGCGGCAGCATGCGGGTCTGGCTGGCCGCGCATGTCCAGCACCACCGCTTCAGGCAAAGGCGCCCGCGGGTCGAAGCGCTGGGTGGGCACGCCGTCGCGTTCCTCGAACACCATCCGCAGGGTATCGACTTCCGCCATTCCATCCGCGATGGCCTGGCGCAGGACATCCAGGTTCAGCTCACCGTCCAGCTCCACATAATGGGCCACGGCGTAAGCGTTAGGGTGGGGCGTGAGCTGGTCGGCTACCCAGATGCCCGGTTGCGCCGCCACCAGCGGCAGCTCGCGCTCGGTTGCCATGCTTGCGTTGAGTTCGATCATTGTTCGCTCCCCTCGGCCGCGGCCAGGCTCGTCCAGGCTAGCTCCACCCACTGGCCACAGGCTTCCCGGCTGGCGGGGCCATGGACCTGACGCCAGCCAGCCGGGATGACCGCGAAGGCAGGCCACAGGCTATGCTGGCCTTGCCCATTGGCCAGGACGTAGCACAGTTGATCGGGATCATCGAAGGGGTTGAGCTGTTCCACGGGCGTATCCTTTTCAATCCAAAAACGAAAACGGCTAACGGGCGACATCCGCCCAGAGCGAGGCCAGGCCATCGAGCAGGCCGCCGCGCCAACAGAGAGCATCGTGGCCGCCGTCCACGCGGCGCCAATCGAAAGCCCAACCCCGCTCGGTCAGCAGCTCAACCAGGCGCAGGTTGGCCCGATCGATCAGCGGTTCGCGCTGCCCCGCTTCCAGGTAGAGCTTCAGGTCAGCCCCTTGCCCCAGTCCCTGTTCGAGCTGCTGAATCAGCCAGCCATCGCTGGCGGCGTCCGCCGCTTCGCGCCTTGGCCACCAATAGGAGCCGGATTGGCTCAGTACGCAGCCGAAACGCTCTGGCCAATGTAAGCCGGCGTAGAGCGCCGAGAGGCCGCCGAAGCTTTGCCCGGCCACTACAGTGGTAGCGGCGGCCTCGCTGAAGCAGGCATGGTGGCGCGCCAAGGGCAGCAGCTCCTGTTGCACGGCGTGCCAGAAATCAGGATTACAGGTGAGTTCGCGAGCGCGATGCTGGCTGTCGATATTGTCGATCAGCAGGTAAACGGCGCCGGGCAGTACGCCTGCCCCCGTCAACTGGGCGATGGCAGGGCCTACCGGTACGGTTTCGGCCCAGAACCTGCCATCGAGCAGCAAGGCCAGGGGACGCCGCTGGTCGCTGTCGTCGCCCGTGACGCCCAGCCACACCCGGCGCTTGTTGCCCAGCATCGGGCTGTCCCACTCCAAGGCCTGCCAGCGGGGAAAGCCTGGGGCGGGCCAGGGCTCACCGCGATCGAAACCTGCCCAGGCGGCTTGCGCCGGAGCCTCGGGCAGTTGCGCCGTGGAAACCTGGATGCCACGTTGCCCCGTCCAGCCCCGCGCGCGATTGAGCGGGTCCGGGCGCGCGGCCTGGAAGCGTGCACGCCACCAGGCTCGCAGCGCCTCGCGATCGCCTTCCGGCCCTGCCGCTTGCTCGCTGGGAATCAGGCTGTAGGTGCCTCGCCAGGTAGCGGGCAGTTCGATCTGGAAGTACCACAGGTCCGTATCACCCCAGCGCGTCAGGCTACGCGGCCCGCCAGGTTGATGGTGATCAGTGACGCCGGTGATGTTGATCCATACCCGTTGGGTACTGGAGTGCTCGGCGCGCCCTTGAGGGTCTCGCCATAGGAAAGTCAGTAGGCAGTGGCCAGGCCCCGCCGCTTCGATCAGCGGCGTGCCTTCGACGGCCACTGCCTGCCACCAGTGTTCGGTAGCGATGTCGCTACGCTGCAGCCAGGCGCTGCGGGCGGTGTCAGGCATCAGCGCGTTCCAGGTGCGGCCACGGGCCGGGGTGAGCCGGCCGCGACGCTTGAGGGGTCAGAAGTCGTAGCGCGCGCCCACAGTGAGGCTACGCGATGGGCCGTACATGTTGAAGGTGGACACCGAGCCGACGCGGGAGTAGTAATCCCGGTCGAACAGGTTGTTCACGTCCAGGGTGGCGGTAAGCTGCTTGGTGACCGGGTAGGCCAGTTTGGCATCCACGGTGGCATAGCCCGGCGCGCTGATCTTGTAGTTGCTACCCTCTATATAGAAATCGCTCATGCCAGTAACGCCCGCACCTAGACTCAGCCCAGATAGAAGCCCACCGTCCAAGGTGTATTTGCTCCATACCGAAGCCTGATGGCGAGGCATAGTCATGAACGCAGTAGTGGCCGCGCCCTCTAGGGTCTCGGTTTTCATATAGGTGTAACCGGCGATCACGTCCCAGTTGGGGGTGAGGTTACCGCTGACCTCGAACTCGGCGCCGCGGATGCGCGATTTACCTTGGGCTACGTAGTAGCTCGCAGTGTTCCCATTGGCATCCACCGGGTTGACCGCCCGGTTCTTGTCGTTCAGCTGGAAGGTCGACACCCGGGCGTTGAGGTTGCCGTCCAGGTAGCTGCCCTTGATGCCTACCTCGAACTGCTCGCCTTCATGAGGCTTGATCAGCTTGCCGTCCTGGCCGACCTGGGATTGCGGCTTGAACACCTGGGAGTAGCTGGCGTAGAGCGAGTGATGCTCGTCCAGGTCGAAGACCAGGCCGCCGTAAGGGGTCACATGGCTGTTGACGTCACGGTCGCTGCCACTTTTAGCGCCGCTGGACAGCGTGGTGGTGTAGCCCTCGCCACGGTAGTTGCTCAAGCGCGCGCCACCGATCAGCGCCAGCCGCTCGATGGGGCGGAAGGTGACCTTCGAATACAGGCCCAGCTCCTGCTCGTCAGTATCCACCTGGCTGGTATAGAACTTGGAAGGCTTGGCTACGCTACTCGGATCATAGTTATAGACATTGATCGATGCCAGATTAGCTTTCGTACCATCCTTATAGCTGGTGTTGTAGTGCTTGTAGTCGGTCCCCACCACGAACTCGCTCACCTGGCCCAGGGCCGCGAAGGGCTGGCTGTAGCTGGCGTCCATGGAGAAGGTGTCTTGCTCGAAGTCCCGGGCCGTAGCACGCAGGCTAGTGCTTCCATCAGCCTTTACCGCGCCGCCGGTGAAGGCATACATGTACTGGGTGTCGCGCTGGGAGCCGCGCAGGGCGATACGGCCATAGCCGCCGTTTTCGAAGCGGTGGGTCAGCTCGGCGGTGAGGTCCGTGGTCTTGCCGTCGAAGGAGTTCCAGTCCGCGCCGAAGAACTTCGAGTGGCTGAAGTTCAGCAGGTTGCCCTTGCTGTCAGTGGGGTAGCCGTTGTTGGGGCTCAGGTTCTTGACTTCGTGCAGCAGACCGAAGGACAACTGCGTGCTGTCGTTCAGGTCAACGTCCAGCGCGCCGTAGTAGGTGTTGCTGGTGTTGTCGTTGTAGTCCGCCTCGCCATTGGTGTCGGCGCGAGAGGCGATGAAACGCCCACGCACGCGGCCGGCTTCATCCAGCGGGCCGGAGACGTCCACTTCCTGGTAATTCTGGTCCCAGGTGCCGTAGCGGCCTTCCACATGGCCCTGGAACTCGGAGGTCGGGCGCTTGCGCACCATGTTCACCACGCCGCCCAGCTCGCTGGTGCTGTTGAACAGCCCGGACGGGCCGCGCATCACTTCCACCCGGTCGAAGGCAACCAGCGACGGCACGGTGCCGAAGATGCTGGCCATGGGCGCGGGCAGGCCGTCGATGTTGAATTCGTCGTACTCATAGCCGCGGGCATAGATGGACGAACGGCCGCTGTCGTTGCTCAGGGTTCGCAGGCCAGCGGTGTACTTGGCCAGGTCATCGAGGTGCACGAACTGGCGGTCGCGGATGTACTCGTTGGTGTAGCTGGTGGTGGACTGGGGAATGTCACGCAGGGCGGCCGGGGTCTTGCTGCCTACCGTGGCCGAGTCGACGGTATAGCCACCGGTTTGCTCGGAAGGTGGCATGTCGTACAGCCGATTGCCCTCGACCGTCAGGGTGTCCAGCTCCACGGCCGGCTCCTGCAAGGCGACCGTCTCGGCCAGCGCGCTGAGCGGAAACGGCGCCAGAAGGCTGGCTGAAACCCCTGCCAGCAACGAGCGCTGGGCGCGACGGCTTGTGAACAGCTGCGTGATTCCCCGGTGAACGTTCATCTTATGTCCTTTGTATGCCACGTTGCGGTAAGCAGACCGGCCTTGCGGGCTTGTGGGCTGCGGTACAGCGCCCCCGTCTATGAGCCGGTCAGCGAATGGTATTGAAGCGGCGCAAGCGCGAGGAAACAGACTGTACTTGCCACCGCGTCATTCGGGTGCGAGGAACACCCTTCACCCGGGCCGCCGGGATGGTAATCAATCTCAATAACATCCGCAAACACATTGCGCGTTATATAGAGATTGATACATTCGAATGGATAGGCGTTGCCAAGGGTATGTGAAGATGGCGTCTACAAGGCCTGGTAGCAGAACTAGGCCGGAGTGACTATTCGGGCTCGACCGAATCGTTCCCGCTGGAGCAAACCAGCCCGGCGGTCACCTGTGATCAGATAATCAGCCTCGCCAGCCAGGGCCATGCTTGAAAGAAAAGCGTCATCGGGGTCCTCCGTCTCCTCCGTGATCAATAGCCGCTCCGGCACAATGGCTCGCTGAAGGTTGTCCACCATCGCTCCAACCTTGGCCGGTTGCAGAATTGCTCGAAGCTTAGGATATCGGCTCGCCCGCCGGATCTCGTCAAGCTGATGACGGGAAGTCACCAGCTCGAACCGATATTGCTGTCCAACACCACCCGCATCAGGATCTACGAGCCCACGTAAGTGCTTCTTCTACCGCGCCGCTGACAGTTTCCTCAGATAATTCGGCGTTTGTCAGCTTCGCTTGCTTGGCGCTTTGCTCAAGGATGTAGCAGCGAACTGCTTCTTCGATGAATCTGGAAAGGTCGCCTTTGCGCCCTCCACCCTGGCTCGCAAGAAACATGCGAAGCTTGCGATCAATTTCAGCCGACACGGCCAGATTCCAACGAACAGTATCCATGGAGAACTCTCCCGCCTGATAGGTGTATAAGCGCATACACCTATTGAGCCGTATCATAAAGTCCGCCTCGACGGAGATGAACGCAAATATCCTTGCGTCTGCTGTCGCCTCCCCCTCCGCTTCCCTAGAATGACCGAAAACAGCCGACGGACCGCTTCAATGACTGCCTACTACTACCTCGCCATCGCCATCTGCGCCGAAGTGATCGCCACCGTTTCCATGAAGGCGGTGAAGGGCCTGAGCACGCCTTTGCCCCTGGCGCTGGTCATCCTGGGGTACGGCATCGCCTTCTTCATGCTCACTCTGGTGGTGCGCAGCATCCCGGTAGGCATTGCCTATGCGATCTGGGCGGGGATGGGCATTGTGATGGTAAGCATCGCCGCGCTCTTTGTTTATGGGCAGCGCCTGGATGTTCCGGCCATGGCGGGCATGGGGTTGATCGTGGCCGGGGTGGTGGTGATACAGCTGTTCTCGAAAACCGCGGGGCACTGAGCCAGGCAGAGCGACGCCGAGCTTGCTGAGTAAAGGTATACTGCGGGCCGGTTTGTACACGAGGTCGCTCATGCCCACCCCCATTTCCACTGATGTGCTCATCGTCGGCGCAGGCGTCGCTGGCCTGTGGCTGAACGCGCGCTTGCGCCGGGCTGGCTGGTCTACCCTGCTGGTCGAGCGCGGCCCCTTGGGGGGCGGCCAGACCCTCAAGGCCCAGGGCATCATTCACGGGGGGGCGAAATACGCCCTGCATGGCGCGCTTACCGGCGCTTCCGAAGCCATCGCCGACATGCCCAGGCGCTGGCGCGAGGCCTTGGCAGGCATGGGTGAGCTGGACCTGCGCGGTGTGCGTCTGTTATCCGATGCTCATTATCTGTGGTCACCCGGCACCCTGGCGGGCAACCTGACCAGCTTTTTCGCCAGCAAGGCCGTGCGTGGCCGGGTGGATACGGTCAAGGGTGACCAGCTTCCGCCAGCGCTGCAAAACCCGGCCTTCAGGGGCAAGGTCTACCGCCTGGCCGAGTTGGTGGTGGACGTACCGAGCCTGGTGGCTCGTCTGGCCGAACTGGCTGCTGGCAGCCTGCTGGCCGGTGAATGCCTGCAGCCTTTGCGTGAAGACGGCCGCTTGGTGGGCCTGCGCGTCGACGGCCGCGACATCCGAGCGCAACGCATCGTGCTCAGCGCCGGCGCGGGCAACGAAGCGCTGCTCAGCGAACTCGGGGTAGCGCAGCCGGCCATGCAGCGGCGTCCGCTGCACATGGTGCTGGTCAAGGGCCCGGCGCTCAAGCCTTTGTATGCCCACTGCCTGGGTGGCGGTCCCAAGCCGCGGCTGACAGTGACCACCCACCCTGGCAGCGATGGTCAGTGGGTCTGGTACCTGGGCGGCGAATTGGCCGAGGCGGACGGCGTGGCCCGCAGTGAAGCCCAGCAGATCGAAGCGGCCCAACGTGAGCTTGGCCAATTGCTGCCCTGGCTGGACCAGAGCGGCCTGCACTGGTCCACCTTGCGGGTGGATCGCGCCGAGCCTGCCCAGTCAGGCCTGGTTCGCCCGGACAATGCCTTCCTGGCCACCGATGCCCCCCTGCTGGTGGGCTGGCCCACCAAACTGGCCCTGGCGCCGGACTTCACCGACCGGGTAATCGCCGCGCTGGAGCGCGACGGCGTTCGCCCTGGGCCCGCCGAGCCATTGCCACCGTTACCGGCACCGCCCCTGGGCGTGCCTGCCTGGGCGGCGTTGCCATGAGCCTGCCTAGCCTGCACGGCTTGTGGCGCCAGCTGGGCGCAACGGGCGCGAAGGTATCACCCCTGGGTCTGGGCACGGTGAAGCTCGGACGCGACCAGGGAGTAAAATACCCCAACGGCTTCACCATTCCTGACGACCAGCAGGCCGCGGCGCTATTGCGCCAGGCCCAAGCCCTGGGCATCAACCTGCTGGACACCGCGCCGGCCTATGGCCACAGCGAAACCCGCCTGGGGCCCCTGTTGCGAGGCCAGCGCGACCAGTGGGTGATCGTGAGCAAGGTGGGTGAGGAATTCGAGAACAACCAGTCCCGTTTCGACTTCAGTGCCGAGCACACCCGTTTTTCAGTGGAGCGCAGCCTGAAAAGGCTGGAGACCGATCGCCTCGATCTGGTTCTGGTGCATTCGGATGGCAACGACCTGGACATACTCCAGCGAACCGACGTGTACCCTACCCTGGCCCGGCTGAAACAGGAGGGCAAAATCCTCGCCTATGGTTTTTCCGGTAAAACCGTTGCCGGGGGGCTCAAGGCGCTGGAGCATGGCGACTGCGCGATGGTCACTTACAATCTGAACGAACAGGCGGAACGCCCGGTCATTGAATACGCAGCGTCACATGGCAAAGGCATTCTGATAAAAAAAGCCTTGGCCAGCGGCCATGTCTGCTTACAGCCAGGCATAGACCCGGTACGGGCCAGTTTCCAGGCCTTGTTCGGTCAGCCGGGCGTGACCGCGGCCATCGTCGGCACCATCAACCCTGTTCACCTGGCCCACAACGTGGCCACCGCCGCCGCGGTTCTGCGAGCCCCTTGAGGCGAAGGCGCGGCGGTCGCTGAAAAGGAAACCTTATGCCGCGCATCCTTCGCCGAAGCAATCCGACCAACTTCAAGACCCTGCGCATCTCGGTCCAGGCCTCCGCGGACGGCCTCGCCTACCAGGGCACCGGCATGCCCATCAACTTCAGCCAGATGCTGGATAAACGCCGCCCCATGGAGGTTGAAGACCCGCATGCGTTCGAGCTGGAACTGGCCAACCTTGGCGTGTCGGTACGCCTGACCCTGGCCTGGGAAGGCAACGAGTATTGGGTGCTGGTACGACAACACCGGCTGGACCGGCGCGATGTAGTGCTCAAGATGATTTCCGGCTATGTACCGGCCCATGAGCTCAACCTGCCGTTGCATACCGCTGTGCAGGAAATCGCCGAGGAATGCCTGCTGGAAACCGCCGACGGCTGGCTCAACGGTCGTTTCAAGGAGACTTGGCTACCGGCCCCCTACAGCGCAGCCCTGCGCTATACGGACAACACGCCCTTTGCGCTGCGCCCGGTGACCGGAGACGCCCCTCCGGTGCGTAGCGGCAGCCTGACGCTGATCGAGCGCCCTCGTGCCTATGTGCATTTGCCCACGGCCTCTTTGCAGCTGGTCTATGACATGCGCCTGGAAGCGCCCAAGGAAGCCCGCGAGCTGAGCCTCTATCATGTGGACGAGCGGCTGGACAAAGGCGAGCTGGTCACCCAGCTCAGCCGCGGCCGGCCTGACCTGTATCTGATTCCATTGAAGAACGGAGTGCCCCTCCCTCAGTTGTATACCCTGCGCAAGGGAAAGCTGTTTCCCGCGTCCACGCGTGGGCTGTACCTGGCGGAAAACTTTGGCCGCCAGGAAGGCTGGGTGGTGCGCGAAGAACGGGTGCGCTGGCGGGAATGGCTGGCCCGGCAGGGCGTGAACGCACCGGTGAAGCGCAAGTCCCGGCTCGGCCGCATCACTACCCGGGCCAAGGCGTTGATACGCCTGGCACGGCAGGGGCGGAAGGGGAAAGGCTAAGCCCGGGAGCTTCCCAGGCATGACGTTCAGCGCCTAGCGGTTGCGGATCTTATCCACGATCGCCGTGGTAGAGCTGTTTTCCACCAGCCCCAGCACCTTCACCGTGCCGCCATAGGCTTTGACGATGTCCGCGCCTACCACTTGGTCCACGCTGTAGTCGCCGCCTTTGACCAGCACGTCTGGCTTGACCTCGCGCAGCAGGTTTTCCGGCGTGCTTTCAGCGAAGCTGACCACCCAATCCACGGCGCCCAGGCCGGCGAGCACGGCCATGCGACGGTCCACACTGTTGATAGGACGCCCCGGGCCTTTCAGGTTGGCCACCGAGGCGTCGTCGTTGATCGCTACGACCAGGCGGTCTCCTTGGGCGCGGGCCTGCTCCAGGTAGGTCACGTGACCGGCATGCAGAATGTCGAAGCAGCCGTTGGTAAAGACGATCTTCTCCTGATGGGCCCGGGCATCGTCTACCGCCAGCAGCAGTTGTTCGAGGCTCAGCACACCGCGCTCCGAACCCTGCTCACGGGAGATGGCCCGGCGCAACTCCGGAGCACTGATGGCTGCGGTACCCAGCTTGCCCACGACGATTCCCGCGGCCAGGTTGGCCAGGGCGACGGCGTGGGGCAGTTCTTCGCCCGCCGCGATGGCGGCTGCCAGGGTAGAGATCACCGTGTCGCCGGCGCCGGTCACGTCGAACACTTCCCGCGCGCGGGCAGGCAGGTGCAGGGCCGGTTGCTCCGGACGCAACAGGGTCATGCCATGTTCGCCGCGAGTCACCAGCAGCGCGCCCAGCTCAAGGTCAGCCATCAGGGCCGCGCCCTTGGCGACCAGGTCCGCTTCGTCGACGCAGCCGCCGACAATGGCCTCGAACTCACTGAGGTTGGGCGTGATCAGGCTGGCGCCGCGATAGCGGGTGAAATCCTTGCCCTTGGGGTCCGCCAGTACGGGAATGCCACGTGCCCGCGCGGCCTGGATCAGCGTTTGGTGGTTGCGCAGCGCGCCCTTGCCGTAGTCCGACAAGACCAGCACCTTCACCCCCGTCAGCAGGGCCTCCACGTCGCTGCCCAAACGCACCGCGTCCGTGGCGAAGGGCTCTTCGAAATCGATGCGCAGCAATTGCTGGTGACGGCTCATCACCCGCAGTTTGACAATGGTGGGCTGGTGCGCAATGCGCTGGAAATGCGCCTTCACACCAGCGGCATTCAGGCTGGCGGCCAGGCTTTCGGCGGCTTCGTCTTCGCCGGTCACCCCTACCAGGGAGGCAGGCGCGCCCAGGGCGGCGATATTCAGCGCCACGTTGGCAGCCCCACCGGGACGGTCCTCGATCTGGTCCACCCGCACCACCGGCACCGGCGCCTCCGGTGAAATCCGCGAGGTGCCACCGTGCCAATAGCGGTCGAGCATCACATCACCGACCACCAGGACAGGTGCTTGATCGAAACGTGGCATCGACAACTTCATGGCCCAACCCATCTACCTATGAACAAAGGCGGCGATAGTACCACAAGGTCCGGCACGCCATGCCCGCGGGGCGACGGCCTTAGCCTAGGCGTAGCCCAGCACCTCATAATCGCGCTGGTACAACTGCCGCAGCCGCTTGCGCGCCAATGGCCCGACGGCATAGCGCGAGCTACGGGGCGTGCGTTCATAAGCTGGCGCCGACCAGGGCAGCACGGCGGGAAGGCACAGGAAATCGGCCATGGATTGAAAATCCCGCATCAGGCTTTCGTAGTGGCCGATGAAATCCAGGCGCACCCGCCCTTGGCTGTCCTCGAGGAAGTCGGTTTGCGGTCGGAAGTCCAGGCGGTCCTGCAAGTCCGGCGGTGCGAGGCCTTCAACGAAGGCATCGAAGTCTTCTTCCTCGTCCAGGCTGGCGCTGCTTTCCGCGGCCTGGAACAGCCGCGCTTCACGCCAGCGAGCCCAGGCCACATAGGCACGCTCCAGGGGGTCGCGCACGAAAGCGAACTTGAAGCTGGTGGCGAATTCCGGAGCGAAGCGTTCTTCGTACCAGCGCAGGGGAACGGGCCCAGGGCTATTGGCGCCGAAGAGCGCCGTATACACGGCCTCGCTCTCGCATCCTGGCACGTTGACGAACAGACAGCGGTGAGCACGGAATGCATCGGGAAAGCGCTGCGGACCACGCATGAAGGCGGCCGGAGCGCCACCTTGTCGAGCAAGACGCCCCTGGATAGTCGAAGACGATAATGGCTTCACGTTGACGCTGGACTGTATCCCCTCCCGAGCCGACCCTGCGGCCATCTCGACAGTAGCAAATCGCCAGCGACGCTACATCATCGTTTCGTCCGATCAGGTAACCTTCCGGCTACAAAAACCAAAGACGCGTTCCAGGGGAGGCGCGCCTTCATGTCTAGTCCGGGTCGGTTATGCCATGTCCAGGTGCCCAGGCTCTTCGAGACCCATCGCATGGAGGCGCGCATAGAAGCCATTGAGGCTCAGCAGGTGCTGGTGGGTACCTCGCTCCACGATTTCGCCCTGGTCCATCACCAGGATCAGATCCGCCTTTTCGATGGTGGACAAGCGGTGCGCGATCACCAGGGTGGTACGCCCCTGCATGACATGATCCAGGGCCGCCTGGATATGCCGCTCAGACTCGGTATCCAGGGCAGAAGTGGCCTCGTCGAGAATGAGCAGCGGAGCATTTTTCAACAGTGCCCGGGCGATGGCCAGGCGCTGGCGCTGGCCGCCGGAAAGCAGCACGCCATTCTCGCCCACGTCGGTATCGAAGCCTTGCGGTAGTTGGTCGATGAAGTCCCTGGCGAAGGCATCGCGAGCGGCCGCCTCTATCTGCTCCCGCGGCGCGCCCGCCAGGTCACCGTAGGCGATGTTGTTGGCCACGGTGTCGTTGAACAGCGTCACCTGCTGGTTCACCTGAGCAATGTGCCGACGCAGGTTACGCAGCCTGTAATCCTGCACCTCCACGCCATCGAGCAGGATTTCACCTTCGCTGTGTTGATAGAAACGCGGGATCAGGTTGGCCAGGGTGGACTTGCCACTGCCTGACCGCCCCACGAGGGCGATCATCTGCCCCGGCTCCGCCGTGAAGCTGATGTCCTTGAGCACTGGGCGGTCGGTACCGGGATAGACGAAATTCAGGTGGCGAACCTCGAGGCGGCCGCTGACCTGGTCTCGTTCCACGGTGCCGGTGTCCTGTTCCGGCGTGACATCCAGTTGCTCGAAGATGCTTTCCGCGCCGGCCACGCCGCGCTGGATGGTGGAGCTCACCTCGGACAGCTGGCGAATCGGCTTGGGCAGCAGGCCGGCCGCGGTGATATAGGCCACCAGGTCTCCGGCGCTGGCATCGCCGCGCAACCAGAGTACCAGGAACATCAGCACCGCCATGGCGGTATAGATGACCAGTTGCAGCATCGGGGTATAGACCGCCCCGGTCTTGGTCATGCGCAACTGCTTGTCGGTATTGCTCTGGCTGGCCTTGCGGAAGCGCTCGGCCTCGTAGCTTTCGCCGCCGAAGCTGCGCACCACCCGATAGCCCTGGATGGTTTCCGAGGCCACATGGGTCACGTCGCCCATGGCGACCTGGATCTTCTTGCTCTGCTTGCGGAATTTCTTGCTGGTGCTGCTGACCATGATCGCGATCAGCGGCAGGATCGCCAGCATGACAAGGGTCAGGCGCCAGTTCATCACCAGCAGGTAGCCGAACAGGAAGACTACGGTCAGGCCTTCGCGGATCACCACCTTGATAGCGTCTGTCGCGGCCCCGGTGACCATGGTCACGTTGAAGGTGATGCGGGAGATCAGATGGCCCGAGTTGTGCGTATCGTAATAACGGTTCGGCAACACCAGCAGCTTGTCGAACAGCGCCAGGCGCAGATCATGGATCAACCCCAGGGAGACCTTGGCCAGGAAATAGTTGCCCAGGTACGAGCCCACCCCCTGCCACGCGGCGATGAGTACGATCAACAGGGGCACCGCCTGCAGCAGTTTAAGGTCACGCAGGTACGGTACCGTCGGGAACAGTACCGCCTCGGGATTGTTGAGGCCGTCGACGAAATACTTGAGGATGCCGGCGAGCATCGGCTGGGTGGACGCGAATACCACGAAGCCTACGATGCTGAGGCTGAACAGCCCGATGTAGGGGCGCATGTAAGACAGCAGCCGGAGGTAGATCTTCAGGCTCGAAGGCGCGGAGGAATCGGGGTGGCTCATGAGCGATCATCGTATTGAAATAGCCCGGCATTGTAGCACAGGGGGCCATCACGCTGTCCGGTGCGCTACCATAGGCGCGGCTCTTCGCTAGCGGGTGCCAGCGCTCTGCAGGCATTCGCCAACACCACCCGAGACAGCGTTTTATATGAGAGAAGGCATGCAACCACTCGATCACCGCCGCTACCTGGCCTTGAGGGAGGGCGCCCAGGTACTGGAGGCGGACGGCTCCGGCGACAAGGTGTTGCGCCTGGCCGATGGGAGCATGTTCAAGCTCTTCCGACGCAAACGGCTGTTCACGTCCGCGGCCTGGTATCCCTATGCCAGGCGCTTCGCGGACAATTGCCGTCACCTGCAGGGCCGGTCCATCCCCTGTCCCGGGGTCATGGCCGTCTACCGCATCGCTGAAATCCAGCGTGATGCCGTGCACTACGCCCCCTTGCCAGGTGACACCCTGCGCCAGCTCATTGCCAGCGGCAATGCCACAGCCCAACTGCGCACAGACCTCGGCGCCTTCCTTGGGCGCCTGCATGAAAGCGGGGTGTACTTCCGCTCCGTACATCTGGGCAATGTGGTGCTCACCCCCGAGTACCGGCTCGGCCTGATCGATATCGCCGACCTGCGCCTGTACCGCAGGCCGCTCAGCCGCTCGCTGCGCTTGCGCAACTTCCGCCATATGCTGCGCTACGCCACGGATCGCCACTGGCTCACCGAACATACCGATGCGTTTATCCAGGGCTACATGGCCAGCCAGACACGCTGCCCCGCCGAGGCTGTCAGCGAGGCACTTGCCGCGCTTTAACTCCGAGCGTCGCCGATGGATACGCGCCTACGGGCAACAGCGCCACCCAGGATCACCGCCGCTGGCAACAGCACAAGCATCCAGAGTTCATCCGGGTTGCCCACCAGCTTGCTGCCGTCGAAGTTGAGCATCAGCAAGGCCGCGGCCAGGTAGAGACCCCAAGGGTCTCGTGCCCGCCAGGCTTGCAACAAGGTAGCCGCCATCAGCGGCACGAAGATCAACAGCGAGATGCCGCCGGTGTAAAGGCCAAACGCCACGAAGATGTTATGCGGATGCGGGATCGGGATGCCGCCTGGCAGGGTCTGGCTGGTATGGAAGTTCACGCCGCAACCCAGCGCCCAGCCACAGTTGAACCACTCGCCGGTCATGATACGGAACAGGTCGGTGCGGTAGGAGTCGCCACGGCCGATCAGCGATACCAGCCAGCTTTCATGCCAGACACACCAAAGGATCAGGCCAAGCCCGACCAGGATCGCCGCCGCTATGGGCGCCGCTACGCGAGGGTAACGGTAGACGTTGCAAAGCCCCCAGGCGGCCATCACGAACACGCCACCTACAATGCCGGTACGGGTTTGCAGTACGAAAGCCACTGCCACGAACGCCAGTACGACGCCCAGCGCCATTTCGACGTAACGCCGTTCGCGCGCCCACGCTGGCAATGCCAAGGCCATGGCGCAGACCAGCCAGATGCTGGTGTAGATGACGTTTTCCATGCGAGCCGGAAGTATGTCTACCCGCGCGCCGAAGGGTATCCGGCCTGTCAGGTACATATAGGCCGAACAGGCATAGATATACAGGCTGATGATCCAGAACAGCGCCCTGGCCGTGCGGCCGAGGTGAAAAAAACGATGCTCGGTGAGGCTGGCCACTATGGCCACGAACAATCCGGTGTAAACGATGTGCTTATAGAACTGCGTGCCCTCGTCTCGCGCCGCTGGCACCAGGCACCACAACAACAGCAGGAGCCAGCCCAGAGCCAAGGGTTCGCGCGTCAGTCCAGCACCTCGATAACGAACCAGCGCTACCAGCCCCGGCAGTGCAATCAAGGCGTAGTACAGATTGTTGGTCCACTTCGCCGAGCCCTGCACGAGGAAGCTGATGATGAACGCCACCAGCAGCGTGGTGAAATAACGGGAAACGGACTGGCTTGCCAAAACGACCTCTTGGGCTGTTTACGAAAAGGAGTTTGTGCAGGATGTGGTGAATACCATTTTCAAACGGCTGACCGCCATGAAGCTGTGCTCAGACTCCCAGGCGATTGCGCAGGCGGGCGACCCAACCGGGCGCTGGCGATGGCCGCAAGGGTGAGCGCAGGCAATTCACGATCTGGCTCCCTATGCTATGGAAACCGTAACGCTCGTGCACCAGGGCTTGCCCGCGAGCGGCGATGCCTGCCGCCAGCGCCGGCTGTTCGCGCAGTTGCGCCAGCTTGCGGCGGAGCTCGGCAAGGTCTCGGTACAGCACCAGGTTGACGCCGTCCTCGAAGCCCAGGGCGCGATTTTCTTCTTCTCCCTGGTCGTAGGCCAGAAGTACGCATCCGGCGGCCATGGCCTCGAAGTTCTTGATCATGTACTCCCCCATTCCCACGTCCGCGCTGACGAAGAACCGGATACGGTTGAGCATGCGATTGTAGTCGGCACCGGACTCGGTCCGGGTGATCAGCAGGTTTTCCTCTTGCGCCAGCGCTTCCAGAAATGCCTTGCGCTGGGCATAGGCCACGCTCTTGAGACTGCCGACAAACCCCAGCTCGATGTCCCGTTGCAGCCCCAGTTCGCCAACCAGGGTCTGGTCATAGCCTTTGGGCACGAAGTGGGCGTCCACGCCTTCCTCGCGCAAGCGCCGCGCCACCTGGGCGCCGGAACTGATGACCCGGGCCCACGGCAGTTGCCGGTAATGCCGGCTGAACTTGCCGGTGTATTTGCAGGGAATGTAGTTCTGGTATGCATCATGCTCGAGGATCACCAGGTTAGGCACGCTGCGGATAAAGCCCACCTGCCGGATCTCTTGCTTGAAACGCAAAAAGAAGAGGATGCGATCGTAGCGGGAGGCATCTACCTCACGCTTGAAATAGCGGCGTAGATGCCGTTGCTCATCGCTGTCCAGCCAACGCAGGTCACACTCGCAATGTGCCGCCACGCCTCGATACAACTCATCGAGAATGGCGCGCTGGTCTTTCTGCACCAGGAACAGAACTTTCATCGATATCTCTCAAGGCCGCTGGCGGGGCGAATCAAGGGTCCAGGCGCCATAGCAGTTCGTGGCGCCGTACCGCCTTGCGGAAGAATTCGTTTTCCCCTTCCACGGGCCAGCGACGCCCAGCGAGCAAGCGTTGCAGCCCACGGCGCAGCCGACGTTTGAAGGGCAACGGAGGTTGCAGGTCGTGCATCATGCCCAGGGCCATGGCTTTGTCCAGCCGTGCCTGAGCGGTCAATGGCAGGCTCACTGGCCAGCAGGCACCGGCCGGATCGAACCGGGGCGGCAAGGCGACACCCTGGTGGGCATTGCCCATGGGCCAGCGGTCGTTGTCATGGAGATGATTGGCGTAGCCGAGCAGGTACGATGGTTGCCAGGCCAGCCCCTCCAGCGCTTCGCGCACGGCCAGGTGGGCCTGGATATGATCCGGATGAGGATCGAGCGCAGGATCCGGCAGCACGATCACCTCTGGCCTGGCCAGGGTAAGCAGCGCACGCAGGTCCGCGATCAGGTTGTTCCAGGTGGGCAGGCCATCATCGCCAGGCAAGGCCAGGCGATTGTACTGGCGAAACAGCCGGGTATCCTGCAGGCCCGCTTCACGCGAGGAAACCGGCTCGCTGGGCGCCTGGTGCATGGCGTCCAGTTGCAGGCAGAAATACCCCAGCTGGACACAGCGCTCTTCAGGTATCCCAGCCCAGCGCGGCACGGCCAGACTGTCCCAGGCGCGGAGCCGGCCTTTGAGGCGAGCGGCGGCCTGTGCCTCCAGCCCCATGGCGCGGTAGTGCTCGGCCTCGATTTCCCCGGCGGTGAGGGTAACGACCCAGCTTTCGGCAGCCTGGCTGTATAGGCCGTACGCCGCCAGCTCCGCGTCGTCAGCGTGGGGCGCGATCACCATTACCCGCCGCTGCCGGTAATCAGGCTGAGCGAAGGCATATACCTGGGGTGCTTCGCGCAGGCGGCAGTGGCGCCCGATCAGGTCCAACCCCGTGGGCAGAATGCTTTCCTGGCCAGACAGGTTGAGGTAACGCAGCCCGCCGCAGCCCCGCTCGAAGGCCTGGGCGTCCTGGTCCTTGCCTTGGCCGATGAGCACAGCAGGGTCCAGCAGACGCCCCAGCCAGGTGGATGTCAGTCGCACCTGTGCGACAAGGGTATGCGCCTGGTCATTGGGCAGAGGCTCTTCAAGCACCAGGCGGCGCCCGTCCCAGCGGCTGGCCAACAGCCGGCCTCCTTCACCGAAGCGGTAGCGATAGTCCTGCCGGGGGGAATAGAACAGATGATCGGCAAACCAGGCTTCGTGGGCCGCCCAGGCCAAAACGGCCAGCAGTAGCGGCAACCACCAGGCCAGCAGCACCCCAGCCAGCAGCAACAGTACGCCAGCGCCCAGCAAGGCGAGCCTTTTGTTGCGTCGATGACGCCGCAACAGCGCCTGCTTGCGGCTCATACCTTGAACACCTGGGCGGGGTTGCACCAGCGGGCCTTGTATTCACGGTCCGCTCGGCCAAAGGAAAAGCGCAGCGCCTTGCCCCGCCCGCGCGCATCCTCCCAGGCCGCCTGGGTATTGAGGTAGCTGAGCACGCTGCCCGGGCTGAAATCCCGGGTAAGCGGGTCGACACCACCGTTGACATACTCGACGCTCACCCAGCTAGGCGCCTCCACCCGATACAACAGCTGGATCGCGATCGCCGCGCCGTTGAGCAAGAGCACCGAACCGACCATGAACTCGCGCAGCAGCTCGAGCACCTCGGCCATATGCGCGGCACCCGTGGCGGGAAAATTCCACCGGCGCTGGAACAGATCGCAGTACAGGGCCGCGAACTCGACGCTGGAAAAGTCGCTTACCGGCCGCACTTGGCCGCCGGCTTCCTCCAGCAGGCGCAACTCACGGCGCTGGTTATAGCGAAACTTCTTGGAAAGGTCCTCGGGCGCGCGGGCCAGCGCCAGGGCTTCAGCCTGGGTAGCCAGGCCGGAAAAGCGCCCGATGTTCGGCTCGCCCAGGTACCGGCCCAGGTGGCGTAGCGGGGCCTGCGCATCGGCCTCGCCTGGAAGGATGATCTCGGCATTGCCCAGGTCGAACAGGCCCTTCTTGCCGACCCGTTTGAGCACGTCCTTGGACAGCGCCAGATGCCGCCCCCATACCGGGATGGCAGCGCGCAAGCGGCCTTCCTGTTCCCAGCCCAGGTAGCGCACCGGCAGTCGGGCCAGGCCCGCCAGACGCTCGACGACCTGGGGATGGGTCGCCACGCTGCCGCCGTGGCGGGCCCAGAGCTCGGCATAGCTGGCCGCGTCTATGGGGGTCCAGCCACGCTCGCGCCAGAATCGAAAGCGGTTGAGGATCATAGGGCCGCGTCCAGCCCTGCCAGCGCCGGCAGGCGCCAGAAGGCTTCACGGACCGCCTGATCGCTGAAGCGTGCCTGCAGTCGCTCGGCCATGCTGGCCGCCAAGGCGTCACGGCAACCCGGCCCGTAGTTGGCCACTTCCAGCAGCGCCTGCGCCAAGGCGGTGGCGTCGCCCAGGGGGAATAGCAGGCCGGCGCCTTCGACTACTTCCCGGGCGCCACCACAAGCGGTGGCAAGAATAGGCACGCCTGCAACCATGGCCTCAAGCAATACCATGCCGAAAGGCTCGTGGTCCGAACTCAAGGCAAATACATCGAAGGCGCGGAAATAGCAGGTAGCGTTCGGCACCTGCCCGGTGAAGCGAACCTGGGCCGTGATGCCCAGCTCTTCAGCGAGACGCTTGAGCGCGCCCTCGAGCCGACCTTCGCCCATGATCACCAGGCGCGCCCCTTGGGGCAGGCCAGGCAAGGCCTGGGCGAAGCCACGCAGCAGGGTGGCCTGGTCCTTGTCGGGATGAAGCCGCCCTACGTTGCCTACCACCCAGGCATCGACCGGCAGCCCCAAGGCCTCTCGCGCCTGCGCTGGGCTCAACAGGGCCTGCTGCCGGGCAGTCACGTCCACCCGGTTGTAGAGGGTCTGGATACGCTCGGCCGGCCAGTCGGACAGGCATCGGCGAATGTCGTCGCGTACCGCATCGGATACGCCCAGCAGGCTCAGTCGCCGCCGGAACAGGTTCGCAAACAGCCGCCGCCCACGGCGCTGGTAGTCGCCGAAAGCGTGATGCACGCCCAGCACCGGCAGTTGAGTCGCCAGCAGGGCGACATAGATGGGCTTGAAACGGTGAGCGATGCAGAAAGCGAAATCGCGCTCGGCGACGATGCGGCGAAGCCGGGCGATGGCGCCCAGCTTCAGGCCACGCACATCCTTGGAGGACAGCTCGAGGAACAGCACCTCGGCCGACGCGCAGGCCGCGGCCACCTCATCGCTGGCACGGCCGGTCAGAAACACCGTGGTGACCGCATGGCCGCTTCCAGTGAAAAGGCTCGCGTACTGTCGGGCACAGTCCAGGAACGGGCCGTCATAGCCGTGGCAGAACTGCAGTACCCGCCGCTCAGGCGCCTGTGTCATAGGCGTTCGCGCCTTCCTTCACCACCAGAATGTCTTCCATGATCAGGTATTGCAGGTCGGAGCCAAAGAACATGTTCAGCGCATCCGTAGGCGAACAGATCATCGGCTCGCCACGCCGGTTGAGCGACGTATTCAGCGACACGCCGTTACCCGTCAGTTCTTCCAACGCCTTCATCATGTCGTAGTAGCGCGGGTTGTATTCGCGCTTGAGCACCTGGGCGCGGGAAGTGCCGTCTTCGTGCACCACTTCCGGCACGCGGGCTTTCCACTCCTCGGCAACCTCGAAGGTGAAGGTCATGAAGGGGGCCGGATGGTCCACCTTGATCATCTGCGGGGCCACCGTGTCCAGCATCGACGGGCAGAAGGGGCGCCAGCGTTCGCGGAACTTGATCTGCTCGTTGATGCGGTCGGCCACGCCCGGCACGCTCGGGCAGCCGATGATCGAGCGGCCGCCGAGTGCCCGCGGGCCGAACTCCATGCGCCCCTGGAACCAGGCTACCGGGTTGCCGTCGACCATGATCCTGGCGATGCGCTGGGGCATGTCGTCGATCTGGCGCCAGGCCGGCTTGCTCGGATGACGAGCACAGGCGGCGATGACGTCTTCGTTGGAATAGGAAGGGCCAAGATAGACGTGCTCCATCTTCTCCACCGGCACGCCACGCGCATGGGAAACGTAGGCGGCCGCGCCCACGGCGGTTCCGGCGTCGCCCGAGGCCGGCTGCACGAACAGCTCCTTCACGTCCGGCCGGGCGATGATCTTCTGGTTCAGCTTCACGTTCAGGGCGCAACCGCCCGCGAACGCCAGCTTGCCGGTTTCCTTGAGGATGTCGCCCAGGTAGTGGTCGATCATCTGCAGGGCGAGCTTCTCGAACAGCGCCTGCATGCTGGCAGCGTAGTGGATGTAAGGCTCGTCGGCGATGTCGCCTTCGCGCTTGGGCCCCAGCCACTCGATCAGCTTGGGCGAGAAATAGAAGCCCTTGCCTTTCTCCTTGTAGCGCCGCAGGCCGATCACGTTGGCGTATTCGGTGTTGATCACCAGCTCGCCGTTCTCGAAGCTGGCCAGGCGGGAAAAGTCATACTTGCTGGCGTCACCATAGGGCGCCATGCCCATGACCTTGAACTCACCGTCGAGCATCTCGAAACCGAGGAATTCGGTGATCGCGCCATACAGGCCGCCAAGGGAGTCCGGGTCGTAGAATTCCTTGAGCTTGTGGATCTTCCCGTTCTCGCCATAGCCGAAGAAGGTGGTGGCGTACTCACCCTTGCCGTCGATCCCGAGGATGGCGGTTTTCTCGGTGAAGCCGGAGCAATGATAGGCGCTCGAGGCGTGGGCCAGGTGGTGCTCGACCGGCTCGATCTTGACCTTCCTGGGGTCGAAGCCCAGCTGTTCCAGGCACCAGACGATCTTCCTGCGGTAGCGCTTGTAGCGACGGTTGCCCATGAGCAACGCGTCCAGGGCCCGGTCCGGCGCGTACCAGTAGCGTTTCGCATAATGCCAGCGGGCCTCGCCGAACAGACTGATGGGCGCGAACGGAATGGCGACCACATCGACGTCGGCCGCAGTGATGCCGGCCTGCTCCAGGCAGAACTTTGCCGACTCGTAGGGCATGCGGTTCTTGGCATGCTTGTCTCGCACGAAGCGCTCTTCTTCGGCGGCCGCGATCAGCTTGCCGTCGATATACAACGCAGCGGAGGGGTCGTGGCTGAGGGCGCCGGACAGCCCGAGAATCGTCAATGCCAAGGGTCAGAGCCTCTGTGTACTCAATACGCGCCCAGCAAGGCGCAGGTATTGCTGTTGATCGAAAACGCGGGAGTATAACCCAACCACGGATCGCCCAATACCTATGCACGCCCCGCGATGGGTCAGGCCTGGACAGGCTGATGCTTTTCAACCGGAGCATCACCCATGACCGAGGCAAATCCTCAAACCGACCCCCTTGGCCACCTGAACGACCTCGAAGCCCGATGGCGGCGCGGGCTGGCTGAACTGCCCAGTCTGCTGGCAACCCTGAGCCGACGCTATGGCGACGCGATGCCGGGAGCCTTGGGCGAGCAGCCGCTGCAGCACCTTTGCCTTGGCGACAGGCCATTTACCTATCATCTGGCTCGGCTCGCCAGTGGACAGCCCTTGCCCCCAGGCGATATCACCCATCGCACGCCTTGGGACGAAGCCATCGTCAAGGAGCCACAGGCACAATGGGCCCGCAACTTTCTCCGGCAGGCTGGCACTGACATGCGCCAGCTATACCTGGACCATTTGAAACGGTTCTGGGGCTTCGCCAAAGTGGAAAACCGCCCGGCTCGGGAATGGGCGACAGCCCTGCACCGCGACTGGTTGGCCGCCCAGATACCACTGCGACAGGGCGATCGGACCCTGAACCGGACCATGGCGGCACTGGCTACCGATGTGGTTGCCGGACAGGCGCTGCGCTTTTGGCAAGGCGTGCCGCTGGTGCAGGTGGCAGACGCTCGCTGGCCGCTGGTCGGCAGTTTCGTGTTCAGCCGCCTCGACCCCAGAGCGCATCCTGGCGAGCCGGTATTGCTCAACACGCTGGCCCATGGCCTGGAAAGCTTCGAGTCGCTGAACGCTCTGCATCTGGAACTGGCCGAGCGACTGGAAGATGAACGCCAAGGCCAACCGCTCTTGCTGGCCCTGGATAGCGAACGGCGCAAGCGCTTCCTGGAAAGCGAGGCCCTGATCTTCGAGCCCTTCCCCGGTAATGTGTTCGAGGCGTTGCAAGCCCAGCTCGAACAGCGTCAGCGCCTGAACATCTCCCATGCCTGGGAAACGGTCAAGCCGCTATTGAAAGAAGGAAGCCTGGAGGCCGCTAGCGCTGTCTTGGCTGAAGCCGCGGACCTGGCTGACCTGGTATCGAGCCAGGCCATTCGCATGACGCGCTATGCGCAGCTGCTGGACCGCAACATGCCGAGCTGGATGCGGCGACTGTCTCAAATCCAACGCCTGGAGCTAATCCTGGCAATGCGGGACCTGTCCATTGCGACCGCGAGCGCCGTTGCGCCGGGCCTGCCGACCATTTCCGAGTTCGCCACTCCGGCCTGGCTGCAAGGCTACGCCCAGGAAGCGCTCGAGCGTCGATTGCAGGCCATGGATATCGACCTGCCGCCCGAACGCATCATGGTCAGTGTGACCACCACTGAGCCGGGTGGTGGCCTGGTGAACCCCTTGAGCCCCTCCGGCCTGGTAGTGGCGCGCCGCCCCGACCAGACCGGGCCCACCATCCGCTTCACGACTCACACACGCAACCTGGTGCAATTGGCGCTGGAAAACATTTCCGCGCTGGATTGGGACTACCTGCTGACCGCCCGTGTACATGACGAAAACGGCAGGCCCATTCCCGGCCTGAACGGCCCCAAGGCTCGCGCCTTGGTACGCCATGCCAATGTCGGTGGCAGTTACGGACGTCATCTTTTGACGCGGCTACGCTATGGGCCCGAAGCGCACTGGCGCCGTGAGCGCCACGCCCGGCTGATGAGAGCGAAGCTTCGGGTAGAGATTCTGCGCGCCAGTCATCGCGGCCAGCTTGGCCCTCAGGGTATGGGCCTGGCGTGGCTCGAAGCGGTCTTGAATTACCCGAGCCCTGCCCAAAGGCCGTTGGTCGACGGCTTGCGCATCAGCGCCTGGCAATTGTTTATTCGTGCCACCCCCGTGGATGGGGTCTATCTGATCGGCCCCGACGACCCTACCACCGTTCAACCTGTCCTGGTGTATGTCGCAAGCGGCCCTTCGAGGCAGCGCTGGCGCTGGTTCGACCACCGTCGCCAACTCATGGCCCAATGGTTGAGCGCGGCAGAGCAACGCCCCCTGATACTGAACCATGTCGCTCTGGCGGAGCGCGCGCCCATCGCCGACCTGCTCGACGACCCACGGTTGAGCAGTCACATCGAGGAGCGCCTGATCAAAGTGGATTTTTTCAACAATGCCTACCGCTCGGAAACCCGGCTGGTGATGAGCAATGCCGATGCTCTGAGTGTCTCGAACCGAGAGTCGAATCTACAAAGCACCGTCGAGGTTGCGCTGACCCTCACTGAAATCATGTGCGTGTTCCTGCCTGGACGGATTTCCGCCGTATTTTCCTTGACCCGCGCGCTCTGGGCGTTCGGCCAGGCCTATGCCGCCCTGGACGAGGATCGGCCCGGCAATGTACTGCTTCGAGCCTTCGACGGATTCGCCAACCTCTTCGAGGTCTCGGTAGCACTCACCACAAGCCCTGTCTTTGGCAAACTGGTACGCCGCGTGCCGCTCGGCACGCCTGTTCCTCTGCATACCCATTATGCCGTCAAGCAGCAACGTACATTCTTGCGCTATCGTCTGGCTACCGACTACTCCGAGGATGTATATGAAGCTCAGCGCAAGGATGACGGCGCTGCGGAATATTACATTCATGACCAGGCCGGCCATCGATACCAGGTGATCCATGATGGCGAGCACTGGCGCGTGATCGACCCTCGCATGCCTGAGGCGCTGCATAAACCCATCGTGCGCGAAGGGCCTGCCGGTGACTGGCAGATGATTGACGAAATACGCTGGCAAGGCTTGGTGCCCGACGGCCCGGCACTGCTGCGGCAGATCGCGGTGCACCCGGCGCCGGCCGTGACCGCCGACAAGCCCACGCCGATAAACGGCAAGCTGTACATGCGCCTGGGCCAGCATGTAGTGGCGTTGCGTCGCAGCCTGGTGCCGGGACGCTATACGGTGTCCATACCTGCGCAGCGGCACCCACCCGGCTTTCTGACCATCTTGCTGCGCCCGGCACAGGACGGCGGTTGGCAAGCCAAGGTCCGGCAGAGCAGCCTCAGCAGCGGCTGGTTCGACCTGGCCTGAACGGGCCCTGGCATGTAGAAGATCGGCGATGACTCATGACAAGCGTGGCAACCGCGCATCCAACCGTTGATACAGGGTGCTGTCGGCCGGCCAGTTGCGCAGGAAACGGGCCCGGTCACGGGCATAGGCCTGCGCGAAGCTGCCAGCAGTGCCATGCTGCTGCATGGCGTCCAGGTCGATCAGGGCCCAGCGTCCGTGCTCCCAGAACAGATTATGGGCCTTGAGGTCGCCATGGCTGATGCGCTCACGGATCAGCCCGGCGAACAGTTCGTCCAAGGCTGCCAGCTGCGCTTCGGGCACCTGCCCGTCTTGCACATGGCCACTGAAGCAGTGCATCAGGTCAGGCCCTTGCAAGTGCTCCGTCACCAGGTAAGCCTTGCCCCGCAGCCCAAGGGTACGACGCTCTTGCACAGCCAAGGGGCGCGGCGTGGCGAACCCCAGGAACATCAGCCGCTGCGCCTCGATCCAGGAATGCCAGGCTCGGCTGGGGCGCCAGAAGCGCTTGAACCAGTGGGCGACCCCTTTGATGTTGTAGCGTTTGATGAGCAATACCCGACCATTGGCATTGACCCGGGCGACCGTGGCCGCGCCGCCGGTCTTGTAGAGGTGGCCCTGGTCGATGAGCCGGTCAGGGTCGGCCAGCACGGGCGCCATGGCCGCTTCCTGATCGCGGGGCGTCGCTTGCAGCAACGACGGGCCTTGTTTCACACTGAACAGGGTGCAATCCCGACCGGCCTTGGCCAGCAGGTCTCGCAGCCGCCAGGCTCGCACCTTGTCGATCTGCTTTTGCAACGCCTCCAGGGGCAGCGCATGCTCACTGTTGGCCAAGAGGTAGTACACCAGCAGCTCTTCCAGGCAAGGCGCCAGCGCCTGGGGAAGCTGGGCGAAAAACACCCCCAGGTTTTCCAGCACGCGTTGACGCGAGAGGGGCTGGCCTGGCTGTTCGGCGCGCACGCCTCCACCATCGACCACATAGAGCCTACCCCCGCTGCGCAGCAGGTTGTCCAGATGCAGATCCTCCTGCCACAACCCTTTGGCATGCATGCCGGCGATGGCCTGCAACGCCTCGGCGATCACTTCTGTCTGGGCATCGGCCAAGGGCGGCAGGCCTTCCACTTGCGCCCAGGCATCAGCCAGGCTTTGCCCTTGCTCGAGAAATTCGAACAGCAACCAGCCACCCTGCCCTGGCCGCAGGCCATCGGCCAGCAGGGTCGGCGTGGCCAGCCCCTGGGCCGCCAACAAGCGGGCCCCCTCGCGTTCACGCTGGAACTGACGAGGGGCACGAGGACCTACCAGCAATTTGGCAAGCACGGCACGGCCGCGCCACACTCCGGCGCCGACATACCGCTGCCCTGGCAAGATCCGCAGCAGGCTGAGCAATTGCAGCTGCGCCGGGCCGGCGGCGTCTTCCAGTTCAATGCTCATCGGCAGCGTCGGGGCGCGACCGGCACGCGCCAGGTTTTGCAAATCCATCAGCGGGTTTCCTTATGGCGCCGACGCGCCACCAATCGCTCCATCCAGGTCGTGACTTGGGCGTCGGTACCCGGCATGCCCAGGTAGGCTGTCAGGAAGCCCCGGATATCCGCCTCTCCCCAGGCAGCGGCCCGGCGCAGCAGAGGCTCCAGATCACGCACGCGGTCCCGCTGGCCAAACCAGGCGCGGCGGGTTTTCTCCAAGTCGATCAGGCAGGCTTCGAAGCCCTCGCCAGTAGCCCGCAAGAAGATATGCTTGGGATAGAAGCAGCCGTGGACCAGGCCCGCGTCATGCAAGCGACGCGCAAGCTGGCCACAGGCCGCGACCAGCGCGCCGCGACGCGGGGGCGTCAGCACTGGCCATTGCGCCAACCAGGCGCCAAGCTCGCTCCAGTCATCCAGGCCTTTGGTCAACAGCAGTCCCTGCCATTCCCCGCCTTGCCGGCGTTCAGCGAAATAACTGGCCTGCAGCGCGGGAATGTCCAGCTGTTGGTAAAGGCGAATATTGCGAAACTCCCGGGTAACGGTAGGCTCACCCATGGGATGGCGCAGGCTGCGGGTCAGATAATTGGCCTGGCGCTTGAGGTAAAAACCATGCCCGGCCAGGTCCAGACGAAATACCTGGCTCCATCCGCCGCGCCCGGTGTTGGCCTCGTCCACCGCGGTCAAAGGCAGAGCCCAGAGTGCGTCGAAGTCGGCCAGGCCATGGGTGGCCAGGAGCGATTGGGCATCTGCCGCGATAAAAGGCTTCATTCTCGCCCCTCGAAGAAACTCAGGATATGGCGGATACGCTTCTTGTCCGCCGCATTGAGCCGGTCGCGACGCCGGTACTGGAGGTAGAAGCGCAGCCGCTGGGTGGCCGAGAGCTGGTATTTGGCAACCTTGTCCAGGCAGGCCAGGTCCTTGGTGATCCGATAGCGCAGCATGAATCCCCACCAGAACGCGCCGTTGGGGCAATCGATCAGGTAAAGCGTTCCGGCGTCGTCCACCAACAGGTTGCGCCACTTGAGGTCGTTGTGGGTGAAGTGATGGTCATGCAGGGTGCGCGTGTGCCGCGCCAGCTGATCACTCACATGGTCCACCCACGCCCTGTCCCGAAGCCGTGGATCGTGCTGCTTGACCAGGGCGAGCAGATCTTCGCTGGCGGGCAGCCCCAGGGTGATCATCGCGCCACGCTCGAAGGACCCGCCGTCACGCTCGAGGCCGAAGCCCACCACTTCGGCGGTGGGTATGCCCCACTTGGCGAAGCGCTTGAGGTTCTGCCACTCGGCCTTGACCCTGGGCTTGCCCAGGTAGCGGCGCAAGCCTCTGCCAGCGCTGGTATAGCGCTTGACGTAATAGGCCGCGCCCTGGTGGTCGACCTTGATCAATTCGGACAGCGCGTCCTGGGTCAGGCGTTCACCCTGGGCGGCGAAAACCGCGTCCAGGCTGCCGAATATCCCATCCAGCCCCGCGAAGGCCGGGTCCAGGTTCCAGCCGGCCATCAGAGCGCGTCTCCGTAGCGTTGCTTGCGCGCATAGAGCTTGGCCGCCTTGCCTTCCAGCCAGACGAGCAATGCCGCCTCGTCACGCAGCACCTGGCGCAGCGGCTGCCGGAAGTACGCGCGGAGAAAGCGCAGCTTGTCCCGTGACGTCAGACCGATGTCCAAGGCGGAAAAATAAAGGGCGGCCAGGTCCTTGTCTCGCCAGCGGCGGCTGATCCGGGGGCGGGTCTGGGCCCGGTGCAGATCGATGACCGACAGCTTGAAGCTAGCCGGGTCGAAGGGGCGGTCCGTGTGCAGCAGAAAATGGCAGATGTAGCAATCCCGGTGATTGACGCCAGCGCGATGCATGCCCCCCGTCATCTCGGCCACCCGCTGGATCAGCGCCCATTTCACCGCCGGCGCTGGCGGCTGGGCACGCCAATCGAGGCTGTAGTCCTCGAGGCTGATGGTGGGTGCCAGTTCCTCGGTGACGATGAACGAATGCTGGGCAGCGGGATTGGCGCCGCGCTCGCCGTAGGCCACGGCGGTCATGGTAGGCACCCCTGCCTGGTGCAGGCGCTCGATGGCCGTCCACTCCTGGCCTGCGCCCAGCACCGGCAGCTTGGCGCTGAGCAGGTTCTTGAGGATCTCCCCCCAGCCGATGCCGCGGTGAATCTTGACGAAATAGCCGCGGCCGTCCACTTCCGTGCGCAGGGTGCGACGCCCCTCCAGCTCACGGTAGACCTGGCCTTGCAAGGTCTCGACCGCGACGAAGGGGTCGGCCCCGGCCCAGAGGGCCTTGAACGGCGGCTGCAGCAACAGCTTCATTGGAGGCGCTCCGCCAGGATCAGGTCGGCGGCGTGCCGGGGCATGCTGTACAAGTCCGCGCTGTCGGCGAAGGCCAGGCCATTACGTCCCCACTGAGCGCGCGCGGGTTTGTCTTCGAGCATGCGCTGCAACTGGCGGTTGAGGTCCGCTTGGTCGAACGGCTCGGGTATCACGATGCCAGCCTGGGCTTCATCGATGTAATGGGCATAGCCACAGACTTCGGTTACCAGTACAGGCAGCCCGGCCACCACCGCTTCGAGCAAAACGGTACCGGTGTTTTCGTTATAGGCCGGGTGGATCAGTGCATCAGCGCCAAGCAGGAAGCGCGGTATATCGCTGCGTCCCTTCATGAAGCTGACCTGATCGTTCAGGCCAAGGGCAGTACTCTGCAACTGGAAGACTTTCGGGTCATCCTGGCCTATCACGAACAGGCGGGTGCGCTGGCGCAGGTCGGCTGGCAGCGCCGCCAGGGCCTTGAGGGAACGGTCCACCCCCTTGGTCTTGAAGCCGGAGCCAATCTGCACCAGCAGCAAATCGTCTTCGCCCAGGCCGAATTCCTCGCGGAAGGCGGCCCGGACCTGCGCGGCGTTGGCCGGCGCGCGGCGATCCTGGGAAATACCCGGCGGCAGCAGGTGGAAGCGCTGCGCGGGCGTGCCGTAATGCTTCACGAACAGCGGTTGCTGGACCTGGGAAATCATCAGGATTTCAGTGCGCGCCTCAGGCGCGAAGACCGCGCGCTCGTACTCGGCGAAGTGGCGGTAGCGACCCCAGCGGCGATACAACCCATTGCGCAGCGTTTGCGCCTTGTCCTCGAAGCAGCCATCAGCGGCATAGTACAGGTCCAGCCCTGGCATCTTGTTGAAACCGATGAGCCGATCCACGGGGCGCCGGGCCAGGTCGGCGGCCATCCAGGCGCTGAGTTTCTCGTTGCGGCGGTGGTTGAACAGTGCCTTCACCGGAGCGACCAGCACTTCGAACCCTGGCGGCACGTCCCCCTCCCAGATCAAGGTGTACACCCTTATCTGATGGCCCCGGGCCTGGCATTCAAGGGCGATACGCATGAAATCGCGCTGCAGGCCGCCGAAGGGGAAATATTTGTACAGCACGAAAGCCAATTGCATCAACGCAGGTCCTCAGCCAACAACAGCGCGCTCAGGCGTCCTGCCACTCGTTCGGGATTGACGCGAGTGAAGCACAGCGGCCACTCGCGCTTGATATCGTGCCGACGCAGGTCTTCTGGCGTCGGCTTGTAGGTGCAGGTTTTCTGCAGGCAGGGCGCGCACGGCCAGTCACTGCCCAGATGGACCTGGGCCCGGCCATAGGCGCCGGTCAGGCCAGGATTGGTAGGCCCGTAGATCGACACGGTGGGCACATCCAGCGCGGCGGCCAGGTGCCCCAGCCCGGTGTCCACGGCCACGCAGGCCCGGGACTGGATCATCACCTCGGCCACCCCCGCCAGGTTCAACTTCGGCAGCACGGCGACATTGTGCAAGCCAGCCGCGATCCGGTGAGCGCGGCGAAACTCAGCCTCGTTGCCCCATGGCAAGCGCACACCGATGTTGGCCAGCCCCAGGCGCTCGGCCATTTCGCGCCAATAAGCCTCGGGCCAGTGCTTGCTGTCCCAGGTGGTACCGTGCAGGAACACCACGAAGGGCACCGGGTGGGGCACCGCCAGTTGCCGCGAACGGCTGAGCCCGTATTGGCCCAGGGTATCGGGCAGGTCATAACCCAACGCCAGGGCGAACAGCTGGCGAACCCGCTCCACCGCATGCTGGCCTCGGGCGACGCCAAGCTTGCGATCATAGAAGCGGCTGGCCAGGGGCTCCCGAGCCGAGCGTTTGTCCAACCCCGCCACCGGCGCCTTCACGTAGCGCGTCAACCAGGCGCTTTTGAGCAGGCCCTGGGCATCGATCACCAGGTCATAGGTGCGCTCGCGCAACTGCGCCTTGAAGCGCCGCCACTCCCCACTCTTGACGGTTGCCCAGGGCGCCTTGCGCCAGCGCCGGATGGCGACTGGAATCACCTTGTCCACCGCTGGATGCCAGGTGGGGATCTCACGGAAGCCCTCCTCCACCACCCAGTCGAAGCGAATGCCCGGGATGGCGCGCGCCGCGTCGGTCAACGCGGGCAAAGCGTGAATCACGTCCCCCAGGGAAGACGTCTTGATCAGCAGAACCCGCACTAGTCAGCCTCCGCCATCTGCTGGGCCTCGGGAGTACCCATGCGTTCCAGCGCATCCACCACCCGCTGCGAGTCCAAAAGGCGCAAGCAATTGTAATGGCCCAGCGGGCAGGTGCGTTGGAAACAGGGCGAGCAGTCCACCCCCAGACGCACCACTTCGACCTGATCGGCCAGCGGAGGCGTAAAGCCGGGGGACGTGGAGCCATATACCGCCACCAGAGGGCGGTTGAGCGCCGCGGCCACGTGCATCAGCCCCGAGTCGTTGGACACTACCGCTCCGGCGCAGGACATCAGGTCGATGGCCTCGGCCAGCGAGGTGTCGCCGCACAGGTTCACCGCTTCCTCACGCAACCCGGGAATCAGCCGCTCGCGTATCGCCTCGGCCACGGGCTGATCCTTCTTGGAGCCGAACAGCCATACTTGCCAGCCCTGGCGGATTCGCGCCTCGGCCACTTCGGCGTAGTGCTCGGCGGGCCAACGCTTGGATTCGCCGAATTCCGCGCCTGGGCAGAGGGCAAGCACCGGGCGATCCAGTTCCAGGCCGAACCGCTCCAGCGCCGCGCTCCGGCTCGCCGGGTCGATGCGCAGGCGAGGCTGGGGATAAGGCGTGGGAAGGGCTTCATCCGGCGCGTAGGCCAGGGCCATGAAGCGTTCGATCATTAGCGGGTAACGGGCCTTGTCGAGCACCCGCAGGTCGTTGAGCAGGCCGTAGCGCAGCTCGCCTTTCCAGCCCGTGCGTCGGGCGATGCTCGCAAAGAACGGCACCAGGGCAGACTTCAGCGAATTGGGCAGCACAATGGCCTGGTCATACTGGCCCCGGAACGAGCGGCCGATGCGGCGCCGCGTTGCCAGCTCCAGCGCCCCGTGGCCGAGCGGAAAGCTCAAGGCCTGCCGTACCTGGGGCATGCGCTCGAGTATCGGCCGGCTCCATTCAGGCGCGAGCACGTCGATCTGGCAGTCGGAGTGGCGGCTTTTCAAGCACTGGAACAGGGTCTGTGCCATCACCATGTCGCCGACCCAGCTGGGCCCGATGATCAGAATTCTCATGGGTTTTCCGCAAACGATCAGGGAGGCGGTGGCCTCCCCGGTGGATTCTCACAATCAGCCTAGCCCCAGCTCGGCCCAGATCCGCATCACCGCGCGACGCTCGGCAACGAACTGGTTGCCGGCGATCACGGCGGCCTGCTTCTGCAGCGCCCGCCGATGCGCCACGGCACGATAGGCCTTGTATGCCTCGCGCAGGAGACTGGCATCGCCTCCCGGCAGCAGCCCGGCCTGCTCGAGCCCCTCGAGAATACGGATGTTGTCGGTGTAGCGCAGCAGTGCGGGATGCTCGCGCGACCAGGCCAGGGCCGCGTATTGCACCATAAATTCAATATCGACGATACCTCCGGCGTCCTGCTTGATATCGAAGGTCGCGTGAGCATCGAAGGCATTGTCGGCTCGGCCGGCGGCCGTGGGGCGCGTGCCAAGGTTGTCGCGCATCTTGGCCCGCATCTCGCTCACCTCGATGGCCAGGGCCTTGGGGTCGCGCTCGCGCCCCAGCACCGCCGCGCGGATGGTTTCGAACGCGGCGGCGACATCCTGCCCCCCTACCAGTACCCGCGCTCGCACCAGCGCCTGGTGCTCCCAGGTCCAGGCTTCGTGCTGCTGGTAACGCTCGAAGGCGCCCAGCGAGCTGACCAGTAGCCCCGCCGCGCCCGAAGGCCGCAGGCGCATGTCTACCTCATACAATTGCCCGGAGTTGGTCTGCGCTGTGAGCAAGTGAATGATGCGCTGGCCCAGTCGGGTGAAGAACTGTGCGCCGTCGATCGCTCGCGGCCCATCGGTTTCCGCCACGCTATCGGCGTCATGGATGAACACCAGGTCCAGGTCCGAGCCGTGCCCCAGCTCCAGCCCGCCCATCTTGCCGTAGCCGACGATGATGAAGCCCGGATCACAGGGGCTGCCATCCGGGCGCCGCGGCGTGCCGTGGCGGGCAACCGTCTGGCGCCAGGCCAGGGCCAGCACCTGGGCCAGAATGGCCTCGGCCAGCCAGGTCAGGTAATCGCTGACTTTCATCAGCGGCAGGGTGCCCGCGATCTCGGAAGCCGCCACGCGCAGGCTGTGGGCCAATTTGAAGTGCCGCAAGGCTTCCATTTGCTGTTCGAGGTCGTCCTCGGGGATCCGCGCCAGCCGCTCCCGCAGCTCGGCAGCCAGTTCGGGTGCCTGGGGCGGGTGGAACAGCCGCGCTTCGTTGAGCAACTCATCGAGCAGGAGCGGGAAGCGGGTGATCTGTTCGGCAATCCAGGGGCTGGCGGCGCACAGGGTGAGCAGTTGGCGTAACGCGCCGGGGTTTTCCGTCAGCAGTACCAGGTAGGCCGACCTTCGCGCCACTGCCTCGACCAGGGGCAGCACGCGTTCGAGCACAAGATCAGGCTCGGCATGCTCGCTGGCCTGGGCCAGCAGGCGGGGAATGAAGGCATCCAGGCGCTCGCGGCCCATCCGCTGCATCGCCCGAAGCTGGCCACTGGCGCGCAGGCTGGCCAGGCGCTCCAGGGCCTTGGCGGGGTTGGCGAAACCGCTCTCGGCCAGTTGCCTGATCGCCGCTTCGTCGTCTTGTCGCTCTTCCCACAAGGGCAGCCACTCGCCCCCGACCACGACTTCGCCATGCCCTTCGTCTTCGTCCGGGTCGGCGATCACGCCTTTGAAATGCCAGTCGACGCGCCCACGCCAGGCCATGAGCTGGGCATGGAAACCGGCCCAGTCGCGAAAGCCCAGCATGGCGGCGACGCGCATCTGATCCCGCTCGGTGTCAGGCAGCATTTGAGTCTGGCGATCGGCGATGGCCTGCAGGGCATGCTCGGTATAGCGCAGGAATTCGTAGCCCTGGCGCAGCTCGGTCACTACCTCCGCGGGCAGATAACCTTGGCGCTCAAGAGTGCCGAGCACATTCAAGAGCGATCGCTGCTGCAGGCTCAGGTCCCGGCCGCCATGGATCAGCTGGAACGCCTGGGCAATGAACTCCACTTCGCGAATGCCACCGGCGCCCAGCTTGATGTTGTCAGCCATGCCCTTGCGCCGCACTTCCTGCTGGATCAACTGCTTCATGGTGCGCAACGCTTCGATGGCGGAAAAGTCCAGGTAGCGGCGGTAGACGAAGGGGCGCAGCATCTGCAGCAACTGGGCTCCCGCGGCTTGGTCGCCAGCCACTACACGGGCCTTGATCATGGCGTAGCGCTCCCAGTCCCGCCCCTGGTCCTGGTAGTACTGCTCCAGAGCGTTGAAGCTGAGTACCAGGGCTCCGACCGAACCATAGGGGCGCAGGCGCATGTCCACTCGGAACACGAAACCATCGGCGGTCACCGGGTCCAGCGCCTTGATCAACCGCTGACCGAGGCGGATGAAAAACGCCTGGTTGTCCTGCGGACGTTTGACCCCTTCGGTTTCGCCGCCCTCCGGGTAAGCGAAGATCAGGTCAATATCCGATGAAAGGTTCAGCTCCCCCGCGCCCAGCTTGCCCATGCCCAGCACGATCATGTGCTGGGGCTGGCCGGAGCGCCGCCCGATAGGCGTGCCGAATTGCTGGCAATGGCGGGGGTATAGCCACTGGTAGGCTTCGTCGATGCAGGTGTCGGCCAGCTCGGACAGGTCCCTGCAGGTTTCCTGCAGGTCGGCCTCGCGAAGCAGGTCGCGCCAGATGATGCGCACCTGCTCACGGTTGCGCTGGCGACGCAGGGCTATCCCGAGGGCGTCTTCATCCTGGCAGCGTGCCAGTGCAGCACGCACCTGCCCACGCAGCTCCCCTTCGCTCAGGGTCCGAGCCAGCTGACCACTGTCGACCAGTTCCCGCCAGAGCCCAGGATCGCGCAGCAGCTGCTCGAACACGAAGTCGCTCAAGGCACACACCCGTCCAAGGGCTTCGCGTAGCCCCCACGGCTCTGTTTCAGCCTGAGCCTGGAGGACGGCCCCGGCCTCGGCCAGGCGCGCCAGGCGCTCGGCCGCCAGGGCCTGCAATACGTCGGGTAATCGGATCAGGGGCGGACGGCTCATGGTCTATCCTTCAAGGCGCCTACAGGCGAGGGGGGCTGGGGGAAACCGCGAAGCGAGCGGCTGGCCGGACTGTCCAACAAAAGCTGAAAATAGCCGAAAACGGATGATTTTTGGTGGCAGGCTTCAAAAGCATTCCTCCGCGGGCGATTTTCGACAGGCACGGATGGTTTTAGCCGACCGAGGAATGCCCAAGACGCACCCCCTTATGTGAGGTATTCCTCTTCCCCCTGTCGCTGCGGTGCATGAAATGAACAAGGATTTGTAGTAAAACTACAGGACACCGGGCCAACCAACCGGTGATCCAAGAATTCATGTCGTCTGCCCACAAGGCCAGTCGCAAACTCAGGTCATCGATTCTGGTGGCCTTTCCGCCCTGGAGCAAGCCATGCAAGACCTCGATCCCGTCGAAACCCAGGAATGGCTGGACGCCCTGGAGTCGGTTCTCGACAAAGAAGGCGAAGACCGCGCTCACTACCTGATGACTCGCATGGGCGAGTTGGCCACCCGCAGTGGTTCGCAACTCCCCTACGCAATCACCACGCCATACCGCAACACCATTCCCGTGACCCACGAAGCGCGCATGCCTGGCGACCTGTTCATGGAACGCCGCATCCGCTCGCTGGTTCGCTGGAACGCGCTGGCCATGGTCGTTCGCACCAACCTCAGGGACTCGGACCTGGGCGGACACATCTCCAGCTTCGCCTCGAGCGCGACGCTGTACGATATCGGTTTCAACTACTTCTTCCAGGCACCCACCGAAGAGCACGGCGGCGACCTGATCTTCTTCCAGGGCCACGCCTCGCCGGGCGTCTACGCCCGTGCCTTCATGGAAGGTCGCATCAGTGAAGAGCAGATGGACAACTTCCGCCAGGAAGTCGATGGTAAGGGCCTGTCGTCCTACCCGCACCCCTGGCTGATGCCTGATTTCTGGCAGTTCCCCACCGTCTCCATGGGCTTGGGCCCGATCCAGGCGATCTACCAGGCCCGCTTCATGAAGTACCTTGAAGCCCGTGGCTACATTCCCGCCGGAAAGCAGAAGGTCTGGTGCTTCATGGGCGACGGCGAGTGCGACGAGCCGGAATCCCTGGGCGCCATCGCCCTGGCCGGCCGCGAGAAGCTGGACAACCTGATCTTCGTCATCAACTGCAACCTGCAGCGCCTCGACGGCCCGGTTCGCGGCAACGGCAAGATCATCCAGGAACTCGAAGGCGTGTTCCGTGGCGGCGGCTGGAACGTCAACAAGGTAGTCTGGGGTCGCTTCTGGGACCCGCTGCTGGCCAAGGACACCGACGGTATCCTGCAACGCCGCATGGACGAAGTCGTCGACGGCGAATACCAGAACTACAAGGCCAAGGACGGCGCGTTCGTCCGCGAGCACTTCTTCAACACCCCGGAACTCAAGGCGATGGTCGCTGACCTGTCCGACGACGAGATCTGGAAACTCAACCGCGGCGGCCACGATCCGTACAAGGTGTACGCGGCTTACCATGACGCCGTGAACAACCACAATGGTCAGCCGACCGTTGTATTGGCCAAGACCATCAAGGGTTATGGCACCGGTGCCGGCGAAGCCAAGAACACGGCCCACAACACCAAGAAGGTGGATGTGGACAGCCTGCGCAAATTCCGCGACCGCTTCGACATCCCGGTACGCGACGAAGACCTGGAGAAGCTGCCGTTCTACAAGCCCGAGCCAGGCAGCGCCGAAGCCAAGTACCTGAGCGAGCGCCGCAATGCCCTGGGCGGCTTCGTGCCTCAGCGCCGCAGCAAGAGCTTCAATGTTCCGGTACCGCCACTCGACACCCTCAAGGCTATCCTCGATGGCTCCGGTGATCGCGAAATCTCCACCACCATGGCATTCGTGCGCATCCTGACCCAACTGGTGAAGGACAAGGAACTGGGCCACCGCATCGTTCCGATCATCCCGGACGAAGCCCGTACCTTCGGCATGGAAGGCATGTTCCGCCAGCTGGGTATCTACTCGTCCGTAGGCCAGCTCTACGAACCCGTGGATAAAGACCAGGTGATGTTCTACCGCGAGGACAAGAAGGGCCAGATCCTCGAGGAAGGCATCAACGAGGCCGGCGCCATGTCGTCCTTCATCGCTGCCGGCACCGCGTACAGCTGCCACAACCAGCCGATGCTGCCGTTCTACATCTTCTATTCGATGTTCGGTTTCCAGCGTATCGGCGATCTGGCCTGGGCCGCTGGCGACAGCCGCACCCGTGGCTTCCTGATCGGCGGCACCGCCGGACGTACCACCCTCAACGGTGAAGGCCTGCAGCACGAAGACGGCCACAGCCACCTGATGGCGGCGACCATTCCGAACTGCCGCAGCTACGACCCCACCTATGGCTATGAACTGGCGGTGATCATCCGCGAAGGCATGCGCCAGATGATGGAAGAGCAGCAGGACATCTTCTACTACATCACCGTGATGAACGAAGCCTATGCCCAGCCGGCACTGCCGGCCGGCGCCGAGGAAGGCATCATCAAGGGTATGTACCTGCTGGAGAACGATACTCGCGAAGCGGCGCACCATGTGCAGCTGCTGGGCTCGGGCACCATCCTGCGCGAAGTGCGCGAGGCGGCGAAAATCCTGCGCGAAGAGTTCAACGTGGGCGCCGATGTATGGAGCGTCACCAGCTTCAACGAGCTGCGCCGCGACGGCCTGGCCGTCGAGCGCAGCAACCGCCTGCACCCGGGCGAGAAACCGGCGCAGAGCTACGTCGAGCAGTGCCTGGGCGGCCGCAAGGGGCCGGTCATCGCATCGACCGACTACATGAAGCTGTTCGCCGAGCAGATCCGCCAGTGGGTTCCAAGCAAGGAATTCAAGGTCCTGGGCACCGACGGCTTCGGCCGCAGCGACAGCCGCAAGAAGCTGCGCCACTTCTTCGAAGTGGATCGTCACTTCATTGTGCTGGCCGCCCTGGAAGCCTTGTCAGATCGTGGCGACATCGAACCGAAGGTCGTGGCCGAAGCCATCGCCCGGTTTGGCATCGACCCTGACAAGCGCAACCCCCTGGACTGCTGAGGAGAACATTCGTGAGCGAGCTTATTCGCGTACCTGACATCGGCAGCGGTGAAGGGGAAGTAATCGAGATCCAGGTCAAGGTCGGCGACCGTATCGAAGCCGAACAGAGCCTGGTGACCCTCGAGTCGGACAAGGCCAGCATGGAAGTGCCCGCGCCCAAGGCCGGCGTGGTCAAGGCCATCAAGGTCAAGCTGGGCGATCGCCTGAAGGAAGGCGACGAACTGCTGGAACTGGACGTGGAGGGCGCCTCGGCGCCCGCCGAACAGGCCGCCCCCGCTGCGGCGCCTGCCAGCGCTCCGGACGAAGCCGAGGAAACCCGGCCGTCCGCGCCTGCTCCTGCCGCCAATGGCGGTGGCGCCAGCCAGGACGTACACGTACCGGACATCGGCTCCTCGGGCAAGGCCCAAGTGATCGAGATCCAGGTGAAGGTCGGCGATACCGTCGAGGCTGATCAATCCTTGATCACCCTGGAGTCCGACAAGGCCAGCATGGAGATCCCTTCTCCCGCTGCCGGCGTGGTCGAAAGCATCGGCGTGAAGCTGAACGACGAAGTCGGCACCGGTGACCTTATCCTGGTGCTCAAGGGCGCTGGCGGCGCTTCGGCTGCCGCCCCGGCGCCGGCGGCCAGTGCGCCAGCAGCTTCGGCTCCGGCTTCGGCACCCGCGGCGGCACCCGCCAGCGCGCCGGCCGGCGATACCGTCAAGGATATCCACGTGCCGGATATCGGCTCGTCGGGCAAGGCCAAGGTCATCGAAGTGCTGGTCAAGGCCGGTGACAAGGTCGAGAAGGACCAGTCGCTGATTACCCTTGAGTCGGACAAGGCGAGCATGGAAATCCCCTGCCCCGAAGCGGGCGTGGTGGAAAGCGTGATCGCGCAGCTGGAAAGCGAAGTCGGTACCGGCGACCTTATCCTCAAGCTGAAAGTCGCAGGTGCCGCCGCGCCCGCGGCATCCACGCCGAAAGAAGCCGCCCAGGCTCCGGTTGCCGCGGCCACGCCCCCAACGGCCGCCAAGCCTGCCAGCGCCCCCGCTGCCGCTCCGGCCGCTCCGGTTGCCGCGCCCAGCGGCAAGGTTCATGCAGGCCCCGCGGTACGCCTGTTGGCCCGTGAGTTTGGCGTGGACCTGGCCCAGGTAGGTGCCACCGGCCCCCATGGTCGTATCCTGAAAGAAGACGTGCAGGCGTACGTCAAGACCATGATGGCCAAGGCCAAGGAGGCGCCAGCCGCCGCCGCGACTACGGGGGGCGCGGGTATTCCGCCCATCCCCACCGTGGACTTCAGCCGCTTCGGCGAAGTGGAAGAGGTGCCGATGACGCGCCTGATGCAGGTCGGCGCCGCCAACCTGCACCGCAGCTGGCTCAACGTGCCTCACGTGACCCAGTTCGACCAGGCCGACATCACCGAGCTGGAAGCCTTCCGGGTGGCCCAGAAGGCGGTGGCCGAGAAAGCCGGAGTCAAGCTGACCGTGCTGCCGCTGCTGCTCAAGGCCTGCGCCTTCCTGCTCAAGGAGCTGCCAGACTTCAACAGCTCCCTGGCCCCAAGCGGCAAGGCGATCATCCGCAAGAAGTACGTGCACATCGGCTTCGCCGTGGATACCCCGGACGGCTTGCTGGTCCCGGTGATCAAGAATGTCGACCAGAAGAGCCTGCTTCAACTGGCCGCCGAAGCCGCCGCCCTGGCGGAGAAGGCGCGCACCAAGAAGCTGGCGTCGGATGACATGCAGGGCGCCTGCTTCACCATCTCCAGCCTTGGGCATATCGGCGGTACTGGCTTCACCCCGATCGTCAATGCGCCTGAAGTGGCCATCCTCGGTGTATCCAAGGCCGCCATGCAGCCGGTATGGGACGGCAAGGCCTTCCAGCCACGTCTGATGCTGCCGCTGTCGCTGTCCTATGATCACCGCGTGATCAACGGTGCCGCCGCCGCGCGCTTCACCAAGCGCTTGAGCGACGTGCTGGGCGATATCCGCGCGATGCTGTTGTAACACCCCTGCCATGCCCAAGCGGGCATGGCATCTGTCTTGAGCCGCTATGCTCGAAACCTCGACCCCGCCTCGGCGGGGTTTTTTTTGAGCCCGCCAGTGACGGTCCTGGCCCGACCGAGTTGACGCCAATATATCGGCGATTCCAGTTTTACCGCGGCTTGCCGATAGACAAACATTGAAGTGGCAAATAACTGACGTGAATGCCAACCAATGAAGGCATTAAGCCACTGTTGTGCTTGTCAGCCGAAGCGGCATGATGCAACCTTGCCGAACGCGACAATTATCACCAGATGGATCTGTGTAACCCGTATTTCTCAAGCGAGTTCTCGATGAAAAGCCAACCGGATGCCGCCTCTCGCATGGCGGCCGAGGTCGTCACGCAGCTTCCGGTGCCGTCGCGCCTGGGCATGCTTCGTTTCGAACGGCTCAACGAGGCAAACTGGGCCCTCCTATACCTTGACCCAACTTGTGAGAAGGACTTCGGCCTACCGGCTTCCGAGCTTTGCGCACTGATCGGCTCACCTTATGCGAGCCTGATGGAGCCTGAGGCGCGCTATCGATTGCACGATGCCATCCAGGCGCAGCTGGCCATGCGCGCCTACTATCTGGTCCGCTACGTCTTGCATGCAGTCGATGGTCCTCGCCATGTTCTTGAGGTAGGCGAGCCTTTCAAACAGCACAACCGGCAATTGCTGCGCGGGTATCTGCTGGCGGTCGACGAACCTGTCGCGGACAGTTTCGCCATGGGAAAGCCCGACGCCCAGGCGCTCCTGGCAGGCCTGGATACGCACCTGGAATCGACACTGGCGCTACAAGCCGACCCTGTCCGGCAACTGGAACGGATGCGGGCCCAGCAAGACCTCATGCTGCGCCTGGCTCGCTTGCGCTATGCCACCGATGATCCCTTGCGAGAAGCCGGGGAGCTTATTACTCGTGGCGCGTGCGAAGTCTGTGAAAGCGATAGCGTCAGCCTCTGGCGGATAGAGGGGCAGAAGCTGCTCCCCGTCATGGCCTGGCGTGCGGCGACCCAGGCTCACCATGTGCCCACGCAGGTCGAACCCGGACGCTATTCAGCCTACCTGCAAAGCCTGCGGCGCGGCCCGACAGCAAGCCCAACCGCTACCAGCGAGCTCGCCTTGCAGGCTCTGCCAGGTGGCCTGGCCAGTGTGTTGGATGCCTGCATTCGCGTGGATGGCCAGGTGGTCGGCGTGCTGTGCCTGGAGCACATGAGCGAACGGGCCTGGCAGGCGAGCGATATCGCCTTCATGCATGAATTGGCCGACCAGCTTGTCCAAGTGATTTCCAATCACGATCGCCGGGCGGCGACAAGCGCCCTGCACCTGTTCCAGCGAGCGGTCGAGCAAAGCGCCAACGCCTTTCTGCTGGTGAACCGCGACGGCGTGGTGGAGTACGTAAACCCGAGCTTTACAGCAATCACCCAATATACGTCGGACGAAGTCCATGGCCACCGCCTGTCCGAGCTTCCTGCGCTGGAGAACCTAAGCGAACTGTTGTTCGATGCACCGTCCAGCCTGGCCAAGAGCAACAGTTGGCAGGGCGAATTCAAAAGCCGACGCAAGAACCTTGAGCCCTACTGGGGGCAGCTCTCCATATCCAAGGTTTTCAATGACCATCGTGAACTGACCCATTACATCGGCATTTACGAGGACATCACCCAGACCAAGCTGGCCCAGCAGCGCATCGAGCGCCTGGCCTATACAGACAATCTGACCAATCTGGGCAACCGACCGGCTTTCATCCGCTCTCTGGATGAGCGCTTCGCCTCCGACGCGGAAACGCCCCTGGCACTGATGCTGGTGGACATCGACAACTTCAAGCGCATCAATGACAGCCTTGGTCATCAGACTGGCGACAAACTGCTTATCAGCCTGGCCCGCCGCCTGCGCAACAGCCTGAGTCCGTCCGGCACCCTGGCGCGTTTCGCCAGCAACGAGTTCGCGGTACTGCTGGACGACACCGTGCCCGAGGCCGCTCAGCAGCTGGCACTACAGGTGCTCAAGACCCTCGACAAGCCCATGTTCGTGGATAACCAGCTGATCAACGTCACGGCCTCGGTAGGGCTGGCCTGCGCGCCACTGCACGGGCGAGACCCGCAGACCCTGATGAAGAATGCAGGGCTGGCGCTGCACAAGGCCAAGGCCAATGGCAAACATCAGGTGCAGGTGTTCACCGAAGTGCTCAATGCCGAGGCCAACTACAAGCTGTTCGTGGAAAACAATCTGCGCCGGGCCCTGACCCAGAACGAGCTGGAAGTGTTCTACCAGCCCAAGCTTTGCCTGCGCACCGGCCGCCTGCTGGGCATGGAAGCCCTGTTGCGCTGGAACCATCCTGAAAAAGGCATGATTCGCCCTGATCAGTTCATCAGCGTGGCCGAGGAAACCGGACTGATCATTCCCATCGGCAAGTGGGTAGTCCGCCAGGCCTGTCGCATGAGCCGCCAGCTGACGGCCGCTGGCCATGGGCCGCTACATGTGGCGATCAACCTCTCGCCCAAGCAGTTCTCCGACCCGGACCTGGTCGCTTCCATCAGTCAGATCCTGACCGAGGAGCGACTGCCTCCAAGCCTGCTGGAGCTGGAGCTTACCGAGGGGCTGTTGCTGGAAGCGACCGAAGATACCCGCCAACTGCTAGGGCAGCTCAAGGGCCTGGGACTGTCGCTGGCCATGGACGACTTCGGCACAGGTTATTCGTCCCTGAGCTATCTAAAGAAGTTTCCGATCGACATCATCAAGATCGACCGCAGCTTCATCAACGATATCCCCACCAGCCAGGACGATATGGAAATCACCTCGGCCGTGATCGCCATGGCGCACAACCTCAAGCTCAAGGTCGTGGCCGAGGGCATCGAGACGGCCGAACAGCTCAACTTCCTGCGCCGTCATCGTTGTGACGTGGGCCAAGGGTACTTGTTCGACCGCCCTATCCCCTCGGCGCGACTGGTGGACGCCTTGAAACGCTACCCCCGCGGCCCGATGACCTGACAGCCGCGCCCGGCTCGGGCACACTGTGGGTCTGTCGCCAACCTTTGCGGAGAAAGCCATGGTCTTGCGCTCTGAGATCCTCGTGAACAAAAACGAATTGCCGACCCAGCAGCAAGCGCTGCCCGGGCGGGAAACCCCCATGGCTGTGCCTGAAGAACACTTCGTCAACGGCCGCACCCTGCAAGCGCCCTTCCCTGCCGGATTGGAAGTGGCCTATTTCGGGCTGGGCTGCTTCTGGGGCGCTGAGCGCCGCTTGTGGCAACAGCCAGGCGTCTATACCACAGCCGTGGGCTATGCCGGCGGGTATACCCCCAATCCTACCTATGAAGAAGTTTGCTCGGGCCTGACCGGGCACAGCGAAGTGGTGATGGTGGTCTTCGACCCGAAGGAAACCTCCTACGAAGCCCTGCTGAAGGTATTCTGGGAGTCCCACAATCCTACCCAGGGCATGCGCCAGGGCAATGACATCGGCACCCAGTACCGCTCGGTGATCTTCGCCACCAGCGAAGCGCAGCTTCACGCCGCGCTGGCCAGCCGGGAGGCCTTCCAGGGCGAACTGCGCAAGGCCGGGCACCCGGAAATCACCACCGAGATCCAGCACGCCCCGGCGTTCTATTACGCGGAGGCTTACCACCAGCAATACCTGGCCAAGAACCCCGGCGGCTATTGCGGCATCGGCGGTACCGGGGTATGCCTGCCGGCCTGATCATGCCGGCCGGCATGGTAGAACCCGTCGCCGCCAAGGCGGGCGGCTACGAGGGTGGGTCTGGTCTCGCGTGGCAGCCGCGCCGGGCCACGCTGGCTTGCGCGCGACAAAGGCCCCACGCCGTCGCCACGCCCGGTCGCTGCCAAGGCAGGCTGTTGCGGGCTGGGGCCGGTATCTTGTGGGGGGTTATTCGGGAATGGGCCAGTCCATCCGCCAGCTACCCTGGCTCTGGGCGAGCAACCGGGCAAGCCAGGGCAGCAGGGCGTGGAGTTCCTCTTCCAACCCCCACGGCGGATTGCTGATCGCCAGGCCGGAGCCGTTGAGCCGGGTGTCGGTGTCCGCCGGATGGACGAAAAGCTCCGCCTTGAGCAACTTGGGCGCGCCTGTGCTGGTGAGCTCCTGATAGAAACGCCGCATCGCCCTTTCGTCCTTGATGGGATACCAGAGCACTACCACCGCCTGACGCATGCGAGCGATGGCTTCCTTCATGGCCTTGGCGCAACGCTGAAGCTCATCAGCCTGCTCGAAGGGCGGGTCCACCAGGATGATCGCCCGCTTTTCCGGAGTGGGAAGCAATGCCCTGGGCACGTGCCAGCCTTCGCCGCGATGGACCGCCACGCGAGGGTCGCGCTTCATGTTTTCCTTGAGCGCCAGGCCGTCGTCGGGGTGTTTTTCGTTGAACTGCAGGCTGTCCTGCTGGCGAGCCAGGCGGCGCGCCAGCTCAGGGGAGCCAGGGTAGTAACGCAATGTGCCGTCAGGGTTGAGCTTGCGCAGGATACGCAGGTAGTCTGCCGCCAACTCCGGCACCTCTTGCGCGCCCCAGAGGCGCGACACACCTTCCAGGTACTCACCCGTCCGGCTGGCCTGATCTCCATGCAGGTCGTACAGGCCTACCCCGGCATGGGTGTCGAGATAGGCGAACGGCTGCTCCTTGCGCGACATCAGCGCGATAAGACGGCTGAGCACCAGGTGCTTGAAGACATCGGCGTGGTTGCCGGCATGGAAGGCGTGGCGGTAATTCATGGTTACTCCTGCAGGGGCGGCAAGTTTACCCCGCAGCGGCCCCTCAGCCAAAGGCCGAGGGGCCCGATGGCGCCTATCGACGCGCGGCGCGCCAGGCCTGGTTGGCGGCTTCGAAACGCTTGGCTACGGAATCACCGGCCTGGCCAGCGGCACTGACCGCCATGATCGCCAGGCAGGCCAGGACAAACCCGGGAATGATTTCATAGACGCCGGTCTCGCTCATCAGCTGTTTCCATGCCACCACGGTAACCGCCCCGGTCACGATGCCCGCCAAGGCGCCATTACGCGTCATGCCTTTCCAGAGCACCGAAATGATGACCACCGGGCCGAAGGCGGCACCGAAGCCAGCCCAGGCGTAGCTGACCAGGTCGAGTACGCGGCTGTCCGGATCCGCGGCCAGGTAGATGGCGACCAATGCCACGAGCAGCACCATGGCACGCCCTACCCAGACAAGCTCACGCTGGGAAGCGTCCTTGCGCAGGAAATGCCGGTAGAAGTCCTCGGTCAGGGAACTGGAGCACACCAGCAATTGACAGCTGAGGGTGCTCATGACCGCCGCCAGGATGGCGGAAAGCAGTACGCCAGCGACCCACGGATTGAACAGCAACTGGGTGATTTCGATGAAGATGCGCTCGGGGTTGTCCTTCAGCACCATCGCGGCATCAGGATAAGCCTCGAAATAGGCGATGCCGAAGAAGCCCACCGCGCTGGTGCCTGCCAGGCACAGCACCATCCAGGCCATGGAAATGCGCCGCGCATGATGGATCGCCTTCACCGAGCCGGCGGCCATGAAGCGCGCCAGGATATGCGGCTGGCCAAAATAGCCCAGGCCCCAGGCCAGCAGTGAGGCGATGCCCAGCCAGGTGGTGCCGGTGAACAGATCGAAGCTGGCCGGCTTGGCGGCCTCGATGTGCCAGAGCGCCGTATCCACGCCGCCACTGGCCAGGACTACCACAATGGGAGTGAGAATGAGCGCGAACAGCATGAGCGAAGCCTGCACGGTATCGGTCCAGCTTACCGCCAGGAAACCGCCGAGGAAGGTATAGGCGATGGTGGCCGCCGCGCCTGCCCACAGAGCGGTTTCATAGGGAAGATCGAAGGTGCTCTCGAACAGGCGAGCCCCCGCCACGATGCCGGAAGCACAATAGATGGTGAAGAACACCATGATGACGACCGCCGACAGCACCCGTAGCAGGCCGTGCCGGTCTTCGAAGCGAGCGGCGAAGTAATCCGGCAGCGTCAGGGCATCCCCATTGTGCTCGGTATGTACCCGAAGGCGACCCGCCACCAGCCGCCAGTTCAGGTAGGCGCCGATGACCAGGCCGATGGCGATCCAGACCTCGGACAGGCCACTGACAAAAATGGCCCCAGGCAGGCCCATCAGCAGCCAGCCGCTCATGTCCGATGCCCCGGCGGACAGGGCGGTAACGAAGCTCCCGAGGCGGCGGCCACCAAGGATATAGTCCGAGAGATTACGGGTGGCGCGCCAGGCCAGCAGGCCTATCAGCAGCATCAGGCCGATGTAGATGGTGAAAGCGACCAGTGTCGGATTGCTCAGGCTCATGGGTACTCCTGCCCTTTTTATTAGGTGCACCAGGGTTGCACCGAGAGCGGCATCCTAGGGAGGCGAGCGACATTGATACAAGGGCGACCGGGCAGTTTAGGAATAGTCCTACAGGACTATCAGACAGGTCCCCAAGTACAACCCCACTCCACGCCACGCACCTTTTTAGGGCGCGGTCTCCGATCATATTTGGCCAGTCAGCCGTCCGGACAAATAGTTCCCCTTTTTGGGTTGCACCCGGTTGCACCCCGTTAAGCCCCCAGATAATCTTCCGCCACGCACAAGCCACGCGAGAGTGGCAACCCGATGAGGACAATCAAAAATGGCGACGACTACCCTTGGGGTCAAACTTGACGACCCGACCCGCGAGCGCTTGAAGGCGGCGGCTCAGTCCATCGACCGCACTCCGCACTGGCTCATCAAGCAAGCGATCTTCAATTATCTGGAGAAGCTCGAGGGTGGGGCCTCCCTGACCGAACTCAACGGCAGCGTCGCCACCCTTGGTGAAGAAGCGGGTGAAGTACCCGCGGAAGGCACGCACCAATGCTTCCTGGAATTCGCTGAAAGCATCCTCCCGCAATCGGTTTTGCGGGCAGCGATCACTGGCGCCTATCGCCGGCCCGAACAGGAAATGGTTCCCATGCTGCTGGAGCAGGCACGACTGCCCGCCGCCATGGGCGAGGCCGCGAACAAGCTGGCCGCCGGCATCGCCGAGAAACTTCGCAACCAGAAGAACGCCACGGGCCGGGCAGGCCTGGTTCAAGGGCTGCTGCAGGAATTTTCGCTGTCGTCCCAGGAAGGCGTTGCGCTGATGTGCCTGGCCGAGGCCCTGCTGCGCATTCCCGACAAGGGCACCCGGGACGCACTCATCCGGGACAAGATCAGCAATGGCAACTGGCAGCCGCACCTGGGCAACAGTCCATCGCTGTTCGTCAATGCCGCGACCTGGGGCCTGCTGCTCACCGGCAAGCTGGTGTCCACCCATAATGAGGCTGGCCTCACCTCCTCCTTGAGCCGCATCATTGGCAAGAGCGGCGAGCCCATGATCCGCAAAGGCGTGGACATGGCGATGCGCCTGATGGGCGAACAGTTCGTGACAGGCGAGACCATCGCCGAGGCCCTGGCCAACGCCAGCAAATTCGAGAGCAAGGGTTTCCGCTATTCCTACGACATGCTGGGCGAAGCGGCATTGACCGAGCACGACGCCCAGAAGTATCTGGCGTCCTACGAGCAGGCCATTCATTCCATCGGCAAGGCCTCCCATGGCCGTGGCATCTACGAAGGCCCCGGCATCTCCATCAAGCTGTCAGCGCTGCACCCGCGCTACAGCCGCGCCCAGTACGAGCGCGTGATGGACGAACTCTACCCTCGCCTGCTCTCGCTGACGCTGCTGGCCAAGCAATACGATATCGGCTTGAACATCGATGCCGAGGAAGCGGACCGCCTCGAGCTGTCCCTGGACCTGCTCGAGCGCCTGTGCTTCGAGCCGCAACTGGCTGGCTGGAACGGCATCGGCTTCGTGATCCAGGCTTACCAGAAGCGCTGCCCGTACGTGATCGACTACGTGATCGACCTGGCCCGGCGCAGCCGGCATCGCCTGATGATCCGCCTGGTGAAAGGTGCCTATTGGGACAGCGAGATCAAGCGCGCCCAGATGGAAGGGCTGGAAGGCTACCCGGTCTATACCCGCAAGGTGTACACGGACGTGTCCTACATCGCCTGTGCCCGCAAGCTGCTGGGGGCGCCGGAAGCCATTTATCCACAATTCGCCACTCATAACGCCCATACCCTGGCGGCCATCTACCAGATCGCCGGCCAGAACTACTACCCCGGCCAGTACGAATTCCAGTGCCTGCATGGCATGGGCGAACCGCTGTACGAGCAAGTGGTGGGCAAGATCGCCGATGGCAAGCTGAATCGCCCCTGCCGTGTGTACGCGCCCGTGGGTACCCATGAAACGCTGCTGGCCTACCTGGTGCGCCGCTTGCTGGAAAACGGTGCGAACACGTCTTTCGTCAACCGCATCGCCGACCATTCCATTTCCATCCAGGAACTGGTGGCCGACCCGGTGGCCACCATCGAGCGCCTGGGCGCCCAGGAGGGCGCATTCGGCCTGCCGCATCCGCGCATCCCGCTGCCACGCGACCTCTATGGCAGCGAACGCCAGAACTCGGCAGGTATCGACCTGGCCAACGAACACCGCCTGGCTTCCCTGAGCAGCGCCCTGCTGGCCACCGCTCATAACGACTGGACGGCCGGCCCGCTGCTCGGTTGCGAAGCCTCACAGGGCCAGGCGCAGCCGGTGCTGAACCCGGCGGACCACCGCGATGTGGTTGGCCAGGTACAGGAAGCGGACATCAGCGACGTGGACGCCGCCATCCAATGCGCCCTGATCAACGGCCCTATCTGGCAAGCGACCCCGCCAGTGGAGCGCGCCTCCATCCTCGAGCGCGCCGCGGACCTCATGGAAGCGCAGATCCAGCCCTTGATGGGCCTGCTGGTGCGCGAGGCCGGCAAGACCTTCGCCAACGCCATCGCCGAGGTACGCGAAGCTGTCGATTTCCTGCGCTATTACGCGGTGCAGGCTCGCCACGATTTCACCAACGAGGCTCATCGCCCGCTCGGGCCGGTGGTGTGTATCAGCCCATGGAACTTCCCTCTGGCCATTTTCACCGGCCAGGTCGCCGCCGCCCTGGCCGCGGGCAATCCTGTACTGGCCAAGCCCGCCGAGCAGACGCCTCTGGTCGCGGCCCAGGCTGTGCGAATCCTGCTGGAAGCCGGCATTCCCGAGGGTGTGGTGCAATTGCTGCCAGGCCGTGGTGAAACCGTGGGCGCTCGCCTGGTAGGCGATGAGCGCGTCAAGGGCGTGATGTTCACCGGCTCCACCGAGGTGGCCCGGCTGCTCCAGCGCAACATCGCCGGACGCCTGGATGCCCAGGGCCGGCCGATTCCGCTGATCGCTGAAACCGGCGGGCAGAACGCGATGATCGTGGATTCTTCCGCCCTCACCGAACAGGTGGTGATCGACGTGGTGTCCTCGGCGTTCGACAGTGCTGGCCAGCGTTGCTCCGCCCTGCGGGTGCTGTGCCTGCAGGAAGACAGCGCCGACCGCGTGATCGAAATGCTCAAGGGCGCCATGGCCCAGGCTCGCCTGGGCAATCCCGAGCGCCTGGCCGTGGATATCGGCCCGGTGATCGACGCCGAGGCCAAGGCCGGCATCGAGCAGCATATCCAGGGCATGCGCGAAAAAGGCCGCACCGTTTATCAAGTGGCGATCGCCGACAGCGCCGAATGCCGCCGCGGCACCTTCGTGATGCCCACCCTGATCGAATTGGAAAGCTTCGATGAGCTCAAGCGGGAAATCTTCGGCCCTGTGCTCCACGTGGTGCGCTACAAGCGCAAGGACCTGGAGGCCTTGATCGGCCAGATCAACGCCTCTGGCTATGGCCTGACCCTTGGGGTCCATACCCGGATCGACGAAACCATCGCCAAGGTGGTGGAGAACGTCAACGCCGGCAACCTGTATGTGAACCGCAATATCGTCGGCGCCGTGGTGGGTGTCCAGCCCTTTGGTGGCGAAGGCCTTTCCGGGACGGGGCCCAAGGCGGGCGGCCCGCTGTACCTGTACCGTCTGCTGTCTACCCGGCCGGCCGATGCAGTGCTCCGTACCTTCGAGCGCAGCGACCTGGCCACCCCGGACAGCCGCGCCCGCGAGGCCCTGCTCAAGCCGCTGCAGGTACTCAAGGCCTGGGGCGAAGGCAAGCAGGAAGCAAGCCTGGTGGAGGCTTGCAACCAGTACGCCGTACAATCTCAGAGCGGTGTGACTCGCCTCCTGCCAGGCCCGACGGGCGAACGCAACAGCTATACCATTCTGCCGCGCGAGCGAGTGCTTTGCCTGGCCGATAACGAAGCCGACCTGCTGACCCAGCTGGCCGCAGTGCTGGCGGTGGGCAGTCGGGCGGTCTTCGCCGATGGCGAACCGGCTCGCGGCCTGGTCAATCGTCTGCCGAAGGAAGTACAGGGTCGAATCCAGCTCATCGCGGACTGGAAGCGCGACGAGGCGCACTTCGACGCGGTCATCCACCACGGTGACTCCGATCAGCTGCGTGGCCTGTGCGAAGCCATCGCGGCCCGCGCCGGCGCGATCATCGGCGTGCAGGGGCTGTCTCATGGTGAAACCGGCATCGCCCTGGAGCGCCTGGTCATCGAGCGGGCCGTCAGCGTCAACACGGCCGCCGCGGGAGGGAACGCCAGCCTGATGACCATCGGCTGACCCTGGTTGCGACACCCTGCGGCCCGGCTTATTGCCGGGCCGTTTCATTTTCGCGGGCCTACCCTTGGCGTCAGAACCAGACGTGCTTTGACAGAATGCCAAAGCTACGGGTTAGAATCGGTTGGCACGTTCTCTGCACGTGCCTTGCCCTTGATTTGAATGGAGTACTGCCCTTGGATGCCGCAACCATCAACAGCCTGTTCCTCATCGGCGCGTTGCTGGTCGGTGCGAGCATCCTGGTGAGCTCGCTCTCGTCTCGCCTCGGCATTCCGATTCTCGTCATCATCCTGGCCGTTGGCATGGTCGCGGGAGTGGACGGTGCCGGCATCGTGTTCGACAACTATCCTACGGCCTATCTGGTCGGTAACCTCGCCCTGGCGGTGATCCTGTTGGACGGCGGCTTGCGCACCCGGGTCGCCAGCTTCCGGGTGGCCTTGTGGCCGGCGCTGTCAATGGCCACCGTGGGCGTGATGATCACCACCGGGCTCACCGGGGTCGTGGCGGCCTGGCTATTCGACCTCAACCTCATGCAAGGGCTGCTGATTGGCGCCATCGTCGGCTCGACGGATGCCGCGGCGGTGTTTTCCCTATTGGGCGGCAAGGGCTTGAACGAGCGGGTCACCGCCACCCTTGAGATCGAGTCCGGCAGCAATGACCCCATGGCGGTATTCCTGACCGTCACCCTCATCGACATGCTCGCCAGCGGCGAAACGGGCTTTCACCTGGGCCTGCTGATGCATCTGGTTCGTGAATTCGGCATCGGTGGGCTAGTCGGGCTGGCTGGCGGCTGGCTGATGCTCACCCTCGTGAACCGCATCAACCTGGCCAACGGGCTGTATCCGCTGCTGGTCATCAGTGGTGGCCTGGCGGTATTCGCACTGACCAACGCCTTGCATGGCAGCGGCTTCCTGGCCGTGTATCTTTGCGGACTGGTCATCGGCAACAGGCCGGTGCGGAGCCGCCATGGCATCCTGCACATGCTCGACGGCATGGCCTGGCTCGCTCAGATCGGCATGTTCCTCGTGCTGGGCTTGCTGGTGACTCCCCACGACCTGCTGCCGATCGCGCTGCCCGCCCTGGCACTGGCCTTGTGGATGATTCTCTTCGCGCGGCCGCTCTCGGTACTGGTAGGCCTGGCGCCTTTCAAGGCCTTCCATGGGCGTGAGAAAGGCTTCATCAGTTGGGTAGGCCTGCGCGGCGCGGTCCCCATCATCCTGGCGGTGTTTCCGTTGATGGCCGGGCTGCCCCAGGCCCAGCTGTACTTCAACCTGGCATTTTTCATCGTGCTGGTTTCGCTGCTCGTGCAGGGCACCAGCCTGCCGTGGATGGCGCGCCTGCTCAAGGTTACGGTACCGCCGGATCCTGCGCCGATCTCCCGCTCCGCCCTGGAGGTGCACCACACCAGCGAGTGGGAGTTGTTCGTCTATCGGCTGGGCGCCGAAAAATGGTGCATCGGCGCCGCGCTGCGGGAACTGAAAATGCCGGAAGGCACGCGCATCGCCGCGCTTTTCCGCAACGAGCAGTTGTTGCACCCGTCGGGCAGTACGGTGCTGGAAGCGGACGATATTCTCTGCGTGATCGGCCATGAGCATGACCTGCCAGCCTTGGGCAAATTGTTCAGCCAGGCCCCGGAACGCGGGCTGGACCTGCGCTTCTTCGGCGACTTCGTGCTCGAGGGCGACGCCGAACTGGGCGCGGTCGCCGCGCTCTATGGCCTGCAGCTTGAAGGCGAAGACCCGCAAACCTCCCTTGGCAGGTTCATCAGTCACCGTGTGGGTGGCGCGCCCGTGGTGGGTGACCAGGTCGAATGGAACGGCACACTCTGGACCGTAGCGCTCATGGATGCCAACCGCATCGCCAAGGTTGGGGTACGTTTCCCTGAAGGCAGCAAACCTGGGCCTGGGCTGTTCCTGTAACCACTGGTTTTAAAAAACTCGCCAGGGTACATAACCCAGCCACATAACGGCGCCACAGGAAAGGCCGGAGCCGGTAAACTGCCAGGCTTCGTCAGTTGACCTTGCCTAACATGCCTATCTTTCGTGCTTTTCTCTGGGCAGCCCTGCTGGGGTTGCTCACTCCCATGGCGCATGCCGCGGACGCGCCCACCCCGGCCAGCGTCCAGCAAAGCCTCGACCACATTGCCGAACGCAAGCTGCCGGACGCCGACCAGAAAGCGCTGGAGCAGGTGCTGGAGCAAACCCTGGGGCTGCTCGGCACCAAGGCCGAGCGGGAACAGCAATTGGCCCAGGTGAAGCAACAGATTGCCGAGGCGCCGCGGCAAACCAGTGAGAACCAGCGGGAACTGGACCGTCTGAAAGCGACCCGGACAGCGCCCGTGGCACAGCGCTATGCCAATGCCAGCGTGCCTCAGCTGGAGCAATACCTGGCCGATCGCGGTAACCAGCAAAGTGAACTGCAAAAGGCATTGGGCGAAGCCAACACCTTGGCCATCACCGCGCAAACCCGTCCGGAGCGGGCCCAGACCGAAATCGCCGATGCGCAAACCCGGATCAGCCAGATCAACACCATCCTGAAAAACGGCAAGGACGCGGGTAAACCGCTCAGTTCAGACCTGCGCAATCAATACCTGGCCGAGCAGGCTTCGCTCAGTGCGTTGATCAACCTGCGCCGCCAGGAACTGGCCGGCAACAGCCTGCTGCAAGACCTGGGCAACAGCCAGCACGACCTGCTGATAGAGAAAATCGGTCGCCTGGCGCAGGAAATCCAGGACCTGCAGTCACTGATCAACCAGAAGCGCCTGGCGCAATCCCAGGAAACCGTTACGCAGCAGTCGCTGGAGGCGCAGAAAGCGGGTAACAGCAGCCTGCTGGCCACCGAAAGCGCGACCAACGTAAAGCTCTCGGACTACCTGCTGCGCAGCACGGACGAGCTCAACGAGCTGACCCAGCGCAACCTGCACACCAAACAGCAACTGGATACCCTGACCCAGGCTGACCAGGCCCTGGACGAGCAGATCAACGTCCTCAAAGGCAGCCTGCTGCTGTCCAAGATCCTCTATACCCAGAAGCAGGCGCTGCCTACGCTCAAGGTGGACCGGAACCTGGCGGACCGCATCGCCGACATCCGCTTGTACCAGTTCGACGTCAATCAGCAACGCGAGGCTCTGAGCAACCCGGCGACCTACGTAGACAACCTGCTCGCCAGCCAGCCCGCCGAGGAAGCCACTCCGGCTCTGCGCAAGTCGTTGCTGGACATTGCCGTCACCCGGGCAGACCTGCTCGAACGCCTGAATCGGGAACTCAGCGCCCTGCTCAATGAATCCATCACGCTGCAGCTCAACCAGAAGCAGCTGCTGGACACCGCCCAGGGGCTGCGCGCGACCCTGGACGAACAGATGTTCTGGATTCCCAGCAACAAACCCCTGGACACCGAGTGGCTGAGCAATCTGCCGCGACGCATGGCCAAGCAGGTGACCACCCTGCCTTGGGTATCGAGCGTCAAGGAGCTTGCCGACGGCCTGGCGCAACGCCCGCTGTTGTTCCTTCCGTTGTTGCTGGCCATTGGCGCCTTGCTGTGGCGCCGCAAGTATCTGTACGACAAGCTTGGCCAGGTCCACCGAAACGTCGGGCATTTCCGCCGCGATAGCCAATGGCACACGCCGCTGGCCATCCTGGTGAATGTACTGCTGGCCATGCCGGTGGCCCTGGCCCTGGCGGTATGCGGTATCGCCCTGCAGATCGATGCCCGCGGGCAGAACCTGAGCCTGGGTTCAGCCCTGCTGCAAATGGCCCAGGCCTGGCTGGTGTTCTACACGGCCTACCGCGTGCTGGCGCCGGGCGGGGTCGCCGAGCTCCACTTCCGTTGGGAAAAGGCCCAGGTCACCTTCCTTCAGGGCTGGGTACGGCGCCTGGGCATCGTGGTCATGGCCCTGGTGGCCGTGGTGGCGGTGGCGGAACTGCAACCGTCCGGGCTGGCCGACGATACCCTCGGCATCCTGGTGGTGCTGGCCTGCTTCGCCCTCATGGCCTGGCTGCTCAGCCGCCTGCTGCTGTCCAGCCCCACCCATCGCAATGCCTCGCTGTTCCGCAAGCTGATCGGCGTCGCCTTCACCTTGCTGCCCGTGGGCCTGTTCCTGGCGGTCTGCTTCGGCTACTACTACACCGCGCTCAAGCTGACTGATCGGCTGATCGACACCCTTTACCTGATGATGCTCTGGCTGGTGATCGAGGCGGCCTTCGTGCGCGGCCTGAGCGTAGCGGCCCGGCGCCTGGCCTATAACCGGGCCCTGAGCAAGCGTCAGGCGGCGCGGGAAACCGGCGGTGACCCGGAGACGCTGATCGAGGAGCCTACCCTGGACATCGAGCAGGTGAACCAGCAGTCGCTGAGGCTGATCCGCCTCGTGCTGCTGGGCAGCTTCCTTGGCGCGCTTTACTGGGTATGGGCCGACTTGATCAGCGTCTTCGCCTACCTGGACAACATCACCCTCTACGAATACACCAGCGGCACGGGGGCGAGCATGAGCATGGTGCCCATCAGCCTGGGCGACTTCCTCGGCGCGCTGGTGATCATCGGCATCACCTTCGTGCTCGCGGGCAACCTGCCGGGCCTGCTGGAAGTGTTCGTGCTGTCCAAGCTCAATCTGGCCCAGGGCAGCGCCTATGCCACCACCACCTTGTTGTCGTACACCATCGCCGGCATCGGTTTCGTCTCCACCCTCTCCACCCTGGGAGTGAGCTGGGACAAGCTGCAATGGCTAGTGGCGGCCTTGTCCGTGGGCCTGGGCTTCGGCATGCAGGAGATCTTCGCCAACTTCATTTCCGGCATCATGATCCTGTTCGAACGCCCCGTGCGCATCGGTGACACCATCACCATCGGCAACCTGTCCGGCACGGTGAGCAAGATCCGCATTCGCGCCACCACCATCACCGACTTCGACCGCAAGGACATCATTGTCCCTAACAAGACCTTCATCACCGGGCAACTGATCAACTGGTCGCTGACCGACACCATCACCCGGGTTACGCTGAAGATCGGTGTGGACTACGGCTCGGACCTGGAAGTGGTACGTCGGCTACTGCTGCAGGCGGCGGATGAAAACCCAAGAGTGCTGAAGGATCCGGCACCTATCGTGTACTTCCTGGCCTTCGGGGAAAGCAGCCTGGACCACGAGCTGCGCATGCATGTGCGTGACCTGGGCGACCGTAACCCGGCCCTGGATGAAATCAACCGCTTCATCAATACCGAGTTCAAGAAGCAGAGCGTGAACATTTCCTTCCGCCAACTGGAGGTGCACCTGAAGAACCCCGAGGGCATCGAGCGACAACTGGCGGTGCGCAATCCGGGTTCCGATCGCACCGATCCGGCCTGAGAACGGTCCACCCTCTATGCTCTTTTCGGTGAGTGGCCATGAAAGCCTTGGATGAACTGCAGTTCGATAATCGTTTCGCCCACCTGGGCGACGCCTTTTCCACCCATGTGCTGCCGGAGCCGATCCAGGCGCCGCGGCTGGTGGTGGCCAGTGAAGCAGCCCTGGCGCTGCTCGACCTGGCGCCCGCGGAGGCCGAAGGCAGCCTGTTCGCTCAGGTGTTCAGCGGGCATAAGCTCTGGGAAGCGGCCGACCCACGGGCCATGGTGTATTCGGGTCACCAGTTCGGCCATTACAATCCGCAACTGGGGGACGGCCGCGGTCTGCTGCTGGGCGAAGTGGTCAACGAGGCAGGACAGCATTGGGACCTTCACCTCAAGGGCGCGGGGCAGACCCCCTGGTCTCGCATGGGTGACGGTCGGGCCGTGTTGCGCTCGTCCATTCGTGAGTTCCTCGCTTCCGAGGCACTGCACGCCCTGGGCATTCCCACTACCCGTGCGCTGTGCGTAATCGGTTCCGACACGCCGGTATGGCGGGAACGGCAAGAGCGAGCCGCCACGCTGCTGCGCCTGTCGCCCAGCCATGTGCGGTTCGGCCACTTCGAATACTTCTACTACACCCGCCAACCCGAGTTGCACAAGCGACTGGCCGACCATGTGCTGGGCGCGCACTTTCCTGAATGCGCCGAGGCGCAGCAGCCCTACCTGGCGATGTTCCGTACCGTGGTGGAGCGCAACGCCGAACTCATCGCCAAATGGCAAGCCTATGGCTTCTGCCATGGCGTCATGAACACGGACAATATGTCGATCCTGGGGCTCACCTTCGACTTCGGCCCCTTTGCCTTCCTGGATGATTTCGACGCCCGTTTCATCTGCAACCATTCCGACCATGAAGGGCGCTATGCCTACAGCAACCAGGTACCCATCGCTCACTGGAACCTCAGTGCCCTGGCCCAGGCGTTGACGCCCCTGATCGAGGTGGATGCGCTGCGTGAAGCCCTTGGCCTGTTCCTGCCGCTCTACCAGGCTCACTACCTGGACTTGATGCGCCGTCGTCTCGGCTTGCTGACCGCCGAAGACGACGACCAAGAGCTGGTCGAACGCCTGCTGCAACTCATGCAGGGTAGCGCCGTGGACTACAGCCTGTTCTTCCGCCGCCTCGGTGAGCAGCCCGCCGCGCTCGCGCTCAGGCAGTTAAGGGATGATTTCGTCGACCTGGCCGGGTTCGACAGCTGGAGCGAGGCCCTGCTGGCTCGCCTCGGCCGCCAGCCGCAAGAGGACGAGCCAGCGCGGCAGGCACGGATGAACGCGGTAAACCCGCTGTATATCCTGCGCAACTACCTGGCGCAAAACGCAATCGAAGCCGCCGAAGCCGGCGACTACAGCGAGGTGCGTCGCTTGCACCAAGTACTGTGCCGCCCCTTCGAAGCCCAGGCGGGCATGGAAGCCTATGCGCAGCGGCCGCCGGATTGGGGCAAGCATCTGGAGATCAGTTGTTCGTCCTGAAGCCGTGATCGCGCATCCTTTCCGATGGCCGCGGCGCCTCCGATGAGACGCGGGATACCTCCCTCCCAGCACCGTATGATTCCAGCCCCTGATCAGGGCTGAAATCTTCGGCGCATCGCTAGGTTTCGGTGAGGCCCCAGCCTGGGAACTCCCAGTGCTGCAGGAGCTCCAGCTGTGCAAGCAGCAGCATATGCTCTACGTCCTTCACCTTATTAAGGCGTTTGAGCGACGGCTCGCCGCCGAAAGCAAGGGCCGGGACGAAGCCGTAGATTTCGTCGTATTTCAAGCGCCCAAGAGTTGCCAGCGCTGGTGAAAAAAGATTAGAAACATCAATATATTCAATGTCCTGAAACGCAAAGAATAAACTAACGGCACGTGGATCTTCGTTACGCCCCAAGGCCTTACCGTTATAAAAATATTTATTAAAATATGAAGCTATGGTAAGGCAGTTCGCTGTTTCTTCACCCCATAAATATAGCTCACCGAAGCCACTCCTAGCGATGACGTGGTAGGTGTCAGACGCATGGAAATCCGTTCCTTCGAGAAACGCATCCACCACCGGCTCATAGTCCTGGGGGTTCACTGTCCAGAACAAGCCGTCCGCATAGCCGCACCAGCCATAAGCCTGCCAATACTCCATCAGCCTATCAGGAAGCCTGCCTTTGTACCTCCTTATTGAAGTATCAGAGACATTGCGGCGATCAAATCCATCTCCGACATGCTTCAGGAAACATTCAAAATCTTCGTCCATTTCATTCCAACCAAAAGACACTGCTGCGATGGGCAGCGTCGCAAACTCTTCGATAACGGCTAAAAAGGCCAGTCTGCATCTAGGTTTCGGTCAAGTCCCAGCCCGGAAACTCCCAGTGCTGCAGGGGCTGCAACTGAGCGAGCAGTAGCATATGCTCCACGTCTTTGACTTTTCTCAAGCGCTTCAGGGTTGGCTCGCCGCCGAAGGCAAGCGCTGGGACGAAGCCGTAAATTTCGTCGTGTTTAAGACGCCCTAAGGATTTCAGAGCGGGCTCGAACAAATCGTTCATATCATTATAACTAGGCGTTTGAAATGCGAAAAAAAAGCTCACGGCGCGGGGACCATTATGAATATCGGACGTTTTGGGGTTATAGAAATATTTATTGAAATAGGACGATATCTTAAGACAATTAGCAGTTTTTTCGCCCCAGAGATATAGCTCACCAAATCCACTCTTGGCAATTACATGGTAAGTGTCCCGCGTTTCGAAAAGCGTTCCTTCGAGAAATGCCTTCACCACGTCTTCGTAGTCCTGAGGGTTTACCGTCCAGAACAAACCCTCTGCGTAGCCACACCAACCATAGAATTTCCAATATTTCATCAGCCTTTCCGGAAGCTTTCCTTTGTAACGTTCTGTAGAAGCTTGAGGCACTTCACGCCGCTCAAATCCAGCGCCGAATTTCTTTAGAAAATATTGAAAGTCTTCGTCCATTGCACTTCCCTGAGGGCAGCAATCTGCATGAAGCCTAACCATCGCCTGGGTTTTCCAGCAGGTCCCTATGGGTCAAACATCACCTGGAAACCTGAATTGCTGCATAGGCGCTAACTGGGCAAGAAAAAGCAGATGCTCAACATCTTTTACCCTTTTCAAGTTCTTGAAATCAAGCATACCTCCCAGGGCAAATGCGGGGAAGAAACCATAAATTTCATCATACTTCAACGCGCCAAGCTCGGTGCTGGCCTTTTCAAAAAAACCTTCAAAATCATTATCTTCAGGCGATTGAAACGCAAAAAAACATTCTATTGCCCAAGCATCACTTTTTTTCTTAGACGCTGCTTCGTCATAGCCGAAATGGTTCAGGTACGCCGCAAGGGTAAGGCAATCGAAAGTCTTCTCTCCCCATAGGTAAAGTTCCCCAAAAGCCCCCTTCGCAATGACATGGTAGGTATCATTCGCTGCAAATTCTGTCCCCTCAAGAAAAGCAGCAACGACCGGTTCGTAATCCTCAGGATTTACCGTCCAGAACAACCCTTTTGCATATCCACACCAACCATAGGTCTTCCAATACTCAAGGAGCTTTTGAGGGAGCCTATTACGATACTTCTCAATTACCGCACCTGAAACCTCTCTTCGATCGAAACCTACTCCAAATCTTTCCATAAAATACTCAAAGCCATCTCTCATACCTAAACCCTCTAATTACAACGTGTAAGCGCCGCGTTGATCTTGGTGGCATCCCTGAGTGATTCTGGGACTTCACTTGCAACTTTATCCAAGCCATCTAAGCGACTTTTCCACTGAGGCCCGATGGTAGCATTGACTTGGCGATCACCAAACCCACTAATAACATCCTTTCCACCAGCAATCATATCTGGGTTGTGCAATGCGGCAAGATCCCTCATCTTTCTTTCCGCAATTTTTTCCGCTAAAGTATTCGCCTCTTTCCAGTCAATCCCTTCGTCGACCATACGTTCGGCGCTTTCTTGCCTAAGTCTATTTGAAAAATCTCTTCGTGCTCTTTTAGGAATTTCCCCATTCCGCCGGACTTTTCCCGCCCCAAACAAAGCCCTCGCATCCAAATACTCCTGAACCGTCAAATCATTCAGCCCCCTTTCTTGGCCTTTGAGCTGCCGGTCGAATTCAGGAATCTTTTTCTTCGGCAACCTGTAGGCCTTGAAGCAAGGCACCTGGTAGCGCGGCGCGCGTCGATATTGGCGGCCGCGCGGGGCATGCCTGTCGTTCGGCTGCATGCCTGGCGCCTGCCTCGGCGGCGGCACCTGGGGATGCGGCGCCTCCGCCATCACGAACAGTGGCCTGCGTGGCTGCAGCGCAGGATGGGCCAGCAAGGCCTCCTGATGCCTGGCCAACCATTGGGCGATCCGTTTGCCGCGCTGGGTCGTTTGCAGTTTGCTGGCCAGCCCGTTGAGGTTGCCCCGCTCCCTCAGCAGGTGAGCAACCACGGCGCTCAATAGCAGCATCACCGCTTCTTCATGGGCTAGCCCGAACTTCAGGCTGCCATTGCCGGTGAGCCTTGTAGCGTAATGCCTGCCCAGCGGATCCCGGTTTTCGGTGACACTGTTGTAGGCCTGCCAGGACGCCTGGGCATACAGGCCGGCGATACGGGGCAGTTTCTCCGCAAGCTCACCGGCCAGCTCGGCGAGGCCAAAGACGCCAATGGCGGCACCCGCGGTGCGCAGGCCCAGCGTGGCGCCACTGACGAACCCCGGCCCCGCGCCCACGCCGCCGGCGAAACTGCCGCCGATCGCCCCGATGGTACCGCCACCCAGGGCCGCGGCAGCCATGTACATGGCGAGGGTTTCAGCCTCTCCCATCAAGCTGTCTAGAACGTCATCGATATCGAGGTTTTCGAGACGTTGGCGAAGCCTGATGACGGCGATCCGCCGGCCTTCTTCACTGGCGCTCTGGATAGCGAGCACCCGTTTTCTGATCAGGGCGCTTGATGGCAAGTTACTACGAATTGCGCTTCCCGGCAGATGCCAGCCTTTTGTTTCCAGCCACTCACTCAGGCGTAGCCAACTTGACCCTATTCCATATTGCACCCAGTGCTCCTTGCACTTTTGAAACTTGGGCGATTATGGGAAGCGGGTTTTATACAAGGCAAGTTCGAAGGGCAAAACTTCCCTCTTTCCTACACGCATTGTTCAACTATGTTTCTTGATATTTAAATATGATTCTATTTGTAAAAATCCGATTCAAATTGACACTTAGCGTCAGCCGCCAGGCCGGGAGGGTCGCTGAGGTGCAGCGTGCCTTGATCCTGTATCATCGCCCCATACTGTCCACGGCTTTTCTCCATGGCTTCCAAATCCCTCGGCAACACGCTTCGGCGCCTCTGGGCGCGAGACAAGTTCAGCTACAGCGTGCGAGTGTTCATCGCCCTCACGGGCAGCATGGCCCTGTGCTGGTCGCAGCATGACTTGCACATGCTGATCCCTCTTTTCCTGGGCATCATCGCCAGCGCCCTGGCCGAAACCGACGACAACTGGCAAGGGCGCCTGACCGCCCTGCTGGTCACCTTGGTATGCTTCAGCATTGCCGCGTTTTCGGTGGAGCTGCTGTTCCCTTACCCACTGATCTTCGTGCCTGCCATGGCGGTGGCGGCCTTTGCCCTGACCATGCTGGGCGCCTTGGGTGAGCGTTACGGCGCGATTGCCTACGCCACGCTTATCCTGGCGGTGTACACCATGATCGGCGTGGACCAGCGCGGCGGCGAGCTGGCCAGCTATTGGCGCGAGCCGGCGCTGCTGGTGGCAGGGGCGGCCTGGTACGGCCTGCTGTCTGTGCTGTGGCAGGCCCTGTTTTCCAACCAGCCGGTGCAGCAGAGCCTGGCGCGGGTATTCTTCGAGCTCGGCCAGTACCTGAAGATCAAATCTTCTCTGTTCGAGCCCATCCGCGGCCTGGACGTGGAGGGCCGTCGCCTGGAATTGGCCCGCCAGAACGGCCGGGTAGTGGCGGCGTTGAACACGTCCAAGGAAATCATTTTCAACCGGGTAGGCAATTCCCGGCCCGGTTCCAAGGTCAGTCGCTACTTGAAGCTGTACTTTCTCGCCCAGGATATTCACGAGCGCGCCAGTTCCACTCACTACCCTTATAACGCGTTGGCCGAAGCCTTCTTCCACAGCGACGTGCTATTCAGGTGCCAACGGCTGCTGCGCCAGCAAGGCAGCGCCTGCCAGCGGTTATCGGAAACCCTGCAACTGCGCCAGCCGTTCGTGTATGACGACTCCTTCGCCGAGGCGTTGGGCGACTTGCATGCTTCCCTGGAACACCTGCGTATCCAGAGCAATCCGGCCTGGAAGGGCTTGCTGCGCTCGCTCAGAGCCCTGGCGACCAACCTGGGCACCCTGGACCGCCTGCTCAGCGATGCGAGCAACCCAGACCTACTGGCCGAAGCCACCGACAGCAGCCTACTGGACCGCTCGCCCCGCACTCTTGGCGACGTGTGGAAACGGATCCGGCAACACCTGACTCCCACCTCCCTGCTGTTTCGCCACGCCTTGCGCCTGCCCCTGGCGCTGACGATCGGCTATGGAATGGTGCACCTCATTCACCCCAGCCAGGGCTATTGGATCATTCTGACCACCCTGTTCGTCTGCCAGCCCAGTTATGGCGCTACCCGCCGCAAGCTTGGCCAGCGAATCATCGGCACGGCCATCGGCCTGACCGCGGGCTGGGCGCTGTTCGATCTGTTCCCCAGCCCCATCATCCAGTCCTTCTTTGCAGTCGCCGCGGGCCTGGTGTTCTTCGTCAACCGCACCACCCGGTATACCCTGGCCACGGCGGCAATCACCCTGATGGTGCTGTTCTGCTTCAACCAGACGGGCAATGGCTATGGCCTGTTCCTGCCGCGCCTGCTCGATACGCTATTGGGCAGCCTGATCGCCGGCCTGGCGGTATTCCTGTTCCTGCCGGACTGGCAAGGCCGAAGACTGAACAAGGTGCTGGCCAATACCCTGAGCTGCAACAGCGAATACCTGCGGCAGATCCTGCGCCAGTATGCCGAGGGCAAGCGCGACGACCTGGCCTATCGCCTGGCCCGACGCAATGCCCATAACGCCGATGCGGCATTGTCCACAACACTCTCCAACATGCTGCTGGAGCCAGGTCATTTCCGGAAGGAGGCCGATGCCGGGTTCCGTTTCCTGGTGTTGTCCCATACCTTGCTCAGCTACCTCTCCGGCCTGGGCGCCCATCGTGGCACCACCTTGCCGGAAGACGTACGTGATGAGTTGATCGGCAAGGTGGGCGAGCGCCTGGCCGTCAGCCTGGACGAAATAGCCCAAGGCCTGGCCGAGCGCACCAGCGTGGCCGTGGAAAACGAAACGGAGCAGGCAATGGCTGAACAACTGGAGCAAATGCCCGAGGAGCTCGACGAGAGCCAGCGGCTGGTGCAGAGCCAACTTGCGCTGATCGCGCGACAACTGGCGCCACTACGCACCATGGCGGCCCATCTGGCGCAGCCTGCCCCGGTCAGGGCACCGGCACCGGGCTTGTGACGCCATAGGCTTTGAACAAGGCTTGCAGGGAGCCGTCAGCGCGCATCGCGGCGATGGCTTGGTTGAAGGCCTCCGCGATGGCGCCATAGTCGGGGCGCTTCAGGCTCACCAGAATCCTCAAACCGTTTTCCGCCAATGGCGGGTCGAGGAGCTTGAGCTTGTCCCGCACCGTCACGGGCTGCAACGCCAGCAGGTAGTCGGCAACGTATTCATCTTCCAGGGCCAGTTGAACGCGACCCGCCGCCAGCATGGAGAGCGCCGCCTGGAAGCTTTGAACCGGGACCCTCTTCAGTTGCGAGTCGTTGTCGAATTCAGGGGTATAGGCGTAACCGCGCACTACGGCAATGGAATAGGGGTATAGAGCAGACAACCCTCGGGCAACGGAAATATCGCTGCCCCGAAGCGCGACGAACCGCAGCCGGTTCGTAAGGAAGGGGGCCGAGAAACGCCCGATCCGGGCGCGCTCGTCGCTGTACCAGGCATCGACCAGTACATCGTAACGGCCTTCCTCGATGCCCTTGAGCGCGCGAGCCCATGGTGCCTCTTCGAAAGTGACCTGGTAATGAGCCCGCTCCAGCGCCGCGCGTACGATGGCCGTGGCCAGGCCGCCGTCTTTCAGGCTGGCGCCGACGAAAGGCGGCCACGGGTCGCCAACCAAGCGCAGGGTATCGCTCCAGCCGGCCGTTGGCAGGGCAAGCACCGCCACCAGGCCAATGCGCTGATACCATCGCCACATGGGTGTCTACCCCTGTTCGTCATCGCTTCAATGAAGAGTCGCTACAAGCTTCTGAGCGCTGCTGGCGATGGAAACCAGCAAAGCGCCAACTGGCCAGGCCGAACCGTCAGGTCCGCTGGTGACTACCACGCCTTACCCACCCTTTACCAGGGGCCGGCTCTAAGCGAAATCCCACTGGTAGCGCGCCGGAAACTGGCTCGCATCGCTCGCTGTCAACGGGTGCGCGATGACGAAGCCCTGGATGTACTCGCATCCGTTGTCACGCAGCCAGCGGGATTGTTCGGCCGTTTCCACGCCCTCGGCAATGACTGTGATAGAGAACTGGCGGCACAGATCCAGGATCGTCCGGGCTATGCCGGCATCGCGCTCCGAGTTCGGAAGCTGTGCTACCAGCTGCCGATCCAGCTTGAGGGTATCGATAGGCAGGTCTCGGAGGATCTTCAGCGAGCAATGGTCCCAGCCGAAGTCATCCAGGGCTACTCGGACGCCCAGGCCGCGGAGTAGGGAAAGCTGGCGCCGGCTCTCTTCCAGGTTATGCAGCAACGAAGGCTCTATTACTTCGATTTCAAGCTGCTGGGGCATAAGGCCATGCGTCGAGATGGCGTGTTGCAGCTCGGCGATCAGGTTCGGCATGCTGAATTGAGCGTTACTCAAGCTCACCGCCAGCACCAGGTCTTCATCGAAACGCTCGCGCCAGTGCTTACGCTGGCTGGCGCCTTCCTGATAGATCCATGAGGTCAGTCGGCTGATCAGCCGGGCTTCTTCCAACAGGGGGATGAACAACCCCGGCGGTACGTCTCCCACGCTGGGGTGTTGCCAACGCAACAATGCCTCGAAACCACGCAGACGCCCATCGGACAGGCGAACCTGCGGCTGGTACACCAGCGAGAACTCTTTATGCTCGATGGCCGCCGACACACTCTCTTCCAGCAACAGCCGCGAGCGGGCCCGCACGTTCAGATCCTGATCGTAATAGCGGTACTGCTGCTTGCCAGCCTGTTTGGCGGCATACATGGCGATATCCGCGGCTCGGAGCAGGTGCTCAAGGTTGACACCGCATTCGGGATAGGTCGCGATACCGATGCTTATACCCAAGGTCACTTCGAGACCGTCGATTTCACTGCAGCTGCGCATCCGCTCGAGGATCTTCTCCGCCACCTTGGCGGCTTGCTCGGGGTAGTCCAGGGTGTCCAGCAGTACCGTGAACTCATCTCCGCCAATTCGCCCGATGATGTCATAGGGTCGCAGCAGCTCCTTGAGCTGCATGGCCACCCAGCGCAATACCCGGTCACCAGCGTCGTGGCCATGGGTATCATTGATGCGCTTGAAGCCGTCCATGTCCAGGTACAGCAAGGCCTGGCTTTTCTCCGGGCGCTCATTGCGCACCAGGGCGCTTTCCACGGTCTGGTAGAAGCCGCGCCGGTTCAGCAAGCCGGTGAGTGGGTCCGTAACCGCCTGGAATTCCAATTGCTGGTGCAGGTTGCGCACCACGGACATGTCCTGCACTGTCAGCACCATGGCCTTTTCGCTGGCCAAGGGCGCGCAAGACAACGACACCGGCAGGGATTGCCCCGAATAGGTACGCAAAATGGCATCGTGTACGCGATGGATGTCGCGCAAGGTATAAGCACGGAAGAATTCCGACTCATGCCAGCTGGCGACGCTGGGCTTCTCTATGAAATCCAGCAGCCTGGCGCTTTGCAGCTCATCCACCGTAGCCCCGAGCAAGCGCGAAATAGCCGGGTTGGCGAAGCGGATGTTGCCGATTTCATCGATGACCATGATGCCTTCGGCAGCATTCTCCAGCACCGAGGCGTTGAAGGCGCGTGCCGCCTCCAGGTCACGCGTCAGGCGTTGCAGCTCGCGCCGGCTGCGCTGCTGCTCGAGAATGGCCTGGACCTTGGGCTTGAGGATTTCCGGGTCGATGGGTTTGAAGAGGTAGTCTACCGCCCCGTTGGCGTACCCTTTGAGCACTGCCGCTTCGGACTGCTCGTTGGCGGTAAGGAAAATGATCGGCGTCAGGCGCGTACGCTGGCTGCCTTTCATCAGCCTGGCCACTTCAAAGCCATCCATGCCGGGCATCTGCACGTCGAGCAGGACCAGGTCCACTTCATGCTGCAGCAGCAGGCCCAGCGCTTCTACCCCGGATGGGGCGGTCATCACTTGCCAATCCTGGCGCTCCAGCAGCGCCCGCATGCTCAGCAGGTTCTCTGGATAGTCGTCCACCACAAGGATGGTGGACCGGTCTTCGGTCGGTTTGGCGTGCGCGCGATCCATGCTACTTCTCATCAACAGGGTGGCCACAAGCCAGCGCTCGCTGGCTTGGGTTAAAGACACTCTAGCTGCGGTTTTGTCGCATAACGCAACGGGAAAAGTCCCATTTTGTGACGTACCTGACGAACGGCATCTTGCTGAAACCGCATGAATCAAGGGGTTACGCAACCCCGACAAACGGTTGGCGCCAAAGGGATGGCGCCATCGATAATTCAATGTATCTTTTTAGACATACAGAGGGGGGCCGCCCTTGTTATACGCCCGATTGCATCGGGTTTTTTTGATCATTTCATTCGGCCATTAACTTTTCTTCAGAATTAGTAGTGTAGGTGAAAGTATCATGATCGACCTGTCCACTTGGAACCTCAGCATTCCCGTTGGTAGCCCTGCCAAGACCATCGATACGCCAGTGCTGGCAAAAGGATATAAGGACCAGTATTTCCACGCCGATAGTGGCACTTTGTTCTTCTGGGCTCCGGTAACCGGCACCACTACCAAGAGCGCCAAGTACCCACGTAGTGAGTTGCGTGAGACCAATGCTGACGGTTCGTTGCGCAACTGGAAATATACGGCGGCGGATAACTACCTGCGCGCCAGCGTCACCGTGAACAAAGTCCCTTCCACCGGCAAGATCGTGATTGGACAGATCCACCAGCACGACAGCAATGACCCGCTGATCAAGCTCGAGTACCAGTACAAGACCAGCAGCAAGACCGGTAACATCGTTGCCAAGCTGCGTTCTTCTCCTTCGCAGGACGATCCGACCGTTGTCCAGATCGGCACCGGCGTAAAGCTGAACACCAAGTTCGAGTACACCATTCACTTGGACAAGGAGGGCAACTTGACGGTGAACGCAGCTAACTACCAGTGGAGCACCAAGCTGAATTCCGCCTGGAAAACCAAGAACCTGTACTTCAAGGCAGGCGTCTACGTTCAAGACAACGCCGGTTATTCCACCGAAGGCGGCCAGGTGATATTCGACAAACTGGCCATCAGCCATGTAACCGGCTCTTGATAAGCCAGTCGTAGAAACGAAAAACGGCGGATGGGGCCTTTGCCTCCTCCGCCGTTCTGCTTTAAGGCGACTTAGTTGACCTTCGCCGCCAACTCACCTTTCGCGTAACGCTGGAACATCACTTCCAGGGAAACAGGCTTGATCTTCGACGCATGGCCGGCCGTTCCGAAGGCTTCGTAACGGGCGATGCAGACGTCGCGCATGGCCTTGACCGTTTCGGCCAGGTATTTGCGCGGGTCGAACTCGCTCGGGTGCTGTGCCATGAAGCGGCGAATGGCACCCGTGGACGCCAGACGCAGGTCGGTATCGATGTTGACCTTGCGCACGCCGTACTTGATGCCCTCGACGATTTCCTCGACGGGCACACCGTAGGTTTCCTTGATGTCGCCACCGTGCTCGTTGATGATCGCCAGCCAGTCCTGCGGCACCGAGGAAGAGCCGTGCATCACCAAGTGGGTATTGGGGATGCGCTTGTGGATTTCCTTGATGCGGTCGATCGCCAACACGTCGCCGGTTGGCGGCTTGGTGAACTTGTAGGCGCCGTGGCTGGTGCCGATGGCGATGGCCAGCGCGTCCACCTGGGTCTTCTTGACGAAGTCAGCGGCTTCTTCAGGGTCGGTCAGCATCTGGCTATGGTCCAGGATGCCTTCGGCGCCGACGCCATCTTCTTCGCCCGCCTGGCCGGTTTCCAGGGAGCCCAGGCACCCGAGCTCACCTTCCACCGAAACGCCGCAGGCATGGGCGAAGGCGACGGTCTGCTGGGTGACCCGTACGTTGTACTCGTAGTCCGATGGGGTCTTGCCATCCTCCTTGAGCGAGCCGTCCATCATCACCGAGCTGAAGCCCAGCTGGATGGAACGCTGGCACACATCCGGGCTGGTGCCGTGGTCCTGGTGCATGACCACCGGGATGTGCGGGAATTCTTCGACAGCCGCCAGGATCAGATGACGCAGGAAGGGCGCGCCAGCATATTTGCGAGCGCCTGCCGAAGCCTGCACGATCACCGGCGAGTCGGTCTTGTCGGCCGCTTCCATGATCGCGCGCATCTGCTCAAGGTTGTTCACGTTGAACGCCGGCACGCCGTAACCGAATTCGGCGGCGTGGTCCAGCAACTGGCGCATGCTAATCAGTGCCATGGTTTATCTCTCTCCCGGTCCAGGGTCGGTGAAGTTGCATGTGCGGCTACCCTAGGGCAACCGCGCTACAGGCTAATTACGGGCCTCAAACGGGCCCGGGCATGTTCACGGACCGCCGCGGCGCTCCGGTAATCCGGCCAGGCTCGGCATGCGCGTCACCTGGCGGCAAGGTCAATCCGACTCGCAATTCTGCTGGCTGTTTCCAGCTACTGTCGGATCTCCCGTTGCGTTGGTCTGTACTCGCTGGTCGTTCTGGTTGCTTGGCAGTTCCACGGGCGCGGGGCTGAATACCTCGCAGGGGCTGCCCTGGCCACCGAACATCGAACAACCTGACAACACAAGCATGGCGCAAGCCAAAGCCGTTACTGACTTCATGATGGACTCCTTTCTCATACCGGGACGGTCTTCAAAAGACCGCTCCGGTGGCCGTTCGTTGCTCAGGGACAAGGCGCTTGGCCATCGCTCTCGGCATCGAAGGTTTCCAGGGCCTCCTGCCCTTGGCGTCTGGTGATCACGGGCGCGGTCTCGGCCTGCCAGCGCAGCCGCCAGTTCGGCTGGCTGCAATCTGGCGCGGGCGAGGCGGAACCAGCCGTCGTCCGCCCCGGATCCGCAGTGTGACTGCAACCGGCGAGCAGACCGACCGTGAACAGCAAGCAAGCACCACGCCTCATGCGGATCAGCCCTTGGCTCGCTGTTCCAGCATATCGACAGCCGGCAATACCTTGCCTTCGACGAACTCGAGGAAGGCACCGCCGCCCGTAGAGATGTAGGAAATCTGCTCGGCCACTTGGTATTTATCGATAGCGGCAAGGGTATCGCCACCACCTGCAATGGAAAATGCGTCGCTTTGCGCGATGCCTTTGGCCAATACCTTGGTACCGTTGCCGAACTGGTCGAATTCGAAGACACCTACCGGGCCGTTCCAGAGGATGGTCTTGGCGCTCTTGAGCAATTCGGCGAACTGCTCGGCGGTTTTCGGGCCAATGTCCAGAATCATGTCGTCGTCGGCCACGTCGGCGATGGCCTTGACCGTGGCCGCGGCGCTCTCGGCGAACTCCTTGGCTACGACCACGTCCACCGGCAGCGGCACGCTGACCTTGGCGGCGATGGCCTTGGCCGTTTCGATCAGGTCAGGCTCGTACAAGGATTTGCCCACCTTGTGGCCAGCCGCGGCCAGGAAAGTGTTGGCGATGCCGCCCCCAACGATCAGTTGGTCGCACACCGCGCTCAGGCTGTTGAGCACATCGAGCTTGGTGGACACCTTCGAGCCCGCGACAATGGCCGCCATCGGCTTCGCGGGCGCCTTCAAGGCCTTGCCCAGGGCGTCCAGCTCTGCCGCCAGGAGGGGGCCGGCCGCCGCTACCTTGGCGAACTTGGCCACACCGTGGGTCGAGGCCTCGGCGCGGTGAGCAGTGCCGAAGGCGTCCATGACGAAGACATCGCAGAGCGCCGCGTACTTCTGGGCCAGGTCATCGGCATTCTTCTTTTCGCCAGTGTTGAAGCGCACGTTCTCGAACAACACCACCTGCCCCGGCTCGACGGCTACGCCGCCCAGGTAATCCTTGACCAGGGGCACCTCGCGGCCAAGGGCCTTGCTCAGGTAGGCCGCCACCGGCTGCAGGCTGTTCTCGGCGGAGAACTCCCCTTCAGTGGGACGCCCCAGGTGAGAGCAGACCATCACCGCCGCGCCCTTCTCCAAGGCGAGCTTCAAGGTAGGCAACGCAGCAAGGATGCGCGCGTCGCTTGCCACGGCGCCATCCTTGATCGGGACGTTCAGGTCTTCGCGAATCAGCACGCGCTTGCCTTGCAGGTCCAGCTCGCTCATTTTCAACACGGTCATGTGTCAGTCCTTAGGCGTGTTCGTTCTTGGTTGTGGCGATGCCGAGAAAGTGGTTCGCGACATCGAGCATTCGATTGGCAAAGCCCCATTCGTTATCGAACCAGGCAAGCAGGTTCACCAGCCGGGGGCCGGATACCCGGGTCTGGCTGGCATCGACGATGGCTGAATGAGGGTCATGGTTGAAATCACAACTGGCGTGCGGCAACTCCGTATAGGCCAGCAACCCCTGCAGAGGCCCGCCGGATGCCGCTTCGCGCAATACGCGGTTGACCTCCCGAGCATCCGTGTCACGGGCTGTTTGCAAGGTGATATCCAGGCAAGACACATTGACGGTGGGTACGCGCACTGCTTTGGCCTGAATTCGGCCCGCAAGTTCCGGAAGCAGTCGTTCTATTCCGCGCGCAAGCCCGGTAGATACCGGAATCACCGACTGGAAGGCTGAACGGGTGCGTCGCAGGTCTTCATGGTGATAGGCGTCGATGACCGGCTGGTCGTTCATCGCCGAATGAATGGTGGTGATGGAGGCGTACTCGATGCCGAAGGCGGCATCCAGCAGGCGCAGCAACGGCACCGCGCAGTTGGTGGTGCAGGATGCGTTGGACACCAGCCGCTCGCTACCGCTCAGATGATGCTGGTTGATGCCGTAGACCACGGTCGCGTCCACATCCGACTCGCTAGCCATGGGCTGGGAGAACAGCACGCGTGGGGCGCCGGCGGCCAGGAAGCGCTCACCGTCAGCCCGGGTATGCCATGCGCCGGAACACTCCATGACCAGGTCCAGCTCCAGGGAGGCCCAATCCACGCCCTCGGGGGTGGCACTGCGCATGACGGTCAGATAGCGGCCATCGATGCTCAAGCCGCCGTCGACCCGGTGCACCTCGCCCGGGAAGCGGCCGTGGGTAGAGTCGAAGCGGGTCAGGTACTCCAGACTGGCCAGGTCCGCCAGATCATTGAGCGCCACCACTTCCAGGCCGCCACGCCCACGACGCTCGTGGAGCGCGCGCAACACGCAGCGGCCAATGCGGCCATAACCGTTGAGGGCAACCCGATAGGGGCGAGACAGGGACATGGCGCGGCTCATTTTCCGGGTAAACCAGCGCCGCCTCGCCCTCCCTGCCCGGGAAAGCGGGGCGGCGCGGTGGGGTCAGTCTTCCAGCAGCTCATTGGCGATGCCCACGATGTTCGCCACCGTGAAACCGAACTCCTCGAACAGCGCCGGGGCCGGCGCGGACTCACCGAAGGTGGTCATGCCGACGATGCGACCTTCCAGGCCCACATACTTGTACCAGAAGTCCGCATGGGCAGCCTCGATGGCGATCCGCGCGCTGACTTCCAGCGGCAGGACCGCCTGCTTGTAGGCCGCGTCCTGAGCATCGAACACGCTGGTGCTTGGCATGGAAACCACGCGCACCTTCCGACCTTCGGCGGTCAAGGCGTCGGCGGCCTGTACGGCCAGGCCGACTTCGGAACCGGTGGCGATCAGGATCAACTCCGGCTCGCCGGCGCAGTCCTTGAGTACGTAGCCGCCCTTGCTGACGTTGGCCAGCTGTTCGGCGTCGCGGGCCTGATGGGTCAGGTTCTGCCGGCTGAAAATCAGTGCCGAAGGGCCGTCCTTGCGCTCCAGGGCATGCTTCCAGGCAATGGCCGACTCCACCGCATCCGCGGGGCGCCAGGTGTCGAGGTTTGGCGTACCGCGCAGACTGGCCAACTGCTCGATCGGCTGGTGGGTAGGGCCGTCTTCGCCCAGGCCGATGGAGTCATGGGTGAACACGTACAGCACGCGCTTCTTCATCAAAGCGGACATGCGCACTGCGTTGCGGGCGTATTCCATGAAGATCAGGAAGGTCGCGCCGTAGGGCACGAAGCCGCCATGCAAGGCGATGCCGTTCATGATGGCGCTCATGCCGAACTCGCGAACGCCGTAGTACAGGTAGTTGCCGGCCGCGTCCTCGGCGCTGATGCCCTTGCAGCCCTTCCACAAGGTGAGGTTGGAACCGGCCAGGTCCGCCGAACCGCCAAGCAGTTCAGGCAGCAGTGGGCCGAAGGCATTGAGGGTGTTCTGGCTGGCCTTGCGGCTGGCGATGGTTTCGCCCTTGGCGGCCACTTCGGCGATGATGGCATCGGCCTGCGCGGCGAAATCGGCTGGGAGCTCGCCACTCATGCGGCGGATCAGCTCGTTGGCCAGGTCCGGGTGGGCAGCGGAATAGGCAGCGAAGCGCTGGTCCCAGTCAGCCTCGAAAGCGGCACCCTTCTCGCGGCCGTTCCACTCTTTATAGATGTCGTCCGGGATTTCGAAGGGACCGTGGCTCCACTTCAGGTTGGCGCGGGTCAGGGCGATTTCGTCGGCGCCCAGCGGAGCGCCATGGCACTCTTCCTTGCCTTGCTTGTTCGGGGAGCCGAAGCCGATGGTGGTCTTGCAGCAGATCAAGGTAGGCTGGGCACTCTTGCGCGCGGTTTCGATGGCGGTCTTGATCTCGTCGGCGTCATGGCCGTCGACGTTGCGTATCACCTGCCAGCCATAGGCTTCGAAGCGCTTGGGCGTATCGTCGCTGAACCAGCCCTCGACCTCGCCGTCGATGGAAATGCCGTTGTCATCGTAGAAGGCGATGAGCTTGCCCAGGCCCAGGGTACCGGCCAGTGAGCAGACTTCATGGGAAATGCCTTCCATCATGCAGCCATCACCCAGGAACACATAGGTGTGGTGATCGATGATGTTATGACCTGGGCGGTTGAACTGCGCCGCCAGGGCCTTTTCGGCGATGGCGAAGCCAACGGCGTTGGCGAGGCCCTGGCCAAGCGGGCCAGTGGTGGTTTCAACGCCAGGGGTATAGCCGTATTCCGGATGGCCTGGCGTGCGGCTGTGCAACTGGCGGAAGTTCTTCAGATCGTCGATGGACAGGTCGTAGCCGGTCAGGTGCAACAGCGAATAGACCAGCATGGAACCGTGGCCGTTGGACATGACGAAGCGGTCCCGGTCCACGAACGCCGGGTTGGCCGGGTTGTGCTTGAGAAAGTCGCGCCACAGGACCTCGGCGATATCGGCCATTCCCATGGGGGCCCCGGGGTGACCGCTGTTGGCTTTCTGCACGGCATCCATGCTGAGGGCACGAATGGCGTTGGCACGCTCACGACGGCTGGGCATCGCTGATCTCCATTGAAATGATGAAACGACAAAGGCGGCATTTTCGCCCATGGCCGGGGTGCTCGCAATCGAAGATAAAGGGCGCGGCGCTTTTTTCGCCCTTAAACGGTTCACCCCTTCAATATCAAAAGTTTTTGATATTAGCCTTGCGAGCACCCGGTGGCGGCACTAGACTCCCGCCCCATGAGCCTGCGCGTACCCACTCTTCGCCACGAACCCGCCGATGACCTGGCCAGCCTGTGCAAGGCCGGCGGGGATCCGCTGCGCTTGAACGTGCTGCGCGCCCTGGCATGGGATTCCTTCGGCGTGCTGGAGCTGGCGCAGATCTTCGACATCGGTCAGTCGGGCATGAGCCACCATTTGAAAGTGCTCGCCCAGGCCGGGCTGGTGGCGACGCGGCGGGAAGGCAATGCCATTTTCTACCGCCGTACCCTGCCGGCGGACCAACGCCTCGGCGGCCGCCTGCATGGCGCCTTGTTGCAGGAAGCCGATACCCTCGCGCTGCCGGCGTCAGCCCAGCAGCGCATGGCCGAAGTACAACGCCAGCGTGCCGCGGCCAGCCAGGTGTTCTTCTCGCGCATGGCCGAGCGGTTCCGCGCCCAGCAGGATCTGATCGCCGGCCTGCCGCAATACCGGGACAGCCTGCTGGCCCTGCTGGACACTCTCGCCCTGGGCCCGAGTGCCACGGCGCTGGAGGTCGGCCCCGGCGACGGCGGCTTCCTGCCTGACCTGGCGCAACGTTTCACCCGGGTGACCGCGGTGGACAACAGCCCGGAAATGCTCGACCTTGCCCGGCAGCTCTGCGAACGCCAAGGGCTGGGAAATGTCGCGGTCGAGCTGGGCGACGCCTTGAACAGCGGGGGCGAAGGCGCTGACTGCGTAGTCGTGAACATGGTATTGCATCATTTCAGCGACCCTGCCCACGCCATGAAACAACTGGCCGCCCGGGTGAACCCAGGCGGCAGCCTGCTTGTAACCGAGTTGTGCAGCCACGACCAGGATTGGGCCAGGACGGCCTGCGGAGATCTTTGGCTGGGCTTTGAACAGGAAGAACTGGCCCGCTGGGCCACCGCTGCGGGGCTACTCCCCGGGGATGGGCTCTATGTGGGCCTGCGTAACGGTTTCCAGATCCAGGTGCGCCACTTCCGGCGGCCGGCTGGCAACACTCACCATCGGTAATTTTTTCAGGAAGCCGTCGAGATGAGCGAATACTCCATTTTTACCTCTGAGTCCGTGTCCGAAGGGCACCCGGACAAGATCGCCGACCAGATTTCCGATGCGGTGCTGGACGCCATCATCGCCGAAGACAAGCATGCCCGCGTAGCCTGCGAAACCCTGGTCAAGACCGGCGTGGCCATCATCGCCGGCGAGGTGACCACCTCCGCCTGGGTCGATCTCGAGGAGATCGTGCGCGAGGTCATCATCGACATCGGCTATAACAGCTCCGAAGTGGGTTTCGATGGCGCCACCTGCGCCGTGATGAACATCATCGGCAAGCAATCGGTGGACATTGCCCAGGGCGTGGACCGCAGCAAGCCGGAGGACCAGGGTGCCGGCGACCAGGGCCTGATGTTCGGCTATGCCAGCAACGAAACCGATGTGCTGATGCCCGCGCCCATTCGCTTCTCCCACGCGCTGGTGGAGCGCCAGGCCGAAGCGCGCAAGTCCGGCCTGCTGCCATGGCTGCGCCCGGATGCCAAATCCCAGGTGACCTGCCGCTATGAAAACGGCCGCGTCACCGGCATCGACGCGGTTGTGCTGTCCACTCAGCACAACCCGGAGGTGAGGTACAACGACCTGCGCGAAGCGGTGATGGAGCTGATCGTCAAGCACAGCCTGCCGGCCGAACTGCTGCACAAGGATACCCAGTTCCACATCAACCCCACCGGCAACTTCATCATCGGTGGCCCGGTAGGTGACTGTGGCCTGACCGGCCGCAAGATCATCGTCGACACCTACGGCGGCATGGCGCGTCATGGCGGCGGCGCCTTCTCCGGCAAGGACCCGTCCAAGGTAGACCGCTCCGCCGCCTACGCTGGCCGCTACGTGGCCAAGAACATCGTGGCCGCGGGCCTGGCTGACCGCTGTGAGATCCAGGTGTCCTACGCCATCGGCGTGGCCCAACCCACGTCCATTTCGCTCAACACTTTCGGCACCGGCAAGCTGTCGGACGAGAAGATCATCCAGCTGGTGCGCGAGCACTTCGATCTGCGGCCTTATGCCATTACCCGCATGCTCGACCTGCTGCACCCGATGTATCAGGCGACCGCGGCCTATGGCCACTTCGGACGCAACCCCTATGAAATGACCGTGGGCGAAGACACCTTTACCGCGTTCACCTGGGAACGCACCGATCGCGCCGAGGCCCTGCGGGCGGCGGCTGGGCTCTAAGCTCCGTCGGCCGGCGCGGCCTGCGCCCCGCGCGCAATATGTCGTAAGAAAGCCTTCCCTCGGGAAGGCTTTCTTCGTTCTAGGCTATGGCATCACCCCGGAGCAAGGATGCTCGATCATGCAACGCCTGTTATTGCTCGCCCTGGGCTGCTTCGGCAGTACTTTCGCCCTGGCCTGTCCCCGCTGGGAGGATCACGAAACCGAACAACGTCTGCGCGGCCTGGATGCCCAGATACGCCAGTGGCAGGTTGCCTATCATCGAGATGGCGAGGCGAAGGTGGCCGATGAGGTCTATGACCAGGCCCTGGACCGCCTGCGGCATTGGCAAGGATGCTTTCCCCACATCCCCTTACAGGCTCAGGCGCCCCTGGCGAGCGCTATCGGCCCGCTGCCTCACCCTATTCCCCATACCGGCGTCGGAAAGCTCAAGAACCAGACCGAGGTGCAAAGCTGGTTGTCAGGTCGCCAACAGGTTTGGGTACAACCCAAGGTCGACGGGGTCGCGGTAAGCGTCAGCTACCGCCAGGGCCGGCTTGCCCAGGTACTTAGCCGAGGCGACGGCATGCGGGGCCATGACTGGACCGGCAAGGCCCGGAAGATCGGCGCCCTGCCCGCGAGTTTGCCCGAGCCGCTGGACCTGGATCTGCAAGGCGAGATCTACCTTCGCCTGGACGGTCACGTGCAGTCGAAAACGGGAGGCCGCAATGCCCGCGGCGAAGTCGCCGGGCTAATGGCTCGCCGCGACCTGCCCGACCACGAAGCGAGCCGCCTCGGTTTCTTCCCCTGGGCATGGCCAGAAGGGCCGGAAACCCTGGAGGCGCGCCTTTCCCGCCTGGCCGAGTTGGGCTTTATGGATCCGCAACGCTACAGCCATCCGGTCATGACCCTTGACGACGCGAGCCGCTGGCGAGAGCACTGGTACAACAACCCGCTACCCTTCGCCAGCGATGGGATCATTCTGCGCGAAAGCCGTCGACCACCCGCCAGCCGCTGGAGGGCGAAGCCCGCGCATTGGGTGACGGCCTGGAAATACCCCTGGCGCAGCGCCCTGGCCGAGGTACGCGGCCTCAGCTTCGAGGTCGGCCGCACCGGGCGTGTCACCCCCGTGCTGGAACTGGAACCCGTGCGCCTGGACGACCGCATTGTGCGTCGGGTAAGCCTCGGTTCACTGGCGCGCTGGAAAGCCTTGGACGTCCAGCCCGGCGACCAGATTTCCTTGGAGCTGGCGGGGCTCACCATCCCCCGACTGGGCGAGGTGGTATGGCGCAGCCCGTTGCGCGGGCCAGTCACTCCCCCGGAGCCGTCCCGCTATGGCCCATTGACCTGCTGGACGCCCAGTGATGGCTGTCGCAGTCAGTACTTGGCCAGGCTGCGCTGGATGAGCCATCGGGACACGCTCGCCCTGCCCGGGGTCGGCAAGGGAACCTGGGAACGTTTGCTGGATGCGGGCCTGCTACCCGAGCTTCACAGCTGGTTGAACCTGGATGAAGACACCCTGGCCAAGGTAGACGGCATCGGCCCTCGCCAGGCTGAACGAATTGCCGCCAGCTTCGCCCTGGCTCGGAAAAAACCCTTCAGGCTTTGGCTGAAAGCGATGAGCGTGCCGCCCATGCATCGCCCGAAGGAAGTCGCCACCTGGGCAACCCTGGCCGGCCGCAGCCTCGAGGTCTGGACCAATGAAACCGGGACCGGCCCCCTTCGGGCGCGGCAACTGACGGCCTTTTTCCAGCACCCGCCAGCCCTGCGAATGGCGGCCGCGCTCGGCCGGCTTGGCGTCGACGGGTTCACCGAAGGGTTTGAACTTCCTTCGGACATCCGTTCCAATGGCCCTGACCTGAGCGCAACGAACCCGGAGAATTCATGAAAGTCTTGCTTACCTTGGCCCTGCTTTTCGGTGTGGTGGCTCAACCATCCCTTGCCGCCACCCCCGACGAGACCGCCGGCCTGAAGGGTTGCGCCGCCAAGGAGCAGCGCGTGCAGGCGCAGATCGACCGCGCCCGCAAGGACGGTAACACGCATGAACTGGAAGGCCTGCAGATCGCCCTGGGCGAACTGCAGGCCAATTGCACCGATGAACGCTTGCAGAAAGAGCGTGAAACCAAGGTGCTGGAGGCAAAGAAGGAGGTCAGCGAGCGTCAGGCTGATCTCGACAAGGCCATGAAGAAAGGCGACCCGGACAAGATCAACAAGCGCAAGGACAAGCTCGCCGAAGCTCGCAAGCAACTGCAGGAAGCCGTGGACGAGCTCGACAAGTAAACGCCCGAAAGCGCGCGATCACGCCGCTACGCAGAACAACGCAACGATGGAGCCCAGGCCGATCAACCAGCACAACGAGCGAAGCGTGGCCTGGTCTGCCAGGTAGCAGAGGATATAGGCCAGGCGGCTGACCACGAACAGTAGCGCGAGCCCGTTCAGGGTACCTTGTTCGGCGCCTCCGGCCAGATGCGCGATGATCACGGCCGCCGCAAAGGCCGGGGTGATCTCGAAGCCGTTAAGCTGCGCGGCATGGGCCCGGCGAGGCAAGCCCTGAAGCTTATCCAGATACGCCCTGGGGTCGCGGTTGGCGCCGCCCGCGTAGCGGCCGCCGACCGCCTTGGCGACCACGGTACACACATAAGGCAGCAGGATAGCTACCAGCACACACCAGTAGGCAGTCGTCATCTTTCGTTCCTTCCCGTTCTCAATGAAGCTTCATGATCATGATGCCGGCCACCACCAAGGTGCAGGCCAGCAGCCGAGGCGCCCCCATGGGTTCCTTCAGGTACCGCATTCCGAACAGTACCACCAGAATCACACTGGTTTCCCGCAATGCCGCCGCCTCCGCAACCGAGCCCGCGGCCATGGCCCACAACACCAGGGCATAGCTGGCCAGAACACAGACGCCCACCGCAGTGCCCAGGCGCCATTGGGCCTGCCAGAAACGGGCGAACGCCTGGCGCCGCCCCAACGCTGCCAGGGTGGGAAAAGGCCAGGCACTGATCAGCGTCAGCCAGACGAGGTAATCCAGCGGCCGAGACCATCGCTGCAGCGCCTGGCCATCGATCCAGGTGTAGCTACCGATGCAAACGCCGATCATCAGTACCACGGGCAATACCGTCCATGGCAAACGCTCCCCACCTCCGGCCTGCCAGAGCAGGCACGCCATGCCACATGGAATCAAGAGAATCCCCAGCACCTGGTGAGTGCCCAGGGGCTCGCTGCCTGCCAGCAGCGTCAAGGCCAGGACCACCAGCGGCGACAGGCCACGCATCAACGGGTACACCAGCCCCAGATCCGCCGACCGATACGCCCGGATCAGCAGGTAGCGATACAACAGCTCGAACAAGGCGCTGGCGATCAACCAGGGCCATAGCGGCCCGGGCGGCAAGCTGACGAAGGGCAACAGGGGAATGACTGCCAGAAAGGCGATTGCATCCATGCTGGCCACCACCAGCCAGCGCTCGGCGCTGAACTTGACCAGGATATTCCAGGCCGCGTGCAGCACGGCCGCTAACAATACGAGGGTGGTGGCGAACAAACCGGTTCCTTGTTTCCCGCTCGCCGTGGGCAGCGGCGGAGCGTCTCGCGTAAGTGAGGAAAGGCTTCATGGTAGCGCCTGGTCGCTTGCGCTTTCCATGAGCGCCGCCTCGTGCCTCCGTACAACCGCCCATGGTCAATACCAGGAAGGCTCCCAGCGTAAACCCGCATGACATGACTTCTCCGGCAACGCGACCGCGACCCTTGCAGGCAGGCCCGAACCTCCTACGAGTCAGCGCCTTGCGGTGGCGCCGCAGGGCATTTCCGGCGTCAATTGCTCCGGGCATCCTCGGCGAACTGATCCTTGATGTAGCGGATCTCGGTACGCCCATGGGGAGCGGGCAAGCCATCTTCGCCCAGGTTCACGAATACCAGCTTGTCCACCGTCAGGATGCTCTTGCGCGTAATCTTGTTGCGGACTTCGCACGTCAGCGTGATAGAGGTGCGGCCGAATTCGGTAGCGGTGATACCCAATTCGATGATGTCGCCCTGACGCGAGGCACTGACGAAGTTGATTTCCGAGATGTACTTGGTAACGACACGCTGGTTGCCGAGCTGCACGATGGCGTAGATGGCCGCCTCTTCGTCGATCCAGCGCAGCAGGCTGCCACCGAACAGGGTGCCGTTGGGGTTCAGGTCTTCAGGCTTCACCCATTTGCGGGTATGAAAGTTCATGTGCATCCCTCATGTATGTCCGGGCACCAGCATGGCAGAGCCCGGGCCGCGCCTCTACGGCTGTTTCGTCGCGAGCGACCAGTCGCCCGGCGGATTCGACACTCTGCCCAGGCAGCCTATATACTGACGGACGTTCACCGCCTACGTTCATGTAGGCACTCCCGCCACCCAGCCGAGGGGCGCTGCAGCAGGTCATACCTGTCAGGCTCGGTTGGGACGTTTGCACGGTCGGCACTGACCGGCCTCGGGTCAACTGGCCCGGACGCACAACGGCGCCCATTCGCATATTACGAATGGAGACTCTCGAATGAGTGCTGTACTGACGCCTGCCGATTTTTCCGACTACAAGGTCGCCGACATTTCCCTGGCCCCCTGGGGCCGTCGTGAAATCATCATCGCCGAATCGGAAATGCCCGCCTTGATGGGGCTGCGCCGCAAGTATGCCGGTGAGCAACCGCTCAAGGGCGCCAGGATCCTGGGTTGCATTCACATGACCATCCAGACCGCCGTGCTGATCGAGACCCTGGTTGCCCTGGGTGCCGAGGTACGCTGGTCTTCGTGCAACATTTTCTCCACCCAGGACCAGGCCGCCGCCGCCATCGCCGCCGCTGGCGTGCCCGTGTTCGCGTGGAAAGGTGAAACCGAAGCCGAATACGAATGGTGCATCGAACAGACCATCCTCAAGGATGGCCAGCCATGGGATGCCAATATGGTGCTGGACGACGGCGGCGACCTGACCGAGATCCTGCACAAGAAATACCCGGCGATGCTTGACCGCATCCACGGCATCACCGAGGAAACCACCACGGGCGTGCACCGCCTGCTCGACATGCTCGCCAAAGGTACCCTCAAGGTACCGGCGATCAACGTCAATGACTCGGTGACCAAGAGCAAGAACGACAACAAGTACGGCTGCCGTCACAGCCTCAACGACGCCATCAAGCGTGGCACCGACCATCTGCTCTCCGGCAAGCAGGCGCTGGTGATCGGCTACGGTGACGTGGGCAAGGGCTCGGCCCAGTCCCTTCGCCAGGAAGGCATGATCGTCAAGGTCAGCGAAGTGGACCCGATCTGTGCCATGCAGGCCTGCATGGACGGCTTCGAAGTGGTTTCGCCCTACCAGGACGGCATCAATGACGGCACCGAAGCTTCGGTCAACCGTGAACTGCTGGGACGCATCGACCTTATCGTCACCACCACCGGCAACGTGAACGTCTGCGACGCCAATATGCTGCGTGCGCTGAAGAAACGCGCCGTAGTCTGCAACATCGGGCATTTCGACAACGAGATCGATACCGCCTTCATGCGCCAGAACTGGGCGTGGGAAGAGGTCAAGCCTCAGGTGCACAAGGTACACCGCACCGGCGCCGGCAGCTTCGATGCACAGAACGACGATTACCTGATCCTGCTGGCCGAAGGCCGCCTGGTCAACCTGGGCAATGCCACTGGCCACCCTAGCCGGATCATGGACGGCTCCTTCGCCAACCAGGTACTGGCGCAGATTCACCTGTTCGCCCAGAAGTTCGCCGACCTGGCTCCAGCCGCCAAGGCTGAGCGCCTGACCGTGGAAGTACTGCCCAAGAAGCTGGACGAAGAAGTAGCCCTGGAGATGGTCCGCGGCTTTGGCGGCGTAGTGACCCGGCTCACGCCCAAGCAGGCCGACTACATTGGCGTGACCGTCGAAGGTCCGTTCAAGCCAGACACCTACCGTTACTAAATCAGCGTTGGCGGCGGTCGGCAGGGGCAAGCCTGAAACACGGCTTACCACTGCCGACCCGCGGCCGCGCTTCTTCGAAGAGCTGTCTTGACCATGTCCTTTGCCGATAAAAGCTTCAGCTTCGAATTCTTCCCGACCAAGACCGAGGCCGGGCATGAGAAGCTGATGGCCGTGGCGCGCCAACTGGCCGCCTACCAGCCGGAATTCTTCTCCTGCACCTATGGTGCCGGTGGCTCCACCCGCGACCGCACCTTCGATACCGTCATGCAACTGGAGCGGGAAGTGCAGGTGCCCGCCGCGCCTCACCTTTCCTGCGTGGGCGACAGCAAGGCCGAACTGCGCCATCTGCTGGCCCAGTATCGCGATGCCGGCATCAAGCGCATCGTGGCCCTGCGCGGCGACCTGCCGTCCGGGATGGGCATGGCCGCGAGCGAGCTGCGCCATGCCAATGACCTGGTTGAATTCATCCGCGCCGAAACCGGTGACCATTTCCATATCGAGGTAGCGGCTTACCCGGAAATGCACCCCCAGGCTCGCAATCTGGAAGACGACCTGGCCCATTTCGCCCGCAAGGCCAAGGCTGGCGCCGATAGCGCGATCACCCAATACTTCTTCAACGCCGACAGCTACTTCTACTTCGTGGAACGGATTCGCAAGCTCGGCGTGGAGATTCCAATCGTGCCCGGCATCATGCCCATCACCAACTACAGCAAGCTGGCACGTTTCTCCGAAGCCTGTGGCGCGGAGATTCCACGCTGGATCCGTAAGCAGCTGGAGGCCTATAACGACGACAGCGCAAGCATCCAGGCCTTCGGCGAAGAGATGATTTCCCGGATGTGCGAGCAACTGCTCGTCGGCGGCGCCCCAGGGTTGCACTTCTACACCCTCAACCAGGCCCAGGCGAGCCTGGCCATCTGGAAGAACCTGGGCAGGAGTGCCTGAGCCGTTTCAGCCTGCAAGCGCGGCAGCCCGGCCCGCTTGCAGGAACTGGCGCCAGCTAGTGCATGCCGAATTCGCCAGTTGGTGCTGGCTCCCACCGGGTTCCGGGCGTTTACGGCACCGCTGGCGCCAACGGACGACAGCGCCGTCACATTGCCATTAAGGGAAAGCCTGACTAGCCAGGCGTCTACCCGGCCCTTACTCTGCGCCCATGCGCGCCCTAGCCATTTCCCTGCTTGCCTTGCTTCTCTGCCCCATGCTGGCCATGGCCGGCGCGCGCTCCCTGCATCTGGTTACCAACCCCTGGGAACCTTACGTGTACCGGGACGGCGCAACGCTCAAAGGCATTGACTACGAGATCGCAAGCGAAGTCTTTCGTCGCCTGGGTATTGAAGTGGAATGGGAGCTGCTGCCGTGGAAGCGCTGCCTGATGATGCTCGACCGAGGGCAGGCCGATGGCGCTCTGGATATCTTCCGGACATCGGCCAGGGAAGCGCTGCTGGTCTATGCCCTGGAGCCGTTGTCTACAGTGAACTTCGTATTTTTCCAGGCGCAGGCGCGACCGCTGCCCCTGGCACGGCTCGGCACATTGCAAGGCGTGCGCGTGGGCATCGCGCCCGGCTTTGTCTACGGGCCGGAATTCAACGCCAGCCTGGCCATCCAGGAGCCAGCACCTACCCTGGAGGCCAACTTCGGCAAACTGCTCCTAGGACGCGTGGACCTGGTCATCAGCGACCGACGCCAAGGCCATGCCGCCCTCGAGCACCTAGGCCTGACCGACAGGGTTGAGGAAATCCCCAGGCTGGTGCACCGGGACGTCCTCTATCTGGCCTTGCGGCGCGAGGGCGATGGCCCGTCATTGGCCGAGCGGTTCGCCGGCGCTCTTCGCGCCTTCAAGCGCGAGCCCGGCTACAGGCGATTGCTCGAACGTTATGGAATGTAAGCACCCGGCATAAAAACATGACCTTCGGGCTGCGAAATATCAGCGGCACCGCAAGGCTCTGTTATACTCCGGCGTTCCCGCCAGGCTTACGCCCGGACGCCGGTCCTCGCTTCCCATATCCGTATGCCCGCGCCAGGCTCATGCCCCGGCAGCCCGCTGCGACCCTCCGCGAGCACCAGCAGTACCGGACGCGGTTGCGTCGATATCCGCCCCGCGCCAGGCAAACGTTTCTCGGGCCCAAGCCCCTACAACGAACAGGATTGCCCATGTCCTTTGCTTCCCTCGGTCTCTCCGAGGCTCTCGTCCGTGCTATCGAGGCTGCTGGCTATACGCAGCCAACCCCCGTGCAACAGCGGGCCATTCCCGCCGTGTTGCAAGGCCGTGACCTCATGGTGGCGGCCCAGACGGGTACCGGCAAGACGGGCGGTTTCGCCCTGCCCATCCTGGAGCTTCTGTTCCCGGCGGGCCATCCCGACAAATCCCAGCGTCATGGCCCACGCCAGCCGCGTGTGCTGGTCCTGACGCCTACCCGTGAACTGGCGGCCCAGGTTCATGACAGCTTCCGCCTCTATGCGCGGGACCTGAAGTTCGTCAGCGCCTGCGTCTTTGGCGGCGTGGGCATCAACCCGCAGGTGCAGGCGCTGGCCAAGGGTGTAGACGTACTGGTGGCTTGCCCGGGGCGCCTGCTGGACCTGGCTGGCCAGGGCAGTGTAGACCTCGCCCATGTGGAAATACTGGTGCTGGACGAAGCCGACCGCATGCTGGACATGGGCTTCATCCACGATGTCAAGAAGGTACTGGCACGCCTGCCGGAGAAGCGTCAGAACTTACTGTTCTCGGCTACCTTCTCCAAGGACATCACCGACCTGGCCGGCAAGCTGCTGCACAATCCCGAGCGCATCGAGGTCACCCCGCCCAACACTACCGTCGAGCGCATCGAACAACGGGTATACCACGTCGCCGCCAGCCACAAGCGTGCCTTGCTGGCTCACCTGATCACCCAGGGTGCCTGGGAGCAGGTCCTGGTGTTCACCCGCACAAAGCACGGCGCCAACCGCCTGGCCGAATACCTGGAAAAGCACGGCCTGACCGCAGCCGCCATCCACGGCAACAAGAGCCAGAACGCGCGCACCAAGGCGCTGGCCGACTTCAAGGCCAACACCGTGCGCGTGCTGGTGGCTACCGATATCGCCGCGCGCGGGCTGGACATCGACCAACTGCCCCACGTCGTCAACTTCGAACTGCCCAACGTTGAAGAAGACTACGTTCACCGGATCGGCCGTACCGGCCGGGCGGGCCGCAACGGAGAAGCCATTTCCCTGGTCGCCCCCGACGAGGAAAAGCTGCTCAAGAGCATCGAGCGCATGACTCGTCAGAAGATCCCGGATGGCGAACTCATGGGTTTCGACCCCAGCACCATCGAAGCGGAGAAGCCGGAAACCCGTGAGCGTCCGCCTGCCAACAAGGGACGCGGCCGCGAGCCTCGTGGTGACAAGCCAGCTGGCGGCCGCAAGGACAAAGGCAAGGACAAGGGCAAGGACAAGCCTCGGGAAAAAACCGCCGAAGGCAGCGCTCCCCGTGGCGAAGCGCGCCAGCCAAAGGGCCGCGCCCAGTCCGGCCGTCAGCCCCAGCGTTCGACCCAGGCAGCGCCGGTACCTCTAGCCGAGCTGGGCAATCGTGACCCGGAAGTCTTCCTGGACGACGAGATCGACAACTTCGGCAATCGGGCAGACTACGTCAGCCCGTACCAGAATCAGAAAGGTCAAGGGCGCAACCGCCGTCCAGGCGCGGCAGCCGGACAGGCGCCTGCCGCCGGCAAGAGCAATGGACAAGCGCCGCGCCGCGGCCAGCCAAGCGCCACTGCACGCCCGGCCAACGAGGCTGGGGCCAAGCGTTCCGGCCCGCGCAACCCCAAGCAGGGCAGTGGCCAGCCACGCCGGGACAACCCACGCAATCGTCGTCCTCGCGAAGAGCTGGGTGCCTCCCTGCCGACCGAAACCCGCCGTGAAGCGCCGAAGCCGGTGATCATCATGAAAGAGTCCAAGCTGGACCGGTCGCTGACCGCCGAGCAGCTCGATGACTTGCAGAGCCGCGCCAAGACCGGGGAAAAGCCAGCCTTGCTGACGCGCAAGAACTGAGTCGAACCCCGGAAAGAGAAACGCCGCGCCCTGGAAGGGGCGCGGCGTTTTTCATTGCGAGGCGGTTTACTTCTTCTGTACGCCTTCGAAGGAGAAGTACAGCTCTACCGTATCGGACTGTGGGCCCAGGTCCATGGTCTTGGGCGCGAAATCCTTGCGGTTGATGCTGGTGGTACCTTCGAAACCGGCGCGGTAGCCGCCCCACGGGTCCTTGCCTTCGCCGAGGAAGGTGGCCTTGATGACTACAGGCTTGGTGACGCCCTGCAGGGTCAGATCACCGGTCACGTCCGCGGTCAGCTTGCCGTCAGCGTTCTTGCCGGTGGGCTTGACGCTGGTGGACTTGAAGGTGGCTTCCGGATATTGGGCAACGTTGAGGAAATCCTTGCTGCTGATGTGCTTGTCACGTTCGGCATGGTTGGTGAAAACGCTGGCGGTTTTCAGGGTGACGTCGATCTTGGCGTCTTCGGGTTTGGCGGCATCGAAGCTGAAATTGCCGTCGAAGTCCTTGAAGGTACCGGTAATGAAGCTGTAGCCCAGGTGGCTGATCTTGAAGTCGACGAAGGCGTGCTGGCCTTCCTTGTCGATGTGGTAATCAGCGGCCATGGCCTGGCCAGCGGTCAATGCGGTAGTGGTCAGGGCCAGCGCGGCCAGTGTGTGCTTCAACATGAGAGGGTTTCCTTTTCGTGAGTAGTCATTGTGGTCAAGCGCGGCGGCCCAGCATGCGCACCAAGGTGGCATCCCGGTCGACGAAATGGTGTTTGAGCGCGGCCAGGCCATGCAATACGGAGAAAACGACCAGTGCCCAGGCCAGGTAGAGGTGAATATCGCCTGCCCGCTCCGCCTGGTTCTCGATGCCGCTGAAGGCCGCTGGAACCTGGAACCAGCCGAATACTGAAATGCCTACGCCATCGGCGGTGGAAATCAGGTAGCCGGTAATCATGACCAGGAACAGGTCCAGGTACAGGAACATATGCACCGCCACGGCAGCTACCCGAGTGGGCTTGCCCTGGTTGGGCGTTGGTGGCGGAGGCGGGCTGACGAACCGCCAGATCGCCCGCAGCAGCATGAACAAGAACAGCATCAGGCCAATGCTTTTGTGCAGTTCTGGCGCGGCCTTGCGCCAGGGGTCGTAATAGCCGAGTCCGACCATCCAAAGGCCCAGGGCGAACATGCCGAATACCGCGAGCGCCACACCCCAATGCAGGAAGAGGCTGACGGCACCATAGCGTGAGGGAGAATTGCGAAGCTGCATGACAGCGTTCCTTGAAATCGATGGTGGAAGGTTAGCGGCTTACCTATCGAAAAAAAGCGGAAAATTTCGCTTCAACCTATCGAGGGTAACGATAGGAATAATGCTCTAGCACCGTTAAGGCAAGGTTAATCCAGGCAAGCGCCGTGATGCGCCGCCTGCCAGCGCGGCGCCATGACGCAAGTCACTCCCTGAGTTTATGGGTTGTTCGCCGCGGCGGCATTGCATAGGCTTGCGTCTTTATTTTTCAGCGGCCCTGTACCATAGGCGCCACGGAGCTTGACCTTGAGTCTCAATCAACACTGGATGGACCGGGACCTGGACGTGCTATGGCACCCCTGCACCCAGATGAAAGACCACGAACGGCTGCCTGTCATCCCGATCAAGCGTGGTGATGGCGTGTGGCTGGAAGACTTCGATGGCAAGCGCTATCTGGACGCGGTCAGCTCCTGGTGGGTCAACGTGTTCGGCCACGCCAACCCGCGGATAAACCAGCGCATCAAGGATCAGGTCGACCAGCTGGAACATGTCATCCTGGCAGGGTTCAGCCACGCCCCGGTCATCGAGCTGTCCGAGCGCCTGGTCAAGATCACTCCGGCCGGCCTGGACCGGGTGTTCTACGCAGACAACGGCTCCTCGTGCATCGAAGTGGCGCTCAAGATGAGCTATCACTACTGGCTCAACCGCGGCCAGCCGAAGAAGAGGCGCTTCGTCACCCTCACCAACAGCTATCACGGCGAAACCATCGCGGCCATGTCCGTAGGTGACGTGCCGCTGTTCACGGAAACCTACAAGGCCTTGCTGCTCGATACGCTCAAGGTACCGAGCCCGGATTGCTATCTGCGCCCTGAAGGCAGGAGTTGGGAAGACCATTCGCGCACGCTGTTCGCGGCCATGGAACAAACCCTGGCCGAGCATCACGAAAGCGTGGCCGCGGTCATCATCGAGCCGCTGATCCAGGGTGCCGGCGGCATGCGCATGTACCATCCGGTGTACCTGCGACTGCTGCGCGAGGCCTGCGACCGCTACGGCGTGCACCTGATCCATGACGAAATCGCGGTAGGCTTCGGCCGCACTGGAACCCTGTTCGCCTGCGAGCAGGCCGGCATTCGCCCGGATTTCCTCTGCCTTTCCAAGGCGCTGACGGGGGGTTACCTGCCCCTGGCCGCATGCCTGACCACCGACGAGGTGTATCAGGCGTTCTACGACGACTATTCCACCCTGCGTGCTTTCCTGCATTCGCACAGCTACACGGGCAACCCTTTGGCCTGCGCCGCCGCGCTGGCCACACTGGACATCTTCGAACAGGACCAGGTCATCGAGCGCAACCAGGCACTGGCCCGGCGCATGGCTACGGCAACCGCGCACCTGGCTGACCACCCCCATGTGGCGGAGGTGCGCCAGACCGGGATGGTCCTGGCCATCGAGATGGTGCAAGACAAGGCCAGCCGCCAGCCCTACCCTTGGCAGGAGCGACGCGGGTTGCGGGTGTTCGAGCATGCCTTGACCCGTGGCGCCCTGCTGCGCCCGCTGGGGAGCGTAGTGTATTTCCTGCCGCCTTATGTGATTACCCCCGAGCAGATCGACTTCCTGGCCGAGGTGGCCAGCGAAGGCATCGACATGGCTACCCGACAGGGCGCGCCGGTCAGCGTATCGGCGGCTGGGCCGGCGAATTTCCGTGATCCGGGCTAGGCCCTTGGTATTTTCCTTTAATCAGCGATCAGGCTCATGAGACTTTCCCGCTTCCATGTCGACCTTCCTCTGTCCCTGGGCGAGCACCTGCTTCCCGAGGCCCAGGCTCATTACATCGGCCGCGTGCTGCGCCTGGCCGAAGGCGATCGCGTCCAGCTGTTCGATGGACTCGGCCAGGAGTACCTGGCCACGCTGCTGCACATGGGCAAGAAAGCCTTGAGCGTTCGCGTCGATGAGGTGTTACCCGGCCTGCCGGAATCTTCGCTGACGATTCACCTGGGTCAAGGGTTGTCCCGCGGCGAACGGATGGATTGGGCCATCCAGAAGGCAACCGAACTGGGCGTGGCCGAGCTCACGCCGATCCTCACCCAACGGTGCGAAGTGCGCCTGAAGGACGAGCGCGCAGACAAGCGCCTGGCCCACTGGCGCCAGGTGGCGATCAGCGCCTGCGAACAAAGCGGTCGTTCCCGGGTGCCGCTGATTCATCCACCCCTGCCCTTGACGGACTGGCTCGATCAGTGCGAAGCCGAGCTGAAGCTGGTGCTGCACCCGGTTGCCGAGCCGCTGACCCGTCACCCGGCCCCAGGCGCCCTGGCGTTCCTGATCGGCCCGGAAGGCGGCTTGAGCGAAGAGGAAGTCCAGCAAGCGCGCCAGGCCGGCTTTCAACCCGCGCGTCTGGGGCCTCGGGTATTACGAACGGAAACCGCGCCCGTGGTCGCCCTGGCCGTGGCTCAGCAGCTGTGGGGCGATTTCAGCCAGGACGGCCATTGAGGACCAGAGTGGCCAGGCCATCCAGGTCTGGCACCCGCACCGCATCCTGGCCGACCAGGACGGCCGCCAGCTCCAGGGGCGCCAGTGGCACGTCAACGTAGCTCAGCTGACTGTCGACCTTCAGCGTGCGTGGAATGCCCTGCATCAATAGGGCAAAGAACGGCAGCCGTTCGCCTACCCCATGCATTACCGCCACGCGCACCCGCTCGCCCCGGGGCAAGGGCTGTCCGCAGGCAGCCTCGAAACTGACCAAGGGCAATTGACGTCCCCGCCAGGGGATATCCCCCAGGTCCCAGGGCGCGGCCTGGCCTGCGGCGTCCCTGGGCCGGTAGCCAATGAGTTCGGCCACCGCTACGTCCGGCACCATCAATTGCCGGCCAGCCAGGGGCAATAGCAGCACGTTCAAGGTTTCCCGCCGTGAAAATATCCGGTCAGGCATGTTGGCTGCTCCAGAAGCGAACCAGGTGCAACAGCTGGGATTCTTGATAAGGCTTGCCCAGGAATTCGCTGACGCCCAGGGTCATTGCCCGCTGGCGGTGCTTCTCGCCAGTACGGGACGTGATCATGATCACCGGGATTGCCGCCAACCTGGGCTCGGACTTGAGCCGGCTCACCAATTCGAAGCCGTCCATGCGCGGCATCTCGATATCCACCAACAGCACGTCTGGCTGGTGTTCGGCCAAGGCATGCAAGGCTTCGACCCCATCCCGCGCGGTGATCACCCGTACCCCATGACGCTCCAGCAAGCGCCCCGTGACCTTGCGCACCGTCACTGAATCATCGACCACCATGGCCAAGGGCGGCCTGGTGGCTGGCGTGTCGTAACGCACTTCAGGATTCAGCCTGGGCGTCGGACGCACGTGTGCCGCCCGAATCTGGGCAAGCAGGTCCAGGATCAATACCACGCGCCCGTCACCCAGCAAAGTGGCGCCGCTCACCCCTGGCAGCGCGGCGAACTGTGGCCCCAGGCTTTTGACCACGATCTCCCTGGCCCCGGCCAGGGCATCCACATGCACGGCAACCTGATGATCCGGTGCGCGAATCAGCATCAGCGGCTGTGGCAGGTCACGGTCGATCGTCCCTGGCCGCGCCGAGGCATCCAGAACCTCGCCCAGGTAGCGCAGGTCGTAGGACAAGCCTGAGAAACGGTAACGTGGTGGCTGGACAGCATAGGCAGCTTCCAGCTCCTGGGCATCCACCCGCACGATGCCTTCAATGCTGTTCAGCGGCACCGCGAACAACTCCTCGCCGCATTGCACCATCAGGGCCCGGTTGACCGACACGCTGAACGGCAGCCGGATCACGAAACGCGCGCCGCTCCCCACCCGGCTGTCGATGATCATGGTTCCGCCCAGTTGCTTGACCTCTTCGTGGACGACGTCCATGCCCAGGCCACGCCCGGAAATCTGGGTGATCTTCTGGGCAGTCGAAAAACCCGGCTGAAGAATGAACTGAAGCACGTCGTGATCGGGCAAGTCGCTATCCGGGCCTAGCAACCCTCGCTTGGTCGCTTTCGCCCGTACGGCTTCCAGCGGGATGCCCGCGCCGTCGTCGATCATTTCGATCACGATCTCACCGCCCTCATGGGCTACCCGCAGCGTCACCAGGCCGCGCTCAGGCTTGCCGGCGGCGCGGCGGCCCTCGGCCGATTCCAGGCCATGGTCGATCGCGTTACGCAGCATGTGCTCCAGAGGCGCGATCATCCGCTCCAGGACGGTGCGGTCCATCTCGACTTCGGTATCGCTGGTTTCGAATTCCACCTCCTTGCCCAGTTCTTCGGCGACTTGCCGCACGATACGCTGCAAGCGCGGCAGCACCCTGGCGAAGGGGACCATGCGAGTACGCATCAGGCCTTCCTGCAGTCCCGAACAGATGCGCCCCTGCTGGGCCAGCAAGCGCTGGGCATCCTGGGTCTGCGTGGCCAGGGTGTCACGCAGGTCGGAAAGGTCCGATACAGCTTCGAGCAACGCTCGGCTCAGCTCACGCAGGTGGGTCTGGCGCTCCAGCTCCAGCGGGTCGAAGCCGTCTTCGGGCGCGCTTGCGCCACGCCCCGGCAGGGGTTGCAAGGTCTCGCTGTCCAGATGCACCAGATGGTCGCGCATGCGCGCCAAGGTCGTTTCCATTTCCAGCAACGCGGTCTGCCCGTCGTTCACCTGTTGCTCGACCCGCCCCCGGATGATGGACGCTTCACCGGCAAGGTTGGCCAGGTCTTCGAGCATCAGTGCCGCGACCTTCACCTGGTCACTGGTACCACGCTCGGATGCCGGGGCGAGATCGCCGACCGCCGTGCGCGCCGGCTCCTGCGCCGGGGGCAGCAGACGGCTTCCGTAACCCTGGATGCTTTGCAGCAGGGCATCGTCCACCGGGGCCGGCTCACCCGAGCGTACAGCGTCAAGCATCAGCGCGAGGCGATCGTGCCCCTTGTGCAACAGCTTGAACAACGCGGGGGCGACGGGAAGCTCTCCGGTAGAGATCCGCTCGTAGAGCGTTTCCAGCTCATGGGCCAGGTCGCCCACCGGGCCTACTTCAGCCATGCGCGCGCCACCTTTGAGGGTGTGCAGGTCACGCAGCAGGTTTTCTACCTCCAGAGCATTGGCCGGCTCCGCTTGCCAGCGAGCCAGGGCGGCGCCCGCGGCCTCGATAAGGTCCGCGCCTTCCTCGAGGAAAACGTGCAGCAACTCCTGCTCGTCACTGGCCAGGGCTTCCGACGCTTCATCCCCGAAGGGGGCATGGAGCTCAGCCAGCCAGTGCTCGATTGGTATCTCGCTTGCGGTGGCTTGGAGTTGATCAAGCCAGTACCGCAGGCGCTCGTGGGCCTGACGGGCACGGGCCCGCTCTTCTTCGGACTGGTCCAGGCGTGGGTAGAGGTCGCGCAGGCTGGCCGCGTAATCAGCCAACGGCAGGAACCCAGCCAGCCGGGCGCCGCCTGCCAGGGTATCCAGGTCACGCTGCAATGCGGCCAAGGCCGCCTCACGCTCGCCCCCTTGGAGCCATGAGCGCAGCGCATCGTCGGCATTGTCGAGCAGGTCGCTGGCTTCAGCGCGGAAAAGGCAGGCCAGGCTGGGTTGGTCGGTGGGAGCGACATCGGACCAGGTTCTGCTGGGCAAGGGCATCGCGCCACTTGGGCGAACGATGCCCAGCTCATTCGGGGCGAGGGCCAGGCCCAGCCAATGCCGGAGTCGCTTCAGCGCCTCTTCTCCCGGCGTCAACGATTGCCCCGCCGCCAATTCGTCGAACTGGTCGTACAGTGCCTCCTGTGCCTGCCGGGCATCGCTAAGCAATGCCTCATCGGCACTGAGGCTGCCTTCCTCGACCGCGCCGTACAGATCGAGCAAGGCCTCGCAGAGCGCATCCATCTCAGGAAGCTCAGCCAGGTGCGCCTGTTCACCCAGACGCTCGACGGCTTCCAGCAGCGCGGTCAACTCCGCGAAGCCGCCAGGTGTCCGCTGCCAGCGGGTCAGCAGTTCCTGGGCCTGGTCAAGCTCGTCGATACCCTCGCGCAGCAATATCCGGCGCGCCTCGCGTGTGCCCTGCTCCTGAGCAGAAGCCGGGCCGCCTGTAGCGGTACCAAGCAAGGCATCGACACGGGTGGCCAGGTCCTCCCTGTCGATAGCCTCGGGCGCATGCCGAGCGACCTGGGCCAAGCCCTGCTCGAGCATGTCCAGCGCTGTGCCCAACAGGGCCAGGTCAGCGGCGTCCAAGGCTTGCTCGCGGGCCCGCCGCTCCTTGCAAAGCCGGTAGATGGAGGCCGCCAGCTCGCCCAACGCCGGAACGCCCGCCATGAAGGCGCTGCCCTTGAGGGTGTGCAGCGCGCGCTGCAAGGCGTCGGTCACCGCCGCTGGTGCCATGGCCTTGCGCAAGAAGCCGCGCAGGATCTCCACATAGGTATGGGCTTCGTGGTGGAAAATGTCGAGCAGCTGCGCATCCAGCGGCTCGGCCAAGTGCGGATTCGAGACCTCTGCTGGCGCGGGCGCGATGCTGGAAGCGGCCATAGCGGTCGCATCACTGCTCAACCCGGCCAAGGCATGGCGGGCGCTGGCCAACAACGCTTCCTCCGCTTCCCGTGGGTCGACCATCCAGCGACGCAGCATCCATTCGATCGCGCACAGAGCATCGGCCAGGGTTTCCAGCACCTGCGCCGCTGGCCGCTCGGTCGCTGGCAGCAGGCGCTCATGGGCATAACGTTCCAGGGCCCCAAGCAACTGCAACAGGGCTTCCGGGCGCACCATGGCCAGGGCGCTGCGCAATTCGAGCAATTGGGTAGGCACCTGCGCAAGGCGCGAGGCTACCCAGCCGCCTTCCAGACATTCACTGATGGATTGCTCGATCCGCTCGAGGGCGGTCAGAGCTTCTTCGATCGCCAGATGGTGGATGCGCTCCAGTTCCGTAGGCGCGACCTGCGTGGCATCGGCGGCGCGCTCTTGCGGCCCGACCATGCCGGCCAGGGTCCCTTCGACGTAGAGCAAGGCACCCGCGGCATCCAGGATGCTGGCGTCGTCCAGGTCCGAATCCTGGGCCAACGCTTGTACCGTACTCATCTGGTCAAGGATCGCTCGCCGTGGCTGCTGGAAACCCAGCACCGCCAGGGCATCGGCGATGCGGCGCAGCGAAGGGGCGATCACCCCAAGGCCGTCGCGGTCGCGGTGGGGGTCGCTGAGGTAGCGATCCAGGCGAGCCTTGTTCAAGGACAATTCTTCGCAAAGGGCACCGACCAAGGGGCCAAGCCCGGCCCTGTCCGGGGTTACCCTAGGCATGCTCGCCAGCGGCTCCAGCGCATGCTGAGGGCCGACCAGGGCGTTCAGCGCCTGCGTAGGCAAGGCAGGCTCGCCAAGGGCGGCGCTGATCTCGTTCAACCAAGGATGCAGCAGCGAAGGCAGGTCCTGCCGGGCCTCGACCACTCGCTCCAGATAGGCCGGGAGCCGGTCGATCAACTGCCGCAACAGCGTCAGCGCCGTCGGCGAGGGCTGGGCCAGCCGGGCCAGCCGTTCCAGGTCACCGGCCAGGCGCGCCGCGCCGGGGAAATTGACGAATCCCAGCGCGGCGACGACCTCATGCAGCGCTTCGGCGCACTGCCTGCGTGCTGTTCCGTCGGCTGAGCCGTCCAAGGCCTGGCGAGCCTGCGCCAGGGTTGTGGCAAGTTCAGGCCGCAGCCACTGCAGGCCGACGATGTCGGGGCGCCCGTGCCTGTCCAGGTTCATGCCCTTGCCCTCGGTCGGCGGGACCAGGCCCGGCCCTCGGTACCGCCAAGGGGGCCCATGAGCTCAGTTCCCATCGCCGGCGGGCAAGGTGAAGCCTGACACTGACCGCCGCATCTCGCTGGCCATCTGCGCCAGGTTGCTCATGCTTTCAGCCGCAGCGGTGGAGTCGGCGGAGGTCTGGGTAGTGATTTCCTGGATCACCGCCATGGTATGGGATATCTGCCCCGAGGAGGACGTCTGCTGCTGGGCCGCGTTGGAAATCCGCTGGATCAATGCCGCCAGGTCCTGGGACACGCTTTCGATCTCTTCCAGCGCCACACCGGCGTCTTGGGCCAGGCGGGCGCCACGTACCACTTCGTAGGTCGTCTGTTCCATGGACATCACCGCCTCGTTGGTATCGGCCTGGATCGCTCGCACCAGCATCTCGATCTGTCGGGTGGCGGCCGATGAGCGTTCCGCCAGCCGCTGTACTTCATCGGCGACCACCGCGAAGCCCCGGCCTGCTTCTCCGGCCATGGACGCCTGGATCGCCGCGTTCAGGGCCAGGATGTTGGTCTGCTCGGCGATGTCATCGATCAAGCCCACGATATCGCCGATTTCCTGGGAAGACTCACCGAGCCGCTTGATACGCTTGGACGTGTCCTGGATCTGGAAGCGGATCACGTCCATGCCCTGGATGGTGTTATGCACCGTCTCGCTGCCTTTGTTGGCAATGTTCACCGAACGCTCGGCCACCTTGGCCGACTCGTAGGCGTTGAACGACACATGGTCGATGGATTCGGCCATGTCGCCGATGGCCCTGGACGCTTCGCTGATCTGCTGCGCCTGGTGTTCGGACGCCTTGGCCAACTGGCTGGCCGTGCCCTGGGTATCCTGCACCGCGGTGGCTACTCGCTCGGCGGCGCGGTTGATGGTGGCTACCAGGCCACGCAACTGGTCGATGGAGTGGTTGATGGAATCGGCGATGGCACCAGTGAAGTCTTCGGTCACCGACGCGGTCACGGTCAGGTCACCGGCGGCCAAGCCCTCGATCTCATCGAGCAGGCGCATGATCGCATGCTGGTTGCGCTCGTTTTTCTGGGCGGTTTCCCGCAGTCGCCGGTTGGTTTCCCGGACCATCACCACCGCCATCAGAATGATCGATGCCAAGGCCAGCAAGCCCAGTACGTAGCCGCCTGCCACATCCATGCGGCGGCCAGCGGCGAGCGATTCGAAACCACTGGCCAGGCGTGACGCTTCGTCGAGCAACGTCTGGGAAAGCCTGAAGATATCACTGGCAGCAGCGCGAACCTTGAACAGTTCTGGGGATGTTTCAAGGATTTCTCCGACCGACCCCGAGACGAAGGCGAAAAGTTCGGCGATTTCCTGCAGTCGCGCGCGGGCGAGCGGATCGGCCACCTGACGAATGCCTTGGCTAGCGCTGCCATTGAGCATGCCGTCGAGCACGACGCCGAAGCGATTGGCGTCCCGGCCGAACGCTTCGGCAGCCCGAGGCGCGTTCTCGTCGCCAGCCAATACGGTGTTCACCGAGCCAAGGATCCGCTCGGCCAGCAGCGACTGGCGCTGGGCCACGGCCACTTGATCTGCCGGCGCCCCGCGACGTAGCAGGCTGTCGACGACCTTCTCGGACTCCAGCTGCAACTGGGGCACGGTCTCGGCCAGGGTGGCAGCTACCTGATGCAGGGAAAGCACGGTTTGCTCGCTGGCCAGAATGGTATCGGCACCCTGTCGCAGCCGATCCCAATCCCGCTGCACCGCGAGCATTTGCTCATGCACGGCATGGGGAGCCGGAGGAAGGCCGGTATGGGCATCGCCATCGAGCAGGTAGCGCCAGCGTCGATCGAATTCATTGCGCGCCGCGGTCAGCTCGCGAAACGCCTCGGCTTCCCCGGTGGCCGCTTCGGTCGCGCTCTTGGCGATACGCTGAGACACCACCCGCAGCTCACCGGCGTGGCCGATGTACTGCTTGTCGTGGTTGGCCTGGGTATTGAGGTAGGCGAAGTTGGCGAACAGCAGCATGATAAGGATCACCAGCGCCACGAACAGCCCGGCGATCTGGGCGGTACTGCGTGAGCCCTGCAGGCTGCGGGTCAGGCCAGGCATGTTCATCGCGCGACACCTTCCAGCGCATCAGGCCGCCACATCGAGAAACTCCGTTGCCGTGACCAGCGCGAAAGGACTGAACACCGCCCATTCGCGCTCATGGAAGAAGTAACCGCGAACGAAGGGCGCCAAGGCCTCGTCGAGGTTTTCGGGCGGGACCATGGCCAGGTCGGTCGGAGGAAAATGCTGAAGACCGGGCGCCTCATCCACCAGCAGGCCGGTGAACAGGTCGTCGTGGTCGATCACCAGCACCCGCCGCTGTCGCCTGTGGCTGGACAGGGCCGCGCCGAAATAACCGGAGAGGTTCATCACCGGCAGCAGGCGCCCACGCAGGTTCGCCACGCCCAATACCCAGGGCTTGGTGCCCGGAATGCGAGTCATGCGTGGTTCGGGAAGTACTTCGGCCACTTCGCTCATGGGCGCCACATACCAGCCATTGCCTAGGCGAAAGCTGATACCGCTCCACGGCGCTTCGCCATCCTGCTCCACCGGCAGGCTCGCGGCCCGCGCGCGGCAGCGCTGGTCCATGGCCAACAGCAGCTCGAAGGCCGTCGAAGAGGCGTTCATCGCCGCTCAGCGGGCCAGTACGCCGGCGAGGGCGGCGGTGAGCTCGCTTTCCTCGAAGGGCTTGGTCAGGTAAGCCCGTGCCCCCTGGCGCGCGCCCCAGACCTTGTCGGTTTCCTGGTCCTTGCTGGTGATGATGATGATCGGAATCTGCGCGGTGGACTCGTCCTTGGTCAGTTGGCGAGTTGCCTGGAAACCATTCATGCCTGGCATCACGATGTCCATCAACACGGCGTCAGGCCGCTCCTGCCGGGCCAGGGCCACGCCGTCGGCGCCGTTGGCGGCCTTGAGTACCTGGTGGCCCTGGCGTTCGAGCATGCCGGTGAGTTTCTGCAGCTCGGTGGCCGAGTCATCGATGATCAGGATTCGAGCCATGCTGTTCCTCGTAGGATTCGATAAAGGGTGCGCGACAAGGCGCGGGGCGGAGCGCTCACGGCGGCGACGGCTGGAAGTCCGGCACCTGGGCGTGGATGGCCTGCACCAGCGAGGCACGGTCGAAGGGCTTGGTGAGGAACTGGTCGGCCCCCACGGCCCGGGCCCGGGCCCGGTCGAACAGGCCATCGCGCGACGACAGCATGACCACACGAACGCTCGCGAATCGGGGGTTCTGCTTGATCAGTTGGCAGGCCTGGTAACCATCGAGACGCGGCATCATCACATCGATGAATACGACCCGGGGCTGTCGATCAGCCAGGCGCGCCAGCGCGTCGAGACCGTCCACCGCGGTCACCACTTCGCAGCCAACCTGCTCCAATAGCGTTTCGGCCGTGTGGCGGATGGTCTTGGAATCATCCACCACCATGACTTTCAGGCCCTGCGAATGCTGTTCCATGATCGCTCGTTCGGTCTGCCTCGGCTGGCCCGGCACGCCTGCCGGACGGGCGCGGACCTGGGAGCTTTTTAGCATACTCCCATTGCGGCTTCCACGACCAACCGGGTAGCCGCCCTTGACCGCGCCTCTTGCGCGGGCCACCCTGACGGCCATCGAAGCCTGCCCTTTTTTGCCTGGAGACCCGCCACCATGCCTATCCGCGTCGGAATCGTCATGGACCCCATTTCCCGTATCGCCTACAAGAAGGATACGTCCCTGGCGCTGCTCCTGGCCGCCCAGGCCCGCGGCTGGGAACTGACCTACATGGAGCTGCCCGACCTCTACCAGGCCAATGGGCAACCCCGGGCCAAGGCCAGCCCCTTGAAAGTGTTCGCCGACCCGCAGCAATGGTACGCGCTGGAGGCGGCCCAGGACATCGCCCTGGCCGAGCTTGACGTGATCCTGATGCGCAAGGACCCGCCCTTCAACATCGAGTTCGTCTACGCCACCTACTTCCTCGAGCAGGCCGAGCGCGCCGGCGTGCTGGTGGTCAACAAGCCGCAGAGCCTGCGCGACTGCAACGAGAAGCTGTTCGCTACCCAGTTCCCGCAGTGCAACCCGCCGACCCTGGTCAGCCGCCGCCAGGACATCATCCGTGCCTTCGTGGCGGAGCATGGCGATGTCATTCTCAAGCCTCTGGACGAAATGGGCGGTGCGTCCATCTTCCGCCATCGCGAAGGCGACCCGAACCTGTCGGTGATCCTGGAAACCCTGACCGCGCACGGTACCCACCAGACCATGGCACAGGCCTACATCCCGGCGATCAAGGGAGGCGACAAGCGCATCCTGATGATCGATGGCGAGCCTGTGGATTACTGCCTGGCGCGTATTCCGGCCGCTGGGGAAACCCGAGGCAACCTGGCCGCTGGCGGCCGTGGCGAGGCGCGGCCGCTCACCGAGCGGGACCGCTGGATCGCCGCCCAGGTAGGCCCTACCCTGCGGGAAAAGGGCCTGATGTTCGTAGGCCTGGATGTAATAGGCGATTACCTTACCGAGATCAACGTCACCAGCCCGACCTGCGCCCGGGAAATCGACGCTGCCTTCGGTACGGACATCGGCGGGCTGCTGATGGACGCCATCGCGCGCAAGCTCGAACAGCGCTGATAAAGAGGGGCGGGCCGCCAATCGGCTGCGCCGTCCTCATCAGGCTTTTGCGGTATGATGCCGCGCCATTGGCCGCAAGGGCACGCCTGCCGGGAACCCGATGACCAGCTTTACCGACATCTCCGCCAAGCTCACCACCAAGGCCGCCCGTCCGGCGGACCGCTTGGGGTTTGCCCTGTTCGTGGCCGCGCTGGTGCATCTGGCGGTGATCCTGGGGGTGAGCTTCGATCTGCAGCCACCGGCGCAGATCAGCAAGACCCTGGAGGTGACCCTGTCGACCTTCAAGAGCGACAAGGCGCCGGAGCAGGCTGATTACCTTGCCCAGGACAACCAGCAGGGCAGCGGCACCCTGGAACACAAGGCGGTACCGAAAACCACCGAAGTGGCTCCGTTCCAGAGCGAGCAGATCAACAAGGTCACGCCACCGCCAGCGCCACGGCCCGTTCGTGAGCAGGCACCGCAGAAGACCAAGGCAGTCGCCACCACGGCGAGCCAACCCACCAGGACCGAAGCCCGGCCACAGAAGCAGCCCGTGGACGAACGCCCCAAGGCCGCCACTCCAGACTTCGACAGCGCTCAGCTTTCCAGCGAGATCGCCAGCCTCGAGGCCGAGCTTTCCAATGAGCAACAAGCCTATGCCAAGCGCCCGCGCATCTACCGGCTCAGCGCCGCGTCGACCATGCGCGACAAGGGTGCCTGGTACAAGGAAGACTGGCGCAAGAAGGTCGAACGCGTAGGCAACCTCAACTACCCGGACGAAGCGCGTCGGCAGCAGATCTACGGCAGCCTGCGGATGTTGGTATCGATCAACCGGGATGGGTCGCTGTACGAAGTCCTGGTGCTGGAATCCTCGGGGCAGCCCCTGCTGGACGAAGCCGCCCAGCGCATCGTTCGGCTCGCGGCCCCCTTTGCGCCTTTCACCGGGGACCTTTCCGACATCGATCGGCTCGAAATCATTCGAACCTGGCGGTTCTCGAAAGGGGACAGGCTGTCGAGCAACTAGGTTTTCGCGGCACAGGCATTTGCCGGCGGGTTTTCATATCAAAGCCCCGGCTGGGCCATTCCTGGCTTGTAAGCACACCAAGGCGGCGCCACACTACCTTTATGAAGACTCTCGAAACCAGCTACCTCAAGCATCAGTTCCTGATCGCCATGCCGCACATGGCCGATCCGAACTTCGCCCACACGCTTACCTATATCGTGGAGCATACTGATCGTGGCGCCATGGGCCTGGTGGTCAATCGCCCCCAGGAACTGAACCTGGCCGACATCCTCGAGCAGCTTCGCCCGGATGCCACCCCACCGCTGTCCGCGCAACTGGTGCCGGTCTACGGGGGCGGCCCCGTGCAGATGGACCGCGGCTTCGTCCTGCATACCAGCGGGCCAGTGTTCGATGCCACCGTGGACCTGGGCGGCGTGTCCCTTTCCACCTCCCAGGATGTGCTGTTCGCCATCGCCGATGGTAGCGGGCCGGCCCATAGCCTGATCGCCCTGGGCTATGCCGGCTGGGAAGCGGGGCAACTGGAAAGCGAAATGGCCGAGAACGCCTGGCTGACCTGCCCCTTCGATGCCGAGATCCTGTTCAACGTGCCCAGCGAGCAGCGGCTGGAGGCCGCCGCCAGTCGGCTGGGGGTCACGCTGGGGCTGCTTACCAGCCAGGCGGGCCACGCCTGATGAGCGTGCGTTTGCTACTGGGCTTCGACTACGGCAGCAAGCAGATCGGCGTTGCCGTGGGCCAGGTCATCACTGGCCAGGCTCGCGAGCTTTGTGTGCTCAAGGCCCAGAACGGCGTGCCCGACTGGCTCAAGGTGCAAGCGTTGATCACGGAATGGAAGCCCGATGCGCTGGTAGTGGGGCTTCCGCTGAACATGGACGGCACCCCCAGCGACATGAGCGCCCGGGCCGAGCGCTTCGCCCGCCAGCTCAGCGGTCGTTTCAACCTGCCGGCCCATACCCACGACGAGCGCCTGACGACCTTCGAAGCCAAGGGTGAGCGCATGTCGCGAGGCCAGCGCACCCACAGCTACCGTGACAACCCGGTCGACGCCATCGCCGCCCGGCTGTTGCTCGAAGGCTGGCTGGAGGCCAACGCCGCGCAACTTTCCTCTGACTGACCGGACTGGAGCCTGCATGACCCTGCCCAACCCCACCGACCTGATTCGCCAGATGGCCAGCGACCTGCGCGCGCGACTCGGCGCCCGGCGTATCGAAACCCCCCGCTTCATCGGCATTCGCACAGGTGGCGTCTGGGTGGCCCAGGCCTTGCTGGCCGAACTCGGCGTGAGCGACACGCTCGGCACCCTGGACGTGTCCTTCTACCGGGATGACTTCAGCCAGAACGGCTTGCACCCGCAGGTCAGGCCGTCGGAGCTGCCTTTCGAGATCGAAGGCCAGCACCTGGTGCTGGTGGACGATGTACTCATGAGCGGGCGCACGGTGCGGGCCGCGCTGAACGAGCTGTTCGACTATGGCCGCCCTGCCAGCGTGACCCTGGTCACCCTGCTGGACCTGGACGCCGCCGAATTGCCGATCCGGCCGGACGTGGTGGGGGCCAGGCTGTCCCTGGCGCCGAACGAACGTATAAAATTGCTCGGCCCCTCCCCGCTCACCCTGGAACCGCAGGTTCTTGAATCCGCGTCCAGCTTCCAAGAGTCCACCCGATGACGTCGAACCACGCCAAGCGTCCCTTGCAGCTCAACGACCAGGGCCAGCTGCGGCATTTTCTTTCCCTGGACGGCCTGCCCCGCACATTGCTCACCGAAATCCTGGATACCGCCGACTCCTTCCTGGAGGTTGGCGCCCGGGCAGTAAAGAAAGTCCCGCTGCTGCGAGGCAAGACGGTCTGCAACGTATTCTTCGAGAACTCCACCCGCACGCGCACCACCTTCGAGCTGGCCGCGCAAAGGCTTTCGGCGGACGTGATCACCCTGAACGTGTCGACGTCATCCACCAGCAAGGGTGAAACCCTCTTCGATACCCTGCGCAACCTGGAAGCCATGGCGGCGGACATGTTCGTGGTGCGCCACGCCGATTCCGGCGCCGCCCACTACATTGCCGAACATGTCAGCCCACAGGTGGCGGTGATCAATGGCGGTGACGGCCGTCATGCCCACCCTACCCAGGGCATGCTGGACATGCTCACCATCCGTCGGCACAAGGGAGGCTTCGAAAATCTCTCGGTAGCCATCGTCGGGGACATCCTGCACTCGCGCGTGGCGCGCTCCAACATGATCGCCCTGAAGACCCTCGGCTGCCCGGACATCCGGGTGGTTGGTCCGAAAACCCTGCTTCCCATCGGGGTGGAGCAATATGGGGTGAAGGTCTACACGGACCTGGCCGAGGGCCTCAAGGACGTGGATGTGGTGATCATGTTGCGCCTGCAGCGCGAGCGCATGCAGGGTGGGCTGTTGCCCAGCGAGGGCGAGTTCTATCGGCTGTTCGGCCTGACCACCCAACGCCTGGCCCTGGCCAAACCCGACGCCATCGTGATGCACCCGGGCCCGATCAACCGTGGCGTGGAAATCGAATCGGCCGTGGCCGACGGCGAGCAGTCGGTGATTCTCAACCAAGTGACCTACGGCATCGCCGTGCGGATGGCGGTGCTGTCCATGGCGATGAGCGGCCAGGCGACGCAGCGGCAGATCGAGCAGGAGAACCTTCAGTGAGTGCAAGCATCATCGGCGCGCGGGTGATCGACCCGGCCTCGGGCCTGGACCAGGTCACCGACCTTCACCTGCGCGATGGCAAGGTTCTTGCCATCGGGGCGGTACCGGAGGGCTACAAGGCCGAGCAACGGATCGAAGCCGCCGGCCTGGTGGCCGCTCCGGGCCTGGTAGACCTCAACGTGGCATTGCGCGAACCGGGTTATAGCCGCAAGGGCAATATCGCCAGCGAAACCCGGGCGGCCGTGGCGGGTGGCGTTACCTCGCTGTGCTGCCCACCGCTGACTCGCCCCGTGCTGGACAGCTCCGCCGTGGCCGAACTGGTTCTTGACCGCGCACGGGAGGCGGGCAACAGCAAAGTGTTCCCTGTAGGCGCGCTGAGCAAGGGCCTGGACGGCGAGCAACTGGCCGAACTCGTGGCCCTGCGTGACGCGGGCTGCGTCGCGTTCGGCAACGGCTTGAAGAGTTTCAACAATACGCGAACCCTGTGCCGGGCGCTGGAATACGCAGCCACCTTTGACCTGACGGTGGTGTTCCATTCCCAGGATGCAGACCTGGCTGCCGGCGGGCTCGCCCACGAAGGTCCGGTGGCCAGCTTCCTCGGCTTGAGCGGCATACCGGAAACGGCGGAAACCGTGGCCCTGTCTCGTCAGTTGCTGCTGGTGGAACAGAGTGGCGTGCGGGCCCACTTCAGTCAGCTCACCACCGCCCGTGGCGCTGAGATGATTGCCCAGGCGCAGGCCCGCGGCTTGCCTGTGACAGCCGACGTCGCGCTCTACCAGCTGATACTGACCGACGAGGCCCTGACCGGCTTCTCCAGCCTCTATCACGTACAGCCACCCCTGCGTACCGCCAGGGACCGTGACGGCTTGCGCGAAGCGCTCAAGGCTGGCGTCATCCAGGCCATTTCCAGTCATCATCAGCCCCATGAGCGGGATGCCAAGCAAGCGCCGTTCGGGGCCACCGAGCCAGGCATCAGCAGCGTGGAACTATTGTTGCCGCTGGCCCTGACCCTGGTGGAAGAAGGCGTGCTGAGCCTGCCGGAGCTCCTGGCGCGGCTCACCCATGGCCCCGCCCAGGCGCTTCGCCTGCCAGTGGGTCGGCTCATGCCGGGCGCCGCCGCCGACCTGGTACTGTTCGACCCGGCCGCATCGACCCTGGCGGGTGAACGATGGTATTCGCGCGGGCAGAACTGCCCCTTCCTGGGCCATTGCCTGCCCGGCGCCGTTCGCTATACCTGGGTCGACGGGCGCATCGCCCATCAGGCCTGACACCTAGGCCAATTGCCTCGCTCCTTTGGGCGGGGCGGATCCCTACCGTCCTCGACACATAACCACAGGGATGTATCAGGGATGCGACCATGACGACTCATTCAGCTTATATGGGTGGCGTTAAATACGGCGATCGAGCAGCCTCGCCGCCAGGCCACCGTGCGCCCTCCTGGCGGCCATGCGCGGGCAATGCTCCATTGCCTTCAGCGTGGTCCGCCCCTCATGTTGTTCCCACTCGCAACCGCTCAGCCATGCTTCAGTGAATGCCGCGATACCCGGCAAGGGCCGGTGATCATCCTCGCTTCGGGCCCGTCCACCCAGGATTTCCCTCTCGAGGAGTTCGCCTCGATCCCGATCATCACCATGAACGGTGCCATCTCACGATTGTTGCCTACAAGCATCGAGCCACTGTTCTATGTCTGCACGGATCGCGGCTTTCCACTCCAGCAACCGGAGCTATATGAAGCCGCCTTGGCCAGGGCCAGCCACCTGGCCCTGTGGCCTGACGAGATCGCCCGCCTGACGCCTTCCAGGCGTCTTCAGGCGTATGCGTTGCGACGTGCCCCCGCTACTTGCTGGCGGCATCTTTTCGGGAAGGAACGTGAACAGGCAGTGCGTTCGCGCAACGTATTGAGCAAACGATGCCGGAGTATCGGTTTCAGCCAGGACATGAGCTATGGATTCTTCGATGCTCGTACCGTGGCCTATGTCTGTGCGCAACTGGCCTACCACCTGGGTTTCGAGAAGGTCTTCCTGGTGGGCGTGGACCTCGACGGCACGGCCCAGCGGTTCTATGACCGGGAAACCAGGACGCTCTCCCCGTGCGGGCTGAACGATCACTTCGACACTCGGATAGTGCCCAGCTTCGAAGTGCTCCAGCGCGCGTTCCGCCGTGCAGGCCGGCAGGTCTTCAACCTGTCGGCACGCAGTCGGCTACCGGCCTCGGTGATTCCCAGGGCTGACCTGGGTACCTTGCGCCGCGCGCTCTACGGCTCCTTGACAGGACATGGCCACCCCTGAGCCTCGGCAACCAGACGATCGAGCATGGCATCCGGGGAATAACGGTACAACACCGTATCAGGCAACGGCGCCAGAGGGGCGGCCAGAAACGCACCGAGGCCCGCCAACCCGCCCTGCTCGCTATCCTCAAAGCCGTTCGGCAAGCCCTTCGGCAAGCCCTTTTCCCATATGAACACGTTGTTGGGGTGGTACAAGGGAAGCTGAGCGACAGCCGCGTTATTGGTGATGAGCTTTTTGCCAAAGTAGGCAGCTTCAAGGGTGCGCAAGGTCGCTCCAGACTGTCCTGGCTGGTTGATTTCCACCAGCACATCGGCTCGCTGTGCCCGGGCCAGGTTTTCCTCGTAATCCAGTAGGTCGTCTACGTGATAGGGGCAGGCCTTTTCCGTGCTGTCATCACGAACAATATGGAAGTCGGGCTCGCAGCCATTGGCTATCAAACCCTCGGCGAGCGCCTGCAATATCGATGCGCGGTGCTTGTCACGGCCCAGGAAAAAACATGTTCGCGGCCGCTCGGCCATGCCTTGGCCTCGCCTGGCCCTGGCCTCTTCGTAACCCAGCGCAAAGAACTGATCCAGTGGCAGCATGCCCAGGGCCGCGCATTGCTGCTGGTCGAAGCTGTAGATCGCGTTGAACCATGGCCGGACCTGGGCCACGAAAGCCGAGTCCACCAGATCGCGTACCAGTAATACTTTGCGCCCCGGGAAAGCCCGCACCACTGCCGGGTTGATGTGCCGACGAACCTGCCCTTCATTGCACACCAGCAAGTCCTCCGGGCCCGCTCCGCTCAGGCGACACGCCAGCCGCCCAAGCCAGGCATCGCCCAGGGGGGCGCCCATGAGGCGCTTGTTCAAGGATTGAAGCTTGCGCTGGGCGCGTTGAAGCACCCTGGCTGGCCGCAAGTGCCGCACTGGACGATGGCCGGCCAGGGCCGCGATCAAGCGCTGCTCGTATTGAGCCGTCCAGCCCAGAAAAAACGCTTTCACCGGGTCAGGCCCTCAATTGCTCGCCACTGGCGCGAAGCGGGATTATCGCAGCCGCTCTTGACCCAGGCCAGGGCCGCGTCGGGCCTGGCCAGCCTGGCGATTGCGCAGGGACAGTTGATCATTGAGCGTCCAGAAGTCGTAGAGCACGCCGATGAGAAAGAACCCGCACGTGAAGAAATACAGGATGCCGGTAATCCATTTGTGCTGGTACAGCCGGTGTATCCCGAATACGCCGAGGAAGGTCAGCAGGAGCCAGGAAACGTTGTAGTCGAAAGGCCCACTGTGGAAGCGCAGGTCTGCCTGGCGGTCCATGGCGGGTATCAGGAAGATGTCGATCAGCCAACCGATGCCGAACAGCCCGAAAGTAAAGAACCAGAGCGTGCCCGTAATCGGCTTTCCATAGTAGAAGCGGTGTGCCCCGGTGAACCCGAAGATCCACAAGGCGTAGCCAAGAACGAGACTATGGGTATCGTGAAGGCGCGGCTCGGCACGATAGGTATTCATAGGCAGAGACCATCCCGTCGATCATTAAATTTTCTGGAAGGAAGTGTGACTTTTAAGGCACGACCCGACAAGCGGTCGGCGAGGACAGGAAACCGTTCAACCCTGCTAATACGGGGTTTGGCTGGCTTTCATAGACATAAAGAACTGCTCAGGGTTCGCTGCAGCCGGGTTTTGGATCGACCAGTGGGCAAAAAACAGGCAAAAAAGCTGTTATAAAGTTGCGCGCCACATCACTGAGCCCTGCCTAATGCATCCAATTATCAAGACATGGCTGACTATTTGCCTTTTATGTCCACTGGCCGCTTACGCCTCCAACCGTGAGCAAACCCTTCCTTCCAGCTTCTCGGGTTATACCGCCGGAGCCGACCACTCCGAGCGGGCTCCGCGCGCGCCGCAGCGCGGCATCAATCACAAGACGCCGGTTCATTCGGCCCAGGCCGCCAGCGCCCAGATGGCGGCTCGGCAAAGCAATGCCGTGCTCAGCCGCGCGGTGAATGTATTGGGCACGCCTTACAAATGGGGCGGCAGCAGCCCTAGCAAAGGCTTCGATTGCAGTGGCCTGGTCAAGTATGCCTTCAATGACGTCAAGGCCGTAGACCTGCCGCGCACGTCCAACGCCATGGCCGACGGCCACGGCATCAAGGTCGCTCGGGAAGACCTCAAGCCCGGTGACCTGCTGTTCTTCAACATCAAGGGCCGCCGTGTGAACCATGTGGCCATCTACCTGGGCGATGACAAGTTCATCCATGCGCCGCGCCGCGGCAAGGCGGTGTCCATCGACACCTTGAGCAAGCCTTACTGGACGCAGCATTACGTAGTAGCCAAGCGCGTGCTGCCCAAGCAGCCACCCGCTACCACGCTTCGCCTGAGCCAGCGCTGAAAGCCGGGCGCCAGCCCCGCGCCAGACGCGGGCTGGCTCAAAGGGCGTCAGGGTTCTTGGCTTTTTCCCTGGCCGCGTCCTTGGCGATCAGCCCCTTGCCCAGCAGTTCCTTGAGGCAAGCGTCCAGGGTCTGCATCCCCAGGGCCCCGCCTGTCTGAATGGCCGAGTACATCTGGGCTACCTTGTCTTCACGTATCAGGTTACGGATGGCCGGTGTGCCGATCATGATTTCATGGGCCGCCACTCGCCCCCCGCCGATCTTGCGCAGCAAGGTCTGGGAAATCACCGCCTGCAACGACTCCGACAGCATCGAACGGACCATGGCTTTCTCTTCGGCAGGGAAAACGTCCACAACCCGGTCGATGGTCTTGGCCGCGGAAGTAGTGTGCAAGGTACCGAACACCAGGTGACCGGTTTCCGCCGCGGTAAGCGCCAGGCGGATGGTTTCAAGGTCGCGCATCTCCCCCACCAGGATCACGTCCGGGTCCTCCCGCAGGGCGGAACGCAGCGCATTGGCGAAGCCGAGGGTATCGCGGTGTACCTCACGCTGGTTCACCAGGCACTTTTTCGACTCATGGACGAACTCGATCGGATCTTCGATGGTAAGGATGTGATGATGCTTGTGGTTGTTCAGGTAGTCGATCATCGCCGCCAGGGTGGTGGACTTGCCCGAGCCGGTCGGACCTGTGACCAGAACGAGACCTCGCGGCACGTCGGTAATACGCCGAAACACATCCCCCATGCCCAAGTCTTCCATGCTCAGCACCTTCGAGGGAATGGTGCGGAACACCGCCCCGGCCCCTCGGTTCTGGTTGAAGGCGTTGACCCGGAAACGCGCCACGCCAGGCACCTCGAAGGAAAAGTCCGTTTCCATGAACTCCTCGAAGTCCTGCCGCTGCTTGTCATTCATGATGTCGTAGATCAGCGATTGCACCGCCTTGTGGTCCAGCGCCGGCAGATTGATGCGTCGCACGTCGCCGTCGACCCGGATCATCGGCGGCAGGCCCGCGGACAGATGAAGGTCCGACGCGCCCTGTTTCGCGCTGAAAGCCAGCAGCTCGGTAATGTCCATGAGACTCCCCAAATACAGACAAGCAGGTAGAATGCCGCAGACCCCTAAAGCCGCTGGCGCCAAGTAATGTCCACCATAGCAGACAACCTTTCTTCGGTGAGCGCGCGAATTCGTAGCGCCGCCCTGGCCGCGGGCCGGCCGGAAAACGCTGTCGACCTGCTGGCCGTGAGCAAGACCAAGCCCGCTGAAGCCATCCGTGAGGCCCATGCCGCCGGGCAGCGGCATTTCGGCGAGAACTATCTCCAGGAGGCACTGGCCAAGCAGGCCGAACTCACGGACCTTGAGTTGACCTGGCACTTCATCGGGCCCATTCAATCCAACAAGACCCGCGCCATTGCCGAGCACTTCGCCTGGGTTCATTCGGTGGATCGGCTCAAGGTCGCCCAACGTTTGGCCGAGCAGCGCCCCGCTGAGCTACCGCCGCTCAATATCTGCCTGCAAGTGAACATCAGCGGCGAAGCCAGCAAGGCCGGCTGCGATCCGGCGGAGCTTCCAGCACTGGCAGGGGCCGTAGCGGCATTGCCGAACCTTCGCTTGCGCGGCTTGATGGCCATTCCCGAACCCTGCGCGGACCCGCAGCGCCAGCAGGCGGTTTTTGCCCAGGTCAAGGCACTACGCGACAGTCTTGATCTGGAGCTGGACACTCTTTCCATGGGCATGAGCGACGACCTGGAAGCCGCCATTGCCCAAGGCGCTACCTGGGTACGCATCGGCACCGCGCTGTTCGGCGCCCGCGACTACAGCAAGCCTCCCCTTTAAGCCGCCAGAACAGGAACCCTGCATGAGCACACCACGAATCGCCTTCATCGGCGCCGGCAACATGGCGGCCAGCCTGATTGGCGGCCTGCGCGCCCAAGGCGTGGAAGCCGACCGGATCACCGCTAGCGACCCTGGAGCGGCTACCCGCGAACGGGTCAGCCTCGAGCACGGTATCGCTACCTTCGAAGACAATGGCGCGGCGGTCGCGCACGCCCAGGTGGTGGTGCTGGCGGTCAAGCCCCAGGCGATGAGGGCCGTCTGCGAAGAGCTGCGACCTGCGTTGCGGGATGACCAACTGATCGTTTCGATCGCCGCCGGCATCACTTGTGGCAGCCTACAGGCCTGGTTGGGCGACCGGCCCGTGGTACGCTGCATGCCCAACACCCCGGCCCTGGTCCGTCGTGGTGCCAGCGGCCTGTATGCCAACCCCCTGGTCACTGGCGAGCAAAAAGCAGCCGCCGAGCAACTGCTCAATGCGGTAGGGTTGGCGCTCTGGCTGGACAGCGAAGCGCAACTGGACGCGGTGACCGCGGTATCCGGCAGTGGTCCGGCTTATTTCTTCCTGCTGATCGAAGCCATGACCCAGGCTGGCGAAGCCTTGGGCCTGTCCCGGGAAACCGCCGCCAGGCTCACTCTCCAGACGGCCCTCGGCGCCGCCGAGATGGCCATGGATAGCGACCTTGACGCCGCCGAGCTGCGTCGCCGGGTGACCTCCCCCGCCGGTACCACCGAAGCGGCCATAAAGACCTTCCAGGCTGGCGGCTTCGAAGCATTGGTAAAAACGGCCCTGGATGCGGCAGCGCATCGCTCGGCTGAACTGGCCGAACAGCTCGGCCGCTAAGGAGCCTTTTCGATGATTGGACTGAACACTGCGTTGATCTACGTGCTGCAAACCCTTGGCAGCCTTTACCTGCTGATCGTCTTGCTACGCTTCGTGCTCCAGCTTGTGCGCGCCGACTTCTACAACCCCCTGAGCCAGTTCGCCGTACGCGCGACCCAGCCGCTGCTGCGGCCGCTGCGGCGGATCATTCCCAGCCTGTTCGGGCTGGACATGTCCTCCCTGATCCTGGCAATCGTCATCCAGATGGCGATCATGGCCCTGACCCTGCTCCTGGCTTACGGGACTACTGGCAACCCGGTTCAGCTACTGATCTGGGCGATCATTGGCGTGACCGCGCTGTTCCTCAATATCTTCTTCTTCGCCATGATCATCAGCGTCATCCTCTCGTGGGTGGCGCCGGCCAGCCACAACCCAGGCGCGGAGCTGGTCAACCAGATCTGCGAGCCGGTACTGGCGCCCTTCCGGCGCATCCTGCCCAACCTGGGCGGCCTGGACATCTCGCCTATCCTGGCCTTCATGGTGCTCAAGCTGCTGGACATGCTGGTGATCAACAACCTGGCCGCCATGACCGGAATGCCGCCGATCCTGCGCACGCTGATCTGACCGGGCAACAGCACCGCAGCAGGGGCTGTTTGAGAGGCTTGAGACGAAGGTCAGGCCGGGCCGCGCAGGCAAGGCGAAAACAGCCGAGGAAGCGCAGTTTACGGGTTGTAAATGAGCATTCCGAGGCTGTTTTCAACGCAGCATCACCGAGTATCAAGGTTTTTCACACGGAGCCTTGGGGCAACGCTGCTTGCCCCCACTGCCCCCCCTCCTTATCCTTACGCCTCATTCACGTGAGAGCAGGGTCGATGTCCACAGTCTTCCCCGAAGATTCGGTCGGTTTAGTCACGCCACAAGTCGCGCAATTCAACGATCCCTTGCCCCTGGCCTGCGGCCGCTCCCTGGCCAGCTACGAGCTGATGTACGAGACCTACGGGCAGCTCAACAGCGACGCCAGCAATGCCGTGCTCATCTGCCATGCCCTTTCCGGTCATCATCATGCGGCGGGTTACCACACACCCAACGATCGCAAGCCTGGCTGGTGGGATAGCGCCATCGGCCCCGGCAAGCCCATCGACACGCGCCGTTTCTTCGTGGTGGCGCTGAACAACCTGGGCGGCTGCAACGGCTCCACCGGCCCCGGCAGCCTTGACCCGGCCACAGGCAAGCCGTTCGGCGCCAACTTTCCCGTGCTCACGGTGGAAGACTGGGTCAACAGCCAGGCCCGCCTGGCGGATCGCCTGGGTATCGGCCAATGGGCAGCGGTGGTGGGGGGCAGCCTCGGTGGCATGCAGGCCCTGCAATGGTCCATCAGCTATCCCGAGCGCCTACGTCACTGTGTCGCCATCGCGTCGGCACCGAAGCTGTCGGCACAGAATATCGCCTTCAACGAAGTGGCGCGCCAGGCGATTCTCTCCGACCCGGAATTCCACGGTGGTAACTTCCAGGCCGAAGGAGTGATTCCCAAGCGCGGCCTGATGCTGGCCCGGATGGTAGGCCACATCACTTACCTGTCGGACGATTCCATGGGCGAGAAATTCGGCCGCGAACTCAAGAGCGACCAGTTGGCCTACGATTTTCACAGCGTGGCCTTCCAGGTAGAGAGCTACCTAAGGTACCAGGGCGAGGAGTTCTCTGGCCGGTTCGATGCCAACACCTACCTGCTGATGACCAAGGCCCTGGACTACTTCGACCCGGCGGCGGCCCATGGAGATGACCTGGCCAGGACCCTGGCCAGCGCCAGCGCGGACTTTTGCATCATGTCGTTCACCACGGACTGGCGCTTCTCCCCGGCCCGCTCACGAGAAATCGTCGACGCCCTCATGGCCGCGCGCAAGAACGTGTCCTATCTGGAAATCGATGCTCCCCAGGGTCACGACGCTTTCCTCATGCCGATTCCGCGCTACCTGCAGGCCTTCGCCAGCTACATGAACCGTATTGTCATCTGAGGTGCCCATGAGAGCCGATCTGGAAATCATCCAGGAATGGATTCCCGCCGGCAGCCGGGTACTGGACCTGGGCTGCGGCAACGGTGAACTCCTCGCCTGGCTACGCGACCACAAGGGCGTGACCGGCTATGGCCTGGAGATCGACCCGGACAACATCAACGAATGCATCCGCAAGGGTGTCAACGTGGTGGAGCAGAACGTCGACAAGGGCCTGGGCAACTTCGCCAGCGACAGCTTCGACGTGGTGGTCATGACCCAGGCCTTGCAAGCCGTGGAATACCCTGACCGCATCTTGGAAGAAATGCTGCGCGTGGGCAGGCAATGCATCATTACCTTCCCCAACTTCGGCCATTGGCGCTGCCGTTGGTACCTGGCCACCAAGGGGCGCATGCCAGTCTCCGAGTTCTTGCCATATACTTGGTACAACACGCCCAACATCCACTTCTGTACCTTCGAAGACTTCGAAAACCTGTGTCGGGAACGCCAGGCCCAGGTCCTCGATCGCCTGGCCGTGGACCGTCTCCATCGTCACGGCTGGGCGAGCCGCGCCTGGCCCAACCTGCTCGGCGAAATCGGCATTTATCGCCTGAGCAGCCCTCAGTTGCGCCCTGAAAACATGGCGGTCTGACCGCCCGGCCGCCACGCTTGCCCCAGGCTCTGGCCAGGGGCATGCTCTGCGCTGTTTCGGCGCCTTGGCGCCGCCCGCTTATCGAGCCTTATCGAAACCCATGACCACTTTCACCCAATTGGTATTGGCCAGCCATAACACTGGCAAGCTCAAGGAACTCCAAGCCATGCTCGGCGGCAGCGTACAGCTGCGCTCCGTGGGCGAGTTCAGTCAGGTGGAGCCGGAAGAAACCGGCCTCTCTTTCGTAGAAAACGCCATTCTCAAGGCGCGCAATGCGGCGCGCCTGTCCGGCTTGCCTGCCCTGGCCGATGATTCCGGCCTGGCTGTGGATTATCTTGGCGGCGCGCCAGGCATTTATTCGGCTCGCTATGCCGATGGCCAAGGCGACGCGGCCAACAATGCCAAGCTGTTGGCCGCGCTGGAAGGCGTACCGCAAGCCGAGCGCGGAGCCCAATTCGTTTGTGTCCTGGCCCTGGTGCGGCACGCTGACGACCCCTTGCCCATTCTCTGCGAGGGCCTCTGGCACGGGCGGATCCTGCCGGCGGCGCGCGGCGCCCATGGCTTCGGCTATGACCCCTTGTTCTGGGTACCGGAGCGGGGCTGTTCCAGTGCCGAACTCAGTCCCGAGGAGAAGAATCAGCTCAGCCACCGCGCCCGGGCCATGGCTCTGCTGCGCCAACGCCTGGGGCTGGCATGAACCCCGTGCCTGGCTTGCCACCGCTGGCGCTATACATTCATATCCCCTGGTGTGTGCGCAAGTGCCCCTACTGCGACTTCAACTCCCACGCCGCGGGATCGGACCTGCCTGAAGACGCCTACGTCAGTGCCCTGCTCGATGACTTCGAGCGAGAGCTGGGCGGCGTACAGGGGCGCCCCCTGTCATCGATCTTCTTCGGCGGCGGCACGCCCAGCCTGTTCAGTGCCGAGGCGCTGGGCCGACTCTTGGACGGCTTGCGCGCGCGCGTTGCCATACCGGAAGACACAGAGATCACTCTGGAGGCGAATCCTGGCACCTTCGAGCAGGAAAAATTCATCGCCTACCGCAAGCTCGGCATCAATCGTTTGTCTATCGGCGTCCAGAGCTTCCAGGCCGACAAGCTCGAAGCGCTAGGTCGCATCCATAGTGGAGATGAAGCCTTGCGCGCGGCGGAAATGGCTCGCCGGGCCGGCTTCGACAACTTCAACCTGGACCTTATGCACGGCTTGCCAGGGCAAACCCAGGAAGAAGCCCTCGATGACCTGCGCCAGGCCATTGCCCTGGCCCCGACTCATTTGTCCTGGTATCAGCTCACGCTCGAGCCCAATACGGTGTTCTGGAACCAGCCGCCGCAATTGCCCGAAGACGATATCCTCTGGGACATCCAGGAAGCCGGCCAGGCATTGTTGGCCCAGGCCGGCTTCGCCCAGTATGAAGTCTCCGCCTATGCCAGGCCTGGCCGAGCCGCGCGCCACAACCTCAACTATTGGCAGTTTGGCGATTTCATCGGCATTGGCGCTGGGGCGCATGGAAAGCTCACCGACGCCAACGGCGGTATCCGACGGACCTGGAAGACCCGCCTGCCAAAGGATTACCTCAACCTGACCAAACCGTACCTGGCCGGCGAAAAATACCTTGAGCCGCAAGAGCTGCCCTTCGAATTCCTGATGAACGCCCTGCGCCTGACGGACGGCGTACCGACGCAACTGTTCGCCGAGCGCACCGGCCTCAGTTTGACGGCCTTGGCCGAGGGGCGGCGCGTGGCCGAACAAAAGGGGCTTGTGCAGGTCGAACCGGCGCGCCTGGTTGCCACGGAGCGAGGCCAGCTGTTTCTCAATGACCTTCTGCAATTGTTCTTAAGCTAAGGATTCACGCATGGACATGCTTCTGGATGTGCTTTCGACGATGTCCCGCTGGTGCCGCGGACAGCTTTCCGAAATTGCCCTGGCGTTGGTGGGCTGCGCCCTGGTGCTCTTCGGCGCGCAGATAAAGGCATGGGCCGAGCAGAAGGTCGGCGGGCTGGGTGGGACCTTGCGGGTGCCCTTGATGGCCCTGGCCTGCGCTGTGGGCAGTGGCGCTGTGCTGATCCACGCCACGCCCTGGGTACTGAAAGGCCTGCAGCAATTCAACAACTACAGCCTGGCGCCCGTATTGGTGGTAGTGCTGGTATTGGTTGGGGTGGTCGCGGACCGCAAGTGATCCGCTGCCCCACCCGGGATCATTCGACGCGTTCGAACTTCAGGTCCCAAACGCCGTGGCCGAGGCGTTCGCCACGACGCTCGAACTTGGTCACCGGCCGCTCGCTGGGCCGCTCGACCCAGCGCCCGTCGCTGGCAAGGTTGCGATAGCCAGGCGCCACGCTCATGACTTCCAGCATATGCTCGGCGTAGGGCTCCCAATCGGTGGCCATGTGCAGGATGCCGCCAGGCTTGAGCTTGCTGCGGACCAGCTCGGCGAAGGCCGGCTGAACGATCCGCCGCTTGTGGTGGCGGCTCTTGTGCCAGGGGTCCGGGAAAAACAGCAGCAGGCGGTCCAGGCTGGCGTCGGCCACACAGCGCTTTAGCACCTCGATGGCATCGCAATCGAATACCCGCACATTCTTCAGCCCTTGGGCCAGCACGCCGTTGAGCAAGGCGCCGACACCGGGACGGTGCACCTCTACCCCGATGAAATCCTGCTCCGGGGCGGCGGCGGCCATTTCCAGCAACGAGTGGCCCATGCCGAAGCCGATCTCGAAGGTGCGTGGCGCCGAGCGCCCAAACACCTCATCGAAATCCATCACGGCGTCCGCCAGCGGCAGAATGAACAGTGGCCCCCCCTGGTCGAGGCCGCGTTGCTGCCCTTCGGTCATGCGGCCGGCGCGCATTACGAAACTCTTGATGGTGCGCCGGTGGGAAGGCGTGTCCTCGGCGGCTACCGGGTTTGGCTGTGAATCGGTCATGGGAGCTCTTTACTTGATCAGGCCATCCAGCGGCGAAGAGGCGCTGGCATAGAGTTTTTTCGGCATGCGTCCGGCGAGCCAGGCCAAACGGCCGGCAACGATCGCATGTTTCATGGCTTCAGCCATCAGCACAGGTGACTGGGCATGGGCGATGGCCGAATTCATCAGCACCGCTTCGCAGCCCAGCTCCATGGCGATGGTCGCGTCGGATGCGGTGCCGACGCCAGCGTCTACCAGCACGGGCACCTTCGCTTCCTCGAGGATGATCCGCAGGTTGTACGGGTTGCAGATACCGAGGCCGGTGCCGATCAGGCCCGCCAGGGGCATGACGGCAATGCAGCCGATTTCGGCCAGCTGACGGGCGATGATGGGGTCATCGCTGGTGTAGACCATCACATCGAAGCCTTCCTTGACCAGTACTTGCGCGGCCTTGAGGGTTTCGATCACATTGGGGAACAGGGTTTTCTGGTCTGCCAGTACTTCCAGCTTGACCAGCTTATGGCCATCGAGCAGCTCGCGGGCCAGGCGACAGGTGCGCACGGCCTCGTTGGCATCGTAGCAACCCGCCGTGTTCGGCAGGATGGTGTAACGGTCAGGTGGCAGCACGTCCAGCAGATTCGGCTCGCCCGGGTTCTGCCCGATATTGGTACGGCGCACCGCCACCGTGACGATTTCAGCACCCGAAGCCTCGATGGCCAGACGGGTTTCTTCCAGGTCGCGGTATTTACCGGTCCCCACCAACAACCGTGACTGATAGGTACGCCCCGCCAGGACGAATGGCTTGTCTGCGTTCATTGTGCTCATGGTCTTCTCGTAGGGAATGAGGTGCGGTACGCCGGCCTGGCTATCCGCGACAGTGGGCAGGTTCACCGATGTTCGGCGCAGCCCCTAGCCGCCACCGATCGCCTGCACGACTTCCACCTGGTCACCTTCGTTAAGCAAAGTGGTGGCGTGCTCGCTGCGCGGCACGATGTCCAGGTTCAGCTCGACCGCGACTCGGCGCCCGGCCAGCTCCATGCGAGCCAGCAGGTCGGCAACGGTTTCGCCGGTCGGCAGCTCGAAGGTGTCTCCGTTCAACTGAATGCGCATGCTCGGCGCCAATGCTATGTGAGGGCGTGCATTCTAGCGAAAATCCAGGGTGGCGACCAAGGCACAGCCTGTTCAGGCAGCGCCGAGCCGCCAGGCGGCCAGGCCCAGGCAGGCCCAGCCGGCCAGGAACGCCAGCCCGCCGAACGGCGTGATGATACCCAGGCGCGGTATCCCACCCAGGGTAAGCGCATACAGGCTTCCGGAAAACAACAGGATGCCCAGGGCGAAGAGCCCACCGCTCCATGCCATCAAGCGTCCGGGAAGGGCATTGCCCAGCACCGCCACTGCAAGCAGGGCCAAGGCATGGATGAGCTGGTACTGCACCCCGGTCTGGAAAATGGCCAGGTATTCCTGGCTGAGTCGGCCCTTGAGACCATGGGCCGCGAAAGCACCCAAGGCCACCCCGGTGAAGCCAAAGAAAGCAGCCAGCATAAGTAAAGTGCGCAACATGGAGTGCCCTTCCGGATCAACGACATCGAGGCCTGTATAATGGCCCGCTCTTTCGCCAGGGCCAAGGACACCATGCTAGGGACGCTCCTTCAGCACACTCGTCGCTTTCTGATGTGGTTCGCCATCGGCAGCCTAGCCCTGGTGCTTGTGTTTCGCTGGGTTCCGCCGCCGGGCACCGCCTTGATGATCGAGCGCAAGGTGCAATCCTGGTTCGATGGCCGGCCCATCGACCTGCAACGGACATGGCGAAGCTGGGACAACCTGCCCGACGACCTGAAAGTGGCCGTCATTGCCGGTGAAGATCAGAAGTTTCCCTTCCATTGGGGGTTCGACCTCCCCGCCATCCGCGCCGCCTTCAGCCATAACGAACGCGGTGGCGCGCTACGCGGGGCCAGCACTCTGAGCCAGCAAGTGGCCAAGAATCTGTTCCTGTGGTCGGGGCGGAGCTATTTGCGCAAGGGCCTGGAAGCCTGGTTCACGGTATTGATCGAAGTGCTATGGCCCAAGCAGCGCATCCTGGAGGTATATCTGAACAGTGCCGAATGGGACAGCGGCGTGTTTGGCGCCGAAGCGGCGGCCCGACATCACTTCAATACGTCCGCCATCAACCTGAGCCGCCAGCAGGCCAGCCTGCTCGCCGCGGTACTTCCCTCACCCTTGAAATGGAGCGCAGCCCGGCCTAGCCCCTACGTGCTACGCCGGGCTGCCTGGATACGCCAGCAGATGGGCCACTTGGGGGGAAGCGATTATCTGGGGAACCTGGACAGGCCCAGGTCCGCGCCCTGGGCCGACTAGGAGGTAGCGAAGCTACCGAATGGCAGGGAATACAAGCGTCGATTCGCCAGCTTCGCTGGCTCCCACCCGCTGTCCAACGATTAGCTTGAGCACCTGATTCAGGCCCATGCCCTGGGCCACTATTCACCAGCTGCCCGGCCTCCACCAAGGAGGCCGACAGGCTTGAGGCTTATCAAGCCGCGATGGTGCCCTTGAGCTTGTTCATCGCGTTCTTTTCCAACTGACGGATGCGCTCGGCCGACACGTTGTACTTGGCGGCCAGCTCATGCAGCGTGGCCTTTTCCTCGGCCAGCCAGCGCTGGTAGAGAATGTCACGGCTGCGTTCGTCCAGCACTTCCAACGCCTCGTGCAGGTTGCTGGTGGAGCTGTCGGTCCAGTCTGCATCTTCCAGCTGACGAGCCGGGTCGTAGCGATGGTCTTCCAGGTAATGGGCCGGAGACTGGAACGCGCTGTCGTCATCGGCCTCCGCGGCCGGGTCGAAAGCCATGTCCTGGCCTGTGAGGCGGCTTTCCATTTCACGCACTTCGCGAGGCTCCACGCCCAGGCTTTCGGCCACGCGATGCACTTCTTCGTTGTTCAGCCAGGCCAGACGTTTTTTCTGGCTGCGCAGGTTGAAGAACAGCTTGCGCTGGGCCTTGGTGGTGGCCACCTTCACGATCCGCCAGTTGCGCAGGATGAATTCATGGATCTCGGCCTTGATCCAGTGCACGGCGAAAGACACCAGGCGCACGCCCATTTCCGGGTTGAAGCGCTTGACCGCTTTCATCAGGCCGACGTTACCTTCCTGGATGAGGTCAGCCTGGGCCAGGCCGTATCCGGAATAGCTACGGGCGATATGCACCACGAAACGCAGGTGGGCAAGGACCATCTCCCGAGCGGCGTCGAGGTCCTGGTCGTAGTAGAGCTTTTCGGCCAGTTCGCGCTCCCGCTCGGGTGTCAGCAAGGCAATGCTGTTCACCGCATGCACGTAGGCCTCCAGGTTCGCACCCGGGACTAGCGTATAAGCAGGTTGCAAAGACGTGGTCATTCAAAAACCTCCGAGAAACCGATGTGCGCCTTGTGAGCGCCGACCCAATAGACCACGCTGCCGGAGGGGAGTTCCGGTGCACGATCCACTGGCGCCAAAAATTCGATCAGCGTGGCGCCAGCTCCCGAAGGTGCCTCGCCACTGCAATCCATGCACCGATATACCCTAACAATACCGCCCCTAGCAAGAGCGATACCCCGTCTGCCCCGGGAACTCCGGCCAGGGCAAAATCGCTACCGTACAGCCCGGCCAGGTTGATCACCGCGCCATTGAGCCAGTCCAGTCCGAAGGCAAGCACTGCCCAGGCGAGCAAGCCGGCGCCGAGCCCATAAAGCGCGCCCATGTAGAGGAAGGGCCGTCTTACATAGGCATCCGTGCCGCCCACCAATTTAATGACCTCGATCTCGTTGCGGCGGTTCTCGATATGCAGCCGAATGGTATTGCCGATCACCAGCAGCAGCGCGGAAATGAGCAATACGGCCAGGCCGAAGACGAAACGGTCGCCCAGCTTCAAGATGGCAGCCAGACGCTCCACCCAGACCAGGTCCAGCTGGGCCTGCTCCACGTTCGGCAATTGCGCCAATTGTTCACGCAGGGCTTCGAGAGCGGGCTTGTCGACCTCCAGGGGGGTTACCACCACGACGCCCGGCAAGGGATTGTCCGGCAGTTCCTTCAGCGCCTCGCCCAGCCCGGACTGTTGCTGGAAACTTTCCAGAGCCTTGTCACGGCTGATGAACTCGGCGTCCGCGACGCCCGCCAGCCCCTTTACCTGCCCTACAAGGGACTCGCCTTCCCGTGTTCCAGCGTCCATGCGCATATAGAGGGAAATCTGCGCGGCCCGCTGCCAGGAACCGCCAAGGCGTTCCACATTCTTGAGCAGCAACGACAACCCCATGGGCAGGCTCAAGGCGACCGCCATCACCATGCAGGTGAAGAAGCTGCCGATGGGCTGCCTTCCGAGACGCTTGAGACTGTCGGCCAGGCTGGCCCTGTGACTTTCCAGCCAGGCGTGAAACAACGTGCCAAAATCCGGACCCTCGTCTTCGTCCTGGCGACGCGGTTTCTTCGGCGCCGGTTCAGCGGGCTTGGGCGCGACCCGGTCCGATACCTTAGGGCTACGTGTGGCGCTCATTGGCCTGCCTCCCCATCGCCGATCAGGCGACCTCGCTGCAAGGTGAGCATGCGATGGCGCATGCGTGCGATCAGTGCCAGATCATGGCTGGCGATCAGCACGCTGGTACCCAACCGGTTGATATCTTCGAATACGCCCATGATTTCCGCGGCCAGGCGCGGGTCCAGGTTGCCGGTGGGCTCATCGGCCAGCAGCAGGGCCGGCTTGTGCACGATGGCCCGGGCAATGCCTACCCGTTGTTGCTGACCGGTGGAAAGGTCGCCCGGAAAGAGTTCGCCCTTGTCGCCAAGGGATACTCGCTCCAGGGCCGCGTCTACCCGCTTGGCGATCTCGGCCTTGGACAGGCCCAGGATCTGCAGCGGCAGGGCCACGTTGTTGAACACGGTACGATCGAACAGCAACTGGTGGTTCTGAAACACCACGCCGATCTGCCGGCGCAGGAACGGGATCTGTGCGTTGCTGATCTGCCCCAGGTCCTGACCGGCAAGCAGCAACTTGCCGCTGGTGGGGCGCTCCATGGCCAGCAACAGGCGCAGCAGGGTGCTTTTGCCCGCGCCCGAATGACCGGTTACAAAAAGGAATTCACCTCGACGCACGCGGAAGCTCAGCTCATGCAGGCCCACGTGGCCATTGGCGTAGCGCTTGCCCACCTGCTCGAAGCGGATCATGCACCCTCCCGCTCGGCGAACAGGGCCTTGACGAAGGGCTCGGCCTCGAAGGTGCGCAGGTCGTCGATCCCCTCGCCTACTCCAATATAACGAATCGGCAGGCCGAACTGCTTGGCCAGGGCGAAGATGACCCCGCCCTTGGCGGTGCCGTCCAGCTTGGTCAGGGCCAGGCCCGTGAGGGCCACCGACTGGTTGAAGTGCTTGGCCTGGTTGATCGCGTTCTGGCCGGTGCCCGCGTCGAGCACCAGCAGCACCTCATGGGGCGCGGCTTCATCCAGCTTGCCCATGACCCGGCGTACTTTCTTCAACTCCTCCATGAGATTGTCCTTGGTGTGCAGGCGGCCGGCCGTATCGGCGATCAGCACATCTATGCCCCGGGAGCGCGCGGCTTGCAGCGCATCGAAGATGACCGAGGCGGAGTCGGCGCCCGTATGCTGGGCGATCACCGGCACATTGTTGCGCTCGCCCCAGACCTGCAGCTGCTCCACGGCGGCGGCGCGGAAAGTATCGCCGGCGGCCAGCATCACTTTCTTCCCCTCGCGCTGGAAGCGCGCGGCCAATTTGCCGATGGTGGTGGTCTTGCCGGCGCCATTGACACCCACCACCAGGATCACGAACGGCTTGTGCTGCGCCTGTACGACAAGGGGCTGCTCCACGGGGCGCAGCATGTCCGCCAGCTCGCCCTGCAGGGAGGTGTAGAGCGCCTGGGCATCGGTCAGCTGCTTGCGCGCCACCTTCTGGGTGAGATTGCGAATGATCACCGAGGTGGCCTCGACGCCCACGTCGGCGGTCAGCAGGCGGGTTTCGATTTCGTCGAGCAGGTCATCGTCGATGGCCTTCCGGCCAAGGAAGAGGCTGGCCATGCCTTCGCCGATACTGGCGCTGGTCTTGCTCAATCCCTGCTTGAGCCGGGCGAAGAAGCCTACCTTGGTAGCCTCGCCAGCCACGGGCACCGGGGGCGTAGGGGGCGCGATCTGCGGCTCGAACGCAGGCATGGCAGGTTCAGACGCCGCGGGTATCAGGGCCTGGGCCGCCTGGGCGGCCTGCACCGGCCTGGGCGGCGGCAGCGGCGCGGGCTCCGGCTCTGGATCGATGCCAACCGGCTCTTCCGGTACCGGCAGCTCCAGCCGTGGCTCGGGCGCCGCGGTTTCAGGCGCTACTTGCGCCGGGGCTGTATCCGACGCCCCGGTGGTCAGCGTTGGCTCGGGGGCAAGTTCCACGGCGCGCTCGACGCCCACTTCGGCGGCGTCAGGAGCGTTCGCCGGAGCAGGCTCGGCCACGGGCTGTGGGGCAGGCTCCTGCGGCTTCTTGCGCAGCCAGCCGAACAGGCCTCTTTTCTCACCGGCCTGGGCCGGGGTCTTCTTATCGTCACTGGAACCAAACATGAAGGGCGGCTATCTCAAGGTAGCGAAGCGCCAGCCGGGGCGCTTCGGGGAAACTGGAGGTCGCAGAACAGACCTTTTTTCGCCCGGCGCGTTCGTGCAACATTTTGCGCCGAGACGCTTGGCAAAGCATGGCCACAGGCGTGGCCGTCCACCGGGCGGATCAGTATCCTAGCACCTCCTCGCCCGCCGACGCTAAGGCCAGGGGGCATCCGTACAGGTTCCGTAGTGAAAATGACCGCTCACACCCGCCGCTTCGCCAGCTGGCTGGCCAGCCTGGCCTGCTGTTCCATGGCCACCGCTGCGCTGGCCGCTCAACCTACCCATGAATACCAGCTCGCCAACGGCCTGAAGATCATCGTGCGCGAGGATCACCGCGCGCCTGTGGTGGTTTCGCAACTCTGGTACAAGGTGGGCTCGAGCTACGAGGGGCCGGGCCACACGGGCCTGTCCCATGCCCTGGAACACATGATGTTCAAGGGCAGCAGCAAGCTCGGCCCCGGCGAGGCCTCGCGGGTACTGCGCGACCTGGGCGCGGACGAGAACGCTTTCACCAGCGACGATTACACGGCGTACTACCAGGTGTTGGCGAAGGATCGACTCCCCGTAGCCCTTGAAATGGAAGCCGATCGCATGGCCACCCTTGCCCTGCCACCGGCGGAATTCACCCGGGAGATCGAGGTGATCAAGGAGGAGCGCCGCCTGCGCACCGAGGACAAGCCCGCGCAGAAAGCGTTCGAGCTGTTCAAGGCCGCCGCCTACCCGTCGTCGGGATACCGCACGCCGACCATCGGCTGGATGGCCGACCTGCAGCGCATGACCATCGATGACCTGCGCGACTGGTACCGCACCTGGTATGCCCCCAATAACGCCACCCTGGTGGTCGTGGGCGACGTGCAGCCCGAGGAGGTCAAGGCTTTGGCCGAGCGCTTCTTCGGCCCCATCGCGCAACGGCCAGTACCCGCGGCCAAGCGCCCGGTCGAACTGGCCCAACCTGGCGAACGGAGGCTGACGCTGCACGTGCGCACTCAACTGCCAAGCGTGCTCATGGCGTTCAACGTCCCGGGCGCGGCAACAGCCAGCGACCCTCGCTCGGTCTCCGCGCTGCGCCTGCTGGTGGCCCTGCTCGATGGCGGCTACAGCGCCCGCATGGCCGCGCGACTCGAACGCGGCGCCGAGGTAGTGACCGGAGCCTCGGCCAGCTACGACGCCTACAATCGTGGCGATAGCCTGTTCATCCTCTCGGCCACGCCCAACGCCGAAAAAGGCAAGACTGTGGCCGATGCCGAGAAGGCGCTCTGGGGGCTGCTCGACGAAATCAAGCGCACCGCGCCGTCGCCCGAGGAGCTGGAACGGGTCCGCGTGCAATACATCGCCGGGCTGGTCTACGACCAGGACTCGATCACCTCCCAGGCCACGGCCATCGGTCAATTGGAAACCGCCGGGCTGCCCTGGACCCTGCTCGACAGCGAGGTCCAGGCCCTTGGCCAGGTCACGCCGGCCGATATCCGCCAGGCCGCGCAAACCTACTTCAGCCGCGACCGACTCACCGTCGCCCATGTTCTTCCGGAGGCTGATCATGAGTAAGCGCCCCGTTACCCCATGGCTACTGGCACTGCTCATGGCCGGCCACGGCGCCGCTCATGCAGAGGCGGCGCCTGCTACCTCAGCGCCCCGGCTGGAGACCCTGGCCAGCGCCGAGGCCGCCACCCCGACCTACCGCCAATTGAATGTGCAGCGCTGGGTCACCCGCGCAGGAGCACGGGTTCTTTTCGTCGAAGCCCACGAGTTGCCGATGTTCGACCTGCGGGTGACTTTCGCCGCCGGTAGCGCCCGTGACGGACAGCATCCCGGGCTGGCGCTGATGACCAACGCCATGCTCAACGAAGGGGTGCCAGGCAAGGACGTTGACGCCATTGCCCGTGGCTTCGAAGGTCTGGGCGCCGATTTCGGCAATGGCTCATACCGTGACATGGCCGTGGTGAGCTTGCGCAGCCTGGTCGATGAAGCCAGGCGCGTGCCGGCCATGGCGCTGTTCACCCAGGTGATCGGGCAACCCACCTTCCCGGCTGCCTCGGTCACCCGCATCAAGAACCAACTGCTGGCCAGCTTCGAATACCAGAAGCAGAGCCCGGGCCGTCTGGCCAGCCTGGCGTTCATGGGCAAGCTCTACGGCCCCCACCCCTATGCACACGACACCCAGGGGACGGCTGCGTCGGTGCAGGCCATCACCGTGGCGCAGATGAAAGCCTTCCACAAGCAGGCCTACGCCGCCGGCAACGCCGTTATAGCCTTGGTGGGCGACCTCGACCGCGCCCAGGCTGAAGCCTTGGCCGAGCAGGTCTCCCAAGCGCTCCCCCCCGGCCCGGCCTTGCCAGCGCTGCCTGCGGCCGTTGAGCAGGCGCCCGGCGCCACCCATATCGAATTCCCTTCCAAGCAGACCCATCTGTTGATTGGCCAGTTGGGCGTCGAGCGCAAGAATCCGGACCATGTCGCGCTCACCCTGGGCAACCAGATCCTCGGCGGTGGCGGCTTTGGCACACGCCTGATGAACGAGGTCCGTGAAAAGCGGGGCCTGGCCTATGGCGTATCCTCCGGTTTCTCGCCGATGCAGGTTCAGGGCCCCTTCATGATCAGCCTGCAAACCCGGGCATCGGTGAGCGAAGGCACCCTGGAGCTGGTTCGTCGGGTGCTTCGTGACTACCTCCGCGATGGCCCCACCGAAGCGGAGCTGGCCGCCGCCAAGAAGGAACTTGCCGGAAGCTTCCCACTGTCCAATGCCAGCAACGAGAGCATCGTCGGGCAATTGGGCAGCATGGGCTTCTACGACCTGCCAGCTTCCTACCTGGAGGACTTCATGGCCCAGTCCCAGAAGTTGACCGTGGAACAGGTCAAGAGCGCCATGAATCGTCATCTCGATGCAGACAAGATGACGGTGGTGACCGTAGGGCCCACCGTGGAGCAGGATGCTCTGCCCCCTCCAACCGATAACCCCACCGAGCCTGCGCTCGGCATTCCGGAGCACTAATGGCCATTCAACCTGCCAAATCCGGCCCCCGTGGCGGCCAGGGTCAACTCCGCATCATCGGCGGCGAGTGGCGCAGCCGCAAGGTCAGCTTCCCCGACGGCCCGGGGCTGCGGCCTACGCCTGATCGGGTACGGGAAACCCTGTTCAACTGGCTGGCCCCCTATGTGGCCGGCGCACGGGTGCTCGACCCCTTCGCCGGGAGCGGCGCGCTGTACCTGGAAGCGCTGTCCCGGGGCGCCGCCATGGGCCTGGCGCTGGACAACAACGCCGTTGCCATCGCCAGCCTTCGCGATAACCTTGCCCTGCTCAAATGCCCAGTAGGGCAGCTATTGCAGGCCGATGCGGTGCGCTACCTGGACAACCAGCCCGCGCATCCCTTCGACCTGGTGTTCCTCGATCCACCATTCCACCAGAACCTGCTGGCCCCCGTATGCGCCCTGCTCGATGGCAAGGGCTGGCTGGCCGAGCGCGCCTGGGTCTATACCGAGAGCGAAACGCCTCCGTCTTCCCTGGGCCTGCCCGCTCGCTGGCGCCTGCATCGGGAAAAACAGGCCGGCCAGGTGTACTACGCGCTCTGGGCCACGGCTGAGTGAGCCCCGGCGCGATGAACCTCGACACGGCGCCAGGCGAGCCCTTCCGCCCTGCCCGGGGCCTGGCGAACCCGCACCTGCAAACCCTGTGGGGGCCGCTCTGGCGCAACGCGCCTGCGCTGGAGCGAACCCGCGAGCGGCTATGGCTGCCCGATGGCGACTTCCTTGATATCGACTGGCACGGCCCTCATGACACCCAAGCCCCGCTGGTAATGGTGCTGCATGGCCTTACAGGCTCATCGAATTCGCCCTATGTCGTCGGGCTGCAACAGGCCCTGGCGCGCCAAGGCTGGGCCAGCGCGGCCCTGAACTGGCGGGGTTGTTCGGGCGAGCCCAACCTTCTGCCGCGAAGCTACCACTCGGGGGCCAGCGAGGACCTGGCCGATGTCATCGCCCAGCTCAAGGCGCGCCGCCCAATGGCGCCGCTGTATGCAGTCGGCTACTCCCTGGGCGGAAACATCCTGCTCAAATACATGGGCGAGACCGGGGCAGACTGTCCGTTGCAGGCCGCGGTCGCCGTGTCGGTACCCTTCCGTCTCGACCAATGCGCGGACCGCATCGGCCTAGGCTTTTCGCGCATCTATCAGGCGCATTTCATGAAGGAAATGCTTGGTTACCTTCAGCACAAGCGCCAGCGCTTCGAGCAGCAGGGCCATGCGCGCCACCTGCAAGCCTTGGCTGACTTGGGCCCGCTCCAAGGCATACGCACTTTCTGGGATTTCGACGGCCGCATCACCGCGCCGCTGCACGGCTTCAAGGACGCGCAGGATTATTACCGCCGGGCGTCCAGCCGCTACTTCCTGCCGGATATCGAACGCCCTTGCCTGCTTATCCAGGCCGAAGACGACCCGTTCGTGTTTCGTCACAGCCTGCCCGAAGCCAGCGAACTATCGCCCACTACTACCTTCGAGCGGCACCGCCGTGGTGGCCACGTTGGCTTCGTAGAGGGAAGCCTGCGGCGTCCCGGTTATTACCTTGAACGCCGGATTCCCCAGTGGCTGGGCGAGCGTGCCCTCAACCCGGCCTGACATCGCCCGTCGTGACTTCCACCGGGCGCTGCGGGTCGGTGATCCACTCGCTCCAGGACCCGGCGTACAGGCGCGCCAGGGGCAGCCCCGCCAGGCACATGGCGAAGAGGTTGTGGCAGGCGGTGACACCGGAGCCGCAATAGGCTACCACCTGTGCGGCATCCCCCTTCAAGGACAGGTAGGGCTCGAACCGTTCGCGCAGTTCCTCGGCCGGCAGGAAGGTACCGTCCGGGCCCAGATTCCGGTTGAAATCCAGGCAGTGGGCGCCGGGTATGTGGCCTGCCACAGGATCGATGGGTTCGACTTCGCCGTCGAAGCGCGCCTGGGCCCGAGCATCGAGCAGTACAAGCTGGTCCTGTCCGAGCTGATCATGGACCTGCTGGGCGGTCACAACCAGATCTGGATCGGGTTTGCCGCTCAGATGCCCGCGCTTGGTGGAAGGGGGGTTCAAGCTTAGCGCGCCGCAAGCCCGGTGCCATGCCTTGAGGCCACCATCGAGCAGGTAAAGGCCGTTACGCTTACCGAGCCAGACCAGTAGCCACCATGCCCGCGCGGCATAGATGCCTGGGCCGTCGTCATAAAGCACAACGTCGGAATCGGCATTGATGCCCCAATCCTGGAAGCGCTCCAGCAGATGCCCAGGGCTGGGCAAAGGATGGCGCCCGGTAACGTTCTTGACCACCTTGCCGCTCAGGTCTCGTTCAAGGTCAGCCAGGCGCGCGCCTTCAATATGGCCTTGGGCATAGCTGCGTCGGCCATAGTCCAAATCCTCAAGAGAGGCCCGGCAATCGAGAATCACCAATCCAGGTTCCTCGAGCCGCTGGTACAAGGCAGTAGGCGTAATGAGTTGCGCGATAGGCATGGCAGGTTTCCCGGGAAATGCTCGATTGATCCGTGGTTCAGGCCTAAGTTCCAGCGGCCAGGGCGGCTAGACGGCCTGGGCGCTCGGGCTGGTCGACACCTCGAAAGCTGAGCATCAGCTCGGCAAAGGCGGGCCTGGCCGTTGGAGTCACGAACCCCTGGAGCAGACTCAAGGCTTGCCAGGCACCCCGCCTTACTGCTGGCACCGTCAACCGCGCGGGCCCGGGCAAGGTCGTTTGCAGGTAACGAACCCAGGACGTAAGGATCAACCAGGCATTGATCGCCACGGTTTGCTGCTCCTGCCCAGTCATGAAGAGGATCTGGCAGCGGCAGAGCGCCTCAAGAAACTTGCGCCCCTCACGCAGGCAAGCGGCTGAGAACGCTCTATGCTGGAGCGCCAGCTCTTGATCAGCCTGAAGCAGATGTTCAAGGTCTCGGTAGATGAAGCGGTAGTCCCAGATGGCCGCGATGATCCCTTCAACACAATTTCGCAATCCAGGCATGCCCTGGTCCGAAAGCGGATCAAGCGCCAATGCTCGCTTGACCTGCGCCTGATAGTCAGAAAACAGCAGCGCCACGATCTCTTGCTTGTTACTAAAATGGTAATAGAGATTACCAGGCGACATGCCTGCCGCCGCTGCGATGTGATTGGTGCTCACGCTGCGCTCACCATGCTCATTGAATAACGCAAGGCCGGTGAAGGCGATCAATTGGCGGGTTTTCTGACTGGCCCTCATGGCATGTCTCGGCGCGGCTATTCGAGGTATGAGCATAGTGACACAGGCGAGCAAGCCTGACTGTTTTTGCGATTTGCGAATAGAAGCCCAAACAGATCTTGACGTGGCGCAATGCCAGCACTAGCGTGCGTTCAGCTCGGACTTTCGCGCGAATGAGGCAGTGATGAATGTATCGCGGGACGATGTCATCGGATTGTGGAAGAAATACCTGCACGTGGATGTGGTCAACGATCAGGACAACTTCTTCGAGCTCGGCGGGGACTCCATCCAGGTATTGCGTATCGTGTACGAACTGAGCCTGCGCTACAGCACGGGCATGGACGTGCGCTCCTTTCTCGCCAACCCTACGCCGGCCGGCCTGCTGGCCGCCGCTCACTGAGGCCTGTCGGCCCCTGCGTACTCGCCTGCTGGCGCCTGTGCGCCCGGCTGCGCTACCATCCGAGTCCCTAACGGCTTCCTTTTCAGGATCTGGCGATGAATCGAGTGTTGTATCCAGGCACCTTCGACCCTATTACCAAGGGCCATGGCGATCTGGTCGAGCGGGCGTCGCGCCTGTTTGACACTGTGGTGATCGCGGTGGCCGCCAGCCCCAAGAAGAACCCGCTATTCGCGCTGGATCAACGGGTGGCCCTGGCCAAGGAAGTCACCAGTCACCTGCCCAATGTGGAAGTGGTCGGCTTTTCGACGCTGCTGGCAGCCTTTGCCAAGGAGCAAGGCGCCAACGTACTACTACGCGGCCTGCGGGCGGTTTCCGATTTCGAATATGAATTCCAGTTGGCGAACATGAACCGCCAGCTGGCGCCCGATATCGAAAGCCTGTTCCTGACCCCTTCCGAGCGCTATTCGTTCATTTCCTCCACATTGGTCAGGGAAATCGCTGCCTTGGGCGGTGACATCAGCAAGTTCGTGCATCCAGCCGTGGCGGATGCCCTGCAACAGCGCTTCAAGGGCTGAAACCGACACACCGGCGTGCAAGGCGCCGGTGATTGGGGCAAAATGCGCGCATTGTCTCAGCATGCCCTGGCGCCGGCCCGGGCCGGAGTTTTCATGTCTTTGATCATCACCGACGATTGCATCAACTGCGACGTCTGCGAACCCGAGTGCCCGAACGCCGCCATCTCCCAAGGGGAGGAGATCTACGTGATCGACCCGAACCTGTGCACCCAGTGCGTGGGGCACTATGACGAACCCCAGTGCCAGCAGGTGTGCCCGGTGGACTGCATCCCCCTGGATGAAGCCAATCCGGAAACCCACGACCAGCTCATGGACAAGTACCGCCGGATCACTGGCCAGGCCTGACGGGTCAATCCCCGTGGTGATAGCCGCTTTCGGTGCAGCCCAGGCAGCGAACGAACGCGGCCCTGCCCGGATCGACCACCAGGGCCTTGCCGGCAGCCTTGACGTTGCCGCCAAGCGCGGTGAAAGGCAGCGACACCACGAACACGCCGGTGCCAATGACGGTAGCTGCGATCAGCAATGGCCGGGCTACCAGCAGGTCGCCAATCATCGCGTAAGCGGGTGGTGCCTGTACGTCGTAGACGGGATCACCGCTGGTATTGCTCTGGGACACCTCGGCCACGACCGAGACACTGGTCATTGCCATGGCCAGCGCCAGGGCGGACGTTAGGGAACGGAACGGCGTCATGAGGCTTCCTTTTTCCCAATGGGGGAAAGCGACTGCAAGTCTGGTTAACTATATCAGCGCAACGCTGGCTGTCAGGCTGGGGACATCATTTCTGACAACCTGGACAATATACGCTGGCACGCTGCCCAAGACGTATTTCTCTTAGTATCCGACCGCATACTTTGCAGTACTCGCCCGCTCGGCCATAAACGAACAGCTCTTGCTGAAAGTATCCTGGCTGGCCGTCACCGCCGATGAAGTCGCGCAAGGTAGTGCCGCCGCGCTCGATGGCATAGGCCAGGATTCGCTTGATTTCTTCGGCCAGGCGCAGGTAGCGCCCTTTGGAGACATTCCCCGCGGCCCGGCGTGGATCTATACCCGCGGCGAACAGTGCTTCGCTGGCATAAATGTTCCCGACGCCCACGACCACTTGGTTATCCATGATGAACGGCTTGATCGCCGCGCTTCGCCCGCGTGAAAGCGCGAACAGGCGATGGCCGTCGAAGGCATCGGTCAGAGGCTCCGGCCCCAGGCCGCGTAGCAGTTCGTGAGCGTGAGGGTCACTGCTCCAGAGCATCGCACCGAAGCGCCTAGGGTCCGTGTAACGAAGCGCCAACCCTGACTCCAGTTCGATATCTACGTGCTCGTGCTTCAAGGGGGGCTGGCCGACCGGCACCAGGCGCAGGTTACCCGACATCCCAAGGTGCGCGATAAGCGTACCCACTTCGGCATTGAGCAAAAGGTACTTGGCCCTGCGTTCCACCGATACGAAACGCTGCCCGGAAAGACGCGCATCCAGGTCTTCGGGGACAGGCCAGCGCAAGCGACCGTCGCGGACCACGACACGCGCCACGTGCTGTCCCTGGACATGAGGCGCTATGCCGCGACGGGTGGTTTCGACTTCAGGTAGTTCAGGCATTGGAAACTCGGCGGGCAGACGTTAGCGGGCACTCATTTCACGCAGGGTTTGGCGAAGGTTATCGAAATCGTATTCCGAACACCCTACATAATCGAGCACCAGGTCTGCGACGCGGTTCCATTCGTGATCCTCCACCTGGGCGCCCATCACCTGATAGGAACGGCCTATATGCTCAGCCATCTTCAGTACCGCCAGCAGATTCTTCAAGGGGGTGCGCTGACTAGGATTCGCTTCCAGAACCGCCAAGGCATTGTGATGATTGCCAATGGCCGCGCACCATTTGTCTGGTAGCCGCCATGCCCGGGCCGTGTAGTACCCGACCACGGCATGGTTGGTGTTGTAGGCACGGTTTTCCGCATCCACCACACGGTCGTCCATGCTGGCGGCATAGGCAGCTTCCAGCTGGGCCATGTACTGCGGGAAACGCCTGAGCATCAGCGGCACACCACAGTCGTGGAGCAGGCCAAGCGCATAGGCCTCGTCCTCGCCGGGCACACCGAACTCCCGGGCCAGTGTGGCACTGGCGGTGGCCACATCCTGGGCGTTGTCCCAGAACTGGTTGAGGGTAACGATGGTTTCATCGCTCATCTCGCCCTTGATGGACTGCGCATCGATCAAGGCCGCCACCAGTGGCGCACCCAGGGTATCCACGGCCTGCCTTATGCAAGTAAGCCGCTCGCCTTCGGTCAAGCTATTGGTCACCTTGAGTACCGCGCCGGCCAGGCCAGGGTCCTGCGCGATCAGCCGGCCGATGGCGGGCAGGTCCGGGTCGGGCATATACAGCTCCATTTGCAGGTCGACCAGGATCTGGGGCTGGGCAGGCACGCTGATGCCTTGCAGGGTTTGCTCAAGTCGTTCGGGGGTCAGCGCATGCGCCATAAGAAGGGGTACTCCGCAATGCGCTGATTCTACCTTCTGGTCGGTTCTTCAGGGCACAACCTGTCACAGGTTTCATCGGCAAAAAGCCTGTGTGGCGCGGCTGCGGGTATAATCACGCTCTTTTTGTCCGGAGCACCCTCATGTCCTTGCCAAGCCTACGTCTTAAAGCCAACGCCGACCGTCGGTTGCGCGCGGGCCATCTGTGGGTCTTCAGCAACGAGGTGGACGTCGCCGCCACGCCGCTGCAGAGCTTGCAGCCAGGCGGCCAGGCGATCCTGGAGGCGGCCAATGGCAAGCCTTTGGGCGTGGTGGCCGTGAGCCCGAACAACCTGATCTGCGCCCGCCTGGTATCGCGCGATGCGCGAATCGTGCTCGACAAGTCGCTGCTGGTGCACCGCCTGAACGTGGCGCTCTCCTTGCGGGAACGGCTGTTCGACAAGCCCTTCTACCGCCTCGTCTACGGTGACTCGGACTTGCTGCCAGGGCTGGTGGTGGACCGTTTCGGTGACATCCTGGTCGTGCAACTGGCTTCGGCCACCATGGAGGCCCATAAGGACGACGTACTGGCGGCCTTGATTCAGGTGCTCAAGCCCAGCGGCGTGCTGTTCAAGAACGACTCCTCGGCGCGTGATGCCGAGGGCTTGCAGCGCTACGTCGAAACCCCGTTCGGCGTAGTGCCGGAGTGGGTAGGCCTGGAAGAAAACGGCGTGAAATTCGAAGCGCCCGTGATGGAAGGCCAGAAGACCGGTTGGTTCTATGATCACCGCATGAACCGTGCCCGCCTGGCGCCCTATGTCAAAGGCAAGCGGGTACTGGACCTGTTCAGCTATATCGGAGGCTGGGGCGTGCAAGCCGGTGCCTTTGGCGCCAGTGAAGTATTCTGCGTGGATGCGTCCGGCTTCGCCCTCGATGGCGTGGAACGCAACGCGGCGCTCAATGGCTTCGCCGAAAAAGTCACCTGCGTTGAAGGGGATGTGTTCGAAGCGCTGAAAGAGCTCAAGGCCGCCGAAGAGCGTTTCGATGTGATCGTGGCCGACCCGCCCGCCTTCATCAAGCGCAAGAAAGACCTGAAAAACGGTGAAGGCGCCTATCGCCGCCTGAATGAACAGGCCATGCGGCTGCTGAGCAAGGATGGCATCCTGGTCAGCGCCTCCTGCTCCATGCACCTGCCTGAGGATGATCTGCAGAACATCCTGCTGACCAGCGCCCGCCACCTGGACCGCAATATCCAGTTGCTGGAACGCGGCGGGCAAGGGCCGGATCACCCCGTGCACCCGGCCATTCCGGAGACGCGCTATATCAAGAGCATTACCTGCCGCTTGCTGCCTAACAGTTGAGATCGAGGAAAGTCGCAGTCGGCCCGTCGGCCGTCTGCGCGCCCTACCTGGACATGGAGGCTCCATGTACCTATAGCGCCCGGGTTCTTTCGACAGGGTTTTTGGGTTCAGCGTGATCGTCAAGCTGAACCCTGCCCCGAGCGTTTTCCTACAGCTTTTTCAGCTCACGCACCGCTGAGGTTTGCTTTTAGGCTTGCTACTCCTTCTGCAGGGGGTTTGCAATGCCGGCCGTTATGCCTTTGCTCTTGCTGGTCGTGCTTCTCGGCGTATTTCCCATCGATGTAATGCTCGCCTCGATTCTCTCGATGTCGCGGCACTTTGGAGTCGGTACGCAGCTGCTGGTAGCCAATGTAGGGCTTTTCCCGGTTGGGGTTGCGGTGGCTCAACTGATCGTCGGGGCTGCATCGGATCGCTATGGCCGCAAATCCCTGTTGGTGGTATCCCTGGGCATGGCTGCCTTCGGTGGGCTTGGCAGCGCGTTCGCCAGCAGCTTCATTGAGTTCAACGTTTGGCGCGCCTTGCAAGGCTTTGGTTGCGGGGGCTTGGTACTTGTCCACGCCTTGGTGCAAGACCTGTTTCCTGACTACCAGCGCACCCGCCAGCGCATAGCGTTGAACACCGCCGGTGGCCTGTTCATCTCGCTTTCGCCCCTTGCGGGCGTGATGTTGGAGGCACAGTTGGGCTGGCACGCAAGCTTCTGGGTTTTCGCCGGGCTCTGCGGTCTGGCTGCCCTGCTTGCCATGAAGATCCTGCCAGGCGGCATGCCTGCGAAAGTGGCAGAATGGCCGAAAGCGAACGAAGCCCTGGCGAACAAGGCCAGCTTCGTCTGCGCCGCCTCGCTGGCTACGCTGCTATTCACCGCTCACTTCAGTTTCATCCTGCTCTCTCCCTTGGTATTCCTCGAACAACTCGATGGGGACGCAACAGCCTATGGCCTGGCGATGCTTGCCTATGGTGGCGCCTACCTGGGCGGAGGGCTGATCGCCTGCCGTGTAGCGGGCCGCTATACCGAAACCCTCCAAATGAGCCTCGCCGTTGGCTTGATTGTATTGGCTGGCATTTGGATGGTGTTGATCCACAGCCTGGTTGGCATGACCTCGTTCAGCGTACTAAGCGGTGGTTGCCTGATGGTTGCTGGTGTCACCCTGGGGCGCCCGGCCGCTATCACAGTGGCGATGAACTCCATGCCAGGCAAGGCCGGCCTAGCGGCGGCGATGCTCAATGCACTGACGTTCATCGGTGGTGGCTCGCTGAGCGCTCTGTTCGGGCTCTTTGCCGATTACAGTCTGTGGTTGCTTCCAAGCGTATTGCTGGCGCTTGGCGCCCTGGGGTGCTGCTTGATCTCGCACCCCAGGATACGCCGGCCAGTGGAAGCCTCGCTTACAAGTCCAGCACCTGCGAAGCGATAGCGAAATACACCAGCACCCCGGCCGCATCCGCAATGGAGGTGATCAGCGGCCCGCTGGCGGTGGCCGGGTCCATGCGCAGGCGGCTGAGCAGGAAGGGCAGGCTCATGCCGATCACGCTGCCCAGGATCACGATGATCACCATGCTGCTGGCCACGATGGCGGCGATCGCCGGGCCGCCCCGCAGGATGCCCAGACCTGCCACGGCCACCGCCATGGTCGCGCCCAACGCCAGGGCGACCAGGCATTCGCGCCCCAGCAGGCGAACCCAGTCGCGCAGCACAACCTCCCCCGTGGCCAGGGCGCGAACCATCAGGGTGGCCGACTGGGAACCCGCGTTTCCGCCGCTGTCCACCAGTAGCGGCAGGAAGAAGACCAGGGCGATATTGGCAGCGATCACGTCTTCGAACGCGGCGATGCCCGCGCCTGAGAACAGGTTGCCGAATACCAGCAGTACCAGCCAGAAGACGCGCTTGCGGTAGAGCAACCCCACGGTGGCGTCGCGCAGGTTGCCAATGTGGGTGGCGATGGACGCGCCCTTGTGGAAGTCTTCGGTAGCCTCATCCACCACCACATCCATGGCGTCGTCACAGGTGACGATGCCCACCAGCCGCCTGTCCGGGTCCACGATGGGCAGCGCGAGCAGGTCATAGTCGTTGATAAGCCGGGCGACCTGCTCCTGAGAGCAGTCCACAGGCGCGCTGACCACCTGGGCCGAGGCCAGGCTGGCGACCGTCATCTCGGGCGCGGCCAACACCAGGTCTCTCAGAGACAATACGCCAGTGAGACGGCGCTGCTCATCCACTACATAGGCTTGATAGATGGTTTCGGCCTGAGGCGCGCTCTCGCGCAACGCGGCGATGGCCTCGCTGACGGACATCACGCTGTCCACCGTGCAGTATTCGCTGGTCATGATCGCGCCAGCTGTGCCCTCCAGATGGGCGCTGAGCCGGAGCAGGTCGTCACGTTCGGCCTGGGCCAGGGCGGATAACAGTTGCTGGCGAACACTGGCCCCCAGGCGCCGAAAAAGGTCCACCCGCTCATCGGCGGACATGGCGCTGACCAACCGGGCCAGTTGGGTGCGAGACATTTTTTCGGTGAGTTCGACTTGCCGCGTCAGTGGCAGGTAGCCAAACACTTCAGCACGCTTTTCCAGCTCCACCTGTTCGAGGTTTTCAAGAGCCGAATCGACTGGCATGAGTGCGAGATAACGGGCGATGTCAGCGGCCAGTGAGGCTTTGGCAGCGGCGGGAACAGCCGAGGTGAAAACAGTATTGTAGACATGGGTCATGGCATTCTCCGACACGCGAACGGGCCGAAGAACAGGGCAGGCAATGGCCGCCGAGACTACGGGCCGTACGGGCGCGTACTACAGGGTTGATTCGATGAACTGGGAAGGTCCATTCAGAAAGTCTCTAAGCACCGCAAATACGGCGAGGGGATACTAGGAAGCCGAACGAGGCGGGGCAAGCCTGCAAGGCCTTGCTGAAACGTTTCTCTGAAAAGTCCTACAGTTGATCGCTGCCCGTGCCTTTTGCCACGCCCGGATGTCCGGGCCCATTCCCTCAAGGCGCCAGGGGTGTAGAATCGGTTCATTCATCGCCAACATCCCCCGGCGGGTTTATGAGCCAGGCCCAGGCTTGCGGAGATCCCGCGCAGCTATCGGCCACTTCCGCGAGGGCAGCCCAACGGCCTCCCGGCCGGAACAGAACAAGGCTCACATTTCCTGGAACCTGATTGCCGCCCGGAGCGCCTCATGCCTGATTACCGTTCGAAAACCTCCACCCATGGCCGCAACATGGCCGGTGCCCGCGCGCTGTGGCGCGCCACCGGCATGAAAGACGACGACTTCAAGAAACCGATCATCGCCATCGCCAATTCCTTCACTCAGTTCGTGCCGGGCCACGTGCACCTCAAGGACCTGGGTCAACTGGTAGCGCGCGAAATCGAGCGCGCCGGTGGCGTGGCCAAGGAGTTCAACACCATCGCCGTGGACGATGGCATCGCCATGGGTCACGACGGCATGCTGTACTCACTCCCCAGCCGGGAGATCATCGCCGACTCGGTCGAATACATGGTCAACGCCCACTGCGCTGACGCCATCGTGTGCATCTCCAACTGCGACAAGATCACCCCTGGCATGCTCATGGCCGCGCTGCGGCTGAACATCCCGGTGGTCTTCGTCTCCGGCGGCCCGATGGAAGCGGGCAAGACCAAGCTGGCCAGCCACGGCCTGGACCTGGTCGACGCCATGGTGATCGCCGCGGACAGCAGCGCGTCGGACGAGAAGGTCGCTGAATACGAACGCAGCGCCTGTCCTACCTGCGGCTCATGCTCCGGCATGTTCACCGCCAACTCCATGAACTGCCTGACCGAGGCCCTGGGCCTGGCGTTGCCCGGCAACGGTTCGATCGTGGCCACCCACGCCGACCGTGAGCAGCTGTTCCTGCGCGCCGGCCGCACCATCGTGGAGATCGCCAAGCGCTACTACCACGATAACGACGAGTCGGTGCTGCCGCGCAACATCGCGTCCTTCAAGGCGTTCGAGAACGCCATGACCCTGGACATCGCCATGGGTGGTTCGACCAATACCATTCTGCACCTCCTGGCCGCGGCCCAGGAGGCGGAGCTGCACTTCGACCTGCGCGACATCGACCGGCTATCGCGCAAAGTGCCGCAGCTGTGCAAGGTGGCGCCGAACACACCCAAGTATCATATGGAGGACGTGCACCGGGCCGGCGGCATCTTCGGCATCCTCGGCGAGCTGGCCCGGGCCGGCCTGCTGCATACGGACGTGCCCACGGTCCACAGCCCGAGCATGGCCGCGGCCATTGCCCAATGGGACATCACCCAGACCACCGACGAAGCCGTGCGCGAGTTCTATCGCGCCGGGCCCGCTGGCATCCCGACCCAGGTCGCCTTCAGCCAGAGCACGCGTTGGGAAACCCTGGACGACGACCGCGCCGAAGGTTGCATCCGTAGCCTGGCCCACGCCTATTCCCTGGAAGGCGGCCTGGCGGTGCTCTACGGCAACCTGGCCGTGGACGGTTGTGTGGTGAAAACCGCGGGCGTGGACGAATCCATCCACCGCTTCGAGGGCACCGCCAAGATCTTCGAAAGCCAGGACAGCGCCGTACGCGGCATCCTCAATGACGAAGTGAAGGCCGGCGACGTGGTGATCATTCGCTACGAAGGCCCCAAGGGCGGGCCGGGGATGCAGGAAATGCTCTACCCCACCTCGTACCTGAAATCCAAGGGGCTGGGTAAGGCCTGCGCGCTACTGACTGACGGCCGTTTCTCCGGTGGCACCTCGGGCCTGTCCATTGGCCATGCCTCTCCGGAAGCCGCCGCGGGCGGGACCATCGCCCTGGCGCAGGATGGTGACAAGGTATTGATCGACATCCCCAACCGCGCCATCAACCTGCTGGTCGACGATGGCGAGCTGGCGGCGCGCCGTCATGACCAGGAAGAAAAAGGCTGGAAGCCCGCCGAAGCGCGCCCACGCAAGGTAACCACCGCGCTCAAGGCCTATGCCCTGCTGGCGACCAGCGCCGACAAGGGCGCCGTGCGCAACAAGGCGCTGCTGGACGGTTAAGCCGATGCCGAGGCTGGCTGGCCTGCGCCAGCCTCGGCACTTTGCCTCTCAAGCGGTTCGCCGCTCCCAAACCTCGAAGGTGTAGCCCGGCGCCGTGCCCTCAGCCGGGTTGGAAACGCTGGAAACCTTCTCCCATGCCTGGCAATCGAAGCTCGGGAAGTAAGCGTCCCCTTCGGGCGCGGCATGCACGCGGGTCAGGTAAAGGCGGTCGGCGTCTGGTAGGCCAAGGGCATAGAGCTGCGCCCCGCCGATCAGCATGACTTCATTCACCCCTTGATCGGCCGCCCAGGCCTGGGCGCGAACGATGGCCGCCTCGAGCGACGGGTAGACCTCCGCGCCCTCCAGGATCAGGTCCGGCTGGCGGCTGACGACCAGATTCAGCCGGCCAGGCAGGGGCCGGCCGAGGGAATCCCAGGTCTTGCGCCCCATGACGATGGGCTTGCCCAAAGTGGTGGACTTGAAATAACGGAAATCGCCCGGCAGGTGCCAGGGCATGCGGTTGTCGATACCGATAACGCCATTTTCAGCGGCGGCGGCAATCAGGCTTAACGTGAAGGACTTGTTCATGGTTGCGAGGATAACAGAGGGCCGCGCTGCCAGCAGCCGGGGTGCGATATGCTGGCGACTGGATTTTCCACGGGAGTGCGCGTGAACAAGCTGGATACCCTTTGGTTGACGGAGGCGATCAGCCTGCGCGAGCGCGATACCGGCCCGTTGGATGACAACGAGGCTAATAGGGTAGCGCGGCAGGAAGGCGGTGACTTCGCTCGACGCTGGCAGGCCCGCGCATTATGGCTGGCGCGCCGGGATGGCTTGGTAACCGCCTTGACGCACTGGAAACAGGGCGCCCGCCTGGGTGCGATCGCCCTGGCGATCCTGGCGCTGTTAAGCGGAGCGGGCATGGCGGCCACTGCCTTTGCCGACGCACCACGGCCAATCAATGTATTCTGGGCGGTGGGCAGTCTGCTGGGCCTGAACCTGATCATGCTCGCGCTCTGGTTCCTGGGCCTTCTGCTCGGCGGCGGCCACGGCGCCTGGCTGGGCCGGCTGTGGCTGGGTCTGAGCCAGCGTCTGGCGCGGGATGCCAAATCGGCTCACCTGGGCGCGGCCCTGGTGACACTGCTACACCGACAGGGGCTGAACCGTTGGCTGATGGGTGTGACGGTCCATGCCTTCTGGGCCCTTTGCATGCTGGCAACGCTGGTCACGCTGCTGCTGATGTTTGCGGCACGCCGCTACGATTTTGTCTGGGAAACCACCCTGCTCCACAGCCAAGCCTTCATTGCGTTGACGGTTCACCTTGGCGCCATCCCCGCCTGGCTTGGCTTTCCAGTGCCCGATGCCGCGCTGGTACAGGCCAGCGGCAATGGCCCCGCGGCGCTGGAGGGCGCTCGCCAGGCCTGGGCAGGCTGGCTGGTAGGGGTGGTCGTGTGCTACGGCCTGTTGCCGCGAGCGCTGCTGACCCTCGCCTGCTGGCTTCGCTGGCGCCTGGGCCTGAGGCGCCTGCGACCCGCGCTGGATACGCCCCAGGCTCAACAGCTGCGCGAGCGCCTCATACCTTCGGCCGAGCCGCTGGGCGCCAAGGATCTTCCGGCGGAGCCCGCATGGGGAATGGTCGCCTCACCTCACGATAGCGAGGGGCATGGCGCCGTCATGGCCGCCATCGAGCTGGACAGTGATCAAGCCTGGCCGCCCCTGACCAGCCCGCACATTCGTGACGCCGGCATCCTGGATGACCGGGCCTCCCGGCACCGCTTGCTCGAAGCCCTGGCCAGCCACCCCGCCGAACGTCTGTTGCTGGCCTGCGACCCTCGCCGCTCACCGGACCGCGGTACCCAGGCACTGTTGGCGGAGCTTTCGCGCAATGCACGGGAAACCCGGGTATGGCTGCTACCCTTGCCATCCGGGGGCGCCGATGATCCGGCACGCCTGGAAACCTGGCGCGACGCGTTGGAACAGTTGGGTCTGACGGCTGAAGTGGAGTTTCCTCAACATTGGCTGGAGCATGCCCATGGCTGACACGCTGCGGCTGGCCGTGGTCGGCCATACCAATGTCGGCAAGACGTCATTGTTGCGTACCCTCACCCGCGACCCCGCGTTCGGCGAGGTGTCGCACCGCCCCGGCACCACCCGCCATGTAGAGGGTGCTCGTTTGTCTGTGGACGGCCAGGCCTTGCTGGAGCTTTACGACACCCCCGGCCTGGAGGATGCCGTGGCACTGCTCGAATACCTGGACCGGCTCGGCAATGGCCAGGTGCGGCTCGACGGGCCAGCGCGCATAGACGCTTTCCTGGGTTCGGCCGAGGCGCGCCAGCGCTTCGAGCAGGAAGCCAAGGTGGTGCGCCAGCTCAGCGCTTCGGACGCCGGGCTCTATGTGATCGACGCCCGTGAGCCGATCCTGGCCAAATACCGGGACGAGTTGCAGATCCTGGCCAGTTGCGGGAGACCCCTGTTACCGGTGCTCAATTTCGTCAGTGCTCCGGCAGCGCGCCGCGAGGCCTGGCAAGCGGCCCTGGCGCGCTTGGGATTGCATGCTCTGGTCGCCTTCGACACTGTCGCCCCGCCTCAGGATGGGGAGCGCCGCCTTTATGAAAGTCTGGCCCTGCTGATCGAGCGCGCCCGGCCAGGCCTGGAACGACTGATCGAAGACCTTGAGCAACAGCGCCACCAGCGCCTGGCAGCGGGACGAGCACTGATCGCCGAATTGCTCATCGACTGTGCCGCCTGCCGCCGCGCGGTGGCGCCGGATGCTCGGGCGGTGGAGGTCGAGGCTTTGCGCGCGCAGGTTCGTCAGCGCGAACAGGCCTGCGTCAGCGAGCTGTTGGCGCTCTTCGGTTTCAGGCCAGGAGACGCCGAAGCGGCGAGCCTGCCCTTGCTCGACGGCCGCTGGGGCGATGACCTGTTCAACCCGGAAACCCTTCGGCAGTTGGGTGTGAAAGTCGGCGGTGGCCTGGCGGCTGGCGCCGCTGCGGGGGCAGGGATAGACCTGCTCGCCGGCGGCCTGACATTGGGCTTGGCCACCCTGGCGGGCGCTGTGGCTGGCGGTGCCTTGCAGACCGCTCGCGGCTACGGCGGGCGTTTGTTAGGCAAATGGCGCGGAGAGCAGCTGTTGAGTGTCGACGACGCAGTACTGCGGCTGTTGGCCTTGCGGCAGAATGCCTTGCTGCAGGCGCTGGTCCGCCGCGGCCATGCGGCTCAGGATAGCGTGCAGTTGCCCGAGCAAGACCCAGGGCAATGGCGGGAGGGACGGCTGCCGTCCGCGCTCAAGCGAGCCCGCGCCCACCCGGAATGGTCCAGCCTCAATCCAGGCTGGCGCCGTGGCCGCGGTTTCCCTGGCCGAGACGAGCGCGCTCAGGCAGTGGCCGAGGTGGCCGCCGAACTTTGAACCGGACCGCGCAGCAGGCGCAAGCCGTTGAACACCACCAACAGACTCACCCCCATATCGGCGAAGACGGCCATCCACAAGGTAGCCAGGCCAACCAGGCTGAGCCCCAAGAAGACTGCCTTGATACCCAGGGCCAGGGCGATGTTCTGCACCAGTACCTGCCGGGTACGCCTGGACAGCTCGATGAATTCGGCCACTTTGCGCAGATCATCGTCCATCAACGCCACATCCGCGGTTTCGATCGCGGCATGCGAACCTGCCGCTCCCATGGCGAAGCCGATATCAGCACGAGCCAAGGCCGGCGCATCGTTGATGCCATCCCCCACCATACCTACCGGCTCGCCACGCTGAACCAGGGCTTCGATCACCGCCAGCTTGTCTTCGGGTAGCAGATTACCCCGAGCCTGGTCGATCCCTACCTGAGCCGCCATTGCCGTCGCGGCTGCCTGGTTGTCACCACTGAGCATCAGGGTCGCCACCCCCAGGCGGTGCAACCGGGCCACAGCCCCGCCGCTCGACTCACGCAGCGCGTCAGCGACAGCGAACAGCGCAAGGGCTCGCTGCTCGTCGCACAGCACGACGCCGGTCTCGCCGGCGCGCTCCAGTTTGGCAAGGGCCGTTTCCAGCTCAGGCCCGCACAGGCCCAGCTCTTCGACCAATCGATGATTGCCCAGGACATAGTGGCGCCCCTGGATCAGGCCACGACTACCACGGCCTGGCAGTGCCTCGAAGCCTGTGACCGGTAGCACCTCTGCCTGCAAGCCACCAGCCAGGGCTTTGGATACAGGGTGATCCGACCGGCTCGCCAGGCTTTTCGCCCAGGCCTCCAGAGGCAGCGCCTGATCCGTCAAGGCTATGACATCAGTCAACACAGGCGTGCCCCGGGTCAAGGTGCCGGTTTTGTCCAGCGCAAGCCAGCGCAAGCGATAGCCGCTTTCCAGGTAGGCGCCGCCCTTGATCAGGATCCCACGGCGCGCCGCCGCTGCCAGGCCGCTGACCAAGGTAACCGGCGTCGAGATGACCAATGCGCAAGGGCAAGCCACGACCAACAACACCAGGCCGCGATAGATCCATTCCAGCCAGGTGCCTAGGCCGAACAATGGTGGCAGCAAGGCAACGGCTGTGGCCAGGATCATCACAGCCGGTGTGTAGACCCGGGAAAAGCGTTCGACAAAGCGCTGGGTTGGCGCCCGGCTACCCTGGGCCTGGGCGACCACGCGCTGGATCCGCCCCAGGGTTGAATCGTTGGCCAGTGCGGTAGTGCGATATTCCAGCTCGCCGGTCTGGTTCACCGTGCCGGCGAACAGCGAGTCGCCCGGCGTTTTATCCACAGGCAGGCTTTCACCTGTGATGGGGGCTTGGTCAACGGTCGAGCGTCCCGTGGTAACCGTACCGTCCAAGGCGATACGCTCGCCGGGTCGCGCCCGTACAAGGCTGCCCACGGCGATATCGCCTGCCGGCCGCATTTGCCATTGGCCCTGATCGTCCTGTGCCAATGCTTGCTCGGGCGCCAGCTGCATCAGCGCGCCAATGGCATTACGCGCGCGCTCCAGGGAACCTGCCTCGATTCGCTCGGCAAGGGCAAAGAGCACCATGACCATGGCAGCCTCGGGCCATTGGCCGATCAGCACCGCCCCGGTCACTGCCAGGCTCATCAAGGCATTGATGTTCAGGTTGCGCTGACGTATGGCGATCCAGCCCTTGCGGTAGGTACCGACCCCGGTCACGCCTATGGCGATCAGGGCAAGCATCACCACCAGCGCCTCGGGCCCTCGCTGAAACAGGTGCAGCAGCTCCGCCGCGGCCGCTGCTACCAACCCGAGGCCCAATGCCCAACGGCCGTGCCGGGCAGGCGTGGGCGCCTGGGCGGCATCGGCTTGCGCCTCGCTCAGGGGAACGGCCGTCATCCCTACTTCGGCGATGGCGGCTTCGATGGCGGTGGTCGCTTTCAGCGAATGGCGGACACCCAGTACCCGGTTGATGAGGTTGAATTCCAGGCCATGGATGCCCGGCATCTGACCGAGACGTTTCTCCAACAGCGCCTGTTCGGTAGGGCAATCCATGGCTTCTATGCGGAAACGGCTGAAGTGACCACCGACTTGATCGTCGAAGGCCACGCCAGTGGGACGACCATCGTGGTCGTGGTCGTGGTCGTGGTGGTGGTCGTGGTCGTGGTCGTGACGCTCAGGGTGATGCGCATGGGCCAGGCGCGCATGTCCGTCGCCACCGTTGTGCTGGCAGGACGACGCGCAAGCGCGCGCGGATCTCGAATCGGGCTGGGAGTGACGGTGCATGGATGGCTCCGACGGCTGACTGTTGCTTAGTCAACACCCTGTAGCCACTATAGGGTCAAGGGCACATTCGTTCATGGCCCGCAATACCGAGGATCGGCGTCATGAAGATCGGCGAACTGGCCAAGGCCACCGACTGCCAGGTAGAAACCATCCGCTATTACGAACGTGAGCGGCTACTGCCAGAGCCGGCGCGCACCGAAGGCAATTACCGACACTACACCCAGGTCCATGTGGAGCGGCTGACCTTCATTCGCAACTGCCGCACCCTGGACATGACCCTGGACGAGATCCGCGCGCTGCTTGCCCTGCGCGACAACGCCAGCGCCCCCTGCGCCCGGGTCAATGCCTTGGTGGACGAGCATATCGAACATGTCCGTGCCCGCATCCAGGGTTTGCTGGCGCTCGAAGCCCAGCTGGTCGGCCTGCGCGATCGCTGCCAGGCAGGCGACACCACGGCCGGTTGCGGCATTCTGGAGCGGCTGGAAGTCAGCGGCGCGGTGGCGCTACCTACCGCTGAGGCCAGCCATGTGGGACGTAGTCACGGGCACTAGGCGCCAGGAACGTCAGCGAGGGCGCGTCAGTGGCGCACGAGCGGTCAGACCGCCATCGGCGCCGTCAGCGGTGGGTGGTGCTCGTAGCCTTCGAGGCTGAAATCGCTGGGCTCGATCTTTTCCAGCCACTGCGGCGCGTAGACACCGGTCTGGGCGTAGTCAGGCACGCGGTCGGAAATCACCAGCCGCGGCGCGGGCAAGGGTTCACGACGCATCTGTTCGTTGAGCATGTCCAGGTGGTTCACGTACACATGGGCGTCGCCCACGAAATAGGTTAGCCAGCGCGGGGTATAGCCGGTCAGACGCGCGAACAGGGAAAGCATGGCGGCGCCTTCGGTGATATTGAAAGGCGTGCCCAGGCCCAGGTCGTTGGAGCGGATGTACAGGGTCAGGGACAGCTCACGAGTTTGTGCGTTGGGATGGAACTGATACAGCAGGTGGCAGGGCGGCAGGGCCATCTCGTCGAGCTGGGCGCAATTCCAGCCATGGAACAGAATGCGCCGGCTGCCAGGGTCCTTGACGATGGTGTCCAGGCACTGGCGAACCTGATCGATGGCTTTGTACAACACGACGAATCGCTCGCCGTTTTCCTCGTCTTCGGCAATCTGCCGGTAACCCTGGGCCAGACTGGCCTGGATGGCGGCCGGGTTGCTCGACGGCACGCGCTTATAGGCAGGCCACTTGCGCCATTGCACCCCGTAGATTTCGCCGAGATCGTCAGTGCCTTGGCGAAAGGGGTTGTTCAGCCACTGGCTGTTTTCATTGGCGTTCTGGTCCCAGACCTTGCAGCCCAGGGCACGGAAATCCGCGGCGCTGTTGGCGCCGCGCAAGAAACCGACCATTTCGCCGATGGCGGATTTGAATGCCAGCTTGCGGGTGGTGATGGCAGGGAAGCCTTCCCGCAGGTCGAACTTCAGCATGGCGCCCGGCAGGCTGATGGTATCCACCCCGGTGCGGTTGGCCTGGCGGGTGCCGTGTTGGATAACCTGGGCGACAAGATCGAGATAGTGCTTCATGACAGTCCTGAAGGAGCGGGGCCTTGGCCCCGCCCGAAAATTTAAGCGGTTTGCCGGCGTGCCGGGTCACGGTGGTACGCCAGCCAGATGAGCGCGGCGCCGCCGAGGATCATCGGCAGGCAAAGCACCTGGCCCATGGTCAGCCAACCGAAGGCCAGATACCCCAACTGGGCATCCGGCACGCGCACGAATTCCACCAGGAAGCGGAAAATGCCGTAGCAGAGCGCGAACATCCCCGACACCGCCATGGTAGGCCGTGGCTTGCTGGAATACAGCCAGAGGATGACGAACAGCGCCACGCCTTCCAGCGCGAATTGATAAAGCTGAGAAGGATGGCGCGGAAGCTGAGCCGGGTCGCTGAAGGGTGGAAACACCATCGCCCATGGCAGATCGGTGGGTTTGCCCCACAACTCGGCGTTGATGAAGTTGCCAATGCGCCCCGCGCCCAGGCCCAGGGGCACGAACGGGGCGATGAAGTCCATGAGCTGGAAGAACGTCTTGTCGTTGCGCTTGCCGAACCACCAGGTAGACAGCATCACGCCGATAAGACCGCCGTGGAACGACATGCCGCCTTTCCATACTTCGAAGATCAGTGCCGGATGAGCGATGTAGGCGGGCAAATCGTAGAACAGGACATAGCCCAGACGCCCGCCCAGGATCACCCCCATGGCAACCCAGAACACCAGGTCGGAGAGTTTTTCCCGGTTCCAGGTAGGGTCGAACCGCGGCAGGCGTCGCGGTGCCAGCAGCCAGGCACTGCCGATGCCCAGCAGGTACATCAGGCCATACCAATGGATCTGCAACGGCCCGATGCTCACCGCCACGGGGTCTATCTGCGGGTAAGGCAGCATTTCTCTTCCTCGATCAAAGCAAAAAACCAAGGCCAACGCTGAACAGCAGCATGGCGAACAGACGCTTGAGCAGCCGCGGCGACAAGCGATGAGCCAGGCGCGCGCCGAAGCGGGCGCATAGCATGCTGGTAATGGCGATGCCCACCAGCGCCGGCCAGTAAACGAACCCGGAACTATGCGCTGGCAGCAACGGATCCTGCCAGCCCAGGATGATGAAACTTATGGCACCTGAGAGGGCGATAGGCAGCCCGCAGGCTGAAGACGTGGCCACCGCCTGTTGCATGGGGATACGTCGCCAGCAAAGGTAAGGCACGGTCAACGAGCCACCGCCGATGCCGAAGATCGCCGACGCCCAGCCGATGATCACGCCGGCCAGTGTAAGCCCGCCCTTGCCGGGAGTGTCTCGACTGCCTTTGGGCTTGAAGTCCAGGAACATCTGCACGCTTACCAGCAAGGCGAACACGCCGATGATCTTTTGCAAATGCGGCCCCTGGATGAGCGAGGCGGTCTTGGCGCCCAATGCGCTTCCCAGCAGGATGCCCAGGGTCATCCAGGCAAAGACGTGCCAGCGCACCGCGCCGCGCTTATGATGTTCGCGGATGGCATTGAGCGACGTGAACACGATGGTGGCCAACGAGGTGCCCACGGCCAGGTGTGTCAGCACATCGGGAGAGAAGCCTTGCAAGCCGAAGCTGAAAACCAGCACCGGAACGATAATGATCCCGCCGCCCACCCCGAACAGGCCTGCCAGCACACCGGCGCAAGCTCCCAAGGCCAGATAGAGCGCGTATTCCATGTAAGACTCCCCGAGCGAGGGCGCATGGTAACGGATAGGGTACCGCCGGCTCCAGTCGCCCTGATGGAACCCGATGATCGCAGCCCTGCGAAAGAGCTGCCAAGGAGAAACGCCAGCCCATGTGCCTGATTACCTTCGCCTGGCGCCCTGAGCATGACCGCCCCTTGATAGTGGCCGCCAATCGTGACGAATTCTATGCCCGCCCGACCGCCGCCGCGGCTGAATGGGAGGACGCGCCAGGCGTCTACGCGGGACGCGACCTGGAAGCCGGAGGGACTTGGCTGGGAATGGGCCCGCAAGGCCGCTTCGCCGCGGTCACCAATATCCGCGCGGTAGCCAGCCGGCCTGCGCCTCGTTCTCGAGGCGAACTGTGCGCGGCTTACCTGACCGGTGACGTTGACCTTGGGGATTATGCGCGCCAGGTGTGCAGCAGCACGCAGGAGTATGGCGGCTTCAATTTGCTGCTGGGAGATGGAAGCAACCTGTATTACCTCAACAGTCACAGCAGGGTGCCGCAAGCTCTGGCCGCTGGCGTGTATGGACTGTCCAACGCCGCGCTCGATACGCCCTGGCCCAAGCTGCTCAAGATCCGCAAAGATTTCGCGGCCTCGCTGGAGGCATCCCCCGAGCAGTGGATGGCATTGCTGAGTGACCCTAGCTTGGCCAAGGACGCGGATTTGCCCGAGACAGGCGTAGGGCTGGCAACCGAGCGGCTACTGTCCAGCGTGTTCATCGCCAGTCCGACCTATGGCACCCGTGCGAGCACGGTACTGGTGGCCTGGGCCGATGGTCGGCGCACCCTGGTCGAGCGCAGCTTCGGCCCCGGCGGTGGCCGGCTTGGGGAAGTAAGTTTCGAGATTCCGGGCTGACTTCTGTTCAGCCGTAGGAGGCAGCGAAGCTGCCGAACCTGGCCCGTCTCCGTAAGCCGCGGCACCCGTATTCGCTTTCCTGTGTACCGGTCGACGCCAGTACTGCCCCGGTATCTCGGATCGCGCAATCAGAGGCTCTTGGGCGCGGCCGGGTTGATCATGCGCGCCAACCCCTGGTTCTTGAGGGCCAACTGCAGGGAGCTGTGGATAAGTTGCGGGTTGTCCATCTTCATCAGCTGGGCCAGCAATTCACGGGATTTTTCGTGGCTCACCTGGCGCAACATCCATTTCACCTTGGGAAGGTTGGTAGCGTTCATGGACAGGCTGTCGAAGCCCATGGCCATGAGCAGCACCGCGGCGGCCGGGTCGCCTGCCATTTCGCCACAGATGCTCACCGGCTTGCCTTCGGCATGGGCCTCGGTGACCACGTGCTGCAAGGCCTGCAACACGGCCGGGTGAAGATAGTCGTACAGGTCGGCTACCCGTGGATTGTTGCGGTCCACGGCCAACAAGTACTGGGTGAGGTCGTTGGAGCCGACCGAGAGGAAATCCACCTGACGAGCCAAATCGCGGGTCTGGTAGACCGCCGCGGGAATCTCCACCATCACGCCAATCGGCGGCATCGGCACATCAGTGCCTTCATCGCGCACCTCTCCCCAGGCCCGGTGGAGCAGGTGCAAGGCTTCTTCCAGCTCATGGATGCCGGAGATCATCGGCAGCAGGATACGCAGGTTGTTCAGGCCCTCGCTGGCCTTGAGCATGGCCCTGGCCTGCACAAGGAAGATTTCCGGATGGTCGAGGGTGACACGAATACCGCGCCAGCCGAGGAAGGGGTTCTCTTCCTTGATGGGGAAGTATGACAATGACTTGTCACCGCCGATGTCCAGGCTACGCATGGTGACCGGCAAGGGGTGGAAGGCCGCCAGTTGTTCCCGATAGATCGCCAGCTGCTCCTTCTCGGAAGGGAAGCGCTGGTTGATCATGAAGGGGACTTCGGTACGGTACAGCCCTACCCCTTCGGCGCCGCGCTGTTGGGCCCGGGCCACATCGGCGAGCAGGCCGGTATTGACCCACAAAGGCATGCGATGGCCGTCGAGGGTGACGCACGGCAGCTCGCGCAGGGCGTCCAGGCCCTTGGTCAGTTGCCGCTCTTCCTCGACGACCGCCGCGTACTGCTTGCTGAGAATCTCGCTGGGGTTGGTGAAGACCTCGCCGTGATAGCCATCGACGATCATCTGGATGCCATCGACCTTCGAATAAGGCAGGTCCACCAGCCCCATGACCGTCGGGATACCCATGGCCCGGGCCAGGATGGCCACGTGAGAGTTGCCCGACCCCATCACGGAGACCAGCCCCACCAACTTGCCTTCGGGTACCTCGCCCAACATGGCCGGAGATAGCTCCTCGCTGACCAGGATGGTGTTATCCGGGTAAACCAATGACTGTTGCCGCGCCTGTTGCAAGTAGGCCAGCAACCTTCGACCGAGATCCTTCACATCCGAGGCGCGCTCACGGAGATAGGCGTCATCCATCAGCTCGAAACGATTGACATGCTCGGTGACGACCTGCCGCAAGGCACCCTGGGCCCACTGACCCGTCTTGATGACGTTACGCACCTCGCTACCGAGTGACGCGTCGTCCAGCATCATCAGGTAAACGTCGAACAGCGCGCGTTCCTCGGGACGCAATTGCGTCGCCAGCTTCGCCGAGAGCGTCCGCATGTCATTGCGAACCCCTTCCAACGCGGCCTCGAACAGCTGCAACTCGGCGTCGATGTCGGTCACGGTGCGATCCGGCACCACATCCAGATCAGCGGGTGGAAGCACTACCAGGGCGGTACCCACGGCGGCGCCTGGAGAACCTGGTACCCCTACGAAGCGGGCCTCCTGGGTGCCCTTGCCCTGTCTACCAAGGCCACGGATGGAGCCGGTGGCTTCAGCATGGGCAATGACCCCTGCCAATTGCGCGCTCATGGTGACCAGGAAGGCTTCTTCGCCTTCGTCGAACTGACGCCGCTCCCGCTGCTGGATCACCAGCACGCCTACGACTCGGCGGTGGTGGATGATGGGCGCGCCCAGGAAGGAGGCGTAACGTTCCTCGCCGGTTTCAGCGAAATACCGGTAACGAGGGTGGTCCGCGGCGTTCTCCAGGTTCAGCGGTTCTTCCCGGGTGCCTACCAGGCCCACGAGGCCTTCGTTGGGCGCCATGCTCACCCGACCGATGGAGCGCTTGTTCAGCCCCTCGGTAGCCATGAGGACGAAGCGATTGGTTTCAGGGTCCAGCAGGTACACCGAACAGACCTGGCTGCTCATGGCCTCCTGGACGCGGATGACGATGATCCCCAACGCCGTCTTGAGATCCTTGGCGGAGTTGACTTCCTGGACGATCTTGCGCAGCGTATTGAGCATGGCTCGGGGTCGGACTCCGTCGTCAGTCGCGCGATAACAGGCGTGGCGCCAATTCTTTCAAGGCCCGGCGATACACCTCGCGCTTGAAAGTGACGACTTGCCCTAGCGGATACCAATAGCTGACCCAGCGCCAGCCATCGAATTCCGGTTTGCCGGTCAGGTCCATGCGAACCCGCTGCTCGTTAGATACCAGACGCAGCAGGAACCACTTCTGTTTCTGGCCGATGCACAGCGGCTGACTGTGGGTCCTTACCAGCCGCTGGGGAAGACGGTAGCGCAACCAGCCGCGGGTGCAGGCCAGGATTTCCACATCCTGTCGCTCGAGCCCAACTTCCTCGTTGAGTTCACGATACAGGGCCTGTTCAGGGGTTTCCTCAGGGTTGATCCCCCCTTGGGGGAATTGCCAGGCGTCCTGATTGATCCGACGCGCCCATAGCACCTGGCCAGCATCATTGGTAAGTATGATGCCGACATTGGGGCGGAATCCATCAGGATCGATCACGGTGGCAACCTCGCAAACGCATGTTCAGGCATTGTTCCACAAAGCCCGGCAGAGCAGCAACGAGGCTGCAAGCCTTATGTGCAGCCTGGCTAAAAGGCCGTATTCTGTGGGCCATTTCACTGGCAATGCGAGCCCATCCATGCGTCTGGCCCTCTTCGACCTCGACAACACGCTGCTTGGCGGCGACAGCGACCATGCCTGGGGTGATTACCTGTGCGCCAAGGGCATCCTGGACCCTATCACCTACAAGGCACGCAACGATGCCTTCTATCAGGATTACCTCGCCGGCAGGCTGGACCTTCAGGCCTATCTGAACTTCAGCCTGGAGATCCTTGCCAGTACCGAGCCTGCCCAGCTCAAGGAGTGGCATGCCGCTTTCATGCGCGACTGCATCGAGCCCATCATCCTGCCAAAAGCCTTGGCCCTGTTGGAACGGCATCGCAGCGCAGGCGACAAGCTGGTCATCATTACCGCGACCAATCGTTTCGTCACCGGCCCCATCGCGCAGCGGCTGGGGGTAGAGACACTATTGGCAACGGAATGCGAAATGGACGGTGATCGCTATACGGGCCGTAGTACGGACGTGCCGTGCTTCCGTGATGGAAAGGTCACTCGACTGGAGCGCTGGCTGAGCGAAACCGGCTCGAGCCTGGAAGGGAGCTATTTCTATAGCGACTCGATGAACGATCTGCCACTGCTCGAACGCGTGGCACACCCGGTAGCCGTGGACCCGGACCCGGTCCTGCATGGCGAAGCCATGCGCCGTGGCTGGAAGGTGATCTCGCTACGCGATTGATCCCGCTGACCGTTGGAACTCGCGCCAGCTGGCGAAGGGCCGAAGGGCCCGTTCGGCAGCTTCGCTGCGTCCCACAGCGGTTCAGCCGAGGAAGAGTTGGTAGGCCGGGTTATCGGTTTCGTCCCAGTACGGGTAGCCGATCTCTTCCAGCGCCGCGTACACCTGGGGCCGCTCGCTTTGCGCCACTTGCAGGCCGGCCACGACCCTGCCGTCGGCGGCGCCGTGGTTGCGGTAGTGAAACATGGAGATGTTCCAGCGCCCGCCCAGCTTGTTCAGGAAGTTGAACAGCGCGCCCGGGCGCTCGGGGAACTCGAAGCGCAGCACCATTTCGTTGCTGACTTTATCGGCGTGCCCGCCGACCATGTGCCTGATATGCAACTTGGCCAGTTCGTTGTCGGTCAGGTCCTGCACCGGGAAGCCTTGAGCGATAAGGCTGGCGATCAGCGCCGCGCGCGGGTCGTTGTCCGGGTGGGTTTGCACACCCACGAAGATGTGCGCCTCATCACCGCTGTGATAGCGATAGTTGAACTCGGTGATCTGCCGCTTGCCCACTGCCTCGCAAAACGCCTTGAAGCTGCCCGGGCGCTCAGGAATGGTCACGGCGATCACCGCTTCACGCCCTTCGCCCAACTCCGCGCGCTCAGCCACATGACGCAGGCGATCGAAATTGACGTTCGCCCCTGACTCGATGGCGATGAGGGTCTGCCCGTTGGCACCGGTGGATTCCACGTACTTCTTGATGCCCGCGACGCCGAGCGCCCCGGCCGGCTCGGTGATGGAACGGGTATCGTCATAGATGTCCTTGATGGCCGCGCAGATTTCATCACTGCTGACCGTGATCACCTCATCCACATAGCGGCGGCAGATTTCAAAGGTATGCTGGCCAATCTGCGCCACCGCCACGCCGTCCGCGAACAGTCCCACTTGAGGCAGTACTACCCGCTCACCGGCCGCCAACGCGGCCTGCAGGCAGTTGGAATCGTCAGGTTCCACCCCGATGATGCGTACCTCCGGGTGCAGGTATTTGACATAGGCCGCGATGCCGGAAATGAGCCCGCCGCCGCCCACCGGAACGAAAATGGCATCCAGCGGGCCACGGTGCTGTCGCAGGATTTCCATGGCCACCGTGCCCTGGCCGGCGATGGTGTCCGGATCGTCATAAGGGTGGATGTAGACGTAGCCCTTTTCCTCGACCAGCTTGAGCGACCAGGCGAGGGCCTCCGGGAAGGAGTCTCCATGCAGCACGACCTTGCCGCCCCGTGAACGTACGCCTTCGACCTTGATCTCGGGGGTGGTCTTGGGCATCACGATGGTCGCCTGCACGCCCATCTCCCTTGCCGCCAGGGCCAGCCCCTGGGCATGATTGCCCGCCGAGGCGGTGACCACACCGCGGCTGCGCTCGCTGTCGCTGAGCTGTGACAGCTTGTTGTAGGCGCCGCGTACCTTGAAGGAAAACACCGGCTGCAGGTCTTCACGCTTGAGCAGCACGCGGTTGTGCAGCCGGCGCGACAGCTGTTCGGCTGCCTGCAAGGGCGTTTCGACCGCAACGTCATAGACGCGGGAGGTAAGGATCTTCTTGACGTACTGTTCGAGCATGGGCGCGCGGTCACTGCTGGCGGAACAAGGGTCTTGGAGTCTACCCCAGCGTCATCGGCCGACACCATATTAAGGGCAAGGTTTCCCAGCCCTCTATGACTATAATGTTGCCCCTTTTTCGAACACCAGCCGCTTGCGGAGCGCCAGCATGAACCAGGATCAACTCAAACAGGCCGTCGCCCAGGCTGCCGTCGACCATATCTTGCCCAGCTTGAATGACAAGAGCATCGTCGGCGTAGGTACCGGGTCCACGGCCAACCTGTTCATCGATGCCCTCGCTCGCCACAAGGGGGCTTTCGATGGCGCGGTAGCCAGTTCGGAAGCGACCGCGGCGCGCCTCAAGGGCCATGGCATTCCTGTGTACGACCTCAATACCGTGGGCGAGCTTGAGTTCTATGTAGACGGCACCGATGAAAGCGACGAGCGCCTGCATTTGATCAAGGGCGGCGGTGCCGCGCTGACGCGAGAGAAGATAGTCGCGGCCGTGGCCCGCCAGTTCATCTGCATCGCCGATGCCAGCAAGCTGGTACCGGTGCTGGGCCAGTTTCCCTTGCCGGTGGAAGTCATCCCCATGGCCCGCAGCCATGTTGCCCGGGAACTGGTCAAGCTCGGCGGCGACCCGGTCTACCGCGACGGCGTTGTGACCGACAACGGCAATATCATCCTGGATGTGCATAACATGCACATCACTGACCCGGTGGCTTTGGAAAACGCTATCAACCAGATCGTCGGGGTAGTGACCAATGGGTTGTTCGCGGCGCGGCCCGCCGACCTGCTGCTGCTGGGCACCGCCGAAGGTGTCAAGCGCTACGTCCGCTAGGGCTCAGGGCGTCGGCCTGGGGTCGAACCGGTAGAACAGGTTCGGCTCACTGACCAGGTACAAGCGGCCCGTCTTGTCCATGGCGATGCCTTCAGCCTGAGGCACCTTGGCCGTCAAACCCGCGGACCCCGCGCTCAGGGAGAGCCGGCCAACAGGTTGGCCGTCCACGTCCAGCGCCACGATCACCCGGGACTCGTCCGATACCACCAGCAACTGGCCGGTACGCTCGTCGAATTGCAGGCTGGACAGGTCTCGTACCTTCATGCCCCGATCGCGCGCCGGGTTCTCCCGCACATCGATCGCCACCGGCCCTTCACCCCCGAGTGGGAAGCCATCGATCTCGTATATCCGCACCGGGTCCCGCTCCTTGGCCACGAAGAGGCGCTTGCGCTCGCTATCGTAGGCCAGGCCCTCGAATCCCTTGTTGCCATTGAGGCCCAGCCCCAGCGCGAACTGGTGCCCCTGGGCCGCGTCGATTTCGCGAGTGGTAGCGTCCATCACCACCTGTACCAGCCGCTGTCGCCGCTCGTCGCTGATCACATAAGTGCCGGGCGCTACGTACTCCACTGCCTCAGGATCTTCAAAGCCTTTGAGCGCAACGCGCCGCAGCACCTGGCCTTCGAGTGAAAGCTCCACCAGCTCCGGCGTTTTATTGGTCACGGTGAACAAGGTGTTTCGATCTGGATCGTAGGTCAGCGCCGACACGTCCCCGTGCAGCCCGGCGATTGGCCGCGCCTCTACCGACACGCTATATGTGGCTATTCCCGTAGCCGAACCCGGCATTCCCCACCCGTGGGTCAGCACGTGCCAGGCCATGGCCGGGAGCTGGGAAAGATGGAGACCAACCGTGCCCAGGGTCAGGGCAAGTACAAGCGCGCCGAAACGAAACAGGCGAGGCAGAGCGAACCGCGACATAGGATTACCAGGCAGAAAAGGATTCGCCGATGAAACCACAGTTCGCTGAAACAGGGCTTAAGACTGCCACCAGGTTTCACTTTTTCTCGAAGGCATAGAAGAGGTTGGGTTCGCTCACTACATAGAGCGTGCCTTGGTCATCCATGGCCACCCCTTCTGCCCGAGGCACCGTATGGGCCAGGCCGTTGAAATGGCCGAGCAGGGTCATGAAGCTCACGGGCTGGCCGTTTTCGTCGGCTTCGATGAGCAGATGCGAGTCGGCGGAAAGCAACAGCAGATGGCCGGTGCGTGGATCGAATGTCATGGCCGAGAGGTTGCGCATATCCAGCGCATCGCTGGCTACCGGAGTCTTTTGCGAGCCGAAGCCGCTGTCATTGCCTTTGAGGCTGAACAGCAAGGAGGGGCGTTCCTGGCCCACCAGCAACCGCTGGTGACGAGCATCCCAGGCTACACCTTCATAGCCCTTGTTCCCGTCCGGGCTGGCACCAAGGTCGGTTGAATGAAAGTCGGCGAAATTCAATGCCGTGGTATCAGGGTTCACCGTTACCACCGTGAGGGTGTGCTGACGCTCGTCGACGATCGCCAGACGGCCATCGGCCAGGCGACTTATACCTTCAGGGTTGCTCCAGCCCACCAAGGGGATGCGACGTAGCACATCGCCTTGCAGGCTGAGCTGAACGAGCAGCGGCTCCTTGCCCATGACCGAATACAGAGTACGGGTGACCGGGTCGTAGGTCAGGTCCGAGGCCTCCGCGTTTTCCAGGCCGGGTAGCGGTCGGGCGTCGATGGTCACTCGGTAATCGGGCAGCCAAACCGCCTTGGCCTGGGCCGCTGGCGAAGTCATGGCCTCCCTGAACCAGAGCAACGCGCGATCGTCCCAATGCAGCAGAGCGGCGACCAGGTAAGCGACGATCAGGATCGCGGCTCCGGCAATGTACAGCCGCCTGCGGCCAGAGGCTCTACCTGAGGCCGATATGGAGGGTAAAGCGGCTGTGTCGGACATCGAGTCACCTGCGGCTGGCGAGAGGTGCCGCCATTATCTGCATGCGATGTGAAAAAACCGCGAAGGACGCGGGTTTCCCGCAGTGCTCAAAGTACCCGAGTCTGTACCTCGATGGCGCCCGGCAGCGCCAGTATCAGCTCATCGCCGGACTCGAGCGCTCCGACGCCGGCCGGCGTGCCGGTCATGATGACGTCCCCGGCCAGCAGCGAGAAGTGCCCGGCCATGTACTGGATCGTCTTGACGATCGGGTTGAGCATCTTGGCGCTGGTGTCGTCCTGACGCACCTGGCCGTTGAGCGTCAGCCGCAGCGGAATCGCGGTCAGGTCTTCGAAGGCGGACGCGGCAACGAAGGGGGTGAGCACGCAGGCGCCGTCGAATGACTTGGCCAACTCCCAGGGCAGGCCCTTTTCCTTGAGCCTGGCCTGCACATCCCGCAGGGTGAGGTCCAGCGCCGGGGCGAAACCGGAAATGGCGTCGAGCACTTCCTCTTCGCTCGGCTGGGTGGACAGCGCCTTGCCCAGCAGCACCGCGATTTCCGTTTCGTAATGAACCGAGCCGCGCCCGCTGGGGATCTTGAAGCCGCCCGCGGCTGGCACCACGCAGCTGCCCGGCTTGATGAACAGCAAGGGCTCGGTAGGCACCGGGTTGTTCAGCTCGTGGGCGTGCTCGGCGTAGTTGCGGCCAATGCAGACTACCTTCCCCAAGGGGAAATGGATGTGGGTACCGTCGGCATACTGGTGCTGATAGCTCATCGTCGACTCCTGGAGGGCAGAACCTGCAAGCGAACCCGCGAACCGCTCATGGGGCGCCTGAGCCATATTCACGTCTCAGGGCGGGCGCCAGGGAAGGCGGACATGCTAGCATACGCCCCCGCCCTGGCGCTGCCAGACGCGGCGCCCAGCGCGAGCGCAGCGGGTTTTTCCCCTTTCCTGCCCTTTTTTCCGGAACCCAGGTTTAAGCAGATGAGCAAGACTTCTCTCGACAAGAGCAAGATCAAGTTCCTTCTTCTCGAAGGCGTACACCAGACTGCCGTGGACACGCTCAAGGCGGCCGGTTACACCAACATCGAGTACCACTCCAGTTCCCTGCCGGAAGCAGAGCTGAAGGAAAAGATCGCGGAAGCTCATTTTCTCGGCATTCGCTCGCGGACTCATCTGACGGAAGAACTGTTCGACAGCGCCAAGAAGCTGGTGGCGGTAGGCTGCTTCTGCATTGGCACGAACCAGGTGGACCTCAATGCCGCCCGCGAGCGCGGTATCGCCGTCTTCAACGCCCCCTATTCCAATACCCGTTCGGTGGCCGAACTGGTGCTGGCCGAAGCCATCCTGCTGTTGCGCGGGATTCCCGAGAAGAACGCTTCCTGCCATCGTGGCGGCTGGATCAAGAGCGCGGCGAACTCCTTCGAGATCCGTGGCAAGAAGCTTGGCATCGTCGGCTATGGTTCCATCGGTACCCAGCTGTCGGTGCTGGCCGAAAGCCTGGGCATGCAGGTGTTCTTCTATGACCCCCTGACCAAGCTACCCCTGGGCAACGCTACCCAGGTACCTACCCTCAAGGAGTTGCTGGGCCTGGCGGACATCGTTTCGCTGCACGTACCCGAGCTGCCCTCGACCAAGTGGATGATTGGCGAGGAAGAAATCCGCTCCATGAAGAAGGGCGGCATTCTGATCAACGCCGCCCGCGGCACCGTGGTGCGCCTGGAAGCCCTGGCTGAAGCCATCAAGGACAAGCACCTGATCGGCGCCGCCATCGACGTGTTCCCCGTGGAACCGCGCAGCAACGATGACGTGTTCGAAAGCCCCCTGCGTGGCCTGGACAATGTCATCCTTACCCCGCACATCGGTGGCTCCACCGCTGAAGCACAGGCCAACATCGGGTTGGAAGTGGCGGAAAAGCTGGTCAAGTACAGCGACAACGGTACCTCGGTTTCCTCGGTCAACTTCCCCGAGGTGGCCCTGCCGGCTCACCCAGGCAAGCACCGCTTGCTGCACATCCATGAAAACATTCCTGGCGTGCTGAGCGAGATCAACAAGGTGTTCGCCGAGAACGGCATCAACATCTCCGGCCAGTTCCTGCAAACCAATGAAAAGGTCGGCTACGTGGTGATCGACGTGGACGCCGAGTACTCCGACCTGGCCCAGGCCAAGCTGCAGCAGATCAAGGGCACCATCCGCTGCCGCGTGCTGTTCTGATGATCGCGGCCACTTCTCCGAGGGGAAGTGGCCGCAGTCTTCAAGGTTCCAGGCGCCGCAAAAACGCCTCTACCTGCTCCAACTGCCCTTCGTTGAATACCTTCACCCCTGCCTGCGCCAGCAAGGCCGCGGCCACGCCTTCCCCTGTCACTCGCCGTCCGCTGAAGCTGCCGTCGTAGGTCTGCTCGTTTCCGCATGACGGGCTGTTGGCCTTGAGGACGGCCACGCGGATGTCATGGGCACGAACCAGCGCCAGCGCAGCCTCGGCCCCCACAAGAAACGATGCGGTCACGTCCTCGCCCGTGCTGGCGATGATGCGCGCCTGGCCGGCAAGCACTGCGCGGCCTTGACCGCCGTCGATTTCCGCGGGAGGTCGCGGTGTTGGCAAGCCGCCGGCGACTTCCGGGCACAGTGGCACGACGCGCCCTTCGGCCTGCCAGGCCTTCAGCAGCGCCCAGTACCCGCTGGCCTGGCCGTCATAACGCACGGGTTCGCCTAGCAGACAACGGCTGACCAGCACCTTGGCTGTCATAAGGGCGAGGCGCCTCGGCGCCGGAACCAGCCGGTCAAGGACATGCGCTCTCGACGCGCAGGAAGTACTTCGTGGGGAATCTGGTCGGAAAGAAAAACCACCAGGGCACCGCCGGTGGGAACAACCTCATGCTGGCGTTCATGGGGAAGATAGAGCCGCAGTTGACCGCCATCTTCCGCAAGCCACGCCTGGTTCAGGTAGAGCACCGTGGAAACGCTGCGGCGGTCGTCATCGTTGAAACGATCCAGGTGGCGCTTGTAGCAAGCTCCGGGCGGGTAACAGGCGTAATGGCTCTCAAAGTCCTCCAGGCCCAGGTACAGCGCCTGGTTCAGGCTTCGCCGCAGGCTGTCCATGATGCCCAGGTAGCGGTCGGTGGGCTCGCTCTGGCCTGGCTCCAGCCACTGGATGGCATCGCCACGTATACCTTCGCGCACCTGGGCGGTGGCGCCTCGGCCCGTGGCCGCCGGGGTCAACGCGCCCGCCAGGGCACGCGCCTGGCATTCCTTGGCCAAGGCCTGGGTCAGGGTGTCGGGCAGGAAGATGGTTTGCTGGGACCAGCCATGGTCGGCCAGGTCCGAAGCGATACGCAGGAATAGCGGATGGTCGAGTGAAATAGTCATGCGCTCATGGTAGCGGCCAGTGCCCTGGCTTCACAACGTTGCCAAAAACGCTTTCATCGCTCGCCGCCTCGCCTCTCTCGACAAACGCGGCCGCCCACACAGACAATAGCGCCCTGCCGACAGGAGTCCTCCATGCGTCGTTTTCTTTCCGTTGTGTTGCTGCTCTGCGCCTTGCCGGCCTGGGCGGACGTGCACGACGAACTCTACAAGGCAGCGGGCTGGCCGGAGCAGCGAGGACACTTCACCGAAGCCTTGCGGGCCGCGCAACAACGCTACCAGAACAGCTTGCCCCCGGCGGTGTTCCAGGCGCTGGTGAACAATAGCAACCAGCGCTTCGCCCCCCAGGCCATGGACCAGCGGGCCGAAGCCAGCCTGCGCCAGGCGCTGGCACGACCGCAGCCGGCCCTGGCCTTCTTCCAGTCGCCCCTGGGACGCAAGATCGTCGCCGCCGAACTGCTGGCTACCCGCGCCGACCAGCTGGCCCGCAATGCCCAAGGGTTGCCCAAGATGCAGGCCAGCGATACCCGGCAACTGCTTATCGGCCACCTGGCCCGTGCCCTGCCTGCTCGCGAAGCCGGTGCTGAAGTGAGCCTGGCCATTGCAGGCGTAGCCGCCGACAGCCTGAGCTCGATGATTCCCGGCCTGCTCGGAGGCGGTTCTGCGCCAGGGCTGCTGGAAGGCCAACGTGAACGTCTCGAGCAGCAGATAGGCGCGGACCTGGACAACACCCTGCTCTACGTCTATCGCGAACTGAGCGATCCCGAGCTGGAAGAATTCGTAGCCTTCGCCGAATCGGCGGACGGCCAGGCCTACTACCAAGCAGCCTTGGCAGCGGTACGCGCGGGGCTGGCGGTGGGTACGCGCTGAGGGCGCCTGGCCTTGGCACCGGCCCGCGCTACAGACGCTCGCGCAAGTGCGAAAGGTAATGTTCGCGAATCCGCGTCGTCTCGTTGGCCAGATGATGCCGGCCCTGAGGCAGACGCAGGATTTCGGGCTGCCTGAATTTGCGCTCCAGGACCTTGAGGTTATAGCGCCAGTCCACGGTCATGTCCTGCTCCCCCTGAACGATCAGGGGGCTGCGCTCACAGCCGGGAGCGGCCTCGATGCGCTTGACCCACTGCACCAGCGCGCCTACCCAGGCCGTGGGCAGGCGCAGCGGCTGTAGCGGATCGGCCTGGAGAAACGCCAGGAAAGCCGGATCGTTACTGTTCTCGCTGAAGCGCCGGGCGACTCCGTCCACGAACGGGCGCAGCGCGTGGTAACTGAGCTTGGACCACCCCCACGCCCGGGGCCGTACCAAGGGCGCCAACAACATCAGCTGCCCGTCGATGGGGCTGCGCTGAGCCTGATGCAATGCATGGTCGATGAATATCGCACCGCCTGTACTCTGCCCCAGCGCGTGCCAGGGCCGAGGAAGCGTCAGGCTACCGGCCTGGATCAGCAGGCTGTCCAGTACTGACTGGTAGTGGGCGAAATCCTGGATGCTTGCCCGCGTGCCGCTGGACAACCCATGGCCCGGCAGGTCGCATGACAACACCGCCAGGCCGCAGTCCAGCGCCCAGTCTACCAAGTGCCGGAACAGCCCCATGTGGTCATAGAAACCATGCAATAGCAGCAAGGTGCCGCGAGGTTGCGGCGGGAGCCAGGCCTGGGCGACCACATCGAAGCCTTCAACCTCGAAACGCCCCAGCAGGCTGGTGAAACGGACCCCGCAGCCCGGCAGGTCGAGCCCGTAGAAACGCTGGTAGGCTGCCCCGTGATCGCAAGGCGGCCGGGCATCGGCGAGAAGGGGGAGGCTGGCGCGCAGCTGGTCTGGATGGAAGGTAGCGGACATAAGGGTTACCCGGTTATGCGGGTAACCCTACCGCCACCTTTCCCTGGACACAAGGGCTCAGGCGGAGACAGCTTCGGCCTTGGCCCGACGGGGGTCCGGCTGTGCCGAGTTGGCCTGGGCGGCCTCCTCGATCGCTTGCTGGATGGCCCGACGGCGACGCTCTTCGGCTCGGCGGCTGAAGAACCAGACCAGGAAGGTGAAGATCGACACCACCAACAGGATGAGGCTGGCGATGGCGTTGATCTCCGGCTTGACGCCCAGGCGCACCTGGGAGAATACCTCCATCGGCAGGGTGGTGGAGCCGGGGCCGGCCACGAAGCTGGCCAACACCAGGTCATCCAGGGACAGGGCGAACGACATCATGCCGCCGGCTGCCAGGGAAGGCGCGATCATGGGGATGGTGATCAGCATGAACACCTTCCAGGGCCTCGCGCCCAGGTCCATGGCCGCCTCCTCGATGGACAGGTCCAGCTCACGCAGCCGCGCCGACACCACCACCGCCACATAGGCCGCGCAGAAAGTAGTGTGGGCAATCCAGATGGTCGGCACGCCGCGTTCCTGCGGCCAGCCCACCACCTGTGCCATGGCGACGAACAGCAACAGCAGCGAGAGACCGGTGATCACTTCCGGCATCACCAGGGGCGCGGTGACCAAGCCGCCGAACAAGGTACGCCCCTTGAAGCGAGGCACACGGGTCAGCACGAAGGCCGCCAGCGTGCCGAGGAACACCGATGAAAGGGCGGTGTAGGTGGCGATCTCCAGCGAGCGGAACACGGCGCTCATCAGCTGATCGTTGTGCATCAACCCCACGTACCACTTCACCGACCAGCCTCCCCAGACCGTCACCAGCCGGGACGCGTTGAAGGAGAAGATCACCAGGATGACCATGGGCGCATAGATGAACAGCAGGCCCGCCCACAGCATGAAGGTGGAAAAACGCCAGCGCGAAGTCATACCTTGCCCTCCATCTCTTTGGCCTGGCTACGGTTGAAGAGCAGAATGGGCACGATCAACAGGGCCAGCATCACTACCGCCAGGGCCGATGCCACCGGCCAGTCACGGTTGTTGAAGAACTCCTGCCACAATACCTTGCCGATCATCAGGGTTTCCGGCCCGCCCAGCAGTTCCGGAATCACGAACTCACCCACCACCGGGATGAACACCAGCATGCAGCCGGCCACGATGCCGTTCTTCGACAGCGGCACGGTGATCTTCCAGAAGTTGTTGAAGCGGCTCGAGCCAAGGTCCGACGCGGCTTCGAGCAGGCTGTGATCGTGCTTGACCAGGTTGGCGAACAGGGGCAGGATCATGAACGGCAGATAGGAATAGACCACGCCGATATAGACCGCCAGGTTGGTGTTGAGGATCTGCAGTGGCTGGTCGATCAGGCCCAGGTACATCAAAAGGCCGTTCAAAAGACCGTTGTTGCTCAGCAGGCCCATCCAGGCGTACACCCGGATCAGGATCGCCGTCCAGGTCGGCATCATGATCAGCAGCAGCAGCACTGTCTGGGTTTCTTTCTTGGCCACGGACATGGCGTACGCCATGGGGTAGCCGATCAGCAGGCACAAGAGCGTGCTGAAGAACGCCATCTTCAGCGAGCCGAGGTAGGCCGAGAAGTAAAGTTCGTCGTCACCCAACAGCAGGTAGTTCGCCAGGTTGAGAGCGATATCGATCTTGCCTTCGGCGTACTGCCAGATTTCCGTATAGGGCGGAATGGCCACATCCGCCTCGGCGAAACTGATCTTCAATACGATGAAGAACGGCAGCATGAAGAACAGGAACAGCCACAGGAACGGGATGCCGATCACGACCTGGCGGCCGCCAGGCACCCACCGGTTATAGATACGCTTGAGTTTCTTGTTCATGAGCGAAGCACCACGCCGCTGTCGTCTTCCCACCATACGAACACTTCATCGTCCCAGGTCGGCCGGGCGCCGCGACGCTCGGCGTTGGCCACGAACGACTGTACGATCTTGCCGCTGGGCAACTGTACGTAGAACACCGAATGCCCGCCCAGATAGGCAATGTCATGGACCTTGCCGCGAGACCAGTTGTGCTCGGTCGGCGGCTGTTCGGTGGTGACCAGCAGCTTTTCCGGGCGAATGGCGTAGGTCACGCTCTTGTCTTCGGCCGCGGTACTCACACCGTGGCCCACGTAGATGCTGCGCTCCAGTTCAGGGGAACTGATCAGGGCATAGCCTTCCATGTCCTCGACCACTTCGCCGTCGAACAGGTTGACGTTACCGATGAACTCGCACACCAGCCGGCTGGTAGGCGTTTCGTACACGTCGATGGGGCTACCGATCTGAGCGATCCAGCCCAAGTGCATGATGGCGATACGCTGGGCCATGGTCATGGCTTCTTCTTGGTCGTGGGTCACCATCACGCAGGTCACACCCACGCGCTCGATGATTTCCACCAGTTCCAGCTGCATCTCCGAACGCAGTTTCTTGTCCAGCGCCCCCATGGGCTCGTCCAGCAGCAAGAGCTTGGGACGCTTGGCCAGGGAGCGCGCCAGGGCCACCCGCTGGCGCTGGCCGCCAGACAACTGGTGCGGCTTGCGCTTGGCGTACTGGGTCATGTGCACCAGCTTGAGCATTTCGGCGACCCGCGCGTCGATTTCCGCGGCGGGCATCTTGTCCTGCTTGAGGCCGAACGCGATGTTCTGGGCCACCGTCATGTGCGGGAACAAGGCGTAAGACTGGAACATCATGTTGATGGGCCGCTTGTAGGGCGGCATATCGGTGATGTCCACTCCGTCGAGGAAGATTCGCCCTTCGGTCGGCCGCTCGAACCCGGCAAGCATGCGCAACAGCGTGGATTTACCCGAGCCCGATCCCCCCAGCAGGGCGAAGATCTCACCCTTGTGGATCTGCAGGGACACATCGTCCACGGCGATCGTCTCGTCGAACTTCTTGGTGACCCGATCGATCTTGACCAACACCTCTTTAGGGTGTTGCCCGCCTTCGAGGGCTTTCTTATAGGCACTGGAGGCAACGGCCATCAACGAACTCCCAACGTTTCACAGGCCCGCCGCGAGGCGGGTAAAGGTTAATTATTTGCCCGTCTTGATGCGCGTCCAGGAACGGGTCATCAAGCGTTGAATGTTAGGCGGCAGCTCGTGGCTGACGTACGCCTTTTCGAGCACGTCCTGTGGCGGATACACCGCAGGATCTTGGCTCACGGCTTCGTCCATGTCGGACTTGGCCTCCGGATTCGGGTTGGCATAGCCCACATAGTCGCTCACCTGAGCGATCACCTTGGGCTCCAACAGGTAATTGATGAAGGCATGGGCCTGCTTCGGATCCGGTGCATCGGCGGGAATGGCCAGCATGTCGAACCACAGGTTGCCTCCTTCCTTGGGTACGGCGTAGGCAACGTTCACACCGTTCTTGGCTTCACTGGCGCGGTTGCGCGCCTGGAACACGTCTCCGGAGAACCCGGCGGCCACGCAGATGTTTCCGGAGGAAAGGTCCGTGATGTATTTGGAGGAATGGAAATAGCGCACGTACGGGCGCACGGCGAGCAGCTTGGCTTCAGCCTTCTTGTAGTCGTCCGGGTTGGTGCTGTTGGGGTCCAGCCCCAGGTACTGCAGCACGGCAGGCATCATTTCGTCAGGCGAGTCGAGGAAGGCGACGCCACATTTCTGTAGTTTCTTCATGTTCTCGGGCTCGAAAATCGTCGCCCAGGAATCGATCTTTTCCACGCCCAGGGCGGCCTTTACCTTGGCCACGTTGTAGCCGATGCCATTGGTGCCCCACAGGTAGGGCACGGCGTACTGGTTGCCGGGATCGTTGGCTTCCAGGCGTTTCATCAGGGTCGGGTCGAGGTTTTTCCAGTTGGGCAATTGGCTGCGGTCCAGCTTCTGGAACACGCCAGCCTTGATCTGCTTACCCAGGAAATGGTTCGACGGTACCACCACGTCATAGCCGGTATGGCCTGCGAGCAGTTTACCCTCGAGGGTTTCATTGGAATCGAAGACGTCATAGGAAGGCGTGACGCCCGTGGCCTTTTCAAAGTCCGCCAGGGTCGTTTCACCGATGTAGTCCGACCAGTTGTAGATCTTTACCGTCCCTGCCGCGTGGGCGCCAGCCGTGAAGGCAAGCCCGAGGGTGAGCATTATCGCCTTGCTTATTAAGGAGTCAGACAAGTGAAATATCCTCTCGAAATATTCTTTCAGACGGCAACCAACCGACCGGAATCTAAAACCGGCGCGCAACTTACCTTCGATACGCCCTCTGGGCAAAATTAAATCGTAAACATTCGCCCTGGCTTGCCAGGCACAGCCGCCCGGCAAGCCCTGGAGCGGGCGCTTATTTGCCCGACTTGATCTTGGTCCAGCTACGGGTCATCTCACGCAGCGTAGGCTGGGGCAGATCGGCGATCGCGTAGAACTTGGCTTTCACCTCGTCGGACGGGTAGATGCTCGGGTCCGACTTGATGGCATCGTCCACGAATTCAGTGGCGGCCTTGTTACCGTTCGGGAACTGAACGGCGTTGGTGATCTTGGCCATGTTCTTGGGCTCAAGGAGGAAGTTCATGAAGGCATAGGCGGCCTCCTTGTTTTCCGCATCCTTGGGAATCGCGACCATGTCATAGAAGGTGCCGGCGCCTTCCTTCGGAATGGCGTAGCTGACCGTCACCTTGCCACCGGCTTCCTCGGCGCGGGACTTGGCCTGCTGCACGTCGCCCGAGTAGCCGACCGCTACGCAGATGTTGCCGGTAGCCAGGTCAGAGATGTACTTGGAAGAATGGAAATAAGTGATGTTCGGGCGGATGCTCAGGAAAAGATCTTCGGCTTTCTTCAAGTCTTCCTTCTTGGTGGTGTTGGTCGGCAGCCCCAGGTAGTGCAAGGCGACCGGCAGCATCTCGGTAGGCGAATCCAGGAAGCTGACCCCGCAGGATTTCAGCTTGGCGATGTTCTCAGGCTTGAGCAGCACATCCCAGGAATCGATCTTGTCCACGCCCAGCGCGGCCTTGACCTTGGCAGGGTTGTAACCGATGCCGATGGTGCCCCACATGTAGGGGAAGGCATGCTTGTTGCCCGGGTCGCTGGCATCGCCCACGGCCTTGAGCAGGGACTCGTCCAGGTTCTTCCAGTTCGGCAGTTTGGCCTTGTCCAGTTCTTCGTAAACGCCGGCCTTGTTTTGCTTGGCAAGGAAGTTGTTGGACGGTACTACGATGTCATACCCGGATTTGCCGGCCAGCATCTTGGCTTCCAGGGTTTCGTTGCTATCGTAGACGTCATATACCACCTTGATTCCGGACGCCTTCTCGAAGTCGGCGACAGTGTCGGGCGCGATATAGTCAGACCAGTTGTAGACGTGCAGGACTTTGTCATCCGCGTGCGCTGCCCCGGCCGCGGCGGCCACGAGGGACATGGCGAGCAGCGTCTTGCCAAATTTCTTCATGCGTAATGCTCCAAATTTTTTGATTAACCACCCGCTCACCGCCAGCGCCTGGCCAGCGGGTGATCCGGCGCCTAGGCTAACGCGCCTGGGTACAGACTAGCATTTAGCCATTTATCGCATTAAGGGTCAGGTCCAGGCACAACCGCGCCTTGCTTACCAGTTCATCCACGTCCGCCTCGGTCATCACCAGCGGAGGCGCAATGATCATGGTGTCGCCCACGGCGCGCATGATCAGGCCATTGTCGAAGCAGAACTGCCGGCAGACCATGCCTACACCACGACCTTCATAACGCTCGCGCGTGGCTTTGTCCTTTACCAGCTCGATGGCGCCTAGCATGCCTAACCCACGGACCTCGCCCACCAGCGGGTGGTCTTCGAGTTCCCGCAAGCGCTTTTGCAAATATGGTGCCGTTTCGCTTCTCACCCGTTCAATGATCTTTTCTTCATGGAGCAGGCGCAGGTTGGCCAGACCGACAGCGGCCGCCACCGGATGCCCTGAGTAGGTGAACCCATGATTGAAATCGCCGCCTTCGCTGATCACCTTGGCGACGCGATCACGCACGATCACGCCACCCATGGGCACGTAACCCGAGGTAAGGCCCTTGGCGATGGTCATCAGGTCCGGCTTGAGCTGGTAATAATCGCTACCGAACCACTCGCCCGTACGGCCGAACCCGCAGATGACCTCGTCGGCGACGAAGAGGATGTCGTACTTGGCCAGGATTTCCTTGATGCGCGGCCAGTAGCTGTCCGGCGGAATGATGACCCCGCCAGCGCCCTGGATCGGCTCGGCGATGAAGGCCGCTACCTGGTCCTCGCCCAGCTCCAGGATCTTTTCTTCCAGCTGGTTCGCCGCCCACAGGCCGAACTCATCCGGGCTCATATCGCCGCCTTCACCGAACCAGTACGGCTGCGGGATGTGAGCGATGCCCGGGATCGGCAGGTCGCCCTGCTCGTGCATTCCGGACATGCCGCCGAGGCTGGCGCCGGCCACGGTGGAGCCGTGGTAGCCATTGACCCGACCGATAATGGTTTTCTTGCCAGGCTTGCCTTGCAATGCCCAGTAATGGCGAACCAGGCGCAGGACGGTATCGTTGCCCTCGGAGCCCGAGCCGGTGAAGAACACGTGGCTCATGCCGTCAGGCGCCACCTGCACCACTGCCTGGGCCAGTTCCAGGGCAGGCGGGTGCGCCGTCTGGAAGAACAGGTTGTAGTAAGGCAGCTCACGCATCTGCGCGGCCGCGGCCTGTACCAGTTCTTCTCGGCCGTAGCCTACCGCCACGCACCACAGGCCCGCCATGCCATCCAGGATCTTGTGCCCTTCGCTGTCCCAAAGGTGAACGCCCTGGGCCTTGGTGATGATCCGCGGACCTTTTTCCTTCAGTTGCCTATAGTCGCTGAAGGGCGCCAGGTGGTGATCCCCGCTGAGGGCCTGCCACTGCAGGGTTTGTGGACTCTTAGTGCTCATCATTCCTCTCCTGGGCCGGCCCGAGATGGGCGGCGGTCCGCATCGATCAGACCGCGAACAACAGGAACTCCCGTTCCCACGAACTGATCACGCGCTTGAAATTCTCATGCTCGGCACGCTTGACCGCTACATAACCGGTCACGAACTTGCGACCGAGGTATTTCTCCACCGTTCGGCAATTTTCCATGCGCTCGAGCGCATCCTCGATGGTCAATGGCAGGCGCAGGTTGCGGCGCTCATAGCCACGACCGTGCACCGGCGCGCTGGGCGGAATGCCCTCGACCATGCCAATGAAGCCACACAGCAGGCTGGCCGCGATGGCCAGGTAAGGGTTGGCATCCGCGCCCGGCAGGCGGTTTTCCACTCGGCGATTCTGTGGCGTGGCGTCTGGCACGCGCAGGCCCACGGTACGGTTTTCCTCGCCCCATTCGACGTTGACCGGCGCCGAGGTATCGGGCAGGAAGCGGCGGAATGAGTTCACATTGGGCGCGAACAGTGGCAGCAATTCGGGAATGAACTTCTGCAAGCCACCCACATGGTGCAGGAACAACTGGCTCATGGAGCCATCTTCGTTTGAAAAGATGCTCTTGCCAGTTTCCACGCTCACCACGCTCTGGTGCAGATGCATGGCGCTGCCAGGCTCGCCGGTCATGGGCTTGGCCATGAAAGTAGCGGCCACGTTGTGCTTGAGCGCGGCCTCGCGCATGGTGCGCTTGAACACCACGATCTGATCGGCCAGGGACAGAGCGCTGCCATGACGGAAGTTGATTTCCATCTGGGCGGTGCCGTCTTCGTGAATGAGGGTGTCCAGGTCCAGGTTCTGTAGCTCGCACCAGTCATAGACGTCTTCGAACAGAGGGTCGAATTCGTTCGCGGCCTCGATGGAGAACGACTGGCGACCGGTTTCCGGGCGCCCGGAGCGACCGATCGGTGGCTGAAGAGGGAAGTCCGGATCATCGCAGCGCTTGGTCAGGTAGAACTCCATTTCCGGCGCCACGATTGGCTGCCAACCACGATCAGCGTAGAGCTTGAGCACCTTTTTCAATACGTTGCGCGGAGACAGCTCGATCGGGTTGCCCTGCTTGTCGTAGGTATCGTGAATCACCTGGGCGGTGGGCTCGATGGCCCAAGGCACCAGGAACACTGCGTTTTCGTCCGGGCGGCAGAGCATGTCGATATCGGCCGGGTCGAGCAACTCGTAATAGATGTCGTCTTCGACGTAATCACCGGTAACGGTTTGCAGCAGCACGCTTTCCGGCAAGCGCATGCCCTTTTCGGCGATGAACTTGTTGGTAGGCGAAATCTTGCCGCGAGTGATGCCGGTCAGGTCGCTGATCAGGCATTCGACTTCGGTGATCTTGTGCTTCTTCAACCAATCCGTGAGCTGGTCGAGGTTGGTACTCATAAATACCTCAGGAGGCAAGGCGCCCGGCCTCTATGGCCGAAGGTGACCGACGCGGCAGCGTCAGCAGGTGGCGCGAATGTTCCTGGCCTCCCGCAAGGGGCCAGGCGCTGTGCCGCAAATATGCAAGGGCTGCTTCGATGGGGCCGGGCGCGGGCAGGGATGCGCCGCTAACCTGGGCCGATGAGGCGAACGGGTGCACGAGAGCGACTTCTGGCAGTATGTTAATACGAACCTGCGCCGGTTCGTGACGCGCTTCAGTCGAGCCGAAGGCATTGTAGTGATAGGGTGTGCCTGACCGAGCATGCGGCCGCGTATTGCGACCGCAAACGCTACGAGGTCGGCAAGACCTTTGCAGCATAAGGCAAGATGTAGCGACGTGAAGAGCCGCGAGCACTGCGGTGCGAGCCAGGCAGTTGCGCCCATATATAGCAGGCGTGCCATGATATTCCCCGTTATTGTTGCTGTTATGGGATGCGACCGAGCTTAGCGCTGTTCAATTTTTTATACAACACCCTGTAAAGAATTCACCACGCCTGGGTTTTTGCGGAAATAATGACGGAAAATTCAGGCGTTATTTGCACCAGACGAGGGCATGGGTAGCACGAAAAGCCCTTTCATGAGGCGCAGCTGGGCCAGCTTGACTTCGGATTGGCTTTCGGATTGACTGAACTGGTTCTAAGCCAATGATTGATATTTTTAACAACAAAGGTGTTGCATCATGTCGGTACCCCCGCGTGCCGTTCAGCTGAACGAAGCAAACGCATTCCTCAAGGATCATCCTGAGGTTCTGTACGTCGACCTTCTGATTGCAGATATGAATGGTGTAGTGCGTGGCAAGCGCATCGAGCGCACCAGCCTGCATAAGGTGTATGAGAAAGGCATCAATCTTCCGGCGTCCTTGTTCGCACTGGACATCAACGGGTCCACGGTGGAAAGCACCGGCCTGGGCCTGGACATCGGTGATGCCGATCGCATCTGCTACCCCATCCCCAATACCTTGAGCAATGAGCCCTGGCAAAAGCGCCCCACGGCGCAATTGCTGATGACCATGCATGAGCTCGAGGGCGAGCCGTTCTTTGCCGACCCTCGAGAAGTGCTGCGCCAGGTCGTGCAGAAGTTCGATGAGCTGGGCCTGACCATTTGCGCAGCCTTCGAGCTGGAGTTCTACCTGATCGACCAGGAGAACGTGAACGGCCGGCCTCAGCCTCCGCGCTCGCCGATTTCCGGCAAACGTCCACAGTCTACCCAGGTGTACCTGATCGACGATCTGGACGAGTATGTGGATTGCCTGCAGGACATCCTCGAAGGCGCCAAGGAGCAACGCATCCCCGCCGACGCCATCGTCAAGGAGAGCGCCCCGGCCCAGTTCGAGGTCAACCTGCACCATGTGGCAGACCCGCTACGGGCCTGCGACTATGCAGTGCTGCTCAAGCGATTGATCAAGAACATCGCCTATGACCACGAGATGGACACGACCTTCATGGCCAAGCCCTATCCGGGCCAGGCGGGCAACGGTCTGCATGTGCATATCTCGATCCTGGACAAGGACGGCAAGAACATCTTCACCAGCGAGGATCCCGAGCAGAACGCCGCATTGCGCCATGCAATCGGCGGTGTGCTCGAGACCCTGCCGGCCTCCATGGCCTTCCTTTGCCCCAACGTCAACTCCTACCGCCGTTTCGGTGCTCAGTTCTACGTCCCCAACTCCCCGACCTGGGGCCTGGACAACCGCACCGTGGCGCTGCGAGTACCCACGGGCGCGCCCGATTCGGTCCGTATCGAACACCGGGTCGCCGGCGCCGATGCCAACCCCTACCTGCTGATGGCAGCGGTGCTGGCGGGCATCCACCATGGTCTTACCAACCAGTGCGATCCGGGAGAACCTCTGGAAGGCAATGCCTATGAGCAGACTGAACCGAGCCTGCCGAACAACCTGCGCGATGCCTTGCGGGCCCTGGATGACAGCGAAATCATGGCCAAGTACATCGACCCCAAGTACATCGATATCTTCGTGGCTTGCAAGGAAAGCGAACTGGAGGAGTTCGAACACTCCATCTCGGACCTGGAATACAACTGGTACCTGCATACGGTGTGAATGAAGGTTCAACCAGCGCCAGTGGGCGAATCCGGCTGCATTCGATGCCTGTTCGCCAGCTGGTGCTGGCTCCCACCGAGTTTTCAAGCCTATTCGCCGATTGGCGCTGGTGCCAACCGGTACCAGAAGGCTTGCTGTGCCTTTAGAATGCGGGCTGCCTCCAGGAGCCCGTCATGCCGCGCACCATTACCTCCCGTAAACCCCGCCAACGCAGCCAGGCGCGTATCGATGCCATCCTTGCCGCGGCACGCTCCATCCTGGCCGAGGCTGGCGTGGCAGGCCTTTCCATCTACGCTGTGGCGGAACTGGCAGGCATTCCCCCTTCCTCCGTCTACCATTTCTTCCCTAGCGTGCCTGCCTTGCTGGAAGGGCTGACGGCAGACATCCACGCCGCCTTCCGCGCCTGCCTCCAGACACCGATCGACAGCCATAGTCTGACGACCTGGCGCGACCTGTCCCGGCTGGTGGAAGAGCGCATGCTTGGGCTGTACAACGAGGATGCCGCGGCTCGCCAGTTGATTCTGGCGCAGCATGGCTTGAGCGAGGTGACCCAGGCCGACCGCCAGCATGACATCGAGCTGGGCGCCTTGATGCAAGCTCTCTTCGCCCGTCATTTCGTGCTGCCGCAACTCCCTGAAGAAGTGGACGTCTTCACCCTGGCCATGGAGCTGGGCGACCGGGTATACGCGCGCTCAGTGCAGATGCATGGCGTGATCACGCCGCGCCTGGCCGAGGAAGGCATGCGGGTATTCGATGCGTATCTTGGGCTGTACCTGCCCCCGTACCTGGCCCGCCGGGGCCAGGACACAGGGGAGTGAAGCAGGCCCGCGGGGCAGTCACAGCTTGGCGATGGACACCTCGGTGGATTTCACGAAGGCGATCACCTCACTGCCTACCGCCAGTTCCAGCTCCTTTACCGAGCGCGTGGTGATCACGGAGGTAACGATACCCGAGGCCGTCTGCACATCGATCTCCGAGAGCACGGGGCCTTCGATGATTTCCTTGACGGTGCCTTTGAACTGGTTGCGAACGTTGATGGCTTTGATGGTCATGGTGTTTTCCTCGATTGACTTTCAATAAGCCCAGCGCAACTGCGTAGGCAAGGGTTGAACAGGTTCCTGCGGCGCATCCTGGCCAGGCAACGACAGCACCCGCTCCAGGATGCGACTTTCCAGCCCGGCCAGGGCGTAGGAGCCTCGCTGCCGTGGGCGTGGCAGATCGACCGCCAGGTCCAGGCCAATCTGGCCTTCTTCGATCAGGATCACGCGGTCAGCCACGGCTACCGCTTCAGCGACGTCATGGGTCACCAGCACCACGGTGAAACGATGCTGCTGCCACAGGCGCTCCAGCAGTTGCTGCATTTCGATGCGGGTGAGGGCATCGAGCGCGCCCAGGGGTTCATCCAGCAATAACAGTCGTGGCTGGTGAATCAGCGCCCGGGCCAGGGCAACCCGCTGCTTTTGCCCACCCGAAAGCGCTGCCGGCCACTCCCCGGCCCGCTCGGCCAGGCCTACGGCCTTGAGCGCGTCCAACGCCTGGGCTTTCCAATTGCCCTTCAGGCCCAGCCCAACGTTTTCGATCACCGTTTTCCAAGGCAGCAGGCGCGGCTCCTGGAACATCAGGCGAGTACCGTCACGCACGCTTTCCAGGCTGCCCTCGTCGCTGCCCAGACTGCCGCCGCTGGGCTTGTCCAGGCCAGCAAGCAAGCGCAACAACGTACTCTTGCCGCAACCGCTGCGGCCTACCACGGCCACGAACTGGCCCAGCGGAATGTGAAGGTCGATGCCCTTGAGTACCTGACGCCGGTCGAAGGTACGGGTCAGCCCCCGCACATCCACACTGATGCCACGCAAGAAATGAGGCGTCTCGTTCAGGATGCTCACGCCCTGGCCTCCTTGGCGCCCTGGTAGGCCGGATGCCAGCGCAACCAGGCCCGCTCCAGGCCTCGGGCGGCCAGATCGGCCAGCTTGCCCAGCACGGCATAGAGCACGATGGCCAGGACCACTACGTCGGTTTGCAGGAATTCGCGTGCATTCATCGCCAGGTAGCCGATGCCGGAGCTGGCGGAAATGGTTTCGGCCACGATCAGCGTGAGCCACATGAAGCCCAGGGCAAAACGCACGCCCACCAGGATCGACGGCAGCGCGCCCGGGAGTATCACCTGCCAGAACAGCGCCAGGCCTGATAGGCCGTAACTGCGCGCCATCTCCAGCAAGGCCGGGTCGACATTGCGGATACCGTGATAGGTGTTGAGATAGATAGGGAACAAAGTGCCCAAGGCTACCAGGAAGATCTTCGCCGACTCGTCGATGCCGAACCAGAGGATCACCAAGGGAATCAACGCCAGGTGCGGCACGTTGCGGATCATCTGGACGGAGCTGTCCAGCAAGCGCTCACCCCAGCGGGACAGCCCGGTCAGGAACCCGAGGCCCAGTCCGATGCTGCCGCCTATGGCAAAGCCCACGGCGGCGCGCCAGCTGCTGATGGCCAAGTGTTTCCAAAGGTCACCCGACTGTACCAGGGCTACTCCCGCCTCTAGCACGGCGCTGGGCGCGGGCAGGATGCGGGTAGACAGCCAGCCCGCGCTGACCGCCAGTTGCCACGTCGCCAACATCACCACGGGCAAGGCCCAGGGGGCCAGGCGTTCAGTGGTTCTACGCGCAATGCTCATGGCCCCTCCTCAACTCTGCGCAACGGCTTTGGGCAGGATGTCATTGGCGACCATTTCACCGAAGGGGCTGATGTAACCCTGACCGCCCTGTGCTTGTGGACGCTCCACGTCAAGGTGCGGGAACAGCAGCTCAGCGACCCGATAGGACTCCTCCAGGTGCGGGTAACCCGAGAAAATGAAGGTGTCGATGCCCAGGTCGGCGTATTCCTTCACCCGCGCGGCTACTGTAGGGCCATCGCCCACCAGCGCCGTGCCAGCGCCGCCGCGCACAAGGCCGACGCCGGCCCAGAGGTTCGGGCTGACTTCCAGCTTGTCGCGACGGCCTCCATGCAGGGCCGCCATGCGCTGCTGGCCGACCGAGTCGAAGCGTGCGAAGGCCGACTGGGCCTTGGCGATGGTGTCATCGTCCAGCTCAGCGATCAGCCGATCCGCCGCGGCCCAGGCCTGCTCATTGGTTTCGCGCACGATCACGTGCAAGCGAATGCCGAAACGCACGCTGCGCCCTTGCGCCGCTGCCTTGGCTCGCACCTGAGCGATCTTTTCCGCCACGGCCGCCGGTGGCTCGCCCCAGGTCAGGTACAGCTCCACCTGCTCCGCGGCAAGGTCTTGCGCGGCCTCGGAGGAACCACCGAAATAGAGTGGCGGACGAGGCTGTTGCAGTGGGGGGTAGAGCAATCTGGCACCCCTGACCTTGATGTGCTTGCCGTCATAGTCGACGGTCTGGCCTTCAAGCACGCGGCGCCAGATGCGGGTGAATTCCACGGAGGCTTCGTAGCGTTCTTCATGACTGAGGAACAGGCCATCACCCGCCAGTTCATCCGGGTCGCCGCCGGTCACCAGGTTGAACAGCGCGCGGCCGCCTGAAAGGCGATCCAGTGTCGCGGCCTGGCGCGCGGCCACCGTTGGCGAGATGATTCCCGGGCGCAGCGCCACCAGGAATTTCAAGCGCTGGGTGACTGGAATCAACGAGGCGGCCACTAGCCAGGAATCTTCGCAAGAGCGCCCGGTGGGAATCAGTACCCCGCCGTAGCCGAGACGGTCAGCCGCTTGGGCGATCTGCTGCAGGTACCCATGATCGACCGTGCGGGCGCCCTGGGCGGTGCCCAGGTAGTGTCCGTCACCGTGAGTAGGCAGAAACCAGAAAATGTTCAGGCTCATGGGAGTTGTCTCCAGAGGGAAGCGTCGGCCAGACCGACCAGGGAATTCATTGCACGGCCAGGCTCGCCGGAGGCGTCCAGACCACATCCTTGATGCTCAAAGGCTTGGGTATCAGCTTGAGCTGGTAGAAAGCATCGGCGATCTTCTGCTGGGCGGCAGTCACCTCCGGGGTGATGTAGCCAGCCCCGAAGCCTTGACGCTTCACTGTTGTCAGCACGATAGGGGCAGGCAGCCCCAACAGGGGTACGACCTGCTCGGCAACCTCTTGCGGGTTCGCCTGGGACCACTCCCCCGTTTTGCGAACTTCTTCGACCAGCGCCGCCACCACGGCGGGGTGGGCCTGGGCATAAGGCCGGGTGGCCAGGTAAAACTGGTTGTTGTCCACCAGCCCACTGCCGTCACGCAGGGTACGGGCGCCGAGCTGTTGCTCAGCGGCAGCCTGGTAGGGGTCCCAGATGACCCAGGCGTCCACGCTGCCCCGCTCGAACGCGGCGCGGGCATCGGCCGGAGGCAGGAATACGGTCTGGATGTCAGTGTATTTGAGCCCAGCGTCTTCCAAAGCGCGCACCAGCAGGTAGTGCACGTTTGAACCCTTGTTCAACACCACCTTCTTGCCTTTGAGGTCTTTGACGCTGGCGATGGCCGAGCCCTTGGGCACCAGGATCGCTTCGCTCGTCGGAGCGGGCGGCTCATGAGCCACGTAGACCAGATCGGCGCCGGCGGCCTGGGCGAACACCGGCGGCGTTTCGCCGGTGACACCGAAATCGATCGATCCCACATTCAGGCCTTCGAGTAGCTGCGGGCCGCCGGGAAACTCTGTCCACTGCACCGTGATACCCTGGTCAGCCAGGCGTTTCTCCAGTGCGCCCTTGGCCTTGAGCAGCACAAGGGTGCCGTATTTCTGATAGCCGATGCGTAAGGTTTCAGCCTGGGCCTGGCTAAGTGCTCCGAGGGCAACGGTCGCGGTAAACAGGGCGACCAGCCCTCGACGCAAGGTGATTGTGCGCATGGCGCTCTCCTTGTTGAGTGTCGGGTACTGGCACCTGCTTCCCGTGGTCGGGTCAGAAGGCGATAAGACGGTTCAGATGCTCCAGCGCGCCTCGATCAGGCTACGGCCGAGCTGTCCGTGCAACAGCGGACGAGGCCGCCGCGCAAGCGCTTGATGAAATTCTTCCAGCGCGCCCTCCAGGCGCTGTTCCAAAGCCGGGCTAAGGTTGGCTGACGCCGCGCCCTCGCCATAAGTGATCTGGGAATCCTCGGCAAAGATGCCCTGTAGCATTTCCTGAGCCTTCAAGGCGGCCAGCACCGGCTTGAGGGCGTAGTCCACAGCCAGCATATGGGCGATGCTGCCGCCCGTGGCGATAGGCAGGACCACCTTGCTGGCCAAGGCTCGCTCGGGCAGCAGGTCAAGCAAGGTTTTCAAGGCGCCGCTGAACGAGGCCTTGTACACCGGGGTCGCGACAATCAAGCCGTCAGCCTGCTCGACCACATCCAGGAATGTCTGGATCTGCGGGCTATCGAAGCGGGCGTGCAGTAGATCTTCGGCGGGAAACTCCCGCACCTGGTAACTCACCACCTCAATGCCTCGCTGCTGCAGGCTCTGTCGTGCTCGCTCAAGCATGATTGTGGAGCGTGACCGCACGCTGGGGCTGCCCCCTACCGATACCACAAGCATCCGACGCTCCTCGCCAACCTTGAAATCTGAGCACTGAGCGTACTCCTGCTTTTATATATCCATAAATCATATTTATTTCTTTGCTTATTCCATTTCTTACAGCCACTGGTCAGCCGGCTGACGGAGGGAAAACTTGAGAACTTTTTTGTAACATTTGACGAGCAGGATCAGGGTTGCCTCTTTCCAGCCTGGAGCTGCCCGATGACTACCACCACACTCGCCGGGGTCGCGAAGCGAAACGGCCCCGAGCTGGATCGCCGTTCCCATCCCTTGGTCAAGGCACTCTTCTACGCCGTGTTGGCCGCTGGCCTGGGCTATATGTTCTGGAGCCTGAACCGAGACCTGGATACGTCCAACGTCGATGCCACCACCTGGACACCCTACATCTTGCTGGGTGTCGCCCTGGTGATCGCTCTGGGTTTCGAATTCGTCAACGGTTTTCATGACACTGCCAATGCCGTGGCGACAGTGATCTATACCCATTCGCTGCCTGCGCAGGTGGCGGTGATGTGGTCAGGTGCCTTCAACTTCATCGGGGTGCTCAGCTCCAGCGGCGCGGTGGCCTTTGGCATCATTGCGCTGCTACCCGTGGACCTGATTCTCCAGGTGGGCTCCTCGGCCGGCTTTGCAATGATCTTCGCCCTGCTGATCGCCGCGATCCTGTGGAACCTGGGCACTTGGTGGCTCGGCCTGCCAGCGTCTTCTTCCCATACGCTTATCGGCTCGATCATCGGCGTAGGGGTAGCCAATGCCTGGATGAGCGGCCGCGATGGTACGTCCGGGGTAGACTGGAGCCAGGCGGCCAAGGTCGGCTATGCCCTGCTGCTGTCGCCTTTGATCGGCTTCGCCTGCGCGGCCGGGTTGATGCTGCTTCTGCGCCATTTAGTGAAGAACCGCGCGCTGTACCAGGCTCCGGAGGGCAACACGCCGCCGCCGTTCTGGATTCGTGGGCTGTTGATCATGACCTGTACCGGGGTGTCCTTCGCTCATGGCTCGAACGATGGGCAAAAGGGCATGGGGCTTATCATGCTCATCCTGATCGGCACCTTGCCCATGGCATATGCCCTGAACCGTGCCATTCCCGAACCCGAGACCCAACGGTTCGCTGCCCTGGCCCAGGTCACGCAACAAGCTTTGCTACAGGCAGAACCCGGTACCCCGAGCGAGGCGCCACGGCAGCAGCTGGAGCGATTTCTCATCGACAAGAAAGCCAGCCCGGGGCTGGTTCTGGCGCTGGCACGCCTGATCGGCAGTATCGGCGACCAGGTCAAGGGCTACGGCTCCCTGGATCGGGTACCGCCGCAAGCCAGCTCCAACGTGCGCAACGACATGTACCTGGCGTCGGAAACGATTCGGCTGATGGACAAGGAAAAGGTGGGGAGTTTCAACGCCGATACCAAGGACAAGCTCAAAGCCTTCCAGGCCTATACCAACGAGGCGACACGCTTCATCCCGCCGTGGGTGAAGGTGGCGGTCGCCATTGCCTTGAGCCTGGGCACCCTGGTGGGCTGGCGTCGTATCGTGATCACCGTGGGCGAGCGCATCGGCAAGACCCACCTGACCTACGCCCAGGGTGCCAGCGCCGAAACCGTCGCCATGCTGACTATCGCCGCGGCCGACATGTACGGCCTGCCGGTATCCACCACCCACGTACTCTCGTCAGGCGTGGCCGGCACCATGGCGGCCAATGGCTCAGGCCTGCAGATGCGCACCATACGCAATCTGCTGATGGCCTGGGTACTCACCCTCCCCGCCGCCATCGCGCTCTCGGCGGGGTTGTACTGGCTGTTCCGGCAGTTTGTCTAAGGGAATGATGTCAGGCAGAGCACCGAGGCAGGTTGTGTGGGACCTAGCGAAGCTAGGGAACGAGCGCTGATAGCTTGCGCGAATTCGCCAGCTTCGCTGGCTCCAACCGCTATACATATCCGGTTCAGTGCCAGTGCCCAACAAAAAAGGGGACCACTCTCGTGATCCCCAAAGCCCTGCTAGGCATAGGTGTCAGCGGTTGGGCTGCGGTGTCAGGCGCAGGTAGGGCTTGACCGCGCGATAGCCCTTGGGGAATCGCTGTGCAATCTCGGCTTCGTCTTTCAGAGAAGGCACGATCACTACGTCTTCACCGTCCTGCCAGTTGGCGGGGGTAGCCACCTTGTGGTTGTCGGTCAGCTGCAGCGAATCGATCACCCGCAGAATCTCGTTGAAATTGCGCCCCGTGCTGGCGGGATAGGTAATGGTCAGACGCACCTTCTTGTTCGGATCGATGATGAACAGCGAGCGCACCGTCAGTGTGTCATTGGCGTTCGGGTGAATCAGGTCGTACAGGTCGGAGACCTTGCGGTCCGCATCGGCCAGGATAGGGAAGTTCACCTGGGTACTTTGGGTTTCGTTGATATCGTCGATCCATTTCACATGGGACTCGACCGGGTCCACCGAGAGCGCAATGGCCTTGACGCCGCGCTTGTCGAATTCTTCCTTGAGCTTGGCGGTAAAGCCCAGCTCAGTGGTGCACACCGGAGTGAAGTCGGCAGGGTGAGAAAACAGCACGCCCCAGCTGTTACCGAGCCATTCGTGGAAGCGGATACGGCCGAGGCTGGAATCCTGTTCGAAATCGGGGGCGATATCGCCCAGCTTGAGGCTCATGAGGTAGCTCCTTGGTTCTGTAAGGTGATGCTGCAACGTCCGCGAGAAAACCAGAAGGAATAAATAATTATTTATTTATAACCCAAATATTTAAGCAATGCACAACGCTAAAGCCGCTCAGAAAGGTTTAGTCGAACCTGCGATATCCGTCTCGAGCACCCACGAATTCGCCATAAGCTAGTAACCAAATAGTATTTATTTGGTGTTTTTTATAACGATATTATCGGTCCATCCCTTCCTTACCCAGGCATCGTCATGGCTCGTACGTTCAGCTTCCGCACCCTGATCACTACCCTTACCTTGGCCACTGCCGCGCTGTCCGCCCAGGCCGCCGACCTTACCGTGGCGTATCAGACCGGCATCGATCCAAGCAAGGTACCCCAGGCGTCTGGCGCCTACGAGAAAGCCATCGGAGAGAAGATCGACTGGCGACGCTTCAACAGCGGTTCCGAAGTCGTCACCGCCCTGGCCGCAGGCAATGTCCAGATCGGCAACCTTGGCTCCAGCCCACTGGCTGCGGCGGCCTCGCGCAAGCTTCCGATAGTGGCGTTCATTGTGTCCGCCCAGATCAACAGTTCCGAGCAGTTGGTGGTGCGCAATGGCAGCGGCATCAGCAAGCCTGAAGATCTTGTCGGCAAGACTATCGCGACGCCCTTCGTGTCCACCTCTCACTACAGCCTATTGGGCGCGCTTAAGCATTGGGGCCTGGACACCACCAAGGTCAAGGTAGTGAACCTTCAGCCTCTGGAGATCGCCGCTGCCTGGAAACGCGGTGACATCGACGGCGCCTTCGTGTGGTCGCCCGCCCTGGGTGAAATCCGCAAGACTGGCACGGTGCTGACCGATGCCGCCCAAGTGGGCCAATGGGGCGCGCCTACCTTCGAAGTCTGGGTGGCTCGCAAGGACTACGCCGAGAAACATCCGGACGTGATCGCCAAATTCGCCCACGTGACCCTTCAGGCCTATGCCGACTACGCGGCCCACAAGAACGAATGGACTGCGGATTCGGCCCCGGTGAAGGACATCGCCCGGCTGACTGGCTCTAACGCCGCCGACGTACCCGAATTGCTGGCCGGTTCGGCCTTCCCTCAGGCCCAGGCGCAGACCTCGCCGGCGCTTCTGCAAGGTGGAACCGCCAAGGCCATAGCCGATACCGCCGCCTTCCTGAAGGAGCAAGGCAAGGTCGAGAGCGTACTCCCCGACTACAGCGGCTTCGTCAGCGCCAAGTACGTTCAGTAGCCGCTGGGTCGTCATTCAGAGGAGGGTCACCATGGCACAGCTAGAACTCGACCGCGTCAGCGCCCATTACCCAGGCGCCAGCACCCCGGTACTGGAAAACCTGTCCTTGCGCCTGGGCCCTGAACAGCTGATGGTCGCCCTTGGCCCCTCCGGCAGTGGCAAAACCTCATTGCTTAACCTGATCGCCGGTTTCGTACCCCCCAGTGGCGGTAGCCTGCGCCTTGACGGTATCCATGTGAAGGGCCCAGGCGCGGACCGCGCCGTGGTGTTCCAGGACGATGTGCTCTTGCCCTGGCAGAACGTGCTACAGAACGTAGCCTTCGGCCTGGAGCTCGCCGGCATCGATCGTCCCAGGCGAGAAGCCAAGGCCGAACAACTGCTGGCTCTGGTGGGGTTGGCGGGCTTTGGCCAGCGTCGCGTCTGGGAACTGTCCGGCGGACAACGCCAGCGGGTCGGCCTGGCCCGAGCCCTGGCGGCGGAGCCGCGGATATTGCTGATGGACGAACCCTTCGGCGCCCTGGACGCCTTCACTCGGGAGCAGATGCAGGAGCTGTTGCTGTCGGTATGGAAGCGCACGGCCAAGCCTGTGTTCCTCATTACCCATGACATCGAAGAGGCCGTGTTTCTGGCCACCGACCTGATTCTTCTGGCGCCCAATCCGGGCAGGATCGTTCAAAGACTCAGCCTGGACTTCGGCCGCCGGTACGCTGCCGGCGAATCGGCCCGGGCGATCAAGTCGGACCCTCGCTTCATCGAGACCCGCGAGCGGGTATTGGCCCAGGTTTTCTCGCAACGCCACGCTGCTGCCCAGGAGGCGCCATGAACCCTGCTGAATTGACCGTGGCCGGGCACGTACCCGGCCGCGCGCCCGTGTCGAGCCGCGCCCTGAGCACCCGTGCGCTGAGTGCTCTTACTGCCGCCACGCTGATCCTGGCCTGGTGGGTCGTCACCCGCTTCGGCTGGGTCGACCCACTCTTCCTGCCCTCCCCTTCGGCGGTACTGGAAAAGGGATGGCTGTTGGCAACCACCGGTTACATGGATGCGACCCTCTGGCAGCATCTGGGCGCCAGCCTGCAACGCATCGGCCTGGCCTTGGGCCTGGCCATCCTTACCGCCATTCCAGTAGGCATCGCCATTGGCCGCAACCGGATCGCCCAAGGCGTGCTTGACCCATTGATCGAGTTCTACCGGCCAATTCCTCCTTTGGCCTATCTCCCGCTGATCGTCATCTGGTGCGGCATTGGCGAGCTCTCCAAGGTTTTGCTGATCTACCTGGCCATCTTCGCGCCCATCGCCATCGCCACGGCGACCGGCGTGCGCACCGTGGACCCGGCTCGCCTGCGCGCCGCCCAGTGCCTGGGCGCTACACGGACACAGCTGGTACGCCATGTGATTCTGCCCAGCGCCCTGCCGGACATTCTCACCGGCGTACGCATCGGCCTGGGGGTGGGCTGGTCGACGCTGGTCGCCGCCGAGTTGATCGCCGCCACCAGCGGCCTGGGCTTCATGGTCCAGTCCGCCGCGCAGTTCCTGATCACCGACGTGGTCATTCTCGGCATTCTGGTCATCGCCGTGGTCGCCTTCGCCCTGGAACTGGGGCTGCGGGCGCTGCAGCGTCGACTGGTGCCCTGGCATGGCCGTAGCCATTGATCGCGCCCTCTTTTCGTATTGGTCAACCGAGCGAATCCCATGACACTGAGCATCACCCCGCTGAACCCTGCCATCGGTGCGCGTATCGACGGCCTGGACCTCACTCGGCCACTGGGCGAGGCCGACCGCGACGCGCTCGAGCAGGCCCTGCTCGACCATCAGGTGTTGTTCTTCCGGCAGCAGCCTTTGACACCCCAGCAGCAGGCCCGGCTCGCCATGACCTTCGGCGACCTGCATATCCACCCTATCTACCCCAACGTGCCCGAACAGCCAGAAGTATTGGTACTCGATACCGCGGTTACGGATGTTCGCGACAATGCCATCTGGCATACCGACGTAACCTTCCTGCCGGCACCGGCCATGGGTGCCGTGCTGGCGGCCAAACAGGTGCCGGCCCATGGCGGCGATACCCTTTGGGCTAGCGGCATTGCCGCCTTCGAGGGTTTGTCCTCGCCCATCCAGCGGTTGCTCGAAGGCCTGACGGCGCGCCATGAGTTCAGCAAATCCTTCCCTCTAGAGCGCTTTGGCACCAACCCCGAGGCGTTAGCCCGCTGGGAAGAAACTCGGCGCCGTCATCCTCCGGTCAGCCATCCGGTAATACGCACCCACCCGCGCAGCGGGCGCAAGGCGCTGTTCGTCAATGAAGGTTTCACTACCCGCATCAACGAGCTGAGCGAAGCGGAAAGCACTACCCTGCTAGCCTTTTTGTTCAACCATTCCACTCGCCCGGAATTCACCGTGCGTTGGCAATGGCAGGTCAACGATGTGGCCTTCTGGGACAACCGCGTAACCCAGCACTACGCCGTGGATGATTACCGGCCCGCGCGTCGGGTGATGCATCGCGCGACCATCCTCGGTGATGTGCCACGTTGAACGGCATCGGAATCGGCGCTAGTTTCTGCGCAGCGCCTTGACCGGGAGCCCTGCCATGTTGCGACGGCTTGCGATCAGCCTGCTGGTCCTGCTCTGCGCGTGCGCATGCAAGGCCGAGCCTTTGCAAAGAGTGCCGATCTCCGTCGATCATGGCCTGGCGGCCTTCGCCAACAAGCCGTTGAACATGCCAGGTGGCGATCCAGAGGTGGAGCGCGCGGTGGTCATCCTTCATGGTGTTCGCCGCAACCCAGCGGATTACTTCAGGATTGCCCAGCGGCTAGCGTCTGACGTTTCCTGGCCATCGAGTCACACGCTGGTACTGGCCCCCGGCTTTTTCACAGCACGCGACCTGCCGGGCCGCAGAGACCTCCCGTTGTGGAGCAAGACCTGGATGCAGGCCAGCCCATCGGTGGCTGGCCGTACGGGCATCACTCCGGTACAGGCCCTGGACGAACTGCTCACCTGGCTGGGCGATAACCAGCATTATCCCCACCTGCGGCACATCATCCTGATGGGTCATTCCGCCGGTGGCCAGCTGTTGCAGCGCTATGCAGTGTTCGGCCGTGCCGACCTGGCTTTGGCCAGCCGTGGCATCAAGGTGCGCTATGTCATTTCGAGCCCGTCGAGTTATCTGTATTTCGATGCTCGCCGAGCGGTCGAGGGTGGCTTCGCCCAGGCCATGGAAGGTGACTGCCCGGGTGTCGACCGTTACCGCTACGGTTTGCAGGCGCTACCTGCCTATCTGGATTCAGGATTGGACAGCCGCCAATTGTTCCAGCGCTATGCCAGGCGCGACATTACCTATCTGGTAGGCGCCCGGGATAACGACCCCGGCCATCCCCTGCTGGACCGCAGCTGCGCCGCCTTGGCCCAGGGCGACAGTCGACTGCAGCGCCAACGCAACTACCTGGCCTATGAACGCCAGCTCAGCCGCGATTGGCATCTACCCCTGACGCGGGAACATGGAGAGATCCCTGGCGTGGGCCATAGCGCCAAAACCCTTTACCAGGCTAAAGAAGCTCTGGAATTGTTCAAGGACGAGTAGTTTCACGAAAACATGCACATATCTGGGCTAGGGTTTTGTAACTTTCATCCGAGGAGCTCTTCATGGTTACCGCTACCCAGAAAACAGCCCTGATCACGGGCGCCTCTCGTGGCATTGGTGCCGCCCTGGCGTTGCGCCTGGTGGACGATGGCTTCGCTGTGGTCATCAACTATGCCCATAGCGCCAAGGATGCCGATGAACTGGTGGCGCGCATCAACGAAGAAGGCGGGCGCGCCGTGGCGATCAAGGCGAACGTGGCCGACAGCGGCGATGTACGCCGCCTGTTCGATGAGGCCGAAGCCGCGTTCGGCAAGATCGACGTGCTGGTCAACAATGCCGGCGTCTTGAAGATGGTGCCCTTGGCAGACAGCAGCGACGAGCTGTTCGACCATACCTTCAATATCAATACCCGCGGTACCTTCAATACACTGCGCGAGGCGGCTCGGCGCTTGAATGACGGCGGGCGCATCGTGAATCTTTCCAGCAGCACGGTGGGCATGAACCTGCCCAATTACTCCCTGTACATTGCCAGCAAGGCGGCGGTGGAGTCATTGACCAAGGTATTCGCCCAGGAGCTGCGTGGCCGCGATATTACCGTCAATGCCGTTGCCCCCGGCCCGGTCGCCACTGAGCTGTTCTTCGAGGGCAAGACCGAGGAGCTGATCCAGCAACTGGCCAAGCGCCCGCCTCTCGAGCGGCTGGGTGAGCCGGAGGATATCGCTGGCATAGTAGCCTTCCTGGTAGGGCCCGAAGGCGCCTGGATCAACGGCCAGGTGCTGCGCGCCAACGGCGGGATCGTTTAGCCAGCGCCTGGGCAGCGGGCCACCGTTGTACGCGGCGGCGGCCGCTGCCTCCCTCTAGCGAACCAGATGCAGGAACTGCATGTGCCGTTCGTACTGATCCAGGATGTCGGTGATGATCTGCTCCTTGTTGTAGCCGACCAGATCATAGTCCTGGCTGCCCTCGGCCAGGTGGACCTCGGCTCGATAGTAGCGGCGGTTCTTGAGCTCCTTGTTGCCCATCCCGCCCCGAGCGAACGATGGCGTGAAGTACCCACGCATGCGCACCTGGTAAATGAAGGGCCGTTCCTCGCCGTGGGTCACGATCAGGCTTTCAGCGTCGTGACCGGTATTTTCCTCGACCCGCGCAGTGAGGCCCTTGCCCACGAACTCGGCGCATACCTCCTGCATCGCTGGGCGAATGGACCCTTCCATGAAGCGATACACCTCATCCCGCGAGGGGAAATGCACGGCTTGGCTCAGGCGTTGACGCCAGCCGCCACGCCCCTTGCCACGACGCGCAGACGTGCTGGGCGCCAAGGAATAAAGCTGGGCGATCTGCCGCTGAGACTCCATGTAGAACGCCTTGTGCAGGCCCCACATCATCAGCAAGAGGATCAGGGAGAACGGCAGGGAGGTCAGCACCACCGCCGACTTGAGCGAATCGATACTGCCGGCGAACAACAGGCCACCGGTGACGAGGGCCGTGGCGGTACCCCAGAACACACGCAGCCACTTGGGGCCGTCTTCGTCCGGCCCGCCGCCCTTGGCAGACAAGGTGGACAGCACCACGGTACCCGAGTCCGCGGAGGTGACGAAGAATACGAAGCTGACGAACACCGTGACCGCGATGACCGTGCGGCTCCAGGGATATTGCTGCAACATCAGGTAGAGCGTGCGTGACGGATCGGCAATGGCCGAAGTGGCCAAATCCAGCACGCCGTGAAGCTGCAGATCCAGCGCACTGTTGGCGAATATGGACATCCAGGCCAGGGTGAACCCCAGGGGAATGAATAGCACGCCGAACACGAATTCGCGGATGGTTCGCCCGCGGGAAATGCGTGCGATGAACAACCCGACGAAGGGCGCCCAGGCGATCCACCAGGCCCAGTAGAACACGGTCCAATCACCTAGCCAGCCGCCGACCTTGCCATAGGCATAGAGGTCGAAGCTCTTGGCCGGCAACACCGAGAGGTAATCGCCTACGTTCTGCACCAGGGTATTGAGCAGGTGCTGGGTCGGCCCGGCGAAGAGTACGAACAGCAGCAAGGCGCAGGCCAGAAGCATGTTCAGGTCCGACATGACCCGCACGCCCTTGTCCACGCCGGAGACGGCCACCAGGATGGCGGCACCCATCATGAGGGCGATCAGCCCCAACTGCACCCATTGGTTATGGGGCATTGCGAACAGTTGATCCAGCCCGGCGTTGAGGTGCAGCACCCCAAAGCCCATGTCAGCCCCCAGCCCGAACACAGTGGCGATGATCCCGAAACCATCCACGGCATAGCCGATAGGGCCGTTGATCCGCTTGCCAATCAGCGGGTAAAGGGCCGAGCGCAACGCCAGCGGCAGGTTATGCCGGTAGGCGAAATAACCCAGCGCCATGCCCACGAACGCGAAGACGCCCCAACCGTGCAAGCCCCAATGCAGGAACAGCAGCTGCATGGCCTGGCGAGCCGCGGCCTCGTTGCCAGCCTCGCCCTGGGGCGGATGGGTGAAATGGGTCAGCGGCTCCGAGACACAGAAGAAGAACAGCGTGATGCTGATGCCGGCAGCGAAGAGCATGCCGGCCCACGAAAGATAACTGAACTCCGGCTCATCATGGTCCGCGCCCAGCTTGATACGGCCGTAGCCAGAGAGCGCCGTGACCACTACGAAAACCAGGTAAAGGCTCATGGCCAGCAGGTAATACCAGCCGACGGTATTGGAGGCCCAAGCCTGGGCCCTGAGCAACCAGGCGCCGGCAGCGGTGGGGAAAGCCAGCACAACGGCGGCGAAGAGAAGGATAGCGCCAGCGGCGAAGGCAAACACCGGCGGGTTCATGCGGACAGGTGCGGAATGACTGGTCACGGGCAGGACGGGCCTCCAGATGAACGCAGCGTGCGAACATGTTTTAATTGAACGGGCGTTCAATTAAAACATGATTCCCGCCCAAGACCAAACCGGGTCACCGCCACAGGTCTTCCTCATGAGGTTGTCTGTGTCCCGTGGGATCCAGCGCCAGCTGGGGAGCAGATGCTTGCAACATCTGTTCGGCAGCTGCGCTGCCTCCCACCAGGGCTTGCAGCGCTTCGCGGCCTCTATCGAACGCCGCTTTCGTCCTGTTGCAGGCTCGCCTGGGTCAGGTTGCTGCCCGGCGGCACGCTGCGGGTGAGCCAGACGTTACCGCCGATGGTGGAGCCCTGGCCGATGGTGATCCGGCCCAGGATGGTCGCCCCGGCGTAGATCACCACGTCGTCTTCCACGATGGGATGACGCGGCAGGCCTTTCTGCAGCGAACCGTCCTCGGTGGCCGGGAACCGCTTGGCCCCGAGGGTAACGGCCTGGTAGATCCGCACCCGCTCGCCGATGATGCAGGTTTCCCCGATGACCACGCCGGTACCGTGGTCGATGAAGAAGCTGGGGCCGATCTGGGCGCCGGGGTGGATGTCGATGCCGGTACTGGAATGGGCCAGTTCCGCAGCGATGCGCGCCAGCAAGGGAAGACCCGCGCGGTACAGATGATGGGCCAGCCGGTGGTGGATGATTGCCAGTACCCCGGGATAGCACAGCAACACCTCGTCCACGCTGCGGGCGGCCGGGTCGCCCTGGTAGGCCGCCAGCACATCAGTATCGAGCAGGCGCCGGATGCCCGGCAAGGCGGTGGCGAACCCTTGGATCAGGCGAAGCGCGGTGGCGTCCAGCTCCTCGATGTTGCACGGGCCATGACGGCCGGCGTAGCGCAATTCGAGGCGCGCCTGGGCCAACAGCCCGTTCAGGGCTGCGTCCAAGGTATGGCCGACGTAGAAATCTTCGCTCTCCTCGCGCAGGTCCACCGGGCCCAGGCGCATCGGGAAGAGCGCGCCGCACAGCTGCTCCAGCACCGTGGCCACTGCTTCCCGGGAAGGCAGGTCCCGCCCGCCGGTGGAACCACAACTGCGGCCATTCTGGCGGCGCCATTGTTCGCGCGCGCCCCGTAGTTCTTCCACGATGCCTTTCAGTTGCCAGTGGCCGCCGTTATGGCTGCGGCGTTGCCCAGTCTCGCTCACGGTACCTTCTCCTGCGTTGGGGCGACGGCGTGCGCGCCGTTCCGGCGCCTACTGTACGGGAAATCATGGCATTGAAAAAATAACCAGTTTTCCGCTCGCGCAAGCGTCGGGGAATATGTATCGGCGTGCTCATACTTGCCCGACAAGCGTATTGCCTGGGCCGCGACGCATGCCTATAGTCGCTGGTCGGCCTCCTATTGGACACCCCATGATCTCCACCCAGCTTGCCCGCTTCCCCCGCCTGGACCTGATGCAAACCGCAACGCCGCTGGAAAGGCTGGGCCGGCTTTCCGCCTGGCTGGGGCGAGACATCCATGTCAAGCGGGACGACCTGACGCCCCTGGCGCTGGGCGGCAACAAGCTGCGCAAGCTTGAATACCTGGCCGCCGACGCCCTGGCGCAAGGGGCCGATACCCTGGTCACCGCCGGCGCCATCCAGAGCAACCATGTACGGCAAACCGCCGCCCTGGCGGCACGGCTTGGCCTGTCCTGCTTCGCCTTGCTGGAAAACCCCACAGGTACCACGGCGCCGGATTACCTGGGCAATGGCAATCGCCTGCTGCTAGACCTGTTCGATGCGCGGGTAGAGCTGGTCGAGAATCTGGACAACGCCCCGGCGGCCCTCGAAGCTCTGGCGGCCCGGTTGCGCACGGCGGGCAAGCGGCCTTATATCGTGCCTATTGGTGGCTCCAGCCCAATAGGCGCGCTTGGCTACGTGCGAGCCGGCCTGGAGCTGGCTGAGCAGATCCAGGCCAGCGGCGTGGACTTCGCCGCCGTGGTGCTGGCCAGCGGCAGCGCCGGCACCCACGCCGGGCTGGCCCTTGGCTTGAGCCAACAGTTGCCGGAACTGCCGGTGATCGGGGTAACCGTCTCCCGCGACGAAGACCAGCAGCGCCCCAAGGTACGACAACTGGCCGAGGCCACGGCTGCGTTGCTGGACGTCCCGTTGCCTGAAAGTCTGCGCATTCATCTCTGGGACGAGTACTACGGTCCTCGTTACGGTGAACCGAACGCTGGAGGCCTGGCGGCGATCAAACTGCTGGCCGCCCAGGAAGGAATCCTGCTCGACCCTGTCTATACCGCCAAGGCCATGGCGGCGCTGCTCGACGGCGTGGGTCGCCAACGCTTCGACGATGGCCCCCTGCTGTTTCTCCATACCGGCGGGGCGCCTGCCCTCTTTGCCTATACCGATGCCTGGTCTGCCTGACCTTAGCCCAAAGGATATTGCCATGCGCTTGAACGCTCTGCGTCGCTACTTTGCCTTCACCGCCATCGCCCTGGCCACTGCCATGGGCAGCCAGGCCCAGGCGGGCCAGCAGTTGCAACAGATCCAGGACAGCAAGGTCCTGAAGGTAGGCCTGGAAGGCACCTACCCACCCTTCAGCTACGTGGATGACAGCGGCAAGCTGACCGGCTTCGAGGTAGAGCTGGCCCAGGCCCTGGCCAAGGAGCTGGGCGTGAAGGCCGAGCTGCAGCCGACCAAGTGGGACGGTATCCTGGCGGCGCTGGAATCCAAGCGCCTGGACGTGGTCATCAACCAGGTGACCATCTCTGACGAGCGCAAGAAAAAGTACGACTTTTCCGTGCCTTATACCGTGTCCGGCATCCAGGCCCTGACCCTGAAGGCCAATGCGTCGACCATCGCCAAGCCGGCAGACCTGGCAGGCAAGAAAGTCGGCGTCGGCCTGGGTACCAACTACGAACAGTGGGTGAAGCAAAACGTACCTCAGGCTGATGTGCGCACCTACGAGGACGACCCTACCAAGTTCCAGGACCTGATGAACAAGCGTATCGATGCTATCCTGGTGGACCGCCTCGCCGCCCTGGATACTGTGAAAAAGACCAACGACCGCCTGGCCGTCGCCGGCGAAGCCTTCTCTCGCCAGGAAGCCGGCGTGGCCGTGCGCAAGGGCGAGCCGGAACTGCTCAAGGCCATCGACGACGCCCTGGTCAAGCTGCGCCAGGACGGTACCCTGGCTCAGTTGTCCCAGAAGTGGTTCGGCGCTGACGTGACCCAATGAACCAGGAAAGCCTGCGCGTCGCCCTGGAGTCGCTGCCCTTCCTGCTCCAAGGCGCTTGGTTCACCGTGGTGCTGAGCCTGGGCGGCATGTTCTTCGGGCTGCTGCTGGGTTTCGCCCTGGCTTTGATGCGCCTGTCCCGGCTGCGGCCACTGCGTGGCCTGGCCGGAATCTATGTGTCGTTCTTCCGCGGCACGCCCCTGCTGGTGCAGCTGTTCCTGATCTACTACGGCCTGCCGTCGGTGGGTATCGAACTCAGTCCTCTCACGGCGGCGTTGATCGGCTTTTCCTTGAACATGGCGGCCTATGCCTGTGAAATCCTGCGGGCCGCGATTGCCTCGATCGATCGCGGCCAGTGGGAAGCCGCCGCCAGCATTGGCATGACCCGCTGGCAAACCCTGCGCCGGACCATACTTCCCCAGGCAGCGCGCACCGCGCTGCCGCCATTGGGTAACAGTTTCATTTCCCTGGTCAAGGACACGGCCCTGGCCGCGACGATCCAGGTGCCGGAGCTGTTCCGCCAGGCGCAACTAGTCACCGCGCGCACCTTCGAAATCTTCGCCATGTACCTGAGCGCGGCCCTTATCTACTGGGTATTGGCCAGTGTCCTCGCGCACTTCCAGCATCGCCTGGAACGACGCGTCAATCGCCATGACCTGGAGCGCTAAGCCATGATTGTGGTGGAACATCTCACCAAGCGTTTCAAAGACACCACTGTGCTCGACGAGCTTGACCTGACGGTAAAAGAAGGCGAAGTCGTTGCCATCATTGGGCCGAGCGGCTCGGGCAAGACCACCTTCCTGCGCTGCCTGAACCTGCTTGAAACTCCGACAGCCGGGCATATCCAGGTGGGCGACGTGCGGATCGATGCCAGCCAGCCCATTGCCCGGCAGCAGGCGCAGGTGCGCCGGCTGCGTCAGCAGGTGGGCTTCGTTTTCCAGAACTTCAACCTCTTCCCTCACCGCACTGCCCTTGAGAACGTCATTGAAGGCCCTGTGGTGGTGAAGAAGATGCCCTTGGCCGAGGCTCAGGACCTGGGCCGTACCCTGCTGGCCAAGGTAGGGTTGGCCGGCAAGGAAGACGCTTATCCCCGCCGGCTCTCTGGCGGGCAGCAGCAACGGGTCGCCATTGCCCGTGCCCTGGCCATGGCCCCGGAGGTGATTCTGTTCGATGAACCCACCTCGGCCTTGGACCCGGAACTGGTGGGCGAGGTACTAGCGACCATTCGCGGCCTGGCCGAGGAGAAGCGCACCATGGTGATCGTCACCCATGAAATGAGCTTCGCCCGGGATGTGGCCAACCGGGTGATCTTCTTCGACAAGGGCAAGATCATCGAACAGGGAGACCCGAAGGCCTTGTTCGCCGCGCCTCAGCATGAGCGCACCCGGCAGTTCCTCGGCAAGTTCGTCAGCTGAACAACCAGTGAACTGAACCCCTCGTTCATTGGACAGCGAGTGATCACGGTGGGCGCTAGCGCCAGCTAGCGAAAAGGCTTTCTGATCGAGCACAATTCGTCAGCTGCGCTGACGCCCACCCGCTGAATTTCAATGCTCTTTTATGCGATACCAGGCCACATAAAGCGCTGGCAGGAACAACAGCGTGAGCAGGGTCGCGCTGATGATGCCGCCAATCATGGCGTAGGCCATGGGCCCCCAGAACACTTCCCGGGCGATGGGGATCATGCCCAGGCTGGCCGCGGCCGCGGTCAGCAGAATCGGCCGGCGCCGGTGCTGGGTTGCCTCCACCACGGCGTCCCAAGGCTTGTAGCCGTCGCGCTCGAAAATGTCGATCTGGGTCACCAGGATCACCGAGTTGCGGATGATGATGCCGATCAGCGCCAGCACCCCGAGAATAGCCACGAAGCCTAGCGGCGTACCCGTGGGCACCAGGGCAATCACCACCCCGATCAGCCCCAGGGGCGCCACGCTGGCGACCAGGAACATCTTCTGCACGCTGTGCAGCTGGATCATCAGGAAGGTGGCCATCAGGAAGATCATCAAAGGCACCACCTGGGCGATCGGCCCCTGGGCCTTGCCGCTTTCCTCCACGGTGCCGCCGGTGGTCACCGTGTAGCCCTGGGGCAGTTCGGCGGCGAAGCGATCCACGTCGGCCTTGAGCTGAGTGACCAAGTCGGTGGGCTGGATCTTGTCGCGCACCGCCGCCTTCAAGGTTACGGTGGGCAAGCGGTCCCGCCGCCAGACCAGCGGCTGCTCCAGCTCATAGCGGACCGTGGCGAATGCCCGCAGTGGGATGGACACCCCATTCGGGGTCACGATCTGCAGGTTCTGCAGGGTTTCCGGCGAGTCCCGCTCCGCATCCTCGGCGCGACCGACCACGTTCACCAGATAGATGTCATCGTTGACCTGGGTGATGGGCGCCCCGCTGACGATGGTATTCATCAGCTTGGCCACGTCCTCGGAGGAGAGCCCCAACTGGCGGGCGCGGTCCTGGGCGATATCGATGCGCAGCACCTTGCCCGGTTCGCTCCAGTCGAAAATCATGTCCCCCACATGGGGGTTCTGGTCCAGCAGCGTGGCCAGATCGATGGCATGCTTGCGCACTTCGTCGAGGTCGCGGCCGCTGACCCGGTACTGTAGCGGCCGACCTACCGGCGGCCCCATCTCCAGTGGTTGCACGTAGGTGCCGATGCCTACGAAGTCCTGACGCAGTTTCTGCCGCAGCCGCTCCGCCAGGGCTTCACGCTCTTCCAGCCCCTTGCTCACGATCACCAGCTGAGCGTAGTAAGGGTTCTGCAGCTGCTGGTCCAGTGGTAGATAGAAACGAATCGCCCCCTCACCGATATAGGTACTCCAGCGCAGAATGTCCGGGTCGTCCTTGATCATGGCCTCGAGCTTGTCCACCGCTCGCGCGGCCTCATGGATGGATGCGTTCTGTGGCAGGTTCAGGTCCACCAGCAGCTCTGGCCGGTCTGACGAGGGGAAGAACTGATTCTGGACGAAGCGCATGCAGAACAGCGCCAGGGCAAAGATCGCCAGGGTGCCGATGATGGTCAACCAACGGTGGCGCATGCAGCTCAACAAGGCGTTGTTGAACATCCGTCCGATGCGCCCGGGTTCGTCCGAGTGCTTCTTGGCGACTTTCTCACTGAGAATATGCACGCCGATCACAGGCGCGAAGAACACCGCCACCACCCAGGATACCAACATGGCAATGGCGATCACCGCGAACAGCGTGAAGGTGTATTCACCCGCAGAGCTGGCATTGAGCCCGATGGGCGTGAAGCCGGCCACGGTGACCAGCGTGCCGGTGAGCATGGGAAAAGCGGTGGAGGTATAGGCAAAGGTCGCGGCTTTCTCTCGGCTGTCGCCAAGCTCCAGCCGCGTGACCATCATCTCTACCGTGATCATGGCGTCGTCTACCAACAGTCCCAGGGCAATGATCAGGGCGCCTAGGGAAATGCGCTGCATGGTGATGCCGCTGTACTCCATGAACACGAACACCATGGCCAGCACCAGCGGGATCGAGCAGGCCACCACCAGCCCGGCGCGGATACCCAGGCTGACGAAGCTGACCACCATCACGATCACTACCGCCTCGAACAAGGCGCTGGTAAAGCCGCCGACAGCCTTTTCCACCACGGCCGCCTGGTCCGATACCGAGTGCACGCCCACCCCGACCGGCAACTCGGCGGTGAGCTCGCTCATGCGCGCGTGCAGGGCCTTGCCGAATGCCTGGATATTGCCGCCATCACGCATGGCGACGGCCAGGCCAATGGCCGGCTGCCCGTTGTAGCGGAACATGGGCGCGGGCGGCTCGGCGTAGCCGCGGCTGATCTGCGCTACGTCGGCCAAGCGATAGAAGCGGTCGTTGACCCGCAGGTTGAGCTCGCGCAGGTCAGCCTCGGACCGGAATTGCCCGGTGGTGCGCACGGAAATACGCTCGGGACCGGCCTCTATGGTCCCCGCGGGGGTCACCGCATTCTGCGCCTGTAGCGCCTGCACCACCTGTCGCTGGTCCAGCCCCAGGGCAGCGAGCTGACGCGTGGAAAAATTCAGGTAGATGACTTCGTCCTGTTCACCGATCATCTCCACCTTGCCCAGGTTTTCCACCTGGCGGATACCCGCGCGCACTTGCTCCACATAGTCACGCAGCTGGCGCATGCTCAGGCCATCTGCCGTAAAGGCGTAGATAGAGCCGAACACGTCGCCGAACTCATCGTTGAAGGCCGGCCCCTGCAAGCCTTGGGGAAATTCCCCGCGAATATCGTCGATCTTCTTGCGCACTTCATACCAGATGTGAGGTATCGCCCCGGCCTTGGTGGTGTCGCGCAGGTACACGAATACCGTCGACTCGCCTGGTCGGGTATAGCTCTTGGTGTAATCCAGCGAATCCAGCTCTTCGAGTTTCTTCTCGATCCGGTCGGTGACCTGCTTGAGGGTTTCGTCCTGGGTCGCGCCCGGCCAGCGGGTCTGAATGACCATGGTCTTGATGGTGAACGCCGGGTCTTCCTCACGGCCCAGCTTCATATAGGAAAACACGCCCATCAGCAGGGCCACGAACATCAGGTACCACACGAAAGACTGATGCCGTAGCGCCCAGTCCGAGAGGTTGAACTTGCTGCCGCTCATTGGGCCTTTCCTTGGTCGGTCTTGATCGCTTGCCCCGGCTTGAGGCTGTTGAGCCCGGCGATGGCCACTCGCTCACCCGGGCGCACGCTGGTGTCCACGATGGCGGTATCGCCTTGCCGCTCCAGTACGGTGACCGGGCGGGGCGACACACTGCGGGCCTGTTCATCGATAACCCACACCCGGGTTTGCCCGTCGACTTCTTGCAAGGCTTGCACAGGCAGGGCGCTACGGGGCTGAACCTGGCGGCTGAGGGTCACGCTGATCGCAGTGCCCAGGCGTAGGCCTGCGGGAGTGTCCACCAGGCTGAGACGTACCTGGCGGGTACGAGTGGCGCTGTTGGCCTGGGGCTCGACCTCCCGCAGCCTGGCATGGGTGGTCACGGTAGGGTCCAGTTGAGCCTGCACCTGAAAGTCCGCGTCCGGGGAGAGCTGCTCGGCCAGGCTCATGGGCAGGTCGATCACCGCTTCCTTCACATCGGGCCGGGCGAGGGTCACCACTTCCTGGCCAGCCGCCACCACTTGCCCGGCCTCGGCGCTCAAGGCAGTGACCACGGCATCATGGTCCGCGCGCAGCTCGCTGTAGCCTAGCTGGTCACGGGCCTGGCTTACGGCGGCCTTGGCTTGCTCCAGGGACGCGGCGGTGGTTTTCAGGTCCGCGGTGGCCCGGTCCAGCAACGCGGCCGAGCCCACGCCCCGATCGAACAGCTCTTGCTGCCGTCGGCTGTTGGCCTGGGCATTGATCCACTGGGCCTCGACCCGGCTCAGGTCGCCCTCACGGGAGCGCAACTGGTTCTGCTGGTCGGTGGGGTCGAGCACGGCAAGCAGGTCGCCTCGCTTGACCTCATCGCCCACGTCCACCAGCCGACGAGCGATACGGCCAGGCACGCGAAACCCCAGGGTGCTTTGATAGCGCGGCTCGATATTGCCGGCGAAGCGACCCAAGGCTTGCTGGTCGACGGCGACCACGACCGCCGACAGTACCGGCCTGATCGGCTCCTTCGGGGGCGGATCTTCGCCGCAACCGGCCAGCATCAGCAAAGGCAGCAGGAACCAGGGTTTCATGGCTTGGCCTCCTGGGCGACTTCCACCTGCATGTCCGGATGCAGCAATTGCCCGCCTGCCACCACGACACGGTCGCCAGGCGCCAGGCCTTCAGTGATCACCACCTTGCCGGTCAGGTAGCGGCCAACAGTGACCTTGTGCAGCGTGACCTTGTCACCATCCAACCGCCACACGGCCGGGTCGTGCAGATCCTTGGTCAAGGCCGACCATGGCAGCTCTACCGCTGGCTGGGCCGGGGCCGCCAAGGCGCCGCTGACCACGGAGCCCAGGCGCATGCGCGGGGGAAGCGCCGCCAGCGCTACCTTCACCTGCAGCGTGCCGGTTTGCGCCGATACCGTTGGGGTGACTTCCCGCACGCGGCCTTCCACGGTCACGCTGGGGTCTTCCAGCAAGCGCACCGTGATGGGCGCATCGCCCGCAGGGTTGAGGAACAGCGACTCATACACGTTGAACACCGCATCGCGTTCGCCGTCCCGGGCGAGGCTGAACATGGGCTGGGTCGCCTGGACGACCTGCCCGACCTCTGCCTGTCGCGCCGTGATCACGCCGGGCGCATCGGCGATCAGGTCGGTGTAGCTCAGTTGCTCCCGGGCATTGGCCAGCTCAGCGCGGGCGGCGGCCAGCGCGCTCTGGCTGCTTTTCAGCGCAGCCTGGGCGGAATCGTATTCGCTGCGGCTGGTATAGCCCTTGGGCAGGAGCTTGGCCTGGCGTTCGAAGGCCAGGCTGGCCTGGGTGACACGCGCCTGCTCAGCGGCGACCGCGGCCGTGGCTGAATCCACACTGGTTTGCAGGTCCTTCGGGTCCAGCCGGGCCAGTACCTGACGTGGGCTGACACGGTCGCCGACATCCACCATACGCTGGATGATCTTGCCAGAGACGCGGAACGACAGCTGCGTCTGCACCCTGGCCTGGATGTCGCCGGTGACTTCGACCTTGGGCGCGAACGGCACGCTCTGCACGGTCTGCACCATCACTCGAGGCCGCTCGGGTTGCAAGGCGGGTTTTTCGCCGCAGCCGTACAGCAACGCCAGGAACGTCCAGGCGACTCCCCTCCCCCACGCACGCGTCATGCACACTTCCTTTGCACGGAAAATCTGGTGATGCGACTGTAACCGATTGTGATCGGTTCATTGCGCCTGATGCATCGAAGGAGGAAAAAAGAACCGGCTCGCCGGGTCGAGCGAGGGTGCGGGGAGGATTGAAAAAGCAGAAACGAGGCCTTGCCCAAGGCAGGCCCCGGCTCAAGAGGGCCAGCGAGCGCCAGCCCCCGCAGGCGTGGTCAGAAGGCAGGCAGTACGGCGCCGTTATACTTCTTCTCGATGAAGGCCTTCACTTCTGGCGAGGTCAAGACCTTGGCCAGCTTCTGGATGGCATCGCTGTTCTTGTTGTCCGGACGAGCGACCAGGTAGTTCACGTAGGGCGAGTCGCTGCCTTCGATCACCAGCGCATCCTTGGCAGGGTTCAGGCCGGCTTCCAGGGCATAGTTGGTGTTGATCATGTCCAGGTCGACCTGGTCCAGCACGCGCGGCAGCATGGCCGACTCCAGCTCCTTGAACTTCAGGTTCTTGCTGTTGGTAGCGATGTCTTTAGGCGTAGCCAGGGCATTGCTTGGGTCTTTCAGGGTAATCAGCCCAGCCTTTTGCAGCAGCAGCAAGGCGCGGCCGCTGTTACTGCCCTCGTTGGGGATGGCCACGGTGGCCCCGTCCTTGAGTTCGGACAGGCTCTTGACCTTCTTGGAGTAACCACCGAAAGGCTCGACATGCACGCCAATGACCGTTTCCAGGTGGGTACCCTTGCCTTCGTTGAAATTCTTCAGGTAAGGCAGGGTCTGGAAGTAGTTGGCGTCGAGGCGCTTCTGGTCTACCTGAACGTTCGGCTGTACGTAGTCTGTAAAGACCTTGATCTCCAGGTCGATGCCTTCCTTGGCCAGGGTTGGCTTGACCAGCTCAAGGATTTCAGCGTGGGGGATGGGCGTGGCCGCTACCACGAGCTTTTCAGCGGCCTGGGCGAAGCCCGTCACGGACAACGCAGCAGCGAATGCGGAGAACAGAAGTGCCTTTTTCATTGGTAATCCTTATTAAGCAGGGTGCCAGTATTCTGGCATGGCGGGACGATACTCAATTCCCTTATGCCGTTGAAATACCTTTTTTCTAGCTGCTTATGAATTTTTTTCAAGCTCAACAGCGTAACGGCGTACAAGGGCCAGCGTAGCCGCTCTAGAATGGGCATTTCCTGCACTAAGGCACAAGGCTAGATGGTCCTCGAGGCTGCTCGGACTCGTGCTTATGCCTGCCTGGCTCAAATGCCTGGCTTCGATGCAGGGCCCTTCGCTGACCAGAAGCGCGAAGTGAATGACGTTTTCCAGTTCGCGCGTATTGCCTGGCCAGCCATGGGCAAGCATCCGTTGCACCGCGGCTTCGCTGAAGGTTGGAGTAGGCAGGCCCAGCCGCTGGCTGTAGATACCCAGGAAGTACTCCGCCAGAGGCAGAATATCGCCGGGACGTTCACGCAAGGCCGGGAGCCGCAGGCGCCCTTCATCCAGATAACGCCACAGCCGCTCGTTGAACTTGCCGACCGCCACTGCTTGGCCCAGTTCGATGCTCGAAGCCGCGATCAAGCGTACATCCACGGGAGTGGGCTGCGTCGCGCCTACACGCACCACTTCGTGGTTTTCCAGCGCTTCGAGCAGTGCGGCCTGGATGGGTAGCGGCAGGTCGGCGATCTCATCCAGATAAAGGGTGCCGCCATTGGCGGAGCCGAACCAGCCAGCCCGGCTCGCGGCCGACCCGGGCGAAGCGCCTGGCGCATGGCCAAACAACTCCGCCTGGGCATAGGTCGGGCTCAAGGCTCCGCAATTTACCGACACGAACAGGCCTGCTCGGTCGCTGGCCTTGTGCAAGTGCCGGGCGAGCAGCTCCTTGCCGGTTCCGGTTTCGCCATGGATGAGCACCGGCAATGCCCCGGGCGCAAGCGCCTGCATACGCTCGCGCAGGACCTGCGAGCGAGGGTCCGCGAATACCAGCGCCTTGGCACGGATGCTCAGTGGGCTGCGGTCCGCGTCCGGGAATGTCAGCAGGGGCTGGCCCAGGCTACTACTCATCGCTTCATTCTCTCAAAGATTCCAGGCTGGCTGCCCGAGGCCACGCGGGCTGGGCTCAGGCACGGCGCAAGCCGTTTCGCTGCGCGCGGCTCTGCAAGCGGTAGAGATAGGCGAAACCTTGATCCCAGCGGTGGTGGCCGGATTTCACATTGATGTGCCCCGCCCCGCTGAGGATGCCCGCCTCGGCGCCCCAATCCCTGGCCATCTCCAATGCTCGGGCGACCGTGGCGGCAGGATCGTTGTCCGAGGCCACGACCTGGCTTGGGAAGGGCAATGGTTGTCTTGGAACAGGCGCGAAATCAGCCAAGGGCGAAGGACGATTGGGCCGCTCCACGTCCGCCGGCGCCACCAGCAGCGCGCCCTGCACCCTACCGACCCGCGCAAGCGGCGCCTGGCTGGCCCAGTGCGCTACGGTAATGCAGCCCAGGCTATGGGCAATGAGCACGGTGGGCTTGCTGGTACTGGCGATGGCATGGTCCAGGCTGCTGACCCAGTGATCTTTTTGCGGGTGATTCCAGTCCGCCTGCTCCAGCCACTCACTGTTGGGCAAGGTGTGATGCCAATGGCGCTGCCAGTGTCCATCGGGCGAGCCTTGCCAACCGGGGACGATAAGGTAGCGGATGGAATCGGTGCGCATGATGGCAACTCCTGGCCCTGTCTGCTTACATGTGGAGAAGTATAAAGAGCGACCTTATTCACGTTAAGGAATAAGAAGCTATTTATTAATAACTAGGGATGCTAACCGTGAAGACGCTGACGCAACACCTGAGCCGATACGCTGCCTACCATCAAGATCCGCGCAATGTCGCTACCCATTTCGTGGGCATCCCTTTCATTGTCCTGGCGGTGGCGGCACTCTTATCGCGGCCAGACTGGCACGGCATTTCCCCCGCCTTATTGGTGGCCTTGGCCAGCGGAGCGTTCTACCTTCGCCTGGACAGGCAGCTGGGCCTATTGATGGCGATGCTGCTGGCGCTGAGTCTCTGGTTCGGCCACACGGTAGCGTCGCTCTCCACGGCCAGCTGGCTGACCCTGGGAATAGGCATGTTCGTGATCGGGTGGGCAATGCAGTTCCTGGGTCACCATTATGAAGGGCGCAAGCCGGCCTTCATGGATGACGTCAGCGGGTTGGTCATTGGCCCGCTGTTCGTGGTGGTGGAATTCGGCTTCCTGCTGGGGCTGGGAGAAGAGCTCAGGGAGCGGATGGAAACCGAAGCCTAGCGGTTCACCTCTGTAGGGCGGCACCCGATCGGTAGGAAGGAGGCGTGTCACGGATGAAGCTCGCGGGTGCGGTGCAAGGCCGTTCGCGAGCTGCGCCCGGCTCCTGCTGCTGCACGGGTTCAGTTCATGGGCGCGCGTCCCTTGGGCGCGAAGAACAGAGTATCCCCACGGTTCAGCCCCGCCAGGCTGTCATGGTCCTTCACCACTTCCGCCTCGATCAGCTCATCCTGGCCTTCCACCTTCAGGGTGATACGTGTGGTCGCGCCCAAGGGGCGGATGTCGCGCACCTGGCCCGGATGGTGCGCGTCTACCACTAGCCGCGACAAGGAAATCTCATGGGGCCGGAATTGCAGAGGTTGCTCCTGGCCCAGGTACAAGCGGTTGGAATCGCCCAGGAAGTGATACACGAAGTCGCTGGCCGGGTGTTCATAGACTTCACCAGGCGAGCCGATCTGCTCAATCACGCCCTTGTTCATCACCACAATGCGATCGGCAACCTCCATGGCCTCTTCCTGATCGTGGGTAACGAATACCGAGGTCAGGTTGATTTCCTCGTGCAGGCGTGCCAGCCAGCGCCGCAGCTCCTTGCGCACCTTGGCGTCGAGAGCACCGAAGGGTTCGTCCAGCAAGAGCACCTTCGGCTCGACCGCCAATGCGCGAGCCAGGGCGATGCGCTGCCGCTGCCCGCCTGACAGCTGCTCAGGGTAGCGATCGGCAAGCCAATCCAGCTGCACCATGTTCAACAGCTCATGCACTTTCTCGGCGATCCGCGCTTCACTGGGGCGCTGAGCGCGCGCCTTCATGCGCAGGCCGAAGGCGACGTTGTCGAACACCGTCATGTGGCGGAAGAGCGCGTAATGCTGAAAGACAAAACCTACATTGCGGTCCCGTACGTCGTGCCCGGACACATCCTCCCCATGGAAGACGATGCTTCCCTGATCAGGGGTTTCCAGCCCGGCAATGATGCGCAGCAAGGTGGTTTTGCCACAGCCCGAGGGGCCCAGTAGCGCCACCAGCTCGCCGCTACGGATGTGCAGGTCGATAGTGTTCAACGCCTGGAACTGGTTGAAGCGCTTGCTGACATTACGGACTTCGATCGACATGGATTATTCCTCCGCGGCGCTATGGCGCAGGCGGTCAAGGCGGCTTTCACTCCACTGCTTGAGCAGCAGGATGAACAGGGCAAGGGCCAATAGCAGGCTGGCCACGCTGAAGGCAGCCACATGGTTGTATTCGTTGTAGAGAATTTCCACGTGCAGCGGCAGGGTGTTGGTCACGCCGCGAATGTGCCCGGACACCACCGACACCGCGCCGAACTCGCCCATGGCACGAGCGGTGCAGAGCACTACCCCATACATAAGGCCCCATTTGATATTGGGCAGGGTCACATGCCAGAACATTTGCCACCCATTGGCGCCCAGCAACCTGGCGGCCTCTTCTTCTTGAGTGCCTTGTTCCTGCATCAGCGGAATCAGCTCTCGCGCCACGAACGGCACGGTCACGAAGATGGTGGCCAGCACGATGCCTGGCAGGGCGAAAACAATCTGGATGTCGTGATCTGACAACCAAGGCCCCAGCAAGCCGCGCGCGCCGAACATCAGCACATAGACCAGGCCGGCGATCACTGGAGATACCGAGAACGGCAGGTCGATCAAGGTGACCAGCAGGCTTTTACCCCGGAATTCGTATTTGCTCACACACCAGGCCGCGCTCACGCCGAACACCAGGTTCAGCGGCACAGAGATCGCCACGGCCAGCACGGTCAGCTTGAGCGCGCTCAAGGCGTCGGGCTCTAGAATGGCGCTGAAAAATGTGCCCGCGCCTTCCTTGAGCGCCTGAGAGACAACGATAAACAACGGCAGCAGGAGGAACAGGGCGAAGATCAGCCAGGCGAGGATGATCAGGGCGCGTCGCGCCCAAGGGCTACCGCGCCGGGCAGCATTGGCCGCCTGCGCGGCCGAAACGGTCGAACGGGACATGCGGCTTCCTCAAGGGGTTTCGATGCGACGCTGAAGCAGGTTGATCAGCAACAGCAGAATGAACGAGACCACCAGCATCAACACGCCGATGGCGGTAGCGCCGGTATAGTCGTACTGGTCGAGCTTGACCATGATCAGCAAGGGCAGGATCTCGGTTTTCATCGGCATGTTGCCGGCGATGAAAATCACTGAGCCGTATTCCCCGACCCCTCGGGCGAATGCCAGTGCGAAACCCGTCAGCCAGGCGGGTAGCAAGGCCGGAGCGAGAATGTGACGAAACACCTGCCAAGGACGCGCGCCCAGGCAGGCGGCGGCTTCTTCCACCTCACGCGGGATGTCAGCCAGTACTGGCTGCACGGTGCGCACTACGAAGGGCAAGGTGACGAAGGTCAGGGCCAGGGTGATACCCAGTGGGGTGTAGGCGATCTTGAAACCCAGGTCCGTGGCGAGTTGCCCCACCAGGCCGTTCGGCGCATACAGGGCCGTCAGAGCGATGCCCGCCACGGCGGTGGGCAAGGCAAAGGGCAGGTCGATCATGGCATCGATGACGCGCCGCCCCGGAAAGCTGTAGCGCACCAGCACCCAGGCCAGCAAGGTACCGATGACGCCGTTGATCACGGCGGCATAGAGCGCGGTACCGAAACTGAGTTTGAGCGCGGCCATGACCCGAGGGGCGCTGACGACCGCCCAGAACTGCTCCATGCTCAGTTGTGCGGCATGTACGAACATGGCGGCAAGGGGAATCAGCACGATAAGGCTGAGGTAGACCAGCGTGTAGCCCAGCGTCAGCCCGAAGCCGGGTATGACGGGGGAAATACGGCGCGACATAGAAGTCCTTTGTGTGAACGCAACGAGCCCGGGAACGATCCCGGGCTGCATGCCATACCTTTAGGGTTTACTGAGCCTGGTAGATCTGGTCGAAGATCCCGCCATCGCTGAAGAACTTGGGTTGAGCAGTTTTCCAGCCGCCGAAGTCTTTGTCGATAGTCACCAGGTTGAGGGTGGGGAAGGTGCTGGCGTATTTCTTCGCCACCTCGGGGTTGCGCGGCCGATAGAAGTTCCTGGCGGCGATCTCCTGCCCAGCGGGGCTGTACAGATGCTCGAGATAAGCAGTGGCCACATCCACCGTGCCTTTCTTTTCCGCATTCTTGTCCACCACCGCCACTGGTGGTTCGGCAAGGATGGAAAGCGACGGCACCACGATGTCGAACTTGTCGGCGCCCCCGTCTTCTTTCAGGGCCAGGTGCGCTTCGTTTTCCCAGGCAAGCAGCACGTCGCCCTGGCCATTGTTGACGAAGGTGATGGTCGAGCCGCGAGCGCCGGTGTCCAGTACAGGAACGTGCTTGAACAGCTGCTGTACATAGGCCTTGGCCTTGGCCTCATCCCCATTGCTGGCCTTCAGGCCATAGGCATAGGCCGCCAGGAAGTTCCAGCGCGCACCGCCGGACGTCTTGGGGTTGGGCGTGATCACCGATATGCCGTCCTTGACCAGGTCATCCCAATCCTTGATGCCCTTGGGGTTGCCTTTGCGCACCAGGAACACGATGGTGGAGGTATAGGGCGTGCTGGCCTCTGGCAAACGCTTCTGCCAATCGGTGGGCAACAGCTTGCCGAGGTTGGCGATTTCGTCGATGTCCCCGGCCAGTGCAAGGGTAACGACATCCGCGCGAAGCCCGTCGATGACAGAGCGCCCCTGTTTGCCTGACCCACCGTGGGACTGCTGGATTCTTACCGTGTCGCCCGGATGCTGCTGTTTCCAGAAGCTGGCGAACTCAGCGTTGTATTCCTGGTACAGCTCACGGGTGGGGTCGTAGGACACATTGAGCAGTTCGTAGTCCTTGGCGACGGCAGAACCTGCGAACAACGCGGCCGTGAGGGCAGCCAGCGCGTAACGGCGGATGAACATGGGTGTGCTCCTGAAGACGACTCGAGTTGGCGTTTTTCTTATGGCGCGCGCTGGCACTGCTGATAAGGCGACCCACAGAAGGGGTTGGTTCGCTGTCGGCAGCCCATGTGGCGCCCTCCGGGGGTCCGGTCGGGTCAAGGCTCAGCTTGGCTTCTGATTGGCATGTTGCAGACGAAACTTCTCTTTGCGCTCGATCTGCACGACCTGGGCGTTATGCACAGTGATCTCCACCGCGCCGAAACGAAGATCACGCAGGGCGCTCTGGATTTCTCGAAGAATCGCCGTTTCATCCTGACTATCGACGCTACGCAAAGGTGCGCTCATGGGGTGCTCCTGGCTCGGTGGCTATGCTCGGGGAGAGCGCCGGCAAGTTGCCTGACGTAGGTGGACTATAAGATCTGCCATTTATTCTCAAAAATAATATTTAAGAATGCATTTAGATCTAAAAGTTTTAAGAAAGGTTTTTAGGATCCCTAAGCGATACGGCGACTGAACTTTCACGGCCAAATTTGATCAGAGCCACATGCTCGCTGGTGCAGCGAGCCATGGCCACCTGCCGGTGGGCCCACCTCGACGCGTCCCGAAAGAAGCCGTGATGGTCAACATTCAAGCTCCGTCCACATCGCTCGAGCAGGTTCCGGAAGCCGCGGAAACCCTTCTTGCCCTCATGCATGCTCAAGGCGAAGTCGCACGGCTCAAGGAACGCGAGGAGCTCTTCAGTTCGCTGCTGGTCAGTGTCAACGCCGTGCTATGGGCGTTCGACTGGGAAACCCAGCAGATGATCTATGTCAGCCCTGCCTACGAACGCATCTTTGGCCGCTCCGCCGGGCTGCTGCTGGCCGACTATAACGAATGGCGAGACAGCATCTACCCCGATGACCTGGACTATGCCGAGCGCAGCCGGGCCGAGGTGCTGGAGAAGGGCTCCATCGAGGACCGGGAATACCGGATCATTCGCGCCGACGGGCAGATCCGCTGGCTGAGCGACAAATGCTTCATCAGTCACCGCCCCGAGTCCGGGCAGCGGGTGATCGTTGTCGGCATTGCTGAAGACATCACCGAAAAGAAGCACCTGGAAGGAGAGCTTCAACGCCTGGCCACTACCGACGTGCTGACCCAGAGCAGCAACCGTCGTCACTTCTTCGAGTGCGCCCATCGCGAGTTCGAGCAGTCGAGGCTCAACGACACGCCCATGGCGTTTCTGCTCCTGGACATCGATGACTTCAAGATGATCAATGACACTTACGGCCACCAGGACGGTGACCTGGTGCTGCAGCGTATCGCCGAAAGCGGCAAGGCGGCGCTGAGGCGTGGTGACCTGTTCGGACGTATCGGTGGCGAGGAGTTCGCCGCCGTATTCCCAGGCTGCGCCCCGGAAATGGCACGCCAGATCGCCGAGCGTTTGCAGCGCGAGGTGCAACGGCTGAGCTTCAGCAGCGGCGACAAGACCTACGGCGTGACTGTCAGCCAGGGTTTGACCAACCTCAAGCCGGACGACGAAGCGCTGGACAACCTTTATTCGCGCGCGGACGCGGCCATGTACCAGGCCAAACGCCAGGGCAAGAACCAGATCATCATGTCCTGAGGGCCGGGTCAGCCGGCCGTGGGCGGCGCCGGGCGAGGCGATCCTGCCGCCTTGCGCAGTCCGGCAAGATGGGCGGCGTCCAGCCCCAGCAATCGGGCAGCCTTGCCTTGGGCTACGGCCGTGACGTCTTCTTCAGGGGGCAGATTCGCCAGTTGTCCCGCGATATTCATCACCAGCGCAGGCCTGCCGTATACCCCCATCAAGGCATACACCGAGGCGATCAGGTCCCGCAGGTCGTGCGGCAACCGCCAGCGCGCCCGCAGGGCCGAACCGAAGTTCGCCCCGAAGCGCTGCAACGAGGCCTCCACCTGGGCTGGCTGCAGGGTGCCTCCGGCCAGCTTCCATTCCATCAGGGTGCGCAGCAGCGCCAACTCACCAAGACGATGCAGGAGCCCGGCGCAATAGCAGAGTTCGGCATCGATCCCCTGCTGCCGCGCCAAGGCACGGGCCAACTCAGCAGTGGCCAGGGAGGCTTTCCAATGGACCTGGGCGTGTTCGGCCAACAAGGGGTCATCGAGCCGAGCGCTGCGCTTGAGGGCAAGCCCAAGGATGAGATTCATGCTTTGGTTGGCGCCCAGCCGCGACAGAGCCTGTAGAAGGGTATTGGCGGGCTCTTCGCGATGGCGAGCCGCGCTGTTGGCGGCGGCCAGCAATACGGCGGTGACTTGCGGGTCTGAACGGATCTCTGCTTCAAGCGCGCGCAGGTTGAGCGAGCGTGCCTTGATGCTGCGCACGACGGCATCGTAGACCTCGGTCATGATGGGCGCGCCATCGGAAGCTTCCCGGCGCATCTCGAGAAAGTCGGCAAGTTCGATTCCGGGCATGACGGGCGGTACTTCGCACACTACCGCTTCCCCGGCCTCCAGCAGCAGATTGCTCAACCGCTCCCGCAGGGATTCGAAATTGAGCGGCTTGGTCAGGTAGGCAGTGGGTGTCAAGGCCAAGGTTTCCCGCACGCTGGCGCTATCGCCCCGGCTACTGAGCAGAATGAAAGGCAGCCCCGGCGCTCGCGCGCCTCGCCTGACTTGCCGCAGCAATTCAAGCCCATCGGTGCCGGGCAATTCACGGCTGGCGATGATCAGGTCCGCGGGCTCGTCCAGCGCAGCCAAGGCCTGCGTGCCATTCTCGCAGAGAGTCACCTTGGCGTCGCAGCGCACGCTGAGTAACAGCTGAGTCAGCAGGTCCCTGCTCCATGGGTCGGATTCCGCGATGAGCACGCGGGGGGAGGCGTTCAAGGGTTCGGCCATCGGCAGATCTCCACGGGCCCATTTCAGCCCGACCATTAGCCATTTATAGGCGGCTATTGGCGCTTCTCCAAGTAAAAAACCCGCCTCTAGGGGCGGGTCTCTTACAGCGCGGGCGTGCTCGGGCCGTTACAGCTCGGCGAAGCACTCTTCCAGAATGGCCAGACCTTTATCCAACTGCTCGTCCGGCGCGGTCAGTGGCACCAGGATGCGCAACACGTTGCCATAAGTGCCGCACGACAGCAGGATCAAGCCTTTCTCACGCGCCTTGGCCACGACCTGGGCCACAGCGGCGGCATTAGGCTTGTGGCTGTCGCCGCCTTCGAACAGCTCGACGGCGATCATCGCGCCCAAGCCACGAACGTCGCCAATGACTGGGTACTTGGCCTGGATTGCGCGCAGGCCAGCGGTCAGACGCTCGGCCACGGCCTGGCAGCGTTGCAGCAGTTTTTCTTCCTCGAACACTTCCATCACGGCCAGAGCCGCGGCACAGCCCAGCGGGCTGCCGGCGTAGGTACCGCCCAGGCCGCCTGGGGCGATGGCGTCCATGATCTCAGCCTTGCCGCATACGCCGGCCAAGGGGAAACCACCGGCGATGGATTTGGCGAAGGTGGTCAGATTCGGCACGACGCCCATCTGCTCCATGGCGAAAAAGGTGCCGGTACGGCCAGCGCCGGTCTGCACCTCGTCGGCGATCAACAGAATGCCGTGCTGGTCGCACAGGGCGCGCAGGCGTGCCATGAAGGCCTTGGGCGCGACATAGAAGCCACCCTCGCCCTGCACGGGCTCGATGATGATGGCGGCGATGTCACGTGGCTCGGCGTCGTTCTTGAAGATGCGCTCGATGCTGGCGATGCTGTCGTCCACGCTTACGCCGTGCAGCTCGCACGGGTACTGGGCGCGGAAGATGCCACCGGGCATCAGGCCCATGCCGGCCGAGTAAGGCACGACCTTACCGGTCAGGCCCAGGGTCATCATGGTGCGGCCATGGTACCCACCGGTGAAGGCGATCACGCCGGCGCGGCCAGTGGCTGCGCGGGCGATCTTCACAGCGTTTTCCACGGCTTCGGAGCCGGTGGTCACCAGCAGGGTTTTCTTGGCGAAGTCGCCGGGCACCTTGGCGTTGATCTTTTCGCACAGCTCGACATAGGGCTCGTAGGCCAAGACCTGGAAGCAGGTATGGGTCAGCTTGTGCAACTGAGCTTCCACCGCGGCGACGATCTTGGGGTGCAGGTGACCGGTGTTGAGCACGGCGATGCCGCCGGCGAAGTCGATGAATTCACGGCCTTCGACGTCGGTAACAGTGGAGTTCTTGGCGTGGTCGGCAAAAATCGGGTGGATCTGGCCTACACCACGTGGCACAGCGGCCATGCGCCGCTGCATCAGGGATTCGTTGGTCTTGCTCATGGAAAAGCTCCTCATGCGCCGCTCATCGTCGGCGCGGATCAGAACAGGGCACCTGGCACGGCTGGGCAGCATACGATGATCGACTGCCCAGCGGCCGGGATACCCGGGGTAAGTGCTGCCCGCGCTTATACGCTCAGGCAGAGGTATTTGATTTCCAGGTAGTCTTCGATGCCGTACTTGGAGCCTTCACGGCCCAGGCCGGAGGCTTTCACACCGCCAAAAGGCGCGACCTCGTTGGAAATCAGGCCGGTGTTGATTCCCACCATGCCGTATTCCAAGGCTTCCGCAACGCGGAAGACGCGGCTCAGATCCTTGGCGTAGAAATATGAAGCCAGGCCGAACTCGGTATCGTTGGCCGCGGCGATCACCTCGGCCTCGTCCTTGAAGCGGAACAGCGGCGCCAGCGGGCCGAAGGTTTCTTCCTTGGCCACGGCCGCGCTGGCCGGTACGTTCAGCAGCACAGTGGGCTGGAAGAAGTTGCCTTCGATGACATCGCCGCCGGTCAGCACGCTGGCGCCCTTGCCCAGGGCATCGGCAATGTGCTCCTTGACCTTGGCCACGGCCTTTTCGTCGATCATCGGGCCAGTGGTGGTGCCATCTTCCAGGCCATTACCGACCTTGAGCTTGGCCACCGCCGCCTTGAGCTTCTCGGCGAAGGCGTCGTATACACCATCCTGTACATAGATGCGGTTGGCGCAGACGCAGGTCTGGCCGTTGTTGCGGTACTTGGAGATCATCGCCCCTTCCACGGCCTTGTCCAGGTCCGCGTCGTCGAACACGATGAAGGGCGCGTTGCCGCCCAGCTCCAGGGAAACTTTCTTGATGTCCGCGGCGCACTCGGCCATCAGCTGGCGGCCGATATCGGTGGAGCCGGTGAACGACAACTTGCGTACGGTAGGGTTGCCGGTGAGCTCGCCGCCCACTTCACCCGCGCTGCCGGTGACCACGTTGAAGACACCCTTCGGAATGCCGGCGCGCTCGGCCAGCTCGGCCAGGGCCAGGGCCGAGTAAGGGGTCTGCGAAGCAGGCTTGAGTACCATGGTGCAACCAGCCGCCAGGGCTGGCCCGGCCTTGCGGGTGATCATGGCTGCCGGGAAGTTCCAGGGGGTAATGGCCGCAGTCACGCCGATGGGCTGCTTGAGTACGATCAGGCGCTTGTCGGGCTGGTGACCAGGGATCACATCCCCGTAGACGCGCTTGGCTTCCTCGGCGAACCATTCCAGGAACGAGGCCGCGTAGGCGATCTCACCCTTGGCCTCGGCCAGCGGCTTGCCCTGCTCCAGGGTCATCAGGCGGCCCAGGTCGTCCTGGTTTTCCAGCATCAGCTCGTACCAGCGGCGCAGCTTGGCGGCGCGTTCCTTGGCCGTCAGCGCGCGCCAGGCCGGCAGAGCACGGTCGGCCGCTTCGATGGCCCGGCGGGTTTCAGCCTTGCCCATCTTCGGCACGCTGCCCAGGATCTCACCCGTGGCCGGGTTGTTGACGCTGATGGTCTGGCCGCTGTCGGCGTCCGCCCAGGCACCATCTACATAAGCCTGCTGGCGGAACAGTTGGGCATCTTTGAGCTGCATGTCGGCTCCCTAAGCTGGCCTCGCCCGTGCGAAGCCTGAGGTTGGCGGATGGTCGCCCAGCGTTTGGGCGTTTGAAATCTCAAACGCATCCTAGGATCTGGGCAAGAAAAGGACAATAGCTGTTCGAAAAAAAGAACATCCCGTTGGCGATTCCCTTATAGCCGGCCCGTCGGGCTTGCGAACCCGGGCCCTGGAAACCCAGCGCGGCTTATCAGCATAGACGGACACCCTCGACATGGGTATCATGGCGCCCGCGTTGCACTCGTAGCTCAGCTGGATAGAGTACTGCCCTCCGAAGGCAGGGGTCGTGGGTTCGAATCCCGCCGAGTGCGCCATACAAAGCAAGGGCCTAGGTGAAAACCTAGGCCCTTTTGTTTATGGCTGTTCCTTTCCCTGCTGTGGGTATCGCATAGGTTCTGAGCGCGGGCTCAAATCCCGCCTGGATCATTTCGGTCACTACCTGGCGGCCCGTGGCTTTTTCGGCCCAAGCAGGAACCAAGACGAGGTCAGCCAGGGCCAGTTGGATTCGATCAGCCACAAGCGCGCTCTGCTATTGTCTGGCTGCAGGGGAGTTGGCGGCTGTCTCCCATGCTTGGCTCATGAAGGGTGGCCGAAGCGCGCGTTGTAAGCGCTGAAGCCCTCGCCGACTTCGCTGCCTCGGGCCACCTCTTCGTTGTGACCCAGCGCCAGCTGGAGAATGGCCTCTGGAAGTCGCCATTCCCCACTCAACCTAACCCAACATCAACGCTGCCCGAACGCCGCCATCAGAAAACTCGCGAACTCCTCTGGCGTCATCTTCCGGCCGTTGAAATCCACGCTGTCGTTCTCGTAGCGCAGGGTCGAAACCAAGACATCACCTTCGGTCCTGGCCAAGCCCTGCAGGGTCGCGACGGCGGTGACCAGGATCGCGGCAGCGTCGCCGTTCTGGGCCAGGGTGGCAGCGTCGGTCTGGCCCTCCAGGCGGCCCTTGAGCATGGCCAGGTCGCGCAAGGTGCCCTTGGCCAGGGACAGGCGAGCCTCGAGGCGGCTGAGGCTGTTCTGGAACACTTCCGGTGCGGGGGCGTTCGGGTTGGCCGGAGCGGTGAAGTCCAAGGCTAGGGAGAGATGGCTTTCACCGGAGGCAGTCTTCAAGCCCAGTGGCTGCAGCTCCACGCGGGGCTTGCCTTGCAGAAGACGCTGCAGGCTCGCCTGCCAGGCCGCCTGTTGCTCCGGAGTCAGTTGCAGGTGCAGCGGGCGATGCTCCTGGGTGGCTTCGGCGGCCTGGGGGACTACTACTTCCTGATAGAACCTGGCCAGGTCTCGGCTGGCCTGGATGTCCAGGTTATCGAACACCCAGCGCATCTGCCCGCTTCCCACGGCCTCACCCGCGGCAGTGGCGGAGCCGAAGCGATAGTCGACGAAACCCTTGAGCTTGCCTTCAAGCTCTTCCAGGCTGCCATTGGCCGCCAATGCGCCCACGTCCAGCACCGATTCACCCCCGGAGCCGACGCTCATCCGTTCGGTTTCCATGCTGGTGTTGCCCAGGTAGAAACCGGACTCGCCCTTGATCCCGCCGGTATGCAGCTTCACGTTCTTCAGTTCGATGTTGACGGGAGCGTCGGGATCGGTGGAGGTATAGGTGAAGCTTGCGATACGCGCGTCCACCTCGTTCTTCTTGCCATCGGTTGTGCCCTTGCCCGTGCCTTCCAGCCCGGTGAAACTCAGCACACCCTGCCCGCTCTGCCATCTGAATGGCACGGCATGGAACTCAGTGTCCAGGGTACGGCCGTAGCCGAACACGCTGTAGACGGTGATGGGCGCCTGACCTTCCGGCAAGCTCAGCAGCTGGCTGAATTCCCCACCAGGCACCAGTTGATAGTCCATGGCGGCCATGACCGGCAACCATTTGAATTCCCGCACCCTCGACCATGGAAAGGGGCCGTGCTCGATCTGCGCGGTGGCCTCTATCTGTAGAGGCTGGCCGCCATTGAAATCCGGCGCCTGGATGGTGTTGACGAAGTGCGCCGCGCTGCTGAAAAGGTGGCGCTCGAACCCGGTCAGCTCCACCTTCGCGCTTACCGGCTGCCCGGCCAGGCTCGCCTGGATCTGCTGGTTCATTTCGCTGACCTGCTGGCGCAGCAGGGGCTCGACCTGGGTACCGGTGTACCAGGCCATGCCGGTGATGGCCGCGCCCGCGACTATGACCGCGCCGATCGCGGTAGGAAGAATCTTGCTCATGGATCGGGATGCTCCTTGCAATAAAGCTGCACAGCTTTTCATGAATCGGGATGGAAGGCATCTGCCACGTGAAATCAGCCGGTCATTCGCTCCGGATGAATCCCTGCAACGTCGGCGGCAGCGCTAAGACATATGAAAGTTCGCCAGCTCAAGGACTACCCGGGTGAAATGATGGTTATGCCCGATCGCGGCCCACCCGCCGGCCCCCTGAGCCGCAATGCCGAACTCGGCGCATTGCTGGATACATTCATCTCCCCAGGAAAAGCACTCGCCGTCGAATTGCCCGGAGGTCAGCACCTGCTGGCAAAGCTCTCGGTACTGGTCGTGCCCATCGTGGCGTACCGGCCCTCGCTGGGCCCTCAGCCAGCCATCGGCCACGGTGTAGTCGATCATGGCTTGGGGCTTTTCCAGACGCGGATCGGACAGTCCGGTAAGCGGATGAGCGATGCTGTAGTCGCCGAAGGCGGGGCGCCGGGTTTCGCCGAGGCGCCTGGACAGCTGCTTGTAGGCCAGCCATTCATAGCGCCGGGCAACCTGCAAGTACGGCCGCATCTGTTCCTCCGTCTCGGTCGGAAAGGCAGACCCTAGCAACGTCAGGCTACGCCAGCGTGCCAGCAAGGGAGTGCGCTCGAGCAAGGCCTGGGCATGCCCGGCCTGGGCAGTGACGCAACGGGCTATATGCTGGTGGAAGTCCAGGATCAGGTCCACCTGGCCAGGGGCCAGACCCATATAGGCCAGCAGGCCTCCTACCTGAGCGGCCAGCTCCGGGCGGTCGTAGTCTTCGCCGGTCAACCGCAGGCAAAGGCCTCGGCCCTGGCGACGAACGATACGCGCGGTGGCGGCCTGGTATTGGTAGTGTCGGTTCAGCCCAGTCACCGGTAGCGCCAGGCAGCCCGCTTGGGCCGCCAGCTCAAGCAGGCGTTCGAAGTGATGGATGCCGCCGGCGCAGAGCGCGTCCGCCGGCAGGTGGCAGGAATCCACGAAGCAGGGCAGGCCGCCCCAGTTGGCCATGAGGCGTCGCCCGAAGTGCTCGATGTGGTCGTCGATGCTTTTCTGCGGCTGCGCCGTTTCGTGGTCCCAGGCTTCGGCCGGGATCTCCAGCAGTGGCGTGATACGGCTGCGTAGCAGATCGCTGACGCGAGCAAGGGCCTGGTATTCCCCGTGGCGCCATTTCAGCACCGGTACGTACTGACGGTGGTCGAACATGCCATGGCGTCCTTCTGTGCGAGTTTCAGCCGGACTATAAAGCGCACGCCCGAGCGCCCTGAATCAGGCGAGGCTTAAGTTTCTGTAGGAAAGGGTCCGCACACCCCGTAGCCCCTTGGAATAGAGAGTTTTCCTGTCCGCGACGGCAGGCCCCAGGTAACCTCGCGAGTCTTGGCGGGGCAGTCGCATGCCGAGCGCCAGGATTTTTTCCCAGCGCAACGGGCCTAATGTCCATGCCCTACTGGAATACACCTTCATGAGCCTGCTCGACCGTGTTTACCGCACCCTCAACCCAGCGGCCAACCCCTCGCTGGAAAAGGCTTTCCAGCGCAGCGAGGCGCACCTGCCTACGCTGTGGCTGCTGGGCAAGACCGGTGCGGGCAAATCATCGCTGGTGCGGGCGCTCACAGGCCTGGACCGTGTCGAGGTAGGGGCAGGGTTCCGGCCTTGCACCCTGACCTCCGTCCGCTATGCCTATCCTACCGAAACCCCGGTGATGGCGTTCCTGGATACACGGGGCCTGGCCGAAGCGGACTACGACGCTCGCGAGGACCTGGCCAACTGCGAGCGCACCAGCCATGCGCTGATCGTGGTCATGAAGGCTGAGGATCCTGAGCAGTCCCAGGTGCTGGCCGCGCTCAGGCAGATCCGTCGCTCCGGCAAGGTTCGGGAAGCCTTGCTAGTGCATACCGGCGTATTGCAGATCGATGACGTGACGGAACGGGAACGTTGCATCGCTCGTAATGAAGAGCAGGTCCGGCAGAACTGGGGACAGGTCGATGCCGTGGCGGTGGACTTCGCCGACCTGGACGGTCGGCCCTATGGCCTGGAGGCCCTGACGCAGAAGCTGGCCGAGCGGTTGCCGATCCTTGGCGAGCTGTTCGAGCATCGAGCCCATGCCGATGTGGAAGAGCGCAATTTCCAGCGGCTGAAGAAGGAGGTCATCTGGTACGCAGGGGCCGCAGGCGCTGCCGATGCCATCCCTGCCGTTGGCCTGGTGGCTGTGCCGACAGTACAACTGAAGATGCTGCACAGCCTCGCCAATCAATATGGCCTGGCTTATGACCGGCGCTTGCTGGCGCAATTCGCTGCTGCCCTGGGCACCGGTTTCGGTGTGCACTATGCCTCGCGGCTTGGCCTGCGTCAGCTGCTGAAGCTGATTCCCGTGGTCGGCCAAACCGTGGGAAGCGCCTCGGCGGCGGCCGCCAGCTACGGCTTCACCTATGCACTGGGCAGGGCAGCCTGCCTGTACTTCTATCGTCTGTCCCGTGGGGAAAGCATCAGCGCCGCGGAGCTGCAAGCGCTCTACAAGAACGCCTTCAACCATATCCTTCCGGTGGCTCGCGATGAAAAGAACCTTTAGCGGGCTGACCGCGCTGACCCGGCTGTCAGACCGGGTGATGCCCTATGCCCTGGTCTCGGTGGTGCTGCCGCTGTTGGTACTGGCCGGGTTCGGTCTTTACGCCGTGATCCGCTACGGTTATGTGTTGCACCTGATCTTGGTACTGATCGCTTGCACCTTGCTGAGCAGCCTGGGCCTGCTGCTGGCCCGTCGCCGGTTCGGCCAGAAAATGGGGCCGGCGGTACGGGAAGCCCTGGAAGCGACGCCGCGCACCCCGAACTACTGGCGCCCTCAGGACCGTGAAGTGCAGCAGGCGCTGATGCCGGAGCTGCGCGCCATGGTGGCCGCAGAGGTACCTTGGCAGGAGCTCCCGCATACGGGCCTGGCCGTGTTGCGGCTGGTGGCGAGCCGGTATGACGCCCAATCCAGCCGGGCCCACTGGGCCTTCACCGCGCCCGAGCTGCTGGCCATCATCGAGCAGGTCAGCCGTCGTTACCGCCGCGTGCTCAAAGCCCATGTGCCGGGTGTCGACCATTTGCGCCTGTCGACCTTGCTGAGCCTGAACGAGCAGGTGGAACGCTATGGCCCGCTCGCTCGCAAGGCGTTCAACCTGTACCGGGCCGCGCGCCTGATTTCGCCCCAGGGCCTGGTGGCGGAGGCCTTGACGCAGTTGCGGGGCGAGGTGTTCAGTGGCTTGAGCGACGAGTTGCAGAATCGTCTGAAGTACCTGCTGTTGCTGGAAGTGCTCAGGGCTGCCATCGACCTGTATGGCGGGCATTTCCGTCTCGATGACGATCAACTCCAGGCGGCCCGCGTCACCGAACGCGACGACGCTCGCAAGGCGCCACCGTTGGACCCGGTGCGCATCTGCCTGGTCGGCCAGGTGGGCGCTGGCAAGTCCTCGCTGATCAATGCCCTCACCGGCAGCCTGAATGCCGAAGTCAGCGCCCTGCCCGCCACCGATGGCGTAGCCGTGTACGAATGCGCCATTGAGGGCGCGCCTAACATTCGGCTGGTGGACCTTCCCGGGCTGGACGGCAGCGAAGCGGTGGAAGCCCTGGTGTTCAAGGAGGTGTGTGAGTCTGACCTGATCATCTGGGCGCTGAAAGCCAACCAGCCGGCCCGCGCCCTGGACAAGCAGTTCCGCGAGCGGCTCAAGCTTTGGTTCGCCAAGCCTGAGAACCTTGAGCACGAACCAGCGGCGGTACTGGGGATCCTTACCCAGGGCGATCGACTGGTGCCCGGTGGAAGCTGGCCCGCTGCCTTTGGCCTGGATGATGGTAGCAAGGCCGCCCGCGCCGCTGGCGACGCCCTGGCCTACAACGCCCAGCTGCTGGACCTGCCCGACCTCATCCTGACCGCGCTACCCCAAGGCCAGCCCGCCTTTGGCCTCGTCCAACTGCAGCAGCGGCTGCAGGGGCTGTATGCCAAGGCGGTGAATGTGCAACTCAACCGGCGTCGGCGCGAAGCCGGGGCCTTTTCCGTCAGCCGCGAGCTGGAACGCATCAAGCGCGGCGCCAAGGGCGTGTTCAGCTTGTTACGGTGATACCACCTTAGCCAGCTCCGCTGGCTCCCACCGGGTGAACTGACCCCATTGATTGGACCGCGAGGTGATCACGGTGGGAGCTAGCGCCAGCTAGCGAAAAGGCTTTCTGATCGAGCACTGTTCGTCAGCTTCGCAGGCTCCCATCGGGTTCATCGCTTCGCCGGTTGCTACCGCTCCCACCCGCCACCCAAGGCCAGGAAGAGGTCGATCTGGCGCATGGCGACCTGGGTGTTGGCTTCGGCCAGCTGAGCGCGGGCGCTGGTATAGGTACGGGTAGCCTGGAGGTCTTCCAGGAAGGATTGGCGTCCGGCCAGGTAGAACTGATGGGTCTGGTCCGCGGCCTGGTGAGCTGAGCGTTCGGCTTCGGCCAGGGCATCGCGACGCTCAAGGGCCGCGGCATAGCTCGAGAGGCTGGTTTGCGCTTCGCGTACGGCATTGAGCACCACCCCATCGAAACTGGCCAGGGCACCCTGGGTGGCCGCCTCGGCTTCGCGGATACGGGCGCGGGCGCCGTTGGTAGGCACCGTCCAGCTGATCATCGGGCCGAAGCCCCAGCGGTTGGTGGCCGGCCCGCCCAGATCCTCCAACAGCCCTACAGTACCTACAGTGGCGCCGATGCTGATGTCCGGGTACAGCTGGCCGGTCGCTACCCCGATACGAGCGGTGGCGGCGGCCAGCTGGCGCTCGGCCCGGCGGATGTCCGGACGGCGCTTGAGCAGGCTGGCGCCATCGCCTACCGGCAATAGCTGGGCGATATGGGGAAGTTCCGCGCAGTCCCCTACCCCGGCGGGCAATTGCTCCACAGGCTTGGCGAGTAACATGGACAGGCGATACAGGCCCGCGGCGCGCTCGGCTCGGTAGCGCGGCAGCTCAGCACGCAAGGATTTGAATTGGGTCTGGGTGCGGGTGACCTGGGTTTCATCACCGCGCCCCGCGTCACGCAGCCGCTGTGCCAAGTCTACCCCTTGCTGTTGCAGTTGAAGGGAGCGCAGGGCGATGTCACGCTCTTCATTGGCCGCGCACACCTGGGTATAGGCCCGTACTACGTCGGCCACCACCGTAATGCGCGCGGTATCAGCCGCGGCCTGGGCCGCGTCGGCATTGGCATTGGCCGCTTCCACGCCGCGCTTGAGCGTGCCCCACAGGTCAAACTGGTAGGACGTCTTGATGGAGGCAGCGCCTATGTTGTCCACCGGCACCTTCTCGGTAAGGAGAAACGCCTGCCCTGACTCCTGCAGGCGCTGGGCTTCGGCGCTGATACTGGCATTGAACCCTCCCTCAGCCTCGGCTTGCTCGGTCTGGTAGCTTGCCCGTGCAATATTCGCCGCCGCCACACGCAGGTCAGTGTTGGACGCCAGGGCCTGGCGTACCAGCGCATCCAGGCGCGGGTCATGGTACAGCCGCCACCAGTCGTTCGGCACAGGCGCCGATATGACGTTAGGGTTGTCGGCGCCGAGATTGCCTTGCAGGTCGGGACGCTGCAGCGCCGCGTTGCCTGGGAGGTGATAGTCCGGGCCCACGGTCTGGCAGGCCGCCAGGCTTACCAGACCAGTCAGCGTCAGGGCTCGCCACAGACCGTTCATTGCGCCGCCTCCGGCTGGCCCGCTGCCGGCGCATCATCGAGCAAGGAAACAGTGGCGGTACGCCCGGCGATCATGCGGAAGTCCTTCGGCACCTGGTCGAAGGCGATCCGCACCGGGATACGCTGCGCCAGGCGTACCCAGCTGAAGGCAGGGTTTACGTTGGGCAGCAGGTTGCTGCCGCTGCTGCGGTCGCGATCTTCGATACCCGCGGAGATACTCTGCACATGCCCGGTCAGACGGGCCGTGTCGCCCATGACGCGGATATCCACCGCCTGGCCGACATGGATATGAGGCAACTTGGTTTCTTCGAAATAGCCATCGATGTGAAAGGAATCGGCATCGACCACCGAGAGCACCGGGCGACCCGCACTGACGAACTCGTGCTCCCGGGGAGCGCGATCGTTCACATAGCCATTGACCGGGCTGCGCACTACCGAGCGATCCAGGTTCAGCTGGGCGGCGTCCACCGCGACCTGGGCCTCGAGCAGGGCTGCCTGGGCACGGGTTTCTCGGGACTGGCTTTCTTCCAGTTGCTCTTTGGCCACCAGGTTGCCGAGGCCCCGGTTGCGCCTGTTCTCACGCTGCGCCTGGGCCAGGGTTTCCTTGCGATCGGCCAGCCCTGCCTGGGCCTGGCGCAGGGCCAGGCGGAAGCGATCCTGATCGATGGTGAACAACACATCGCCGCGCTTGACCCACTGGTTGTCATGCACCGGCACCTGTTCGATCAGGCCGGACACGTCCGGGGCGATCTGCACGATATCGGCACGGATATGCCCGTCCCGGGTCCAGGGCGCGAACATGTAGTACATCACCATGCGCCATACCAGCACCACGGCGAGCGCCACCACGATCAGAGTGAGAAAGAGGCGGCCAAAGGTCAACAAGGGTTTTTTCATGTCATCAGGCTTCGGCAGATTACGTCCACCGCGCTCAGCAGCACGGCATAAAGGGCAATGTTGAACAGCGCCCGGTGCCACACCAGGCGATAGAAATGCAGCCGGTTGAGCACGGCATGCACCGCCAGGAACAGCCCATAGGCGATGGCCATGATCCCCAGCAGGGTCGGCAGGAAGATCCCGCCGATATCCAGTTCACCGATCACAATGGCGCTCCATCGATACCATAGGGAGGCTGTTCTTGCGCCTGCTCGCCTTCCACCACCATTTCAGTCCCCGGCAGCAGCGCCAGGCGCAGGCCACTCAAGGCCAGCAGCAGATGGGGACAGGCGTCGCTCGCCAGGCTATTGCCCAGGCCACGGCGGGCACGATCCAGCGTCTTGAGAATGTCCAGGGGCGCTGGCAAGCGCTCTCCTGCTTTCAGGCAGGCCGAAAAATAAGCGGCGACCTCTTCCACGACTTGCTGCAACGACGCTTGGGCTGAAGGCTCCACGCGCCGCGCATAGGCCAGGATGTCCAGCAGGTTGAGGGCCACTCGCACATCGCGCAGGGCACCGCCGGTATCCTGGCCAACCTGCCCCAGACGCGGCAGCAGTTGCATCAGCCGGTCCAGCAGGTGGACCGCCATCTGCCGGTGCTCCTGCAAGGTGCCGGGCTCGCCAAGCCGCACGATGTCTTTCCAGCCGAAGCGGGTCAGCCGGCGCGCTGCCGCCTCGGTGCCGAAAGGCCGCACAACGAGTGTCCAGCAGAAGGCGAACAGCAGCCCGGCGGGGCCGGCGATATTACCGTTGATGAAACTCATGAAGTCCGCATCGTATTGGCTCTGGATACTGATGAACGTGGAGCTGTTGACGATGGTAAGCAGGGTGCCCAGATAGAACTTCGGTTGCACCGTTAGCGCGCCTATCCAGATAAAGGGCACCGCGAACGCCAGCACCAGCATGGCGAAGTCATGCAGGTTGGGCAGCACGAGGAACAAATACAGGCCCGACAGCACCACGGACACCATGGTCCAGAAGAAGAACCGGTAGATCTGCGGCGCCGGGTCGTCCATGGAAGCGAAGAAGCTGCAGGACACGGCGGCGAGCACCACGGCGCTGGCCCCATCGGCCCACCCGGTCAGCATCCAGATAGCGCTGGCGGCGATGATGGCGGTCACCGAGGACAACGCCGAATACAGCAACAGGCCTCGGTCGAAGAACGGCGTCAGCCGCCCCAGGCGCCAATGCCGGTACACGGCTTTCCAGGGCTGGCGCTGTTCGCTGGCGATGGCCAGGTGCAGCGTACGGCAGTCCTGCCACAGGTCTACCCACTCTTCGAGCCGGTAGAGGGCGTTGGCCAGCAGCAGGTTATGCCGGTCCCCCAGCGCCTCGTTGGCGGGGCGGGCCTGGTCGATCTGCCCGTGCAATGCCTGCCAGGCCGCTTCGCCAGGCGCGTCGGCGCTGGCGCTCACCCAGCGCTGGGCATGCTCCAGGATCGGAGCCATCCGTGCCGCCAGTTCGGGCGTGCGACGCTCCAAGGCCACCAGGGCGTCATCCAGCGCATCGATGGCCGGCAGAAGGTGAATCATCCGCCCGCGCAATTCCTTGCGATTTCGCACACTCTGGGGCGTAGCGCCTTCATGAGAAAGCTGGCCGATCATCTGCTCCAGGGAGTTGAAGGTCACCACCATGGAGGCCCGCAGCGGGGCCACGTCCTCCGCGCTGACACTTCGGGACAGATAACGCAGGCTGTAGTCGCTGGCTTCCTTGAACCATTTGTCCAGCGCCCCGGACACCACCGGTGCCAGCCGCCGCGGCCAGAAGATCGCGCCGACCACCGCCGCGCAGACGATGCCGATGAAGATCTCCTGGGTACGCGCCGAGGCCACGTCGAACACGGCCGCGGGGTTATCCACCACTGGCAGGGCAATCATCGGCATGGTGTAGCCGGCCAGCATCAATGCATAGAAATTGGCGGTGCGCAGATGCAAGGAAAGGAACAGCAAGGTACCGGTCCACAGGCCAACCACGATGGCCAGCAAGGCCGGCGCCTGGACAAACAAGGGCACCAAAAGCACGGCCGCGCTGGCCCCCAGCAAGGTCCCCAGAAAGCGATAGACGGCCTTGGAGCTGGTCGGGCCCACGTAAGGGCTGGACACGATATAGACGGTGGCCATGGCCCAGTACGGCCGCGGCATTTCCAGCTTCAAGGCAATGTACAGCGCCAGCATGGACGCACAGAAGGTACGCACCCCGTACCACCAGTCTTGGGCAGGGGGTAGGTCGCTGAAAAAGCCTTTCAGGATGCCCATACGGCTGACCCCTGCCCGGCTTCCTCGAAGGCCCGCACCACCCGCAGGGCGGCTTCCAGGTCCGCTTTTTCCACCTTCTTGAGCACATCGCGACGCAGCCTCACCAGTTCGCCCTCGATGGCTTCGGCCAGGCTGCGACCCTCGGCGGTGAGGCTCAAGGCCTTGGCGCGCCGGTCGGTGGTATCTTCGGTGCGTATCACCAGGCCCTGGGCGCACAACTGGTCCAACAGGCGCACCAGCGAAGGGCTTTCCAGGCCGGCGGCCTGGGCCACCGTAACCTGGCGCACCCCATCACCCAGGCGCACGATCACCAGCAAAGGCACCGCGCATGCTTCGGAGATACCGTAGTTGGCCAAGGTCGTCTGGCAGATACGCCGCCAATGCCGACCGGCGACGACCAGGCCACTGCTGACGTTCAGCTGGAGCTTGTCGAGTGTGTTCACAGGCACCACATGATTGATAGGTTGCTAACTATCAATATTCGAGCAAGCTTACAGTGTAGTCAATAGTTACAAATTGCCAGAGTGATGGGTGGTGTGCGTGGAGAGGCGCCTGCTGGGCTGCCAACAGGAAAACAGCGAAGCGGGTGAGTCCGGCAGGCACGCTGCACGGATTGACTCGCTTCGCTGTTTCCACAGGAGTTGCTTAGATAAGGCCGGTTTCTTCGTCGTTGATCAAACGGCTCAAGCCCCCCAGGGCTTCGCGGGCCTGGGTGCGGTCGAGCAGCTTGGCCTGGGCGGCGGGTGGGAGGTCGGTGATGCGGATGACGCCTTTGCTGGTGAGCAGCTGGATCAGGTCGTCCAGCACCCGCACCATGTCCAGGTCACTTTGGCGCAGTTGCTTGAGGCTGGTTTCCACCGCCTCGCTACTGAACCAGGCCTGGATATCCAGATGGTCGGCGGCCAGGGTTTCGGTATAGCCGGGAAACTCTGTTGGCTGGACCCGCATAAGCTGGCCTTCGCCATTGCGCTCGACATAGAACATCACAGAACCCTCATGATTGGTGCCCTTAGCATAGGGCAAGCACAGGCGGCACTACCAGCACCTGGGGCAGCACCACCCGGGGCAGCAGCCCCGGGGGGCTTGGCGTCAGGCGTGATCGACCTTGATATGGCTGTCCGCGCCGGCCACCAGGCTCTTGAGCGCATCGTAGCCAATGCCGCTGACCTTGATGGTGACGTCCGCCGCCGCCGCGTTGGTGCTTTCCGAGGCGGTGGAATTCAACTTGCCCGCGCTGCTGACCAACAGGGTGGCGGTGCCATCGCTGTCCTTGCCCACTTGCAGATACTGGGTCAGGTCGCTGCCATGGCCGGACAGCAGGTCGCTGAGGTCGATGACATCGCCCTGGCTGGTGCTGAAGTCCGTAATGGTGCTGGTGCCAGCATCGCCCTTGACGAACATGAAGGTATCGGCACCCGTGCCGCCGGTGAGGGTATTGCTACCGGTTCCACCCAGCAGGATGTCATTGCCCGCGCCGCCGTTGAGGATGTCATTGCCGCCCTGGCCGAACAGGATGTCATTGCCATCGCCCCCCAGGAGCGTGTCCGCGCCACCCGAGCTGGTACCGGTGAGCTTGGCGATATCCGCCACATGCTCGGTCACGTACTGGTGCAGCGCCGAATCGCTCACGCTGCTGACCTTGGTGACATCCGAGACGTAGGCACGCAGGTTTTCCACGCCATCACCGGAGTAGCCGGTCAGCTTGATGGCATCACCGAAGATGATGTCATTGCCGGCAACGCCGTTGATGGTGTCGGCCCCCGCCGGGATAGCCACGTCGTGACCGAGGATGGCGTCCGCCAGCTTCGATGGGTCGACGTTGGTCTGTACCTTGCCGTCGGTGTCGTAGGGCTTGAGCTTGTCAGCCGAGATCGAGGAGTTGATCCCGATGGCTTCGACCGTTGGGCTCACTGCTTGGAGTGCAGCATAGGCGGACTTGGCGTCGGCGGTAGCCGCGTCGGTGGAGCCAGTATTTGCTCCTGTGGTGTCGGTGACATCATAAGTACCATTGCCTTCAGCATGGATCTTGCCAATGACCGTGGATACCCATTTGCCGTTTACCGTCGTCCATTGCAAGACGTTCCCCGAGCTATCCACAATTACCCGATCGGAGCCGCCAAACCTCGCCGTCACTGTCTGCCCAGAACCGATGGTGTACTTGGCTGTGGTAACAAGTTCATCCAACGTATGAGATGTGCCACCAACTGTATAAATCGTCGGGTTGGCATTTTGGTAAGTATTCGGCTCACCATCGGTAATGAAGTAGGTCAGGTTCGTGGCATTGGTATTGCTCGTCGCCGTGGTGCTGCTGAAGAAGTTCGCCGCCGTCTTGAACGCGTCCTCGTAGTTGGTGGTTCCGCCGCTGGTCATGCTGTTGAGCACGGCAGTGAGCTTGGACAAGGCATCGCTGTCTGCCAGGTTCACCGTGACGGTCTGACGGACGTTGGTGTCGAAGTCTTCCAGGAAAATGTTCACCGTGCCGGCGCCGTTGCTCTGGGCGCTGGCCTTGAGGCTGTTGAACACGTTGGTCAGCGACTTGACCGCGGCCGCCACGGCATCGCTGCCCATGCTGCTGGAGGTGTCGACGATGAACGCGATGTTGTAGTTCTGCCCCTTGACCAGCTGGGTGCCGGAGGTATCGCCGGTCATGATGTCGTTGTTGACGGTGCCGGTGGAGCTGCCATCGCCCGCATTGCCGTCCTGGTGGCTGTACACCGCCGGGGTGACGGTGATCGGCAGGCTGGTCACGGTGTCCAGCCTGGAGGTGCCGTCCACGGAGGTGGTGGTGACCTGCAAGGTGTCGGTGCCGTTGTGGTAGGCCGCCGGGGTGTAGGTCAGGCTGGTGACCGTCCACTGGCTGACATCCACTTCGGTATTGCCCGTGGTGGCCGTGAAGCTATGGCCAGCGCTGTCGGACAGGGTTGCGCCCACCGGGATGCTGCTGATCTTGGTAACAGTCGCGGTTTCCGAACCGTCGGTATCAGTGGTATTGGCGACGAGCTTGAGCGTGGTCGAGTTGTTCTCGACCAGGGTCTGGTTGCCGTCCACCTTGAGGGTAGATACATCCGCCACCGGCGCCACGCTGATGCTCAGCGTGCTGCTGGCGCTGTAGGCCGCGCCGTCGTAGGCTTTGTAGGTCAGGGTGACCGTGCCCGACGCGTCCTTGGACGGGGTGTATTTCAGGTAACCGCTGTCGATGGCAGCCTTGGATACCAACTGGGTGCTGCCCGCAACCAAGGTGACCCACGTGCTGCCATCCTTGTACTGCAAGGTGCCCTGGCCGGCGGCAGGCGCGGTGACCTGCACGCTCAGCTTGCTGGCTGATGTATCCACATCAGTGACGCTGAAGTTGCTCCATTTCAGCACCACTGTCGTGTCTTCATTGGTCGAAGCTGAGCCGGCTGCCGCCACGGGGGCATCGTTCACCGCCGTGACATGGACCTGCCCACTGACCGCCACCGAGCTGGCGCCGCCGTCGTTGACCACCACGCTATAGCTGCGATCGACCACGCTCGGGTCTTCGCTGGTGTTGGCGTAGGTGATCGCCTTGATGGCCGCTTCATAGTTGGCCAGGGTCGAGGTCCCGCTCAGGGTCACGGTGATCTTGCCGCTGACGCTGGTGTCGATGGTCGCGTTGATGCCGCTTGGCAAGCTTCCCACCTTAAGCACGTCGTTAGCCTGGGCATTGCTCAGGGTCACGGTAGCGCTCTTGAGGGAGTTGCTGCCGTCGGCATCGCTGATGCTCAACTGCTTGACCAGGGCGGTCGGGGCGGCGTTCTCCACGTAGGTCACGTCCGCGGTGGTGCCGTTCGCCGGGGTCAAGGTAACCACGGGGGCGTCGTTCACCGCGTCGACGGTCACGCTCAGGGTGCCAGTGCGTACTTCAGGCGCGGCAACCCCCTGCTCGGTCGCCGTGGCGGTAACGGTCAGCGTGAAGGTGCCGTTGTAGTTCAGCGGGGTGGTGATCGACAGCTTGGACAGGTCGAGCCCATCGACCACGGCCGAACCGTTCTTGTCGAAGGTGACGGTACGGGTGCCGTCGCTCAAGGTGCTGCCGGCTGGCGCGCCGCTGAGGGTGGTGACGTGGGTCTCCGAGCCGTCGGTGGTGTCGCCATAGGTAACGCTGATCGGCGCCAGCTTGATGGCGGTGTCTTCCAGGCCGTGGTTCAGGCTGGTCGCAGTGTAGTAGCCCTCCCCATTGCTGCCATGCAGGCTGGACACATCCAGGCCAGCGTTGGTCATGTCCTGGACACTGCCGAAGGTCGCCAGACTTGCCAGTGAGGTAGCCACGCCGTTGACCAGCAGGGTGACGTTGTAGTTGCCCGGGCCGCTCTGGTTGTAGTGGTACAGCTCGAAGGTGTAGTAGCCGGTGTCGGTCGGCGTGAAGCTGCTGCTGCTCACGGTGCCGGAGTTCTTGCCCCAGCTGGCCGTGGCCACGGTAGTGCCGCCCAGCTGGATCGCCAGGCTGTCGTCGCCGCTGCCGCTGAAGCTGTAGGTCTTGCCCGCTTCCAGGTACACCAGACCGCTGATCTTGGTCGCGGTGCCGGCGACCAGGTTGCCGCTCGAGGCCATGGAGGTAACGCCATGAATGGTGGCGCTGCCATCTACCTTGGTGCCGCCCAGGGTATTGATCAATACCTGGGTATTGGCGCCGTTGCCGCCGCCCACGTCCAGGCTGGAACGATCGCTTGGCGTCCAAGTGTCCTTGTTCAGGCCAGTGGAGGTGATGTTCGCACTGGCGACGCTGACCACCGGAATGTCGACCACTGGGTTGACGGTGATCTTCAGGGTGCTGCTGACGCCCGTATTGGTGGTGTAGGTCACCTCCGGCACGGTGCCGGCCCAGTCCGCGGTCGGGGTGAAGCTGTAGGTGCCATCAGTGGCGACTTTCAGGGTGCCCACGCCAAGGTCGATATCTGTGCCGGTAGCGTAGGCATGGCCGCCTACGCTGACCGAACTGATGCTTAGAACGTTGTCGGCATCGCTGTCATTGCTCAACAGGTTGCCGCTGGCCTGGCCATCTTCGTTGATGGTCCTGCTGTCTGCCTGAAGCACGCTTGGGTCGTCCACCGCCTTTACGGTCAGCGTGCTGTTATAGACCGTAGTCTGCGCCGGGTCGCGAGCCAGGTTGTTGCCGCCGGCATCCGTCACCTGCACGGTCACGTTACGCACGCCGTCCACGGGTGTATCGGTGCCGTTGGAGAACTGAATGGCGTTGATCAGCGCTTGGTAGTTACCAACCGACGAGGTGCCGCTGAGGGTGAAGGTCTGGGTGCCGTTCACCACATCGCTGGCGACCAGGGTCACGCCCGACGGCAAGGTGCCGGTGAAGGCGACAGTATCGCCGGCGCCCAGGCCACTGATGGTCACCACGGCCTTGGCCAGGGTCGTGTTATCCACGTCGGAAATGGCCAGTCCATTGACAATGGAGGTAGCCGAATCGCCTTCGGTGAAGCTGGCCGACAAGCCGCTGACAACAGGCGCGTCATTCTCTGGCACCACTGCAACGTGGGAGATGCCAGTGGTGGTCGCGCCCTTGTCATCGGTGACAGCGATGGTGATGTTGCGGGTTTCCGAGCTTGGGTTTTGCGAGCTGTTGTTGAAGGTAATGCTGTTGATCACGGCCTGGTACTGGGCCGGGGTCGCATCGCCGCTCAGGCTCAAGGTGATGATGGCTTTGCCATTGGCATCCACACCTTCGACGATAGAAGCGCTGATGCCGCTGGTGCCAGTGTTCACCGCCAGGCTGTCGCCAGCGTGGGCATTGGTCAGCACCACGGTCGCGCTCTTGAGCGTCGGGCTGTCCACGTCGGTCAGCTTCAGGTCCCGAGCGATCAGCGCTACCCCTTGGCCGGCATGAGGCGTTTCGCCCGCCGCTGGGGTTTCGATGAAGGTGTTACCGAAGTTATTGGTGTTGGTGCTGCCGTCAGCATGGGTAATTACCGGGGCGTCATTCACCGCCTTCACGCTGATGGCGGCGGTGCCGGTGTTGGTGCTGGTCGCGCCCTGGTTGTCGGTGGCGGTGTAGACCACGCTGGTGCTGCCGTTCCAGTTGGCGTTCGGCACGAAGGTCAGAGTCGCGCCATTGCCGGTCGCGGCGATGGTGTCGCCGGCTTTCACGACGCTGAGCGGATCGTTGGCATCACGCAGCAGCACGCCATCGGCCGGGACCGAGGTAATGGTGAAGTGGTCGATGCTGCCGTCCACGTCGCTGCCACCCAGGGTCACGGTGACCGGGCTGTCTTCGTTTCCAGTGGCGGAGCTGTTACCAGCTACCGGAGCGTCGTTGACCGCATTCACCGTCAAGGTGCTGTTGTAGACAGTGGTCAAGGCTGGGTCGCGGGCCAGGTTGTCGCCACCGGCATCGGTGACCGCCACGCTCACGGTACGCACACCGTCCACCGGGGTATTGGTGGTGTTGGAGAACTGGATGGCACTGATCAACGCCTGGTAGTTGCCGACCGACGAGGTGCCGCTGAGGGTGAAGGTCTGGGTGCCGTTCACCACATCGCTGGCGACCAGGGTCACGCCCGACGGCAAGGTGCCGGTGAAGGCGACAGTATCGCCGGCGCCCAGGCCACTGATGGTCACCACGGCCTTGGCCAGGGTCGTGTTATCCACGTCGGAAATGGCCAGTCCATTGACAATGGAGGTAGCCGAATCGCCTTCGGTGAAGCTGGCCGACAAGCCGCTGACAACAGGCGCGTCATTCTCTGGCACCACTGCAACGTGGGAGATGCCAGTGGTGGTCGCGCCCTTGTCATCGGTGACAGCGATGGTGATGTTGCGGGTTTCCGAGCTTGGGTTTTGCGAGCTGTTGTTGAAGGTAATGCTGTTGATCACGGCCTGGTACTGGGCCGGGGTCGCATCGCCGCTCAGGCTCAAGGTGATGATGGCTTTGCCATTGGCATCCACACCTTCGACGATAGAAGCGCTGATGCCGCTGGTGCCAGTGTTCACCGCCAGGCTGTCGCCAGCGTGGGCATTGGTCAGCACCACGGTCGCGCTCTTGAGCGTCGGGCTGTCCACGTCGGTCAGGCTCAGATCACGCGCGATCAATGCCGGGCCTTGGCCTGCATGCAGGGTTTCCCCCGGTGCCGGGGTTTCGATGAAGGTGTTGCCCAGGGCGCCGCTGTTGGTGCTGCCGTTGGCAACGTTCTTGCCTGAACCATCGGTGATCACTGGAGCATCGTTCACCGCCGCTACGTTGACGGTCACAGTGCCAGAGGTGGTACTGGTCGCGCCCTGGTTGTCGGTGGCGGTGTAGACCACGCTGGTGCTGCCGTTCCAGTTGGCGTTCGGCACGAAGGTCAGGGTCGCGCCGTTGCCGGTCGCGGCAATGGTGTCGCCGGCTTTCACAACGCTGGACGGGTCGTTGGCATCACGCAACAGCACGCCATCGGCCGGGACCGAGGTGAGGGTGAAGTGATCGACAGTGCCGTCCACATCGCTGCCACCCAGGGTCAGGGTGACCGGGCTGTCTTCGCTGCCGTTGGCGGTGCTGTTGGTGACCAGCGGAGCGTCGTTCACCGCCGCCACGTTCACGGTCACAGTGCCAGAGGTGGTGCTGGTCGCGCCCTGGTTGTCGGTGGCGGTGTAGACCACGCTGGTGCTGCCGTTCCAGTTGGCGTTCGGCACGAAGGTCAGGGTCGCGCCGTTGCCGGTCGCGGCAATGGTGTCGCCGGCTTTCACAACGCTGGACGGGTCGTTGGCATCACGCAACAGCACGCCATCGGCCGGGACCGAGGTGAGGGTGAAGTGATCGACAGTGCCGTCCACATCGCTGCCACCCAGGGTCAGGGTGACCGCGCTGTCTTCGCTGCCGTTGACGGTGCTGTTGGTGACCAGCGGAGCGTCGTTCACGCCCGCTACGTGCACCACCAGGTCCTGGCTGACGCTTTGCGGCGCGGCGTTGCCGTCTTGCGCGGTAGCGGTCACGGTCAGGGTGTAATCGCCACTGGCATTGGTCGGCGCGGTGAATTTCAGACTGGACATGTCCCAGCCGCTGATATCGACCGTACCGTTGGCGCCCGCGGTTACGGTGTGCGCCGCGGTACCATCGGTCAGCACTGCGCCTTCGGGCAAGTTGCTGATCTTGACCGTAAGGGTTTCGGAACCGTCGATATCGGTGGTGGCTGCCTTGATGTTCGACAATAGGATCGGCTGGTCCTCCAAACCGCTATTGCGAGTTTCGACCAGCTGAATATTGTCGAGCAGGCCGCCCACGCCATTCTTGTCCGCCGCCACGAATTCCAGCCTTTCACTACCATCGACGCTGACTGGCAGGTTCAGGGTGTAATGGGTCATCCCCGCCGAGCCAGCGGAGAGCGTAGTGATCAGCTTGCCGCCCCAGAACACATTGATCGTAGAGTTGCCTTCGGCGCCCGCGCGCGCCGAGTAATCGAACGAAACCGTATAGGTAGCGCCCGCCTTGGCGCTGACCGTGGTGTAGAGGTTGCTGGCATCGCCACCGTTACGCTCGAGTTCGATGACCTGGCTGCCGGTATTGGCGCCGTAGGTATTGCCAGAGCCGATTTCCACGGTCTGCGGCTGGTTGTCGGTGTGCCATTCGCCGCCGCCCAGCTTGCCCACGTTCACTGTGGTGTAGCTGCCGGCATTCACTTCCTGGAAGTTGGTCGAAGCGACCGTGCTCTGGCCGATCAGGCTCAAGGTCGGGATGTCGGTTACCGGGTTCACGGTGACCACTATGTTGCCGGTATTGGTGGCGGTACTGCCGTTGGCGGCTTCGGTGGTGGTGCCAGTGACCGTCAGGGTATAGGTGCCGCTGGCATCCTTGGCCGCGCTGAAGCTGATGTTGGACAGGTTCCAGCTGCTCACGTCCACGGTGCCATCGCCACCGGCAATGGCGGTATAGCTGTGGCTGCCGTCGGTGATGGTCGCGCCGGTCGGGATACCGCTGATAACGGTGGTATGGGTTTCCGAGCCGTCGTTGTCGGTGTAGCTGGCGACAGTACCCAGGGCGATGGAGGTGTCTTCATCACCACTGACGGTGCGGGAATCGACGATCACCGCGGCGTCTGCCACGGGAATGACTGTAACGTTGAGCGTAGCCGTACTGGTTGCCGACTGGCCATTGGCACCTTCGGTAGAGGTGGCGCTGACCGCCAGGGCAATGGTGCCGCTGTAGTTGGCCGCCGGGGTAATGCTCAGGGTACTGAGATCCCAGCCGGTTACGTTGGCGCTGCCATTGGTGGCGGTCGCGGAGAAGCTGTGGCCGCTGGCGTCTTGCAGTACGGCGCCGCTCGGTATGCCCGAGATCGTGACATTGGTGATGGTTTCAGAGCCATCAGTATCGGTCAGAGCTACGTTGATGGTGCTCAGCTTGATGGTGGAATCTTCGACACCATGGTTGAGCGCGTAGCCGGCGTAATAGCCTTCACCGTTGGCGTCCAGATGAGGGACGACATCCAGGCCAGGGCTGGTGATGTCGGCAATGTTTTTGTAAATCGGGTAGTTGTCGCTGGTAAGCAGCTTGGCATCCGCGCCATCCACCGACATCAGCACTTCGTAACGGCCTGGGCCGTCCTGGTTGTACTGATACACATCCAGGGTATAGAAGCCCGTGACGCTCAGGGTGAAGCTGCCATTGAGGCCGACCGCCAGGGACGCAGAGGCTACGAGCTGACCGCCCACGGTGATCGCCATGCTGTCATCGACGCTACCGCTGAAACTGTAGGTATGGCCGGCCTCCAAATAGATAACGCCCGAGGTCTTGCTGGCCACGCCCTGAGGCACGTCGGCATCGACCACGCTATTGACGACCTGGCCCGCCACGCTCTTGTCGGCCGCGCCGATGCTGCTGACCAGGGCCGCGGCTGGCGCGCCCCAGCCATTGCCTTCCATGCCGGTCAGGCCGGTCCAGGTTTGCTTGTACAGGCCAGTGGATACGACGTTGTCTGGCGTGATGGACAGGCTTGGGGCATCAGCGACCGGGTTGACGGTCACGTTGATGGTATTGCTCACAGGCTGGCTGCTGGCGCCATTGGCGGTCTCCGTCGCCGTGCCGGTGACGGTGAGGGCCCAGGTGCCGCTGACGTTGCTGCCTGCGTTGAAACTAATGTCCGAAAGCTTCCAATCGCTGACGTCGACGGTGCCGTCACCGCCTACCTGGGAGGTGTAGCTATGAGTGCCGTCGGTGAGGGTAGCCCCCACTGGAATGCCGCTGATGATGGTGGTGTGGCTTTCCGAGCCGTCGTTGTCGGCGTAGCTGGCAATAGTACCCAGCGCGATGCTGGTGTCTTCGTTGCCACTCACTGTTTGCTGGGTAACGGTGGCGCCATCGGCAACCGGGGTCACGTTGATGGTGATGGTGTTCGAAGTTGTGGCAGTGCTGCCGTTGGCGGCTTCGGTCGAGGTACCAGTCACTACCAACGTAATGGTGTCGCTGGAGTTGGCTGCCGGGGTCAGGCTGATGCCTGACAGGTTCCAGGAACTGACATCCACGGTGCCGTCGCCAGTAGCGGTCGAGGTGTAGGAGTTCGTACCGTCGCTGATGGTGGCGCCAACAGGAATGCCGCTGATAACGGTGGTATGGGTCTCGGAGCCGTCGTTGTCTGCATAGGTGGCCACGATGCCCAGGGCAATGGACGTATCTTCGCTGGTGGTCAGGGTCTGGGCCGGAACCACGGCGGCATCAGCCACCGGCGTTACCGATACGGCGATGGTGCCCACGGTGGTGCTGGTGGCGTTATTGGCCGTCTCGGTGGAAGTGCCAGTAACGGTCAGG